>CAXRDE010000018.1:0-34923 GCA_964229355.1 Candidatus Sericytochromatia bacterium | reverse complement strand
CAAAAGAAACCTGATTCAGCACCGCGTGGGTGTAAAAGGCCTTTGACACCGCCTTCACCCGCAAGGCGATGGTGCCTGAGCGCTGCTGGGTCTGAAAGCCAAAGTGAGGGTAGCGGCGCGAAGACGGCCGTTTTTCGAGTTGGTCCATGCGCTCCAACATTTTCACCCGTGACTGCACCGCTGAGGCTTTGGTGGCTTTGGCCCGAAAGCGGTTAATAAAGCGTTCGGTTTCCTCTCGCAACTGGGCCTGTTTTTCAATTTCGCGGTCCAGTTGTTCCGCCAACAGTGCTTTGGTGTTCACAAAGGCATCGTAATTGCCGCTGTAAATTTTAACAGTGCCATAGTCCACGTCTAAGATATCGGTGCACACCTCATTGAGAAAGGTGCGGTCATGGGAGATCACCACCAGCAACCCACGGTATTGACTGAGGTATTCGCCCAACCATTTAATGGCATAGAGATCCAGGTGGTTGGTAGGCTCATCGAGCAAGAGTGCCTGGGGCTGACTGAACAGCAAACGGGCCATGAGCACCCGCAGTTTATACCCCCCTGAAAGGGCCGACAAAGGCCCCTGGTGTTGCTCAGGACGCAGGCCCAGACCGCTTAACAATCGAGCCGCTTCACTTTCGGCAGCATAGCCATGCTCCTGATCAATCACCAATTGTGCCTGGGTGTATTTTTCGGTATCTTCGGGGGTGAAGTCAGTTTTTTGGCTCAGTTGGTGCTGAATTTGCAAAGCCTGCCAGAGTTTTTCGCGGCCTTGCAAGACAGTGGTCAGCAGACTCTGGTCTTCGTATTGAAAATGGTCTTGTTCAAGCACGCCCACCTGTACCGACGCCGGCCACTGTACGTTGCCACTGTAATCTTGCATATGGCCACACAGCACACTCAAGAGGGTGGACTTGCCAGCACCGTTCGCCCCCACCAGGCCATAGCGGTGCTCGGGATACAATTGCAGGCTAACATCTTCAAACAGGGTGCGGTTGCCAAAGGCCACCGTTAAATCTTGTACATCTAACATAAAAAAACTCCTGCTGCATTGTATCAGGGGCCTGCAGCAGGAGTTGGGTTTTAAAACAGATTAATGGCCGTCATGTTGTTGTTCAAGGGCCTCTAGCTCATTGTTCACGTCACGAATCAGGGCGTGAGCTGCTCCCTCAGACAAGAGGCCACTGCGATACGCCTCTCGGTAACTGCTTTTTTGCGCCACCAACAAATGCCGCTGGACCGCGTGACTTTCTAAGGTCTCCAGCATGGCGTTGCCGTCTACCATCGCAGCTAAGACTTGCTCGGCCTGGGTAATTTTTGCCTGGTACTGTTGCTGCTGTTGCCCGTACATGAGCGCACTCAAACGCCCATGAGCATAGAGTTCCTCCAGTTCACTTAAGGCCGTGCGCAGTCCCAAAAGCTCTCCGCGCCTGGCTTCAAAATCGGCCACCACCTCGTCTTTTTGACCCACACCCAGCATCTGCAAAAAGCGCCCCATGGTCACCCCTGGAATCAACAGCGAAAAAAGCACGACGCCAAAGATGGTCACCAGCAGCTCGCGGCGATAGGGTACATCTGCGGGCAAGCTCATGACCAGCGCCATGGACAACGCCCCTTTTAAATTGCCCCATACTAAAATATGGGTCCAGCGCACGGGGATTTTGGCGTTGAAAGCATTTAACAGGGCTGCCAGCGGGTAAACTGAGGCCATGCGGCCCGCAAACAGGGCAAAAATACCCACTGCAATCAGCGGCCAGAACTCACGCAGCTCTTTGAGGTGAATTTGTAAACCAATCAACAAGAAAATCAAAGAGTTGATTAAAAAGGCCGCAAACTCCCAAAAGGTGGAAATGGTCACCCGTGTGGTAGGGGTCATGGCTTTTTCCCAGCCCAGATTGCCCATCATGATGCCTGCACTCACCACCGCAATCACGCCCGACACATGAAAGTGTTCGGCCACCAGATAGGCACTATAGGCCAGCACCGTGGTAATCATCAGCTCCAACAAATGATCATCAAATTTTTCGAGCACCACAATGGCGGCATAGCTCAACACCATGCCCACGGCCAGCCCGCCAAAGCACACAAACAAAAACTGCTGAATGCTCGACATGACACTAAAGCTACCGGTCACCACCATGGCCAACACAATTTGGAAGGCCACCACGGCGGTGCCGTCATTGAACAGACTTTCGCCTTCTACCAGGGCCGTTAGGCGGGGCGGAACCCCCAGTTTTTTAAAAATGGCCAGCACCGACACCGGGTCGGTTGCCACAATCAGCGAGCCAAAAAGCAGGGCAATGGGCCAGGGAAAGTTTACGCCGTAATGCATACAGGCCGCGGTGACCCCCAGACTGATCAAAACCCCCGGCACCGCAAAGGTCAAAATCGGTTTTAAATCGGCCTTGAGATGGCTGTACTCAATATTAATGGCCGCTTCAAATAATAAAATAGGCAAAAAGATGGTCATGACCACCTCGGGCGACATCTTCACCTCAGGTAAATAGTGCAAGACCCCCAACAATAGGCCGCCTAACACCAGCATGACCGTGTACGGCAAATTAATATAGCGCACCAACATGGCCACTGACGTGGCGATCATGAGCAAGGTCAATAGCGTGGTAATTTCATGATGCATGGTAAACCCCTCCGTTCAAATATTTTTTTCAGGTATAGCACGGTTTTGGCAAAGAAACGAGCAACTTTCTCACAAAAGCGCAAAAGCGACACAAGAATCAGGCCGCGCCCCCCGATAAAACAGCAGGGGTCGTTCACGTGATTTTTTTCAAAAACAAAATGAATTTTTTGCCAGCCGCTTACCAGGGCCGTCAACCATGACAAAGGCCTATGGTTACTTATGGCTGTCTCCTGAAACCCCCAGCGACACCGCCGCTGCTCTGGCAGATGACGTGGGTGAACGTCTTGCCCAGCACTGCCAGACCCACCCCTGGGAGTGGCAAGGCCTACAGCGCGATCACTCCCTGCAACAGCACCCTGGCGAGCGCCCCGTACTCAAAGGTATTTTGCAGCACATGCACCGCAAAGACTGTCTGATGGTGCAAAGCCTCCTGCATCTGGGTCGCCGCTTTTATGACGTATACCACCTACTACAATGGTTTGCCCAACGCAATCATGGCACCCTGGTGGCCGTGGAGCAAGCGCTGGTCTTTACCCCCGAAAGCGCCCCTGAAATTTTAGATGTTCTGCAGCAAATCCCCCAGTTGAGCTCAGAAACACCGCAAGAAGCCACAGGCCCCACCCCCCGTCGCAGCGAGATTTCCCGGCACAACGGCGGCGCTTGCCCCTACGGCTACCGGGTCAATAGTGACAACGAGTATGCCCTGATCCCCGAAGAAGCCCAGGTGGTACGCCGCATTTACAAACAGCGGGCCCGAGGGCATTCACTGCGCCAGATCGTACGCGACCTGAGCCACCAGAAGGTGCCCACCAAGCGCGGGGGCAAATGGCAGCCGAATACCATTAAAAACATTTTAGAAAACCCCTTTTATATGGGAATTTACCAGACCCATTACGCCGACTTCGAAAACAACCACCCGGCCATTATTAGCCAGGAGTTGTATTATGAACTGAACGCCCATCTCCTCCATGACGATATTGGAATGTAAACCCTATGTCCATTCAATTTAACCGCGAAAATGTAAACCACTTCTGGCAAGGCCAACGCGCCAACGGCAAGCCCCCGCAGGGCAATGCAAGCAACGGCGGCAACTCGGCCCTCAGTCAGGCCTTAAACGACCACCAGTTGACCCGCCAGGAGTACGCCAGTCTAAAGGCTGCTTTCTTAAAAGAGCAGCCCAACGGGGACTTTGATCAGTGGTTGGCCGACGCTTTAGACGGCAACTTAGACCAAAAAGCATCGGCTCACCTGCGTTCAGAGCTGGGCGAGCTGGCCAAACAGGGCAATGCCACCCAGGCCATTTCTTTTGCCCTCAACGATGACGAAAGCGGTTATGACACAGCCCTGCAGGCCAAAACCTACGAGCAAAAAGACTGGGCCAAAGCCGCCCGTGCCGCCGATCAAAACAAAGACGGGCGCTTAAACGCCGAAGAAGCCGCTCAGGCCCCTGACCTGCCCGCTCACCTGAAACAAAACTTAGCCCATAACCGGGCCGTGCTCACCTACAACGCGGGGCAGCACACCGTCAGCTACTATCCAGCCCAGGATCGCCCCCGGCTCAACGCCCGCTATGAAGACCTGAAGCTGCAATTGGATGTGGACCTCAAAGATGTGGACGGCATTGGCGATACCTCCCGTCAGGATATTTCGGGCACCACCTCAGGCCGTCTAACCTTTGACTGGAACGGCCCCCTGGTGGACGGCATTCGCAAGGCTGTGGAAGAAGAGAGCGGCGGCTGGGTGGAAGCCGACACCCGCTGGGTGGACGACAAACGCAGTGGTGGTCCGGGTTATGTGATTCAGGCGCGCAGTGGCATTATTGCCACCCGCCCCATTATTATTAAAAGCGATGCGGGCGGGCAGGTGTATTTAGAGTCACCGGGTTTTGGTTCTTCGGTGCGCTTGCGTTTGGGCGAGCACGGGCTCAAAAAATATGCCCTGCCCCAACTCAAAGCCATGGGTTTGGACTTAGAGGTGGAGCGTCGAGATGACCGCATCTACCTGAAACCGAAAACCCTATCGGTACAAAATATTCCCCTTGCCTTAGATGCCATCACTGGCCAGCAGGCCAAACCCAGTGGGCAATTGCAGTTGGATCTGGCCAAAGGTACCCGCTTTGAAGCCAGCGCCAGCGGCCTCCAAGCAAATTTTGACGGCGTCACGGTCACCGGCAGTTCACAGGCCCAGGGTGCACCGGCCCGCGCCGATGCCCAGCCCGATCGCATTCAGGGACGCCTGGAAGCCGGTTTAAATTACGATTTTCAGAAGGGCCGTTTAGACACCGAAGTGGTGCTCAAAGACACCACCGTACAGCTGTCGCTTGACGCCCGCGAAATGAAAGAACAATTGTACCTGCCTCGTACCCTGGCAGAAAAAGCCGGAGACCATTTAGAAGCCGTCTTAAACCTTGAAGGCCGTTACCGTAACGTCAACGGCGGTCAGCACGAAGGCGAAGCCCAGGGCTTTTTAGAACTCAAAACCGGCCAGGATACCGCCTATGGCCGCATTAAAACCGAACTCGGCCAAAGCCGTCTGGCCTTAAGTGCGCTGGGGGTCAGCGGCACACGGGGTGAGGACAGCCTCAAGGTACAGGCTCAGCAAGGACAAGTCAGCCTGGATCGCAAGAGCCAGACGCTGGATGTACAGGGCGTGAGTGCTCAGGCCCAATTGAACGAAGACAGACTATTATCGCAGGTGCGTAACCTGCTCAAAGGCCCTCAGCCAGTAGCCATGCAATTGCGCTCGGTGTTAAGCCATGCGGGCATTCAAGATCAAGATCTAGAACTTTTGGCCCAGGGCAAAGAAGATGCCCTGAGCCACTTGCTCTCTGACAAAACCTGGCTCAGTAAAATTGAAAAGGCCGTGGTGGAAGTGCAAAGCGCGCGCAGTCAAATACGCCTTGATGAGCACGGCGTCAGCACCTCTCATCAAGACCTTCAGGCCCAGGCCACAGGACAAGATCGCAGCGGCCAGCAAAGCCGAGTTCAGGTCAGCGCCAAAGCACGCGAGGTGGAGACCCACATGGGTACCGACACCACCGGCGCCGCTCAACAACGCTTCGATGCGCAGCAACTCGATGCCCAACTCACCGTCGATCACCAGGATGACCAGGGACAGGTGCACGTAAAGGCCCAGCTCAGCGCCCGCCAAAGTCACTTAGACCTGCAAAAGCCCGAAGAAGGCGGCACACGCATTGACCTGCAGTTCAACGACAGCGAAGCCCGTGCCCAGGTCAAAGCTCAGGTAAACCATGGCCCCACCGCCACGATTTCGGGCGAGGCCCACGGCCTGAATATTCGCGCCAGCGAAAAAGATCTCGACGCCCAGGCTACACAGGTGTCAGGGCAGGCCCATTACGAAAGCAAACGGGGATCTAGCGCAACCCTGAGCGGTGATGCCGCCGGTGTTCGTTTGCAGCAGACCCGTGACGGCGAATGGCAGGTGAACGTACCCGACGCCCGCGCCAAAGTTGAAATGGAGCTAGCCTTAGATGCCGTCAAGGAACTCCTCAAGGGTGCCGACTTAGACAGTCTAGCCGCCTTACCCCAAAGTCGCTCCCAGGCCGAAACCCAGGCCCAGCTCAGCGCCGCCGGCCTCAGCGATGACCATGCCCGCCAGGCTGCCAGTTTGCTCTGGAAACCCGAGCTCCAGCACCTGCTCAAAACCAGCGATTTTATTGAAGCCTTAAAAACCAGCAAGCACCTTTCTGTGACCAGCAATCTCCAGGGCGAACTGCAAGCCCGTTTTGTACCGGGCCAGGGCCTCGAAGCCACGGGAGCAGCCCAGGTATCTGCCACTGCAGCCCTTAAAGCAGATGCACAGAGTAGCCAACCCATTCTGAGTGCCCAGGCCAATGCCAATGTGACCCTGGACAGCAATGCCCAACGCACCCAATTGGCCACGCCGGCCCTGGAAGTCAGTGCCCGGGCCCAACAGGCCGATGGCACGCCCATCGGGCATTTTGAAAGCCGCATCGAAGACCTGGAGGCCAGCTTATCGGGTGAAGCCCAACGCGTTCGCAGTGGCGCCATCGACGGCACCCTGGCGTTTCAAAGCGTGCTCGACGAAGCAAAAATTGCCCAGATTCAAACCCTGCTCACCGACTTCAAAGACGATTTGCTTCTGCGCTTAGACAAATTGGGCATTAACCGCCAACAGTTTGAGAACATTTTGCAGGCCTTTGGCAAGACCCAACTGGAAGCCCTCTTTAAAGCCCTTAAACCCGAAGACGTGGCCGCCATGTCTGAAGACCTGGGACTCAGCCAACGACAAATCCAACAGCTTACGACCCTGTTAAATCAGGAGCCCTTCCAAAAAGTGGTGCAAAATCTGTTTGCCTACAGTGAACTGTTAACGGACGCAGATGCCCACTTTAAAGTGCAAGTCCAAAGCGAGGGCGCCCAGTGGAGTCGTCAAGATCAACAGATGTTGGCCAGCTTACACGGCATTCACCTGCAGGCCAGCGCCGAAAGCGCCACCGCCCAGGGCGGTGGTGAATTACAAATCGACGTGGATCAAGAACAGATCAGCTACCGCCAGCAGGGTGCAGATGCAGAACTTCGTTGGGGCGAGCAAAACGCCCAGGCCTCCGGCCGCATGCATCGAGAAGAACAAGGTGAAACCGTGGAATCTGTGGACGTCACCGCCACCTTAGACGGCGGCGCGGGTTCAATCTCCCGTGAGCAAGGGCGTTTCCGCAGCCATATGGACGCCAGCCAGGCCAGCCTGGATGTTCGACAGTCTCAGGCCGATGGCAGCACCGGTACCCTCAAACTCGACGCAGAAGTCACCCGCATCGACACCCAGGGCACTCAGGACGAAGGAGTAGCTCAGGTTCAGGGCCTTCACTTGCGCAGCCGAGGCACCCTGAAAGACAGTACCCACAAAGGCGAAATTTCAGGCCAGGGCGAGCTACGCGTCGAGCAGTTGCAGGTGGATCGTCAGTCGGTGACCGCTGAGCAAATGAATGTGAGTGGCGAGGTCCACAGTCAGTACCGCTTTGTGGACGATGAAAGCAGCAGCGGCGACGCCCAGTTCAATCTGCACACCGACGCGATCACCAGTCATGCCACCGAAGGTGTCAGCATGGCCGAAGGTGAGTTCGATGCCGCTGTACACACCGAGCTGCTGAAAGGCGACACCCCCCGCGCCGAAATGAACTTTGCCGCTCGCGAAGGTACCCTGCGCCAGCTTGAAGCTAAAGATGGCAGCGTGGCCTTTGAAAGCCTGAACGCCGAACTGGAGCACACCCTCAAAACCCCCATGGCCCGCGGTCAGGTCGAAGGCCATTTACAGGTCGAGGGCTACCACTCCGAAAACAAAGTCCAGCGTGCAGAAGCCTTTGTGCTGGATGACGTGGAAGGCAAAGTGCATTTAAAAACCGAGCAGTTGCGAGAATTGCTGAGCCGCAGCAAAGACGCTCAGGCCATGCTCGAAACCATTTCTCAGCGTTGGACCAGCCAGGCCGATACCCCCCAGTTTTTTACCAACGATGAAATTACGCTCAACTTAGAAAAAGGACGCATTCAGGGCGATGCCCGTGACGGCAATGCCTTAAGTGGCGGGCAAACCATTAACGCCAGCCTGCAATTGCCCGATCTTGAAACCCGTCTGGGCTCCACCCAGATTCAACTGAATTTAGAGCGCCTGAGTCTGGACAGCACCCGTAAAACCGAAGTGGAGCTGAGCGGAACCGCCCAGTTTAGCCCCCGCCAGCCCGAGTTTGATCAATCGGTCCAGGCCCTGGTGGATCAAAACCTGAAAGCAGCGGGCCTGAACCTAAAGCCCGAAGTGCACTTCGTCAACGGCAAGTTTGAAGTCAAAATTGATCGCTGGTTCGTGGACGGCCTGGTAAACATTGACTTTAAAGGGGATAATATTGAGCTGAGCGTGGACCGGGCCAAACTCTTGCACTTTTTGAACACCAAAAAACTGGCCACTCGCCTGAGCGAAAGCCAGCTCAACAATTATTTGCTCGACGTACAGCGCGACGGCAACCTGCTGAATTTGTCGTTGAATGAATTTTCGCAGTCTTTGCTGCACCGTGACAACCTGCAAATTGAAGGCATCGACACCCACAACGGTAAAATTGAAGCCCGCTTCCGCTACACCGACACGCCCACCTACAACGCAGGGTACCGCGCCCGTCAACAGGCCAAGCTGCAAAGCCGCCTCTTTGAAGAAGCCAACGGCAGCGCCCGCAGTGAAAACGCCCTCGAAGATCGCGTTGAGGACTTAAGCCCCAAAACCCTGCAGCGGGTCTTTAAGACCGCCAACACCCAGCAATTGCGTCAGATGCTCCAGGCCGTGGGCAACGACTACGACAACGTGGTGCGCAAAGCCATCAAAGGCGAAGGTCGCCTGCAGGATTACCCGGTGGCAAACCGGGCGATTTTGGCCGCCAATCTGGCCCGCAGCAGCGGTTTCTTAGAGCGCGTCGGCAGCGAAGAAAAAGCCCTGATTCAGCAGATTTTAGCCAGTGTGACCGCCGCCCAGCAGCCCCGCTTTCAGCAGGCGCTGAGTGCAGAAGAATGGGCGCGGATACAGAAATACGGGAAGCGTTAAGCCGGATGTTAACGCCGCAGATGACGTGCGAGCGGAGCAATGTCGCGTCAAGCTGCAGAGTTGATTCGCAGACGTAAACTTATTTTATTCAAGTAACTCATTCACAATTATGGACAGATATTCCCCACAACAGCTTGTTCGTTACGATATTTTCTATACCACTCACCAGCTTCCTCTAATATTTCATTAAAATCAGCACGTACGTTTAATTTTTCTAAAAGCTCAACGAATGCAACATAGTCTGACTCTCGACGTAAAAAATGCTCACCGTCTCTAAATAGAGTTGAAATGTTTTTTACACCGTCAGCACTTTTTTCAATATTTTGAGTTTTAGATAGCTCAGTAAGCCTCTGAAGCTCCTTGATATAAGCCTGGGTATTGATGACTTTAATTTTCTCAAATAGCTTTATAGAATCAAGTAATATCTGATTTCGAGGTAATGATATATCGACGATTGATATATCTCTACATGAGTAGTCTTGTTGAGTTACTTTTCCATAAGTCTGACATGCCAGCAAAAAATTGGCCACGAAAAAATAAAAAATTTTTGTTTTCACAACGATTTACCTAACAAACAACCCGAGTTCATTGGGTTCAACCTGTTCACCAGGGTAACTTGCAGATTTATTGAAAAATGCTCCTGCACCCGTCAGTGCTCCTTTAACAGATGTCGTGAACTGAAGCATTTCACCTGTAGTTTCGGAAAAATGGGTTCGAGAATCACTGGCGAGAATCACTGGGTTGGGTAAAGGGGCTTATCCTAAAGGTTGATCAAAAGCAATCAGAATAAGCCACAATGAACATGATACACGCGTTTTTAAATCCGTCTAGTCCTCCAGGGTTGAGGTGTACGTGTTTGTGTAACCGAATCCAATGCCCGGTGGTGGAATATTGCTACCCGGACCCACTGGGGGAGCCACAGGCATGGGTTCATTGATTTCAGTATCAGCGGAGGCTGAAGCTGTCGCGCCTGCTGAATTGGTTGTGCCTGCTGAGGTTGTGATCGGAGCGGTAGCCGTAAAGGGGGCCGCTGGCAGTGGGGCCGCTGGAATCGAGGTAGCTGGCAACGGGGCCGTCGTCAGTGGAGCAGCGACTGGAAAAGGAGCTGCGGGCAATGGAGCTGCAGGTAACGGGGGTGCGGGAATAGATGTAGAGGGAAACGAAGCCGCGGGTAAGGGTGCGACGGTCGTCACGGGCACGTTATTGATGGGTGTTCGGGTAATGGGGGGTGCCAGCGGAGCTGTCGAAAATGCAGGGGCCGCAATGGGAGCCGGGGCAATAGGGGCAGGGGCGGGAGCAAAGCCACCGCCAAAACCAATGGCGCCACCGCCGAAGGCTTGTGTGACCTCAAACCCAGATGAGGCTTGAGAGGCCGCCCCGGATGAGGGGTTCGCATTTGAATGAGCATTTGAAACGTCGGGGGTGTTGGGCATCTGTTGGCAAGCGCCAAAGGCAAGACAACACAGGCCAGCAAAGAGGGAGGTTATTAATTTCACTGAACATTCTCCTTTTTTACTTAGCATGGCGTATTTTCGAAGCTCAATTCAACACCAAAGCCGCATTCTCAGCGGCTTTTTTACACGGTTTCAATGTGTTTTTAATACCCTAAACCCATGTACACCAAGGCTCAGGCGACGCTGAGTTTGTCACCCCTAAGGGTACCGGTAGGCCGCCTCTTCACGAATGCGGTCGACGAAAATAAACTGGCGGTCTTCAAGCTCTTTAAGACCTTGCAATACGCGCAAACGGTCCAGATCAATGGCAGCGTAAATCTGGCCAATACAACTGTGGTTGTTAATGTGTTGCAGCAAGATCTGCGCGGTTTGAGAGAGTTTATCCTGGGTGGCCGGGTACATGGCGATTTCAGGGATATCCTGGTCGCGGTACATATCCCACATGGATTCAAAATCTTGCAGGTACATTGCTGCAGCATCTAAAAGCATAGCGGTAGACACATGGGCAAATTGATCTTCTCCCCCGTGTACCGTGGGTAAAATACAGAAGTTACCCGAGTGCCAACAGATCACATCGTAAAACCCTTGCTCGGGTTCAATTTCGCGATGTTTCATCGCCACCTGGCGAATTTTGCCGTTTTCGATGTAAATATTGGTTTCTTGAAAGGAGCTCCACACCATGCACAGACCGGTGGCTTCTTTTTTACACAGGGTAGTGAGAACTTTTAAGAAGTCAAAGCGCTCAAAAGAGCGAATACGGGGCAAGCGGGGGCTTGAGGTGGCATTCACCACTTCACCCGGTGTGTACACCCGCTTAATGAGCTCTTGCAGCATGCGCTGAATTTGCTGACACGAGGCAAAGCGCAGCTCAGGACGCTTGTGCATACAGGTCAGAATCAACTGGTTGAGATCTGGGCCCACTTCGGGATTGATCTCCATGGGGGTGGGCGGCGTTTTGCTGAAGATCTCCACCACCGCTGCCCCCGGGGTTTCGGCATTAAAAGGCAGGCGCCCGGCAAAGACGTGGTACATTAACACCCCAAAAGAGTAGATGTCACTTTGATGGGTGGTGTTGCGGCTGCTTTCGAGTTGCTCAGGCGACATATACGCCACGGTGCCCAAAATGGTGCCATCGGTGGTCACCAAAGAATTGTACTCAAACTTGGCAATGCCAAAGTCTAAAAGCTTGGCGCCTTTGCCCGGCAAGACCATCACATTGTCGGGTTTCACGTCACGGTGCACAATATTTTGTGTATGGGCATAATCTAAAGCCTGGGCAATCTGCGCCAGATAGATCAGGGTTTCGCGGACACCCGGGCAATACTGCTGCTGATACTCAGGCAGGGCCAAACCTTCTAAATACTCCGCCACAATAAAATGATTGTCTTCATCCACAAAGTGGTCATAGACCGCCATAATAAAGGGGTGATCGAGGTGCTGCATGGTACGGGCTTCGTTTTCAAAGCGGGTAATGCGATTGGTGCGCTCGGCAGGACTCAGATTGGGTCCCAGCATCAGGTGTTTTAAGGCCACCACATCACCCGAACTCAAATCTCTCGCACGAAAGACCTGTGCCGTTCCCCCTTGGCCTATTTTTTCTAAAATCACAAAGCGTTCTGCAATCCGTGTACCCGGTGCAAATGCAAAATGATCCGCCAGTTCTGACATTTTGCTCCTCTGACTTTCCCTTGACCTATACCCGTGACACAGCTTGACCGCAGGGATTCTCATTCATGGTTATTATACCTCAGGGCAAGGCTTCTCAAACACGTTACGAGCGAAAGCCACCAAAACCGAGGGTGGCTTGAATATACCATCCGCCCACATTTAAGCCGGTGGGGCCCCCCTGAGCGGGCAATTGATGGCTGCCCCACTGGGTATTGCCCAGGGCAAATAAATAGCCCGCCCGCAAGCCCAGCGAAGAACCCCGCAGATCAGTGGCATTGGCCTGCCCCGACAGGGGAAACACAAAATTGGCACCGGCTCCCACATCCAGCAGCCAGCTCAAGCCTTCAGCAGTGTAAATATCCTGACGGCTCCCCTGGGTCAGCCCCACCAGGTTACTCAGGGACTCGGTGCTGCTCAAGCCCACACGCCCCGGCCCAATACCCAGATAAGGAAACACCTGGGCGCGGGGCGTCGCCACCGCCAAATAGCCCAGGTGCAAGAGACCGTAATTGCCATCCATGCGCAGGGCCCGACCTTCGCTCTGCTGTAACTGACCCCACAGCGAGTGGTATTCAGCGCCCACCAGAAAACGGTTGACCGTGGCCAGGACCCCAAAGCCGTTGTCCCAAAAGACACCACCGGGAGTTCCTGGCAAACTTTGGCCAGCGGGTACATTGGCACTCAAGGGTGCTGTGTCCACAAAACGCACCCCTGAAGACAGGTAAATAAGTCCCCCATCGCCGGGATCCGCCTGAACAGAGGGCATTTGCCCCATCCAGAGGCCCAGGGTCAGCGCACCAAGCGCCAATCCTCGCGGTAAAGTTGACGTACGCAAAAAGTACTGGGCTCGCTGCATGGTGAAAGATCCTTTTCGTTGTTTAGTACACATGTTCTTTCAATATAACGCTATAATTACCACAAGAGAAAGCCAACAGCGAGAAACCCCCATGAAAAGACGCCCTGCATCTGTTTTATCTTACGTTCTGGCCCTGAGTTGCCTGATCAGCGCTTGTCAAAGCGAGCTTCCCACCACCCCCACAGGCTCAAGCAGCACGCCCAGTGCGTCCCCCTCCGCCCTGGCCAGCGCCCGCCCCTCAGTCTCAAGGCCCCAGGCCACGGCCAGCACGGCTCCCACCCCGCAGTCCAGCGCGTCACCCACGGCAAAACCCAGTGCCACTCCCAGCGCAAAACCCACCACAGCGCCCAGCATAAAGCCCAGCACAACCCCAACGCCAGCAGCCACAGCCACCCCAGCCCCTCAGGCCAGCGCCTCTGCTGAGACCGGTGCAAGTACACAGACCGAAGTCATTACCAGTCAAAATTACAACACCGCCACCTTAGTGGCTGGCCTGCACTTTGATCAAGATCGCGCTGCCGCTGAAGCTATCGCCAGCCGCCACAATTTAACCATTGATCGCTACAACGACAGCATTAAAATTGTGGTGTACAACACCCAGGGACAAAGTGTCCCCGCGCTCTTAGAGGCCCTCAGTAACGAACCCGCTTTAGAATACGTGGAGGCGGATCAGGTGGCGAGCCAAAAGCCCGAAGATGAAAAAGCCGTCAGCGCCAATTTCACCACCCAGGCAGACCTGAATGACACCTACTATAACCAGCAGTACACCCTGCAAGCCATGAATGTGCCTGCCGCCTGGGATGTCACCCAGGGCGAAGGGGTGGTGGTCGCGGTTATCGACACGGGCGTAGATCTGGACCACGGTGACCTCAAAAACCGTGTGGTGCCTGGCTATGATGCCTTTTCGCAAGAAGAGGGCGACGATGCAGGGGACGTCAGCTCGCTGAATTATGTGATGTCGGCCTACAAACACGGCTCTCATGTAGCGGGGATTATTGCTGCTGAAGCCAATAACGGCAAGGGGATTGCCGGTGTAGCCCCTCAGGCCAAGATCATGCCCATTAAGATTTTTGCCGACCTCAGCGACATTATTAAGTCGCTCTGGGCCCCTGAAGAAGACACCAGCTACACCATCGTATCGGTACTCGCCGACGGCATTGTCTGGGCTGCTGACCACGGTGCCGACGTCATTAACATGAGCTTAGCGGTAAGTGAAGACAGCGCCACCATCGAGCGGGCAGTCAAATACGCCCTAAGCAAGGATATTTCAGTCATTGTGGCCGCAGGCAACGAACGGCATGTGGGCAATAACCGCAATTATCTGGCTGCCATTGAAGGCGTCATTGGCGTGGGCGCCACTGACGACGCCAATAAGGTCACCTTTTTCTCAAACTCTGGTGACTATGTATCGGTGGCGGCCCCCGGTCAGGATATTATTTCCAGTGTGCCTTCGTTTTTGGGATTCAATTCGTACGTTAAAATGAGCGGCACATCGATGGCCGCTCCGGCAGTAGCCGGTGTAGCAGCGCTGCTTAAAGCCAAGTTTGGCCCGGCAGCCACGCCTGAGTTTATTAAGCGTCGTTTAGAGAATACCGCCATCGACAAAGGGGATGCTGGCCGCGATGATTTTTATGGCCATGGTATCGTCAACGCCGGTGCCGCCCTGGCGGGTGATTGAGCGCGCTACGCCTGGTGCTTGCGCAACAAAGGGGCAAACCAATCCATAAACACCTGCACCCGCTGGGGTAGGGTTTGTGCATAGGGAAAAACCCACCGCAACGGCATGGGTTGTGCCTGATAAGCCGCCAACACCTCAATCAACTGGCCCGTCTGCAATTCCGTGCGCACGCCCATCAGCGGGATTTGACAAATGCCCAGTCCGGCCACACAGGCTTTTTTATATGCCCCCACACTGTCCACCGTAATCAAGTGTGGCATCTTCACTTCGCAATAGCGCTCTCCATCCCAGTACTCAAAGGCTTCGGGCGCAGCACCAAAAGCCTGTACATAGTTCACCAGATAATGGGCCTGCAGGGCCTGAGGGTTCTCGGGCAAGCCGTAGCGGTCGATATACGCAGGGCTCACACAATTGATCAGCGGCATGGTGCCCAATAACTGACTGGCCAGCCCCGACTCGTGTCCCTGTCCGGCCCGAATCGCACAGTCAATCCCTGCTTGAATAAGATCCAAATGGCGATCAGCGGTACTAAGCTCCACCTGTAGCTCAGGGTAAGCGGCCAAAAAAGCCGGCAGTTCTGGAATCACCACCCGCTCCGCCAGCGAAAGGGTCATATCTACCCGCAGGCGTCCCCGCACCCCCTGATGCTCCCGCTGAAACAAATGCTCAGCCGTATCAAGGGCCTCTAAAACCTGAAGGCAATGTTGGTAAAATTGTTGCCCCTCTGGCGTCAGGCTGACCCGGCGGGTGGTGCGATACAACAATTGCACCTGCAGCCGCTGTTCCAAGGCTTTGATTTGGGTCGACAGGGTAGATCGCTGCAGATACAAGGCCTCGGCAGCTCGGGTAAAACTCTGGTGTTCTGCCACCGCACGAAAAATACGAAGGGCTTCAAAGCGATCCATGGCGCCTCTTGTTATTGTTCATTTATTATAAACAGTCTTGTTCATTATTAGCTGTTTATCTAACGATACAAACACTATATGCTAAGAGCAGGATCGGGGCAAGCCCCCAGAAAGGAATGGACAACCCATGAAAATCGCATTAATTACCGGCGGTAGCCGAGGTCTCGGACGCTCAGCAGCGCTGAGTTTGGCCCAGCAAGGCGTTGGGGTGATACTCACCTACCAACACAATGCCGACGCCGCCCACAGTGCTGTACATGAAATTACCCAGGCCGGAGGTCAGGCCGTGGCTATGGCCCTGGACACCACCCGGACCCAGGACTTTGAAGCCTTTGAAAAGGCCTTTCAGGCGCAGCTTCAACACCAGTGGCAACGCACAGATTTTGACATTTTGATCAATAACGCAGGGTTTGGTTTGCACAAAGCATTGGCTGACACCAGCGAAGCCGAATTTGACGCGTTAATGCAGGTGCATCTGAAAGGCCCCTTCTTTTTGACTCAGCGCCTTGTGCCGCTCATGGCCGATGGTGGACGCATTTTGAACATTTCTTCAGGCCTGACCCGCTTTAGCTTTCCAG
This sequence comes from Candidatus Sericytochromatia bacterium, assembly GCA_964229355.1. Lineage (GTDB taxonomy): Bacteria > Cyanobacteriota > Sericytochromatia > UBA7694 > UBA7694 > CAXRDE01. The sequence goes on along the minus strand of CAXRDE010000018.1, from coordinate 18,594 downwards.
GTTCAGGGGCTTACGCCGCCATGAAAGGCGCCGTCGAAGTGTGGACCCGCTATTTGGCGGTGGAATTGGGGGCACGCAAAATTCGCGTGAATACTTTGGCACCCGGCGCCATTGCCACCGATTTCCGCGATGGCGCCGTACGCGACACGCCCCAGATTCGGGAGCAAATTGGGGCCCATACCGCCCTGGGTCGCGTGGGTGAAGCCGAAGACATTGGCCCTTTAATGGCGGCGTTGGTCAACGATGATCACGGCTGGATTAACGGCCAACGCATTGAGGCCTCAGGCGGCATGCTGCTCTAGGCTTTTTGCAAACGTTTCAGAAAAACCTGACGTTCCTCGGTGCTCAGCTCTCGGACCTCTCCCGGCTGCAAGGCACCGAGGTGTAGGTTTTCCATGCGTACCCGCACCAATCGCAGGGTAGGGAAGCCCACCGCAGCGGTCATGCGACGCACCTGACGGTTTTTGCCTTCGCGCAGCACCAGGCTCAGCCAGGTGGTGGGAATATGCTGGCGAAAGCGCACGGGCGGGTCCCGCGGGGGCAAATCCGGTTCAGCGATTACTTGTGCCTGACAGGGCAAGGTAAAATGGCCTTTGATCTGCACACCCGTGGCCAGGCGATGTAACGCTTCAGGGGTGGGAACGCCCTCCACTTGCACCCAGTACTCTCGTTCATGACCAAAGCGCGGATTGAGCAATTGATGGTTGACCCGCGCATTATTGGTTAAAAACAGCAACCCTTCACTGTCACGATCCAACCGTCCCACCGGGTACACATCACGGGGAAAGTCATACGCCAACACCTTGAGGGTATCACGCCCCTCGGCATCGCTAAATTGGGTCAGGACATTAAAAGGCTTATACGCCAGATAGTAATGGGGCATGGCTTATTCTACGGCCTGTATTTCAGAGCGAAGATCTATCACCAGACCGCTTTTGCCCTGAATGCTGTCTAAACGCATGGGGGTCTGACGCTGTTGCAGCTCCTGTACCCAGGCGGTGGTTTGCTGTTTTAATTTCTGCTGATAATCATCAAGGTGTGAGGTGCGTACGGCAGCGCGTACGGGCAAGTCATGCCCCTGGCGATAGCTGTTTTCAAGGTGTAAAAAGCTCTCATAAAACAACTCCGGGTCATAATAAAAGAAGGGCGAACTGGGCTCGCCGGCTTTGGCCCAGGTGCGGTTCCCCCAGAGAAACTGTCCCAGCCCTACATATTTGGTGGCTTTGGGAATTTTTGCCTGGGGCACAATGGTGGTAAAAACAGGGACTTCTTCACCGCGGCCCATGTCAGCCAGAGCGATGTTGTACTCCCGCAACCAGCCCTCATGAAAAGGCAAGGGCAAACCCGCTTTGACCACGGCAGCATGGGCATAAGAGGTACATCCTCCACCCTCTAACTTTAAAGGATCTACAGGGAAACCATAATTGCGGTGCGCCCCTTCAGCTTTAAAACGGTCTACATATTCGGCCATGGCCAGACAGCTCTCGGTGGGCACCTGAAAAGCCACCCAGGAAAACTGGTCTTTGGCGGCACCTTTGCGAATACGGGCTTTTACATCTTCGGTGCTTTCGAGGACCCCGTCGGTATACACCAATTCCAGCAGGCTCATGCCCCAGCCGTCTTTAAGCACCTGCAGGCTTTGACCGTTCAGTTCACCACTCTGACCGCTGGCCCCACTGCTGAGCACCGTGCCGTCCGGGCGCTGACAATGCCAGGCAAACTGGGCGTGACCAATGGTGGTGGGCAAGGCAAAGGCGCGTTTGGCAATCGTACTTTCTAAACTGGTCCAGGTGAGTTTAGAGGGCGAAGACCAGTCTAAATAGGCCGCCGATGGAAAGGCAAAGAGAAAAACGTAACTGCTATCGCCCTGCAGCACTTGCTCATAATTGGCGTCGGCAGATTCTGAAGCCAACGCAGCAGAGAGAACCTGAGAAGCTGAAGTGGCCAAAAGGGCCGCACAACACAAAAGGGTAGAAAGCAATCGATAACGCATGGAATAGTCTCACTTTGCAGGGGGTTTATCCGCATTATACTGTATTTTGCTTCCTCGCTTGTACAGCCTTCTGCCATGACATAAACGCCCACCTTGCGAAAAGTTGCGCAAGATCAACAACTTTACCCGGCAGGGTCAAACCCATGAAGCCCCATCTCCTTTAAGCTAGAAAAAAAAGGAGTTCTGCCATGCACCGCTTAGCGGATTTTATTGTTCCCCGCGATCTACTGAAGAAGTATGCCAGGCCAGGCCCGCGCTATACCAGCTATCCCACAGCGCCTGTCTGGGATGATACTTTTGATACAGCACAGGCCTATAAACTGTACGCGCAAAACCAGAAACAAGCTTCAGGACCTTTATCGCTCTATTTTCATTTGCCCTTTTGCACGAGCTTGTGCTGGTATTGCGGTTGCAATGTCAAGATCAGCCGTAATAAAAGCGTCATGGAACCTTACCTTAATGCCCTGGCCCAGGAAATGGCGCAGATCAGCCCATATATTCAACACCGTGAAGTCAGCCAAATGCACTGGGGCGGCGGCACGCCCACCTACCTGAGCCCTGAGCAAATTGAAGCCCTGGTGGCACACATCCAGCGCTATTTTCAATGGACAAAAAATGCAGAACTATCCATTGAAGTGGACCCCCGTGTGACCACCCTTGAGCACTTACAAGCCCTGCGTCGCTGTGGCTTTAATCGCTTAAGCATGGGCATTCAAGATTTTAACCCCAAAGTCCAGGCGGCCGTGCATCGCGTTCAGCCCTTTGACACCACAGCCCAGTTGATCCAACAGGGGCGCGACCTGGGCTTCAGCAGCATCAACGTGGATCTCATGTATGGCCTGCCTCACCAGAGCCTGGAGAGTTTTACGGAGACGCTACAGCACATTCAGGCCCTGTCACCGGATCGCATAGCGCTCTTTCACTATGCCCATGTACCCTGGATGAAACCCGCTCAAAAACTTATTCCTACAGACGCCATCCCCGATGCAGACACAAAAATCGGTATTTTTGAGCTGGCCATTCGCCACTTTTTAGCCCAAGGCTATCAGTACATTGGCATGGATCACTTTGCCCGCCCTGAAGATGAGCTTTCTGTGGCCCAACGACAACGCACCTTGCGCCGGAATTTCATGGGATACACCACCCAGGCGGGGACCGACCTCTATGGCTTTGGCGTGTCTTCTATCTCAGAAATTGAGGGGCACTTTGTGCAAAACGTACGTGAAGTCCCGGCTTATGAAAACGTTCTAAGCAAAGGTGTATTGCCTACCCTGAGAGGGCTGTGGCTCTCACCCGACGATCATCTACGTAAAGCCGTTATCGAGGCCTTAAGCTGCAACGGATACCTTAACTCTGCCGACATCGCTCAGCGCTTTGATGTGGATTTTCAGCATTATTTTGAGGCTGAGTTAGCGGCTTGCCAGGACCTGGCTGAAGACGGGCTTTTAAGCCTGACTGGTCAAGACATACAGGTTTTGCCCCGTGGACAGATGCTAATTCGCAATGTATGCATGGTCTGGGATCGCTATTTACAGCAATCTCCCGCTGCTTCTCAAACCTTTTCACGGACCTTGTAATGGCTCGCTAAGGCCCCGAAAAACGCACGGGCACATCGGTTTTTCGAATGGCGACCCAATGGGTGGGGGCCGTTAAGATTTGAATGACCATCTCGTCAGGTTTGGGTTCAGCGACGCTATAGCGCACTTCAATACCCTGGCTGTTTTCGACCACCTTATCGATATTGACCGTATACCCGCCTTTGGACTGCTCACCCAGAAAAATAGCGATGACCATCTCCTGGTCAAAATTCACAGGCGGTGCTTCACTTTGGTTGGGGTGGTGCAATTGCCACAACTGCTGATAAGACAAGGCATCGCGCACAATGACCTTACGGGGTTCAAGCACCAGGCTATTGGTGATTTGCGAAAGGGTCCGGGTCGGAACTGAGGTATACGCAGTGACCACCTGTTCTTTGAGAGGAACAAACAGAATGTCTTTGTTTTGACGGGGCACTTTGACCACACAGCCCGGATAATGATTGACCTGTGGTAAGAACTGATCCCCCGCAGGTTGCGTGCTTTGTAAGTGTACCTTCAGCGCCTCAGGGGTTTCTTCAATACGGCCCACGCACAAGCCATAACCCGGCGTGGGCCGCTCTCCAGCCATGACCATCAACACCTGGTACTGACGAAAATCCACCTCTGGTGCTGGCGTGGTGCTGTGTTTTTTCCAAAAGTTTTCCCAGCTGGCGGCAGTGTCAAACACCTGTTGACGGGCCTGGGTATACAGGCTCTGGTCAAAGCGTTCAATCACCTCGAAAGCGGGGGCAGCCGCCGCAGACAAACTCAGTCCCCCCATGGCATAAGCCAAAACCAGCGGAAGGGTACACAGTGTAGATATTTTCATGGGGTTTTCTCCTGAAAGGTCTTAAAGGTTTGCTGGCAGAGGCTGCGCCAGTTGTGGCCGGGCGCAATTTGCCCCAGCACCACAGGACCTTGCGCACCCGTAACGGTGGGAACATTCGCGGGCACTCCCCACAGACAGGCCACGGCCAGCACCGCAAAAGCCTGGGCCTCTTTGGCGTCAGGATGTCCATCCAGCGCCGCTAAGGAGTCTATCTTAACCCCTGGCAAGCCCGCTTGTAAACCGCGATGAAGTGCCTGGTTGTGCACGCCACCTCCACTGATATACAGAGCCACGCCTTGCCAGGCCTCAACGGGTAAAAAGCGTTGACAGGCCTCTACAATCGAGGTGGTGGTTACCGCGGTTAAGGTGGCCAGAATATCCGGGGTAGATAGGCCCTGGTGTAGCCAGGCCGACACCCGTTCCTGGGCATAGGCAGCGCCAAATACCTCCCGTCCTGTAGAGCGGGGAGGGGCCTGTTGGAAAAAGGGATGCGCCAACACCTCTTGCAGCAGCGCAGGATGCACCTGGCCCTGCAAGGCCAGTTTTCCTCCCCAATCATGGGGTTCACCGGTTAAAAGCTCAGCGGCCGCATCCAGTAAAACATTGCCTGGCCCTGTATCGAAGGCCACAATATCCCCCTGGCAGGGAATATAGCTCAGGTTGGCCATCCCCCCGATATTCAAAAGAATACGGGGCTCCTGGGCACTGCGAAACAAGAGCTGGTCCAGATATGGCACCAGGGGCGCCCCCTGTCCCCCAAGCGCCATATCTGCTGTACGGAACTGTGTCACCGTGGTCACGCCCGTTAAGGCAGCTAAAACGCCCCCATCGCCCAATTGCAAGGTGCTTCCGAGCCCTTGCGACCCCTCGGCTGCATGACTGGGTGGCAGATGAAAAAGAGTTTGACCGTGGGAGCCCAGAAGATCGATGTCACTCAGACTGTGCTGATGACGGGCTAAAAATTCCGTGATCGCCTGGGCCACATAGCGCGCCCAGGAAAAATTCAAATCACACAACTGAGTCACATCACTTTGCTCCGGTTGCATTTGCTGCAAAATAAGTGCCCGGAGTTCTGCGGGCAACGGCACCGTATCAAAGGCTTTTATTTCCGCTCCCTCAAGGGCTCCGCTAAGGGGATCTCCCGAGACTTCACACCAGCACATATCGAGACCGTCTAAAGAGGTTCCCGACATAATCCCAAGGACCTGCAATCGCTCCACAGGTTTTTTACCTACCTTTGCTCACGGTTGATCGCATTATACCGCTTATCCCCTCCTCAGAAAAAAAACCCTGTGATATACTACTTTGCGTTGTATATGGACACCCTATACTTCACCACTGGGCAGATGTGAGAGTGGTTGATTCAGCAGACCTGGAAAGTCTGTAAACGGTGATGAGCTGTTTCGAGGGTTCGAATCCCTCTCTGCCCGCTTCTTAACAAAGCTTCCGGCCTTTCAGCCAGGAAGCTTTTTGTGTAATAGCCGAAAGGAGCCTGACCATGGCGCTAGTCCCGGCCCCACGGGCCCGTCGCGAATACTGGAGCTTATTGCTGATTCCCGTAACGCTTTTGCTCTTGGACAGCTATGGTTGGTTTGCTCCCGACACAACCCCACCGGCTCCCCAGCACCAGCAAACGGTGCTGTCCCCTTACCGCACGCATCTGCTCATGCCCACGCTGCCCGAAACCGTTAAAGCCCTGCCTCCTCAGGCGCTCAAAGCCCACCTTGAAAACACTCAGGGTGACTTACATCCGGTAAACATTGTTTCAAAAGACACTGCTCCATGGGAATACACCCTACCGCCCCTACCTCCTGGGCATTATCGGTTGCACACCACCCATCAGGGCCAATCCCTTGCACAACAGCCCCTACAGATCACCCCTTTGCCCCAGATGGCCCTGGATCGGCATTATGCACAAGCAGGAGAGAACCTGAGCCTTTGGCGGGCGCAGCCCACCGCAGAACAACAATATCACCTGGTGCACCGCCAGAAGGGAACGCAGGCAGAAGGCCGCTTATCTTCCCAGAACCCGGCGCGTCTTGACTTACCCTCTACTCTGCCCGCTGGGGAATACCGTTTGGTACTAGAAGGAGCCGGCAGCAGCACCTTTCAGGTGCTTACACCCAGTCAAGACATACAGGTAAAGGCTCATGACAACCTCTTACTGCCCGGCGTCAAGCAGTCTATAGACGTACATGTTCTCGACACCACACAACAGCCCTTAAAACAGGGCTGGGTTCGCCTGGCAAACCAGAGCTATGCGGTACGGAACGGCAAGGTTAAAATCCCCCTCGAAGCAGGGCAAATCGCATCACAAATCCCATTTACCGCAGGGGTAGCAGAGGGTCAGGTGGTACAGGGAACCCTGTCCTTTGTGCTGGCTTCTACCCCCTGGGTGGTACGCAGCCTACCCGTGGAGCACGCCAAAGACCCCCTGTTGCTGTGGCAAGGTCAAAGCAAGGGTCCACTGTCCTGGAGCGCCCAGCAAGGCCCTTTATCTCTTCAGGGTCAGATCGCTGCGGATCAAAGCGGGCTACAGCATTTACAACGACAAATGCAAAGCGCCTTTGCTGCAGCCCGTCCGGTGCATCTCAAAATAAGTGATCCCCAGGGAGCAAGCCAACAGCTAACCCTGCAATGGCCGCAGGAGAGCACAACGCTGCCTGAGTTAAGCCCAAAGCAACCCCATGCGCTGAGCACCCTGCGCATTCAAGCCAGCGAGTCACACCCTTACGTCAGCCAACACCATCGGTCGGACCACAGGCAACTCGCCTCAATGCCGATAGAACTTTCCTCGCGCACCGCGCAGGAGCCCCCCTTTACTCTGACTTTTGTGTGGTTTTTGCTGGGGCTGCTGTTGAGCGCCATCCCCTTTTATCGCGCCACCACCCGCAAGCGCCCCTTATTGCCTTCTGAGCCGATTCTGCGCGCCACCCGCCAGGCCCGATGGGGAGTCTATGGTGGCAGCAGCCTGTGGTTATTGAGTTTACCAGCCCTCTGGTTAGGTATTTTCCAGGGCGCATGGCAGAGCTATTTCATGGGACTGGCCATCAACGCTTTTGCTTTAACCTGGGCCTTACGCCATCGGCGCTTGCCGACCCACCCGGTTTGGATCTTTACGCAAACCGCTTTGCTCTTGCTCTGCGCCTGGTTTAGCTGGACCTACGCGCCCTTTTTATTGGGCGCTTTGGTATTGTGGAGCGGTTTATTGCACTTCGTCTGGATTGTGCGTTTTAAAGATTGGCAACGCCAGCCTAAAACCCCCAGCCCGGCCCAGATCGCCATGATCAGTCTGTTGGCGATTTTTAGCCTTTTACATGCGGCCATCGCCCTACAGCGCCCTCCCACCCCGACGGCTTCCCCTGAGCAACACAGTTTACGGCACATGGTCTTGCCCGTGCCACACTTACAGCTCCAGCACAGTGCTGGCGTTCCTGCTGCCTTTAATTTGCAAGGAGAAGGGGGGACCCAACTGATCAGCAGTCTGAATCGCCAGGGACAATGGGATACCCAGGCCCTTGAGGTGCGCTATACCCCTTATCTCGAGGTCAGCGCCCCGCCCCTTGCCCATCAAGGAGACCTCGTGACCCTCAACGTGATGGCCCATAACCCAACCCTTGAGAAGGTGTCTGTGCCCCTGCGCTTGCGAAGCCCCATGGGTCTACAGCCAGCTCAAGTCATCCTGGCCCCCGGTGAACACAAACCCGTATCCTTCAATTTGCGTTATGCCCAATCTGGCTTGCAAAACTATGCCCTGGAACAGTATTACGATCAGCAATGGCATCGCCAACAGTGGCAAACCTATGTAAATCCTTTTGAAGCCGGCAACGTCTCTGAAGAGGTCAAGTTTTCACCCTTGCGCATTCAGGTGACGTACCCCCAGGAAACCCTGAGTGTGGGTGAAGAAATTCCCGTGGTGGTGGACGTCCAACACCGCTTGCCCGAAGATACCGCCCTCAGCATCACCCTCGGTATCCCCACCGGCTTTACGCCCTTGATCGACACCCTACAAGAGAGTCAACACAAAAGCTGGCTGGCGGATCTACGGGTCTCAAGCAGTGCCATGCAGCTTGAGACCCAGGTATTACGCGCTGGACAGCGGGTGCGTTTTCATTACCGTCTCAAGGCCAATTTCGCCGGCCAATTCCAGACCCCGGCAGCGGTGCTCAAAAATCTGAGCCTTCCGGCCCGCGAAGAGAAAGCCCGTAGCACTTCACTCACCATTCAAGCCCAAACGCCTCAAGCTGTGTTAGAATAGCGCTGCATATGCCCCCACAAATGGTTTAACAGTCCAGCTCTCTTTTGTGAGGTTTTGGTATGGCACCTTGTCTTTTTTTACTGCTGTGCTGGTTCACGCTCGGCCTCCCCGAGCCAGCCCGCGCGCAAAGCCCCACACCATCCTCCCTCCAGGATTCCTTTGGGTTGCGTATCCCTGAGGTTTACCTGACCGCTGAAGAATTGAAAACAGGGGTGGCTTTAAACACTGCCTGGCATTTTGTAGGGCCAGACGGCCAGGCCTACATTACCGAAGTGCCCTCCCGCTGGGAAAAAATATACCAGCGCCTCTGGCCCGTCTTTGGCAAGGGCGTTTACACATTAGATGTCTCTATCCCGAAGTCTTTTGTAGGCAAAAATCTAAAACTTTTTGATGAGCTTATTGCGGGTTCAGAAGTTCATGTTTTTGTAAATAACAAACACGTCGGCGAGAATGGTCTTCGACCAGGGAGCGATTCTCGCATTACCGATTTCCCAGTCTTTACCGCCCATTCCGAACGTTTGCGTCTTCGCGTAGAGGTGCTGAATGAAACCTTACAGTGGAGTGGTCTGGTGCAACCCCTCTGGCTAGGCACCAGTGCGGCAATTTACAGAAAATCATACCGACGCAATATTGACTTCAATAGCATGATTGCAGTGTTTTTATTCCTGGCTTTTTTTCACTTGATTTTATTTGCGCTTTTTCGTCAAGACACCACCGTTTTTTGGTTCGGTGCTCTGTGCTTTTGCATTGTGATCTACATGGAGTTTTTTAGAATGCACAATCTGGAGTACGTCTTTGGAGATATTCCTCTGGAATGGAATATTCGCGTGATCCGCCTGGCGCTTTATGCCATTGTACCCCTGGCGTTTTGGTACGCTCACTCCTTGTCTTCGCACTACGTTGGTCGACGGGCCGTGTGGGTGATTACCGCCATTAGCACAGCTTTTGTGAGCACACTGGTGCTGCCAGGTCGCCTGCACAGCCCCCTGGTTTATGTATGGTTTATTTTTATTATCCTCTGCGTGGGTTATAACGCTTACTTGCTTGTGCGTCTTTTTCTGAACCATCAGTTAAATACCTCGATCTACGCGGGACTTGCCCTTAACGGGCTAATTTTTTCGGTTTCCTGCCTAAACGAGGTGATGAATGCCCTACACATTTGGAAAAACGGATTTCATGGGCGTTATGGCTTTTTACTTTTTTGTCTGATACAAACCTGTTTTCTGGCAGCACGCCTGCAACGCAATATCCGCGAGTCATCTCGCTTACAACATGAGCTAAAACACATCAATGAAAACCTGGAGCATTTGGTAGCGGTGCGCACCGATGAGGTGCAGCGACAACACGTACAACTTCAAGAGCTTATGCATTTTAAAGCCGAAATGGTGGACATGCTGGTGCATGATCTCAAAACCCCGCTCAATATGTTAATGAACCTACCAAAGCGTCCCCATACCGGAGAACTGCCCCTGGCAATGGAAGCCGGAGAACGCGTAAACACCCTGATTAGACAAATGATTGAAATTAACCACAAAGAGGGCAGTCAACTCCCCTTGCACCTGCGCCCCCACTCGCTTCATGAGTTATGCCAAAAGGTTATTCGCATCATGCAACCCTGGGCCTTCAGCAAAGATATTTTATTGGCCAACCTGCTCACGTCCCAAAGCCAGGTGCTGGTAGACGCTCCCCTGTTTGAACGCGTGATTCAAAACCTGCTAGAAAACGCCCTGAAACATGCCCCTGAACACAGCGAAATAAAAATCACTGGCCATTTACACGCCGATGTCTTTCAGTGCTGTATTTTTAATCTTTCGCCCCCTTTGCCCCGTGTAATGCTCCACAGTATTTTCGACAAAGGGATCAGTGTCGAAGGGTCAAATACACCTGTATCTACAGGGTTGGGCTTATATTTTTGCCGTCAGGTATTAAGAGCCCATGGTGGAGACATTACTGTAGAAAACATTCCCTGTAGCCAGCATCAAGAGGCGGGCGTTCAATTCGTGCTGGATATCCCCACCCCACACCTTCAGACGGAATTTTCGCCCCCGTGGAACAAAGACCAGTTGAGACGTCTTTTGCCCGAAGTCAAGAATCTTTTAAGGCTAGAAGTTTACCAAATCTCTGAGTTACGCCCTATACTGAAAAGACTCCAGGAATTTGAAGATTCCCAAACGAAAACATGGGTGCAACACCTACAGACGAGTATTAAAGAAGTCAATGAACAAAGCTACCACGAACTCCTTCAACAGATCTGTACACATTCTGATTATTGATGACGACATTGAACAGTTGGCCGAAATGGTGGACTGGCTGGACCATCGCGAAGGCCGAATTTTTCAGGCCCGCAGTAGTGAGCAAGCCCAAAAAATTCTGACCTCACAGTGGATAGATGCTGTCATTACAGATTGGCAATTGCCGGAAATGTCCGGTTTGGATTTGATTCGCTACTTGCGTGACGCCAGCTTTCAAGGTCCTATAATCCTCTGCACCGGCATGATGCTCTCACCGCGTCATTTACAAGAAGCTTTCGATGCAGGGGCTAATGATTACCTGCGTAAACCCCTCAATCGTGTCGAGCTCAATGCCCGTTTTGATAGTGCCTTACAGCTCTCTTATCAGCAGGAGGCACTGTATAAACTCAACCAAAGCCAGGAACAGTTTATCCATCTTTTATCGCAAACCCTGGGCGATAAACTCCAACAATTGGACCAGATGCAGCGCCTGGCACACAATCCCGATGCCGAACAAGCCTTGACGGGCGAAATGAGCAAAGCCTTTCAAAAAATGATGGGATGGGCCAGATACCGCTTTCAACTGCAAACCCTTCACCCCCAATTTTTTGAGTTAAAAACCCTGGTAGACGCCCTCGCCGCTCATTTTCCACAGCATTGGCACCGGGTTAACCTGAGAAAAATCAAGGGCATTAACCTGCATACGGATCCCACCCTCTTACAGCGTATTCTCTACGAACTGCTCGATAATGCCCTGCGTTACACAGACCACAACGTGATCCTCAAAGCACAAGAAAAAGACCAGAAGCTCACCTTGAGCATCTATGATCAAGGCAGTCACTTATCCGAGGGTGATTTAGAGCGTTTAAAAAATCCTCGACAACAGGGACTCGGGCTAAGCATTTGTAGTGACCTGCTGTCTTTACTCGATAGCGAGTTACAAACCCGTGTCTCTCGCCGCGGAGAAAATGTCTTTTTCTTTCAGTTGAAAAACCGCTAAATGCAAGTGCTCATTTGGGAAAAAAACCCCTTACAACGACAAAGTCTACAACATATTTTTGAGCAAGAACATCATCAGGTGACGCTGTGTCATAACTATCATGAGCTACGCCACGCGTTGAAAAAGCATCAGCAAACGCCGCTGGTCGTCGTCGTCTACGCCCATACGCTCAGTCACTTAAAGCAACTTTACACCTTGCACCGTTTTGCCCCTTATGCCAGTTTGCTGGTCTTGTGTTTGCAGCAAGACAGCCAAACGCACTTAAGTCTGCTTAACGCAGGGGCAGACGCTTTTTTAGCTCAGCCTTTTAGCGAAGACATGTTGCTGGCGCAAAGCCGTGCCCTCCAACGTCAGAGTAAACGTTTACTACAAGCCCGTCTGGAGTCTCAGCGCACCGTGGAAACCTATCATGATTTTACCTTTGACTTTGGTCAGTACACCCTTTATGACGGCACCGAAAAGGTCGAACTCAGCAAGCGTGAGTTTTTGTTGTTGCACTACTTACTCAAACACCCGCATAGGGTTCATCGCCGCGAAAAACTTTATGCAATTGTGTGGCCAGGCAAGACCTCTGCGCAGGGGCGTCAAATTGACAATTTAATTGTGTCCTTAAGACAAAAAATCACGCCCCAACGGGTACAGTTTTTAAGCCACTACGGCAAAGGCTATGAAGCCCAAACATTGTCACAAAATCATCAAAAAACGTAAATTCACACCCTATTTTTTCACTTTCGCTTGTGCAGCCTAAGCCCCTCTTTTAAGGTTGAGTACAACTGTTTAACCATTTTAGCTCGCGTGCTTTTATCGTTTGTATTGGAGAACCATTGTCTATGAAACGCCTTTGTCTGCCTCTGGCAGCCTCGTTGTGCCTGTTCGTGTCTTGTCAAAGCCCACCACAGCAGAACACCCTTGCTCCCCCTGTTTATCGTGCTCCTGTGGACACGCTCAGTATTCAACAAGAACCGTTAAAGCCTCAGATAGCCAGCGTGACTGCCCAACCTAAACCCGCGCCCTTTGGTGAAATCAAAGCTTTACCCCGTCAACAAATGCAGGTGAACTTCACCTACCCTGCAGCGCAGGAATTTGGGACCCAGGCCTTTGGCTGCGGTGAAGTAGCCTACGCCAGCGTTGCGGTGAGCGGACCCGCCCTGGGAGAGGACATCCTGTATGCCAATGGCTCCGATCCCACGCACCACATGTTCAGCGCCACAAACTGCCAAATCAGCGCCGTTGTAAATGCTGTACCCTATGGCCACCTGGTCACCACCATCCGCCTGTACGACGCAGATCGCAATTTATTGAGCGGCTCTGAGCTGGTCAGTGGCTTCCACCTTTCTGAAGCAAACCGTCTGGTACAAATCTCCTATCGTCAAACCCCTGTGGGTCGCATTCTCGAAGCCTTACGGGGCACCGAAGAAATCAGCGATGAATTTTTGGCGGGCCAGTTGGATCTGACGGCACTGCAAAATTTTGTCGATGACATCATGAACGTTTCAGGTACTTTTCCCAATTACACCTTTACCACCCACCCGGCTTTAGTCAATGTCACAGGCCTGGTGAATGATCTGCGAGCTCAAAATGGTGACGTTACCGCCCTGAATGCAGCAGACCCCACCTACACCCTGAGCGCGGGCTCTGTCCAATACACCCTGACCGGCTTGCTGGCCGGAGACAGCATTACCGCCAGTCTTGATGACGCTCTCAGTGCCGATGTGGTGGTCAATAGTAACGGGGAGATCACCCTCACCAACGTCCCACCGGGCACCTGGACGCTACGCTTAACGGGCAGCGGTTACATCGATCAGCGTATCTCTGTAACGGTGAGCCCCGGAGAACAAACAGAATTGGGCGCCCTGGAGCTGGAAAGCATCCCCCCGGTGTTGACCAGTCTGAGTCCCAGCAGCGGTGTAAGCGGTTCGTCCGTAGTGATTACCGGCGAAAACTTTCACGCCACCGAAGCCAATAACACGGTAAAATTCGGAAATACCTCCGCCGTGGTAACAGCGGCCTCCGCCACCAGCTTAACGGTCACCGTCCCCGGCGGTTTAGCCCTGGGAGCGCAGACCGTTTCAGTGGCCAAAGGCAACGGGCCGGCCACCACAGGTTTAAGCTACACGGTGGTCAAGCCCACCGTAACCAACCTGAGCCAGAGTGCCGGTGAAATTGGCAGCAGCCTCACCCTGACCGGCACGAACTTTAACCCCACCGCCAGCCAAAACACCGTCACGTTTGGCAACGTCACGGTGCCCAGTGGTGACATTAGCGTCAACGGCGCGGGCACCGAAATGACCGTGGTGGTGCCCGCAGGCATTTTTGGCACCGTGCCCATCACCGTCAGCAACTTGCAAAGTCCGCCCAGTGACGCCGAAAACTACGCGGTCACACCAAAAATCACAGGACTCTCTTCGGGTACCGGCTCAAGTGGGAATACCTTGACAATTACAGGCAACGGTTTTGATACCACCAGCGCCAACAACACCGTCAAGCTCGGGACCCATACCTTAAGCAACGTCACAGCTCAAAGCACCACGTCGCTACAGGTTACCGTGCCCAACGTAAGTGCCGGAGAAGCCAACGCCACCGTCCAGGTGGGCGCGCAAACCAGCGCCAATGTCGCCGCCGCTGATTTTGTGATTGTGCCGTTTATTGCCAGTCTGCTCACCGCAGCTGAACAGGACGGTAAAGCGGTTCTGATTCGGGAAGAAACCCTTACGATTAACGGTACGAATTTTGACACCACGCCGGCCAACAACGTGGTCAAGTTTGGTGCCTTATCTGCCACCCCCATCACCGCCAGCGCCACCCAGCTAACGGTGACCGTTCCCGGAGGTGTCGGCACCGCCGGAGATGTCAGTGTAACGGTCGAAACCAACACCCAGCCCAGCAATGTCGTCACAGCATTTGTCCCCACTCTTAATCTTAACTTCAGCGGAGGCTTCCAATAAATGAAGCGCATTACCCCCCTTTTAAGTCTTAGTCTTATTCTTGTTGCATGCCAGGCACCGCAACAGCCCCTGCAAAGCCCAGCGGTTCCCACCGCCCAGACCGTACAAACCCTGACTGCACAACAAGGCGCACAGTTGGCCCCGGTGGTCATTCAAAAAAGCCCCGTGCTGGCACCCGTAGAGCGCAAGCCCGAAGGAAAAATCAAGGTGCAGGGCAGCACCGTCAACGTCGAAATTCAACTGCCTGCACTCCCTGAGGCGTTTAAAACCCAGGCTTTAGATCTCGCTGGCGATAATGCAACCCATATTGTAGCCACCGTCAGTGACTCCCACGGTAAAACCTATACCCCAGACGGGGCCGACGGAAACGACAAAGTGAGCTACCCTGCCAACGGCATGCTTAATCTTTCCTTCAGCAATGTGGTGCCCGATCAGGTGCTGATCGTGGAACTGCAGGTAGAAGACGATGGCAACACAGATATTCCACAGGCTCACCTGGCATCGGCGGTTTCTCAAACCACGGCCAACGATGTCAATGCCACCATCAACTACCAGACCACGCCCACGGCGCTGGCCATGAAGGCCCTGATTGCCAACGATGCAGACCGAGCCCGCGCCATTGATTTGGCAGCGCTGGTCACCAAAATGGAAGAAATTACCGGCATAAGTGGCACCAGCCCGAACTTTAGCTATACCACCCATCCCAGTTTGGTAGATACCGCACAGCTGGCCACCGATTTAGCAAGTGATCAACCCGCCGACTTAAACGCCGCGGATTATCGGCTGGTGGGTGCCACCGTGGATCTTACCGTCAATGGACTGGTCGGCAACGATAAAGTCGAAGTGGATGTGACCGACGCAGCTTCAGTGCGGGCCACCAATGTGGGCGCCTCGGGCACCATTACCGGCGCAACCCCCGGTAACGGCCTGAAAGTAAAAGTGGGCGCGCAAACCGGCAACAGCACCCAGTACACCTTTGCCATCAATCCCACCACCGTGGATCTCACCAACAACAGCTCCACACCCGTCACCATTACGGCAACCCCCGTGGCCGTTACCCTTACAGATATGACCCCCTCATCCGGCGAAATCGGCACCAGTGTTACCCTGGGCGGCACAGGCTTTAGCACCGTAGCAGCCAATAACACCGTCAAATTTGGTAGCATCACGGTGCCCAGCGGTGATATTACCGTCAACGGTACCGGAACCGAAATCACAGCAGTGGTACCTGCTGGCACTTTTGGCAGTCAAAACGTAACCATTCAGGTGGGCAGCCAAACCAGCAACGCCATGAGTTATGAAGTGAAGCCTAAAATCACGAGCTTATCGACCACGGCCACCACTGTGGGCACCAGCATGACCATTACAGGTACAGGTTTTAGTACCACCGCTGGTGACAACACGGTGCGCTTTGGTAGCGAGAGCGTCTCTTCAGCAAACGTCAGTGTCAACGGCGCGGGAACGGTACTCACCGTTACGGTTCCGGGCAGCATTTCAGGCTCGCAACCTGTCACCGTACAGGTGGGCAACCAGACCAGCGACAGCAGCGCCTTTAATGTGGTGCCCGTGTTGAACGCGCTGGCGGTTTCTAATGCCACTCCCGACACCACGCTCACGCTCACCGGTTCAGGCTTTAGCACCACGCTAAGCGCCAACAGCGTGTCCTTTGGCGGCACCACCGTCAATCCTGCAACAGTCAACCCCGCAGGCACCTCGATGACCGTGGTGGTCCCCAATGTCTCCGGTAGTATGAATCTGAACGTTACGGTGGCGGGTCAAAACTCAGTCAACCGAACCTTCGAAAGTATTCCCAAAATTACCACGGTGACCCCGAATACAGGGTCCACCAATAATACAATAACCCTTGTTGGTAAAGGCTTTAGCTCCACACCGGGCAATAACACCGTCAAACTGGGAACCATTGATGCCAGCGTGACGGCTGCCAGCAGCACCAGCCTTACGGTAACCGTTCCTGAAACGCCCGCCAAAACCGCCGACGCCACGGTACAGGTGGGTAACCAAACCAGTGCTTCTGCTGGCTTCAGCATTTTGCCCCACCTCAGCAGCCTGACCACAGCGTCAACCTCAGGCGGAAAAGCCGTGCTCATTCGTAGCCAGCTCTTAACGATTACCGGCACAAATTTTGACCCTGAGGCCACCAATAACACCGTCAAATTTGGCACGTTACCGGCAGTCGCAGTGGCGTCGGCAAGCGCCACCGAAATTACCGTAGTAGTGCCCTCGGGGGTCGATACACCCGGTGATGTTAACGTGAGTGTCATTACCAATGCGCAAACCAGCAACACCCTGGTAGGTACCGTCCCCAGTATTACCCTCAATATTAATAATGGAGGCTTCCATTAAGATGCCCCGTCGTAAACTTTTTCTTGCCCTATGCAGCAGCGCTTATGCCCTGGGACTGAGCGGCTGTTTCACCAGCCCACAACCCACGCAGCAACCCACACCGAGCCCATCAAGTTCTACGGTGCCCGGCAATAGTGGTGAGCCGACCCCCAGTGCAGAGCCCTCTGAGCCCTCAGGACCGGTTGCAAGTGTAACCCCTTCTCCGAATAACCCGCAGCCCAGCTCTAGCCCATCAGCACCAGGCGGCAGCTCAGGCTTTGAACTGCCTGAAAGCGTAGCAGCCATTCGCTTTGCCAACAACGATCGCTTTTTAGATCAACAAGGCGAAAGTACCACCTGGGCTGTTGAACTGGTGGACCGCAGTGGCAACGTGGTGCCTGTGGAGAATGTACCTTTGGAATGGCGCAGCAGCCGTCCAGAAGACTTTGCTGTGGATGCCCAGGGGAAACTCACGGCCCTGGTGGGCGCAGGTTACTCAACGATTGAAGTGCGTGTGCAAGGCACCTCGCTCGAAGCCCGTAGCGTGATCAACGTTTCCGCCGGCGGAGCGGGTGGTGGTGGCGGTGGAGGCACCTCAAACGCAGCACCCGTCATTACCAGTTTAACAGCGAGCGAAACAAACATTACAGGCACCGGTTCTTTGATCAAACTGACCGCCAGCGCTACAGATAGTGACAGCAGTTTAAATAGCAATAGCTTTAGCTGGAGTAGCGATCAGGCCATCGGCGATACGTTCAATGTTTCCAACGGAGATACCGTTTACTGGCGCACCCCTGACACGAGCGGCACTTATGTCATTACGCTGACGGTCAGCGATGGCCAGCGAAGCGTGAGTCAAGATGTTTCGATTGAGGTCACCACCGGACAGGGCACAGTCATTGTCAACAGTCCACCTCCACCTTGATTTTTCATTTTGGTTACTACCATGTTTGGGTGTCAGCTTACGCTGACACCTTTTTTATCCCTGGGTCCATCTTGAGTGTGCCCACTAACTTTTGCCATAGAGGTTCCCATGAAAAATGTTTTTCTTGCTTTCAGTCTGTCCCTGGCAGTAGCGTCCTGCCAGACCACAACGCCCCCTACCCAAACCGGAAACACTGAAACAGCGACACCGCAAAGCCTGAACCCTGTCACACCCGCACGCTCTTACCCCGCCCTGAACAAACAACATGCCAGCGGATCACTCCGTTTAGACAAGAACACCCTGACCCTCACCCTCCATTTACCTGAACTGCCCGAAGCGCAAGATACACAGGCCTTCGCCACCCAAAAGCTCGACCTCAGTACCACCACCAAACTCTTTGCACAGGTCTCTGACTCCCACGGCAAAACCTATGCACCCACAGGCGCTGACGGCGACGGGGCTGTTAACTACACCGGCGGCACCATTACCCTTA
>CAXRDE010000017.1:0-25468 GCA_964229355.1 Candidatus Sericytochromatia bacterium | reverse complement strand
CATTTCGAACACAGAAGTGAAACGCGTCAGCAGCGACAATACTTGGCTGGAGACGGCCTGGGAAGATAGCCCGCTGCCAGGGCATACCTTGAACAAAGAGCGCATGAAGTACCCCCCTACTTCATGCGCTTTTTCTGTTTTGGGGGTTTTTGCTATACTGACCTTCACAGAGAGCATTCGCAGAAGCAAGAGGTGTGAAGATGGACATAAGGCGTATAGGGAAGTTGGTGATGATCGGAATACTTGGGGGATTACCCTGTCTTTTAAAGTCTGCGATTCCCTTGACTCAGATGTCTGACTTACCGGGTTGGAAAAAGCTTGAGTATGTGGCAGCACAGGGCCAGTCCGTGGAGGCGTACGGCGTTATCGACCGCGAGAAACGTCCTGTTTTATTGATGATTAGCGGCTCAAAATGCATCCCCTTATTTTTAAAGCGATCAGCTCCTCCCCACCAGGTGGTATCCCGCCTATTTGTTACCGAAGCCTCTTTTTACCGTCAGCAAGGAGTTCATGCCCTGGCTATCGAGCGCAAAGGCTTGCATTCCTTTCAAGATTTACCTCCTGATATTGCTGCGATTCCGGTAAGACAACGTTGTAGTTCTGCGTATGGCGGATTAACCAAAGACGAGCGGGTTGAAGATCTTTATCAAGGCTTACAGCCTTTAATGCAGGAGTCCTGGTTTGGGCCTTTAATCATCATGGGACACTCTGAGGGAGTTGATGTGGCCCTTTCCCTGGCAAACCGCTTGCCTGCAGCGCGTGTCAAAGCTGTGGGTTTATTTGCTGGTGCAACGCCCAATATGCTGTTTGACTTTGTGGCGACGTTTCGTCAGCAAAAGCAAAATGAACAAGAGACGGCAGATTTTTTTAATAGCATAATTTGGTTAACGGATCCCCGCAATATGGGAAAGTATGGTGGATACCCCGAAGTGCGCATGCGATCTTTTGCAGTCAAATCTACACCTTTAGATGATGCGCTTCAGTCCCGCTACCCTTTGTATATTGTCAACGGCCTGGCGGATACCCATGCTTCTCCTTTGGGTGCAGATGCTTTTGTGATTGAACTCTTGCGTAAACAACCCCAACGTAAAATCCGTTACGTGGTGTACAAAAGCCTGGATCACGACCTTGTGAATGTGCAAGGCGTTGACCAGAGTCGTTCGGTATTTGCTCTGTTTATGGATTGGGCCCTTCAAGAGCCCGATGCACCGCGTACTTATCAGGTTTTTGAGTAAGCCCTAAATTCTTAAAAGAGCGCGGTGGGTTGCGCTTAAAGATGTTGGCTAAACTCATCCAGGCTTTCTGCCGTCATGGCGACTTCAAAGAGGGCATCCATGGTTTTTGTATGGGTGACTTCTTTGAGAGCATTACTAATCTGTCGCGGGACTTTGCCCATGCGGTGGCGAAGCAGAACAACGATTTTTTTACGCACCGCTTCACGCATGGCTTCTGCTTTGGAGTCAAAGCCCTCCTCAGCGCTGGTGTTGCTGTCATCTGCTTCAGGGACGGCGCTGGTGGGAGCACTATCCTGCATTTTTTCTACTTCAGCATAGGCCTCAAGGGCTGCCTGGCGGTAGCTTTCCACCATATCGATAAGCTGATTGGTTTTATCTTGTAAGGCGTGTAGATCCTGAACCAGGCTTGCATTATTGTCTTTTAAGGCTTTAAATTCATAATGGACTTGCTGATGGGTTTTTTGAAGCTGATCTAACAAAGCCGAACGGGACTGGTAGAGGCTATCGCTGATATCGAGTTGATTGGCGAGTTCTGTGTAACGGCCATGCAAAAGACTGAGCTCCTCGTAAGCGGGAGACGCTGATGCGCTCGCGGGTTGCTGAAGGATTTCTTGCAGCTGATGAACTTCTTGAATTAACTGGTGCACCTGAGCAAAAAGCGCCTGGTTTTCGCCCTTGAGCTGGCGTACTTCTTCGCTCATCGCCCATTGCTGTTCGTCCAGGTAAGCCTGATTTTGGTGCATTTTCTCCACCAAAACTTCGCGTCGGTTTTTAAGTTCCTGACATAATTGCCAAAGGGCCTGAATCTTTGTGTTTTGCATAGTCCATTGTTCCTGTAAGCGCTTCTAATCAAAGGGGTAAAGCCCATTTTACCCCGATTTATGAAAAAAACCAAATTTGAAGTGGGTAAGGAATTTTTACATCTTTTTTACAGAAAAGCGCCTTGTCGTGCGCTTAAGTGTGCTTTCATACTAGAGAGCGAAGGAAACGATATCTATCATGACCGATGACCCACACTGTAGTCCATCTACTTTAAAAACAAAGCCTAAAATTCTTGTGGTTGAACACCTGTCTGAGAGCGTCCACATGATCAGGCAAATTTTAAGCCGCCTGCGTGCTGTGGCTCACTATTGCGCTGATCCTCGTGAGGCCTACCAATATTTAAAGGCCAAAGTACCCGACCTCTTGCTCTTGTCCTCTGCCATGGAGCAAGAAGACCCGGTAACCTTCTGCCGCGATTTTCGGCGGCTATACCCCTGGGTGCCTATTCTGGTACTAGCTCAGGACAGTAACCTTGCCCAGCGTATTGCTCTTTTAGACAGTGGTGCCGACGATTGTCTTGTGCAGCCAGTAGACCCCGATGAACTGAGCGCCCGGGTGCGCAGGGCCTTAACCCG
The DNA here is from genome assembly GCA_964229355.1 of Candidatus Sericytochromatia bacterium. Lineage (GTDB taxonomy): Bacteria > Cyanobacteriota > Sericytochromatia > UBA7694 > UBA7694 > CAXRDE01. The sequence continues at coordinate 22,836 of CAXRDE010000017.1, read as the reverse complement.
TTTTCATGAGCTCTATGACTATTATCAGATGGAGCGCACGTCCTGCGAGCTAGATGCCATTGGCCTGATTATGAACCCCGATAAATGGCAGGCTTCGTTTAAGGGGGTGTTAATGGATTTATCGAAAACAGAGTTTAAATTGTTGGAGCTGTTTTGTGTGCACCCTAATGAAACCCTCGCACGAAGTATACTGGTACAGAAGGTTTGGCGTGCGAAGCCACCATCGAGCCCGCGTACCATTGACAACTTTGTGATGCGTTTACGCAAAAAACTCAGTCAGGTCCTGCAGGCCACCGACACCGATCAAGGAGAGGTGCAGCTAATTACTGTCCATGGTCTGGGCTATCAACTGCGCGTAAAGAAATTGAAAGGGCAACCTCAGCAATTGGTGAAGGTGTGAGCATTTTAACGGTTTCTCTGCAAGACCTGGCGTTTTTGGCCTTTGACCTTGAAACCACGGGTTTGAATGTGGCCCAGGATAGGATTGTTGAGATCGGTGCCTCTCGTTTTTCTGAGCAAGTCGACTTTATAGAGCAGCGGTATACTCAGATCGTTAACCCTCATGTGGTTATGTCCCCGGAAGTCATTCAGGTACATCATATTTCTCAGCAAGCGGTGGACACCGCCCCGGATTTTGAGGTGGCGTATGAAGGGTTTTTAACGTTGGCAGAAAACACCGTGCTGGTAGCCCATCACGCGGCTTTTGATCTCTCTTTTTTAAAGGCCGAAGCGGCCCGTTTGGGAACCGAGTTACCGCCCTTTTTTGTCATTGATACCTTTCCGCTGGCCAAAGCCTGTTTTCCTGAAGCTCCTTCTTTTGCTCTGGGGCGTTTAATGAGCCATTTGAAACTTACCATGGAAGGTGATGCCCACCGGGCTTTGCCAGATGCTATCGCCTGTCAGGCTTTATTTAAAGCGTGTGTACGACAGGCCGGTGTGCAGGACTTAAGCCTTGCTGAATTTTATGCGCGTTTTCCGCGCACGCGTTTAAGTCCCCAGGTAGAAACCGAGCAGTCTGAATTGTGGCGTCTATTGCAAGAGGCGTTAAACCAACAGCAAAAAGTTTCAATTGTTTATACCAACAGCCGTAAAAAACAGCAGCAGCGTGAGATCACCCCTTTGTTTTTGGGGGGACATGGTCTCTATACCTATGTAGATGCTTTCTGTCACTTGCGCCAGGCCCATCGACGCTTCTATTTTTCACGCATTACCGAGTGTAAGAAACCACTAAGCAACGATTAAGAAAAAATTAATGTCAGAACTATGGATTTGTGCGTTTCTGTGGTAAATTAAGAGAAGTTATTAAAGGTTTTGGTTATTTATCATGAAAAAAAACAGACTCACGGCTGTATCAGCACTTTTGCTGGCAAGCACCCTTTTATCGTCCTTATCGGCCTGTTCCCCTACGGTTCCCTCACGTTTTAACCCCGCGGTAAATCCCGCGACGCGTTTGCGGGCTCAAAATGCGGCAGCTCCTCAGGATCTTTCCAATTACTCGATGGGTGCCGCAAAAAATATCATTGCCGCCCAGGATCCCGCGAATGTTTCCGTTAATGCCCGTAAGGCACCTGACTTTAAGACGCCTGACTGGGTCAGAGACGCGGTTTTTTATCAAATTTTTCCTGAACGCTTTCATAACGGTAACCCTGCCAACGATCCCGAGGGCTCTGAGCCCTGGGGCAGTAAACCGAAGTTGTTTAACTACATGGGGGGTGATTTAGAGGGGGTCATTCAAAAAATGGATTACCTCAAGGATTTAGGGGTCAACGCCATTTATTTTAACCCCATTTTCACCGCTCCTACCTCTAACCACAAATACAACACCGCCAACTACATGGAGATTGATCCCGCCTTTGGCGATATGGATACTTTCCGTCGCATGATTAAAAAAGCCCACAGCATGGGTATTAAAGTCGTGTTAGACGCGGTGTTTAACCACTCAGGAGACACCCACTGGGCGTTTCAGGACGCGGTGAAAAACGGCCCCAACTCAAAGTACTGGAACTGGTATCTCTTCCACGGTTTTCCGGTGGTTCAAGAGCCCAAGCCCAATTATGAATCCTGGTGGGGATTTGCCTCGTTGCCCAAATTTAACGAGTACAACCCTGAAGTGCGTGAGCATTTGTTCAAAGTGGCCGAGTTCTGGGCCAAAGAAGGCATTGATGGCTGGCGTTTAGATGTGCCCAACGAAGTGCGGGACATGAACTTCTGGCGTGAATTTCGTCAGCGCGTAAAGCGTATTAATCCAGACCTCTATATCGTGGGCGAAATCTGGGGTGACGGCAGCCCCTGGTTACAAGGGGATCAGTTTGACGCGGTCATGAACTATCCTTTCCGTGAACAGGTCTTTAACTTTCTGGTGGAAGAAAAAGGCAACGTAGACCAGTTTGACTGGGGCCTTGAAGGTTTGCGTAACCAGCACCCTGATTCGGTCACCTACACCATGTTTAACGTCCTTGGCAGTCACGACACGCCCCGGGTCATGACCATGGCGAAAAACGATGTGAACAAGGTGAAAATGTCGGCCCTGTTCCAAATGACCTACGTGGGCACCCCCGTGATTTACTACGGCGACGAGATCGGCATGCGCGGCGAAATGGATCCCGATTGCCGTGGCGCTTTCCCCTGGAATCCTTCCCAGTGGGATCAAAACCTGCGCACCTATTACCAGCGCTTAATTGCGCTGCGTAAGCAGTACCCCGCCCTGCGTCGGGGTGGTTTCCGCAGTTTAATGCGCCACAATGACAACCGTTCTTTTGCTTATCTGCGTGAAGACAGCCGCGATAAATTTGTCGTAGTCATGAACAACAATACACGGGCGCAGGATGTCAGTATTGATACTGCACGGGTCAATGTACCCGATGGTGTATTGACGGATCTGCTGGATGGCTCAACCTTTGCCATTCAAGGGGGACAAGTGGTCTTCCCTGGCATGGCGCCCAAAACAGGTCGCTTACTGCGCTGGTCAGCGCGCTAACGCAAAAAGGAATCCAGAGGGCGTTGGGTATGTTATGCTTTGGCATAAAAATACGCGCCCAAAGGAGAGCACCATGACCGTAAAACAGGCTTATACCATTGGCTTTGATGTGGGGGGAACCTCACTCAAAGCCGCTTTGGTGCAGGATGGGAAAATTCTGCATCGGGTCAATGCGCCCACCCCTGCTGATGCTGAGCCTGAAGTGGGTATTCAAAGCATGGTGCAATTGATTGAAGAGCTCAGGGCCGAGGCTGCAGGAAAACCCATTGTGGGTGTTGGCATGGGGGTCGCCGGTTTAATCGACAGCCCCCGAGGTGTGGTGATTACCTCGCCCAACCTTCCCCGCTGGCAAGCGGTGGATTTGGCCAGCCAGGTACACGCACAAACCCAAATTCCCGTCTTTATCGATAACGATGTACGGGCCATGGCGTTGGGGGAGCTGGCCTATGGTGCGGGCCAGGGAGCCCAAAATATGCTGTGTCTCACCGTGGGAACCGGTGTAGGTTCAGCCATTATTATTCAGGGCGACATTTATCGTGGGAGCACTCTGACCGCCGGAGAGTTGGGCCATATGATGGTGGTGCATCAGGGAGGGCGTACCTGTGGTTGTGGCAATCGCGGCTGCCTTGAAACCGTAGCGGGTACCGAGGGAATTTTGACCCTGGCTCAACAATATCTTAAACGGGGACTGGCCCCCGTGCTCCAACGTTTACTGGCTCAGGGGCAGCCCTTAACCCCTCAACTCATTTATGAAGCAGCAATCCAAAATGACGCCGGTGCCATTGCCGTGTTTACAGAAGTGGGTCAGTGGTTAGGGCAAACCCTTGCGGGGGTAGTCAATCTCTTGAATCCTGAACGCATTGTCATTGGTGGCGGTATTGCCCAGGCTGGTGACTTTATCTTAGCGCCCCTCCGCACGGCCATTTATTTACACGCTTTTGAGCGCCCTGCGCTGGGGGTTGAGGTGTTGCCTGCGTTGCTGGGTGCAGAAGCCGGTATGATCGGCGCCGCTGTCCTGGCAGAAACAAGTCAAAGAAATTAAAAAGGTGAACCCATGACATCAACAAATATCCCAGGTAATCCTACCTTTCGCAAAACCAAAATTGTAGCCACCCTCGGTCCCAGTACCGATACCCCTGAAATGATCGAGCGCCTGATTTTAGAAGGTGTGAATGTGTTTCGCATGAACTTTTCTCATGGCACCCATGAAGATCATCTGAAGCGCTTGAACTACGTCAGAGAAGCCAGTGCACGTCTGGGGCTGAATGTGGGCGTGCTTCAGGATTTACAGGGGCCTAAAATTCGTATTGGCGATGTAGAAAACGGAAGTGTTCTTCTGGAAAATGGCTCGCGTTTTGAAATCATGACTTCAACCTGTGTGGCCAATGCCCACCAGGCTTCTGTGTCTTACCCTTACCTGCTCGACGATATTCAGGTGGGCTCCCGTGTGCTCATTGACGATGGCAATATGGAGCTCAAAGTTGTGGACACCACGGAGCAGTCGCTGGTGTGTGAAGTGGTTCACGGTGGCGTGTTAAAGCCCCGTAAGGGCGTGAATTTTCCTGATGCCTCACTGCAAATTGCCGCGCTAAGCGATAAAGATCGCGCTGATCTGGCTTTTGCGGTAGAACACAGTCTTGACTTTGTGGCGGTATCTTTTGTGCAACGCCCCTCAGACGTCTTAGAGGCCAAAGAGTTTTTAAGCGCCCATGGCATGTATATCCCGATTATTGCCAAAATTGAACGGCAAGAAGCCATCAATAATATTGAAGCGATTATTGATGTGGCCGATGGGGTCATGGTGGCGCGCGGCGATTTAGGCGTGGAAATTCCTGCGGAAGCCGTGCCGCTGGCGCAAAAAGAAATTATTCGCCGTTGTAATAGCGTGGGCAAGAGTGTCATTACAGCCACCCAAATGTTGGACTCCATGGTGAGTAAGCCCCGTCCCACCCGTGCGGAAGCTTCTGATGTGGCCAATGCGATTTTAGATGGCACCGATGCGGTGATGTTGTCCAACGAAACCGCGGCAGGGGATTTTCCCTTACAGGCCGTGCGCACCATGAACAATATCGCCCTGGCCATTGAAGCAGAGATGCAAAAGAGTTTTGAAGCCCAGCCCATTCTCTCTTACAACGCCCGCAATATCTCAGCCTCTGTGGGGGCTGCGGCCTGTCAAATGGCGGCCCAATTAAACGCCAGTGCTATTATTTGTGCCACCATGGGCGGCTCGATTGTACGCCACGTGGCCAAACATCGGCCACCCATGCCTGTGGTGGCTGCCACACCCAATGAAACCACCTTAAAACGTCTGAGTTTGGTGTGGGGCGTGTATCCCGTTAAAATTTATGCCGCCAAAGACACCGATGCCCTCATGCGCACGGTTTTAGAGCAGGCCTTAGAAAATAAATTTGTGTCCAAGGGCGACACCGTCGTTATGACCGCGGGGATTCCGGCGGGACAACCCGGCAGTACCAACATGATTAAAGTGGAGACTGTCACCAAGGTATTGGCACGGGGCATGGGCATTGGACATGCGATTGTGAGTGGCCGTGCGGTGGTTTGCCATACCGCTGAAGAGGCGCTGGCCAAGGTTAAAGACGGAGATATTCTGATCACCACCATGACATCAAAAGATTGTATGCCCATCATGAGCCGTGTAAGGGCCATCGTGACCACCGAGGGGGGGCTCACCTCTCATGCGGCCATTGTGGGGCTTTCCCTTGAAATTCCGGTATTACTGGGTGTCGAAGACGCTTTAGACATTATTCGCGAAAATGGTCAGATCACGGTGGATCCCAATCAGGGCTTGATCTTTACAGGGGTGCCCAATATTACATGATGCCCTGTGGCTTGGCTGGCTTCAGCTAAGCAATACCCTGTGGAACTTCTGGCTCTATGGGCAAGAGGTGCGCCGCTTTTATGTTTGCGCACCCTTGCGGCGCGCAGACTTATCTCTTATGCGGGCCTATGGCTTACAAAATCCTTTTCGCTTAAGTGCGCAGGCCACCCGCCAATTGGGGCCTGAACACAGCGATCTAACGGTGTACGGCGAAACGCCCTGGATCACTTTAGCGCGTATGGCGACTGCAGTGCAGCTTCGGTCAGGGGAGCATTTTGTGGAGTTGGGCGCTGGCACAGGACGTAACTTACTCTGGATGTGGCATTATAAGCGCGTAAAGGCCACAGGCTTCGAGTTAATACCAGCCTTTGTGGAGCGCTTTCGCGAGGTGATTGCGGGAGAGACATCTGTGGTGATGCACCCACACAATTGGTTTGATGTGGATCTGAAGGCCCTGCAAGGCGATGTGTTTTTGTTGGTGGGCACCTGTTACGATGATGCACACCGCGCCCAGGCCAATACCTGTTTGCAACAATTGCCTGTGGGTACACGTATCATTACCGTGTCTTATGCTTTATCTGCCCGGCACTTTTTGTTGACTTCTTCTTTTGAAGCTGCTTTTTCGTGGGGCAAGGGCACAGTCTTTGTACACACCCGCCTTTAAAGGCTGGCCAATGTTTCGCGCAGGGTGCGCAAGCGTTCTTCATGTTGGGCAATGAGCGCCTTCAGATGAAGCAGCTCGGGTTTATCTTGTAGACGCTGTCGCGTTTTTTCACAGAGGGCATTGAGCACTTCAATTTCGCGCTGGAGCTGCAGACGTTCGCCAGGGCTTGTCTCTGGTGGGGGACTTTCAAACTGGCTGAGGACCAGGGGCTCTTCCTGAACACCTGTCTGCTGCTGACGCAATTGTTCTTGCAGTCCCAATAAGCGGCTCTGGTGTTCAGCCAAAAGCTGCATAAGCTGAGGATCTCCTGGCTTTTTTTGCAGCCGTTGCCGCACTTTTTGGATCAGGTCTTGCCAGGTTCTCTGCTCTTGCATCAGGCGACTTTGTCGCGCTTCTTCCTCGGCAGAAAGCGGAGCGCGTGTTTCTTCGTCATGCTCGGGATCTAAAGCTTGTATTTTGGCATCTACCCACTTTTCCAGGGCGAGATAACGGCGGTCGGTATTGTGTAAGCGCAGGGCTTCGAGCAATTGCTTTTCACGGGCGCGATGGTGGGCTTGCAAAAAAAGCTGATGGTTATCAAAAGGTGTTTCGTGTAAGCGGGCTTCTAGAAGTGCTAAAATTTTACGCGTGATCTTCAACTGGCAACTTAAACCCTCGCGCACGTCGGGTGCGCTGAGTTTTTGTAGACAGGCCAGTTGAGCCTGTTGGATCTCAGGGGAGAGGGTATTGATGCCCAGTGGCACTTGAAAACGGGGCTTAAGGGTACACATAGCCATAGTTTAAGAAAAGCATCTTAAAAAAACAAGGGGCCTTTTTGTATTTTTTTAAGATGGCAAGTGTTAAGATGAGAGCAAAGACTACGGAAGGATTCGCGCTCGAATGCTCAAACGAATACAGAAAACCGTCATCCTCTCTGCCTTAATGGCTGGCTCTTTTGCGGCCGGCCTTTCATTGCAGCCTGTGTTGGCTGAAACCCCCACTTTTACTTCCTTTATTCAGATTTTTGACAAAATCAAGTTAGAATATGTCGAAAAAAATGTCGATGAACAGAAGCTGGTGGACGGAGCCATTAAAGGCATGTTGGCCGTGCTCAATGATCCGTATACCCGATACATCAGTAAATCTGAGTATCAGCAAATGGCAGAGGAGCGCGAAGGCAGCTTTAGCGGCATTGGCATTCAAATTGGCACCCGTGAAGACAAGCTGACCGTTATTGCCCCCATTGAAGATACCCCCGCCTGGAAAGCCGGTCTGCTGGCCGGAGATATTATTCAGGCCATTGAGGGCAAAAGCACCAAAGATATGGATGTCAATGACGCGGTGGATCTGATCCGTGGTCGCGACGGCACCCCGGTGATGTTGACGATTTTCCGTCCGGAGACCAAAGAGGTCAAAGATGTAAAAATTGTACGGGGTAAAATCGAAAATCAAATTGTTAAAGCGAAAATGCTCAACGCGAAAGTGGGCTACTTACGTCTGACCACCTTCATGCAGGATGATGCCCCCAACAAAATGCGTGACGCCCTGAAAGATCTCAAGAAAAAAGGCATGAGTGCGCTGGTTTTGGACCTGCGTAGCAATCCTGGTGGTTTGCTGCCCAACGCGGTGGATATTGGTAGCCTCTTTATTGAACGCAAACAAGGACCCATTGTGCGCATTGTGGACCGAGATGGCCGTGAAGAGGTGTTAAACCCCAACGGACGTACTGAGTTAACGCAGCAGATGCCCATGGTGGTCTTAATCGATGGTGGCAGTGCCAGTGCCTCAGAAATTCTGGCGGGTGCTTTAAAAGACACCCAGCGGGCCACCATCGTGGGCACCCGTTCCTTTGGTAAAGGACTGGTGCAAACCGTGCATAGCTTAGAAGATGGTGGAGCTCTGGCCATTACCACCAATAAATATCTCACCACCAAAGGGACAGATATTAACAAAAAAGGCATTGAGCCCGATGTGGAAGTTAAAATTCCCAAAGAACTGCTCAGTAAGCCGTATGATGAAGGCAGTGACGTGCAGTTGAAGAAAGCCCTCGAAATTCTGAATACCCGCCTGGCGAAAAAATAGCCAACCCATGCGCATTGTTTTGCAGCGGGTTTCTCGAGCCAGTGTGAGTGTTTCAGGTGACGTGGTTGGGGCCATTGGCCCCGGCCTCGTGCTTTTGATTGGCGTGGGTCAAAACGACGATGAGACTGAGATGGCCTTCTGGGCACAGAAGTGTCTCAAGCTCAGAGTTTTTGCTGACGAAGCCGGAAAAATGAACCGTTCGGTGGAAGACATTTCGGGTGAGGTGCTGGCCGTGTCGCAATTCACCTTGTTTGGCGACTGCCGCAAAGGCCGCCGTCCGGGCTTTTCTGATGCAGCTCCCCCTGAACGGGCAAACGCTTTGTACGAGCACTTTGTGGCCCAACTGCGCCAGGGCAGTGTGCCCGTGCGCACCGGGGTTTTTCAGGCCCATATGCATGTGGATATTCAGAATGACGGGCCGGTAACCCTTTTGTTGGGCAGTGATTTCACTGCTTCATGAGTACCCAATCCTGGAAAATGACCGCTGCTTTGCTGGCCTGTTTTATAACCGGTCTGGCTTTTCCTGGGCAGGCCACACGAAGTCAGGCCAATAGCTCTTCGCAGCTGGCCCGTTTGCACAATGTGGCAAAGGTGCTATCGTCTCAGGCTTTGACCTCGGTAACGGCCGTAGAATTGTGGGATGGCGCGAGCCGTGGCATGGTGGAGGCCCTGGCGGATCCCTATTCGGTGTTTTTGAACGTCGAGCAATACCAGGCCTTAGAGTCTCAAAAGCGCGGCGAGGCTGTGGGCATTGGTGTAGAATTGGCCTATCGAGAAGGCCAGGCAGTGGTGGTGAGTGTTTTGTCCAATACCCCGGCACAGCGCAATGGCTTAAAGGCCGGAGACCGTTTACTGGCTGTCGAAGGTGTGTCGCTAGCTGATCTCAGTTGGGCTGAAATTAACGCCCGCTTACAAGGTCAGGTGGGTGAAAGTCTCTTGTTGCGTTGGCAATCGACCCTGGCGACTTCTGCACGGCCGGTAGTACGGGAGGCCCGGTTTGTACGTGAAAATCTGCGCTTAGAGGCCACCCGCTTTACCGCCTATGAAGGGGAGCGCTGTCTTTTGCGCCTTCAAACCTTTTTAAGTGAGTCACTTTTAGAGGACGTTCAGCAACATTTGCAAGATACTGACGTGAGCTGTGAGCAAGGCATGGTTTTGGATCTTCGCAATAACCCAGGGGGGCTTGTGGGACAAGCTGTAGACCTTGCGGGTCTTTTTGGCGTTGAGGGAACGGTGTTTCAGCTCCAGAGTCGTGAGGGGCAATTAACACCCATTCAAGCCACTCCCACAGACGAGGTCTGGGACTTTCCACTGGTGGTGTTGATTGATCAAGGCAGTGCCAGTGCCTCAGAACTTCTGGCTGCGGCACTGAAAGAAAGTGGCCGGGCGGTGGTGATGGGAGAAACCAGCTTTGGTAAAGGCCTGGTGCAGTCGCTGTTTCCACTGTATGAAGGCCGCGGTCTTTCGTTGACCACGGCCCGCTATCTGACCCGTCTGGGAAACCCGGTGCATGAGGTGGGTGTGGCTCCAGATGTCGTGATTCAGACAGATACGAATTCTCCAAACGCCACCGAGCCAGATATTGCGGTGCAAATCGCCCTCGATTATTTGCGTTAAAACCCGCCAGAGGCGTCAAGCAGGGCAGCACCCCCAATGCCCAGGGGAATGAGTACCGCAAAAGCCATGCCGATAACAAGAATGACAGAGACGACGTATTGAATCAGAGACACCACGGCCGCTTTCCCGGTGCTGATGCCGTAGGCTTGCTGTAAGACCACAATCAGGACTACAAAAGGCAGAAAGATAGACAAGATATTGGTAATGCCCGCTAAAAAGATGCCGATGAGATTTAAGAACAGTCCGCCCGCCAACGAAATTGCGCCAGCCACCACATTAACGATCAAGGCCTTAAAAAACCCCTCGTGCACGTCGACTATTTTAAGAGCCAAATACAGGGGCACGCTGCCCAGCAGTAAAACCACCACCAATACAGCGCCTAAAATCGGTAAAATCATTAAAAATTCCATGGTATGCTCCTTAAATAATCATGGGGGGGTAAAAGCTTTCTGCCATATGGTGTCGGTGATTGAGCAGGTGAACGTATAAAGCGTTTGCGGCATGGATTGCCAGCATGGGTAGGGTTTGCAGAGTCAATGGATCTTCATGGTGGCCTGAAAGGTAGATCCAGCCCTGTCCCCAGTTTTGTGAAATATGCAAAGGAACCAAATAACCGTCCAGAAAGTGCCCTGCTTGCTGTAAGGCCAGCGCCCCCGGATTGGCATTGACCGCGTTTAACACCTGTTCGGCTTCGGTATGTAAGGGACGACCTTCGGCTTCGGTACCTGTGCTGAGCAAATACTCTTGCAGCCCCCCTTCGCTGTCATAAACCCCCAAATGCAAGACCGCCAGGTCAGCGGGTGCAATCACCACCGCGGTTTCTAAAATCTGTTGCAAGCTGCTTTCCAGGCTTTCACTCTCTTGCAGGTTGACCACTGACTCGTGCACAAAGTGCAAAATCTCGCGGTGGTGCTGTAACTCGAGCAATTCGCTATAGGTTTTGATGGCGCTGCGCACAGCGGTGTACAGGCGATTGGTGGTCAGTTCGGCTTTGGCCAAATAGCCATCAATGTCGTAACCGTCGATAACCTTTTTTTCGGGGGCTGCGCCGGGTTGACCGGTACGCAATAAAATGCGCACAAACTCATTGCCGATTTCGCCGCGAATGCGTTCGCAAGCGTCTAAGCCTGCGCTGGTGGTTTCCATGACCACGTCCAGTAAAATGACCGCGGTTTCAGGGTGCGCCTGCATAAATTCGACGGCTTCAGTGCCCGTCGAAGCAAAGGACAGGTGTACGCCCTTGCCTTTGTACTTGAGATTTTTCAGACTCAGGCGACTGAGGGCATGCATATCCGGCTCGTCGTCTACCACCAAAATTAAATATTTGTCTTCGCTCATGCGTTGTTTCCATCCTCAGCCATGATTTTTTTAGGGAGTCGCAAAATAACGGTGGTGCCCTCGTCCAGGGTGGAACGCATGTGGATCTCGCCCTGAAGTGCTGAGGTGACCAGGTTATGTACAATGGACATGCCCAGGCCTGTGCCGCCTTTGCCACGCCCTGTGGTAAAAAACACATCAAAGACATGGCTGAGATCATGTTCACTCATGCCTTTACCATAATCAGAAACTTGAATTTCAAAGTGGGTGCTGTCGGGGGTGCGAAGACGAATATCTATGCTGCCGCCCCGTTGATCGGGGTAAGCGTAACGCTCAATATTGGTCAGCAGATTCATCATAATTTGGGTCAAATAACCGGTGTATCCGGTCCAGTGGGGATCCTCGACCTCATTGTGAATGTGAATTTTTAAGCCCGCCAGCCGGGCCTGTACTTTAAAGAGATCCACAATTTCTTCCAGTAACTGGGGCAGTACCACGGTTTCGAGGGCATCGGTAATTTGCCCTACAGAAATGTTTTTGAAGGTTTGAATGAGTTTATTGGCCCGGGCAATATTGCTTTGCATGAGCTGGGCCGCTTCCACCAGATCATCGAGCACTTCGCGGGCTTCAGGATCGCTGATGCGGTCTAGCAGCTCAGGGCTCAGGTTTTCGGTGATCATGCTGGCGGTCACATTGACAATGCCCAGGGGCGTGTTGATTTCGTGGGCCACCCCCGCCACCATTTGAGAAAGGGACCGATGGCGCTCAATTTCCATTTCAGACTGAATTTTTTGCTGTTCGAGTATCTCTTGATACACCTTCTCATTGGAGGCTCGAATTTTTCCGCTGATATCTGCCAAAATTTCTGCTAACAGACCCGGAGACTGGGTGAGCATTTGAATAAACACCTCGCGCCCCAGCACAAACAGTTGGCTGTCTTCACAGGTCTGAATGGTGGCGGAGCGGGTGCCGCCATCAATGAGGGCCAGTTCACCAAAGAAGTCTCCAGATTTTAATTGAGACAATTCGAAGGTGGCGCCCTGGCTGTCCTCGCCAATGACCCGTACCGCGCCTGAAACAATGACGTACATGCTATCTGCGGTGTCGCCCTGGTGGAACAAGACGGTGTCTTTGGCGATTTCCCGCGTGGTGCCCTGTTGAATTAAGGCTTCAATTTGGCTGGTGTCAAAGTGTTGAAAAAAGGGAATGTCCTGTAGGGATTTTAAAAGGGCACTATGCATGGGCGATCTCCTGAACGGTATTGAGCGGTTGGCAGTGAACTTGGACTTTTCTAAGGAGGGGCACCTGGCTGTAGGGGCACACCTGTGCCTGGAAGCGATTCCAGGGCAGAATCTTACCTGTGCTCAGTTCCTCCTGGCTGAGGTAAGAAGAGAAATACAGGGTTTTACCCTTGAGATCATCACTCAGGGCCACGGTACAGATCAGGGGAGCAGCGTCCGCTTGCTGCAATTGCACCTGATCCCCGTCTTTTAGCTGTTGCGTCAGAGCCCAGGAGCTAGAAATGTAAAGCAACCGCTCGCGGGGCATGGTGCCATAGTCATAGGCATGGCCTCGCGTATTGACCTTAATGGCATGGTGCACGGCCTGAAAAGTGGCGTTGGGAACGCTGCTGCCAATATTGAGGACAGTGTCACGGGGTTGTGAAAAATCCTGGGGCTGTGGCACGAAATAATGGAAGTCCTGAGCCGCATGCTCAGGGGAGATGGCAATGCGCGGGGTGGCCAGCAGGCTTTGCCAGCTTAAGGCATAGGGGCCTTGATGTTGCATGTAGTGTTGTATGCGACCCCAAAGGCTCTCGCGACAAACCTCCTGGCCTTTAAAGGGCAGCTCTTGCTCTGAAAACCGCGAGGTAAGGTAGGCTTCGTGGCGATAAAGGTCAGGGTGGGCCTGCTGAAGCCACTCGTTTTTTTTGAGCCCTTGGCTCAGCAGATGCAGGGTGCGGTACCACCAACTGGCCGTGCTCCGCGTTTCGGGTGGCGCTTGTTTTTGGGGGAAGTCATGGTACCAATTGCTAAGGCCCTCCTGACACAGCTGATACTGGCTAATTTCGGGGCTAAGGGGTAAACACAGCGCAGCATGGGCCTGCATAAAGGGGCCGGGCATGCTGTCCATGACCACCAGTACGGCATCGGTGGCGCGGATTTTTTCGTACCATTGCTCATGGTCCCGCAGCCAACGGGCCTCTAAACCATGGCCGATGCAAATAATAAGCTCCCGTTGGCTCCCCTGACTGGGCCTTAAAAAGTCTTGAATGGGGCGAATCTGCTCTTGCAGGAGAGAGGCGTAAGCCTCAGGGGGTAAACCCATGCGTTGGGCGGCTTCCTGGCAGCCTTCTGCCGTGAGGGGGAGGTTGCCAAAAAAGCGGTGGGGGCCCAAATGGGCCAGTTGCAGCCCTTCATTTCGGGTTTCAAAACTTTGCCATTCGTAGCGCTTGTCGACCCACTGTAACAGGTTTTGCCACAGGCAATACGCCTGGGTTCCGCCACTTTGAAATAAACCGTTGCCGGGAATGTGGGCTGCCTGCTTTAAGGGATCAGCCAGCGCGTTGGCCAGGCGCAGAATCTGCTCTTTCAATTGCTCGGTATGTTCGGGATCAATCACGAGTTCGGCCACCATTGGCTCTAGCTCAAAGATGCTGGACTGGGCCACGGTTTTATAATCTAAAAAACCCGGTTCGGTGCTGTGGGCTTCGCGGTGCAGGGGGCTGTTTTCCATCAGGCAGCGGGTAATGCATAAGGCCAACAAACCTTCGCTACCGGGGCGTACCAGCAGCACCTCGCAGCGGGGATGCTGGGCCAACAGGTATTTGGCGCTTTCTTGCATCAGGCTGTCAATGACCCAAATTTGGGCTGTGGGGTGGGCCATGAGTTTTTCAAAGGCCACCGGGTGGTGCAATAGCCCGTTCCAGCCGTTGAATAAGAAAAGGGGGGCATCCAGAGCCAGAATCTCTTCGAGACGATGGTGTACGGGAGCTTTTGAGAGTTCTTCGCCCCTGGCCAGGGCCTCTGCGCCCCAAATACTGCTGCCATAAAGATTGCGAATCCCCAGCAGGCGACCGGCTTCTTGCAGGGCAAAATGGTCAAAGAGGTCCAGGCCGCCGTCCGCATAAACAAAGGTTCGTCCATAGGGTGGGCGATGGGCCAGTAAGAGATCCGCAAAGCGGCCGCAGGCTTCTTCTGAAGAAATACTCACCCGTTGGCCGGTGACGTCTAAGACACTGGGGGTTTGTTGAATTCCAAAAAGACTGCGCTCGGTACCATTAGAGACCTGAATCGAAATCAGGGGCGGGACGCTCTCGGGATCCTGCAGGTGATACTGACGCTGGGTGTGTTGCAAAAGGGTCTTATAAATTTGAAAGCTGGGATGGGCGTCTTTTTCCGCAGGCAAGGCTTTAATCATCACGGTCCATTGGGACCCTTCACGGCACAGCTCGACCAGCACCACACTGTGGGGCTCTGCAATTTGAAGGGGTTGGCTCAGGGTTAAACGGTGATTTTCTAGCAGGGCAGTGGTCTGAATCCATTGGCCAAAATGGTAGGCGTTAAGCTGATACTCACCGGGCTGAAGATCCCAGCTTTCTGAACGAAAAGTGGCCTGGGCATGGTGGGCTTCTCCTTGAATGCCCCCTGGCAGGTACAGCGGGTGGTATTGGGGCGTCAGATGCGCAGGAGCCGAGAGCCACGAAGGGTAGTGATGTAAGTCGGGCAGGTGTCCGAGGTGAGGCAAGGTCGGTAAAGCCTGGGCAAAAACGCTATTCAAAAGAACCCTCCAGAAAAAACATCCCCTTCAATTTAGCAACAAAGCGGAGGGCTGTAAAGGTCGCACCTCTGCTAAAATAGAGTCAAAAAGGAGGACGAAGCCATGAAAATCAAGGACGCTGTGCGTCTGGCTTTGCTCTATGCACACCAGCAGAATCTTCTGCCCATGGGTGTATGGGGGCAAGACAACGAAGGTGTGGCTCCCGGAGCCAAAGGAGGCGTGCTGGCTGAAACCCAGGGACTGCCTTTTGCCCACAATACCATCTTGAATGAGCGTTCGGCGGCCTGGCTTCCCTATGCAGCAGGCTTTTTAAAACAGCCCGCGGTGGGCGTCATGCAGTTTGCGGATTACCAGCACAATACTTATGACATTCTGAAAATGATTGGTGAAACCTGCTGGGCCAGCGGCGGGCGTGTGCCCATGCCTCTGGTCATTATGACTGCCTATGGTGCCCTGAGCGGTAAAGGGGCCTTATACCATTCCCAAACCGTTGAAAACGAGATGGTAGGTTTGCCCGGTTGGAAGGTGGTATCGGTCTCGAATCCTTACGATGCAGCCACTTTGCTGTTGGCCGCCCTTAAAGACCCTAATCCCGTGCACTTTATGTACCCGCGCGCCCATGCGGGATTCCCCACGGATTCCGCCACGGTCAAAGGTCTGGCGCACATTGAACTGCCCGGCTTCGACCTTTTGCCCGGTGAAAAAGAACTGATGGAGACCCCAGGAGAACACAACAAGAGCCTGTGGTTAGATTACCTGACTGCCCCCGTGGATCAGCGGGATGGCAGCTGGGTACAGCGTTGGCCTGAAGGACTGAGCATTCCTGAAGATACCCTGGGCACAGCCAAATTACGCCGTGAGGGAGACTACGGTGTGGTGTTTTCTCATGGCCGCATGATGCCCATGGCCTGGAAGGTGGCTGAAACCCTTTCCTTTTTGACCGGTAAAGAACTGGCGGTCATGGATCTGCGCACTTTAAAGCCTGCCCCCATTGAAGATATGGCCCCTTACATTCAGCGCAGCGGTGGCCGCATTTTGTTCCTTAATGAGGCGACTGCTAAAAACAACTGGATGCGCACCCTGTGCTTTGAAATCATTGAGACATTTGGCTGGTCTTTTGAAACTTTTCCACAGGTTGTGTCAGCCACGGACTCACCCGTGGGTCAGGCGCTGGCCATTGAAGAACAAATTGTGCCCCAGGCGGCGGATGTATTTGCGGCTTTGTGTGGCTTCTTTAAGCCCGATCTTATTGAGCGTATGGCTGAAAAACTCGGGCATACCCTGGAGCGCAATGCCGAAGGCTGGTTTGCCAAAGCCGACCTGATGCGTCTGGCAGAACCTGCTTTGGCTCAGGCTATGGCCCAGAGCCCTGCTTTTTCAACCCCTCGCAATCCCTTAAAACAACTGGTAAAAAAATAGGAGACCTTGATGAGTACATATACATATTTAGATATTCAACACAGTGAACGTGTGGCCACGGTGACCATTCAGCATCCCCCTGTGAACGCCTTAAGCCCCGCAGTGGTCAAAGAATTGGGGCTGGCCTTTGCGGAACTGGCGTCCAATACAGAGGTGGGGGCCGTGATTCTGACCGGTGCAGGCCCTAAAATCTTTGTGGCCGGTGCAGATATTAAAGCCATGTCTGAAATGGATCCCGCAGGTGCTGAGCAACTGGCCCGTGATGGACAGGCAGCTATTGATCAATTGGCCAGCATGCCCAAATTGACGATTTGTG
Organism: Candidatus Sericytochromatia bacterium; assembly: GCA_964229355.1. Classification (GTDB taxonomy): domain Bacteria; phylum Cyanobacteriota; class Sericytochromatia; order UBA7694; family UBA7694; genus CAXRDE01. The sequence goes on along the minus strand of CAXRDE010000017.1, from coordinate 5,846 downwards.
CCTTAAACGGTCTGGCCCTGGGGGGCGGTTTAGAATTGGCCATGGCCTGTGATTTGCGTTTGGCCGTGGAGCACGCCAAAGTGGGACAACCCGAAATCAACTTAGGCATTATTCCAGGTTTTGGAGGAACCCAGCGTCTGCCCCGTATTGTGGGTGTGGGACGCGCCATGGAAATGCTGATTAGCGGGGACCCGATTTCGGCAGCACAGGCCAAAGCCTATGGCCTGGTGAACGAAGTGTACAGTGCTGAAGAGCTGATGCCAGCCGCCATGAAGCTGGCGCAAAAGGCAGCTTCGCAGGCTCCCGTGGCCGTGAAGCTCATCAAAGCAGCAGTTTATGAAGGTCTGGCAGGCACCCTGACTGCAGGCCTGGATCACGAGGCCAAAGCCTTTCATGAAGTGTTTACCACTGAAGACAAAAACGAAGGCATTCAGGCCTTTTTAGGTAAGCGGGCTCCCAGCTTTAAGGGGCATTAGATTGTGCTTTCAGCCAGTTCACCGTGAACTGGCTGAGCTCGTTCCCCATGGGAGGTTCCAGGTAAGGGCTGTGGGTAAAGTGTTCGGGTTCAATGACCGTGGTGCGGATAGCGGGTAGATGCTGCTTAAAGTATTCCACTTCCTGTGGGAAAATGCGATCAGCTTTGCCCCAAATCAGTAGGGTGGGTACAGCGAGCGAACCCAGCTCTTCTTTGGCAAAGGCCATGTGTTCAGGTCCAACCTTTTGCATCAGCGCCTGGATTTGGGGGGTGCCAAACCGTGCACGTAGGGACTCACTAAAGAGCTCAGCGCCCGGTGGGGCCTGATTAAACAAGAGCGGAAGCATTTTTTCAGGCGATTTTTGGCTATACTCAGAGAAAATACGGGTCAAAAACTGGGCCTGCTCAGGGGATTCTTTAGCCCCTGCCGGAGAAACCAAAATCAGGGCTTTGACATCTTCAGGGTAACGCAAAGCATAATGAATGGCCTGCCACCCGCCCAAAGAGTTCCCCCACAAGACCACCTGTTGGTGCTTTTTTTTGAGATGGGTATGGAGGGTGTAAAAAAAGCGATCCTGGAGCACGTTTAAAGGCTCGTCGGGAATTGTCATGGTATTGAGGCCATGACCGGGTAAGTCCACGGCAATTAAACGGCCAAATTGTCCACGCAAGGGCTCCATCACGGTATAGAGATCGGCAGCCTGAGAACCCAGACCATGAAATAGCACCAACGGGGGGGCATTCGACTGTTTCCCCTGTACTTCCATTAGATGAATGTCTTCACCACGGAAGGTGTGCAGGTACCGGTGCTGGTAGCCCACCCAACTGGTGAGGGTAACCGTCAGGTAAAGTAAAAGGCTCGCGAGAAACTGTGTCATGGTTTTAGTATATCAGGTAGGCTTAGGAGGTAGGCTTACCCTACAGGCGGTAAAATGCCGTCTTGCTGATGCTGGCGCCAACGGTTATTGACCGCGGGATCACGGCGATAAACAAAGAGACGGTCCTTCAGCGTCCGAAAGGAACGCCTGGCATCGGCGGGGTGATAGCCCAGAGCCTGATTTAAACAGTAGGCACCACTGGCATACCAGACCCGATGATTGTAGTGCCGCGATACCAGATTGGCCCAGGCAATATACAAGGCCATCTCCAGGGCGGGATGGTGCCGTTGGGCGGCAAAAATACTGTTGACGGCGTGAGCCAGTGGTGGACGTTTGATATAGCGGGGATTGTCATCTCTTTGCACGGTGACAAAATGTTGGGCTGTACCGATCAATAAATTATGGGGGTCCTCCTGGATCTCCATACTGGCATCGATATAAATTCCACCGTAGTGGTACAACAAGATCAGGCGTGCGAGATCGCTGCGAGAGGCGGGAATTTGATTGGCCTGATAGAGCCTTTGTAAGGCCGTGGGGTAATGTTGTGCCAAAAGCTTTTGGATCAGGTCGTCATCTGCCAGACACCAGCTATAATCTGGTGTGCGGAGCTGAGAAAAGTTGAGTGCACCCTGCACACTCGGTGGGAGGTGGTCTGGATCATGCCAAAAGCAAAAAATCTGACGGGGAATCATCTCCCTATTTTAGCAGGGAGATGATGGGGAATACAGCCTCTAAAATCAATAGGGGCTAGTTACCGACAGCGCTGAGATTAAGGCTACCCGTTGAGCCGAGGTTGAGGCTGCCAAAGACCACATAGGCTTTACCGGCAAAGCTGTTTTTGCCGTAAGCTCCAATCAGGAGATCAGCAAAGCCATCGTTGTTGAGGTCTCCTGCGTTGGAGACACTTAAGCCCGACTGATCCCCCGTAGCTTCTCCGTTGAGGGCAAAGCCGTTGGTGCCATTGAGTGACGAAAGATTGATGCTGCCACTGGAGCCCACGTTTGTGCCACCAAAGATCACATAGCTCTTACCGGTGCTACTGTTGAAATTGGAAGCACCCGCTATCAAATCATCAAAGCCATCGTTATTGAGGTCGCCTGCGCTCGATACACTAATGCCTAAATAGTCACTCGTATTTTCTCCGGTAAGCGAAAAGCCATTGCTGCCATTGAGCGACGAGAGGGCGATGCTACCCGTTGAGCCGATATTTGTACCGCCAAAGATCACGTAGCTTTTACCTGCAGTACTGTTGAAGCCATACGCGCCCACCATCAGGTCATCAAAGCCATCGTTATTGACATCTCCTGCCCCAGAGACACTAATTCCTGAGTAATCATTTCCATTTTCGCCGTTGAGTGAAAAGCCGTTGGTGCCATTGAGTGAAGAGAGGGCCAGACTGCCGGTGGAGCCGATGTTGGTACCTCCAAAGATCACATAGCTTTTGCCCGCATAGCTATTGGGGCCATAAGCCCCAATAATCAGGTCATCAACGCCATCGTTATTGACGTCTCCTGCCGCTGAGACATTGCCGCCAGAGGCATCAGAGGCATTGGCTCCATTGATGTCAAAGCCATTGGTACCATTGAGGGTTGAGAGATTGAGGCTGCCGCCGGAGCCAAGGTTTGTACCGCCAAAGACCACATAGGTCTTGCCCGCAAAACCGTTGGCATTAAAGGCGCCAATCATGAGGTCGTCAACACTATCGTTGTTGATATCTCCGGCCGCTGAAACATTTACGCCTGACTGATCACCTGTGGCTTCACCGTTGAGCACAAAGCCGTTGGTGCCATTGAGTGATGAAAGGTTGAGGCTGCCACTGGCACCGACATTTGTGCCACCAAAGACCACGTAGGTTTTGCCGGTGGAACTGTTGGCTCCAGAAGCGCCAATAATAAGATCAGCAAAGCCGTCATTATTGACATCGCCAGCCCCAGAGACGTTGTAACCAGACTGATCATTGTTGGCTTCTCCGTTGAGGACAAAGCCATTGCTACCATCCAGTGAAGCGAGGGCAATACCGCCTCCTGAGCCGAGGCTTGCATTACCAAACACCACATAGGTTTTACCCGTAGAGCTATTGGTACCATGGGCTCCCACAATAAAGTCATCAAAACCGTCGTTGTTGAGATCTCCAGCCCCGGAGACACTGTGGCCGACTTTATCATTGGCCGTGGTTCCCGTGATCGTAAAGTTACTGGCCGGAGGGGCAGCTGGTGCCTGGTACTCATAAGCCCCTGCGTCGGTGTCACCTACCCGGTCACGACCCACAATATCTTTATCGGGAACGTCAGCATTGGTGTTACCGGCATCAATGCCCGCATTGCCTGCGGCCAGGTTATAGCCATCGTCGGCGGTAAAGAAGATGTTGTCAGGCCCATCGGGGTCTGTGCTGTCAATAAAGGGCGTGCCCCCACTGCCGAGGTCAATGTTGTTGCTGCCCGTCCCAGGTAAGTTTATACTGTCTCTCCAATAGAGGGCGTTGTTCACACTAAAAGAGACATTGGGTGCCTGAATCACTCTTTCAGCAAGACAAAACCCTGATTCTTGAGCGGCACAGAGGTTATTTGCAAGTGTTGTATTATTAAGCTGTAGGGTTCCGCTACTGTCTCCCACGAGACGCACACTATTGACTCTGGCGATATTATTGGCCATAAGGCTATTTTTAAGGGCTAGCGTTGTAGGGGTTCCGCTGGTATGATAAGCATTAACATAAAGAATATGCTCTAATCCAGAGTTGTTTGTGAAACTGCTGTTTTCGAGTACCCATGAGTTAAGAAGGACATCAACGCTTGCGACACTAGAGCCAGATGTATTATCCGAGGCCTGATTTTGATCAAAGATGATATTCTTGGCTTCAAGAACCTCAGCAGAAAAAAGAGCTAAAACTACACCCTCACGATATGCGGAGCAATGCTGAAAGATAACATTATTCATCCGCAAACCTAAGGCGTTTTCTGCAAGCAATCCGGCGCCCCTGTCGTTGGCATTGTTATGTTTAAATATAACGTTTCTTAAGTTGCCTACTATAACCGATTGTGCATACAGCCCGGCTCCCATAGAATCAATGCTTCCTACGGTGTCATTGGCATTACCACCTTGAATAGTCACGCCATCCAGAGTGGCGTTTCCGCCCTTGACCACGTGATAACTATTGCCAGAGATATTGCCTGCGGGAGTAGTACTGTAGTTGTCATTGTTGTCAATGTCTCCTGATAAAATGACGACATTTGTTTCGAAGTTACGTGCTGCCAGGCTGGTTTCTGTACCGTTGAATCCGCCGTAGATATCGACATTCTGGCGCAGTGAAAAACTGTCATTACGATTGGTACCCGGTATGTACTTTCCTGCTGCAATCCAGATATCGTCGTTGGGCTGCGAAGCGCTTAATGCCGTTTGCAAGCTCGGGTGTGCATTGGCCCAGCTTTGACCGGTGTTTGCTCCTACAGCGTCCGCCTTAACAAAAATAACCCGATATACATCAAAGTCAGTGCTATATTTGGTGGTACCACCTTTTGTCACAGAAATCGTCCCATCGGTAGCGGTGACGGGTACTGTGGCAACAATTTGGGTGTCGTTAATGATGGTGAAGCTGGCGGCGGGTGAGCCATTGAAGCTGACATCTGTTGCCCCGGTAAAACCAGTACCGGTAATGGTTACCGTAGTACCTGCGGGGCCATTGGCCGGGCTAATATTGGTGAGGGTCATGGTGGGTGTGGCAGTGATGGTGAGGTTGGTGCTGTTGCCCTCGGTGAGCGTGAGGCTGGTGGGATTAATGCTGTAATTATAGGTTTGAGAGGGCGCGCCAAAAGGCGTGACGATGGCGGTTAAACCACTGCCGGGGGTGACGCCTGTGATGGGTATTGTGCCATTGCCCAGATCCGTGCGCACGGCGGAGGCGGCATCGGTGATTTGGACCTGGACTTTGTCACTGCCCGTGAGTCCGCTGACGGTGAGGTTGACGGTGGCGCCGCTCTGGCGGTAGTCGGCGGCGGTGAGGTCAATGGGGGCCTGGCTCTGTAGGTGGGTGGCAAGCAAGGCAGTATGAACGAGGCTGGGGTGGTTTTGGCTGTAGGTGAAGTTGGGGGCGGTGCCGCTGACGCCTGTAATACTGGCGGTCAGGGTATTGAGTGCCGTGAGGTCGATGCTGCGGGCCTGGGTGGCGTGGGTGAGCAGCATGGCTTTAAGGGCTTTGGCGGCCACAGCGGTTTGAAAATTGAGGGTGGCATTGACCGGTGTAGCGTCGGTGGTGTGTTTGATAACGGTGGCGAGTTGTGCCTGGGGAATGGGGGTGGTGCCATTTTTGGCCTGGACGTCCACAAAGAGGAGTTCATCGGGGGTGAGATTGTTAAAGGTAAGGGTAATGGTGCCGCCGGTGTAGTTAACAGCCCCGTCGCCGTCAGCGCCTGTGGGTGCATAGGTTTTGCCGTGGGAGTCAGAGACCTGTGCAAAGAGTTTGGTGGTGGTACTGAGGTCGAGCTTTTGGGTGGCGAAGG
>CAXRDE010000016.1:0-378205 GCA_964229355.1 Candidatus Sericytochromatia bacterium | reverse complement strand
CGGGAGCAAAAAACTTTCGACCCTCAGGATATCTTGCAAATACGGCCCAGGTTCCTTTACTCTCGGGCAAAAAAGTAACAAAAGACTCCGAAAGCGGTTTTTGTAACGAGTGGGTTTGCTGCAAACGGAAACTAATATCTTCGAGCGGAGGCGGCAAAGTAGCCTGTGGAATCGGCGTAATCGAAGGTTCTGGCTCATAGACCGCTGGAGTCGGATAGGCACTTGGCTCATTAGGATCTGGAGGCTCTGGAGCAGGGCTCTCATGAGGCCACTTCACGGGCTCCCCATAAGCCAGAGGTTCTAACACCTCCGGCGTCGCATAAATTCGTTGACGGCTGACTGTATTGTAGATATACACCGTTCCGTCACAGTAAACAACAACAAAATTTCGAATTGGAGAAATAGCCGTTAAGCCACTGTGGCTACAATCTTTAAAGTCCAACGTATCCAACTCATGGGTTTGCTGCGTTTCTAAATCAGCCTGGTACAAACGGTGCTTTGAGCTCTCACTGGACTCTTTTTTAAGATAGTACACCGCACGTGGTCCCACCTCAGGGGTGGGCTCTGGTGTAGGTCTCGGGCTGGGAGACACACTGGGAATCGAGCCGGGTAAAGCACTGGCTGTCGCACTTTCCACGTGATTCAGAGAGGGGCTGGCTGAAGGTAAAGGTGTTGCAGGAAAGGGAGCTACGCTCTCAGGTTGACAAGCACTGAGCCCCATAGAAACCAGTAGTGTTAATAATGTTATTCTGCGCATCTTTTCACCTCAATTCTGGCCATAATTCCTGCAAAGTTATGATGAGGAGGACTCACTTTGTTAACACCTCGCAGCATAATCGGTACTTCTTTGGTTCGGCCAGCGTTCTGAAAATAGCTTAAAGGCAAGTCATAACTTGCAATATCAGGATGCTGTAAAAGTTTATCTTTAACAGTAGTAATGTACTCAGCATTTAAAAACACATGCATCTCATCATCTGCCTTTGCAAACAACTTAGCCGATTCTACACGGTAACCTGAAAGTAAAGTATAATCATGCCAAAGATCAACTTCGCAGTTTGTACAGTTTGCCACACCTTTTTCTGTCAGTTCTGACCAAACAGGCAGTGATTCGGGTTGTCCAACGATGTGAGGCAAAGTTTTAAACTCAAGCTTGTTAAAATAGGGAACAATGGCCGGGCTTTGGTAAGGTTTATTCTCAGGATACCAACGCCAATCCGATTTATTACTGACAATAATATCTGTCACGCAATGAGGAGTAGCGTCTTGACTGGGTTCAGGAGAAGGCATTAAATCAAAGGGTGATAATTGATACATCTGTAAAACATTCACATTGGCATGATCTAAATTTCGCCCGCGTACAAAAACAGGTTGGTTGAGTAATGCATTCCAAGAAACCGGCTCATCATTAAGGTCTAAAGCATAAAAATGTTTTAGATACTCCCATGCGGTTAACCCCTGATAATGTATGCGAAGAGTTCCTAATCCATCAGTTCTCAAGTAAAGCTCATCACCATGCTTTTCTAAAATAGCTTGATAGGGAACAATAAATGCAGTAGCCTCACCTCCTAAATACCGAATAATTTTAGGTACATTGGGTGTTTTCACCTCAATATTCGGCTCCTCAGGCGCCAACAAAATTTGTCCACCATCCCGTTCAATAAACTTGGGAGGCATTAAATTAAAATCACCACACAAATAACGTGCTTGATTACCACACTTAAACTCTGAAGCTGGTTTATATTGACCACCATTAAGGACATAGGCTTCAATTTCAGTATCAGTCATTTCCACAGGTTTTTGCCATTTATAAAAGTCTTGATACTGATTTGAAAAAGACATATCATCAAATAAGCTCTTAATTTCATCACGACTCAAGTTAATGCGTTGAGCCTTCATTAACGCAATAACACCTGCAATAAAAGGTGCTGCTATACTTGTTCCCGAATTTGAAGTTAAGCCAACACGATTTTCATCGGGCTTAAGAAGTACCTGTGAAGCGGCGGGAGCCCAAATATCCACATTATCCCCCCAGTTAGAACCGAAATCATCTTTCGTATAAATGCTTTCAATAGTACCCTTATTATAAGTAGACTCTAAAGTATTTGCATAAGCAGTCTTTGCTGACTGTCTTTCCTGCTCATTACTACTTTCACGTACATGAAGACGAGAAGGTACTGGCTCAAAATGAGGATGCCCTACCCATCTCTTTAAATTCTTCGGAAATGGGAAAGCTTTACCCCGTACAGGGTTTTGGAGCGATCCATATTCAGGATAGCGCGAAAAAAAACCATCCTCATCATCTTGCAGCCCACCAACAATAATTATATTCTTAAACACACGTCCATACTCATTATCTCGTCCCCAAAGCCCATGTTTCACATTCCAGTTCTTATTGCCTGCCGAAACCACGACTATCGTATTCTGACTTTCAGCCTTAGCCAGTGCATTTTTCACTGCCGCAAAAGCATCTGCTGTATATCCATTTTCACTAGTTGCTAAAAGACTCAACCAACTCTCTGTAAACTCCGAAAACACGCCAGCACAAATACTCAAATTAATGACATCAGCTCCTTTTTCTACAGCTGCTTCAATGGCTATTGATACAGGCCACCATTCTGTTGATACCTGAATAGGAATAATTTTTGCTGCTGGTGCCACTCCAGCAAAACCTTGCTTATCGTTAATTTTTGCTGCAATGACTGACGCAACATTAGTTCCATGAGAACCTGCAAGGCCAACTTTATCATTTTCCTCTGGAAACAATGTTGTTATTCCATCGTCACCCTTTCGATTCGTCCAAGGCAAAAACTGGTTTGAACCATGAGTAACATACCCCCCCTTATCCACCAAAATCTGTCCATGAAGTTCCCGCCCTTCTTCCATATGATCCCACAGACCTCCAAAGCCGGAGTCTATTACAGCAACTCGAATCGAGCGTTGCTCATGAACGCTATAACCCAGCCCATAATCCCAGGCCTTAATCACATTGGCAAAACGCCGCCCGATATTCGTCTGTGTAGCAGCATCTCCTTCACCAATTAAACGGGTTTCAACAGTCTTAGAAGTCTGAGGATACGCGTCTTGATCAAAAACCGCTGGCTCCATAACCCAATTAAAACCGATACCATTAACCAACTTTCGCTGCATGAGTTCCACCAAAAAGGCAAAAGTGCGTGCTGACTCTAAACCACCAAAGCTAGCGCTGTGAATAATATAATTGGGATCTTCAATGTCTTCGTTCAAAAGCTTGAGGTTATCTTCTAATGCTGACACATCCACCCTGGTCATATCGGGTGAAACCAAGTAAAATCCGGCTGAATCAGGCCCACTGACAATACGTGCATTGTAATCTTGCAAAATAGTTTCTAAAGCCTGAGGAGTTTCTGTAGAGAGCATCACCTGTCCTGTAACTACTGCTGCAGGATAATTTTGATTCAAGGAAATATAAGCGGTCTTTGTCTCAGGCTGGGCAATATTTTTGCTACCTGGCATCCAGGGGTATAAGAGCCCCAAACTATCTGGTTCTCCAGCCTGAAAATGCACGGCAGAGGGTCGTTCACCACACTTTGGAGAGTCTTGAGAAGCAATGACAGTTTGCCCGTCTAAGGTCCAGGCAATACGTTTTCCTGAAGCAAAAGGCACTTGTAAGACAGAATCTGGATACTTGGCACTGCGCCCCACAGGAAAAGATGTTAGGGCTTGTGTCTCATGTTCTTGATGAGTATCTGGATCATAGAGACGATTATGAATGCCTTGTGCGAAATTAACCACTGCCTCAGTCTGATTTTTATAAGAGAAATATGCCCGATAAGTCCCATTATCTTGAGAAACACAATCCAAAATCGGGCGCACTTGCAAAGCAGCATTTTCGGATTGTGTTTTAAAACCACTGTTTTCACTAGCAAAAGGAATAAAATATTTCGCCCCCTGGTAGCCACCAGCCAAACGACTATCAAAGGAAAGCTGCACACGCTCAGGCCGCTGAATCGGCCCCGTATGCTTATAACTCACATGCTTAGTCCCTTGAACTTTCTGGCCTTGCCCCAGGGGCAATGGCATTTTCATACACGCACTCACAAAACACAGAACGCTTACAAAATATAATAAAGACCGTCTACTCATTAAATCCCACTCCCAATCATCAGGTTTCGAAAACTTGTGCCAAAAGGCGAAAAATAACGCAGATCATGAGTGCTGAGCACATCAAAACCAACAGGTTTTTCAAACCTCAAAACCACTTCCTTGTTTTCAAAATACATATCTACAGCTGTAAGAACTCCATTCAAATAGAGTTGACTGAACCCGGGATTAAACATTAAATTAATCCCTTTGATCTCTAAATACTGCCCCGCCTCTCGAAAAACTCTGATTTCAGGAATGAGGGTAGCCTCATCCTCTGGCTCACCAAAAAGTACCTTTGCAAATACTTCTTCTCCGGCAATCTCTACCGTGAGTTGATGAGGACCTATCAAATAAAAGTCTGGAATATAACCTGTATCAAAATGCGCTTGAATTGCAAAAGGTGTAACCTGATCAATTTCTATGGGTATGTAGCCATCTAAAAAAATGCGTATATCTTCAGGGACTAAGCCACCAGGTAAGAAAAAATAGCCTCCAATCACAAGGTCTACCCGCTTCCCCCAATAATTAGCTGAAATGGCGGTAGGTGCATTTACACCTAAAACACTCTGCTGCGAATCTGTCCACATCACTTCATTGATCACTGAGCGTCCATCTTCAGGGGGAGCGCTTAGAGGCTGAGCTGTTGGCTGGGGTATAGGGGTTGAAGTCGCTTGCGGCAACGTTACAGCAAAAAGCTCCGGATGAGGAGTGGGCGTTGCTGTCGGGGTAATAAAGGGCCCTCCAGATTCTTCACTCTCATTTGGAGGTTGAGACGAAGGCTGAGCACTTGCTGCAGGAGAGGGAGTTGCCCCTCCTTTAGAATCGCTTCCCCCGCCACTTCGGCTACCTGTTATAGGAAAATTTTGTGAAGGATTTGTATTGATACCTGGACCGTTAGAGCCCGTTGAACCCTTGACAGGCTGAAAAGAAGCTTGAGCACTCGGCAAGGAAGACTGATTAGGTATAATTGTAGGCAGAGGATGAGATTGGGCCCCTCGTTCAGAAACCCTTAAAATAACTGAACCACTTGGCGGAATCGTATTAAGAGCAAGATCTGAAGTTTGACAGGCCCCCAAGATACTGACGCAAACCATCACCCAAAAGAGCAATTTTACTGCTCTTATTGTATTCAAATTCATAAAAACCCACCTTCACAACAACTCAAAAGCTTAAGAAAAAAATGAGAGCGACCGGGCCCCCTCAGCAAGTAAAACTTGTGCCAATTTTCCCAGGTCTGCTCTCATACAAACAGGTATTACAGAAGAGAAGGCTATAAAAAATATAGTCGCCCCCAAAGCGGGGATCTCTTGATGTAACTCACTGTAAAAACAGTATCAGATTGTGGATTTTTTGTCTGTCGTCTTTTTGGACGACAAAATATGTAGTTTTGTAAATTTGTGGTTAATTTTACGTTAATTTTTTAAACAGAAATTAAAACACTGAAATACTGCTGTTTAGCCAAAGCTTTAAAAAACAAGAAATAACGATAAAAATAACGGCAGCAATTAAAAAAACATGCAAACAACACGATATATTAACGTTATTTTATTAACCAAAACTTAAGTTACAAAAGAGGTTTTTTGAGGTGCTTTTTTAATTTGCATACAAAACAATTGCGTTTTGGCCCCTCAAACGCTCCGAGATATCGGCCAAGATTTCTTCGCGCTGTTGCACTGGAAAACCTCATATTCGTGTCATAATAGACATAAACACAAGATGAGGAGCCCGTGATGGTATTAACCGATCAACACCCTGAACAGAACTTAAGTCTTGAGCATGAACTTTACCACAGTGGTATTGAAGCCCTGCTGTCGGGCGAGAGCCAGATTCCCCTGAGAGCCCCTCGCGGCAGCAAATTGCACTGCAAAGGCTGGGTGCAAGAAGCGGCCCTGCGGATGTTGCTGAATAACTTAGACGCCCAGGTGGCAGAACACCCCGAAGAATTGATTGTCTACGGTGGCTTCGGCAAAGCGGCCCGCAACTGGGACGCCCTGCGCCAAATTGTGCGCGCCCTGCTGAACTTAGAAAACGACGAAACCCTGTTGGTACAGTCGGGCAAGCCTGTGGGCATTTTTAAAAGCCATGCCGATGCCCCCCGTGTGCTGCTGGCCAATTCCAATCTGGTGCCCCACTGGGCCAACTGGTCTCATTTCAGAGAACTGGATCAAAAAGGCCTGATGATGTACGGTCAAATGACCGCTGGCAGCTGGATTTATATCGGCACCCAGGGCATTTTACAGGGCACCTACGAAACCTTCCGCGCTGTGGCCGAAAAACATTTTAACGGAACCTTAAAACACCGCATTTGTGTGACCGCCGGTCTGGGTGGCATGGGTGGCGCACAGCCCCTGGCCATTAAAATGAACGGCGGTGTTGCCCTGTGTTTTGAGGTGGACCGCACCCGCTTACAGCGCCGGGTTGAAACCCGCTATTTAGATCAGTATTTTGAAGATCTCGAAACCGCCTTAGATCATGCCCGTGAAGCCCAGCGCAACGGCTGGGCGCGCTCCATCGGGGTGCTTGGCAATGCGGCAGAACTTATGCCTGCGCTGGTGGATCAGGGCTTTGTGCCTGATGTGGTCACCGACCAGACCAGTGCTCATGATCCTCTCAATGGCTATGTGCCCACCGGTTACCGTTTAGAAGACGCCGCTCACCTGCGCAAAGCGGATCCCGATCGTTACCTGCAACTGGTACAACACGACATTCGCTGCCATGTAGAAGCCATGCTCACCATGCAAAGCCGGGGTTCAGTGGTCTTTGACTATGGTAACAATATCCGCCAGGAAGCGTATAACCGGGGCTTAGAACGCGCCTTTGCCTTCCCGGGTTTTGTGCCCGCCTACATTCGCCCACTGTTCTGTGAAGGCAAGGGACCTTTCCGCTGGGCTGCGCTGTCGGGTAACCCTGAAGACATCTTTAAAATTGACGAAGTGATTTTGTCAGAGTTTGCCGAGGATACCGGTTTGGTGAACTGGATTCGCATGGCCCAGGATCAGGTGGCCTTTCAGGGGCTGCCCTCGCGCATTTGCTGGCTGGGTTACGGCGATCGTTACAAGTTGGGCAAGCGCATCAATGAACTGGTGGCCAGCGGCGAGGTGTCAGCGCCCATCGTCATTGGTCGCGACCACTTAGACTGTGGTTCAGTGGCCTCGCCCAACCGCGAGACCGAAGCCATGAAAGACGGCAGTGATGCGGTCTCGGATTGGGTTTTCTTAAACGCCATGATCAATGCCGTGGGCGGTGCTTCATGGGTATCATTGCACCACGGTGGCGGCGTGGGCATGGGTTACTCACAGCATTCCGGCATGGTCATTTTGGCAGACGGCACCCCCGAAGCCGAAGCCCGTCTGGAGCGTGTGTTAACCAGCGATCCCGGTATGGGCATTATTCGCCATGTGGACGCAGGTTACGAAGAAGCAGAAGACGCCGCCCGGCGTCATGGGGTGAGAATTCCCATGTGGGAGCAAGCCCATTCATGAAACTGGTGACCTTTCAAAGTGCCCAGGAACATCCCCGTGCAGGCTTAGTCACCTCACGGGGCGTGGTGGACCTGGCGCAAGCCTCTTATTTGCTCTACCCTGAAGCCGCAGCCCTGCCCGACGATATGCTCAAACTGTTATATCTCGAAGAGGGGTTAGACAAAGCCTACGCGGTGTATGAAGCCGTCGAAACCGAGCAGCCTCAACAGCTGACCTATTACGAAAGCGATGCCATTCGGCTGTTTTCGCCCATTCTTAAACCCGGTGCCCTGCTGGACTTTTATACCTTTGAGCAGCACGTGAGCACCTGCCGCGCCAAACGGGGCCTGGACGTGGTGCCCGAATGGTATGAATACCCCGCCTACTACAACGGTAACCCCCGCGCCATTGGCGGTTATGATGACGTGATCCGCTTTCCCAAAGGCGAAGACCGCCGAGACTACGAGTTAGAACTGGCGGTGGTGATTGGCAAAAAGGGCAAAGATATTGCCGTGGAAGACGCTGCGTCATATATCGCGGGATACACCATTATGAACGACTGGAGTGCGCGCTCCATTCAGGCCAAAGTCATGAAAATTGGCCTGGGCCCTGCCAAAGGTAAAGACTTTGCCACCACGCTGGGCCCCTGCCTGGTCACCGCCGATGAAATCGAAGACATTCGCAACCTCACCATGACGGCCCACGTCAACGGCGAGGAATGGTCACGGGGCAACTCCGGTGATTCTCACTATACCTTCGAACAAATGATTGCCTTTGCCTCTGAAGGCGTGACCCTGTACCCTGGCGATGTGTTGGGTTCGGGTACCGTGGGTACCGGCTGTGGCTTAGAACTGGACCGGTTCTTACAGCCTGGAGACCTTGTCGAACTTGAAATCGAAGGCATTGGTAAACTGCGCAATCGTGTGGCTTTAGACTAGGTTAAAATTAATCGTCAAAAAAAGGCACCAGCACGGGGTCAAAATGGCCCCGTGCACTGCGACCTACCGCTGACACATGCAGCTTATCGCGGTAAATTTCTTCCACAATGCTGCTCCAGGATACGTCAGTTTGCACAATCTCGCCGCGGGCGTTTTCACCCCAGACTTCTACATAGGCCAGCCCCACGCCCGCCTGGGTTTTGTCTTCTTTTTGCCACTGAATTTGAAAGTCTTCAAGGGGCACTTTTTGGATTTCCACCTGGGCCGGGTCCACAATGGTCACCGTGTGCTGGGTAATGCCCACAATCAGCACTGCATGGCGCATATTGCCCATGCCGGGTAATTGTACTGAGGCAATGGGGGTGGTGCCCCGGTTCAGGCAGCGCAACAGCCCTTCGAGCTGTTGTAAGAAGCTGTACCCGCGCTGTACCCGCGACTGCAAGCCCGCCTGTTGCGCATAGGTGGAAATATCTTCTAAGGACAGCCCCACGTCGTTAATGTGTTCTGCCCCGGCGGTGCGCAGGCTTTCGATACGGGCGTAGCCTTCTTTGACGGTGTTGACCTGACCGTACTTGCGCAAGAGCATGGCCAGACAGGTGGGCGCACAGCCATTGCGGCGCGGTTGTACCATGGTATCGGGCATGGGGCTGGCAATCATGTAGGTTTTTTCGGCATCAAAGCGTTCTTCGGGTTCACCGGCTTTGCGCTTTTTGCCGGTCTGGGGCTGTTTTTTCTTTTTGCCGTCTTTTTTGCCGCCGCGCTTTTCTTGAATTTTTTCACGGGCAAAGTGAAGAATCGCCTGAATGGTCTCTTCAGGGTCTCCTTCCGAGCGATGCACCTCGGCATAGGTAATGCCTGGTTTGGGTGTATCTTGCTTGTATTTGCGCTCCACGCGCCCCGGTTGCTGAACCGGGGGGGTGGCCTGAATGCGGTTAATATTGCCCATACCCTTATTATAATCGGGGGTACAACAGAAAAAACAGCCCTTCTGCCATTGAGTAAACCCCTACAGGCACGCTAGAATTAAACAGAACCGTTTGGAGGAGTGTGGTACGTGAGTGAAGTCAACAAAGTCTCGTCGAATTCGTCCTTTGACGCCCGTATCAACGCCTCTACTGACGCCAAACCCCAGCGCGAGAGCACGGTCCAGGAAGACGGAAAGCAATCCAGCACCAAAGACTCAGCGCCCAAACCCTCCCCCCAGTCTAAACAACAAGAACGTCAGGACAGCGCCGTCACCGAAATGATCAAGGCTTTGCAGCAAGAGCAGCAGGTGGAGGACGTACTCAATTACCGTCAAAACATTCAGGAGCTGTATCGCCAGCGCAACCAACAGGCCTCTGAAGAATACATGGAACGCCTCAAACAGGTACAAGAAAAACAAGGTGAAACCGTCCTCGAAGAGCGCAAAGAAGTCAAAGACGTTCACCACAAGTACAACGAACGGGTCCAGGATTTATCGCGCAAGCATTTACAGCGCATGCTCAAAGGCAAACTTGAAGACAGCACCTTTCGCGATCTCACCAAAGCCGTGGATCCCGAAGGCGATGAAGGCCAAACCAAACCCGATATCTCAGCCCAGGCCGCCAAACACAAGGGCGCTCTCGACAAAAGCCGACTGCGGCCCGAAGTGTCACGGCTGCTGCAATCGCAATCCGGTGAAAAAGCCCCGGCAGACACTCCGCCCAAAACGCCGACTCCCCCGCTACCGGGCAATGACACGGGTGCAGAAAACGCAGAAAACGCTCCCAATTACAAGCTCATGGAGGGCGCCCTGCAGAAACTGCGACAACGGCTGGGCGGCGCTCATCAGGACGCTGACAAGGGTTTCAAACAGGCCCAACAGCTGCAGCAAAACGATCAAATTTATGCCCAGCGACAGCCCCTGCATCACAGTGAGGCCCCCGTACGGGCAAATATGGGGCAAATACAACAGGATATTCAACGGGCCCGCTTGCTGCAATCTGCCGCTGACGGCAGCCGCTATGTGCCGTTAGAAAGCCGAGACATTGAGCAATTACTGACCCGCTATAAGGTGCCTTTTAACCACGCCATGGTGCACACCATCAAACAAACGGCGCACAAGTTACAAGACTCTTCTTTTTTCTTTTTGCAATCGGCCACCCTATTGGCCCAAATCGGGCTGGCGGTCACCCCCGAACGGGCCGAAATTGTTCGCGAATCCCTGCGCTTATTTGCCCGCTATGAGCGCCCTTCGATTTTGAATAAGCTCTACCGTTACCTGGTTAGCAGCCAGTATTTAGAAGTGCACCAAAAATACAAAGCCGAACAGGCCGAAAATCAGGGGCGGGTCTACGATCTTGAGCAAAGTCTGTTTGACCCCAAAACCGGCCAGGCCCGTCCCGAAAGCACACGCCCCCTGGCGCAGACCCTACGCTTTCGGGACACCAGTTCAGCCCAAAGCGGCCCGCAGGGTTTACAATTGCCCGCCGGGGCAGACGACGAAAGCCTGCGCAATGCGGTGAAAGCTCAACTCAAAGACCTGGGCTTACCCGCCAATCGGGTGATGGTGCGCCAAATTGTGCACAACGCCGAAGGCGATGTGCAAAGGGCTCAGGCTCTCTTATTGCAGTTGGCCAGCGGCGGATCATTGGCCCAGGCAGCGGTCGAAAAGGTGTACCAGGGTCTGTTGCAGCTCAGCCCTGAACAGCAACAGCAAGGGCCTTTGGCCCTGATGAAATGGCTCAACATTCATATTCCCGAGTCTTTAAAACAAAGACAGAGCCCGGAACAACAAAAGCTCAGCGTCTTTTTACGTCAATTGGGCCTTCCCGCAAGCCGACTGGAGGGCCACCCCGAAGTGCGCGAGGCCTTAAGTCAATTGCAGGCCCTGGGCGAAAGAACCCACAGCAGTACCCCCCTGACAACCCAACTGGCCCAGGCCATCACCACCCGTCCGGACTTTTGGTTTAAACAATTGCGCCTACACCACCAACGCCTGGGCAGCCTGATTCAACCCCTGAGTGAACGCTTTGCCACCCCGGCCCAACAAAAAGAACTCACCAGCGCCATGATTTTGGCTCTCGAAATGCCCGAAAGTCGCTTGCGGTCCTGGGAGCGGGCCAAACGGGTGCTGGGTGAACTGAGCTCCACGCCCGTGCAAGCAGAGACGCCTGAAACCGCAGAAACCAACCCCAGATTATCCCCAGAAGACATCCTGGCAAAATATGGCGATTTACCCTTCAAGGCCCTGGGCCGCTTGCGTTTACAAAACCAGGCCAAAGAGGCCCTGCTATTGCTCCATCAAAGCGCCCAGGATCTCGGCGATGAAGCCTTTATGCAACGGCTGGCGCAACATTTACAGCAGGCCCCACAGCTGCCGCGTTTAGAACAGCTGATCAAACTGCTCCCGACCCTGCAGGCCCAGTTGGCCCAGGGTATTGACCGCAAGACCTTGAATCACATGTTGCAGCAGCTGCAACCCCAGGGACGCACCTGGCCGCCCGAAGAGCTTGAGGTCTTAAAACAATATCCCTTGCTCGAACAGGCTCCTCCCGGTTTAGAGGCCAAAACCCTGACCGCCGCCAAAGAAAGCCTCTTGATTTTACACCGTCACAGCGAGGCTGCAGGCCTGTCCCTGAGAACGGTCCTGGCCACCCATAATGCCAGTAGCCTTCCGGCCCTGTTAGACTATTTGGCGCACCAATTGCCCCAGTTGCAAATCGAAACCCTTCACCACCCCCTGAGCCAAAATAGCCTTCAGCACTACCACACTATTTTGAGCAGTTTTACCCAGGCAAATGCCCCTGCACCGCTTTCAGCCCCTGTTCCCTCAGGTCCTCAGGACTCGCCCTTCGTCCAGCTTTTGGCGCGCTTTTATCCCCAATTGCCCGCTGAAACCCATCAGCACATCGCCCAGGTGCTTCAGCAAGCGGGCCCCGATAGTCTCAAGGGTTTCTTTCAGCTGCATCAGGTGCTCGGCCAATTGGATCCCAGCAAAGCCCAAAGCTTAGGAGCCCTCTGGCACAGCATGAGCCAGCCACCCGAACACAACGCCCGCCGTTTGATGGATCGCCTGAGTCACCTGAGCAAAGGGCTCACGCCCCTGCTGAGCGAGCAGACCTTTAAAACCCTGTACAGTCTCTCACCGGCGCAACAGAACCAATGGATTCAAGCCTTGCAGGGCTATTTACAAAACGGCCAAAAGCCCGCCTTAAAGGCCGTCTTGACCCAAACCCTCACCCCGGCCAGCCCAGGGGGAGATCCTTTACACCGGGTCAAAGAGCACATGCAGAGCTTTCAACTGCCGCAAACGCTGTCTCCGGAACTGTTGGGACAATTGTGGCAACTATCCCAGGGTTCTCGCCTACGTTTAGACGCCCTGGGGGTTTTGCTCAAAGCCAATCTGCCTCTCTTTGAAGCCAATATTCGCCAGGTGGCCCTGCAATTGGAAAACGTGCCCCTCGGGCAGCGGGCTGCCCAGGCCGCCGATTTACTGTTGCAAGGCCCGGGACTTCAGGAAGGCCCCCCGGCCAGCCTTGCTCAACTGCAGGTACACAATCCCCTGACCCAGTTACGCACCCTTCTGCAAAGCGAACTGCCCCTGCTGGCCCAGTATTTTAACCCCGCGAGCACGGCACAATTGCCCGCCCAACACATCGGGCTTTCACTGCATAGTTCTCCCCATGTCCTTCTGGAGGTCATTGACCAGTGCATGAGCCAATGGAGCCCTGAACAGCACGCTATTTTCCAGCCCATCCAAAAGGCCTTGCACCAGGTTTTACAGCAGCTTAACGGCATTATTCCAGGGTCAGTCCAGGGCGCAGTCAGCACCCCCCAGGCCCTGCAGCACTTGCAACAGGCCATCCAGCAGTTTTTGCAGCATTTACCCGAGAGTCCTCATCCGCTCCACAGTCTGCTCTCACAGCTGGAAGGACCGGCACAACACCAGGCCCTGCACACCCAGTTGACAGGCTTTTTACATGAATTGGGGCTTTTAAACGAAGCCCTCGGCAAACGGCTGCAACACAGCAGCGCCTTTCGCTCCGAAGCCTTCACACCGCCCAGTGCCGAAAGCCTGGCCCAAAGCTTGCCACCTGAAAGCAATCCCAGCCTCGAAGCCATTCAAAAATACCTGTCCCAGTGGGGTTTACAGGCCAATAGTCCTGAGCATTTACAACACATTTTACAGCTCATGCAGGGCAAACAAGAGCGCCTGGACGCCATGGCCATTTTACTCAAAGGCAATATGCCCCTTTTACCCGCCCATATTCAGGTGGTCGCCCAGTACGTTAAAAACCTCCCGCCCCAGGAGCGGTTCCGCAGTATCAGTAAGGTGTTGTCCTTTTTAAGTGACGCCCTCATTGCCCAGATGCAAGCCGAGCTACAAGACAGCTCGGACCCCTTGCTCAACACCCACAAAGCCGCCCTGCACCGGGGCGCTCCCTCGCTCAGTGACCAGAGTCATCGCACCCTGGCCCTGGCCCAGCACTTTGAGCAAGCCGCCCCCTTGCCAGTGCTTGAACAGATGCTGCATACCCCTCACCCGCCCCAGCAGCTCCTTTTGCCTTTAGAACGCATGATTGGCCAACTGAGCAGTTTCTTTCCCCGTTTTGAGGTACCGGTGGCACTACAGCAAATCCAGGAAACCCTGGGCCAGCTGCAACAATCACTCCAGCCCGATGGGTCCAAAAGCCCGGCCCTGAACCAATGGTTGCAACAGGTGGGGTCTCAGGTACAACACTGGGATCGTCAGCTGCGTCAACAGGTGCAGGCTTTGGCGCAACACCAACAGATTCCCTTTGAAGACAGCCACTGGGTCGAAAGTCTCTTGCGCTGCCTGCTGGGCATCAGCGATGAGCTGGCCAGTGAAGATCCACAAAAAGCCCCACAACTTGAAAAGCTCAGGCAAAATATTCAGGAGCAGCTCCAGCATTTTCGCCAAAGCCTGCAAGCCCTGGATGCCGGACACCAACAGCTGGCAGAGCCCTTGCAGTATATTCCCGCCTATTTGAGCCAATGGGGCCTGCCCGTGGAAATTTTGGTACACCCTGAAACAGACGATACCCACGTGCAGGCGGGTGAAAATTATAGTGAAGTCCTGCTCAACGTCAAAACCCACACCTTAGGCGATGTGCAACTGCAACTGCGCTACGACACCCGAGGCCAAAAACTGCACGCGCGTCTGGGTGTGCACAGCGGTAAACTTCTGCAAGCGATCCAGCCCCTGTTGGCCCGCTTTGAACAGCACATGCAGCACTTGCCTTTTGCGGTAAGTCCGCTGCAAACTTACGTGGTGTCTCCTGAGCAACAGCACCATACGGTAATGGCCCGACGGCTGTATCAGCGTTTAGGCCAACAGGCCATCCGCAGCGTGTAATTCAGAATTCAGTCCACCCGCAAATAACGGGCTTTAAACAATTCATAGGCGGCATAAATGAGCAATCCACACGCCACCACGGCCAGCATCATCTTGCCAGCACTTTGCTGGGCCAGGTACTGCAACGCTTCGCCAAACCCCCTGGCCTCCGCGGGATTGTTACGCCATGCGGCATACATAAGAAAGTAACCCATCAGACAAAAGACCCCACCCCGGGCCAGAAGACCTGCGGGGGCCACCTTGCAAAAAAGGGCCTTCACCTCTTCGTTAAGCTCCGAAAACTTGAGGTCTTGCTGGTATTTTTTGGTGCGCACCTTCTGCCATTGGTAAAGTCCCACCCCGATCATGACCAGACCCAGAACAGCCACCAAAAACGCTCCGAAGGGTTGCTCCATTAGGGTACGGCTCCAACTTTTGAGCGCTTCTTCTTTGTCAGCAGCGTCCAAAACGATGCGCCCCGTGGCAAGGGTAAGCCCCCCATAAAGCACGCTGCGTATTAAGTAAGTTAACCGCCGAAACCAGCCTTTGGCGTGGTCACCTTCTCCCTGGCTGTTGAGTATGGCCTGACTCAGACGCCAGAGGGCGTATCCCAGAAAGCCCAGGGTAAGGGCCGAAAGCATTATTTTGCCAAAGGGCTGCTGGGCCAAGGCGCGCAAAGCCCCGGTTTTGCCTTCGGTATGACCACTTAAAAAGGCAACTTTCAGGGCAATGCCGCCCACCAGGGCGTACACAAGGCCTTTAGAGCACATGCCCATACGGGCCAGTATTTCAACGATAGACATGGTCACTTACGCTGCTTTGGTTTATTTTAAAAGCAGTGCATCACACAAAGCATAAAGCCCCTATGCATCCGTCATTAAGGAAGTCTAAAAATGCCCCTCAGCGTCAATCTGAATCCGCGTGACTTCCAGAATTGAAGTTTTGGGCAGGGGCTCATACACATGGGGAAATAGCATCGTCCCACCTTCCAGATTTTCGTACACCACAGGCAGGGTGGTGGCATCCAGGGTTAATAACACCATCTCACGGCCTGCATAAAAGCGGCGCGCGGTGCCTGGCAATTGTTCTGCGGTGGAGCAGTGTACAAACCCCTCTTCGGCAAAGGCCAGCGGGGTATACGCTACTGCGGGCTGCTGAGCGTCCCATACGGTGATTTCGGCCAAATGAAAAAGCCGCTCGGGGGGGGAAGGGTTCTGCATCGTCAGGGGTCCTCTTTGGTATAATGGAGCGCATGTCATTATCTCGTCGTTTTCACTGCGCCCTTCTTTGTAGCACGCTCTGCTGGATTACCGTCAAGCCCCCCGCTTACGCGCTGCCTGATCGCGCCCAAATGATTCACAATTGGGTGGGCCCTGGCGTCAACCACCCCGAGCGCCAGTGGAAAGTCTTTGAGACGCCCCATTTTCAGTTTCACTATTACCAGGGCTACGCTGAGTTTGCCCGCTTTGCCGCAGGCATCGCCGAATCGCAGGTCGAGCAGTTGGCGCAGGATTTAGGCGTCAAACTGCAGGCTAAAATTCCCGTTTTTATTACTGAAGATGAATTTTGGAACGGTTTTGCGGAACCCTTACGCACCCGTATTGTGCTGGATCCACGGTTTTCCTTAGAGCCTCAAATCGGCTTACAACGCTTTATGCTGCACGAGCTGACCCACATTTTAAACTTTTTGGCGGTAGAGTCCAACGCGCCTTACTCGCGCCTGAGCAAAGCCGCTGGCCTGCCCGCCTGGTTTGCCGAAGGGCTGGCCCAGTATCAGGCCGAGTTCTGGGCCCCCGAAATGGATCGCCTGCTGCGTTTAAATTACCTCAACGACACCCTACTCACCACCGCCGAGCGCAATGCCTTTATTCCGTTGGGTCGTGGGGCCGATGGTTATAACGAAGGCTATGCTCTCGTCAAGTTTTTATTTGATACCTACGGCCGCGACAAAATGCCACGCCTGATGGAAAATTATCGGGGTCAAAATATTTCCTTTGAACAGGCCCTTCAGCTCACCTTTGGGTATAGCCTGCACCAATTAGAAGCCCAGTGGCGTGACGCCTTAGCCCGGCGCTATCGCGAGCAATTAGATCATCGCCAGGAAGACCTTGAAAACAGCGACGCCGTGGTGCCCTACCGTAAGGCCAAAACCTGGTATCAACCCCGCGTGTCTCCCGATGGACAGTGGATTGCTTACCAGCGCAGCAATGGTTACCCCACCATTCGCGGGCAAATTTATCCGATTCTGCCCCTCAAAATTGCTCGTCTGGACACGCTAATGGCCTATGGCGCGCAAGAAGCCAAAAAAGCCGAAGACGAAAAAGCCAAAGCCACACAGGACACCGATAAACAACCCAATCAACCCTCGCCCACAGATCCTGTACCTTCGGAGGAACCCATTGATACCCCACCGGTACCAGGCCCGCAACCCCGCACACCCTTCTGGGATTTTGGCAAGAGCGCCTCGGAACTCACACTGGAAACCCTGGAAAGCAAAATCAGCGATCACGCCACAGAGGCGCAGTGGCGGCCCGACAGCCGTATGATCGCTTATAGCACGTTGCAGGCCAGACCCACGGGAAACAGCACCTTTCAGGTCATGTTACAAGCCCTCAAACCCGACAAAGACCAACTGGTGACGGATCAAGATCCTGTGGCGCTGGACCCCACCGTAACCACCCACTCCCCCAGTTGGCACCCCAATGGCGAAACCCTGGCCGTGGTGGTCGAAGCCGAGCAGCGGGATCGCATTGTGCTTTACAACACCCGTACCCGCACCCGCGAAAAAGAGCTGCTGGTGGCCCCTGACCTGCGTCAATACCGGGCACTGCAATTTTCACCCGATGGCCAAAACCTTATTTTTGAAGCCTTTTTACCCGGCCAGGGGCAACGGCTGATGCATCTGAATCTGAACACCCAGATCGTAGAACAACTGACTCTACCCGACGAACACACCGTGGATCGGGACCCGGTCTACAGTCCCGATGGCCAAAGCCTTTATTTTAACAGCACCCGCACCGGCTTTAGCGATCTGTACCGTTATGACTTTGCCAGCAAGCACTTAGAACGCCTCAGCCAGGTCTATGCAGGCATTCGCTACCCCCAGGTCAGCCCCGAAGGGCAACTCTACTATATTCGCCACCATGCCCAGGGCACCAGCTTGCGACGCATTCCCCTCAGCGCGCTGCATACCAAAGACCGTTACCCTTCGGCGGTGGCTGGTGAAGCCCTGGCCCAGCAGCAGGCAAACCTCACCCCCCTGCCCAACCTTAACTTCGACCCACAGGACTACATCCCCTGGATTGCCCCCGAAGTGGTGGTGCCCGTGGTGGGCCGCGATGAAAAAGGAGACCAGCTGGGCTTTTTGGCCCAGTTCAATGACTATTTAAACAAACAGGGACTCAATCTCTTGCTGTTGTATGGTCTGGCTTCTTCTCGCATCAGTTTTTCGACGGCCTATGTGAATCGTTTTTTTGATACCAGCTTTGGCATTGAGGTGGCCGATAACCCCACCCTGTCTTTTACCACCGATGGCAGCCAGTTCTTTTTACAGCGAGATCAACACGTGTCGCTCTTTGCCTCTCGCCCCGTGTTTAATGCGGGCTCAGGCGACACCTTTGCCACCGACATTGAGCGTTTTGCCAGCCTGGAGTTTATGGTGAGTCGTCAAAGTAACCTCACCACCGAGCTGGGCGATAGCGTCTCTTCACGGCAGTTACGCGAAGGCTTTAACAACACCCTGACCCTGAGCTTTAGCGATGATCGCTCTAAAAACAAAAGCAAGGGATTTTTATACTCGCTGGGCCTGTCGGGAGCCACCCGTTTCTGGGGTTCTGAATACGAATTTATAGCGGCCAATGCCGAGTGGCGTCAGTACATTCCCCTGTGGCTCGACCATCAGTTTGCTTATCAGGTGTCCGGGGCTGCCCTCACCGGTGAAGCCCGCCCGGCGCTCCTGGGCGGGCCTCCATTGAGCAATATGCTGGTGCTCAACTTTCAAAACATTGTGCCACTGCGGGGCTTCAACATTGCAGAGTTCCAGGGGCCGCTCATGCTCGCGGGCAGTTTTGAATATCGTCTGCCGCTTTTGAACCCCATTGTGCTCAATTTAGGACCACATTATATCAAAAACCTGAATCTGGCCGCCTTTATAGATGTGGGCGACGCCTGGTACACCAGCGAACGCGCTGGCTTTCCCCATGTGGGGACGGGCCTTGAGCTGCGCTCTGACATGATCTTAAACCAGCGCAATCGGTTTGAAATGTTTTTGGGGATGGGCAAAGCCGTGGCGGGTTATAGCCAGAGTGGGGGGGCCTTTGACGTGTGGAGCAGCCGCCCCCTGGAGTTTTACGGGGGCTTTACCAACAGCTTTTAAAGTGCTGAAGCTCAGGTCTTAAGAAAACCGCGCATAATATCAGCGCTCTGCGGATGCCCCAGACAATAACTCAGGGCGTCTTCCTGACGCGCATACCCCACCGCATAACCCTCTTCAAGGGTTTGATCGATAATTTGCTTGACCAGACGCACGGCGTAGGTGGGCGACAGGGCAATTTCTTCAGCCAGAGCAGTCACAGCAGCCTCTAGCTCTTCAGGGGCCACCACCTGGTGACATAGCCCCCAGTGCAAAAGGTCTTCGCCTTTCAGGGTGCGCCCGGTAAAGGTGAGCTCACGGGTGCGAGAGGCACCAATGGCCTGAATCAAGCGCTGTACATTCCCAAAAGGGGGAATCAAGCCGTTGCGCACGGCCAGCTGGCCCATTTTGGCTCGGGTTGATACCACCCGCAAATCGCAGGCCAGTGCCAGCGAAAAGCCAGCCCCCAGCGCGTAACCTTGAATGGCCGCCAGAACAGGCACCGGAAAGGTTTCCAGGGTGCGCATCAACTCCTGGCCTATTTCCACATAGGCCTGGGGGTCCTTAAGGTTTACCAGTTCCTCCATATGGGCCCCTGCAGAGAAGGCTTTCGGACCTGCACCTGAGAGAATAAGCACTTTTAAGGTGTCGTCTTCCGCCAGCACGTTGAGTTGGGCCTGAAGGGCCTGGATCAGGGCCACGCTGAGTAAATTAAGCTGGCCTTCGTCTCCAAAAGTAAGGTGAGCAATAGTCTCCGAACGGGAAAGGGTAACGGCCACTTAACTGTCACCGGTGCTGAGCTGGTAATTTTGAAACATGTATCCCGTGCCCCGAGCCGTCAGAATCAGTTCCGGCTCAGACACATCTTCTTCTAGTTTACTGCGCAAACGACTCACGTGCACATCCACCACACGGGTGTCAGAGTACTGGTTCGAACGGTAACCCCACACCTGCTGTAAAATTTCGTTGCGGGTAAAAGGGTTTCCCGGATTTAGGATCAAGAGTTCTAACAGAGAGAACTCCATTTCGGTGAGCTTGACTTTCTCACCCTGGCGGTACACCTGACGCTTGATCAAGTCCACACTGATATTTTCCACATCAATGGTGGCCGGTTTATCGACGCCACCGAGGGTACGCCGTAGCACAGCTTTGATCCGGGCCTCTAACTCTCGCGGGCTAAAGGGTTTGGTAAGATAGTCATCGGCGCCCATTTCTAAGGCGTTAATGCGGTCGGGAATTTCACCTTTGGCGGTGAGCATAATGATCGGCGTGTCATATTTGCGGCGGAGCATTTTACACAATTGCAAGCCATCGAGCTTGGGCATCATCACATCCAGGACCACCAGATCAAAAGTGGACTGAGAAAAGACCTTCAGCGCATCTTCACCATCCTCTGCGGTTTCCACAATAAAACCCGACATGGTCAAGCGGGCCTCGACAATTTGGCGAATACTGGCTTCGTCATCAACGACAAGTATTTTGCCTTTTCTCATAATGTATGCTCCTGTTGTTGTTTCCAGCGTAGGTAACTTTGCGTGAGGTCATGGCTTAACTGGGTAAAAAGCGCCGTCTGAAACGGCGATACCATGGGGGCGGCTTGCAAAGGCGAAAAGGCACCACGAGGCAGGTAAGAAAGATAAGTCATGGGGGATTGCCCCACACTCAAAGCCCGGGGTCCAGGATACTGCCACTGCTGTTGTCGCTGCCGGGTCTCGGTCCACAGCAATTGATCCCCTTGCCACAGCTCATGGGTTAAGGCCATGGTAAGCAACATGTTTTGAGGGGCGATAGCGGTCAGCGTGGTATAGAGCGGACGAGAGGGAGTCACTGCAAAATGCTGTAAACGAACAATTTGGCGAATGTTTGCCTCAAGGGGGATTTGCCAGAGGCTGCTGTGTTCCAGCGCCTGAGCAAAGGGCTGGTATAACTCAGCGTCCAGGTGTGCAGGCAGCATCATTTGACGATGAGCGGGCAATTCTTGTGCCCCCAACTCACGCCCCGCCAGCAGGATACTCACACAGAGTAAGACCCCCATCCAGCGCTTTACATAGTGATACATTTCGTTGCAATTGGTAATATTCACAGTGTTCTTATTATAACGAGTGAACAGAGGGGCGTCTACACCCCTGCGCCCTGACAAGGCTTATTGGATCACAAAATCTGTAAAGTACACCTGATGGACCACGGCCTTTTCAGAAAAATGCTGGTTAAAGCGAGCGGTCAATTCTGCTTTAAGCTCTTCTTTGCCGGGCAGGCTGTTGAGGGCTTCAGGTGATCGCGAAGATAAGGTGGTCACCACCACATCTTTCAACACCGGTTCGATCTCTTTCAGCTCATTTTTAAACTCCGCAATCCACTCCCCACGCGCGGTGCCACTTTTGCCCACAAAATGAGTGTCCCGCACCAGAAAATCCAGGCTCAGGGCAATGCGCAAATAATGTTGATTGTTTAAAGCCCCCAAATTCACCACAAAGGGGCCCAGGTTATGAATGGGTCCGGTGGTGGCATCGCTGGTTTCAGCCGCATGGGTGAGCACCGAACCGACGCTACCCACGGCGTTCTGAATCGCATTTTGTCCCTGACTTTGGTACCAGATATATGCCCCTGCGGCCAGCAGGCCCGTCAGCGACAGAGCTGAAATAGCCATCCAGACCCTGGAGCTGCCCGAGCGCGAAGAAGACTGCCCCTCATCTGACTCAGGGGGTAAATCCTCAGGGGGCGTCGGGGTGGGACGTCCTCGTAAACGTGCAACCATCAATCTATCTCCTTTGCTTTAAGGTCTGTTGTAATTCAGCCTCTAGCGGGGCTACCGTGGCAGCCACCGCCGTGGGTTCTTCTTCACCCGCTTGCTCATTTAAAATCACAATATCTACCCGGCGATTTTTGGCACGCCCAATAGGGGTTTGGTTACTGGCAATGGGGCGAAACTCACCATAGCCTGCCACCGACAAACGAGAAGGTGAAAGGGCAGTGGTTTCTAATAAAAAGCGTAGCACACTGGTGGCCCGTGCGGCCGAAAGATCCCAGTTTGAGGTGTAACCACTGCCCCGCACGGGCACATTGTCCGTGTGACCTTCAATGCGTAAGGGCTGCCCCAGACGAGAGAGCTCACCGGCCAGGGTCTGCAATTCTTTGCGGGCAGCGGGGCGCAAAGCCGCACTGCCGCTGTCAAAAAGTAGGCTATCTTGCAGTTGAAGGACGACGCCACGGGCTTCCTGGCGCAGGGCCACAGAGGCCGAGAGGCCGTCTTGCGCCGTGACCATTTTTTGTAAGCGTTCGGCCAACACCTGATCCGAAGGCAAGGGGGTGCTTTGGGGGGCTGGCTGATTTTCTTTTTTGGGTGGCACCACACCGGGAATGGGCTTCGTTTTCCCTCCAGGATGGGGCAACAGGCTTTCACCGCTATGATCCATGACGCCGAAAGCGGTTTGTACCGAGTCTGCCACTTCATCCAGTTTTTCTTCATCTACACTCGAAATGGCAAAGAGCACCACAAAAAGAGCAAAGAGCAGCGTCATAAAGTCCGCAAAAGACACCATCCAGCGCTCATGATTGAGGTGAGGAGCGCTATGCTTACGGCGCCGAGACATTATTGGCCTGCTCGATGGGTGCGCGTGGCTTCATAGGCCAGGCGCTGTTCCTGAGACAAGAAGGCTTTCAGACGTTCTTCTAAAATCCGTGGGTTATCTCCCGCTTGAATCGATAAAATCCCCTCAAGAATTAACTCCCGCAACAATTGCTCATCGCTGCTGAGTAAGCGCAGCTTTGAAGCCATCGGAAACAAAAGCATATTGGCCAACACCAGACCATAAATGGTGGCCACGAAAGCCACGGCAATACCCGGTCCGACCTTGCTAATGCCCTGATCCAGGTGTTCCATAACCGCAATAAGTCCCAACACTGCCCCAATGATTCCCACCGTGGGTGCATAACCGCCACCGGCCTCATAGAGTTTGGCCACCCGATCGTGACGAGCGGCCTGTTGATCCAGTTGCACCAGCAGAATATTTTTAACAATTTCAGGATCGGTACCATCGGCCACCAACTGCAGGCCCTGTTTTAGAAAAGGATCTTCGGCTTCTTTGACTTCACGCTCTAAAGACAACAGGCCTTCACGGCGCGCTTTTTCCGCAAAGCGTACCAACTGGGGAATCAGGGCCTCGGGTTGTAACTGGGGCTTTGAAAAGGTTTTGCGAAAGTGGGTGGGAAAATTGAGAACATCTAAGCTTTTGGAGCCGTAAATCATGGCACCAAGGGTGCCAAAAAACACGATCACAAAGGCTGTATACTGCACCAAAAACAGCGGGTTCCCGCCTTCGAGTATCCGTCCGCCCACAATGCCAACAAAAGCAATAAAAAGACCAATGGGTGCTGCTAAATCCATATCTGGTTTCCGTCGTTAATTCAGGTCATTGTAACACATTGTCTTGAGATGCTATGAGCGGCCCCCCGTGAAAAACACGGGCTTTAAAGGCCACGCATTTTTCGATCACATCTTCAACACTTTCTTGAACGGGCAGTTTGTCTCCCGTGGTCAAGGTGAGTACCGTGTCAGGGGTGCTTTCAATGCACTTGATGACGTCCACATTCACCACGAGAGACTGACCGTTTAAACGGGTTAAAGGAATCACCCTTAACGTCTCAGTGACAGAATTTCTTGTAGCATCTCATCGGCGGTGGTAATGGTGCGCGAGTTGGCCTGAAAGGCCCGCTGCGTCACAATCATGTCCGTGAATTGTTCCGCAAGATCTACATTCGATCCCTCCAGAGCACTGCCCACAATCGAACCATTGCCGCCCGCCTGGGCCGAGCCAATCCGGGCCTCACCCGAGTTGGCGGTTTCCTGAAAGACATTGCCGCCGCCACCGGTGCTTAAATTCCCCCGAATCAAGCCGGATTCATTGGCAAAACTGGCCACCGCCAGGCGACCCAGCGACAGAATTTGGCCGTTCGAAAAGACGCCCCGAATGGTGCCATCCGGCGCAAAGGTGAAATTGGTCAGATCCCCGGCAGAGTAACCGTCCTGGTCCGCCACCGTCAGGGTCATGGGACCACTAAACTGCGTCAAACCATCGGTATCGTTGACGGTTCCCACATCCACAGTCAGGGGCTGAGGGGCCGCCACGTTAGGGCTTAAATTGGAATTGAACTGAAAAATAGAGGTGGAGGTTACCGCGTCAGAGTTTAAAAAGTTCAGGGTAAAATTGCCGGTAAAGTTCTCCAGCAAGCCACGATCACTAAAGGAAACCGAACGCAAGGCGGCGTTGGTGTTGCCGGTCTGGCCATCTACACTGAGCACCGCCACATCTTGTTCATCGGTGGTGGCCGCCCAGGACCAGATGCCGCTGTCACGGGTGCCCTGCACAATCCCAGAGGCATCCCGTACCACATCGTAGTCCGCCACAAACTCCAGTCCCACACTGTGCTGTGCTCCCAGCGCATCAAAGACATCGGTGGTGGTTCCGGCCAGCACCGTGGCGGTTTTGGCCTGGTTCATGCCCGTAAACAATCCCGATACATTGATGCCGCCCCCGGGTGTGGGTGACACGGGCGTGGTGCCCGCAGCAACGGTCTGACCGGTGAGAATAATATCGCGGGCCATGGAACGCAGCGAAATACGCCCATTGCCATCGGTAAAGGCCGTTACGCCGGTAAGGTCAGTCTTGGCATTAATAAGACCCACAATCGCCTGCGCATTCTGCTCGGCGGTATTGCTCGCGGGTGTGGCCGCCAGGGCGCCCACATCAATACCGTTCACCACAATGTCACCCGAAATCAAGCTCACAGATCCAGCCTGGGCCTGCCCGGTGGTATTGGTGGAGGTATTTTGAATGGTGGTGGTACCCGTGTTGAAAATTTGCGTGCTGTTCAGGGTAATATTGGTGGCGGCGGTGCCGCCCACCACAATTTGACGATCCGTGCCCGGACGCAATTGGGTCAGGGCAATTTCCACTTCAGGTGCCCCGCCAGCAGAGGTGGTGCGCACCGTCGCCAGCACACCGGTTTCATCGCGGTGAAAGTTAATCAGATCCGCCAGTTTTTGCATCACGCTCTGGGTGGTATCGCCAGCGGCCACGGGCACTTGCCCCAGAATAGACACATTGTTAATGGTCAACTCACCGGCGTCTAAAGTATCGTTATTGGTGGCCCCCAATTGCAAAGAGCCTGCGCCGTTACCGTAGCCGTTCACAGGCACTCCAGAAGTCACACCATTTTGAATGGCGTGGGCGTAGGCCGTGTTGGCCGTTAAAACCGGTGAACGGTATAAATTACCGGCAATGTCAACGCGCGTTGTGGACTGGGGCGGAAAAGTGCGGTTGGTTTCAATACGCAGGTCTTGAACGGCCCCCGTGGCATTGACCACACCCCGGCCATCGGCCTGGTAACCCTGAACAATCATGCCGTTATTCCCCACCAGACGGCCTTCGCCGTCTACCGAGAAATTGCCATCACGAGAGTATAAACGCTGGCCATTTTGATCCCGCACCACAAAGAAGCCATCACCCTGAATGGCCACGTCGGTATTTTTACCGGTCAATTGAATGGCTCCTGGCGTGTGAATGGTGTCAATGGACGCTAAACGGGTGCCCAGACCAATTTGCTGAGGGTTTACACCGCCTCGGTTACCGTTGGGTTCCTGGGCGCTAGAAAGGGTTTGAGCAAACTGTTCTTCAAAGGTGGCACGACTGGCTTTATATGCCGTGGTGTTCACGTTGGCAATATTGTTTCCAATCACTTCCATACGGGTTTGGTTGGCCTGCAGGCCAGATACAGCAGTATTAAATGCGCGATACATTCTTAAGCTCCTTTGCTTTCCGCACCTGTGGTGCGAATGTGGGTCACATGTTTAAAATTCACCAGGGTACCATCCACCACCAATTGCACGTCGTCGCCATTCAGACGGGTTTCAGTGACCACGCCGCGCACCGTGGTGGGGGCTTCATCAGCACTCGATCCGGGTATAATGGCTTCCACTTCCCGATCAATGAGATTGGCGGCCTGGGTCATTTGCTGAAAACCCGCCAGATTTTCCATGGCAACACCCAAATTAGTGGTTTGCTCCAGGGTCGAGAATTGGGCCAATTGCGCAATAAATTCGCGATCTTCCTGTACATTCAGGGGATCCTGATTGCGCAGCTGCGTCATCAGCAGGTTTAAAAAGTCCTGTTTACCCAGGGTTTGTGAAGCGGTGGCGCTGGTCAACGAGGTCCCGCCTACACCATTAATACTCTCCATAACGTCTCCAATTCTTTAAGCCAGATAATTCACCTGGTGATAATAAAAGCCCGAAACGGCACTGCCGTAAGTAAGATGGGGCAGGGGCTCCACTGCCGCCTCAAATAGCGAAAAAGAAGCTGCGGGCAAGGGCATGACCATTGGCACATAAGCCCCTTGAGAATCCTGCGAAGGAGAACCATCGCCCGTTTGACTTTGTACATCCACCTCCACACGATCCAGCGAAAATCCCTGGGCCGTAAATTGCTGACGCAATTGCTGAATTTGTGCATCCAGAAGTTCTTTCACCATGGGTGTTTCAGCAATAATCTGCAAGTGAAACAAAGCGCCTTCTTGCTGCAAGCGTAGCTTCAGCTTGCCCAATTGCGCAGGCTCTAACTGCAGGCTTAACTCGCGCTGATGCTGCTGACGCAGTAAAATTAGGCGCTCTTCTACCTGTCGAAACACCTGAAAACGCTTGTCGAGCTCACGAGCCGCCTGGGGCAAAGTCATCGGCGTCTGCAAGGGCATCTTTGCCTGTGAAGCGACGGTGGTGTCAGCGCCTAATTTAGAGCGTGCGAAAACGGCTGCATCAATGGCCTGATCTAAGGGATCTAAGCTCAACCCATGGGTTTTACTTAGCGCAGGGTCTGCAGGCGCAGGCACCGTTTGTTCAGATTCAACAGCGGTGGCAAGCTCCAGAGCGTCGCCGTGGCCAGGCTCCAACACCACACCTATCACCTGCAACTGGGATGATACGTGCGCCAGAGGGGTTCCACTCCCCCAGGAAACTTCCCGGTTGTTTTGGGCAAAAACCGCTGAAAAAGCCTGTGACACAGCCTGCATAACGGATTGCAGCGGCACCTCAGCAAGGGAGGGTTCCGTCCCGCCGTCTACGGGTACCGTCTCGGGCGTCAGTGCTTCAGACGTCACCGCCTCAGGGGGATTTACCGACGCTGTTCCCAGGGTCTGCTCGCGAAACAGCAGAGCCTGCAGCTCCTGCAGCGAACGAAAAGGAAGGAGCGCGGCGGGTTGAGCAGCATCTGGTTTGGCGGCGTCTTTGGCGTCTGCAGGGGCTGTGGGAAGGGCAGGCAGCTCCGCTGCTGACACAGCGGTTTCCGGATCAATGGCAGGCGTTGCCTCTTGAAATGCGGGTGTGGATTCAGCGTGTCCCTCAGACGGGGTGCCTTCGAGAAGGGCCAACGCTTCCGCCGTCAACGCCTCCGCAGCCACCTCCAGCTCCGCCGGGGCCGTTTCAGACTCCAACAGCGCCACGGACTCCTCTGCGGGCACAGCTTGCGGTAGGGTCTGAGCCTGAGCATGAGACTGGGCCTGAGCAAACACCTGCGCAAAGGGAATCGTCTCCGCAACGGGAGCGACACCCTGGCTTACAGGAGCGGGTTCTGTAGAAAAAAACAAGGCCGCAGCGTGCATCAAAGGCATCCTTTCTGAAGGGCTTTACATGCATTATCGGCAGCAGCAGGCAGAGACTTAAATATAAGTTTAAATTATTTTTTTGTTAAAAAAGGTCGCACAGGCCCACCCGACCCGATAAACAAAGCAAACACCATGCTCACGAGGTACCTTGAATGATCCGTAAAACCACAGGCCAGGCAGCTACGCCCCCCGCGGTGTCTCGCCCCACCCCAAAACCCCAGGCCACCGCTCAGGCCGCTCCCAGCCCGGCAGCGCCCTCACCGGCTAAAGATCAAAGCCAACTCACCGCCCAGGCCAAAACAGCCCCCCTTATTGTGGCCCTCAACGACGAATCAGCCCCATCCCTGGCAGAAGTCCGACAAGGAAAAGCCCTGATTAAGCCCGAGATGCAGGGCGAATCCGTACGAGAGGTGCAACGCTTGCTCACCGAAAAGGGCTACCCCACTCAGGTCACCGGGGATTACAACACAGCCACCCAGCGTGCCGTCGAGCGTTTTCAAGGCGATCGCCATTTGGGCGTGGACGGCGTGGTGGGTAAAAACACCCTGCGCTCCCTCGAAAGCAAGGCCCCGGCGGTGAGCGAAGAGGTGGAGTCGCTCAAGCGCTTTGTGTCACGGGGAGACGTCTCTGCCCGCAATTTGCCCGCCCTGGGCAACGCCATTGACGCCCTACTGAGCCAGCCTGAGGTCAGGGTCGCTCTGATTGAGCGCTACGGCCTCAATACCGCCGAGAATCAAAAAGCACTGGTGGCCGTAACCGCCATTGAGTCGGGCAGCAATGGCGACATGGGCGAGGTCATGACCACCGTCCTCAACCGCGCCCTCACCAATAACTTGATTCGAGAGATCACCGGTATGGGTGGCAAAACCAGCATTAGCAATATCGTGAACGACGGCAACCAGTTTGCCTCACGCAGTGGCTTCAACCGCGTCATGAAAGGCG
This sequence comes from Candidatus Sericytochromatia bacterium, assembly GCA_964229355.1. Taxonomy (GTDB): domain Bacteria; phylum Cyanobacteriota; class Sericytochromatia; order UBA7694; family UBA7694; genus CAXRDE01. The sequence continues at coordinate 349,420 of CAXRDE010000016.1, read as the reverse complement.
GTGACACCTCACAACGGCACTATGCCAACTTTAAAGGACAGGCCGAACAGGTCCTGGATCAAGTGATGCAGGGCAAAACCCAGTTTAAACACAACGCGGCCAACATTTTTTACTTTGATCAAGGGGGCGCCCGCCACCAGTTTCGCATTGGCGTGCACCGCTTTCGCGAAGGCTACATGGGAAAACCCCAGCATTTTTCTCAGGAATTTTTACAAAAGCAGGGGCGCATTAACTGGTAAAAGTCATTAACGCCTTCTGTATGCCGTGCTAGTATATTCTGGACAACGGAGGCAATGACCCATGGAAAAACTGATACAAGCCAATCAAACCCGTCAGGAACAAGCCCGCTTTATTCGGCAATGGTCGGTGAGCGGATTTCTTGACGCCCTGCGTCAGGCAGAGGTGTATCACGCCTTTATTCTCTATGAACAAGGCCAGTTTCATTTGTCTCACCCGCACCTGCTCAAACCCCTGCAAAGCTTCTGTGAGCTCTCCCAGGACTTCGCCGAGCACGAAGGCATTTTCATTGGACGAGAAGAAGGCCTGGACGCCATTTTCTGGGCCTTTGTGCACGATACCCGACGGGGACTGTCTCAGGGGGGGCTGCGTTTTCACGCTTACCAGAGCGTGGCCGATGTGCTAACGGATGGCATGCGTTTGTCCCAGGGCATGACCCGTAAAAATGCCCTCGCTGGACTACACTGGGGCGGCGGCAAGGGCATTATGACCTTACCCCCACAGTATCAGCACCCCAGCGCTTTCGCCCAGGGCCCTGAACGCACCGCCTATTTTGAAGCCTATGGCCGCTTTGTAGCCAGTTTAGGGGGCGTGTATTACACCGCTGAAGACGTGGGCACCAACACCCCTGACATGGCAGCCATCCAAAGTCAGAACCGTTTTACCACCTGTATTCCCGGCACCCACGGCGGCAGTGGCAACCCCTCTCCCTTTACCGCCCGGGGTGTGTTAAAGGCCATGGAGGCCGCCTGGCAGGCCATGAGCGGTGACACCTCTCTGATGGGTGTCAAGGTGGCCGTTCAGGGCACAGGCAACGTGGGCTCGCCGCTCATTCGCTACCTCGACGATCTGGGGGCAGAAGTGTATGTCACCGACATCAACCAGGCCGCCCTTGAAGCCCTGAAAGCCGAGCGGCCTCGCTTGCATCTGGTGAGCCCACCGGACGCCATTTTTGACCTCGACGCCGATATTTTTGCCCCCTGCGCCATTGGGGCTCAGGTCAACGTGGACACCATTCCGCGACTCAAAGTCAAACTGGTGTGCGGCGCCGCCAACAATATTTTGCGCGAACCCGAAGCCGATGCCGAAAGACTAAGAGCCCGGGGCATTGGTTTTGTACCGGACTTTGTGTGCAATCGCATGGGCATTGTCAACTGCGCCGACGAATGGCAAGGTTATCTTCCCGACGATGTGCGTCTGGCCGCAGAGCGCGTGTTCCCTGATACCTTACGGGTTTTTAAATACGCCCGGAACCGCTATACCACCACCACCCAGGCTGCCATTGACCTGGCGGATATGGCCGCTGCGGAACTTCACCCGCTGCTCGGGCACCGGGGCCAACGCATTATTGATCACCTGGTACAGTCCCGCTGGGCGGATTATCGTCCGCAGACAAACCCGTCCTCTGCAACCCCCAAAAGCACCAGTGTAGAACCCGCTTTTGTGCCCGCCTTAGACGAGCCCACCCTGCGGGTGCGCTGGGAGCGCGAAGGCCGTTATCAGTCTCGCTCCAGGCATCGCCTGGCTGCCACCCCGATCAGTACCGCCTCAAGCCCCAATTTAGCCGGTTTTCTCTCAGCCACCCTGCTGGATATGAAAGCCCGTGCCATGGAGCAACTTGAAGGCCACAATCCCCAGCGGGTGCTAGGTTTGGAGCACGGCGGATTGGCCCTGCAAGTGGCCGTCGAACAAAGCCAACCTTATGAGCGAGAAGAGTTGGGCCGTACCGAGTTTGTGTCCTTGTGCCGGGATCATTATCACCGTCATGATGCAGACATTCGCCAGCAGTTGGATCAACTGGGCATTGGTGTAGATCATGCCCATTGGATTTCACCCATGGAGGGCACCGGTAAGCGGGCCATTCAAGAAGCCTATGACTTTTTTAAGCGCTCCGAACGTCTGTTTACTCTAAATACCATTGCCCACCACTGCCCCCGCTGCGCCTCTATTCGGGTGGCTTCTGATGTGGTGCGCCAGCACAGCAGTTTTCAAGAGGCTTATCGCTGGCACACCCACACCAGCGGAGGTGCGGCCATTGCCCCTGAACTGCTGTACCCTGAGTTCCTGCTGGGCGCAGTGGCGATTGGGGTCAGTCCCGAGGGCCCGTTCGCTCACCTGGTGGGCCAACAGGTTGCCCATCCGTTGCATGCGGATCAACCCCTCAGCATTATTGCCAGCCCCCTGTGTGAAGAACCCGTCGAAATTATTTGCCCTCTCTCTCACAAGCGCCACGAAAAAATTGCCCGTGCCCATCAGATTTATCAGCGGGTGCAAATTTTCGACAAAAAAGGGAACATTGCCTGTGCACCCTGGACAGGCGAAAGCCGAGAGCACACCCGCCAACAGATTATTGCCCAATTGGGCGAGCAGCTAGAGCGCTTTGAAAACACCGGCACCCTCGAAACCCCCTTCTGTGGACGCTGTGAGTCACGGGTGGTTCCCCGTTACGACGAGCAAATTTTTGTGCGGGCCAGCGATGCCCAACAGGAGCTCAAGCGCCTGATTGAAAACGACACCCTGACCTTTTCTCACCCCCTCTGGAAACAACGCGCCTTAGAAACCCTTCAAGAAGAAAACCTGTGGTGTATCTCCCGCCAGTACTGGTGGGGCAACCCCATTCCTGAGGTCGAAAATCAGGTGCTGTCCACATGGTTTACGCAAGCCATCTGGTCTTTGGTGGGCGCTGGCTGGCCGCAAAACCCAAAACCGCCCATGGTGGCAGAGGTATTTACCGATGCCGAAATGCTGCAACGTTGGATTATTCCTTCGCAATTGGCAAGCCTGATTATTACCGGTCAACCCGTATTTCAGCACGTGCATGTACACGGCACCCTGCACATCACTGAGCGCGCTCTCAAGCCGCGAGAAGAAGCTTCGCCCTCTGACTTAGACGAAGAACGCTTTTTGTTTCACCAGGTGCGCCGCCCCATGCGGCAGCGGCTGGGCAACGTCATTGAGCCTCAGGCTCTGATTCGCCGCTTTGGTGCGGACACCGTGCGCCTGGCTTACGCTTTATCCTTAGAAAGTCATGCCCCTGAAATCATGCTCTTTTCGGGAGACCGCCTGCGTCAGGCCCGTCGTCTCTTGCACAAGCTCAGCGCCAAAGTCACCGGCCTGTTCAACTTAATGCGTTCGACCGAAAGCCAGGGTGAGCTGCGCCCGCTGGATCACTGGCTGCTCTGCAAAACCCAAAATCTGGCCGAAGATGTGGCCGCAGCTTATAGCCAGAACCAGGTGGCCACGGTGGCCGAGGCTCTGGTGAACACCAGCGAGCAGCTGATTCAATACATTAATACGGTCATTGAACACCGCCGCAGCGACGCTGATTATGGGGCGGCACGCATCACCGTTTTTACAGTGATTCAGCGCATGCAACACGCTTACGGCCCCCTGTGCCCCTTTATTTTTGAAAAACTGCAGGCCTGGATTGAGCAGCGTTTGCTCAGTCACGAGCAAGCCCTTGAAGCCGACCTCTCCGTTTGCTCCCTCATTGTCGGAGCCCTTGAAGAACCCGAGTCTATGGAACCCTATGACGAGGTATTGGGGGCAACCCTGCCTGAGCTCAGACGCTTTTTCGGAAAAACCTGGCTGCTCGAAAAGTAACTTGACACACAGGCAACACAAAGTCACAATACACTTAACCTCTCGCCAAAGGAAATCCTTCGCATGCATGTCTCCATTTGTGCTCGCCACGCGCTGCTCAGCACCCTCTTTTTGATGAGTGCCTGCAGCCCAGCCGCTACCCCTGCGCCCCCGGCCGCCGTTTCTTCTTCAGCCCCCATCGCGGCCACGGCAGCCACCACGACAACGCAAGAGGCTTTAGTCAGCACCCTTGAATCGCTTACGGATTTTCCACTGGCCAGCCATCCTGCCCTGATGCAAATCACCCAGGATCATGCCGCTCAGCTCGCCAAAAACCCTGAAGATACAGATTTCCGCACCCAACAGGTGGCCACCTATACGCCCGTTGCCCCCGACGCCTTAAGCATTTTACTGCAGCAAAAGCAATTGTTCTCTTCCGATAATATCGTGACGGTCTCTCTATCAGACGGAGATCCTGAACAGCTCAAAGCCCGCTTTCGCAGCGAACTTGGCAATGTGTTGGGCACCATGCCTTTTTCCCATTATGGCCTGAGCGTTTTCAAACAAGGGCCTTCGTGGTTTATGAGCTGCGTGTTGGTGACCGAAGTGGTGCAATTCGACGCGCCCCCGGCCATGCGTTACGAGCAGCCTCTGGATCTGCCTTTCAAGGGAACCATTCAAATGCCTGAATTTGCCAATCCCAGGGTCATTATCACAGGCCCTGACGGAAAAGTTCAAGAGGTGATGGCCCGGGTTCAAGGCCGCACGTTTAACACGACGCTGCCGCTGCGTCAGCAAGGACTGTATAGCATCGAAGTGGAAGTGGAAGGCCCCTATGGCGGCCAGCCCGCCTGTAATTTCATTGTGGCCGTGGGCGTGCCGTTTCCCCAGAGTATCTCAGTGGACAGTACCCCTCAACCCCTCGGGGATCTGACCAGCGCCCGACAGACCTTGTTAAACCTGATCAATCGCGATCGCACAACATTGGGCTTTTCTGCCCTTCAGCTGCACGAAGGGCTCAACACGGTCTCTCAGGCCCACTCTCAAGATATGGTAGATCAGCAATTCGTAGGCCATAACTCCCCCACCCTGGGCACCCCTCAGGAGCAGGCTTTCGCTTTTCAATTGAGTGACAATGTGGCCCAAAACGTGGCCGTTAACCCTCGCCTTGAACAGGCCCATGCCAAACTCATGTCCAGTCCGGGCCACCGTGAAACCCTGCTTTCTCCCCATTACACCCATGTGGGGTTTGGCATCGTCCAGGCAGACGACGGACAGCTTTATATTACCCAAAACTTTACCGAACAAAAACTCAAACTGTCTCCCATTCCTGCCCAGGTAAACCGTGGCGCAAATTTTGACATTGTGGGCGAAGCGGTGGAAACAGGCACGGTGGGGGTGTTTGTTAATAAAGTGCAAAAAAGTGTCACCCCCGTCGAAGCGGGAAAAACCTTCCGCATTCCGCTCCAGCTCACCGATACAGGCTCGCAACGCCTTTTGATTGGCTTTAGTGCCGAGGCACAGGCCACCCAGCTCAAGGTGTATAATCTCTGGGACATTGACGTGAAATAAAATCAAAATCAACGCAGGAGTCCGATTATGCAAGCCCTTTCTTCAGACACCATCCAGCAGGCTTTAACAGAGCTGCCCGGCTGGAGCCACCAGGAGCACACCCTGGTGAAATCCTTTGAGTTTTCTGATTTCAAAGAAGCCATGAGCTTTTTGGTGCGCCTGGCCTTTCACGCCGAGGCCGCCAATCATCACCCCGAAATCTGGAACGTGTACAACCAGGTCAAAATTAGCCTCACCACCCACGACGCCGATAACCAGGTCACCGAAAAAGATGTGGACCTTGCTCGGTGCATTGAAGCCTTCAATTGGACACGCCCCTGACCCCATACCCCCGTCTGCTGGACGGGGGCATGGGCACGTACCTGCATCACCGCATGCAACGCCCCTTAAGCTGTACCGATGTGCTCAATCGCTCAGCACCCGATGAGGTCATTCAGGCCCATCTGGCCTTTTTACAGGCCGGGGCCCGCAGCTTAACCACCAACACCTTTTGCTGTGATCCCCTCAGCTTAAAAGATACCGGGTTATCGCCCGAAAGCCTAAGTCAACAGGGCGCCTTACTGGCTCACAAAGCCCGCCAGATCTGGCAAGACAACGCTCCCGCAGATTCAGCCTCCGTCAAAATTTGGGGTTCCCTGGGACCCGGCTGGTTGTCTCCAGAAAAAGGGGAAATCACAAAACAGGCTTTAGAAAACCTTTATGCCCAGCGGGCCGAAGGCCTATTGGCAGGACCCATCGACGCTTTTGTTATTGAAACCATTCAAGATCTTCAACAGGCCGAAGCCGCGTACCGGGGCATTCAACGGGCTCTGGCCGGGCAAGGGGGTTATGGGATAATGATGTGTGTGAGCCTTTCAGGGAAACAGCGACAGCAACCGGGAGCGTATGTGGGACAACACCCCACCGCGCAAGCCCTTCAGCGTTTACAGGCGCTTTCACCGCAGGGGCTCGGACTCAACTGCGGTGAGGGGCCTGTGGGTCTGACCCCCGCCTTACGGGCTTTGCGTGATTATCCGGGTGCGATGATCCTCAAGCCCAATGCAGGCCTGCCGGGCGCGGTGCTGTCGCCTGAGGCTTTTGCCTCTGCGCTGCAAACTTACCGCCAGCCCGATTTGCCCACCATTACCCATTGGGGCGGCTGTTGTGGTGCCACCCCCGCCCATATTCAGGCTTTAGCCCAACAGGGTCTCAATATCTGACACCAAATGGGGATCTTCCGGCAGAACATCGGGGAAGTACCGTGCCACCACCTTACCTTCGGCATCCAGCAGAAATTTTTCGAAATTCCATTTGATATCGTGGGGTTCACCGGTAATCAGTCCATGGCTATTTAAGCGGGCCTCGAAGGTATCATCTTCATTTTTAATGGCGTGGGGCTGGGCCTCGGTCAGCGCAGCATACAGGGGATGCTGGCCTTCTCCTTTGACCACAATTTTCGCATTCACCGGAAAGGTCACCTGATAATTTGTGGAGCAAAAATCCTGGATTTCGGCATCGGTACCGGGCTCCTGACCTAAAAACTCATTGGCCGGAAAGGCCAAAATCTCTAAACCTTTATCGTGATAGCGCTGGTACAGGGATTGTAAGCCCGTGTATTGAGGGGTTAAGCCGCACTGAGAGGCCACATTTACCACCAGATAGGCTTTGGCATCAAAATCAGCCAGGGTTACCGTTTCACCCTTGCCATTTTGAAAGGGGATTTGATCAAGCTGTGTCATCTTTTGCTCCTTTTTGCTTTGCATGCAAAATAATTATGCCATAGCCAAGTTCACAACGCAAAGCATTCCCTTTATACAAGCGCTGGCGTAAACTAAACATATGTCTTTAGATGCTTTAAAACTCGAAAACCAATTGTGTCACCGACTGTATGCGACCACCAACGCTTTTACCCGTGCTTATCGTCAGCTCCTTGAGCCTCTGGGGCTAACCTATCCCCAATATATCGTGCTCATGAGCCTTTGGGAGCGTGACAATATTCCCATTCAACAATTGATCGATCACACCCACGTGGATGGGGGCTCCCTGACCCAAATTTTAAACAAGTTGCAAAACAAGGGGTTATTACAATTAAAAGTAGATGCTGAAGACGCCAGAAAACGCCGCGTGGTGCTCACCGAAGCCGGCCAGGCACTCAAATTAAAAGCCGCTCAGGTGCCCCAGCAAATGATCTGCCAGCTGCAGGATATGTCTTTAGAGTCTGCCGTGCAATTGGCGCAACTTTTGGATCAACTGCACAAAAGCCTGACGGCGCTGCCCTAAATCACCCGCTCATACTGCGCGGGCTGCAAGCGCCACACGGGCACCCCACAATAGCGATTGCCCTCAGGGCAAAAGGGCGTCCGCTGAGACATCTGACGCAGGCCACAGGGCGGACGCAAATAAGCCCCAATGGTCGGGTGCACCTCAGAAATTTGTGCCAATTCATCAAGAGACGCCTGCCAAATTTCTTCCTGGGCGTTGTAGCACAAGCGGGCTTTCAGCTTGTGGTGAAGGTTCAACAGATCTCCCGACTCGCTAAAACGAATGCTGACGGCATTGGGCAAGAGATAACTGACCGCCTCTAAAGAAGCCCCTAAATTCAAAAGCTGATCAATACGCTGCCAGGTGCGTTCCATCGCCGCCCGGTACACCTCATGACAGGCCTCGTCTTCTAAAATCAGGCGGGGGGTAATATAATCGGGTTGGGTATCCACGTGCAGGCCCAAAATCGGGCGCGAGCCGGGCACCATACGGTGGCGCTGGTCCTGAGAATCGGCAGTATGAGAGATTTTCTTGCGGAAGGTGTAATGGGGGTGGTGCATGGCCCGTGAAAGTTTAGACAGCGTGTTGTTATTCATGGTGGTGGAAAGCACCGTGTTCACCGCGGGATCGAGCACCTGGCGCAGGGCCTCGGCATCGGACATCTGTGCCGGGGTCAGGCCCAGCATTTCGCGCACAGACTCAGCCATCACGCTTTCGCCATGCAGCTTATAATCCACAAGTTTAGAGACCCGTCCTTCCAGTTGGGCATCAAAGGTCCGAATAAAGTCTTGCTTGCCGGTGCGTGGCTGTTGCCAAAAAACCGTTTCGGGCATCGCTTCAAAGGCCATGGGGTCTTCCAGCACCTTTTTCACCAGGGGATCATACTCCAGCACCTGAGCGACCATGGTTTGCAGCACCTGCCAGGTTTCAGCGGGGGTATCCACCTGCTGGGCCATATGGTAGTAGCGCAGCAGGGTCAACAGAGAGACCGTATGGTACAAATTGGCAAAGGTTCCCACGGGCAAGACGTAACGGGCCACTTCCTGCGCCTTTTTTTGGACTTCTTTGTCGTATTTTTCGGCCTGTTTTTGCCGCCCTTTAAAAATGCCGTAGTAATTGCGTGCCGCCACCGGGAACAACATGTCGGTAAGCTGTTCGTACACCTCGGTTTGGTCCTGAATGCCCGCCTGGTAAATGGCCTGGGCCTGGGGATTGTTAAACTCGGGCTCAATAATATTGCCGGGCTTGACATGCACATAGCGCTGGCTTTGTTGCTCTGAATTATAAAAGGGGTGCGCATGCAAAAAAGACCACAGAAAATGCCGAGAGACACCCGACATTGTAAACTGCACATGGGCGTGCTGCAGGGTGGTGTGGTGCCCCGCCTGGTAAATGCTTGCCGCAATACGATCCCGCATAGCCTGACGCTGCTGCTGCACCTCTGCACTCTGCCCCGCACCGGTGACATCGTTCAGATCAATCACCCGTGAAGCATAACAGGTGCGCGCCGTGGCTACCGCATTGTTATAGGGTTCAGAGAAAACGTTAACCAATTGGATCTGGGGAGTATGGCGAAATGTCAGCATGGGGAACAGTTATACCTTAATATTCTGGGGTTCAGCCCTCTATTGTAACACAGCATGTTATGCTGACAGGCATGTTTACACCACCACCCCAAAGCCTTTCCACCGCTCATATTCTGCACTGTTTTGGTCGCATTCATGCCCACCAGGGCGAACAGGACTTGCGCAGCGGTCGGGTAAAACTCAAAGGGGTGCGCCCCGCCCTTCAGGGGCAAGAAATTTATGGTGAGGTCGCACTGGCGGAAGCCCCCCATCGGCATTATGAAGTGAATGTTTACCATACCCCCGAAGAAGAGTGGGTGCTCAGTGGTGACTGCACCTGTGCCGCCGGCAGCGACTGTCAACACTGTGCAGCACTGGTTTACGCCTGGCTGCGTATTCAACCCGCCCCCGTGGCCAATCGCTTGGGGGTCGAGCGCTGGCTCAAAAGCTTAGTAGATGCCGAAAGCCATGATCCAGCTACCGCAAAGCCCCCCCAGCCGGCATTGTCCCAATGGATTTATCTCTTAGATCGTGCCCCCCAGGGTCAGGGCCTAATACTCAAAGTGGGCCTGCAAGAACGGGCCAATCCACAAAAGCCCTGGCGCTCCACCCAATACTTTGCCATTCAGGCGCTCTGGCCGCCCAGCGCACGCCCTCAGGCCCCCATACTCAACGAGACCCGTGAAATCTTTCAGATGTTGTGGTCCTTTGCACAACATGCCGATCCCCGAATCCCCCATCCTGGCATTCTCTTGCAAGGCAAACTCGCCTGGCCCGTCTTGCAAGATATCCTGGCTACCTCCTGCTGTTTCTGGAAACACCCTCCCGCTTACCATCAGCAAGGCGCTCTACACCTGGGCGCATCCCGCAAAGCAACGCCCTTCTGGAAAGAAGTGCCCGGTGGGCAACAATGGCAGGCGCAACTGCAGCCTCCGCTTACCCCTTTAGAGGCGGATCCGCTTCCTCCCCTGTTTATTTTAGGCCCCCATGTGCTGTACTATGACAGCCAAAGCCAGGCGTTTGGACCCGTCTCCATTTCGGCAGCGCGCATGCGCCAGTGGCTCAATGCCCCCGTCATTGCTGACAGTGACCTGCTTCGGGTCAGGGATCAATTGGTGGCACAACTGCCTCTGCCCTCTGCTTTGCCCAAAGGCTATGAGATTCCAGTGCACCACCTGACCCAAAAACCCAGCGCGATCCTGGATCTTTACCATGCTGAACGGGTGGAATTGTCCTTTGATTATGGCGAGCTACAGCTCCCCGGCTCCCCCGCCTCAGCCCAAACCGCACGCTACACCCGCGTGCACAAAGAGAAACAATGCCTGTATCATCTGGAACGAGATATAGCCGAAGAACAGCGCCTCTACCAACTGCTGTTAAGTACAGGGCTCTTGCCTGTGGAACCCCAGGCCGCCCGCTTTGCTTTTGGCATTCCCGAGTACAACACCGATATGTTTCTCGCCAACCAGTGGCACTATTGGCTGCACCACCATTTGCCCAGTTTAAAAGCCCAGGCTTGGCAAGTGCATATCCATGAAGCCTTTCGCCTGCAGTTTATTGCATCCAGCGCCTGGCAAGGCGAGCTTTTGCCTGCCCCTGAGCAAGACAGCTTTGAACTGAGTCTGGGCATTAACCTCAATGGTGAAACCGTCAACTTACTGCCTTTACTGCTTCGACTTTTGCGCACAACGCCTGAGTTAAGCGCCATGCGTGAACAATTGGAAAGCCGTGAAATCTGGATCCTCCCCTTAGATCCTGATCCCCTGATGGACTGGGCGGCTCGTGCCGAGCACCGCAAATTGCCCCAACGTTGGCTCGAAATCCCCACCCGACGGCTGATTCGCATTTTAGATATCCTGATTGATCTGTACGACGAGCGCACCCCCGAAGCAGCACTCAGCCTTAACGTCTCTTATTTTGAGGCTTTGCAACTCAAAACCCAATTGCACATGAACCCCGATGACTACGGTGTACAATGGCAAGCTCCCCCTGGCTTTGAGCCCCTGATTAAGGCCTTGCTCAATCCGCGCCCGCAGGATCTGTCGATGCCGGGCTTACAGGCTGAGCTACGTCCGTATCAAAGCCGGGGTGTGCACTGGCTGCAGACCCTGGCTTCAGCGCGGCTGAACGGCATTTTGGCCGACGATATGGGCTTAGGAAAAACCCTGCAAACCCTGACGCTCTTGCAACAGGCCAAACACCAGCACGATCTCAACGCCCCGGCCCTGATCGTGATGCCCACCTCGGTGCTCAGCACCTGGGAGCAAGAAGCTGCACGCTTTACCCCTGACCTTAAGGTATTGCGCTACCACGGACCTGAGCGGCAACAGACAAGCCCCGACTTTAAAAGCTACGACGTGATTTTAACCACCTACGCTCTGTTTCGCCAGGATGTGCTCTTGCACCGTCAACACACTTACAGCTGGCTGATTCTGGATGAAGCCCAATACATTAAAAACCCCCGCGCGCGCACGGCGCTGGCGGCCTGCGCCCAGCCCAGCCAGCACCGACTCTGCCTCACAGGCACGCCTTTAGAAAACAATCTCGAAAACCTGTGGTCTCTGTTTCACTTTTTAATGCCGGGCTTTTTAGGCAGCCTGGAACACTTTAACCGCCACTTTCGCCTGCCCATCGAAAAAACCCAGGATACCGCCCGCTTACAGGTGCTCAGAGAGCGCATACAGCCTTTTGTATTACGCCGTCTCAAACAAGAAGTGGTGCCCGAGCTGCCGCCCAAAACAGAGATTTTACGCACCATTCCCCTGGGCAATGCCCAGCGGGATCTGTACGAAACCCTGCGGCTGTCCGTCGACAAAGACGTCCAAAAAGCCATCGCCACCCAGGGCTTTCAGCAATCTCGCCTGTTTATTTTAGAGGCCTTGCTCAAACTGCGCCAGGCCTGCTGCGATCCCCGCTTACTGCCTTTACCCGAAGCACAAAAAATGCGACAATCGGCAAAGCTCGAACACTTAATGCTCCTCTTGCCCGAGCTGTTAAGCAGCGGACGGCGCGTGCTCATTTTTTCACAATTTGTCAGCATGCTACGGCTTATCGAAGAGCGCCTGCACCACCGGCAGATTTCCTATGCCCTTTTAACGGGAGCCACCCGCCAGCGGGACGCAGAAATCGCCCGCTTTCAGCAGGGAGAAGTCCCGGTATTTTTAATTTCTTTAAAGGCCGGTGGCGTGGGGCTGAATTTGCCCCAGGCTGATACGGTTATTCATTACGATCCCTGGTGGAATCCGGCCAGCGAACAACAGGCCACTGACCGCAGTTGGCGCATTGGACAAACCCAACCTGTGTTTGTGTACCGTTTGATTGCCCAGGGCACCGTCGAAGAGCATATTCTGCATTTGCAACAGCAAAAACAATCGCTGCAGCAAGGCTTGCTGAGTCAGGGGCCTCTGGCGCTGGAGCAATGGGAACTGTTATCGCTTTTACAGTCGCCATCGCTTTAGAACATCAGCCTGGTCTCTTAGACAGAATGCCAGTCCTCGGGCAGGGGAATAAACTCGATGTCTTCGGGCACCTGAGGAAAACGTCCTGCGAGCCAATCGGCTTTGGCCTGCGCAATGGCCTCGGGATCCGAAGACACAAAGTTCCACCAGATATGCCGTTCACCCAGGGGTTCTCCTCCCAGAAACATCACCTTTGCCCCTGGCGAAAAGTGCAAGGTTAAGGTGTCTTCAGGGGAAGGTTCAAACACCAGCATCTGCCCCGCTGCGTACTCCTCATCGTTGTAGAGCACCGCACCAGCCACCACGTAAACGCCCAACTCCGCAGGTAAGTGTTTGAGTTCTTCAGTGTGAAGCCCTTCGCTTTCTAAGGCTGCATAGACCGTGGGTGAATAGGTTTTAACCGGGGATTCCATTTGCCAGAACTGGCCCATCAGGGTGCTTTTTTTCACGCCGTTTTCTTGATGTACGGGCAGTTCGGTAGCCGGGTAATGGTCAAAGGCTGGCGCAATGCGCTCAGACTCGGGGGGCAAGGCAATCCAAATTTGCATGCCGTGCAGGGTAAAGGTCTGATCTGTCAAATGGGCGGGCGTACGCTCCGAGTGAACAATACCCTGGCCTGCAGTCATCAGATTTATAGCACCGGGTCGAATGGTTTGAAAGGTTCCCAGACTGTCGCGGTGGTCCATCTCGCCGTCAAATAAATAGGTGACCGTGGCCAGATGAATATGGGGATGAGGACGCACATCCATCCGTTCTCCCGGCTCCATCGTGGCAGGTCCCATTTCATCAATAAAAATAAAGGGGCCCACCATGCGGCGTTTTTTGTAGGGCAAAATGCGAGAAACAGAAAAACCGCCCAGGTCTTTACGACGGGCAGCAATAATAAGAGGGGTTAATGTCATAAAAATATACCTTTAAACTTTAAGGGCCGCCGTGCGCTGCAAAAACTTCACAAACTGCACAAAACGGGGATCTTCAGGCCCTTTTTCACAGGTGGCCAAAAGAAAAAGGGCCAAAGAGTAGAGGGCCTCAGGCACACTACAGGCCGCATGGGCTTGCCAAAACGAAAAGGCTGCCCGCTCCAAATGACCGGCCAACGAAAAAAACATAAATGTATCCAGATGAAACTGATACACCAATAAATCAGTGAGTATTAATTCAGGACTTAAATGCTCTTGTAACAGCAATTTCTGCCCCATGGCCTCACGATAGCGCTCAGGATCAAAATCTTCTTCTTTTAAGGTTTCGCGGGCGTAGAGCAAACGCAAAAACAACCAGTGGGAATGCTGCTGCAATTTGTCTTGCAAGAGCGCCGTGTCTACTTTTCCCCAGCGATACGCATAGGCAAAGTACATATGCCAGAGGGTTTCTTGCTCGGGAAAGGCCTCACACAATCCCTGAAAAGCCTCTGCATAGCGCTGGGACTTACGCTCGTCTTGCAGCAATTGTTGAAACACCCGGTAAACCCGCTTTTGCTCAGGGCTTAACAGCTGTAACAGGTCTTCATCATGCCAGGGCTCAAAGGGAAGCGCTTCGGGCACCGGCAGGCCATCGGCCAGCGTCGCCAAACTGCGTTGCCACTGTTGAAGATGTTGGGGTGAAAGCATCATCTGACTGAGCAAGACTTCAAGTCCAGCCATATGCTGCTGCTCCTCGCCTGTAATTTGACTGCGGGCATCGCTTTGGATATTGACTTCACCCTGGCCATGCCAGGTTAGAGTATGGGGCAACACGAGGAGTTCTGAGGGTTTCACGAATTTACCGATTTAATAATTAATGCGTTGGTGACCGGACGATGGGCATATTCAATGGTGTGGGGCACATACATCGAAGTGGAGCCGCCGCCGTCTAAAGCCATGGCTTCATAAGCGCCCATACGTCGCATGATCTGCGCCAAACGGGTAAAGGTCACACCGCCGCCCTTATTGCCTTTGGCAGGCAAAACCGTCACCATCAGCAGTTTACCATTATGGGTGTAGCCAATGGCACTGCGCGAATTGGGTTTTTTAAGAGAACTGTGCAGTTTTTCTTGAAAGTACGTGTTGTGAATGCGTCCTTCTTTCACCAGATGAGGTGCACCCGTAAGAATGGTATTGACCTGTTTCCAGGGGCCCTGCTGAATGGTTTTCAGGGAAATTTCTGAACCCAGAGGATAGAGATCCTGAATTTCTTTGCCTTTACCGTGGGCTGAAATCACAAAACCGTCGTTGGGAATTTGCGTGTTTCCATAAGAGTAACGCACCACACGGTTATCTTTTACCACCACTTCACGGCCATAACGATTGGTGCGGGTGTACTGGCCAAAACGCGGCGTGTACACCACCGTTTGATGGTACTTGCGAGGCTGGTTCACCCCGTTGACCCGTTGAAATCGATCCTGTTGATGCACATAAAGCCCGGTACGCACCTGGGGAATGCCCATAATCATTTTGCCTTCAGGATCAATGCCCAGTGAGGTGCGGCGATGTCCAGAGTCGGCAATAATTTCGCCGTGACGCACCACCAGCCCCACAGAACTATCCACCGTGGTGCCATGAAAAAACGAGCCGTTAATGGCAGCCAATGCCCCGTGGCGTCGGGCAATCGTGCTCACACGCTCCACGGTACTGGCTCCTTCTTTGGCCATGGCCAAATCCAGTTGCACACGGGGGTCACTGAGTTTGACCTCGACCGCATGTACACGAATGGGCTGTCCCTGGTCTTTATCCCCGAAAGAGAAATAACGGACCAGATCTTTAGGGGTCGTCGAAATAATTTGTGCAGGAGACGCTGCCGCAGCCGGGGTATGGTCAACACCTGAAAAAAGGACCGAAGTCCCTAACACCAGCGAGGAAAGCACTTGAAGCCATCGTTTTGAAGCCGTTGAACGCTGTTTCACAAAAATATCCCTCCCAGACCCTTTATTAAAATCATAGAAAAATTTCGGCCTGATTACAAGTCAAAGGCTCACAATCCATGCAAAAGAATCAGGGGAAGGGCTTGATCAACACAAAATTAATCAGATAATAGTACATAAAGGGGCCCAGAAATAAATAGCTGTCAATGCGATCCAACAGCCCGCCAAAGCCAGGTAACCAGGTCCCGGAATCTTTCACCTGCATGTCTCGCTTGATCATGGACTCAATTAAGTCCCCCACTTGCCCCAGACAGGCCATACTAATAGCAAGAACGGTAATATGAATGCCAGAAACCGGCAAATACTCACCAATAAAGTAAGCCATTGCCCAGGCAATCGCCACCGAGGCCAAAATACCGCCCACAGAGCCTTCCAGGGTTTTGTTCGGACTCAAATGCTGAAAATAAGGGTGTTTACCAAAATATTTTCCGGCAAAATAGGCACCAATGTCTGAGAAAGCCACCACTGTTAAACCCCACACCAAAAAAACAGCCCCACCCGGCAGCGATCTTAACAAAATAAAGAAGCTGGGAAACCAACCCAGATAGGCCATTTGATACAGGGGAGCAAACAACTCCAACACCGTGGCCCGGGGTCTCAGAAAGGGTGTTTTAAGAATGAGGGTTAAGGCACTAAACAGTACAAACATATTCTGCCAGGCCAACACCTGGGCATGACTAATATTCCAGTCGGCCACCGTCGCAGAATAATCTGAATCCACTAAAAAATACAATGAAATCAAGAGCAAGGCATTCAGGGTCATGGGCAAAAGCGTGGAAACCCGATGCCCCCGCTTATTCAGCATACGCGCCAGCTCCCAGGTGCCAATCACCGAAAGCAAGCCCACCATGATCAACCAGGCCAGTTTAAAAAAGAGGATAGATAGAATAATAGCGGCGCCGATGACGACCCCGCTAATGAGCTTGGTTAATAACAGCGGTTTAGCGCTCCATAATTTCGGCTTCTTTTTCTTCAGTGGCCGCATCCAGTTTGGCCACATACTTATCGGTCAAAGCTTGCATTTCGTCTTGCAAACCCTTCAGGGCATCTTTGGGCAAACCGTCTTTTTCTAGTTTTTTCAAACTATCAATGGCATCGCGGCGAATATTACGCACCGCAACTTTGCCTTCTTCAGCCACTTTTTTGGCCAACTTAACGTAGTCCCGGCGACGCTCTTCGGTCAGCGGGGGAATGTTTAAACGGATCACTTTACCATCGTTATTTGGGGTGAGCCCCAGGTCAGACTTTTGAATCGCGCGGTCAATTTCAGACAAGGCATTCTTATCAAAAGGCTGAATCATTAGCATGCGAGGCTCAGGAACCGATACGGTTGCCAACTGCTGCAAAGGCGTTTCTGAACCATAATATTCCACATGAACCCGCTGCAATAAGGCAGGATTAGCACGGCCCGTACGAATACTTTGAAATTCCTTACGGGTGTTTTGCAAAGATTTTTCCATCTTTTCTTCTGCTTCCATTTGAAGCATTGTGGCTTGTTCCATTAAATCATCACTCATCAACATACCCTCCAATTCTTGGCCCATAAAAATCAGGCCCTCGAAAAATTCGAGAGCCTGAAGTTTTTGCGATTATTCTTCGCTTGCGGTTTCGCCTAAAGCAAAACGCACAAAGCGCTCTACACGGATGTTTTCACCGATGGTAGAAATCGCACCTTTGATCATATCTTCTACTTTGGTGTCAGGATCCTTAATGAAAGGCTGGTTCAGTAAGCACACTTGCTCATAGAACTTTTCAATACGCCCAACAACAATCTTTTCACGAATATTCTCAGGTTTAGAGGCCATATCAGGCTGGGCCATCAGGATTTCTTTTTCCTTGTTGACCACTTCTTCAGGCACTTCATCCTTAGAAACATACTGCGGTGCAGCAGCAGCGACGTGCATGGCAATATCACGGGCCAGGCTTTTGAACTGGTCGTTACGGGCAACAAAGTCCGTTTCACACTGCAGTTCCACCATCACACCGATCTGTCCACCCATGTGGATGTAAGACTCGATCACACCTTCAGAGGTCGAGCGACCGCTGCGCTTAGAGGCATCAGCAAGACCTTTTTTACGCAGATAATCCTGCGCTTGATCCAAGTCACCGTTGGTTTCCATCAGTGCTTTTTTACATTCCATCATACCAACCCCGGTTTTTTCACGCAGGGTTTTGACCATAGAGGCAGTAATACTCATAATAAACCTTTCTCTTAAGCCTGGCTTACCGCAGCATCAGCTTCAACGGCAGCAGGGGCTTCTTCAGCAACAGCTTCTGCTTCTTGCTGAGCTTGTTGTTGGGCCACAGCTTCGGCAATGGCTTCAGCCATGGGGCCAGCAGCTTCGTTGCTGGGGATCACGAGATCACCAGACTGTAAGTCTGCAGGCGCATCGGCAGCTTCAGTTTCTACAGCGCCGGCTTGCTCCAGCATTTCCACTTCAGAGGCCTGGGCAAAGTTACGGCCTTCAATGACCGCATCAGACATTAAACCGGTAATTAAACGTACCGCTTTAATGGCGTCATCGTTTGCAGGAATAGGATAATCAATTTGATCAGGATCGCAGTTGGTATCCACGATGCCGACGATTGGAATATTCAGCTTTTTGGCTTCTTCGACTGCAATGGCTTCTTTTTTAGGATCCACCACAAAGATTGCATCGGGCTTTCTTTCCATGAACTTGATACCACCCAATACGCGCTCCAGTTTTTCCATAGTGCGACGTAAGCCGAGGGCTTCTTTTTTGGTGCGCAGTTCAAATTCACCGGCAGCTTCTTGCTTTTGCAGTTCTTTTAAGAACGCAACACGCTTTTGAATGGTTTCAAAGTTGGTGAGCATACCGCCCAACCAGCGGTGGCTGACATAGGGCATACCACAACGCAAAGCTTCTTCGCTAATGGCTTCTTTGGCTTGCTTTTTGGTGCCGACAAACAGAATAACCTGGCCTTCAGTGGCGCGCTGTTTGACTTCTTCATACACCACGTTCAGTTGGTGCATGGTTTTTTGTAAATCGATGATGTAGATGCCGTTGCGCTCATCGAAGATGAAGCGTTTCATTTTAGGGTTCCAACGGCGGGTTTGGTGTCCAAAGTGGACGCCAGCTTCTAACAGCTGTTTCATAGAGACGATGCTCATAATTAATTGCCTTTCTTTCAGCGAAAACTTAATATTTTGCTACACTTCTGGCTCTGAAACCTCCCCGAAAGGGGTCTCATTCAGCACGTAGCAGTGCAAAAAAGCATTGAGTGCTTCTCGTTCGCCACCCGTAACCCATTCAATTCAAATAAAAATAAGAATAAATTTGGGTAAAGGGCAAGGACGCATTTTCTGCATGTTTATCAGTGTACCGCTTTTAGCGGTAGATGTTAAGAGCTTTATGCCTCTGTACGAAGAAGAAAAGCCCCCGAAACAAGGGCTTTTCGGAGGGCTTTTTTATCGAAAAGGTTTAAAGTCAGCGTTTATTGTGCAGCTTTTAACTGACTTGGAGGCAGCGTCAGCACCTGACCAGGATAGATCCAGTGGGTATTGCTGCTGCCGATCACTTCGCGGTTCAGCTCGGCAATTTCAGGCCAACGCTTCCAGGATCCCAGTTCGTTTTTCGCAATCGATGAAAGGGTGTCGCCCTTGCGGACGGTGTACAGCACTTTGCTGACACTGCCATCACCAATGGAAGGCGCTGAGGTTACCGGACGCGGTGCAGGTGTCGGTACCATAGGTGGCGTGGGAGCCACCGGCTGCTGAATGGGGGCAGCCACGGGCGCCGGGGTGGGCTGTACCACCGGGCGAGGGGCCGGTGCGACGGGCTGCGCAGGGCGCTGACCCACAGGAATTTCCACAATACCGGGATTGTATCGGTTACCGGGGATAATAATTTGATCCCCTGGGCGCGCGTTCGGATCTGGCGCCACTGGAGCAGGGGCAGGCTCATTGGCCACCGGGGGTTGCGCAGGCGGTTGAGGCGCAACGGGGGGCTGTGCAGGAGCGGCAGGGGGAGCCGCCGGCGGTTCAGCAGGCGCAGGGGTCGGTGGCTTGGGCTGCACGGGAATAATGTCCACAGGAACCTCTTGCACAGGAGGCGCAGGGGGTTCAGCGGGTGCAGGCGGTGGCGTTACGGGCGCAGGAGTCGGTGGTTTAGGCTGCACGGGGGGCTGTGCTGGCTGAGGCGCGGGAGGTGTAGGCATACCCTCACCCCGCAGCAGGCGATCACGCAGGGCCTGGGCATCGGCTAATTTGGTTTGCAAACCGCTAAGCACCTGGCGTTTTTCGTTTAACTGCTCGCCGGCTTTGGCCAGATTTTGGTTGCGTTCATGGAGCTCAGACAGACTATTGCCTACCCCCATAAAGCTCAGAGGCCCTTGCTTATCGCTAATGGCCCGGCGGGAGTCATTTAATGTTTTTTCAGTGGATTTAATCTCTTGCCCTAAACCGCGCAAGACCAGAGAGAGTTCTTTACCCCGGGCGCTGTTTTTATCCACACCCGCCAACTGCTCTTCATAAGCGGTTTGTTGCTCCTGCAATCCACCCAGACGGGTTTCAGATTCCGCTACCTTGGCCTGGTAATCTGCCAATTGCTGAGGCGAGTCCTGGCCTAAAAAGTCCACGAGACGCTGACGCAGGTATTGGGCGTTTTCAAGATTGCCTTCTGCTTTACGCACATCGCGACTGGCAGTTTTAATGTCAGACTCATAACCCTTAATTTCAGATTCCACATTTTTTAAGGGAAAGTCGGCCTGATTGGCATCGAAGAAAACCACACCCTGAGAGGGCAAGACACCCGAACGGGTCTGCACAGAAAAACCGGCTTGTACGTGGCGAGATTCCACATCATCACGTTTTTTCAATCCCAACTCAGGATCCGCCAAATCAAAGGCGGCGCCTGCCAGCTTGGGCGCATCATTGGCCACCGACTGCACAAAAGCGCCCACCTGTTGGTAAGACAATTGGCGATCATTTTGTTGAACAAACTTCTTAATGCCTTGCTCCGAAAAGTCCTGCATGTATTGACCATTGATGTGAAAGGAAATGTTGTGGAGCTTAAAAGGACTGGCGGTAGGATGGTTGAGCACCTGAGTGCCTACAGGCGTTTGGGTAGGAGCAATACGCACAGTATGAGCGGGTGAGTTTCCGGCAGATATGTTCGACATAAAAGGCCTCTCTGTTAAATCATAATTAAATCTAATTTATTCTTCTTATACCCGTTTTGCAAGTAAAACATGCGTGATTTAAAGTTTTTTTCAAAAAAAACACGGTTACTGTTTTGTTAAATTATCGTCAAAATCCCGTTTTTAAAATTGATTTGTGGTCTGGATAACTTGCAAGTTTTTTATTTTCCCTTATCATAGAGTGTGCATTTAATAACTTATTAAATTATGCATACTTTACATAAGGAGACTTTTTTATGCTTAAGCGTATTGCTGCCATCATGCTAACCTTAGCCATGGTATTCGGCATCCAAAGCGCTGTATTTGCAGCTACTGATTATGTAGAAGCCACCAATACAGCACAACAAAGCGAAGTTATTCGTTTAGCAGAAAACCCACAGTTGGCTGCTCTGAATGAAGATCTTCAACTGCTTAACGCCACCGGATTTGGTGGAATGAAAATTGAGCCCTGGTTCTGGTTACTGTCAATTGTAGTACCCGGTCTGGGTCAATTCTTAATGGGTGATATGGTTAAAGGTATCATCTTCTTCCTGTCTGGAACCATTATTGGTGTTCTTTCAGCTCTGGCTGGTACCTTGCTGGTTAGCCTTGGTTTAGGCGCTGTTGCCGGTGTTATCGGAATTGTACTGCCCCTGGTTTTCCTGGGCGTGTATCTCTGGAACATCTATGACGCGTACATGATGAACCAAAAATCAGTGGGAATGTCTGCCATCGATACCGAAAAGTTAGCTGCTGACATCCAGAAGATTGCTGAGTTCGCTCAGAAAAATCAACTGGTTGCTTACAGCAACAACGGTGCAGGTGTTCACCACCAATTGGCGACTTTCTAAGCTTCCTTTTTAAAGGTTAAATCAAAGGCCAGACATAATGTCTGGCCTTTTTTAATGCATAAACGTAAAGAATTGCTTAAGCCATCATCACCCGATCTTGCTGCGAAAAGGAAGGCATCAGCCAGTCCCAGCTATTGCTGTTTTGCCAAAGCGAAGCCACTTGTAAAGTCGCCTCTTCCCCGTCCGCTAAAGAAACCTCTGCCAATTCAGGGTGAGCTTCAAAGAAGCGCGGCATTTCTTGCTCAATGAGTCGTTGATCCACCTGGGTTTTCTCAGCAGGCGCCAGGTGATCGTAGACCTGTTTAAACTCCTGCAATAGCCCTTGATTTTCTTGCAAAAAGCCCTGAATGTCGTTGAGCAATTGCTGATTTGCAGGATCGGCCATCAGGGTTTCTGAGTTCCCCTGCTGCCTCATGTCTTGCAACTTTAGCTGATATGCTGTCATTTTTGCCACAGCCTCCCCATGGCTATCGAGCAACTCCATGGCCTTCAGCAAAGCAGGCGACGCGGCCGCTGACTCCTGAGCGGTAGCAACCTGAGCAGCTGTGGCCTCAGGAGTTGCTTCAGCAGCGGGCACGACACTGGCTTCTTGAGACGCTTCACCGGCTTCTTGAGGTACTTCACCCTCAGGCGCCGCTTGCGCTTGCTCAGCGGCAGACAAGTCCACGACCGCCTGAGCCGTTTCTTGCTGTGCCATGGCGACGGCTTGTTCCGTCTGTTCCGTCTGTTCCGTCTGTTCTAGCGCGTGAGGCCCTGCGGTACGGGTTTCCGTAACCAGGCGGGCAATATAATCTCTGATGCCCGCGTCCGTACGTTTTCCGTACAAATTGTCAAAGGTCGCTTGTGTCCCATCAGGCTTATCATAGGTTAAACGGGCTTTAAAGGGCTCTTCCTCTGCTTTGCCGTTATCCTGATTGACCAACAAGGCTTGAAGCTCAGCAACGTTTTGAGGATGCTCACTTTGCGCAAGCTTGGCTTGCACCTCGCGCAATTGTGCTACCGCTTTATCAATCCCTTCAAGGGTCTGCTGAATCTCCTGACGCTGAGGTGAGCCTTCGGCAAAAGAAGTCAGGCGCTGTTCGAGTTCTACTTTGCGAGAAGAAAGGGCTTCAGCCCCCTGATTGGCCTGGGTTTCTAGCAATTGAAGCCGGGCTTTAAGATCGTCTCCCCGCAACACCGCTCGCCCACTTTGGAGTTCAGGCAGATCGTTGGCCACAGGCTCTACCTGCACGGGAGGTAACTCCACAGCGGGTTTTTCCGCAGAAAAGGACACCTGGGGATCCGTTGGCGAAAACGCTGCTTGTGCCTGGGCGTGGGTTTCATTCTGGTCCGTGGGCGCAGCAGCCTCTGACACCTCAGATGCTGCGACAGGCGATTCGAGGGGCGTTTCAAGAGGATCGGGCTGTGAAGCGTTTTTTACCAGTGGAGCAGTGTACACAGGAATAGAAACATGGGGGTTGACATTGACATGATGGGACATAAAGCAATAGACTCCTTTATATTTACATCATAACACGAGAAAAAAAGAAAATTACAGCCGCTTTTAAAGCGTAATTCCCTTATACGGCTTTGAAAGAAATAAGGCTGTTACTGAGGCCATAGCGATTGACGCGGGTTTTTAAGGTCTGCTCCAGGCGACTGCGCGAGTAAACATCATTTTCCCCGTTGCGGCGTCCCGGATCGTCAATCACAATGGAGCCATCTTGGCGCACTTCTTTAACCACTACATAATGCCCCCGTGACTGGCTCGCCAGGTTTGAAGACAGCAAAATTACTTTTTCACCGGCCGCGAGTTTGTCTCGCATCTGGTTCAAGACACGATCCACATTTGTCGAAAGCCCGTGCACTTCATATTCTACTTTAATATTGTGTTCAGCCAGGGTTTCTTGCACAGCCTTACCCACCTGATCAGTGGTGAGGGCATAGGCACGGTTAGCACTGCCCGTGGGTGCGCCCACTTCGCGACGCAAATCCCGCATGGTGGGCGCTTCCACACCAAATTCTTGAATAATGATCGCCGCCGAAGCGGGACCACAATTGCCCTGAGCCTCCATACGTGATCCTTCTTTGCCAATTTCCTCAAACTGAAACACGAAGGTGTCCTCAAGGGGCTGGTGGGCAGGTTCCTCCAACTTAGGAGCCACTGGTGGGGCAAGGGCGCTAATAGGAGCCAAAGGTTTCGGAGGAAGCGGTTTTGGAGAAAGAGGCAATGGCGTTGCCGGTAGCCGTCCCTGTTGTGAAAGCAGTCGAGAAACCCCCGCAAACTGATCTGCTCCCCCGAGCTTAGGCGGAGATGGCGGGGCAGGGGGTGTAGGTGCAGGACGGGCAAGAGAGGTCAGCTGCGCAGGCGAAAGCAATGGCTGTGACGCCCCAGCAGAAGCTGGTGGGGCTTGAAACAGCTGTCCGGGAGACTGAAGTCCACCTAATTGCCACTGACTCACAAAAGCACCTCTTTACCTTATTCCTCGACAGCAAGTCGCCAAAACTTGTGTAAAAATTCTTTGCTTATAGATTAACAAAATTTAACATATTTTGCCAATCCCCCGTAAACACACCCTCACACAGCGAATCAAAAGCCTTTTTTATGGCCCACAAGCCTTTTGATTTGATTTTTTTGTGGTATGCTGAAAAACAATAATAGTTTTTATCGATTAAAAACATATTTTGATATATAAAAATATGATTAAAAAAACAGGAGAATTTAATGCAAACTCAAACCCTTGAACGTACAACCCAAACCACACCAGCGAAACGCACCCTAAATATTCAAACCGTTAGCCGCAAAGAAATGGCCATTGTGTCCCGCATGATCCGCTCGTCAGCAGATTGGTACGCTGAGTTCGTGGCTGAAGAAGACATGGACGAACACTACGTGGACACCCAGTGGGAAGAGAAAAACTTTCACCAACGGGATTTCTACCTGGGCTATAACGTCAATGGAGATCCTGTGGGAACCTTGTCGCTTCAATACTTTGGAGATTACGTCTACATTGGCTACCTCTATTTAGATACAAAATACATGGGCAATGGTTACGGACGCCGTTTTCTCGATTTTGCGCAACAAAAAGCGCGCCAGCACAATAAAAAAGGAATGTATCTGATTGCTCACCCTGAAGCCACATGGGCCGTTAAAGCCTATACCAAATATGGTTTTGAACAAAAAGCCACCCGTACAGAAGATATTCTGAACTGGAACCAGGGATGTCTAGAGGGCTACTACGAGGAAGGCTTTGATCTTTATTTATACGAGGTCTAGATCCCTCACCCTTTGAAGTTTTGCTTTGTAATCTGCCGGGAAGCCTTGTGCTTCCCGGTTTTTTAACAGCCATTTCCCGAATAAAGTGTTAGCTGGCTCTCACTAAGTCCCCTAAGAAATAGAGTAAGATACGAAATATTAAGCCCCTGGGAACATTTTTACCTAAAATGTCATCTTAATGTAATAAGCAGATACCCCTAAAGGAGTCAAATACAATATGAAAACACGTCTTTTTTCTTTGGCGTTGGGATTAAGCCTTGGTTTAACCCCGCTCATGAGCGCCCCGCTCGCCAGTAAAGCCCAGGTTATTCAGAACGTCGCCAATGGTCAACTGGACTGGAGCAATGGTCAAATTAGCGTTACCGGCACAGGAGCAGCGCCCGCTAAAGCCGGCATGAGCGCAGGACAAAAACGCCTTATGGCCCAACGGGCCGCCGTTGTAGATGGTTATCGCCAACTGGCAGAAGCTATTAATGGTGTACAAGTGGATGCCGAAACCCTGGTGCAAAACTACGTGGTCGAAAGCGACATCGTTAAGACCCGTGTGTCCGCACTGGTGAAAGGTGCCAAGGTTGGCAATTACAAATATATGTCTGACGGCACGGTGGAAGTTACCGTTTCCCTGTCTCTGTTTGGCTCAAACAGTCTGTCATCGGTGATGGTACCCGAAATTATTGAGCGCAAGCAAATTCGTACGGTGCCCAGTTACCAAAGTCCCCCTTTAAATAACAATCAGCCCACTGTGGTTGAAACCCCCATCCCGACACCCGAAGCAGGGGATTATACGGGCGTTATTATTGACTGTCGCGGACATAAAGTCACCCCGGCTATGAGCCCTCAAATTTTAGATACCCAGGGACGCGAAATCTATGTCGGGGACCAGCCCATTGACCCCGATATGGTGGTCAACAGTGGTATTGTGGCTTACGCAGACTCCTTAGCCCGCGCCCAGTCTAATGCCCGTGTGGGCCGTAACCCGCTTGTCATCAAAGCAGTACGCTCCGGTGGTGGTGTGCATCAGACCGATGCCGTCATTAGCGCGGAGCAAGCAAACCAACTCATGGCTGCCAATCAAAAAAGCGGTTTTTTAAACAGTTCTAAAGTGGTCTTTTTGATCGATAAAGACAAATAACATGCCCTCGCACCCGCTTTGCCGAATCACAGTTGGGCAAAGAGGGTGCCTCCCATACGCCGCGTCAGCCAGCGCTGCGATAACACCCAACGTTCCAACGGTTTTAAATAACCCCGATAATGCCCGTAACGCCGAATTTGCGCCGGCAGGGTGAGATCCGGCTCCATTCTGGTCACCCCGAGTTCCGCGTACAGGTGCTCCGTGTTCTTGACCCCCCAATAGACAGGGGCATCGACCTCCTCGCCCGGTGCCTGAGCCCCCTTAAAATTTAAGGCCCCCAGTACATCAAAAGCCATAGAAGCGCCTGAAAAAAAGAGTCTTAAGCGCGCGATTAAAGCTTCAATGGTTTCACGGGGGAAGTACATAAACAAGCCTTCGGCAATAAACAGATAGCGCTCAGGATCCTCACGATTTAGCTGTGAACACCAGGCCTCATCGGTTAAAGAATACGCCAAATAGTGGTGCGTTGGATGTTGAGGCTCTTGCAAGCCCAGGCGTACCTCAATCATTTCCGGCAGATCCCACTCATACCACAACACACTCTCAGCTTGAAGGCGGTGGTAACGGGTCGAAAAACCCGCGCCCATTTCAATAATTACCGGGTTCTGGTGACGCTGTATATGCATGCGTACCGCCCGATCTAAGATATCGGTGCGCAAAGCAATCGAGCGCTGCAAGGTGGGCGTATACCACCGGGCCAGAGCGGGCGAGAAAAAGGGCGAAAGCTTCCGAAACCATTGCTGGGCCAATGCATCTTGAAAAAGTCCCTCTGGGTTTTCATGCTCCTCGGCACGGGCTTTTAGCCCCCATAAACTGGTGCCCGGAATACCACTCAACATCATATCGGTCTCGTGGGTCATGGGCGCAAACGCTCTACCCATTGGGCATAACCCGCCCGGGTTAAATAGTCTTTGAGGGTTTGACCTTGAAGATCCGCACGCTGCACCGAAGCACCGGCCGCTATCAGATGCGCAATGGGCTCCCAGGCCCCCTGCTCTGCACTCAACATCAGTGCGCTTTGGCCCCAGCGATTGACCGCATCTACAGGGGCTCCTGCGGCAATAAGTCGCTGAAACAACACCACTTTGGTGTCTGCGACTTTTTCACCTTGAAGTCGACGCCCCACAGCGGTAAACGTGGGTTTTTGCAAAAGTTTACGGGTTTGATTGGCAAGACCTCCTGAAGCCGCCAGGTGTAAAGCAGTATTGCCATCGTCATTGCTTAAGGTCGCGTTGGCCTGTGCCTTCAGCAGATGCTCTACCACAGCCAGGTGCCCCCAGTAGGCCGCCCACATCAGGGCGGTATTTCCCAGTTCATCCTGAGCATTCAGTGAGGCCCCCACCTCAAGCACTTTTTGTACCAGGTTCAATTGTCCCCCGCTGGCCAACATCATTAACGGAGTTTGGCCCCTGGGGTTGCGGGCATTTACATCTGCTCCTGCCTGCAAAAGATCCGCAAACGCCAGCGGATGATCGCGGTAAAGCGCCAGCATCAAAGGGGTTAAATCCAGACGCCGATCGCGAGCTTCTAAACGCGCCCCCGCTGCCAGGGCCTGGCGAATCCCTTCCCGATTGCCCGTCAGGGCAGCGTTTAAGAGCTGCTCATCGGCAGCGCTCAAAGCCTCAGGCACGGTAGCAGCCCATTGCACAGGCGGCGTTACCAGCGAGGCCGAAGCAAGAGCCGGAGACAGAAACACAGCTCCCAGCGTCAAAGCAAGTCCACAGAGGTCTCTCATGTTTTTTCTCCTTGTACCGCTGCCCATAACACATGTGCCAATGACACCGGCTCCGAATCTAAATGTAAGCCCATGCCCATTTCGCACGAGCGGCTGGTGGCGCACAATGTCTTCACAGGCGTTTCCTGGAGCTGTCGCGACACATCCTGCAGAGCCATCTCTGTAAGTTCTGGGTACATCAACCCCCGGTCGCCCGCCGTACCGCAGCAGGTGGCCACTAAAGGTTGACTGACCCGTTGGGCGCAGCGCTGCACCACATGCATAAAATCCTGCGTCAACCCCATTTTTTGTACCGCGCAAACCGGGTAAGCGTACACGTGCTCATAAACGGGTTGTAAGGCCAAACGGGGCACCAGATAACGCGCACTAAAGGTGACAAAGTCCATGATGGTTATACCCTGCGCTTGCAAATGGGTGTGCAAATGGTGCGTGCAGGGACTGGTGTCCATAATCACCGGCAGACGCCCCTGCTGCGTTACCCGCCATAACATGTCTGTGGTGGCTTTTAGCGCCCTCTGATCTGCCAATGTAAAACCTTTCGAGCCGAAGGGCAAACCACAGCAATGTCCCACCACCTCAGCGGGCAAATGCACTTTTAACTGTGCCCGCTCGGCCAACTGCATCACAACTTTCGGCAGCGGGGGTGCATCCTCATAGCCCAGGTTTCGACTCAAACAAGAAGGAAAGTAAACAAATTCTGGATCCGTGGGTTCGTTTACGGGCAAACGCTCTCGATTCACCGGTGGCAGATCGTGATGCCACTGGGGCAAGGGAGTCCCAAGCCCTTTACTCACCTGCCGTAAGGTGTAGTTCATCAGGGGCTCTGCCCCCAGCGCTGAACCCACATGCCCGAGCGTCAATGCCCAACGCATACCCTTTTCAAGATGTGAGAACTGGCGAGAAGCCCACCCGGCTTGCTTTTGGGCAGCTTGAGAAAGGCCTTCAGCGCGCAGACGCTTCACCAGGGCGCCCGTATCAATCCCCACGGGGCAGGCGCTGGCACACAAGCTGTCCGTGGCGCAGGTATCCAGTCCCGCATACGCATACGCAGCGTCCAAGTCCTGAAGCGCCTGCAATTGATGAGCCTGGCGTAGACGTTCTCTTTCGCGACGCAACACAATGCGCTGCCGGGGTGTCAAAGTCAAACGCCGACTCGGGCACACCGGCTCGCAAAAACCACATTCCGTACAACGGTCCACTTCGGCATCAATACGGGGCAAGATCTTTAAATGCTGTAAATGGCTTTCAGGATCTGCGTTTAAAATGACGCCGGGATTGAGTAAGCCTTGCGGATCCACCGCAGCCTTTAAGGCCTGCATAATGGACAGGGCTTCAGAGCCCCACTCAGCTTCGACAAAGGGGGCCACGTTGCGACCGGTACCGTGTTCAGCCTTTAAGGCACCCCCCAAAGTCAACACCAGCGCTACTAAATCCTGCATAAAAGCCCCATAGCGTTGCACTGCCGCCTGATCATCAAAGCCCTGGGTCAAGACAAAATGCACGTTGGCGTCCATGGCGTGACCAAATATAATCCCCCCGGATCCCTGCTCTGCGGTATAGCCATGGGTTTTAAAAAGCGCTTGTAAACCAGCAATACCTTGTGCCAGGTGCTCAGGTGGAAAGACCACGTCTTCAATAACCACCGCCGTTCCCTGTTGTCGCACAGCCCCCACCGAAGGGTAAAGCCCTTTACGTAACTTCCAGAGCAAAGCCTGGGCGTCTGGATCTTGCGTCATGGACACCCTCTGTAAGAGTGGCAAGGTGTCTATCACCCCTTCCAGAGCCAGCAGACGCTGTTGCAATAACGGAGCGCTTTCTGCCTGACATTCAATTAAAAGGGCACAGGGCTCCTGATGGCCATCCAGGGCAGTCCCCTCTGGCCAGTCTGGCCACCAGGGCTGAAGCGCCGCTACGGGTAAGCACCTCAGAGAACTCGCGTCCATAAGCTCCAGAGCTTCGCAATGGGGCCGCAGCGCATCAAGGGCCTGACACGCCGCTTCCACCTGGGGAAAAAGCAATAAACCCGTGCTGCGAAAAGCGCCCACAACACAGGTACGCAACCGCACTTCAGCAATAAAAGCAAGGGTCCCTTCTGAGCCCACCAGCACATGGCGAAAAATGGCAAAGGGATCTGAAAAATCTAAAAAAGCATTCAGCCCATAACCCGTGGTGTTTTTCTGACGGTACTTGCGGCGTACCCGCTCAGCAAGGGCTTTGTCTTGCAACAAGCGCTCTCGTAAATGCAGAATCGTGCGGCACAGCTTTGCCTGCTCCTCGGCAAATCGGAGGTGATCAGCGGGCTTTGCAGTGTCATAACAGGTACCATCCGGCAACATAAACACCAACGAATCAAGAGTATGGTAAGTATTCTGCTGGACGCCGCAGCACATACCACTGGCGTTATTGGCCACGATTCCCCCGACCATACAGCTCTGAATCGAGGCGGGATCGGGACCTATTTTACGGCCAAAGGACTGTAAAAAAGCGTTTAAATGCCCCCCCACCACACCGGGTTGTGCACACACAATCGCTGCGGGAATATCGTCCTGCGCCTGGACTGAGAATCCTCGCCAGTGGCGTGACACATCTACCAGCACCCCATCCGTAATGGCTTGCCCTGACAAGCTCGTGCCCCCGGCCCGAAAGACCAGAGGAATCTGCTCTGCCTGGCTCCAGGCAAAAAGGGCACGGATCTCATGCAGGTGCTGCGGGCGGGCCACAGCCTGGGGCACCAAACGGTAAAAACTGGCATCACTGGCAAAAGCCACACAAGACAGAGGGTCCAGCAGTACCGTTTGACAGGCCTGCTGTAAACGTTCACAGGCGTCTGGCGTTAAGACTTTAGTTTTCATAACGCGCATAATCGGCGTTTGCACCGCGCAAGCCAACGCCTCTGGCGAGGGGTTCACCAAAGCGCAAATGCAAACCCAACATCACCGTCATCAGGTCTTCACGATTGCGGTTAAAGACAGGAAGATCTGTCTGTAAGGAAACATCTATCGCTGGATTGATACGGTAAGCCACCAACGGGCTAAAATACACTTGATCCTGAGGCAAAGCCTCTGGCTGATTCAGGGCCAGTCCTCCCCATAGATTCAGGGAAGCAAACCAGTGCTCGCTCAACCAAATACCTGTCTCGGTGAAAAAAGAGATTTCATCGGCAGGTTTTAAAATAGCAGATTCTGTACTGCGCAAACGCTCACTTACACGCACATGCTTGCTGTCAAAGGGACTGCGCAAACGATAGCCCACCCCCCCTTGCACGTACGCCTCCAGGGGATAAAACATATAGCCTGCAGTAAGCCCCAGTTCTGCATCCAATTGACCTTCGCCCAGGCTCGGAGAAAAACTCACATCATAGGCCATGGGAATCTTCAAAGCCCCCTGAAGACTCAGGGCAAAAGGCTCTTGCAGCAAGCGCACCCGGGTTCCCACGCGCAAATCCGTAAACCCGTTGTTTACCAGCGTCGTTTCGGTGTCCTCTGCCAGGGTCAGGCGGCGGGTCACTGCGGGCACATCAAGGGTCAAGGTGGCAGCATCAATAACACCCAACTCCAAATGACTGTCAAACAAAAAGGCCTGCTGGTTGTCAAAACTTGACCAGGCGGGCGAAAAACCATAACCCGCGCGCGAGTGAACGTACCAGGTATTTTGGGGAAGCACCCAGGCACTCTCTGGACGTGCTTCAGCCCGTGGTGTAAAAGCCCCCAGGGAAAGCAAGCAAAGCAACCCAAACAAAAAGCGCGGTGGTGTGAGCATAAAACGATTCAACATCCTGATCTTCAAATATACATATCTAGCAGGATACCGCGAATTTCTTGAATGCGGGCAGCCATCTCAAGCGCTCGCCCCTGGTGATTGAGCACTTGCTCTGTCAGCTGCGCCAGGTGAGTATCCACCTCTCTCACCACCATATATAAGCGGTTGTGGCGATCAAATTGCTTGCTAACCGCCATGGACTCACCCTGGGCTTTACGCACAAAAGCTCTCACAGCTTGCGTGTATTGGGTTAAATGGGCTTCTGAAGGGGCTGACAAGAGCTTGTGTCCCGCTTGATCTAAAGTGGCCATTAAATCGTCGAGCGAGTCTTTAATGGATTGGGCGCCTGCAGATACAATTTGCTGAAACGAAGATGGGGCCGCTGATTTTTGCGAGGGGCCGCTGCTGGCACCACTCACCTCACGGGATCGTTGACGACGGGGAGGATCATTTTGAACTTGCATACTTTAAATTATAAAACAAACCCCTTACCTTTGTGGGGCAAGGGGTTTGTTTATCAACGGGGAATCGGGCAGAAATAAGCTTAGGGGTTCAATTTAAAATCAAAGTCTTTAAAATCATCCACGACCACGGCAATTTCGTTGCCATCGGCATCTTTTGCGGAGCGGTAGCCCACGCCCGGAGCATAACGTACGCTGCCTTCGGGAGACTTGAGTTCGCCTTCGTCGTACATATTGTTATTGTTGGCGTCGTTAAAAGCAAAAATACGCAGATTGGCAACACCCAAACCGGCTTTTTGAGGAGGTTTAGGTAAAGCAAAGGCATATTGACCTTCAGCCACGGCCTGTACCGCCAGGGTGGTATCGTCTTCGATGGTTTGATTGGTGGCGTCAATCTTGTTACCGGATACATTTACAAAAGCCCCAAAGAGGGCTATTTTGGTGTCCGCGCCCACGGCGTCACCGGTCACTTTTCCAGAAATCGAACGATCCCCTTCCAGTTTTTGACCGTCAGGCGTCGAAATTTGGGTGGCTGTGGGGCCACAAGCGGCAAGAGATAAGGCGAAAGCCGCGGTCATAAGGGTTTGGGTTAATTTTTTCATGGTTCATTATCCATTCTTATTTCATCGTTTATTGAGACAGCAGGTATAGTGCGTAGGACGGGAGGTAGAAAAAAAAGTTCCCTTAGACGGTCTCTTTTACACCCTGAGGTGCTGCCGATAGGGCGGGCCAGCCCCGCTCACGCGCGACGGCTAAAATCAAGTGATCGGAAAGCACCCGTGCGTGCTGCCGAGCAATGCCATCCCAATCTGGACCACTGCCCTGCACAAAGCGCACCTGAATATTGTTCGTGCTGGCTTCTAAAACCCATAAAAGTGTGCCGATACGTGTATCGTGCAATTGATAATCGACGGTCCCACAGAACTGGTGCTGAGCCGTTTGACGTTCTATATCCAGGGCCAAAATCTTCATGGGCTTTCGTACTTCCTTGAATTATCTACAGGCTATCATCATTTTATACTCTATCTGTACTTCGAGGGCCACGCTGTGACTTCACTCACCGCCCAAGATAATGAACCTCTGCATGGGCAGCCTTGAGAAGAACACGTATAATATGTTAAACGACACCTGAATGACCTGGAGCCTTCATGAAAACTGACGAAACTGTACGCATTGCCAACCGCTATACGGTGCAAGATCTGCTGGGTGAAGGCGGCATGGGCCGCGTTTATCAGGTGCTTGACACCGTAGAGCAACGGTCGTGTGCGCTGAAGGTACTGTCTCAAAAAATCAGTAGTGAAGCCGCACTCTTACAGTTTCGCCAGGAGTTTTGGTTTATGACCCGCCTGGCACACCCTCATATTATTCAGGTCCACGAGTACGGCGTTTTAGAAGACCAAACGCCCTACTTCACCATGGAAATCGTGCCCGGTCAAGAACTGAGCGAACTGAAAAACATTTCCGCGGATTTGGCCTATGCTATTTTAATCCAAACGGCACAGGCCCTGGGCTTCATTCACTCTCGGCGACTGGTCCATGCCGATATAAAACCCGAAAATATCCGCCTCACGCCGGATAACCAGGTCAAACTCATGGACTTTGGTCTGATGCAGGCCATTGATACCCGCAGCAATGGCCAACTCACAGGCACCGTGGCCTATATGGCCCCGGAAATTCCCCAGCGGGGCCTCATTAACGAAAGCACCGATATTTACGCCCTGGGGGTACTGGCCTATGAATTGATCGCGGGCGTGCAACCTTTTGTGGGCACCACGGTACTGGATGTAGTAAAAGCCCATATTTCGTCTCAGCCAGCTCCCTTAAACAGCTTTCGCCAGGATATTCCCCAGGACCTGATCGCTATCATTCACAAAATGCTGGCCAAGAAACCCGAAGATCGCTATCGCAATACCGCAGAACTCCTGGAGGATCTCTCAGCAGCCAGCGGTATTTCATTGCAATTAAGTGAAGCCGATCGCAACAGCTACCTGAGCTCCCATGTGCTGGTGGCCCGAGATGAAGAGCTTGGCACCCTGGAGCAGGCCCTGGAGCAATTGACCCAGCACAGCCCTTCTTTTTTTATTGGAGCCCCTGCAGGGGTCGGAAAATCTCGCCTGATTGAAGAATTCAAAATCAAAGCCCAATTGGCAGAAATTCCTTTTTGTCAGGGCATTTGCGTGGAGCAGGGGATGGCTTCTTACGCCCCCCTGGTACAGGCCCTGAACCAGGTGATTCCCCTCAGTACGCCGGAACAACTTCAGGCGTTTGGCCCCACACTGGCTCACCTGCTTCCCCAGCTTGAAGCCCACGATATTTTCCCCCGGGAAGACTTTGACCCCCGCCAGCAAAAAATAACCCTCTTTGAAACCGTGGTGGCCTGGCTTAAAGCAGTGGCCAAACAGCGTCCCCTGATTCTCTTTGTGGACGATCTGCACTGGTCAGACATGGCCAGTGTTGAACTGTTCAACTACTGTATTCGTGAACTCCAACACAGCGCTGTCATGATGCTGGGATCTTTTCGCGACGATGAACTATTGCCCAATAATCCCCTGTGGCAAACCCTTGAAGAAGACCTCTCCCGTCTCATCAAACTGAATCCTTTTCGCCCCGAACAAATGGCCGAGCTCATTGAAAAAATGCTGCGAGACGTGCACCTACCGGAAGACTTTATTCCTTACTTCTACGGCGCCACTTCAGGCAACGCCTTTTTCATTCGTGAGATGCTGCGTTACTTAATGGAAGAAAACATGATCCGCCAACATAAAGGCCAATGGATCATTCCCGATAATTATCCCGAGTGGCAGTTGCCCACCTCCATTGCTGATACCATTAAGCAACGTCTAAAGCGCCTCTCTGAGCAAGCAGCCCGTTTGGTGCATAAACTGGCGGTGGTGGGTAAACGCATTGATCTGGCCCTGGCAGAAACCCTGGCCGAGGACAAAGACCAGTTGTTCATCCACGTCGAAGAACTCGTAGAACGGCAGTTTTTAGAACGGGACAACGATGCGCTGCACTTTCCCCACGATCGCGTGCGAGAAACGCTCTATAGCGATATTGAAGAAGAACCCCGCAAGGATATTCACCAGCAGGTGGGCGAATGGCTAGAAAAGGCTGCGGCCAGTATCAGCGCGCTGGCTTATCACTTCAAAAACGGTCGGGATCGGGTCAAAGCCTTTCAGTATCTCATTGAAGCCGGTCAGGCCTCATCGGTCCGCATGGAGGCAACCTTGCTCATGCATGAAGGGCTGCAAATTCTAGAAAAACTGAAAAACCTGCCCGGACAAGAAGAGCAACTGGAGCATTACCGTCGCGAACTGGCCTGGACCTCTTATATGATTCACCCCTTTATCTGCGCCGAAACCAATGAAAAACTAATCACCGCGCTCCAGTCCAAAGAAACACCGTTAGAAGAACAGGTGGAATACGAAAGCATCCTTATTTCTTCTTACACCATGATAGGCCGTAACCAGGAAGCCTTAAATAAAGCGCAAAATTTGCTCAAACAACTTAAACCCGAAACGGTGCCCTACGGCCTGATTCTTTTTAGCCGCTTGAACGCCTTGCTCACCCGAGGCGAGCTACGCCAATTGGTGACCGAAATGGAAATCGCAGCCAATACCCTGAAGCAGCGTTTAAAGCGTTTGCCGCGTCAATTGGTCTGGGCTTATGCTTTCTGCTGCTTTATTCGTGAAGATGCCATAGCCTGGCTGGGCGAGCCGGTCGGTCAGGATCATTTTGCGGACGTACCCCGTGAAATCGGCGAGCAGTACGACTACCTGGATTTGATTTTTTGGTCTTACTACCCCCAGGTGGTACGCAACAGCTTAGTGGGCCGTTACCACGAAATCAAGGCCGTAAGTGATGAGATTTTCACCCTGATCAAAAAGATGGGGCGCCCGATTCAGCACGAAAACCGTTTTCAGATCTGTCTGGCTTATGCGGCCATTGAACACGGCGAGCTAGATGAAGGCGCACACTACGCCGAAAAAGTGATCGCCCTGGGCCAACGCATGCAAAATCAACATCAGCAAGCCAGTGGCAATATTTTAAAGGGCATGATTGCCGAACAGCGAAGCCATCTCAAAGATGCAGAAATCGCGTTTCAAGAAGCCGTTAAACTCAGTCGTGAGAGCGAAACCGATCAGCTTTTACCCGGCCTCTATCGTCTGGCCCACATTTATTTGAAGCAAAACCAGCTCGCCCAGGCCGAGCCTCTTTTGCAAGAAGCTTTAACGCTAGCGACCGGATTTCGTCTCGAAAACCCTTACCACCAAATTCAGATTTATCGATTGCTGGCCCAGTTAAACATTCAAAAACAGAGCACGCCCGAGGCTATCGAAGCCCCCTTTAAACAGAGTCTCACCTTAGCCCAGGACACGCAAAACCCCTTACAATACGGGCTAACGGCCATTGCCTACGCCCGCTGGCTGGGCGGAAATCACGCGCGTCAACATTTTGAACAAGCCCACGATCTTTTGGTCAGTGCCAAACAGCGGTTTCGCGACATTCAATACACCCGCGCAGAACGCAATATCCAGGAGCTTCAAACCTGGTTAAGAAAACAAGCCCGCCAGGTAGAGCAACAAGAAGATCTCTCTCAACGCTTTGCGGATCAGCTCTCTCCTCATGAAGCCCAGGAAATGGGCTATAAAATGCTTGAAATTTTTCAACAGTACCAGCTGAGCACGCCTGCTAACTCCGGCCATAGCGAGCATAAAGATCTCCAAAAGCTCTCCGAACGTTTAAAAAAGGTTGAGCGCATTAACCAGTTTTCTCAGCTGATTATGCAAAGTTTGGATTTGCAGATGGTGCTGCAAAACATTATGGACTATGTGATAGATATTGCAAGGGCAGACCGAGGATTACTCATGCTTAAAAACGAGCTGGGAGAGCTCGAAGTCCAGGTGATTCGCGTGCGGGAAGCCGATGCCCTGCCGGAGTCACAGTTGCTCAGCTTTAGCCAATCCTTCACCCAAAAGGTCATGGAGCAAGGGCAATCCCTGTGGATCAAAGATGCCCAGAGTGATCAGGAGTTATCGCAGCAAGCCAGTATTATGGCGCTGGATTTACGCACTTTAATCTGCGTGCCCTTAAAACGCAACGGCGAAATTATTGGACTTATTTATCTCGACAAACAAGCCGTCAACGCACAATTTAGCCCTCAGGATTTAGAGCTTGTAGAGTCCATGGCAACCTTTGCCACCATATCCTTGATCAATGCCCGTTTACACGCGGAAATTCAAGAGAGCAATGCACACTTACAGATGCTCAATGAGCTGAGCCGTAATATTTCCACCACCCAAGATTTTTCAGAGCTGCTGTCGATGGTGCTCACCTTCTGCTTGCGTATTACCCGTGCAGAAATTGGCTATATCTTTATTAGCAAAGACATCAACCACGAACCCCAGGATTTTCAGGCTCTGAGCTGTCAGGCCAGCCTGGATCGCGAAGGCCAGCCCTTAAATGACATTCACGTCTCACAAAGCAGTATTCAAAAGGTCTTAACGCAAAAACAAGCCTTATGCGTGGTAGATATGCAAGATGAGATAGATCTGGCCCAACAAAAAAGCGTGATGGCATTGGAACTCAGCAGCGTCATGTGTGTACCCATTTATGGCAAAAGAGAGCAGGTGTTGGGGGTGGTCTACGTGAGCAGCCAGGCCGTCTCATACACCTTCACCCCACGCGATCTCGAACTGATGGAATCCATCATCCGCCAGGTGGGCATGGACATTGAAAATCGCTCCCTCATGGAAATTCGCAAAAAGCAAGAATTATTAAACCAGGAGCTCTCTTTTGCCCGTAATATTCAAAGCTCCATGTTGCCGGATTACCAACCTGATATTCCCAGTTTAGATATTATTGGTTTTTCTGAGTCTGCCGAGGCCGTGGGCGGAGATTACTACGACTACTTTAAAATTTCGGACACCGAATTTGGACTCGCCATTGGCGACGTGAACGGTCACGGAATTTCAGCGAGCTTGCTGATGTCCATGGCCAAAAGTTGTCTCTTTGTTCAGGGCAAAATTGACCCCAGCGTAGGCGCGATGATGAACGCGCTGAACAGCATGATCTTTGGGGGAACCAAAGAACGTCTGTTTATGACCTTTGTGTATTCTATTTTTAATCTGGAGCAACACACGGTAACCCTTTCCAGTGCAGGCCACCACTTGCCCTACCACTACCAGGCCAGTGTGGGGCAACTTACACCGGTGCAGGTCAAACCCACTTACCCTCTGGGGGTCCGTGAAAAAGCCCGTTTTAACGAAGTCACACTGGCCTTAAAACCTGGTGACGTGCTGGTGTACTACACAGACGGTATTGTAGAAGCCCATACCCCTGAGGGAGAAGAGTTTGGCTTTGAACGCTTAGAAGCGCTGATTATGGCCCATCACCATCGCAGTGCCAGTGAAATACAGAGCCAGCTTATTCAGGCTTACCAACAGTGGATTCAAGGCGAAGAGCCCGAAGACGATATGACCCTGGTGGTGGTAAAAGCCCGTTCTGAACAACCTCTTGAACAAAGCCCAAAACTGAAAACGGGCTTTTTGACGCGCATTAATCGCTAAGATGAAAAACCGTTTAACCTTTGGTGTGCGCAGCCTGTTGGCCCTGTTGATAGCGGGGGGAATGAGTAGCTGCTACAGCTTAACTTTGCAAAGCGCCAGTGACACAGAGCTTATGCTCAGTGGCCCCGAAACCCTTGATGTGTCTCATTATCGTGTGGTTCGCCACTTTTACCATACCCGCGAGCTGCATTATGTGTTTGGGATTCCCATGGCTGAAGATAACGAACGCTTACTCAGCCAGGTGCTTGAAAGCGAGCTCAGCCCCGGACAACAGGTCATTAACTTACAGGCTCGGCGCTACGTAACGCCGCTGGCGCAACTTAACACGTTACTCACCTTAGGACTCTACCTGCGCGTCCAGATGATTATTGAGGGGGACATTCTTGAAAAACGTTAAACGCTGGGTACTGCTGTTGATGTGTTTATGCTGCACAGCTTGCTATCAACTGGATGTGCAGTACGCAAGTGGCGAGTACCCTGTAGCCTTTGGTCAGCATTTGGCTGGATTCGACATTGTTGAAAAACGCGGTTATCTTCGTGAAACCCTGTGGGTATACCAGGCCGGTGGCTTAGATCCTTTGGCCATTGGCCGAGAAGGCCCCGTCCCCGACAATATATGGTCTTATACCTTTCAGAAGCATTTGCGTACCGGAGAAGGCATTCAATACCTGAAGATTCGCCAACGCCAGAGCTTTCTTACGCTTTTCATACGGGTGCTCAGTCTGGGGCTCATAAGCCCTACTGAAGTCCAAATCGAAGGTGAAATTGTGCGCGTTGTACCGTCTCGCGAAAGAAAAGAAAAAAAATAACCGCCTCAAACACAGGTCACTTCTAGATCTGGATCTTGATCACAGGTTTTTTGTGAGATCGTTAATAGATGATTAACCCCTGGATCCGGTATACCTGAAAGGGCAAATTATCATTCAAACGTCTTACAAGACAACTTTGCAAAGCTGAAGCCTTCAGGGGCTTCTTTTTTTTGCAAAAATCACGAAAAATCAGGTATGATAGGAGATAGCAATAACGGACGATTGCTCAAAGGTCTTCACGGAGGAACTTATGTCTGATAATAATTTTGCGGTCTCCGCAAATCGTGCTTCAGGTCAAGATGACATCTTGCGTCAACAGCTTTTACAACGGGCCATCACCCCATCTGACCCCACACCGGTGCAAACCGCTGAAGCACCGCAGCCTGTTTCAGGCAGCGAAAAACAAGAAAACCAGCAACAGCAAGATCTCAATGAAGCGGAAAAGCAGGCACTCAGAGAAGCAATTCAACAAATTGATGAACTGGTAAAACCGCTTTCGGTGGGACTCAACGTGCAGCGTATCGAATCCATCAACCGCCTTTATGTGAAACTCTTTGATCGCGAAACCGGTGAAACCATTCGCGAAATCCCCCCACGCAAAATTTTAGAGATGAAAGAAAACATCAAAGCCTTTCAGGGCCTCTTGTTCGATAAATTCAGCTAAGCTACCCCTTAAGATCTTAACCTTGATTTTATTTAGTCATAAACTATTTTCATTGATTTCAGAATAGCGTATACTGACCTGTGGAGTATGTTTCTATACTCTAATTCTCAAGCAATGAAAGGGAAATCATGAGTCGATATCGTGGACCCAAAGAACGCATTTCCCGTGCCCTCGGACTGAACTTATTTTTAAAAGGCAAACGCTATGAAGCCGGTAAAAGCGCTTTTCATAGAGGCCGTAACTTCCGTCCTGGACAACACGGCAAGGACCGTCATAAAGTATCTGAGTACGGCCTGCGTTTAAAAGAAAAACAAAAATTACGTTATATGTACGGTTTAGGCGAAAAGCAATTCCGTCGTTACTATGATGTGGCTTCTGCCAGTGCTGGTGTAACCGACGAACGCTTCTTGCAACTGCTCGAAACCCGTTTAGACAACGTCGTATACCGTTTAAAATTCGCTACCACCCGTGCACAAGCCCGTCAAACCGTAACCCACGGTCATGTTCTGGTGAATGGTAAAAAAGTAGATATTCCTTCTTACCGCGTACGTCCCGGCGATAAAATTGAAATTCGCGAAAAAAGCAAAAAATTCGTTGCCGCGGCAATTGAAGGTTTTGTGGGTGAAATCATTCCTGAATGGTTAATCTCTGATACAGAAGCTCTGAAAGGCGAAGTCGTAAGCGTTCCTGCAAAAGAACAAATCGATACGGCAAACCTCATCGAAGTCAACCTGATTATCGAATTCTATTCTAAATAAACCGGATGCGGCGTGCTTGTTTGGCAAGCACGTGCTGTTTGCTGGGGTGTTTAACACTTCAGGCATACCGAAACCAAATGGCTTTTTTAAAGTATAATGCTTTAAAAAAGCCATTTTTAGTTTGGCAACTCTGGAGTCCCCATGTCTCAATCCATCTTCCCGTACGCTTATCTTGAGTCCGAAGTCAATCGCGGT
The DNA here is from genome assembly GCA_964229355.1 of Candidatus Sericytochromatia bacterium. Classification (GTDB taxonomy): domain Bacteria; phylum Cyanobacteriota; class Sericytochromatia; order UBA7694; family UBA7694; genus CAXRDE01. The sequence continues at coordinate 308,541 of CAXRDE010000016.1, read as the reverse complement.
TTACAAGCCCAAAACCCACGCTACGTCATGTCCGCCCAGCTGGCCGGTTGGATCGAAAACGAGCTGGCAAAACGGGTTCTTGAGGTACGTGCCGAAGAAGGACATGAAGACGTCAAAGTGTATCTCACCCTCAGGGAGTTCAAACAAAGCCCCGTCTTTTTGTTGGCTTATCCCACCGAAGACAAAAAAACCGTTCTTGAAGCCTGGTATTTTCGCATGATTCCCAGCGAAGAGCACCCGCAACAAGCCCTCAATTTGGTACTGGATCGGGTCCCTCTTAAGCGCTTATTCAGGGATCTGAACGCAGCGCCTGAATAGCCTGTTCGTGGCTTTTACCCGCCCGACGTAAACTGCGGTACGTTTCTAACTCATCCACACTGAGTTGGTCCAGGGCTTCTTTTTCGGCCACGTGTAGCATGGCCTCATCATGGGAGAAACCCTCTGAACGGTAACGGTCATAAAAGCTTTGCAAAGAAGGCTCCATCATACGCACTTCACTGTGCTTGTCAGAGGCGCGAGGTTCACGCTGAGTTCGGGTTTTTCCTTGCAACGCGTTTTTAAAATTGTCCACAAAAACCGAAACAATCGCTTTGATTTCCTGATTTAAGCCCGCCCCATTAAAAGCCTTGTGTAGCGTATGTTGATAGTCGAGATACGCTTTTTCTATCTTTGCATAGTCCACATGATAATCCACCGCATCGAGCAAATCGGTAATGAGTTGTTCATCAAAGGTGTTAATCACCTTACGCAACATCACCACCAGACGATCCACCTCTGACTCATCGGCATAAAACTTTTGAATGCGCAGCTCCAACTCTAAGAGCGTTTTATAAATGCGCTTCAATTCAATTTTATTGAGTTGATACTGTTTTGCTGTCGCTTTCAGCCGGTCAGGATCAGCCAGTTGGGGACGTACCACGGCGGCGTTAAAATACTGCAGCGGGCGATAAACACTCTGCAAATACTGCCTGAGTTGCGCTCTGCTTTCGGGGTCTTCTTTAAAAGCATTCAAGAGGCGGTGTAATCTCTCTTTGAATTGACGAATCCCCTCTTCTGGAGAATAACCATTGAGCATCTGCTCAATCATTTTTCTGATCCCGGCCATGACTTCACCTCAGATTTGTGTCAGACACATATTTTTTTTAGTATAGCCCATGGTACAGGGCTGAGAATAGCCTCATCACACCAACTGGCGCTGCCGAAGATAATGCAAAGCTTCTGAAGACGCCATTTTTTGAAGGACCTGAGCGCCCAGTCTACGCAGCTCACTGTCGTAAGTTAATTCAATAACAGCAATCAAAGGCGCGGGAGATGTGTCCACAGGAAGCGAATGGGCCAGGTAAATCAGGCTCTCTAAAGCCACCGCCAGCAGTTCCCGATCTTCTTGTAAACGATCCAGATGGGTCAAAAGAAAGGAAGCCGCCTGCGTGTGGTAACGCAGCGCCCTGAGCGCCTGATACTGTAAAGCAAAGTGACTCGCCACCACCACCTCACACAAGGTCTCATACGCCTGAGGCGAGTTCATAAAACCCAAAGCCCAACAACAGGCTTCTTTCACTTCATCACTGGTATCGTGACTCAAATACTGCACCAAATGCGCTTCAGCAGCCTGCAAACGGTGCTGACCCACCACACAAATGGCGCTTTTGCGGACGGTACTGCTGTAGTCCGCCAGAGCATCTAAACTCAAGCCAGGCATGCCCTGGTAGGCAAATACTGTTAAGAGGGTCTCTTTAAAAGTATATTTTGCATCGGTCCAAAACTGCAGGAGCTCCTCTTGAACCTCAGGCTCAAAATAGTCTCCCAGCCGATAAGCGCACATCTGTTGCACAGGCAAAACATCATAACGCAGGGCCCGAATCAGGCGTCGTCGCCAGGCGGGCTCGTTGGCAAAGGCCAGCTCGTAATATCTGAGTCTTACTGTGTAAGCTTCATCTTCGCTAAAATAGGTTAACAAGGTATGCAGCTCCAGATGTTTAGCAATATCCGTCTGTTGCAGCCCAATATTTAAACGCATTAAAGCACGGGCACGCACGCTGGCCAATTGACTGTTAGCGGCCTGAAAAATGGTCCAAATCGGTTCCTCAGGATAAAGACGCGCCAGTCCTGTATACAAATCGTAACGCAGCGTGCGCTGAGAAATGAGTGTTAAACCCATTAAGGTTTGCAGCAAAAAAGAGCGCGCTTCATCTGGCCAGTGGGCAAGCACCGTCAAAGCAAACGGGCGGAGTTCCTCGACAGTTAGAGCCTGAGCCAAAACCGTTTGCAGACACGCAAAAGCTGGAAAGAGAAGCTCTTGATCAAAGCGCCCCAGGGCTTTCAAAATCTCACTTTGGGTTCCCAATTGGGCGTCGGGCCAAAGCTGAAGCAAGGCACTTAAAGCACGGGTTCCCCAGGCCGGTAAAATACGTATGGCTGAAAAAACCAGCTCCTGATCCCAGGATTCTAAACACAGCTGCAGCAAGCGGTAAGCCTGTTCCCCCTGCACACGCTTTAACATGGCAAAAACTTGCTCACGTACGGTATTTTGACTACGGCTGATGACACGAAACAGCCCCTGTAACACCTCTGCCTCTAGTTCAGCCTCTTGTAAGTAAGTGGCCAGAGACCAAATTAATGGACTCTGGGTTTGCTCGGTATGCTTTAAAAAGAGCGACTCACACAGGGGAAGGGCTTGCTTAACGTCCATTTGTCCCAGTTGCTCAATCACGATCTGGCGCAAGGACAAATCGGTCTCTTGACGGGCCAATTCCGAAAAGTCATCCCAAAGTGCATCGATCCCTGCCCAACGGATATAAATCGCCCGTCGAATATCCCCATGATTTTTTCGCCACAATGCTTTTTGCCAAATTTTTTCGGCAATGACCAACTCTGCGGGCAGATGTAAAATAACCGCAGCCACAACCTGGGTGTTTTCATGATAAAGGGATTGTTTTGCAAGCTCAGGATTTATACGGCAGAGCAAGGGTAAAAGCGCAAGTTTTAAAGCCGCGATGGCATCGGGTTCAGCAGCTTTTTGCCTTTCCAGAGCATCTAAGGCCTGCTGTAAAGGTTCAGTAGACCACAAGTATTGCTCAAACAAGGGCAAAAGTTGCTGAATGACATCCAGAGAGGCCTGGTGCGTTAACAGACGCTGAACCCAGGCTAGCGCTTCCGCCGCATTGTATACTGCCAGGCAGCGGATGGCGCTTAACCAGACCGAGACATCCTCTTCAAAGGCAAGAGCCTCACTGAGTACCTCGGCAAAATCCGAAAACTTGAGGTGAGCTAAGGTTTCCAGAGCAGCCTGGCGCACTTCCGCAGCTTCATCTTCCATCAAGGCCACCATAAGGGGCTCTGTTACGGTAACGTGAGGTGGAAACGACGCCAATCCCCGGGCGGCCACAGCACGGATTTCGCGATACCCATTTTCAAGGGCATCCACCAACCAATCTAAGCGCTCCGGCACACGCATTTGCCCCAGTAAGCTAACAGCCAATACCCGCACATCCCGATCCCGATCCGTTAAAGCCTTGCGAATCTCCCGGATCAATGCGGGCGTTTCTAAAGAGGCCAACAGTTCAAGGGTCACCAAACGCACAAACCACAACTCATGGTTCAGACCTGCCTGAAGCACGTCCTGATAGGCAGCAGCATGGGGTTTTAAAGCATACAGAGCGCCCCTGCGTTGACTTTCCGAGGGAGAGGCCAACCACATGTGCATGACTTCGAAACATGAAGTGGGCAGCTCTGTAAGCATTTCACTCATGTGTATTAAAGTATCCAGCGTTTCATCCTCAGGTTGAGGGTGTCGCTCTAAATACTGCACGAGAAACGCTGACACATCAAAAGCAGAATCCTGGCGGGCACGCGTGAGCACCGCCTGCAAAGCCGCCTGTCGACGCCCCAGGGATGTGGCATACAGTGCCTCAGACACCAGAAAGCCCGTGGCTTCCTTGACGGTGGCAAGCTGTTCAAAAAACGAAAGCAGCTCTGCCTCTGCAAGCTCTGCTTGCCCGATAAAACGTTGCCAAAGGCTTTCCTCAGGGGCAATTAAGCTTAAAGCCTGTGCCGCCGCTAAACGATGCACATCTTGACCAAAGTACGTACGTATTGGAGCATAGGCATCCCGTATTTTCCATGTTCCCAATACATCCATTAAATAAGGAATATCTTCTTCTGCGGGATTCTGCAAAAGGCACGCAATAAAAACTTGTGCTGCAGAAAAGGCTTGCGCATGCTTTAAGCGGGTAATTAAGCAATGACGCAAAGTGCCATCGGGTACGACATCATACACCGCTAACAAATGGCGGGTTTTTTCTTCAAGCACCGGCTCAGGTAAAGCCAATAAATCGTCTAAAGCCGACTCAAAAATATCCGTTTGCTCATGAGAGAGGGCACGGTATAAGCCAGCCAATAGCTCCCAAAAAGGAGATGCCGTGGCTTGATAAAGTGCATAGGCAGCCGTTTCACGCACTTCCAACACGGGATCTAAGAGCAGGGGTGGAATCATTTGTGGCAATTCAACACACTGGGTTTGAGATAACAAAGCCGCACTCAAAGCGCGGGTAGCCGGGTAAGAAGACCAAAGCCCCCAGCGTAAAACGGCAGCATGGGCCTGATCCCCATAACCTTCAATGACCTGTGCCAGGACTTCCGCATAGTTCACGTCTTGCGTGCTGAGAAATTCTTCCAAAAGGAGAGCGCAGGCCGCAGTGGTCTGTAAAGCCCCCAGGGCGTATATAACCCCATCTCTGGCTTGTAAATGCTCTTCATGTTGTAGGGCATGGCGCAGCACAGGCAAAACAGCCTCCGCCTCAGCACGCAGGGTACCCAGGAGCAAGTAACCATGATAACGCACTTCCCAAATTTCATCTTGAAGTAAGGGCATGGCTTGCGATAAGGTCACCGAAAAATGTTTTAAGGCTTGCAAGGCAGCACGCCGTTTCAACCAATCTTCAGCCTGGGCCCACTGCCATAGTGCGGTTTGAGCCACATGATCCAGCTTGGATAAAGCATGCTCTGCGGCAATTACCACATCATTATCTTCATCGAGCAGCCCCTGCATAAGCGCATCCAGGGTATCCGGGTGGTTCAAGGCGCCCAGCGCCAACATCAACGTGCGGCGCACGTCGCGATCCCGATCGGTAAGCAAACCCTTTAAAACACTCAGATAGCTCAAATCAGGATCAAAAACCAGTTCCATTAGGGTGTGCTCACGAATCTGGGGATTCGGATCACGCAAACGAAAAAGTGGGGATTCGGACATATTCAACGGACACTCCGTCTAAAATATAAAGCAAATAGAGGCCAAAGACAATGGCCAAAATGAGCATCAACAATTTTCTCACCGGGCGAGGCACCAACCTTAAAGAAAGCCGGGACTTTGGCTTCAGCATCTTGCGGATAGCTGAATACGGCGGCGCGGAATGTCCACATCCAGAACTTTAACCTTTAATATTTGACCCGGAGACACCACATCCTGGGGATCTTTGACAAAATGCTCTGATAATTGCGAGATGTGGACCAGCCCATCTTGATGGACACCAATGTCCACAAAAGCCCCAAAAGCCGTGATATTGGTAACACGGCCTTCTAACACCATGCCTTCCGACACATCTTCAAGACAGTGCACATGGTGAGCAAACTGAGGGGCCTGAAAACGGTCACGGGGATCTCTACCTGGCTTTAAAAGTTCCTGAATAATATCTTTTAAGGCCCATTCTCCTACATCACCCGCCGCGTATTTTGACAAATCTAGCGTTTGTAAGCGTTCCCGTTGCTCCATGAGTTGCGCCACGTTACAAGCGAGATCACGAGCTATTTTTTCCACCGTTCCATACTGTTCTGGATGCACCGCTGTGCGATCCAAGACCTGAGGCGCTTCACGAATGCGTAAAAAACCGGCTGCCATCTCAAAAGCCCTGGGCCCCAGACCCTTTACTTTTTTTAAGGCCGTGCGCGAACGAAAAGGACCGTGTTGATTACGATAGTCCACAATATTTTCGGCCACGCGCTGATTTAAACCTGATACATGTTGCAGCAAAGGGACACTGGCTGTATTCAACTCCACGCCCACGCGATTGACACAGCTTTCCACACTCTGGGTCAACTGGTGCTGCAAGGCTTTTTGATCCACATCGTGCTGGTACTGCCCAACCCCCAGAGAGCGCGGCGGAATTTTAACCAGTTCTGCAAGGGGGTCTTGCAGTCTGCGCCCAATCGAAACCGCCCCACGGTAGGTTAAGTCCAAATCAGGAAATTCCTCGCGGGCAATATCTGAAGCCGAATAAATGCTGGCACCACTTTCGGACACCCTGACCACCATTGGACGGGTGGCCAGGGTGATCTGTTCTAAACAGTGCTTAACCCATTGCTCAGCCTCTCGACTGCCCGTGCCGTCTCCAATCGCAATGGCAGTGGGCTGATGGAGCTTTAACTTCTCTGCAAGTAAGGCCTCAGCGTTTTTAACCTGACGTACACTGTGTAACACCCAATAATCGATGAGCTGCCCTGTCTCACTCAACATCACACACTTAATGCCTGTGCGTAAGCCCGGGTCAAAAGCCATCACCGAGCGGGTACCATACGGCGGGGCCATTAACAAAGCTTCTACATTACGCGAAAAAACCCGAATAGCTTCGGTATCAGCCTGTTCTTTAAGGGTATTCAAGATTTCCGTTTCCAGGCTGGGCCGCAGTAAGCGCTTCCAGGCATCTTCCACAGCCGCTTTCAGGTAAGACTCCCATGCGGCGGAACGTCCCGTCACTTGACCGATCTTCAGGTAGCGTTCTGCGCGGGCCTGAAAAAAAGATGCTGGCGCATCTACTTTTAGACGCAAAACCTTTTCGCTGGCCCCCCGCTGCAACGCCAAAATCCGATGAGAAGGCAATCTGCGCAAAGCACTTTCAAAGTTCACATAATCTTGAAAACGAGGATCCACAGTTTTTTCAGCTGCTTTGGCAGTGAGCACTCCCTTGTTCCAAAGGGTGTCACGGGCCATTTCGCGCACGACCACGTGTTCCGCCAGCGCTTCGGTCACAATATCTTGAGCCCCGGCCAACGCTTCAGGCACGGTGGGCACCTCTTCACATACAAAATCGTTAGCAAGATCTTCAGGAGCACGGCGGTGTCCCTGTCGCATCGCGCGTGCCAGGGGCTCTAAACCTGCTTCACGGGCTTTTTGGGCTCGGGTTCGCCGACGGGGTTTATAAGGAAGGTAAAGGTCTTCCAGTTGGTTTTTGTGGGTGGCTGACTTCAGCGCTTTTGCCAGCTCCGGTGTTAACTGATCTCCCAACGCCTTAAAAATACTTTCCCGTCGGGCTTCCAAAGCTTGATAGTTTTCGATTTCAGCGATGACTTCGCGAACCTGAACTTCATCGAGTCCGCCGGTTTGATCTTTTCGGTACCGGGCGATAAAAGGTACGGTGGCTCCATTTGACCACAACCCAGATACCGCTTGTATGCCGGCCAGGGGCAGGTTTGTTTTCTGAGCGATTACCGCCGCATCAATTACAGACATGGTTATTCCTCGTCAATCAGTGATGCGGGTAGTATAACGCGCTCGCAAGCGCTCCGCTTGCTTCTCGTCTCTCATTTACTGGCTAAAATGTCCCACCGGAGAACGCACAAGCTGCAAGAATTCCATGCGGGTCGCTGCATTTTTAAACGCCCCTCCGACCTTGCTGGTGATGGTCTCACTGTTAATATCTTCCACACCGCGACTTTTGACGCAGAAATGGGCGGCATTGATCATCACTGCAATATCTGAGGTTTCTAAAATACACTCCAGGGTGTAATAAATCTGTTCTGTTAAACGCTCCTGGATTTGGGGGCGACGAGAAAAATACTCCACAATTCGGTTGAGCTTGCTTAAACCCAGGACCTTGTGTTTGGGGATATAGGCCACGTGGGCATAACCGTCAATATTCACAAAGTGGTGTTCGCAACTGCTTTGCACCACAATATTCTTCTCTAAGACCATGGATTCATAGCCCATTTTATTTTCCACGGCCGTAATCTTGGGAAATTTCCGATAATCGAGACCCCAAAAGATCTCATTCACAAACATTTTGGCAACCCGTAGGGGGGAGTCCTGTAGCGAGTCATCAGAGAGATCCAGACCCAGGGTTTTCATAATTTCAGAGAACTGCTGCTGAATCACAGCCACTTTTTCGCGATCATCCAAAGAGACATCCAACTGAGGGGTTGCAACACCGCGCTCTTTTAAATACTCGTGGACTTTTAGGCCTAATTCGGGATTTGCTTTCGAGGGGTCAAAGCTCATAATTATCTTGTTCCTTTGTGTTTAATTGATCCTGTGTCAAACCTATGTCATTCATTCTTTCTGTTATACCTGTGTACACAACCTTGTGGCAACAGACAAAAAAACAAGTTGCCATTAATTTAAACTACACCTAAAGTTATACTTTTATTCAACTTTCCATAACTATTATTTAACCTTGATGGGTTATTATAAGGCTAAGCGAAATTAAAGTTCTTATTAGACTTTATCAAAGGAGAAAATATCGTCATGGGTTCACTATCTGTCAATACACAAAATTATTATGCAACGACCCCGCCATCCTATTATGGTTCTAATCCCCCGGCTAACAACACAGGGTACAACCCTTATAACGTAGGCAGTGGATCCGGCAGCGCCTATGGCGACGACAGCTTTTCTTCGATTACCTCTTTGGTTTCTCCCGCAGCGGGTGGGGGTTTTGCCGCCTATAAACTCAGCGGAAAAATGGCTGAAAGCATCAAGTCCATCTTTGCGAAAAAACCTCCAGCCACAGATCCTGGAACCTCAGGCATTGGTGCAAGCGGTGCACTGAACGGTCTCAAAAACGTAGCCCTGACCAGCATTAAGGGCGCCGGTTTGGCCGCGCTGGTAGGTGCCGGTGTTTCTGCCGTCGGCAACGGTATTGGGGTTGCAACTGGATCCGTAGACAGCTCTCAGGCCGTGAGCAATGTTATCGGAGACACCGTCACGAGTGCTGTAGGCGGTCTGGGTGCGGTCGCTCTGGGCGGCGCCGGTCACATGCTGCTGAGCAAGTTTGGTGTAGGTGGCTTAACCATGACCATTGCCACCACAGCCCTGGGTGCAGTAGGCGGTGCAGCCGCTGGATTCGTCAAAGAATCCATTATGGAATAGCCCCCACACACACTCTAAATATCAATATTTTCTCTCTGCCGACCGTTAACAAACACGGTCGGCTTTTTCATGTTCAGCCAAAGGGTTTATTAAGGGCTTACAGACTGAGAATAGGCCTCTTCAAAGGTGGCCAGAACCGTGAGCATTTGGTCGGCCCAGGCAGACAAAAAACCGTTGTCTTTTAAACCGGCAGCAGCGTAGGTAGGGCCCCAATCTCCGGCATTTTTAAACAAGCCGCCGGTAGCATTTCCCCAGAGCCCACTGTACTGAATAAACTGACCTTCGGGCGACGGATGGGTGCGCTCACCCATCCCCACCAAATGGGCTGCACTGTCATAACTTATATAGGTTGCAGGGTTTTCCAAATCAATCCCACACGAGAAAAAGCCGCCAATGCCCCCACAGCCTTCAGAACGGATGCCGGCTTTGGTCAGTTGATGGGTGTGGGAATGGGGTTGTACATAAACCCGGGGGCGTCCCTCGACAGCCAGCTCCACCTGAGCCCAGGGAACATAGCTCAGGTTCGTATCGTTGAGTAAAGTCACGCGATTGGGCTTCAGCTGGGCGTCGAGCACCACGTGAAGGCCTTCCCAATCTCCCCCGTGATTGCTGTCGTCATCATAAGCATAAAATGTCCAATATTGGAGCGTTAACCCCTTCAAAGTATTGGGGTAGGCATGCACATACGTTACCCAGTTCTCTGGGTTAGCATCGCCCTGTCGTAAGTCCTCATCTAAATTTTTTAAATAAAAGGTTCTGGATTTTTCTTTGCTGCGGGTGCGGTTCGAAAAAACCCGACCTGCATGTCCGCAATTGGGCTCACGCACCTGTGATAAGAGGTGCTCAAAGGTCGGGGCCTGTTGAATATCTTCGTTAACGTCGGGACGACAGCCTGCGTCAAAAAACGATAAAGTGGTTTGGGCCAGGTAATCAGCCACGACCATGGGGTAATGGCTCTCTCTTTTTGAATAAATAAAGACAGGGGCATATTGCGCTGCAAACATCTGTTCACACGCATCCGGGAAACCATCCTCATCGGCATCTGTACTTGCCAGGTCTTTGCAAGCAGGAGGTACGGCCAGCAAAACGCGACGCCCGGGCACCTGTGTATTCGGTGTATTTTCAGAAGGGTTTTCTTCTGGAGGCGCTTCAGAATCCGGCGCAGCAGGTTCACCGGCAGCCTCACGGGCAGCCCGTTTTTCTTCAAGGGTTTCTTTTAAGCGATTGAGTTCTTCAGACAAACTATCAATCAGCTGTGCACCACTACCGGCCGCCGAAGGCTGTACCACGGGCTTTTGGGGTGTTGTGCCCAGGCCTTCAGAATCGCCACACCCGTAGAAAGTGAGCAATGAAATGCCTAAAATACCCCAACCCCAAAAATAATGTTTCATACGCTTATTTTAAAAGAAAACCTGACCTAAAACAAAGACCCTCGCTCTCAAATAACAGAGAACCAGGGCCTTTGATTGATCGCTAAACTTACTTCACCGTAATCGCTTGTGGCATTTTCGCCAGTTGCTGAGGTGACAAGAGTTTTTTAATCGCCAGGAAGTTATCCAGAGAAGCCGCTTGCAGTTGAGACTCCAAAGCAAGCTTTTCTTGTAATAAATTTCTGACTTTAGCAGGACTGACTGGCGCAGGAGACATGAGTTGTTCTTGGATTGACAACTGTTTTAAAGCGATTTCAGCTTTCAGCTTAATGGCTTTTTTGCTGTAGTCCATACGCAGCTTATTGATCTGTTTTTTCTGAGTAGGTGTCAGATCAAAAATGTCCCAGTTTACATGTCCAGAAGCCACTGCCGCAGCCGAGTTCTTTGCGGCGGCCTGATCATCTGCAAATGCAGGAGCAGTCACCACAGCGCCCATCAATAGAGCACTCAGCACAGTACGCGTAACAAATTTATGCAACATAAAACCTACCCTCCTATTAATAATGTTATATCATCACTGGAGGTATTTTCCAGCGACGTATTCATGACGTCTTCAAAAAGTTCTGATTCAGGTGCATATTGCACCTGTACAATATGGTCACTTGGAATCTGTACAACCGTCGATTGAGAAGATTGCAAAAGATTCTGCGTGGCCAAAATCAAGAGTCCAAACACAGCAACCGCAGCCACACGCTGCCCCCACTTACTCTGCCACAACATCGGCAAAGCAAAGAGTTTGGCTTTTTGCTCGCTGTGTTCACGGCCCAGCGACTCTGTAGCTAACATAACCCGTGCTACAAAGTCTGCAGATAGCTCAGGCACAGGCAAGGCCTGCAAGGCTTCAGCAATCGGTGCGAAAGTATCCACTTCGGTCTGGGCATCCAGGCGAGCCATCACCTGTTCGGCAAAGTCTGCAGATAGCTCAGGCACAGGCAAGGCCTGTAAAGCGTCTGTCATCATACGTGTTTGTTGGGCATATACCGTCGCTGAAGCAGAAGTTGCTAACTCAGCTTCCGTGAAAGAGAACTCACCATCGACCCAGGCAGAAAGGCATTCCAGATCATCGGCTGGATTATCGGGTTCGAGGTGTTCAATTTTGGCAAATATTCCGTTTAAGAAATCGTCTTGGGTATCACCCTGTAGTTCAGAACTTTCGGCAGAATGCATTTCAGAACAGGCTTTTTTTACCGTTTTAAAGTTGCGGTATTTGACCTGAGAGGCCAGTTGATTTTGCACAAGTGCTTCAGCGTGTTCAGCAGGCCCTTGTTCAAGCTCTTGATCCAGAAAAGAAGACAAAAGATGCTTATCGGATTGATTAAAATCAGTCATGATGCTTATTCTCCTTTTCTTTCATATATTCTGATAATCTCATCACAAGTTTTTCCCGGGCACGGGCAATGCGTGATTTTACAGTTCCCAGAGAGATATCCAGTGCATACGCAATTTCGTCGTAACTGAGGCCCTGTATTTCCCGCATAACAATCACCGCGCGATGGGCTTCAGGAAGATCTAAAATGGCTTCGTCCAGATGGGTTTTCCATTCGCCCTGCAGCAGTGTCTCTTCAGGCAACAGTCCCGGTGCCTCAAGTTCCACTTTAACCTGGTCTCCGTTGTCCATTTCATATCCTTCATCAAGGGAGAAGGCAATATGATGACCTTTCTGGCGCATCCGGTCGCGAAACGTGTTTAACGCGATGCGGTGGAGCCAGGAGCGGAAAGCACCAGGTGCTTTGAGCTTACGGATCGACTGGTACACCTTCACCCACACTTCTTGCGCTAAATCTTCCACCTCTTGGCGGTCTTTCATCATGCGGTACAGCACTGCAAAAACCATGTTTTGATGACTTTTGACAAGTTCCATAAACGCCTGACGGTCACCCGTTTGACACCGTAGAATCAGATTTTCTAGCTCTTCTTTTGTGGAGGCATCTACCATTTTTTATCTTTCCTTACATAGTATGTGACGAGGGTCATGGTAGAAAAGTTCCGAGAAAATGCTTTTATTTTTCGCTTTTGTGTCCCGCAAGAAAATTTGACAGAGAGAACGCTTCAATGCGCGTCAAAATACCGTCTTCTACATGCAGGGTCAACGGGCTATTTACTACAGGATATGCCATCCCTGTCTTTAAGGGCCATCGTGCTGAAAGCTCTATCTCAGGGGCAAACCCCTCACATGTCACCGCCGTCAAAACCGTTAACTCCCATAAAGGCTCATACCACTGGGTAATGCCGTATTTCTGCGTTAAACGCAGCCAATTCTGCTGCTTTTCATCGGTCTTGGTATCAGAAACATAGTGGTAAAGGTGGTAAGCAGTAGCCGCGTCTTTAATGAGGACCAACGTCATACCATATTGTGCCAAACGATAGCCCAACTCAGTATCTTCATGCCCCCACCCTACAAAACTCCCGTCAAAAAATCCAATTTTATCAAGATCTTTGCGACACATGGACATGGCATTACTGTCTAAGAAGTAAGTTTCTTCGATAGGCACTCCCCGGTCAAACAACTGGTACCGATCACGGCTGTCGGGTTTTAAAATATCACGGTGGCGCGGAATGTATTCAGCAGGCGGAAGGCCCAAATCATCATCTACTTCTGCCTGCATGCGATAAACATAAGCATTTACTGCGGATTGAGGATTTGCCTCCAGAGCCTGTTGGTGACACACTAAAAATTCAGCCCCCACCACCACATCACTATCTAAAAACACCACGTATTTACCACGCGCTAAACGAATACCTAAGTTTCGGGCTTCGGCAGCCCGAAAGCCTTGATCTTCTTGCCAGCGATAACGCAGGTTTAAACGCCCCTGAAAATCAGCAACCACCTCACGGGTGTGGTCCTGAGAGCCATCATCACAGACGATCACTTCAAAAGCCGAGTGGGTTTGCGTGGTTAACGCTTCAAGACAAAATCGCAGGTTTCGGGCACGATTATACGTGGGAATAATGACTGAAATTTGGGGTTCCACAAAAGGAGAGCTCATAACGCGCTGCGGGTCCCGGCTTGAGACAAAGTGTTCAAAAAAAGCAGTCCACTGGCTTACGATGCGGTCCGCGGTATAGTGCGCTGCGGCATAATTCAATTGGTGTTGCGCCTGCGCTAGACGTTGTTCAGGATGCTCAATCAGAGTCAGGCCTTGGGAGAGCCATTGCGCTTCTACATCCGCTTCCAGTAAAGCCTGTGTTGCACTGACCGCGGGAAGGTGCTCTGAAACACCGCCACGGTGCCCCACCAGCACGGCTAAACCCGCAGCCTGTGCCCCGTGCATCTCCAGACAAGCACTCTCTGCATCCATCCAAAAAGAGGGAGCAAAAGCAAAGGGTCGCCCTTGCTCATGGGGGTAAATCCAGAGGTCATGCCTGGCCATGGCCTGAAAGCGCTCAGCAATCGCACAAGGCTGATGGAGGTGAATGGAGTCGGTCTGCGGAATATCAAAGTCTGCATAGCTATCTTGCAGAGCAGCCTCTTGCGGTGTCGATAGACCATAAGCTTGTGGATTCATGTAAATATGGAGGACCAAAGCCTGAGAACTACGGGTCTCAAGAGCCCGAAACAAACGCAGCATGGCAGCCAGACCGTTATGGGAGGCCGCAGAGTAAGCAATCTCAATAACGGCGTTCGAACTCGGCCTCGAAAGAGAGGTCACTGTAGGCAGCACATCGGTAGGTAAAACCTGTATGTGAGCACGGTCAAGGCCCAGGTGTGCATGCAAACACTCAGCCTGCCAGTGGCTCATTACAATGACTTTATCAGCACGCTGTTGCAAGGTATTCACCAACTCCGCCCGCTTATCAGGGGCTTCATGCCATAGTTCAGGAAACTCGCGATGCACCCAGGCCAGCGTAAAACGCGCTTTAATGCCTAATTTTAGGGCGCCTTCGTCATCGACAGCAATCAAAAAATCAATCGGATGCTGGCGTGCATAGCGGGCTAAATGACGAACCGACTGGTACGATACCCCCTTAAACATTTCACCTGTCCCGGTGTAGGCACAAAAGATACTGACTTTGGAGCCCGCCTGAGCAAGGGCCTCTGCCACGTAAATCATCCGAGCTTGTACCGGGCTCAGGGGATGCTCACGGAGACTTCGTCCCGAAAAAGCAGGCTGGTGGCGATTGAGCAAAACAATATTCATGGTGTTTAGTTTAGCAAAAAGGCCCACTGTATCAAACAGTGAGCCTTTTTTAAATAGCGTGTTCGCAAAGAAAACAGCGTTATGCTTCTACAGCAACCGGGCTTTCTTCAGGCTTTGCTTCATTTTCTTCCACAACTTCAGCAGGGGCATCGGCCGCTTCTTCAGCAGGAGCTTCCGCCACTTCTTCCTGAGGCTGAGGCACCCGTGAGCGCGCATCTTCTACTTTTGCCAGCAGTTCTTTTTGACGACGCAAAGCAGACTTTAGATCCCGTTCATCTCTCGCCAATTGACGCTCAATAGGATCCACTTCACTCCAGTGGGCTTCGTTCAGACGCTGCTCTTGCACCGCCAGAGACTCTTGCTTTTGAGCCACCAGCACGTTCACGCGCTCCAGCGCTTCTTCAAGACGTTGTAAGCCCTGAACTTGACGTTCCTGACGCTCACCCCGAGACGCTTTGTTCCGCTCTTGCAAAGACTGCCACAGGGCGTTGAATTTTTTGCGAAAAACCTGACGCTGCTGACGCCATAAAGGCAGAGCATTCACAGCGGTTTGCTTCTCTTTAAAAACTTCACGAGCATCTTTTAAAGATTTGATTTCCTGAATCGCTTTTTCGGCTTCTGCGTAAAATTTATCGGCTTCTTGAATCAAATCATCAGAGATCTGACGGCGCACTTTTTTATAGGTTTTGCGCAGCTCTTTGAACTGTTGCCAGGCGGCATCCTGGTCTTCGCGGACCAGAGAGCGGCCTTTTGACTTCAACAGCTCCTGAGTTGACTCCAGATGGGTTTTGGCTTCGTCAAAACGCTGACGCGCTGACTCCCAAATGTCACCAATATAACCTTCGGGAACGGTCACAAGCGAAGATAAATGAGCCAACGCCTGGTCAACTTCTGCTTTGGCTTCTGCGCTGGCTTCTTGACGACGGCTTTTTAAAATCGTTTTCATGCCTTCCAGGCGTTCATTTAAACGGGTTAAGGCTTCTTCAGTAAGCTTCAAGTTTTTCAGCAAATACTCAATGCGTCGAACTTCTTTATCAAAGCCAGGGGCTTCGGCTTTTTCTTCTAATTGTTCAAGGGCTAAAAGCCCTTCCTGGTAATTTTGCTCCAGGTGCAATGACTCCTCAGTCATGGGTATGGTGCTCCTCGTTGGGTTACTCTTTACTCCTATTGAAGCGGAGATAACCCACAAAGCGCAAGCTGACCCAAGCAGAAATCTCTAAATTTTTCAAGTATTTTCGCAAATCGTTACCTCCCTGTATAATTCAAAACAGATTCTTCACAGGAAAAGGAAAGAAACATGTCCACACCACAATCCGGCGCAGAGGCCCCACACCAGCAAAATCTTCGTCAACTTTTTGTGCGCTTGAAGCGCGTCCGCAACATCTCCCTGGGTTTAGGCGCTGTAGGAACCGGGGTTTTAGTAGGCTCCACTTATAAACCCCTCAACGTGGGTACCATGACTGCCGCCGTTACCCTGACCACCCTTTCACTGAGCACTGCTGCCACCGCTCAACTTCTGCTGAGCTTAAACACCCAGCTCGAAAATTTACTTAACGCGCCTCAGGGACGTGACAAAAAACAGCTTTCATAGCTCGGGTTCATTGATTTCATGACATCCTGGGCCGATCACGCCTTCTTTTACCATGTTTACCCACTGGGGCTCTGTGGCGCGCCGCTACACAATTTCGCAGAGTCACCGGTGCAGTCCCGGCTCAACACGCTCGCCACATGGGTTCCTTACCTGCAAGAACTCGGCGTTAACGCCCTGTATATTGGTCCCTTATGGGAGTCTTCGAGTCATGGCTATGACACCATCAATTACCACCTGCTTGACCGCCGCCTGGGACACAGTGCCGATTTTCAGGTATTGGTAGAACAGTGTCATGCCGCCAATATCCGCGTGGTCGTGGATGCCGTGTTTAATCATGTGGGACGCCAATGCTTTGCCTTTACCTCTTTAAAACAGCTTGAAGAAAAATCCCCCTATAAAGATTGGTTTGAGAATCTTCGCCTGGGCCAGCGCAATGCAAGAGGGGATCGTTTTACCTATGAAGGCTGGAAGGGTCACGATGATCTGGTCAAACTCAATCTCAAGAACCCAGAAGTTCAACAGTTTTTTTTCGAACTGGTTCGCTATTGGATTTACACTTTCGACATTGATGGACTGAGGCTTGATGCCGCAGATTGTATGGATCTTGATTTTTTACAGGCCCTTAAAACCTTTTGCAAAAACCTGAAACCCGATTTTTGGCTGATGGGAGAAGTGGTTATGGGAGACTATCGTGAATGGAAGCTGGATGCCATTACCAATTATGAGCTTTATGATAGTCTCCATAAAAGCCATAATGAACAGGACTATCACCGTCTGGCCCAGACACTCAATCGACAGTTTGGCTCCTCGGGTGTCTACACCAAGCAGGGGCTGTTCAACTTTGTAGACAACCATGACGTCAACCGTATTGCCAGCCAACTCAAAACAGTCGCTCACCTTTACCCTCTGCATCTGCTTTTGTTTACCCTTCCCGGAATACCTTGCGTCTACTATGGCAGTGAAGTGGGCCTGGAGGGCAAGCGCCTGCGTTGGTCAGATCGTCCGCTACGCCCCTTTTTTCCTCACCCTCAAAACCTCAACGAAGCCCCTCACCAAAGCTTACGTCGACACATTCACCAGTGGAGCAGCTTGCGTCAAAAATACCCTGTACTGATGACCGGTAGCTACCACACCCTACATGTCGAAAAACAATTACTCTGCTTTTCACGCACCCTTAACGCCATGCAAATCATCGTCGTGGTCAATCAATCGTCAACCCCCAGAACATGGGCACCTTCGCCTCAAGAAGTTCAGCACGGCAAATGGCAAGACCTGCTTAACGAAGAAATTGTTCATATAAATGGGGTTACCCCATTGACGATTCATTCAAATTGGGGAAGAATACTATTGAAAAAATGATAATTTACATTTCTTAACGTCACTCTTGGGCTAAATTCACGATAAGAAGACTAAGAGCATATTAAGAAAGCTTTAATTAAAAATAGGGTAGAAATAAGATATGTCAATGAAAAAAACCGTCCTGGCCGCAGCCGTTACCTCACTGTTAGCCGCTACTGCTTGTGGACCCCGTACCAACCTCGCCACTGCACCCGGCTTTAACCGCGCTCCTGTCGGTGCGTTCAACAGTGCCACTGCGGGCACCGGTAAAAAATGGACCCTCTTAATGTTTATTGCCGCTGACAATAACCTGTATAGCGCCGGCTTAGACGATATCAACGAAATGGAAGCTGGCCTGGCCAAAAACCCCAAAGCCGCTGAACTCCTTGATGTGATCGTTATGTTTGACGGTTTGCCCAAAGGCGATTCTAAGATTTATCGTATCCTTCCTGATGCCAACGGTTACGATCGCAATATCATTTCTGAAGTCATTGACGATAAAGGAGCGGTTATTCCTCCTTCTAAAGAGGTAGACTCCGGCTCTGCTGAAACCCTAAACAAATTCCTGGATTTTGGAACCCGTAACTTTAAAGCACAGTACAACGGCATTGTGGTTTGGAACCACGGTGCCGGTATTTACCGCGAAGGCCTTGCCGGCGATTTAGCCGTTGCCAACAGCGACGGCGGAAGTATTTTTGAAAGCACCGGCGTTCTCAATTTTGAATCTGCTCCCTCCAAATCTTTTGCCTCTGACGACCAGTCTGGCAACCACATGCAGATCAGCGATTTGAATCCCGCTCTGGCCATTGCCAACCAAAACCTGGGCAAGCGTGTTGACTTCTTTGACTTTGATACCTGCTTAATGCAGTATGTAGAAACCGCTTACCAAATCAAAGGCCAGGCCAACATTTTGGTGGCTTCTGAAGAACTTGAGCCCGGAGACGGACAAGACTATGAAGCTTATTTAGGCGCATTGGCCCAAAACCCCAACATGAACCCTGTCCAATTGACCTCTACCATCGTAGACACCTTTGGCGCCTCTTATCGTCCAGGCGGTTCTCAGCGGGGTCGTGACGTTACCTTGTCTGCCATCGACATTGACAAACTGGTGACCAACTTCGTGCCTGCGCTCAACAACTTTGCGGGCGTTTTAAAAGCAGACCTGGCCACCAACAAAGCGGCCATCAGCGACGCCCGCAACCGTACCCAAACCTTCTACAACCGCGACAGTGTAGACCTGGGTGACTTCTTAAAGAAACTGGGCTCTAACAGCCCTGCAGCCGCCCAATTACAACAGGCCATGGACAGCATGGTTATCCGTGAAACCCATTACGGTCCTGGTGTAGAAGGTGCTACAGGCGTTCAAATTTACATGCCTCGTTCTACCATGTCTTATAACAGCACCTATAGCAACCCTGCAAAAATTCGCTTTGCCGAAACCGGTGCCTGGGCAGACTTCCTGCAAGCCTTCACCAGCAAATAAGACTTAAGCACTTATATTGAGAAAGCGGCCTTGTTCAGCAAGGTCGCTTTTTTCATGGAAACTTTTAAGGCCTTTAAACTCAGCACACTCCCATGAAAAAAGCCGCTCATTCTCGAGGATGAGCGGCTTTAAAAAAGGCGTTAGAAAATTACTTTTTTGCGCAAACGATCAAACTGGGCATGGGTTGAATCTTACGTTCTGCATAAAATCCTGCACGCTCGGTAAATTCTGTATGCAAGGTTTGAAAGTACACGGTGGTCCCTTCGTAATTTTTGATGACAGCATCCAGGAGTAAGCCATCAACACCAAGCCGTGCATATTCAGGATGAACCACCATTTCAGGAATCCAGGTGGTGGACACCTGATCGCTCAACGCACGAATCCAACCGATTAACTCCCCATCGGGCAAGGTAACGGTCGCCATATAAGAAGAATTTAAAAAAGCTTCTCTAATGGTTTCTGAATCCAGGTTCGGACGATCCCCACCAATCAGGTGGTAAAGATCAATCACCTGTTCGGGATCAATAGTGGACGGATTTTCGTGAAGTTCAAATTGACTCATGGCCTTACTCTTTTATCTGTTTGATGTTGAGTTCATTATAACGCATTTAACAAAAACACAGGAATAAAAATCTTGTTTAGACCGAGCTTAACGCGTTAAAGAAAGTGAAGAGGCCACCCGCTGCAGTTCAAAGGGCGACATGTCACCAAACGCCACTGCAATGCGCTGCTCAGTCGCTGTAGAGTAATAATTATTGGGTGCCTGATAGCTTAAATCCGTAATTTTCTTAATTAAGTTTAAGCTAAAGGCACCTGCCAAAAGGGTCACAAACGCATTCTGTTCGGGACGAATGGTGAGCATGAGATCGTTGAGACCGTCCGTATAATTTAAGACCTGAATCCGGGCACCAAACAGGGTAAACACCTGAATATCTTTTAAAGCAAAACCTTTGGGCACATAATTCGGCAGGTTAATTTTTATTTTTTCACGGGACTCTGCTTCAGCCAGGGTCTTATAGGTGTTAAAAGAATTTTTATTTTGCGCCGCCAGATCCACTTTATTGAGGTTATCCTGGGACTTGAACTCAGGCACGTTCACCGCTGCAGGTGTAAAACTCGTATAACGCACCACAGAGTAGGGATTATTACTCATATCCCAGTAGCGCTCTTCTTTAAGCACCTGAAAGGTACTTTTATCAATCCAATATTTGCGGCGGGGCGTAAACCAGTAATCCTGGCCTTTGTTACTCACGGTATGTTTTGGCACAAAATCCAGCACATAAGCCGCCGTCAAATTCACAATCTCATCGGCCACTTTTGTGACAGTGTAATTGCTCTTAATTTTGTTCATATCGTTGTTCAGGGTGCTAAGAATAATGCGTTCGGGCATGTAAGCGGTTTCAGGCCCACCATTGAACAAATAGAGCTTTTCGTCAGGAAAGAATGCGGTGATTTTACCCCCATCGCTGCGGAAGGTAATGCCCTGAATGTCTCGAGGGCCCGTAATTTTAAGTTGATAATTTTGAGCATTCTTAAAGCTCACTTCTGCGGTAGCCGTCATGGGTGCACTGTTGGTACGAAAAACCTTGAGTTCTCTTTGGCCTGTAAAAGAAACCCTACCATTGCGATTCAACATATTTTGCAAAATTTGCGTGGCGTCCATTTGCGTTTGTGCCTGAACAGCTGTCGTCGTAAAAGGAGACATCACAACCCCCGCACTCATGGCCATCATGGCTGATAGAAGCACTTTTTTAATTGTATTTTTCATGATCGGCATTCCTCTGATCTATATATTTAGTCTTTAAAGACGTAAGGGCCAATGATTTTGTTCACTTTTAATGTATTAAGGTTTAAAAGGTCTCTTCATATTTGTAATTGCGCTGCATAAGCCGTTCAATGGCTTCTCGCGGAGAAATATGACCCTCTAAAATATGAAAAACCCCTTCGGTAATGGGCATATCGATGCCCATGTCCTGGCTCATGGCATACACACTCCGGGTGGTGGGAACCCCCTCTGAAACATATGACATCGTGCCCAAAATGTCTTGCAGACTTTCTCCTGAGGCGATGCGCTGCCCCACCTGATAATTCCGGCTGAGCTGACTGGAGCAGGTGGCGATCAAATCACCCATGCCCGCAAGCCCGCGGAAAGTGCTGGATTGAGCACCCATTTTTAAACCAAAGCGCGTGATTTCCACCAGGCCTCGGGTCAGCAAAAGAGACTGGGTATTTTGCATAAAACCCAGACCACCACTCATACCTGAGGCCAGGGCAATAATGTTTTTTAGAGCCCCGGCGATTTCAGCACCCACCACGTCCTCATGGCCGTAAACACGAAAATAGGTAGAAGTCATCAGATTTTGCGCTAGAGACACCACTTCCTCAAAGGGGGATGCCACCACGGTCGCACTGGGGTGATTTTGTAAGATTTCTTTGGCCAGATTAGGACCCGACAAAACACCCACTTTGCGGCAGCAGGTCTCTTCACGAACAATGGTAGAAATGCGTTTAAAGCTGGTGTGTTCAAAACCCTTAATACAATGAATAAGCACCTGCGAGCCCTCAACAAACTGTCCCATATCGTGTAAGACAGCACGGGCACTTCCTGAAGTGACCACCACAAAGAGACAGGGGCAACTACGAATGACGGCCTCAAGATCTGTAGAGGCACTGATGTTGGGGGCCAACACCATATCGCCAGCGTACTTGGGATTGCGATGTTCCTCATTGATCGAGGCCACTGCTTCGGCGTTACGCATCCACATTTTGACCTGGTTTTGGGAATTGTGACTCAAGAGATGAGCAATGGTGGTTCCCCAACTACCACCGCCAATGACGCCTACATTCATGATGTGATCCTTCTTCAATAATGTATAGGATCAAACCATAAACCACGGATCGGGTCAAGCGTTCGCAAGTAATTCCGCGGGGCTTTCTTCACGCCAACAGGCGGGATCCGGCACAAAAAGGCGGCCATATTGCCCGTACGAAGCAGCCAGACACCCCCCGCGACACTCCCGATTGATCGGGCAGGTGCGGCACTTGCCCTCCATATATTCACGGCGATCATCCATTTGCTGTAATAAAGTACTGTTTTGCCAGATATTGACCAGGGTGTCTTCAAAGAGATTGCCTACGGTTTTATCGAGCTTGCGGCAGGCGTAGACATCGCCAGTGGCAGAAACGGCTAAAAAATCCCGCTTGATATAACAACACACATCAACAGTGAGATTAGAGGGTCTGGGCAACTCAATATTCTTGGCAAGAGGGTCTTTGATCACCACTTCGATATCAGGGTACTCCGCTGCCAGTTGCCATAGCAATTCAAGTTTTGCCTTAAACAATAAACCGTTATCATAACCATACTGGGGATTGTCTTTACCATCACCCTGCGCAAACATACGCGAAAAATTGAGTTTAAAAACATCTTCACGTCTGGCCAGTTCAAAAAGCGAGCGTAAATCGGCTTCAGCATCGTTATAGTCACACATAAGTGTACAGGTCAGGGCCACGGGTTGACCGGCAGCACGAAAAGCACGAATACCGTCGAGGGTTTTTTGAAATTGCCCTTTGCCACGAATACCATCATGCAAGCCCTCAGTGCCTCCATCGATGCTGATGCGGGTCATTTGCACACCACGCACCAGTAACTGACGGGCTTTTTCGGGAGTCACCAGGGTGCCGTTGGTCAACATATAGCTGGCATAACCATGAAGCATGGTTTGCAAGGCCAGATCCATGAGATCCTTACGCAAAAACACCTCGCCACCCGAAAGGCCAATAATAATTTCATAATGAGACCCCAGAGCTTCTTTAAGATCCTTAAGATCCTGAAATAGACGCTCCAGGGTAATGGGGTTTTCTTTAATTTTTTTGAGGCCGTGGTAGCAATGACTACATCGCAAATTGCAGGCATCGTTTACCTCATATTGAATAATGAAGGTTTTTTGCATACCTGACCTCACTCTGTCTAAAAAAAGGGTTAACAGCCGGGATTTTCTTTGGCCACGTTGACTGTATTTTTCGCCAAATATTTAACCAGATTGTCCAGGGCCTGAGGAGATGAGGATTTACGGAAGATATCCACGTTTTTCATGAGCATATCTTTCATATCGTCAGCTTCCTTTAAACGCCCTTTGTAATCCTTCATGATCTCATCTTTTTGTTCGGGTGTGGCATCCTCAGGAATTTCAGGAGGTTGTGGGAATAAACGGCGTTCCAGGGTGGCGAAATCATCTTCAGACAGTGTTTGCTCTGCGTGCTCCATAATAAAGCCCAGAACTTCCATTTGGTCGTTTGCAGGGTCTTCGAGCATTGCGGCAAGCTCAGTCTGATTAGCACTCATGGCTGCATCTAATTCTTTAATTTCAGCTTGCTTATCGGATGTGTTGATATTTGCTCCAAATTGCACCTGATTTGGCGCTGACTCTGCAGAACCTAATGACTGGTGCTGAACATGGTCTTTGGGAGTCGGTTCATTTTCAGAGGACTGTGGCTTAGCCTCTCTATTCTGCTGTGCAGGGGAATTTTCCGTGGACTTTTGAATAAACACATTATTTTGTAATGGATGTGATCGCGCCGAGTTATTAATATTGGTCATATGAAACTCCCTAGTGAAATAAATGACTTTCTTTTATTATATTCTATTTGATCCCAAAACATGCTTAAAACACATTGATCATTAAACATCAACCCGTTGTGTCCACAGCAATATTTTGTACTTCCGGGATGTTGGCCTGTAGCTCTTCTACAATAATTTGATTGATTTGCTCCAGCAATTGAGAATCTTTCTTCCAGCTCTTGCTATCCTGGGCTTCTACCCTGGGCAAAGCATCCAAACGCTTTGCAATCTGAAGGCTGAGTTCATCCAGACGCTCTGGGTTAAAAGAGTTCACCATCTTGCCAAAATTTGCACGGCGCAATTTGTCTTCTAAAGCATTGTAAATCATGGACTTGGAATAGTGCTGAGGGTTCACACTAAAACCTTTGTCCTGTTCAAAATTGAGGTATTTGCCCGTGGTAAATAAAGACGCCAGATCATGGCCTTCGCGGCGGGTTAAAAACTGTGTAGCCGTTTTGTAGTTACTTTGGGTATCGGCAATCGCATCGGCCATGTTGCGCTCTAATGTTTCTGCAGCAAGAAAAGACTTGCCCGCCGCTCCGGTAACAGCCACAAGGTTTTCAGGGTAAGATAAGTAATCCACCAAAGCCTCTGGAACATCCAAACCTGAGAGCAGATCTTCAAAATGGTCTTCAAAGAAACCCTGAGAAACTTTGCCCTGTGCATACGGGTCTGGTTTCGTGAAGTCTTGTGCTAATGCGGGCGCACCTCTTAATTTGGCCATTACCAAATAAATGGCCCGATTGTCAGGGTTTTCAAATTTGGCTTTCACAGATTCCGGAATTTGAGCCTGAATTTCAGACGGAAAAGCGCCGACACCCTTTTGCTTAAAATCCTCCACAAAACGATGAGAGGTGCGTGAGGACTTAGAAAAAATGCGCCATTTTTCCATGTTTTCCGTATGCCTGGTTAAATTATCCAGGACGAAGCCGGGTTGCGAAGGATCTCCCACGTGTTGCTCTTGAATATTGAGGTTTTCTTCGATACCTGGAAAGTAATTCGCCACATTTAAGTCAAACTGGTAGCGCTTGCTGGTGGCACTCTGACCTGCATTTTGCACCGGCGTTTGCGCTTGCATTAGCGTCTCGGCTTGTGGCGCAGTGAACGCCTTCATTTGACCTGAAACATCGTGCGCAAAGGTGACCGCCGTGGGAGAAAAAGTACTGGGCCCCTGTAAACTCTCTGTGGGCAAGCTTTGATCGGTCGTCAAAGGTGTTGAGTCTGGCACACGAGATTGCGCTTGTTGTCCTCGCAGGGCCTTGACGGCTTCAGCCACGTCTTGCTGAGCATAACCATTTTTTTCAGCAAACTGCAGCAAACCTGCATAATCACCTTTATGAGTTTCCGTGGCCCCGGCCATCACCACATACTTTAAAAGGTTCTGTTGAATCAAAGCATCTGGATCTCGGGTAAATAGACGGAAGGACTCTGCAAAATCTTCGCTGGGATTCAATTTAGCGTAACGTGAGGCATAACCGGTGCTGGTATCTCCCTCTTTTAACGTGGCCGAAAACGCCTCGTCATGATTAAAGTCACCACTCTCAAAGCTTTCAAAAGAGATGTTTTTCCAGCTTTCGATCACATTGTTTTTCTTTTCCCAGAAATGGCCGAGCTCATGGTTAATCACCTGCTCAGAAAAGTCTTTGCGCTCTCCACTATCAATCATGCCAAACCAGTTAGAAACAACCCGCTCCAACAGTTCAGGGTTTAGCTCTTTGGCAAAAACGCGTTTTTCCATCACACTGGCCAGATCCGTCAGACGGCTCTTTGAAGCTGGTGTTAATTGGCTGTCTTGCGCTTTAACGTTCTGCACAAAATCAAACAGTTTTTGCGCCTGAGGGGTCATGTTGCCATTTTTATCGAGGTAACCCTCTTTAAAAATAGTCTGTTTCAGCTGATCAATGCGACCAAACAAGCTTTGTTTTTCTTCACGGGGTAGCGCCTGGTCATCGCCAATAATATCTGCAGCCTGATTCAGAAACTGTTGTCCTTCAAACTCAGCCAAGGTGGCGACAGTGGATAGATCCATGGTGCCTGAAAGCGCTAACTTGCGGTTCTCAGGCAAAATGTGGTTAAGCATCTGCTGGAGCGAAGTTACCTGAGGAGAAGGATCTTCACCGTCTTTGACCTGGTTATACGCAGACAGATAGGCCTGCACATCATCGCTTTTCACAATGTCTTCAGGGTTGGTGG
This sequence comes from Candidatus Sericytochromatia bacterium, assembly GCA_964229355.1. Lineage (GTDB taxonomy): Bacteria > Cyanobacteriota > Sericytochromatia > UBA7694 > UBA7694 > CAXRDE01. The sequence continues at coordinate 282,610 of CAXRDE010000016.1, read as the reverse complement.
TAAAGGCGGAGTTATAAAGAATGATGGTGTTGTCACCGTCTGCTTCCGCCACTTTCATCGAGGTACTTAACGCTTGCAGAATATTTTCATTGGTACCCGAAGAGGCGGGGGTTTTACGGCGCTCAAAGGTCAGGGGCGCGCCACTGTCGGGCTCCAGCATGTCTTTGAGCACCTCTGGACTGAAGCGCCCGGCCATGGACTTCACATTATTGTAAATGGACAGCAGTTGTGGAGCTTCCCATAGCCCTTCAGGATCGTTATCAAGGGGTGGGTTAAGTTTGGGGGCCTGGGCACCCGCTTTCGAAAAGGCATCAAAAAGCAGATGGTGTGCCTCTTCTTTCAAGAGATTTTTGAGCTGGCCGGTCCTGGCTTCTACAAAAGCTGTTTCTGCACGCTGAGGTAAACTTTGCAACACTTTCTGCTGAGAGGATTCAGGCAGATGCCTCAGGGCATTGACGAAATTTTTAGCGCTGGCAAACCCCAGCGCTTTGGCCACGGGCTCCAGAGACTGCGACGCTTCTGGCGTTAAATAATCGGCGCCCTGCTTCAAAGCCTCGCGCAGTTGCTCATCGGGCTTTGGCGCAGCAGCTACACCGGTAGAGAAGTCAAATTGATTGGCTGGCGCATTAAAAGAAGCATAACGACTGAAATCATTATCCAGGGCAAAATATGAAAAATAATCGTTGGGGGCATCCAGCGAAAAACGCAGCGGATTATCTTGCTTGAGGAAATCAGGATCAAACAAACTGGGCTGTGCCCGGTAAGGACCGGGGGTCGTGCTCAGATAATCAGGCTGTCGTAAATTAAAAGACGTTGTATTTATAGCCATAAGCGATTGCAATCGATTTCCTTACTCTCTTTCTACTATATACCCGCTTATGAAAAAATTAAACCAAAAATTGTGAAGCATACAACATTTTGCCTTGTTATCAATATGTTACAATTTCTTCAATCTCAGCATAGACCAGGAGTTTTTTTACTGTGTTAATGAAACGTATATTGATCAACGTCCTGATCGGGTTGGTCATTGGAAGCCTGGTCTTTTTAGGCAATACCTTTTCCCCACTCTTTCAGCGCATTGAGCTCAGCCTTTATAATACCCGCTTTGAAACCTTCCGGGGCGCTAAGCAAGCCCCCGATGATGTCATTATTTTAGCCATTGACGAAGCCTCTCTCGAAGAAGTGGGTACCTTTCCCTGGACCCGAGATGTCTATGCCCGTCTGATTGATAAACTGTTAGGCTACGGTGCCAAAGCCGTCGCTTTTGATATCATGTTCCTCACCCCGTCCAACCTACCTGAAGCCGATGCGATTTTAGAGAAGACCCTGGCAGCTCACCCTGACAAGGTTCTGATCGCCAGTAAGTTTGATTATGGCAGTTCTTCGCGTATCAGCGGCTCTGGCGCTGAAGAAACCGGTGCCATAGACGCCCTGTCCTTTAGCCCCCCTTACTTTGAGTCTGTTGCGAACTTTGGTTTTGTGGGTTTTCCTGAGGATATTGACGGACAAATTCGTAAAGGACGTATTTTCACAGATATTCAGGCAGAGGATCTGATGCCTTCACCCATGACCGTCGACGGCCGTTATGAGCCTTCTTTTGCTTATAAACTGCTGGATCTGGTGGCTCCGGAAAAAGCGGAAGCTCTCAAAGGCTATGGAGAAGACCCACTCTGGATTAACTTTGTGGGTCCTGCCAAAAGCCACGAAACCCTTTCCGCTTACATTCCCTACCGCCTCGGCCAAGCCGGCTTTGGCGACGACTATTTTATGCAATTGGTAGGCCAACGACCTGATGCTTATTTCAAAAACAAAATCGTTTTGGTAGGCGCCACCGCAGAAGCTTTACAGGACACCAAAAATACCCCTTTTGTCAGCCTGGTGAAAATGCCAGGGGTCGAAGTCCACGCCAATATGTTTGAAACCTTGCGTACCAATACGCCCTATCAGCCTGTCTCAAACAAGCTGAATACCTTGCTGATTTTCATCCTGGCGATTCTCACCTCGGTTTTACTCGCATTCTTACGGCCCCTGGGTGGCCTGGCTCTGATCTTATTAATTACCGTGGCCTATAGCGTCGTCAACATTTATTTCTTTCAGTTCCAACGCTTGTTTATGGACTGGTTTGCTCCCACCCTGTGTGTATTTTTGGCCTACGCCGCTTCGTACGCTTACCGATTTTTAATCGAAGAACGTGAAAAAAGAAGGGTGCGTCGCTTCTTCAAGTCTTATGTATCGCCCAGGCTGGTGGAAGAGTTACTGAAAGATCCCACCACCATGCCCAGTTTAAAAAGCGAACGGCGCATGGTGAGCATCTTATTTTCAGATATTGCAGGTTTTACCTCGATGTCTGAAAGCCTGCCTCCTGATGAAGTTGAGCACATTCTGAATGAATACCTGACGGCCATGAGTGAAATTGTTTTTGAAAACGAAGGCACCCTGGACAAATATATTGGGGACGCAGTCATGGCAGTCTGGGGTAACGTAGGGCCTAACAATCCACAAACCGACGCCTACAAAGCCGTTAACACCGCCTTACAAATGCAAAGTCGACTCATTCAGCTGCGCGAAAAATGGCTTTCTGAAGGTATGGTGCCTTTGCAAATTCGCATTGGTTTAAACACCGGTGAAGCCCTGGTGGGTAACTTTGGTTCCCCCCAAAAAATGGACTACACCGTCATTGGGGATGCAGTCAATACTGCTGCTCGCCTGGAAGGGCTCAACAAAGAATTTGGCACCAGCATTATTGTCTCCCAGAGCACCTATGACTTGATTCAGGATCGCGCCAATGGTCGCCACTGCGGCACCGTTAAAGTCAAAGGCAAAGAAGAGCCTGTTTCTGTGTATGAAATTCTGGGTTGGAAGAGCGATGGCGCAGCCCCTACCCAGGTACGCAATACCAAATGGATCAGCGGTTCTAACGAAACACAGTGGAAATAAAACATGACACAGAAGATTGCACAATACGATATTTTAGGTGAGCTGGGTCGGGGAGGCATGGGTGTCGTTTACGATGCCATTGATCCGCGTCTGGACCGTCACGTGGCCATTAAGGTGATTGAATTGCCCAATGATCCCAACATGACGCAAGAAACCCGTCTGGAGCTGGTGGAGCGCTTTAAGCGTGAAGCCAAAGCCAGTGCAAAGTTAAATCACCCCAATATTGTCAGTATTTTTGACTTTGGCGAATACGAAGGCCGCTACTATATGGTGATGGAGTTTTTACAGGGGCGTAACCTGTCGGAACTCTTACAAATTCATTCGCCTTTGTCTGTACCCGTGGCTTTAAAAGCGCTGATTCAAACCTGTGAAGCCCTTCACTTCGCCCACCACCAGGGCATTATTCACCGCGACATTAAACCCGCCAACATCGTGATTTTAGACAACGGCACCACCAAACTCGCAGACTTTGGGATTGCCCGCCTGGAAGCCAGCAACTCAGAGCTCACCAAAGCAGGATCTATTTTAGGTTCCCTGCTATATATTTCGCCTGAACAGCTCATGAACCCCAAGGACGTGGACAAGCGAGCGGATATTTATTCGTTGGGTGTCACAGGTTATGAAATTCTGACGGGCCGTCTTCCCTATAACGGAAGCAATATCGGGGAAATTGTTATGAAGATCATGCAAAGTGAGCCCCCCTTGTTAAGCGAACTCAACCGCGAGATTCCTCAGGGTTTAGACGGTATTATTTTTAAAGCCATGGCCAAAACCGCCGATTTACGCTATGACACCGCCATGGATATGGCTGCAGATCTCAAGCAAATTTTAAATGCTTTCAGCGATAGTCCCCAGCACTATCCGAGTTCAGATGTTATCGACCTGTCGCAAACCGCCGTGAGCGGCGCAAGTGTCTCCAGTAACCACCGTGAAATGCCCACCCAATACGGCGATAACATGAGTCACACGCAGTCTCGAAATCAGACCATCAGCACCGGCTCGCCCTTAACCCTGGCGGGCAACAGCGGCAGCCGTAGCAAAAACTATAATTTGCTACAGGGTGTCGATGACGCCACGCCTTATGCAGTCATTCACCGCGTGTTAAGGGATTGGAACGTGGAAAACATGACCACCAATACCATGCTAGAGGCCATTTACAAATATGAAGGCAAAAGCCAGGGACTCATTATTAACAACTCGGTAATTTTGCTCATTTACAAAGGCTTAATCGTGGGAGCGGTGTCCAAAAACTCGGAGTTAACGGGCGCTGAGGCCTACCGCATGATGGCTGCCTGGCAAAAATTTGAAATGACCCAGTGTATTCCTTTAGAAAAAGACGAGCCGTGGCTCGTACTCCTGGCGATTCTAACCGGTGCCCATACTTTGCTTGAAGAACACCCTATGTCTTCTGCAGGAGAGGTGGGCAAAGTGATTGAAACCCATAAATCTCGCAATTATAGCGGCATGATTAAGGTACAAGAGCGCCAAAACATTCGCTGGTCGGCCCTCTTAGACGGCGAACAGGTGTTTTCGGTAACCATGCCCTACCCCGCGGGTTCTCATGACGATGAGTTTGCAGACGTAAAAATTTACGCACCCCGCATGAATCTTATTGGTCCAAGCCTCAGAAAACTGCTGGTGGAGTCCCAGTTGCAAGTGGTCACCAAATCCACAAATCGCCCAAATCTATCGCAGTATGTGGGTGCAAAAGCCAAAGGACTCAGTTCAGAGCTTCTCGAAGAAGCACTGCGAAACACCGATTTAAGACCCGTCATGACCCAGGATCCCACTTACACCATTGGTAACCGTGAGATCAAGTACTCCGACATTTTGCGAGAAACAAACCACTACCGGATCGTGAATTGGTTGATGTACGAAGTCATGTATGCCATTTCTCGCTCCGCTGATTTTGTTCGTTTAAAATCGCGCTTTGAATGGGCCTGGCAAATCAAGTCCCTAAAATTTATTCAACCCGTCAAAATGGGAAGTTTCAGCGCCACGTTTGATGTACTGGCATATAACAGTCAGGAGCAACTCATTGGCCTCTTTCGTATTGACCATGAAGTGAATGGAGAGTCGGTGCGGAACCTGCTTTCTGATCTCAAACGCATTCAAGAAGAACGCCCCCAGGATAATCTGTGCGCCGGCTTCCTGGTCTCCCTGCAGCACCCCGCAAGCGACGCTCTTACCCAATTTAACCAATTGACCCAAAAACCGGGTAACCTGCCCTTTTTAAACTTTGGCGAGAAAGCAAAGGGCTACGTAAAAACCGGTTGGAACAAAGGGTTTTACGTAGGCATTGTAAGCACCGAAGAAATGGGCATGGTACTCCATGCGCCGGAACTCAACCTTGAGGCGGCCCCTTGATCCAAACGCCTGCGTTTACGTCTCAATTCTTGCGAGGCGCCGCCCTGATTTTACTGAGAGATCATGACGGTCTAGAGGTATTATTACTCCAACGCAGCCCCTTTTTAAGGGCTTACCCCAATTACTGGGCGTTTCCCGGAGGTAAGCAAGATCCTTCTGATCAAAATCTGGAGGACACCGCCTTGCGGGAGCTCTTTGAAGAAACCGCTTTGTATCTCACGCCCAAAGTCATCAACACAGCACAGCGTCAGCAATGGCAAACCGCCTTAAATACAGGTCAGTTATCCTGGCAATCCTTGCGCCCAGAACTGGGTTATAGCCCTGACGATTACGACGAGATGAAACCGATCGGTTGGCGGATTACGCCACCCTTTCAAACCGTGCGGTTTGAGGCCGCTTACCATTATGCGCTTTACCCTTATGACCTACCCCCACTGATATCAGAAGAAGCCCAGCAGGCCCAATGGTGGAAACCCGAAACCTTACTCAGGCTTTGGTCTCAGGGGGAAGCCCTTGTGCCTCCGCCTGTGCTGAATGTCTTACACACCCTCGTGCATGCCCGTATACCCATTTCTCCCGCTATCCATCAACAGCTTAGCAGTGACCATCACAACCGAGAAACCCTACCTTTGCCCATCATCCCGCAACCCGGTGTAGAATCATTGCCCTTGCGTACCCCAACCCTTGAGCCGGCAACCCATACCAACACCTATCTTGTGGGAGCCAGAGACTTTGTCATTATTGACCCTGCAACCCCTTACCCTCAGGAGCAAGCTTTACTTACGGCTCAAGTTGAAAGGCGCTTGCAACAAGGCCATCGGGCGCAAGCCATCTTGCTAACCCACCACCATTCCGATCATATTGGGGCTGCAGCTCACTTACAACAAGCGTTTCAACTGCCTGTCATGGCCCATTCGTTAACCCAAAAGCGTCTAAAACAGCAAGCCTACCCCCTGCGTATCGATCGGACCCTTGACAGCGGCGAGACCTGGGTCCTCGATGACCCCCACTATCCCATGCAGCTCGAAGCGATACATACGCCAGGCCATGCCCCGGGGCATTTATGTTTTATTGACAGGCAACGCAAGCTGGGGTTTGTGGGTGACATGGTGGCGGGTATTGGCAGTATTGTCATTCAACACCCCGCAAACAGCACAGATCCTGACGGCCACATGCAAAGCTACTTAAAGAGCTTACAACTGCTCATCGATTTGGATTTAAAACGCGCCTTCCCCGCTCACGGGCCCATGGTGACACACCCCTCTCAAACCTTCGCCGATTATATCCACCATCGTCTACAACGGGAGGCACACATTGAAGCGGCGTTACTTCACAGCGATTCACCCCGCAAACAGCTCAGCATATCCCAATTGCGTGACCTTGTATATCCCAATTTGGACAGTTCTTTAGCGACTTTTGCTGAGGACAGCTTGCGTGCTCATCTGGTCAAACTGGAGCAGGAACAGCGCGTGATGCAGAGAACACCAGGGTTTTATACGCACCCCAACAATATAGAATAAAGCCCGGTAAAAATAACTTATTAGTTATATAGAAATATTTTTAAGTATATTTATACTTTTTTATTGACAAAAAAGCATCCTTGGTTATATACTAAATCCATAAGGTTAAATAAAACTTAAGAAAAGATAAATCAAGGACTAAGAAAAATGAAAAACACCCTCAAAAATTTGGTATTCTCTCTCGGTATGTTCGCCCTCGTCACCAGCGTTAACAGTTGCGGTCGCGCTGTTGCTCCAGTGGCCACCCAATTCCACAGCCTTCCTCAACAGAACATGGTTCGCAGCCAAAGCGTAGCCCCCGCAGCTCAAGTTTTGGTTCAATTCAACCCTTCAGCGGGTCGCCAGGCCTTACAAAACTTCAACCAAAAATACGGCTTACGCACCGTGGATTATATTCCCGGTATTAATACCTACGTTATGGGTGTGAACGCCTTTGCTTCAACCCAGGAATTGCACCTGATGGTAAGCAATATGAGCCGCGAAGCCGTGGTGCAAAATGTAGAGCTGAACGGTGAAATCGGTTTACTTCGTCGCTAAGTCGACACTGACTTTTATCTAAGTCTCTGATGCTGCAGGAATTGTTTTCAAGGCCTGCAGCATATTTTTTACGCCAATAATTTCCATACCTGCAAAGGTCTCTTTCAAAGGCAGGCTTCGCTCAGGTACCACAGCCCGCTGAAAGCCCAGTTTGAAACCCTCGGACAGACGCCGTTCAATTTGATTCACTGACCGCACTTCTCCCCCCAGGCCCACTTCCCCCAGGTAAAGGGTTCTGGAGTTCAAAGGCACATTGCGAAAACTCGACACCAGTGCCATGGCCATACCCAGGTCTGCTGCAGGCTCTTCAATGCCAATACCACTTACCACATTCACCAACACGTCAAACTTACTAAAGTTCAAGCCCACCCGCTTTTCGAGTACCGCAATAATCTGGTTCAAACGCTGATAAGCCACACCATTGGCCGAACGCTTGGGAAAGTTCGCATAAGAGCTATAGGTCAACGCCTGGATTTCTACCAGCAGCGGACGCGTACCTTCCAGGGTGGGGACAATGGCTGATCCACTGCTCTCACCATCGTACTCCGCCAAAAAGAGAGAAGAGGGGTTCGAGACCTCTTCCAGGCCTACACCGGTCATATCAAAAACGCCCACTTCATGGGTGGCCCCAAAACGGTTTTTAATGGTGCGCAGCAGACGAAAAGAGCGATAACGCTCCCCTTCAAAATACAAAACTGTATCCACCATATGCTCAAGCACTTTAGGACCTGCAATATCACCATCTTTATTGACGTGACCAATAATCCAGGCCGAAATACCTTTTTGCTTGGCCAGCTTCATGACCAAATTACAGGTGTTTTTAACCTGGCTAATGCTGCCGGGTGCATTGCTTAAACGTCCATCGTAAATGGCTTGAATCGAGTCAAAGATCACCACCTGTGGTTTTTCTTGCTCTAATAAAGCCAAAATACTTTGCATCTCGGTTTCAGCCAACAGGCGAAAGTTTTGAGAATGGGTAAAGCCCAGTCGCTGTGCTCGCGACTTAATTTGCTGTGCAGATTCTTCTCCCGAAACGTAGATCACCGTATGCTGCAAGCGTTCTGCCATATAATAGGCCGATTGCAAAAGCAAGGTGGATTTACCAATGCCCGGTTCTCCCCCCAATAAAATCAAAGAGCCGGGTACCATGCCGCCTCCCAGTGCCCGATCCAATTCCCCCAGTCCGGTGGGCAAGCGATCTTGCTCCTGGTACTGAATGTCTTCTAAGCGCAACAGCTCCGCTGTATCTGCATTTTGCCAGGCCACCTCGGCACTCAGATTGTTTTTCTGTGTAGTCACCAGACGCTCTTCTAAGGTATTCCAGGCCTGACACTCTCCACAGCGTCCCGTCCAGCGGGGAAAGTGAGCACCACAGTCGGTACACACATATTGGGTTTTTATTTTTTTAGCCATGAAGCACAGTCCTTTACATCAACAGATAACATACCCAAGTATACATGATGTATCTCCTCCTTTAAAAAACTTTTTCAAAAAAATCAAGGACTTTGGGAACCTTTGATCTTGCCTGGCGTCCCTTATTCTTACATCTCAAAAACAATTTCATACAGAAAGGATGACAGCGCCATGACCCCATTGATGTATACCCAAGCCTGCATCGGAGTCCCTGTGGATTCTGGTTTAACCCTGGCTCTGTCTGTACCTCCTTTCCGCTGACACGTCTGTGCAGCCCAGGGGTACAGACATTTCGGTCTGTACCCTTACCGCTTTTGCTTTAGCAAGCACCGGGTAGAGACCACATTACTACCCGGAGACCATTTTTATGTTTGCTATTGAATGTCAAAACGTTTGCAAAAGCTTTGTAGACGGCCCTTTTTGGGCAAAAAAACGCAAGCGCGTCATGGCCGTAAAAGACATTTCTTTTCAAGTGCCTCGCGGCGAGATTTTTGGATTACTGGGCGCTAACGGCTCAGGAAAATCCACGTTAATTCGGATGCTATCAACCCTGCTCTTACCCGATGCAGGTCAGCTGCGCATTTTGGGCCATGATCCCACCGCAGATCCCATGCAAGTGCGCCGCTTGATCAATCGGGTGGCGGTAGATGCAGCCTTTTTTAAAAAACTGTCTGCCCGCGAAAACCTGAATTACGCTTCGCGTCTGTATGGGCAATCCCCGTCCCGTCAAGCGTCACGTATGCAATGGATTCTCAATCACCTGGGATTGGCTCCCGAAAAAATTGACGAACCCATTGAAGATATGTCCCGTGGCATGCAGCAAAAAGTTGCCATTGCACGGGCCCTATTGAGTGTGCCTCCCGTTTTATTACTGGATGAACCCACCACGGGATTGGATCCTGTGTCTCGTAAACAGGTACGGTCGTTTATTCAGCATTTGCAACAAGACGAAGGCACCACCATTTTGCTCACCACCCATGATATGGAGGAAGCACAGGCCCTGTGCCAACGCATCGCCATCATGGCCAAAGGTGAAATTATTGCCGTGGGTCGGCTACCCGAACTACAACAACAGGTAGCACACCCCACTGAGTCCCCCGCAGACATTAGCCTGGAAACCATTTTCTTTCGGCTGACCGGGGTGACACAAGAGGAGATACATTATGTTGAACAAAGCTAAACGGATCGGACAACACGAAGCGCAGGCTGTAATGGCCTTTGTGGAGCGCCAATTTGCCCTCAGTCGGCGTTACTTTGCCTGGGAAATTGTGTTTTTGTTTTACACCATTGTCAACACACTGACCATTGCCTTTATTGCTATTGGCATGCAAGAGCAAGGGCATCAGGTTAAGCCAGACTATATTTTTTATCTGGTAATTGGGGCCTTGATGTGGGGCTTTCTCGGGGTTATTTTTCGAGAAGTGTCTGAGTCGGTGTCCTGGGAGCGATGGGAAGGAACCATTGAGCAAACCTTTATGGCTCCCATCCACCGCTTAACCCACCTGGGTGGCATCTGCACCTATGCAGTGCTCTACGGTTTTATTCGCACCATCCTGGTGTTGGGAGCCGTGGGTCTGATTGTGGGTATGCACCTGCCCCATGCGAATTTTGCAGGGGCGCTTCTGGTACTGGCAGTCGCCAGTCTCAGCTTTGTGGGACTGGGTCTCATGGCCGCGGTCTTACCGCTGCTCTCTCCAGAAAAAGGAGCCCAGGCCACCCATATTATGGAGGGTTTGATCTTACTGGTCAGCGGGATTTATTATCCTGTTAGCGCACTCCCCCAATGGCTTCAGATGTTTTCGGTGTTTTCGCCGGCCACCTATGCCTTACAAGGGGTCCGTGCCGCCTTGCTAGAAGGCGCAGGATGGAGCATTTTAGGCCCCATTTTGCTGCGTTTGTTTTTGATGGCAGGGGTCTTAATTCCCCTGGGCCTGTTTATTTTTGGCCTGGCGGAAGCCTACGCCAAACGGGCGGGCTTACTCAAACGCAATGGATAATCCGGTAACACAAAGAAAGGGCCTCCAAATCATGTTTGGAGGCCCTTTTGGATAGTTTCTCGTTATCCGCTAAAGCGAGGTGACTTAGACGCCTGCTTTGGTGTAACGGCAAGCACCCTGACTTGAGGTGACTTTGGCCAGGTATTTACCATTGCTATTATAGGTGGCAGTGTACTGGTTGCACTTTTCTGGGTTTGGCGCGACACGGTGATCAAATTTGAACTCAGTTAAAGAAGCAATTTCACCTACAAAAAGAGAGGGGAAAGGCTTACCACCGAGGGTATCGGCAGGTACACTAAAGGCTTCGCCCGTGCTGGCATACACCACAGGGAAACGATTTTTGTTTTCTAAGTTCACGACTTCCATATAGCCTTTGTTGTTGCGCACCACCACAAGGACGCCCACTACATCATCAGGTCCGCCGTAACGAGAGCCTGCGGCATCGTTACCAGAAAGACTGACGTCTAAATTGGTGTTTGCGCCCGTGGGCCCAAAATAGGTATCGCCTGATTTGACGAACTCAGCCAAAGGATTGGCCGCACCAGGATTTGAAGAACTGGCGTTACCAGTAGAGGTACTGGCAGAACCAGTAGCTGTGTTGGTGCTGGTGTTGGTGTTACTGCTGGTAGAGGTATTGCCGTTGGCAGGTAAACTAGTATCGTCTAATCCATTGAGGATTTCTTCACCACAACTGGTTAATACGAAACTTAAGCTCAGACCAGCCATTAATAAACGGAATGATTTTTTCATTTTAGAAAAACCTTTCATCATAAGGATTTAATATTTAGATTAAGAAACGGGACGGGTTTGTCTGAGTAAGGCCTGTTGTAGCAGTTCAGAAGCACATTCGGTGGCCAATTCCGACAGAATTTCAAGTTGTTTATCACGATCCGTTAAAATCGTCACCACCAACTGAGGATCTGCCGAAAATTTAGTTTCGGTACGCCGCAAACCACAATCGCACACCTGCGCTTCCGTGATTCCCAAATCTTTGGCCTGCTGCGGGATAACATCGCGTTGCTGCAGTTGATCCACACAAATCGGAGAAAGGGTTTGAACGATCAAGGATCCTTGTGAGTTACTTGTACCTGTACCTGTATTGCTTGCGCCTGCTGTACACGCACTCAAAAACAAAGCTCCAATCAGCAAGACGTTCTTAGTTAACATGTTGACCCTCTTGAGTTTGCAGATGATGTTTGAGACGTGCCATGCCTTCTTCAAGACTGACCTTTGGATTATACCCTAAATCTTTTTTGGCTGCTGAAATGTTAAACCAATGCGGTGTGGAGAGCTGATGCACCAAAAACCGCGTAAACTGAGGCTCGCCTTTAAGGGGCAACAAGCGATAGGCGTTTTCAAACAGTGATCCCGCCAGCTGCGCCACGCCCAAAGGCACGCGTCGCTTGACGGGAGGAAGTCCTGCTGCATCTAAAATACGATTCGCAAACTCAGAAACGGGCAGGGGCTCATCCTGGGTAATAAAGTACGCTTTGCCTGCAATCGGGCTGTCCACCGCCAGACGCTCCAGCGCCAGTAAATGCGCATCTGCGGCGTTGTCCACATACACCGTATCAATCAGAGGATCCTTTGATCCCACCAGGCGCAGTTTACCTGCGCGGGCCCGCTGGCTCAGGCGGGGTACAAAATGCGGATCGCCTGGCCCCCAAATGAGGTGGGGACGTAACGCTACCGTGGCCAGTTGAGGGCCGTTGGCCTTGAGAATCATCTGCTCAGCAATGGCCTTAGTTTTGGGATAAAAAGCCTCAAAATGCTCGGGATAAGGCACGCTTTCATCAACGCCTTCAAGGCCACCTTCACCAGGATGTACTACGGAGGGAGAGCTGGTATAGACCAACTTATCGATGCCCCAATGGTCGGTAGCCACCAAAATATTTTCTGTACCCAACACATTGGCCTGATGAAAATCCAGATAATCCCCCCAGATATCGGCCTTAGCGGCAGTGTGAATGACCGCGTTTGCACCTTTCATGGCCGCAATGACTCGTGTGCGCTCTCCGAGATCTCCCTGGCAGTGAATCACCCCCAACGCCGCCAGTTCAGGATAAGCCCGACGAGAATAAGAAACCACCTCATGCCCTTTTGCTACAAGCTGTTTCACAATGGCTTTCCCTAAAAAGCCACCGCCTCCTGTAATAAAAATGCGCATCTAGGCTGCTCCCAATTTTTTTTCGGCCCAGGGGACCAGTTTTTCACGGAATATTTTCGAGTTATGGCGAATGTCCACCGGTAGTTTTTCATGAAAGAGAAAGTGATAAATACCGCGTGTAGCCTCATGTTGGGCCGCCATATCCTGCAGGTCCAAAATAATTTGAGCCGGGCTGATGTCCGCGGGATTCATCTCTTTTTCAAGCTCCACACACACCACAGGAATCGCTTGATCTGCACGGTTCACCTGAATTAAAGCACTGCGAAATACCGCTGGATGGGTATTAAAAATCGCTTCACAGGGGATCGTATAGCGCGTCACACGCTGACCTGCATCTCCCGTTTCGACCCGATGGGCTTTTCGCCCACAAAACCAGAGGCGTCCTTGCGCATCAAAATAGGCGATATCGCCCATACGGTGTCGCACGTGGTCGCCATCCTGAATTTTAGCAGCCTGGGTAGAGGCCTCCCGGTTGAAATAGGCTCGGGTCACATTGGGGCCTTTCACCACGATTTCACCTTTAACGCCCACCTCGGTAATCGGCTCCACCTCAGACCAATCGGCAATGGGTTCATCGTGGATCGGAATGAGAACCACCTCTAAACCCGTGACCGGATGCCCAATACAGACCCCTGCGCCACGGGCCGTTTGCTCGCGGGTTTCATGAAGAATACTTTGACTGTCCATAACGCTGACGGGCAAACACTCAGTGGCTCCGTAAGGCGTCCAAATTTTCGCCTCGGAAGACAAAAGCTGATGCATACGCTCCAGGGTCTGATAAGGCACAGGCGCACCCGCACTCATGACCCGCTGGACGCTCTGCATTTGCTGTTTCACCTGTGCCAACCCCTCGGGTTGAACCCCGGCACGAGAGACCCTGTTTAAAAGAGCTGGAGAGCCAAACATATGGGTTACCTGAAAACGTGCAATGGCATCAAAAATAAAAGTTGGATTCACTTCAGCGGGCTTACGGGGATCCATGAGCGGCACCACTGAGGTCATGCCCAGCGCCGGGTCAAACAGGGCAAAAGGCGGAAAAGTAGCCAGATTCACTTCACCCGGTTCAATGGCAAAGGCCCTCTGCAAACTATCAATTTGCGCCTGAAAGTTTTCATGGCTGTAGACAACGCCTTTGGGAACCCCCGTACTGCCGCTGGTAAAAAGCAGCGCCGCCGTTTCTTCAGCACGGGTATCCACGGTGCCCAGCAAAGGGGCTTTGGCACCCCGTTGGCGCAGTGCATCTAAACGCCAGCCTTGCCAGCCCACACGCGGCCCCACCGTAACAAAATGTTTTAGGGTGGATTTGCCCCAACCCAGGGCCAGGCGGGCAGCATGAGCTTTAGAAATCCCAATAAATGCTTCCGGTTCAGCCTCCGCAAGACAAACTTTTAAATTGGACAGTCCCATTCCGGGATCAATCAAAACGGGAACAATCCCCGCTTTAAACATGGCAAACATCAAACTAAAAAAAGCCAGGCCCGGAGGCACCATTAAGACGGTACGCATACCCCGCGTTAAGCCAGCAGATAGGAGTCCTGCTGCCAGCGCATTGGTTTCTTGTGAGAGTTCGGCAAAGGTATAGGTGGTGTACTGAATTTCACCCGCTTTAACGCCGGTGGCCAGAATAAGCGCCGGTCGCTCAGGCGCCTCCTCCGCATTGCGATCCAAAGCGGCCGCAATATTTACAACACCATGCTCCTGTAAGCCCTCTGTCATTATGCCCGACTCACTTCAGCAGGATTGAAGTGAGGAAGAGGTGCCCCGTGCATAAAGCTCTGAATTAGGGGAACTACTTCTTCATGGGCATCTTCGAGAATATAGTGACCGCCTTCAAGAAAGCGATACACCTCGGCCTGAGGAAAACGTGCTTCCCAGACCGCTAAAAAATCTTTGTCAAAAACAAAATCTTTCATACCCCAACAAATGAGCATGGGCGTTTTTTCAAAGAGGTACAGTTTGTCTTCAATGGTGGACAGGGTTTCATAAGCGGGGTCGTTAGGGTGCAAAGGGATATCTTGAACAAAGCGCAAAGTCGCGATGCGATGCTCGGGCGTGTTATAAGGCATTTGATAGGCCCGACGCAAAGCTTTTGACATGGGATGTTGTTTACAACCCACCCAGGAGGCGGCCACAGAGAAGGCATTGTGTTGTTGAATGAGCCAGGCCCCCAGTCGGGTATTACGCCCCAAACGCAAAGCCGGAGGAATGTCTCCCGGTTTGGCGGTGTGCTGATGAAACGCAGCGGTGTTTAAAATGACCAGCCGTGCAATTTTTTCGGGATGACGGGTGGCATAACCCATTCCAATGGCTCCGCCCCAGTCATGTACCACCAGGGTCATTGGCTCTTCAAGGTTTAAGGATTCCAGCAAACGCTCTAAATCGTCAATGCGCTGAGAAAGGGTATAGGCATAATCGGCATCACTGGGTTTATCCGAAAAGCCACAGCCCATGTGGTCTGGCACAATACACCGATAATGGGGGCTCAGGGCTGCCACCAAATGACGATAATAAATGGACCAACTGGGATTGCCGTGCACCATGACCACGGGAGCACCGCTTCCGACATCGACATAATGCATACGCAAGCCGCCGGGCTGCTCAAAAAAACGGTCCATGGTAATGGCAATGGGTGGGGAATTAAGTAAGGTCATGATCTTCCTCAAATTGCTCCAATACCTGTTCAAAGATACGGTAGCTCTTTTGATTTTTCAGCACAAAGATAACTTTTTCAATGGAGTTATCGGGCTGAGAAACGCTTTTATAAAGTTCTTCTAGCAAAATCTCAGCGCAGCGATCCAGGGGATAACGGTTAATACCTGAGCCAATGGGGGGAAGCGCCAAACTGGTCAATTTCTCATGTTGCGCCTGCTCAAGAATGGCGCGAATGGATTTGCGAATTTTCAACGCCCCGGCCGTGGCTGTGGTATCGACAGTGGGGGCATGAATCACCTGCTCTGCTTTAAGCCCTTCGCTACCACTTTCAATGAGCGGGGCTTCACCAGGCTGTCGATCGGCCAGAGCGGGAATGGCTTCGGGCTCTTCATCCAGATCCAGGGGAATCAGGGTTTTGCCACTGACATTGATCACGGCGTCCACACTACAGGTTGTAATGTCTCCCTGCATTAAACGCACGCTGGTTTGAGCGATTTTTTTCTCTTTCACCGCAGCTTATATCCTCTCGTTTCTGTCCCTAGGATACTCCATTTTGAAGCCAATGGGGTTATAAAGCAAATTGACATATTGCATTTTCATGGGGTTTACTGCGACTGTATTACAGCCAGCCTAAGAAGACATAAAGGTGTTTTGCGAAAAGCTTAAATTCAGTTCAAATCTCCGAGAGAGAGGCTGGCAAAGGGTCCTAAAATCTGTTAACGTGTAGTGTAATATTGGGAGACGAGGTCTGGAGAAAACCCTATGCCAGCAAGCTCTACTACGTTGACACGATTCAGTGATTTAGCCATTAAAGAGAAAGTTTTTCTATCGAGGAATCCCATGGATATCGACCGTTCCAGAGGACGCTTAAGTCTTATCGCTTGTGATTCAGGTAAAGGTTTTGCTGAACGCATCGCCCGACATCTGAATGACCTCATCGGAGAACACGCTACCACTTGCCACAGGGCCTCTTCAGAGGTCTTTTTTTCTAACATGGAAGTCAAAACCCTCATTGAAGATAATATTCGCGGCGATGATGTTTACATTGTGCAATGCATCGATGATCCCCTGAACCGCCATCGCCGCAGCGTCAACGACAACCTGATGGCCCTTTGCACCGCCATTGACGCCGCTTACAATGCCGACGCCGACCGCATTACGGCAGTTATCCCCCAGTATCCTTACGCCCGTCAGGAGCGTAAAAAGGGCCGCGAGTCCATTACGGCCCGTCAGATTGCTACCTTTTTAGAAGCCTCTGGTGCCGACCGCATTATTACCTTAGATATTCACGCCGAACCCATTGAAGGCTTTTTTCGCCGGGGACGTTTCGAAAACCTGCACGCCTCCCAGGTGATTATTAGCTACTTACAGCGTTATGAGCCCATTCCCGATCTCACCGTGGTCTCCCCCGACGTGGGCTCTGTGGAGCGGGCGCGCTTTTACTCCCGCGAATTAAAGTCCGATCTGGCGGTGGTAGATAAAACCCGCGATTACTCAAAACCCAGCGTCATCGAGTCTATGCGTTTAATTGGTAACGTGGAAGGTCGCAACATTTTAATGGCCGACGACATGATCGCCACCGGCGGCACCATCGTGAACGCTGCCCGTCTACTCAGAGAAAACGGAGCCAAAAAGATTTATCTGGCCTGTTCAATGCCTTATTTCAATGGCAACGCCACCGAAAAGCTGGATAAAGCCTATGAAGAGGGCATCATTGAAAAAGTGATTGGCACCGACGCGGTATTTCACGGTGAAGATTTTGCCCGCCAACACCCCTGGTACAAAGAGGTTTCCGTGGCCGAGCTGTTCGCGGGTGTTATTTACAATATCAACAACCGCCTCTCCGTGAGCGAACTTTTAAAATAACAATCCTGTACTCAGGCCCAGACTAAAGGTTCCCAGGTTCCAGTTTAAACCCAGGGCTCGGTTCTGGTCCTGAGACACCAGTGATGCCATATACCAGTTCACTCGAATGTCTGTATACAGCGTGTTGTTCCAGGTGTAATTCACCCCCACCCCTGTCTGATAGGTCAGTGAAAACGCAGGAAGTGCCGGATCAGGACTCAACACAGGAGTAGCCCCCAGCAAAAAGTAAGTTTGTACAGGAATTTTATCCAGGGGCTCTAGCATAAAGGCAAAAGCGCCATCAAACTTAAAGAGCATCTGCTCTAAGAGTGTGGTATGGGCACCATACAAAAAGCGCCAGTTGCGGTTAATATCCACAAATCCCGATACCCCTAGCCATTCTGTGGTTTCGCGGCCGGGCACCGTGCGCAGCGGCTGGCTGGTATCAACCACCGGAGAAGCCGCAGGGGTACTGGAAGTTCCATTGGCCTGACGCGCAGACTCAGGGTACTGTTGCACTTGTTTACCCAGGGGGGCAAATAAACTCTCAATGGAAAGGGAAATGCCCTGATCCGCATGGGCTGGCATCGCCAGCACGCACCACAGCGAACAGAGTAAACCCGAACAAGCGTATTGTTTAAACATTAATGAGGTATAAAATCCTGTTGAAAATCATGGGCTTGTAGGTGGCGGGTGTCGTTTACGTACCGAATATAATGCCGTGCGTTTTTTGAGCCCGCCAGGCTTAGAGAAGTATTATCAATACACACAAAAACCGGTGCTTCTGGCGGAACGCAAGCCAAATAGCTCAGGCAGGCGCGAATAAAGCCCCCGTGGCTCATAATCACCACAAAGTCGTGGGCCGTGTTGTGGGTGAGCCCCTTTACGAATTGCTCTGCGCGCAACCACAAGGCTTGCTTAGACTCTCCTCCCGGCACGGATCCCCAGTCCCGAGAGGCCATGAACGCCGCCTGCACCTCGGGGTATTTTTTTCCCGCTTCTGCCCAGGTTAACCCTGAAAAAATGCCGGAGTCCACCTCGACAAGCTGGGCATCGTAGTGACAGGGAATCTCTTTAAAATGTTCCAGGGTGGGGGCAAGGGTTTGACGTGTACGGCTTAAAGGACTGCAATAAAAAGCATCGGGGGGACGATGGGTCAGCTCTTGCTGAAGGCGTGTGGACAAAACTTGTGATTGCCACACGCCCTGTTCAGACAAGAAAAAGTCATGGGTTCCCTGCATAATGTGTTCCACATTACCCAGGGATTCCGCATGACGAATAAATAAAAGCTCCAAGGTTTTAGACGCGAACAGCCTGCAAGCTATCTTGAAGCGCTTGAATATAAACAGTCATATTGTCAGCTTTGCGAATTGCAGCGCCCACGCCAAAGGCTTCGGCACCGGTTTCGACGGCTTCAGCCAAATTGTCTAAGTGTAATTTGCCACTCAACATCACGGGAATATTAACAGCGGCTTGAATAGGAGCCACGTGAGAAATATCGCCACTGATGTTTTCAATCTGCAGCAGGTCTACACCCAGAGCTTCGAGTTCCTGGGCCAGTTGGATCTGAGCTTTCAGGTCTAAAATACCGGGCAAGGTTACACAAATACCCGCACGGCCGTTGACCAGCGATACCAGCTCTTGACTCCAGGTCATTACCATATCGGGGTTAATCACGGCACCGCGATCATAAATCGGCTGAAAATTACCCAGCTCAACCCAGTCAGTGCCCCACTCCAGGCTGCTTGCCAGAGCTTTAGGATCCAAAGAAGAAACGAAGACCTGAAGGTCAGTATTGGCTTTAATCCAGCGCACAGAGGCTTCATCTACAGAAACATCGATGGCAGCAGCAATACCACTGGCCGCCAGGGCAACTTCACGAATATTGTCGGCATCAAAGTTTTCGATACCCGCAATGACTTTTAAAAACGGAAGGCTTTGAAACAGTTGAGTGTTTTTCACACGAATTCTCCTTGTTACTCAATTGCTACTAGTATACACAGAAAAAGCAAAGACAGAAATCGTGAAAAGATAAAATTGACCCACCCCTGCACTCTCTTTTATAATCAAAGCAGACCATCAGAATTGGGGATACAAAAGCATGTCGCATTTTACTCGGGTCAAGACCCAAATTATGGATTTAGCCTGTCTGGAGTTGGCTCTGGGCGAGCTGGATTATCGCATTTTGCACGAAGCTAAAATTCGCGGCTGGCAACAGCAGCAGCGCCCCGCCCAGGTGGTCGCCCAGTTCCCCGATTTACTGTGTGAGTATGACATTGGCTTTGTGCGTAACCATGACACCCAGGCCTACGATATGGTGGCAGACTGGTGGGTCATTCGCGAGCGCATTGGCCAGGATCAAGATCAGATTTCACAACAGATCATGCAGCGCTATGCCTACCACAAAGTACTCAAAACGGTTCAAGCCCAGGGCTTCACCCTGGCCGAAGAAAAACAAGACGCCGGTCAGAACCTGCGCCTTGTGGTGAGAAAATGGGGCTAAGGCCTAATCTGTAGAAGGTCGCTCAGTGTTTGCCTCGTCGGGCTGACAACTGAGATTACAGGCATCTTTATAGCCCTTTTCACAAGCTTGCTTAAAGTATTTGTCCGCCAGGGCGCAATTGCCCCGATCTCTTTCCACACGCCCCATATTGGTCAGGGCAAGACCGTTGTTGGGATCAGCTTTTAAAATCGCTTCAAACATGGCCAGTGCTTTGTCGTATTGTTTTAAATTGCGATAGGTCACGCCCAGGTCGTTGCGGGTGGCAACCCGAGAGGGATCGTACTTTAACGCTTTTTCAAAAGCCTGCGCGGCCTGGGTGTAATCTCTCAAGCCAAAATAAATCATGCCCAGATTATCTAAGGCCAATACATATTGTGGGTCGAGCTTTAGAGCCTTCTCAATATATGCGCGGGCATCTTCATACTTTTTCTGGCGGCGGTAAATATCGCCAATATTGTTCAGCGCCCGCTTGTCCTGGGGGTTGAGCTCACTTGCTTTAAACAAGTCTTTGAGCGCGGCCTCATAATTGCGCTGGCTGGCATACACCAGGCCCCGGTTGTTGTAGGCATTGGCGTCATCAGGCTTTAAAGTAATGGCCTTGCTGTAGGCCGCTATCGCCTCTGGAAATTTTCCCAGGGCCTTATAAGTCAAGCCCTGATTATAGTAAACAGTAGGAAACTGGGGGTTCACCTCCACGGTTTTGGCAAAGGCTTCCAGGGCTTTTTCGTGGTTTTGTTCACGGTAATAACTGAGCCCCAGATTATTGAGCGCATTGTAGTTTTTGGGGTTCAAATCAAGGGCCCGCTGAAAGTCCGCCCGTGCTTTGGGATAATCCAGCAGGGCAAGGTGGGTCAAGCCCCGCTCGTTAAAGAAATAATCTTCCCAGTCGGGATACAGTTGTAAAGCTTTGTCAAAGTTTTTAAGGGCTTCATCATATTTCTGTAAGCCCTGATAGGCAAGACCCTGCTGATAGAACGCGGCATCATAGTTGGGATCAAGGGTCAACGCCTTTTTTGCCGTGACCAGGGCCTTTTCGTATTCGCCCTGCTCATTGTGAATCCGGCTCTGGTTATACCACCCGAACTTAAAGTTGGCATCCAAGGCCGTGGACTGCTGAAAGTCTTTCAATGCGGCGGGGAGATTCTGTGAATACAGATAAGCCACGCCACGGGCGTTATAAGGATAGGCCTTTTTGGCCAGGTCATTGGGTGAGCGCGAAAGGCTAATGGTAAAGTCTGCCAGTGCTTTGTTGTATTCTCCCAATTTGGCGTAGGAGCGGGCACGGTCATAATAGTAATAAGGATTTTTGTCAGAAATCGCAATGGCCTCATTCAGATCCCGCAGGGCTGCCTGGGCCTGATTTTGCTCATAGGCCATAAGCCCCCGCAGGTAATAGGCAAAGCCCGCGTTAAAGTCCGGGTTACGCTCAATAATCTGTGTGGTCAGAGCACTGGCCTTTTTATAATCCTGGGCCTTATAAGCCTGTAACGCTTGTTCAAGCTGCGCCTTTAAGACGGCGTCTGTGGCTTGTGCCAACCCAAGGGGAGAAGGGGTTTGGGCTACGGCCACAGGGGTCAAACAAGATAAACTCAGGGCACAGCTTAAGAACAAAAGTAATGGCTTTTTCATACAAATTCCTTTGGTGTTTTCATGACGGACTTTTTTAGTATAACACCGTCATTTTTTAAGCTCGACGCAATCCCGCCAAAAGGGAAGATGCTTCAGCACCGCTTTGGCCCCCTGGGCCAGGCCTTCCGTTTCTGGTTCCGGGAAAGCCACTTCTATGGGATCAATAATATTCATCAGGCACGGCGATATTTCATTGCGCTCCACCTGCAGGTAATCCCGTTGCCAAAAATAGAGTGCCTCTGCAGGCCACAGGTAACCATAGGCATAAGCCGTCGGGTTCGGAACGGTGTGAGGCGCTGCCACCACCCAGGGGGCCGGAAGATCTTGATGTTGGTCGCGCACCAGAGACTGCGCCTGCGCAAGGATCTCACGGGCTTGCGCCAAATAACGGCGGGTGGTCTCGGGGTGATGGTAATGGCGACCTAGCGAAGCCTCAAACAAAGCCATCACAAGGCGCGTACGGTATACGTTGATCCACAGTCCCCGGCGAATGTCTTCAAAATAAGGGAGGGCCGCTCCCTGCACCTGAGACCGCAACGCATCGGCCCGGCGAGCCAGGGCGCTAAACTGGGTATCCATGGCCTGTAAAAGGGGGCGGACTTCGTTGCGGTAGGCCTGGGCAGCAAAGGGGTCCTGGGCCACCTCATGAAAGTGCCATCGCTCTGGCTGGGTCTGAAAACCCGTTAAACCCCACTGACGAATCAGTGCCCCCATTTGGCTCCAGGTATCCTGGCCCGCCAGGTAAGCTATACCCGTGCGCTTCACGGGATCTTTCGGCTGTTCTCCATGCACCTCACCTAAAATCAAAAGTTCGTATTGGGCCTGCATGGTATCTTGCAAAAGGTTTACCAGCGCCGGAGCTGCCGCCCCAAACACCGCAAATTCCTGCTGTAAAAGGGTCTGCATGGCGATGCTTTCTGTTTGCTCCGTCAACGGTGTAACGGCACTGTTGGCACTGAGCACATCGTTGAGCCAATACCCCCAGGACCAACCGCTGGTAAAAACCATCTGTCCGCTCAGATCCAGTTGCTCCTGGTGCAGCAGATGCAGATCGTGTAAACGCCGATGAGCATAAACCGGTAAAAACAAAGGCACATGGTTATCGTAATTGACCCAGTAAGCGGTTTCGGGGTACCAGTACATGGCCCGAGGCTGAGGCAAATGAGGGTTTTGCGCACTGACCTGTCGCATAAATTGCAACATGTCAGCAAAGTTTTTTTGCCCATAGGTGGGCGCTGGATCGTCCAAGGCATAAATCTGAACCGTATGGGGCAACACCCCCAGCCGGGGATCGGCATACAAAGGCAAAAAATTATAGTTTAAAGGCTTACCTGTAATAGGGTCCCGATAATCTGTGGTGGTTTGGCCACTGGAAATATGCACCTTGGTGGCAAAAGGACGCTGATAGCGCTCGGCCAAATACTGAGTGGCATGATTTAAGCTGTGCAGCATGGATTCAGCCCCGCCATTGCTAAACTCCGTGCTACCCATCTCGGTGCTTACAAAATCAAAGTTAGCCCCCATCAACCAGTCGAGACTTTGCTCAATCTGTTGTTCTACCTGTGCCGCTGGAGCAGAAGGGTTGGATACCAATCGCCAGCCGTTTTGCTGTTGAAGGGCCATCGGCACATCGATGCCGACTTTCACTCCCCATTGATGGGCCATCGTGACAAGCATCCGCAGACGCTCCTGACGCTCGACACTGCGAGAAAAATCTCGCCAACGTCCTTTTTCTAACAGCACCCATTCGACTTTATTTTGACGGTGGGCCACCAGCCATTCCAGGTAAGCAACCCAATGGGGCAAGAGCGCCTCCCAGTCTGCACGGGACTCCACCCCTGAAAGCCCCCAGCCATTTAAAACATGGGTTAATTCAATGGGGTGCATGGTGTGGGGAATAAAGCCCCGTGTATCGAGGGCCGGCTCCGGAAGCTGGGGCTTAAAATGCACCAGGCGCTCAGCAGATACCGCTGTCGGTGTGACAGGGCGCAAGGGATGCCAAAAGCGATAGCCCAAATGCTGCAAATAGGCATAAAGCACCTCAGCAGAAGGAGGCAAGGTCAACCGCTTTTGCGGTCGGGACAGACAGGCCTGAGGCAAAGGTTCAGCCCGCAAGTCTAAAATGAGAGACTCAGACTGACAGTGGGAGTTCTGAAAGTCCAGCACCTGGGTCGTGGCGGATAAATGAGTTTTAAACCCCTGAAACCAGGCTTTTGTCTGAATCTCGGGGGAGACCCGCACACTGATGGTGGGCTTTACAATCTGCGCTTGCAGCGGGGTTTGTAACCCCGCGTGGCCCAAAAACAAAGCCAGCGTGATGACCCCCAAGCGCTGCCCCACTGGCATTTAGAAATCCTGGCGCAAGGTCAGATAAAAAATCGTTAACATGCCCTGTTCGGGCTCTGTAATGCGCTGGCGGGTCAAAAGCGTGGCCACCGCATGGGTGCTGTCAGTTAACAGGTGAGTCAGATTAATTTGGTGACCTTGTACATCGGTTCCCGCAAAAAATTCGTCCACCATCAGAGCCAGTTGATAATCCTGCTCCATCCAGTGGTAAGAATAGGCCACTTGCCAGTCGCCCGCTTTACGCAAACTGCCCACGTGAGCACCCAACAGCCATCCCAGATTACGATCGGAGGCGGCGGTATTGACCACCAGATCGGCCACTGCTTCAATTTCAGGCAAATTCTCAAACTGCCATTGCCAACGCACCGAAGGATTTAGCAAACGAAAACCCGAGGTGTACCCCGGTGTATCACCGTCCGCTAACTCACGATTTCCCGTGCTATAGGGTCCCCGATAACCTGGATTATAGGTATACGCCGCCAGCACATCTTCTCCGGCATAATGCAAGTAGCCTAACCCCGCATCCAGTTTGCCCCCTAGCCACTGCCAACGCCCTGTCGCACGGGCAGACCACAGCGAGGCCGTAATAAAAGGCCCTTCCATGAGCACAATGCTTTCGTGGAGTTCAAGGCCCGCACTTTGCCATTGAGGAAGCGCCAGATGCTCAGCGTTCACACCCTGGGGATTCTTCCAACGAAAATGCTGCTGCAAGCCGTTAAAGCTGACGTCCTCATCAAAAAGCAGCTGGGTTTCAAACAGCGTGTTGCGGGCTTTTCCGAAAACCAATTGGGTTTCAGGTATCCAGGGGGAGCTGTTATCAGAGGGTGTTGCGCTCTTCCAGCTCACATGGTAACGATCCATGAAAAAGGGGATGCGTGAAATATCGCTGCCTCCGGCAGGAAACCAGGACAAATTGAAATTGTCATTCTGATTGCTAAGCACCCGTAAACCATAACTCCAGTGCTCATCAACTTCCCCGCGAACCCCGGCCGAGAGACGCGCCTGTAAGACATTCCCCAGAACATTAAAACGTTCATTCGACATCCCACAATAGCGCAGGGCCAATGAGCCAAAAAAATCAAAGGGCAAAGCATCCCGAAAAGCTTGAAAACGCTCTTCAAACTTTAAATGCTCAAAACTTTGCACATCCAACTGATCTTGAAGGGACTCCAAAGTATCCGCATCAGAAGAGATTTCATCCAGGGTTTCTTCGTCGCTTTGCGCATAGGCGGAACTTAAAAAAGCGGTGTTCAAAGCCAAAGAGAGGGTGGTGGCCAGAAGCCCTGCAAAGAAAAAAGATTTCACTGGCACCCGACTACATTTCACCATCGAGAGAGGCAGGCGCCACTTCGATCACCCGCAGGGGAATTTCACCTTTTTTGTAGTAGCCCAGACGCTTGCGGGCCAGCTCTTCCATGCCAGCATTGCTACCGTAGTGCTTAATGCGTTGATTGAGCTCTTTGTTTTCTTGCTCCACTTCTTGCAGATCGCTGCTCAGACGGGCTAAATAATGCTGAAGACGAATTTCCTGGTTAATCAAATTGGCGCAGCTGAACAAAAGATAAACAAAAGCGAAGGCCAGTATGCCTTTTAAGGTGCGAGCGGATTTTTGTGATTTCATAAGCAACCCAGATCAATAGCAATGATACATTTTAGACTAGCACAGCTTTTGCGACAAAAGAAGTAACCCGCATTACAAATCACATATGTTAAAATAGCGGATCGGGCCTTTTGCCCTGCAAAGAACATAAACGAGTCAATATTGAATGCAAGAAAACCACATGTCCCCCTTATGGATTGTTCATGGAACAGTGCTCACCCAAAACGAAAACCGTGACGCGCTGCAAGCCCACATTGAAGTGCGCCAGGGCAAGATTTATGCGTTACACCCCTGGGACACCCCCGTGCCCGCTGAAGTCAGTGTTTTAGATGCCACAGGCCTGACCTTACTTCCCGGCTTTATTCAGCCCCATATTCATCTGTGTCAAACCCTATTTCGCAACATGGCCGACGATCTGGAATTATTAGACTGGCTATCCCAGCGCATTTGGCCCTATGAAGCAGCCCACAATGCCGAAAGCATGTATTTGAGTGCGCAATTGGGCATTCACGAGCTGTTATGCTCTGGCACAACTACCCTCTTAGATATGGCCAGTGTGCGCCACACCGATGCAGTGTTCCAGGCCGTCAAGGACAGTGGGATTCGCGCCAACGTGGGCAAGTGTTTAATGGATCACCCCGAAACCTGCCCCCCCTATCTCATGGAAGACACCGAAAGCGCCCTGAGCGAAGCCAGAGAACTTCTCGAGCGCTGGCATGGCACTGAAAGTGACCGTATTCGGGTGTCTTTTGCACCCCGTTTTGTGGTGTCTTGTACCGAGCCCCTTTTAAAACAGGTGCGCGACCTTGCCGCCGAAAGTGGCACAGTGATTCATACCCACAGCAGCGAGAACCAAAAAGAGGTGGAATTGGTGCGGGCATTGGTGGGTCAGGAAAATGCCGCTTACCTTCATGATATTGGCTTAATGTCCGAGCGTCTGGTGCTGGCCCACTGCATTTGGCTGAACGAAACCGAAACCCAGTACATTCAAGAAACGGGCACCCATGTGGTGCACTGCCCCAGCTCCAATATGAAGTTGGCATCAGGCTTTGCAAAAGTACCCGAAATGTTGGCTCAGGGTATCAACGTGGCGTTGGCAGCAGATGGCGCGCCCTGCAACAATACCCTCAACGCTTTTCAAGAAATGCGTTTAGCCGGACTCATTCATAAACCCCGCTGCGGTCCGCGCACGCTACCCGCTCAGGAAGTCTTAGACATGGCCACCCGCAATGGGGCCAAAGCTCTGGGATGGTTTGACACCATTGGCTCACTGGAAGTGGGCAAAGCCGCCGACATTGTGGCTTTGGATCTGAATCAGGTGTGCAATTTAGCCCCCCATGCAGACACCGTAGACGCCCAGGCCCTGACCTCAGCCATTGTGTACGCCAGTGGACCTGACCATGTACGCTGGACACTTGTAGACGGCGAAAAAGTGGCTGAAAACGGCAAAGCGCTGCGTATTCCTGAGGCAGCGCTGCAACCCGCACGGGTCCGACAAGTACAGCAAGATCTGCTCGCTCGTGCCAAGGAGTTAAACCATGCCTAGTCTTGTCGCCCTCTCCCCCGCCCTGGCAGAAATCGTTGTCGCCCTGGGCTACACTGATCACCTGGTAGCGCGGGGAGAACACTGTGATTTTCCGCCAGAGCTAACATCACTTCCTCTTTACGATCCCGCCCAGGAAGTGGACTTTGTATTGACCGATGCCTTGACAGGGGCTTCGCCTGAAAACAGCCACACCCAGGTCAAAACCTTTGCCGCTGAAGACATGGGAGATGTCTGGAATCACATCCGCGATATTGCCCGTCTGCTGGGTGATGAAGAGCGAGGGCATCATCTGGTGTTTAAGCTCCAACAGCGACAGGCCACCGTCGCCGCAGGTGCCCTTGACGCCCCGCCCGGTATTATCTGCCTGGACGGTATTTCTCCCCTTCAGGCTGCGGGCCGATGGGTGCCTGAACTGATTGAGATGGCCAGTGGAGATAATTTAATGGGACTGATGGGCGAAGCTTCGGAAGTCATTACTATGGAGCAACTGGTCGAAGCCCAGCCGCACATTTTAATCATCAGTCCCCAGGGGTTGAGCCTGCCTGATATCGAAAAAGCCATGCCATCGCTGACCCAGCAAAGCGGCTGGCAGCAATTGCCCGCCGTCCAAAAGCAACAGGTTTATCTGGTGGATAGCCACCATTACCTGGGCAGGCCCGGCCCCCGTCTGGTCGAAACCTTAGAAATTCTGGGCGAAATTATTCACCCCGAAGTCTTTGACTTTGGCCATGAGGGCACGGGC
Source organism: Candidatus Sericytochromatia bacterium (assembly GCA_964229355.1). Classification (GTDB taxonomy): domain Bacteria; phylum Cyanobacteriota; class Sericytochromatia; order UBA7694; family UBA7694; genus CAXRDE01. The sequence goes on along the minus strand of CAXRDE010000016.1, from coordinate 254,809 downwards.
TGGAGTCGATTCATCTCTTAAACGCGCTGACCACAAAGATCGGGTAAGCTTTACCTGCTTTGTGGATCGTATGGGCAGTCACCCATTGTACCCGCTCAAAGCCCGCCTCCTCAATGTGGCGCTGTAATTGGGCACGCTCAAAACCATGGTGGTAAACGCCTTCGGCTTCAGGTGGATGAAAGTCACCAACCTCAGCATCTAAGTCAGCCAACAAAATTTGCCCTCCAGGCGATAGCTGTGCTGCAAATGCTTTGAGCAGAGCTCCTGTGTCCGCCACGTGGTGAAGCGCCATGGCACTGACAATCGCATCAAAGCTTTCAACCAAAGGCTGTTGCAAAATATCCTGGCAATACACAGACACTTTATGACTGAGGTCTGCTTTTTGCCGCAATTGCGCTAACATGGCCGGTGAAGTATCAAGTGCCACCACATGTTCAGCCAACGTCACCACTTTCTCAGTCAATAAGCCGGTACCTGCTCCAAAATCTAAAATCACCGGCTTTTGCGAAGGCGGAGCCCAAAGCGAAGCCACTGCCTGACCTACAGCCTGAGAAAGCAAGCGTTGAGTCTGTTGTTGATCCCAATCCTGGGCTTTTGTTTCAAAAAAATCTGTCATTGATATCTTATCTCCTATATATTAAGGGGTATTGTATTATAAAACCAACCAAGAAAAAAGCCTCTCCGTGGAGAGGCTTTTTTTAAATATCTTTTAGGGTTGCTTAGTAGCGGGGACGCGCTTCACGAGGACGCGCTTCGTTGACGGTCAGGTTACGATCCATGAATTCTTGACCGTTCAGGTTTTTGATGGCTTCTTCGCCAGCTTCATGAGAAGCCATTTCGATAAAACCAAAACCACGTGAACGACCGGTGTCACGATCGGTGATGACGCGAGCGCTGGTGACTTCGCCGTATTGGGCAAAGTGATCGCCTAAATCTTGCTCGGTGGTTTGGAAAGACAGGTTGCCTACATAAATATTCATTAGAAAAAATTCCTTATTACAATTTGTTTAAAACTCAGGGAGTGTCTAAGCGAGGAAACATGAAGGGGGCTGGAGCTGAGAACAAACAAAAATGTAAGTCACGGAACACGGGCCGGGTCACGAAAAGCCTTGCAGAAATACTAACCGGACCTTAAGCATAATCGATCCCTAAACAAAATACAATAGACTGTTATGCTTTTTAAGATAAAATGTTAGAAATCAAGAAATAATTAAGCGCAAAGAAAGTTTTTAGCTCATGCAAGCTCCTTCCATTTTTGTCCTCCTCGGCAGTCTGCTCTTTGGCCTACAGGCCTCACTCCCCGTTCAGGCAACCCCCCATTGGCAAGGTGCCGCGGGCGATTACCACATTAAAGTCAGTGGCGATCAATTTCAACAAATACAACCCGTTAAAAAAAATTTGCTTCCTTTGCTGTACAGCATGGGAGACGAGGAAATGTTTTGCGAAGCCGAACGTCAGGTACAGCTAAAATCCTGGGTGGGAACCCTGATTTCCTTCGAACAGTCCGACAACTGGAATTGCATTGCCACAGCTCACCCCGGTGCCTATAGCCAGATTAAAACCCTCAATTTGGTGAGCCAGTCTCCCCTTAAGCTGACCCAAATCTTTCCAGATTCTCAGGTCTTAAAAGCACTTTTGGCAGACCCCATCGTCAAAAAATACCTGCCCGTGAAGCCTCCCCGCTTCCGTTCTAGCCAACACTTGATGGATTATCTTGTGGACAAAGGAACGGGCGAGTGCGCATATACCTTTGAGCAAGACAGTCTTTCAGCATTTTATTTTCATCATACAAAAGGAAATCAGGTGGCCGTACGCATAGGACTCAGCCACGGCTGCGAGGCCGCGCGCGGCCAGTTGACCGAAATTGGCATTTACCTTACCCTGCCCCAGGCCTGGCAAAAAAACTTTCAACAAGCAGCCCAGCGCAAGGCCGGCTTTTTAGCCCAGAACAATCCCGTAAATAAGCTCCCTGTACTTCAGCAGGTTAAAGATCCGGGATATGACGCGGCTTTAGCACGGTTTCTGGCGGAACACTAAGGTTTTTTCGGGTTTCTTTTTTGCGCCTGAATCGCTTCCCGTCGCGCCACCCGCTCTACGATCAGCTCTTGTTGTTCAGCACGCCAGATTTTAGCCGTACTGCTTTCTTTAAGCTCTTCTAAAATTTGCAGGTTGATATCCTCCATCAGATCCTGAATGCGTTCATTGAGCGACAGGCGGATCGCCTGGTCCAGCACATCATCAATCAGGTCACGCAGCAGGGATTGAACCTTTTCACTTTGTAGCCGTGTCTGCCAATTGTCGAGAAAAGCATCTAGCGCTTGTTCCGTTAACACCGCAATTTTGTGTTCGTTAATCAATTGCTCGACCACCGGCCGTACCAGCGGTAAGCGCACCAGATTTTGATAATCATCCGTCGCCGCAATACTTTCCATCATCACCTGAGCAATCTCCACCACCAGCTCAGGTTGGCGCGTTTGTAAGGTGGGTAGCTCCAGCGTTTGCAAATTACTGACAATAACGTCTCGAATTTCGGTGCGATGACTGGTCAGGGTTTCTTCCAACAGATCTCGGTTGGTGCCCAGCTTCGTTTTGGCCTGAATATTATTCAAAATATTCAGCGCCACCTGATCAGAAATCTCCTCCATCACAATGCGCTGATAACGCATTAAGGCCCGGTAAACACCTGAGTTTCGCAAACGAATATAGTCACTTCTTACCAGGCGATATAAAATAACCCCAATGCGTAAAAGTCGAAGCAGACGAAACTGTTGTAGAGGAATACAACTGACAATGTCATACCAATGGTATAGCGGGTAAAGTACCTTTTGTTCTTTGCCAAAACGGCGGATGGCAAAGAACCAGCTCAGCATAAACTCCAAAAGATAAATACTGACGAAGAATAAATCCACGTAGAAAAAATAATCGACAGGTTTGCCATTGGTCGCCGTTCGGCGCCAGTAGTTGAGCTCCAGCAAAGGAGCGATTTCTTTTTCATAAAAGGCCTGTTCTCCAGGGTTGCAGGCGTATTTCCAGTAGAAATTAAACGCCTGCCGTGAGCTATTGTTAATGGCGGTGTGGTCCCGTACGCGTTCTTTAATTTGTTCTAAAAGCCCCGAAAGTTTGGCCCGTTCAAAAGGGTTTTCTTCAATCATCTGTTGAGAAAGTCGCTGCATATTGTCGCGCTGGCGTTGACTCCCCTGAGGGCACGCTAAAAAATAACGTTCTGCGGCAAGGGCATAATCCTGGGTAAAACGATGGGGCTCAATACCCTTCATGGGATCATAGAGACTCACCACCTGCGGCAATACCCTGGCATACGTCCCCCGCAAATGCAGATAAGTGGTATCAAAAAGCAAGAGCACCAGGTGAATCACGGCCAGGGTCAACATGGTAAGATCCAGCACTAAAAAACGTTTGGGTCGCGTTTTAAAGGCTTGCCAATTGATCACATTCAACATTTTCTTCTACCTTCTGTGCGCTGGATCTTCAGCGTCAATTGTCTACTGCTTAAAAAAGTATAAACGAGCAAGGGTTAATTTCCTATAAAAGAAAACCCACGCGCCCTCGCCAAAGCCATAGGTTTGCATTAAGATGAAAACACAGCAAAGCAAGCGTTAAGGGTAATCACCATGTTTGAAAAAAAGCTTCCATCCCGAGATATTAAGCAAATCAAAAAACGCTTTCTCAAACCCCTACGTCAACTGATCAATATGAACTACTTCGGTTTTCAGGTGCGGGGAGCACACCATATTCCAGCCGAAGGCGAAGTGCTTTTTGTGGCAAACCACTCTGGCTGGGTCCCTTTAGATGCTCTCTTTCTCTTGCTTGCGATTCATGATACGGCAGGTCCTGAAATGCTGCCGTACCTGATTGTGCACGACATGTTAATTCGCTTTCCTGTCAGCTATTTTTTACTCAAGGATCTTGGTTTAATCCCGGCGGACTGGCTCCATTACGGACAAGAGCCCTTACCCCCTGAGCTCAACCCGATCATCATCTTCCCCGAGGGTGCCAACGGCAACAGCAAGCCCTTTTGGAAAGCCTACCAAATGCAACAGTGGAAAAACGGCTTCGTGCGCCTGGCCATTCAACGGAAAGCGAAAGTCGTGCCGGTAGCTATTGTAGGCGGCGAAGAGGCGGTGCCCGTCGCGGCCACCATTGATGCTTTAAAACCCATTTTGGGTAGCGTGATGCCTTTGCCCTTAACCCTTACACCGTTGCCTTCACGCTGGAAAATCCAGTTTTTAGAACCCCTGGACTTTGCCCAGTATGACCCGGCAATTATTCACCAACCCGAACGCTGCGCCGAATTGGCCCATGATGTGTATGAAATTGTACAACGGCGCTTGCGCAAAAACACCCAACGTAACCCCTTGCACTGGCTCAGTCGCCTGACACAAAATGAGAGTCTATGAGCGAATTTTCTCCCGATACCATTCAGTTTCAAAAAACCCGCGCCACCCCCACGCACAGCTTTAGCAATCCCCGTCTTTTACAGCTTGAGCAATGGTTAGCCAGCAGCCCCCATGAAACCCATACAAAATGGCTTGAGCAGCAAATACAGCTTGAACGCTATACCCTCTACAGCACTTTTTTGAAGACGCCCTCGCGGTCCGTACTGCAACAGCGACTCAGAATATTGCGTGAACACCTTGCGGCTCACGAAGATCCGATTTTGCCACTGGTGCATTACTGGCTAAAACAGTCGGAGGCCCTGGAGCTTCAGAATGTATCAGCTTATGAGAAAGTGCTGGCAGAGCGCGCTGATTTACAACAGCATTTAAGCACGGGGAGATACCCTTTTTGCCTCATCGCACAGGCCCAACGCGTGGATACCTTTTTTATGGAAATGGCCCAGCAGCTTTTTCCAAAGCATTTTCCTATCCAAATAGAGTCCGAAAGTACGGCCTCACGCCATCCGTCAAACAGTACTCCCCTTCTGCTCACAGCCCCCACCCGACTCCCCAACGGTTTACCTCTGAGCATTTATCGGCGCTCTGCCACGTCGTGGTTAAGACGGGCCATACGACATTTTCAACGGGCGCAACATCACCAGTTTCGCGAAGCACACCTTCTGCAAAAATGCATTAAATCCCTTTATGCCTGCCTCACCCTGGATCCCCACAACACCAAGGCCTTTTTGTTTTTGGGGTGGCTTGAAGCCTGTGCCGGGAACCCGGAGGAAGCCATGAAGTACCTTGAGCACTTGCGCCAGGGTCCCCATGAGCCCGAAGTGATTTTTTTAATTCGATTTTTACAGCATCGCCCTTTGCTTTAATGCAATTCTTTTAATACGTCTTTTAAAACCATGATATACTGTAAGGGCTGAAAAAGCGTTGTCATGCTGCTTCAAGACACATTACATGAAACAGTTTGAGCGCATAGAAAGGAAGTATGACAGATGAAAATTATTATTCACGGGAAGAACGTCGAAATTACTGACGCAATTCGCGAATATGTCGAAGAAAAAATGGGGAAATCCGAGAAATATAGCAAACATATTCTCGAGATGAACGTGGAACTGAGCGTTGCAAAGAATCCACGGATCAAAAACAACCAGCAAGTGGCTGTCACTGCTTCTGTGAACGGTCTGGTCTTGCGAGCCGAAGAAGCCAGCGTCAACATGTACGCCGCCATTGATTTGGTCGCCGACAAGCTTGAACGCCAGCTGAAGAAATATGAGCGCAAGCGGAACAGTCATCAACAAGTCAAAACTTCTGTTGCGCTCAGCGGCCCCCTTGATCCTGCAGTGGTGGATGCCCATGAGTCTAAGCGCACCGTTCGCAATGAGCGACTGGCCATTAAACCCATGAGTCCTGAAGAAGCAGCCGCTCAAATGGAACTCCTGGACTACAACTTCCTGTTGTTCAAAAACCAGGAGAACAATGCCTTAAACATTATTTACCGTCTCGACAGCAAAAATAATGAATACGGTTTGATTATTCCAGATGAGTCAGTGGATGAAGCCACTGTCATGACCATCTAACACCCTTACTAAAGAGAGCACCGCGCATGAACGCCTTACTAACCACCCACTTCTATGACTCCGCCAATCGCTATAGCGCAAAGGCAGCCCTGAAAGAAAAAGTAAATGGAGTTTATCGCTCCATTACCTATCAGGAGATGAAAGAGCGGGTGGAGCAAGTTGCCGTTTTTTTACTGAACAGCAATCTGGATGCAGGCGATCGTGTGGCGTTGCTCTCTGAAAACCGTCCCGAATGGCCCATTGTAGATATGGGCATTATCAGTGCTGGTATGGTGAATGTCCCCATTTACCCGACCCTGACGGCTTCTCAAGTGGCCTATATTGTCAATGATTCTGGCACCAAAGGCATTGTGGTGTCTTCTTCGGCCCAGCTTGATAAAGTTCGCCATTTGTTAAAAGACTGCCCACAACTGGAATGGGTGATTTGCTTAGACGATTGCCATGATATTGAGCTGCAAGGGGTCCGCCTGTTGGACTACAAAACCCTGCTGGCAGAAGGCGAAAGCCTGATGAAAACCAGGCGCGCGGAACTTGACGCCCGTTTACAATTGGCGAAACCCTCAGATATGGTGAGTATTGTCTATACCTCAGGCACCACGGGCAATCCCAAAGGGGTCATGCTCTCCCATAGTAACTTTGCTTCCAATGCAATGGCGGCCGCAGAGGCCATGGGCTTTAACTATAATCAAACCTCACTCTCTTTCTTACCGCTATCTCACGTTTTAGAGCGCGTGGTGAACTATGTCATGCAGTACTGTGGCGCCACCATTGCCTACGCAGAAAGCATTGACACCATTGGCGATAATCTACAAGAAGTCAAACCCAGCGCTTTTGTGGCTGTGCCGCGGGTTTTTGAAAAAATTTACACCCGTATCTTGCAGAACATCGAAAATGATAAGCCTTTAAAGCGAAAAATATTTTACTGGGCTCTGGGGATTGGCAAACAAGCTTCTGCCTATACCACGCAGGGCAAGTCCATGCCGACCACCCTGGCCGCCAAACACGCGCTGGCAGATAAACTCGTGTTTAGCAAGATTCGCGCCCGTACGGGCGGTAATCTGGAGTTTGCGGTTTCTGGCGGCGCTCCGCTCATGAAGGAACTCGCGGAGTTTTTCTTTGCGGTAGGCATCAATATCTACGAAGGTTATGGCCTCACAGAAACCAGTCCGGTTATCTGCATTAACCGTCCTAAACACGTGAAGCCGGGCACCGTGGGTCAGGTCCTTGAGCACGTAGACGTTAAAATCGCCGAAGACGGCGAAATTTTGGCCCGTGGTCCCAATATTATGCAAGGGTACTTTAACAACCCTGAAGCCACTGCAGAAGTCATTAATCAGGACGGCTGGTTTCATACGGGAGACATTGGCGAACTGGATGCCGATGGCTACCTAAAAATCACGGATCGCAAAAAAGAAATTATCGTGATGTCCAACGGCAAAAATGTCGCTCCCCAACCGCTAGAAAACAAAATAAAAACCAGCCCTTATATTGAGCAAGCCGTACTGGTGGGTAACAATCAAAAATATATGGCTGCGTTAATTTACCCGAACTTTGAAGCCCTGGAAAAAGTCGCAAAAGAACAGGGTTTTAAAGCAGAAAGCCCTGAAGAAATGGCCAAGAGTAAAGCCGTTGAAGATTTTCTACGTCGCGAAATTGACCAGCTTACCGAAGAATTTGCCCGCTATGAAAAGGTTAAAAAGTTCGCTTTGCTTACGGAAGAAATGACGCAAGAGAACGACTGTCTAACCCCGACCCTCAAGCTCAAACGACGGGTGATTCAGCAAAAGTATGAACAGCTTATTCATTCACTTTTCGAATCTTAATCCTTGAATAAAAGCATTTAACAATCCTTAACTTTATCTTGAAGCCTCCTTTGTCTTGTTTTACAATATGTCTATGGATCACAAGTCAAAAGAGGCCTTTATGCGTAAACACTCCCTTTTCTTATTGAGCAGCTTAATGATCGTTGGCGCCTGTCAAGCTCCGACCCCACCGCTGATCACAAGGGGGACCCTACCAACCACAAACGGCCAACGGGCACTGCGGCAGCAAAATACAGCACCCGTTTTGGCTCTTTCCCCGGCGTTCCGCCAGGAGCTTGCGCAAAAAACCCCTATTGAAGCCACAGAAGATGCGCCCTTTAATGAGCAACAAGTGGAACAAATTTTAGGGGTGGAGTACATCCAATCCCACAGTTACTATTACCAAACCCCTGATCAGGGCCTTCAAAATGACAGCAGTGTTGTGGCCATTCTCAAACACGATGGACACCCTCAGGCTGCCAGCTGGATCCAACACTGGCAAAGCCTTCTGGGAGAAGCAGCCGTATGGCCCGATGCCCAAAGCACTACTTACCAGGGTCGATGGCCTGCTTTGGAGCACGCCCAATTAAAAGGCGGGGACGGCTGGTTTATGTTTCGCTCAGCCGGTGAAAAGGCCAATGAGTACTATACCCGCGCCCTCGAAAGCTGGAAACCTGGCCTTGCAGCCACCCATCCTTCGCAGGCAGAAGCCTGGCGATGGTTAGGACGTGCTTCTCATTTTTTACATGACGTTACCGTACCCTTTCATACGGTGTCTCTCATCCGTCCAGCCCAGCTGCTTCACCACACCCGTTACGAAAAAAGCTGTGATACGTATTTTGAACGCTACTTGCCCTCACGCAATTATAATCCTGCGGGTGTCTGGGCCAAAGGGCCTTATCCCGCCGGCGAAACCTGGGGGCTGTATTTTACACCACAGACCCCCGTCACCGAATGGGTTAAATACACCGCCGATGAGTCACGGGCTTTTTATGGTCTGGTCAATGAAGCCGAGTCCGGCCAAAACTGGGAAAAGGCCCGCGCCGTAATGATCCCTCTGGGGGCCAAACTGACCGCAGGCCTGGTGGTCAAATTTTTACACGATGTGAAGGCGTCTTAGAGCCCTGGTACCAGATTTTTGTTTTGCAGTTGATTCGAGTTAAAGCTAAAGTGTAACTCTAAATAATCATCAACTTTTGCAATGCTGCCTCCCGGTCCCACCACAGGGGGCTTAATGCCAAGTTGGGTAAATTTGGTGACGATTTTACCGCTAACCACCACGGCTCCGCCCGCCTGGTTTACCTTCACCAGTGCACTCATGGGGTAGGGGCGCTTGCCAATATAGAGTGTTCCCTTTACCGGTCCCGAACCTTTGGCCAGCATTTTTTTCCAATCAGCCTCTGTCAGCAAAGCGGTTTTAAAAATAACGCTGGGCTGCTTGGAGGCTTCTAAAATTTTAAGGACTTCCGCATCGCGCTGCTTCTCTTTGCTATCAAAAGAGGCGATGGGCACAGAAACCTCGGCTCCCAACTTATCTCCCTTTTTAACCGCCGTTACGCTCACTTTGCAACTGGTGCCTACCGCCGTGGCGCGCTTAACCAGGGCCAGGGTTTTGTTGGTTTTCCAGGCAACACAATGAGAGTTGGGCGGGACCGCAAGATCAGCCGCTAACACTGCTGAAGACAGTAGCATACCTGTGGCCATGACGAGTCCCATTACAAAACGTTTTTTCATAAACTGTCGTTTCCTTTTTTTTGACTGTGTGGAGTATACCTTTATTAAGACATCTGACCATAATTTAAAGGTTGAAAGTCAGAGGGCAATGGCCCCAGAAAAACATCGCCTTGCGGGGTTGCCCATTGTTGCACCACCCCCGTTAAACGGGTTTGAAAGGCCTTATCGAGCCGAAGACGTGTAAGGGACCACCCCTCAGGAGCCAGCATTAAAGGTTCTTTGCCCTGAACCTGCCATACCTTAAAAAAGCGGTTGCCCTCAGCATCTTGCAAAAGCGTCAGGGTTTGTGAGGCTTGAAACGTCACTTCAAGGTAGGCTTCAAGCTGGGTCTTTTCTAAGTTTTGATCCGCCAGCTTAACCGTACTTTTTAAAATATTAAACCCGTGCGTAAAAGGAATCTCAAAGGCGTTTTGTCGTGTAAAAAGGCCATCTTCTGAGCAACCCGGGGACCGCAAGAGTTTCAACTGCGTGTACAATGGTACAAAAACCTGTGATTTTCTCCAACCCAGCCATTTGGCTGACAAACTCAATTTTTCAAAGGAATCCACATCTGAAACCATGTTAAACCACACTTCTTTTTCAAGCGAATTGATCAGATGATGCTGAATGGTCCCCTCCGTCAAAAGCGCGCTACTTTCACGTTGACACGTGCTCAGTAACTCGCGTGAGTCGTCCTGGCAAGCGCTGGAAAACAGTAGACAAAAAGCTATAAAACATGTTTTTATTTTTAATGTATTTTTTATTTTCATTGAAATATTTATATTCACTTCCCCACTAAAAGCCTTGCTTCATTATACGCTATGAGGAATAAAAATGCTCTCAACCGCCACCCCGCCCATTCTTCAAGTCTGTCAGCAACTCCCGCTTAGAAGCGAAGAGTTTACCCTTATTAACGAGCTCTTTTTAGAGTTACAACATCGTGACATGTCTGAAGACGAACGCCTGCAACAGCTCGCCGCTGCCGCAGGGGGGTATTTCATGTGGAGTGAATTAGACCCAAAACATCTTTTACAAGAAGCCACCCACGAATATTTTGTAAAGCCCCTCACAGAGGATCAGTGGTTGGTTATTACGCCGGGCTCTCAACCGCTGCTTCACTTTATATCAAAGACAGAGCATCGCAAAACACCGCTCAGCAAATCCCAACTCAAAAAATGCCTCGGTGCCAAAGCGCAACGCACCGAAAAAGACTTTCACTGGCTGCAGTTTATTCCCACACAGACTGTCACCAAAACCAGTAAAAAAACGCCTTTTCAGCGTTTGCTCGCTATTTTACGGGTCGAACGACTCGACCTGCGCCTCATTTTCCTTTATTCTGTCATGTTGGGTATTTTGGAACTGGGTATTCCGGTCACCATGCAGGCCCTGGTCAACAACGTCGCCTTTGGTATTTTTACAGAACCGGTTTTTGTGCTCACCCTGTTATTGTTAACCGGTTTGGGCATTATGGGCCTGATCAAAACCTTCCGTTTGATCATTGTGGAAATGTTGGAGCGTCGTCTTTATCTACAAGTGGCTCAGGAAGTGACACAAAAGTTAGTCAATGTCAGTTTAGCCAAATACTCCGGACGCAAACTTCCAGAACTGGTGAATCGCTTTCTGGACGTGGTAACCGTCCAGAAATCCGCCTCTTTTTTGCTCATTGAAGGGCTCACGCTGATTCTTCAAACCTTCGCGGGTTTAACCTTGCTGGCTTTTTATCACCCTTACCTTTTTGTATTTGATCTCTTTTTAATCAGTGCCATGGCCTTTGTGCTGTTTGCTTTGGGCTGGGGGGCTGTGGACACCAGTCTGAAAGAGTCCACCGAAAAATATGCCACCGTGGCCTGGCTGGAGGAAATCGCCGAGCACAATGCACTCTTCAAGCCCACGCTGGGTTATCAATACGCCATGCACCGCACCCGTCGCGTGGTGCAAAGCTACCTGCAAGCCCGCGCCAAACACTTTCAAGTCTTACTGCGACAAAATATTGGTGCTTTCGCCCTGCAAGCCATCGCCAGTGCTTCTTTGTTAGGCCTGGGGGGATGGCTTGTGGTAAAACAAGAAATTACCATGGGGCAATTGGTCGCTGCAGAATTAATTGTTGCAGGGGTTGTGAACAGTTTTTCTAAAATTGGTAAGCATCTCGAAAGTTATTATGATCTGCTGGCCGCCATTGATAAAATTGGCTACCTTTTTGATCTTCCTCAGGAAACCCAACGCATCAATTTGCTCTCTGAAAGCAATCCACGGGGCTTAAATATTGACTTTGAAAAGGTATCGTCCCCCTCGGGGTTAACCCAACTTCAGGACTTTAACTTTCACATTCAATCAGGAGAAAAAATCGCCTTAATGGGTCCGTTAACGCCCACCGTAAAATATTTCTTTGACCTGTTGGACGGAACCTATCCCCCTGAAAAAGGATGGGTAAAAATCAATGGCACCCCCATTCATCATTACCGACTCAACGACTACCGGAGCCAGGTCGTACACATCAACCAGTTGGAAATTGTTCAGGATACCATTCTCAATAATTTACGTTTAGGCGCCCCCCATTTGACCCGGCAGGAAGCCCAAACCCTGCTCGAGAAGACGGGACTGTGGCACGTGGTTCAGGATTTACCTCTGCTCCTCGATACGCCTTTGGCAGCTCAGGGTCAGCCCTTTTCCCAGCCTCAGGCATATCGTCTGGTGCTGGCCAGAGCCCTCGCCATGAAACCCCGGCTTTTAATTTTAGATCGGATTCTTGATGCTACCGAATGGCAAGAAGAAGGCCCCATTAGTCAATGGCTCAATTCAGAGCCAGAGACCACGGTGATCTTGTTGACCCAGATTTTACCGCTGGCCCAGTGCTTTGATCGGGTGTTGTGCTTTGATAGCCAAACCGGGGAACTGGTAGATTACACAGAAAATGGAGGAAACGCAAAGTGAACCCCACTGAATTCCCCTGGATAGCCCAGGAATTACCCAATACAGAACCCCCACGCTCTATCCGTCGCTTTGCCCTCGTTCTGGTATTTATTAGTCTGATCTGCCTGGCGGTTTTACTGTTTACACCCTGGCAACAAAACGTACCGGGTAAAGGAGAGCTAATTGCTTACTCTCCTCTGGAGCGACAGCAAGATATTGAGACCCCTATCAAAGGCCAGATTAAAAAATGGTATGTGCAAGAGGGCAGTATCGTCAAAAAAGGCGATCTTATTGCCGAAATCAGCGATGTAGATGACGAATACTTAGAACGCTTGCAGCAACAACGCCAAAACCTGCTGCAACAGATTCAGTTCAACCAGGGTAAAATCCTCAATTATATGGAGCGAGTCAATGACTTTGAGTCTATCGTGCTAAGCTCCCGTACTGCGGGTGAATCCAAAGTCGCTGCGGTTGAACAGCAAATCAATGGCATGCAACAAGAGCTTTTGGCCGCCAACGCCGCGGTGGTCACAGAGCGCAAAAACCTGGAGCGCGAAAGCATTCTGCAAGAAAAAGGTCTGAGTTCGCAGCGTAAGCTTGAACTCACAGAACTCAAGTATCGCGACGTGCTGAGTAAACAAGGATCCGTCCAGGCCAAATTAAGAGAACTGCAGCAAAAAAAGCGGGAAGCCCAGGCAGATCTTGAGAAAACCCTGGCAGATGCAGAAGCCAAAGTCAACAGCAGCCGGGCTGACTTACAACAAACCCAAAAAGAAATGGCCGACACCGAGAGCAAAGTCTTAAAATTAGATACGGATATTGCCCGCCAGCGTCAACAAGAAATTCGGGCGCCCCGCGAAGGACGCATTCTCAAACTGACCACCTTTAGCGAGGCTGCATATGTCAAAGAAGGTACAAAATTAGCCACGCTGGTACCCATCGCGACCCAACGGGCGGTGGAGCTGTATATTAAAGGCAACGATATTGCCTTAATTCACGTGGGAGAACAGGTGCGTATTCAGTTTGAAGGTTGGCCCGCCATTCAGTTTAGCGGTTGGCCTGGTGTAGGCATCGGTACCTTTGATGCCACCGTACAAATTGTTGATCCCACCTATACCCTCGATAAGGGATTTCGGATTGTGGCACTGCCGGGCAAAGGACCTGACGGAGAATGGCCAGACCTTCCCATTGGAGCCAATGTCAAGGGCTGGGTTATGCTTAACACGGTACCGCTGGGATACGAACTCTGGCGTCAATTTAACGGTTTTCCACAGCAGTTTAAAACGCCCGATGAAACCACCCAAAGTGAAGAAGTGATTAAGCGAAAAAAAGCCAAATGATGAAGCCGTCTTTTCTCTGCCTCTTTATGCTTATCGGGTGTTTTCAATCCCTTTCTTTACCGGCTCTGGCCCAATCTAACGCGCCAGAGTCCTTAACCGCAGGCAAGCTGCTGAAGATGATGGAGAGCAGTTACCCGCCGTTGCAAATAACGCGGGAAAAAGTGCGTCAAAATCAGGCGAAGCTGCTCGAAAAGCAAGGGGCTTTCGATCTGGTAATCAAAAGCAAGGCCGAGGTGGCTGTGCTGGGCTATTACCAGAACATTATTTTAGATACGGAAGTCCGTCAACCGACCCCCCTGTGGGGCACCGATTTTTTTGTGGGCTACCGTCTCGGTCAGGGTAAGATACCCGATTATTATGGGGGAAAAGAAACCTTGTCACTGGGCGAATGGCGCGTGGGTATGGAAACCCCCTTGTTGCAAAACGGCCCTATTGATCCCCGGCGGGCGGATATTTTATTGCTAGAACTAGACATTGACGCCAGCGAGCTGGATATTTTAAACAAGCAGCTAAAATTTGCCAAATCTGCTCTCAAGACCTATTGGAGCTGGCTAACCCTGGCACAAAAAGAAAAAGTAGCCGAAGAGCTTTTGGAGCGGGCACAGATCAAGGTAGACCAATTGCAGGCTGAGGTTAATGTGGGCAAAACAGCCCCTATTTACGTCACTGAGAACCAGCGTTCTATTTTTAAGCGCCAGCAAAAACTCCTCGAAATTCAACAAGAACAGCAAATTGCCCAGCAAGACCTGCAATTGTTTCTGCCCGAAAGCAACCCCACATGGATCCCTCCTGCTCCCCCAGTACCTAATGCCAACACCTGCGAGCGCTTAAGCTCGCGGCCAGACACCCAGGCCTTAGAGCGCGCTCAGGAACGCAGACCTGAAACCATGCAGCTAAGCCTCCAACAGCGTCAAAACCAAATTGCCCAGGATTTGGCCCGCAACTTTCAATGGCCCGCTCTGGATTTGTACTTTGAGCTATCCCAAGACTTTGGGGAAGGATCAGAAACCAAAGAACAGACAGAACTCATGGGAGGTGTCAAATTTTACTATCCGCCCGCATTGCGCAAGGCCCAGGGGCAAATTCAGCGTATTGAGAGTATTGAACGGGCCCTGCAGTTTGAGCAAGACTTTTTGCGACGCGAAATCACCCAGGAAATCAACGCCCTGTGGATTGAACGAAAAAACAGCTGCCTGCAAGCCTTACTGGCGGAACAAGAAGTGGAAGTGGCTCGAAAAGTGGCCGCCGCAGAACGCCAGCGCTTTGAGTTGGGCAGCAGCACCTTATTTACGGTGAACCTGCTGGAAGAAGCCGTCGCTGAGGCGCGCCTGCGTTATTTAGATGCCCTTAAAAATTACTGGCTGGCAGAAAGTCTGGTTCCCATAAGTCAGGGATTGTGGCCCCGGGGCTAAGCTCCACACGGGTTTCTCGCAGGCCGGTAGCGACCTGGCGTAAGCGCAAAGGCCCCTCAACGGGCTCCGCAAAGTAACGGCCTGTCCCACACAAATTGCTGTGTACTTCTCCGCCAAGACGCTCCGCATAGATCAAGCATTGCGACGGCAGTTCAGATTGTTTGAGCTGGCTTTCAAAAAAGCGCACCTCGTCATTAACGGTGTTCACCTGAAACAACAATTCAGAACGAACGGCTTCAAGATCTTGCAGTCGATCTTGCTGCTGATGGGTACGGGCATAGAGCATATCTTTAATGTTGTTTTGCAAACGTTGATTCAGCAGGTGCTGACGACCTTGAAGCTGCTCTAGCTCCCATTGGGTTTGCGGATTTCTGCCTACTGCCAAACGGGTCGAATGCCCCGCTTGCGTGCCCACAGTGTGCGCAATAATCAGATAAGCACTATAAGCTTCGCCACCATGAATACAGCCCTGCGGCCCCATAATAATGCGACCCGTCGCACGGGTTTGGCAGTGTAATAGCCCCGAATGAATCCAACAATCGCCGCCGGACGTCAACTCGGCACCCTGACAAAAGACCCCACGGATATGATAGCGCGCAGACAGCACGCTGTGCGCAAAGACAGGCTGATGCACATAAATACTGCCCTGACTTTTAAGCTCTGCACCCTCTACCGGCCCAAACACGACAATATCGCCCTGGGCATGAACTTTAAACCCCTTTTCTACGGGCCCGTGCACCACCACAGACCCTGCAAAGGTAATGTTTCCTGTTTTCACATTTACCCCCGCCAGCTCTAACACGTCGACAATACGCGCACTTTGATGCAAACGCACCGGCAGACCGGCCCTGTCTGCCACCAGAAGCAAAGGATCTTCAGGATGTAAGCGCGTGCCGGGGCCTTCTTTAAGCACCAACGATTTGGGCTCAGGCACCTCAAGGGCCTGACCGTAAATGCTCTGACCGGCCTTACCCGCTACTGCCGGTGTTAAACGCACCAGCGGTGTTCCTTCAGCGACGGACGCTACCGTATTCAGCTGCTTGTGGTCCACAGAGCCATCGGACTGTAGCTGCGGCTGAGGATTCGGTTCTTGCCACAGAAAGTTAACATAGGCATCACACCCCCATTGCGGTGCAAGCCCTTCGGCCACCAGCACATCGGTAAAAAGGGTTTCACCCACCAAATTTTGCAAGGCAGTCTCTTGTATGCCATATACAATACCCGCTTCAGCCATTAAACGGGCCATATGTTCTCGGGTCAAGGTTTCTGTGGCATAGGTGGCATCACCACTTAAAAAAGCTTGCAAGCCCTGCGCTTCACATCGCAGCGTCAACCCCGAAGCCCGGTGGTAATACATGCGGGGCAACTGTTGCTGCTCTTCTTCAGTAAGGTAGTTTTGAAAATGTCCCGGCGTGGGTTGCGTCGACTCTGAACGCACCGGGCCGGTGACTTCTGCATTGGCATTGAATTGGGGAAGCCCTGTAGATTGTTGCTGTAAGTCGAGTAAGGCATCCGCCAAAGCGAGGGCATTTTGGTAACGCTGTCCCCGCCGTTTGGCAAGACATTTTAAAATCACCTGTATCAAATCCGCTGATAAACGGGGGTTCCATTGCTCAGGAGAAAGCGGATCTTCAGATAAAATGTGCAACATGGTTTGCCCCATACTGGCCTGGGTAAAGGGCTGCTTACCGGTGAATAACTCATACATCACCACACCGAGCGAAAAAATATCGCTGCGGGGATCCACATTGGCCGTATCTTGCAACTGCTCAGGAGACATATAATTTAAGGTGCCCAACATCATACCCGGCTGGGTCTGGGTTAAAAATTGTTCCGCTGTATTCTGGCGGGCAATACCAAAATCCATGACCTTTAAAACTCCTTGATCCGTCACGAACAGATTATCGGGCTTAATATCACGATGAATAATTCCTTTTTCGTGGGCATAGGCCAATCCCTGACACGCCTGTATCATGAGCGGAATAACATGTTGCCCGGAGCGAATCAAACGTCCCGAAAGAAACTGCTTTAACGGCATGCCTGAAACGTATTCCATCACCAAATAGTAAACGTCATCCACCGCAAACACATCGTAGACTTGCACCAGGTTGGGATGTTCAAAGCCTTTCGCCAACTGGGCCTCTTGCACAAAGCGTCCCCTTAAATCTTCGCGCTCTTGCAGCGAAGCATGGGGCGGCTCATGCAGCACTTTAATGGCCACCTCTTTTTGGGCCAAAAGGTCGCGGGCCTTGTATACAGTTCCCATGCCGCCCACACCCACTTCAGCTTCAAAAGCGTAGTGAGGGAGATGAGGCAAACTTTTTTCTTCTTGAATGGTCATAAATGTCAGTATAAACAAAAATATAGGCGCTTATGCGATAATGTAGCCATGTCCAAGCCCATTGCTCTTCAAATCCAAACCTCACGCCTCTTGCTATGTCCGCCCCGTAAAGCTTTTGCAGCCCCCATTACCCATTTCTTTCAAAGCCAAAAAGATTTTTTAACCCCCTGGTCACCCGCCATGCGTCCTGCATTTTTTACCCTGGATGTTCAAACCCAAAAAATCAAGACGGAACAGGCCCTGTTGCGCCAAAAAAAAGCCTTGCGTTTTTGGATTTTTTCGCGCCATGACACGCAGTATCAGAAGGTGTTGGGACAATTGCATTTCTCAAATATTGTGTGGGGTGGCTTTTGCTCCTGTTATCTGGGCTATAGCATGGCACAGGAATACAATGGTCAGGGCTTGATGAGTGAAGCTATAGAGGCCGCCGTGGCCTTTGTTTTTAACCACTGGCATCTGCACCGTATTGAAGCCAATATTATGCCTCGAAATCTGGCTTCAGTGGCTGTTGCAAAAAAATGTGGATTCTATTGGGAAGGGCATGCTCCCCATTATTTAAAAATTAACGGCCAGTGGGAAGATCACGATCATTACGTGCGGCGCAACCTCAACTTAGAGTAAGATGAACACAATGTCCGAAGGAGTGCTTCTTGATGTCTGAATATATGCGTGATCCCCGGAGTGGCTTACATTATCTGGAATTTGGTCATGGTCCCACCCTCTTGCTTTTACATGGCAATGGTGCCGACGCACAATTGTATCTGCCCATTTTAGCCACATTAAGCCCCCATTACCGCGTGGTCGCCCCTGACCTACCGGGACACGGTTACTCCCTGGGCTGTAAACCCACAACGCTAGAGCAATATCTGAAGATCGTCAGCGACTTTATTGATGCGCAGGTGGGATCAGACTTTGTTTTAATGGCCCACTCCCTGGGTGCCCTGGTATCTTACCTGTTGATGGCCACCCACTCCCCCCGCGCAGCAGTGTGGATGGAGCCCGCTATTTTTGAACTGCGCCCGTTGGTAAAAGCCAGTTTGCCCTTGCTCGCGAAAACCTATCCCTGGGACAAACACCGCCGCAAGCCCCTGGTGCAATATCTAAACGCATTGGCCTGGGCCCCTGAAAAAGCAGATCCGGTCAGAGTGGCCAGCTTTGTGGAAGCCTATATGCGGTCCTGCCGTCAGGTGCAAAGCATGTGGTTAAAACACTACCCCGGCTTATTGCCCTGGGATTTTAGCGCGTGCCAACTGCCGATCACCTGCATTCGCGGCCAAAAAGAAACCTTTATTTCAAAGGCCACCAGTGCCCTCGTGCCCCGGCTCCCACAGGCGAGAGAGATTATTATTCCCCACGCGGGCCACTGTCTTCTGAATGAAAACAATCAGGCCATCGTGTCGGCTTTACATGAGAGCTTCGGAACTCAATTCACAAAGACAGGGGCTGTCCAGGCATCATCCTGAGTCCCTGAGGCGTTGATTTGCGTGACTTTGGCAAAAGCATACATGCCAGGCTGAAGTCCTTCCCACTGCCAGGACAGGGTTTCACCCGGTTGAATTTGGGCCTGATGTACAGGACGAGCCACAGCGCCGCCCACCTGATCGACAAAGATCAGCACCTGTAAAGGCCCTGACTCATCGGCGTCGGTAGCCGTTACTTCAAGGGTCACACTGGCCTGGGTCGGAATAACATCCCCCATCCAGGCATTGCCTGCTTTTAAAGTGACAAAGAGATTATTGTCTTCTGTGGCAAAAACATGGCGTTTGCGCAAAGCGTCATAAATCGCAGCTTTGGTTAACACAGGGGCCACTACCCCCGTACGGGCAGGCGATAAACTACCCCAGTGGGCGAAATGGTTGTCTTGATCAGCCACGGGAGCCAGTTGAAAACCTTCATTTAAATAAAAGAGATAGTCCCGTTCGTGGTAAGCATCCACTTTGGGCAACGGCCGGGGGCGGGTGCCCGGACCGTTTAAAATTTCAATGGTTTGAACGTAAGGATTTGCCGCAGCCGCCAGACGCTGAAAATTGCGACCGTAATCGTCGTAACCATAGTCATTAAACAACGACGAGCCCTGAGCAGTCATTTCATTGGCGTGCAAGGCCTCTTCGGCAGCTTCTTCAGCATTGACGTCAAAGGCTTGCGGTGATTCAATACCCAGATCTCGCTCAACACCGGGGTGGTTAAACTGCACAAAAGGAACCTCAGGATGCGCGGGCAACCACTTCTCATAAAGGGTTTTAAAATCACCGTTTTTGACGCGAACGATTTCGTTGGCTTCAAAAATATTCATGTGATTGCCCGAGGAAATCGTAGAAAACTCCTGACCATACATGGCTACAAACTCACCGTCTTTGGTAAAATCTCGGGCGGTTTTTTTGAGCTCTTCGTAACGTTGCTCTGTCAGGTAAATCCCATCATCACCGCCCGCGGCGGAGTGGTTGTGTTCGGTCACCGCCATAAAATGTAAGCCATTGCCTTTGGCCATGGTATAGGCTTCGCGAGGGGTCAAAATGCCGTCTGAAAACGAGGTATGGGAATGTAAATTGCCCACATAAATGTTCATCCCGCCCTGAGCAGCGGACTGAAAACGGCTGTTTTGTCCCTGAAACAAAGGCGTTCCATTTGAAAAACTCTGGGGCATTTGCCGAGGTTGGCAGGCCACCAGGGCAGAAAAGATAATCAGTTGTGAAACAATTTTTGTATTACGCATAAATTAAACTTAACATTTATAGATCCGATTTTCCAGTGCCCCCCGAGCCTTTTTTCAAAATTAAGATGAAATAATTTCCAAAAGCATTTATACTAACAGCAGCGGGCGATCTACTTTCGCAATACAATCCCCGCCAAAGTTAAGCCTGTCTTAATTTTTTGCATTTTTTTGTTTAATTTACAGCGTTGCTTAGCAAGTTTAGCGCCTGAGCAGGGCATAATGTAACTAAGCAACCTATTAAAAATCTGCGGAGGCCCCCCGGATGTCTTACATACCGTCGAATCGACCCAATCCCTACCAACCCCCCATGCCCACAGGAGGCCCCCAGCAAGGGTATCCTCAACCCGTGGTTTACCGTCCGGGTCAACCGCAAATGGTAGGTGGTGTCATGCCCCCTGACGCGTACCGCCCCGGTATGCCTCCCACAGGTCCTCAACGTCCCATTGCCGGTATGCCCGGTGCGGGTCAACCGGAAGCCCCTGTAGAGTATGTTTCTAAAAAAGACGTGGCCTTTGGAATTTTAGGTGCCGTGGGCGGTTTCTTCGCTGCCGGTCTGGTGGGTTTATCGGGTCCTATTGGAGCCATTATTCTCGGGGTGGCCATGTTAGCCATTAGCGCTATTGGTCGTGCAGTGTCCCGTAATAAGGCCGCCAAACAACAACCCCAAATGCCCGGCGGTCAAATGCCTCAGCCCCCTGTTTACCCCCAGAACGGCCAACGATATCAGCAGCCACCACCAGGACAATACATGGATCCCAACGCCCAGCAAAACATGCAGCGTAATCCCATGTACCGCCCTCCCCAGTATTAACTCGGCTTTGCCGCAAGACAATGTGTGATTAATTCATATCGAAAAGCCCTTTTTTCAGGGCTTTTTTGCTTTTTCACATGCCACTCTCCCATCATAATCAAAGAAAAAGCGATTCTATGTCCATCTCTAGCTCTGACCTTTCCACCGAAATGCAACGTCTCCGACATCTTGACCAGGCCTTAAACCAGTACGCCCTGGTGTGGACACGTGGCCATGAGGGTGTTATTACCTACGTCAACGATTTTGCCTGTGATGTAACGGGTTATGCGCGCGAAGAACTTTTGAACCAATGTATGTTCTTTCATAAACAAAGTCACTACCCCGCTGACTATGTCATGAAAATCTTTCAGCAGGTTCAGGAGCGGGGTGGCTGGCAAGAGGAGATGCTGTGCGAAACCCCCACTGGCCAGGCATATTGGCTGAACGTTTCCACCACGCCTATCCGAAACGATAAGGGCGAAATTATCCAACTGATTTCCATTGCCCATGTCATCACACAGCGAAAAAACGACGAAGCCACCCTGCAACGTTTTGAAACTGGCCTGAGAAAACTAACGGCTCTACAATCAGACCAACAGCTCTTGTTCAAACAAAAAGCACAGCAAGCGCTGGCCTTGATTGCAGAAACCTTCCAGAGCCCCGTCGCCTTGTTTATTCGTCCTTTAGATGACCCCCGTCTCGCTCAGGATTTTGGCGTTGCCTTTGCCACCGGAGATTTGAGAAGCAGTGAATACAAAACCCTGCTTCCCTGGGCAACGCCGCTGGCCACAGAGAGCCCCCAGGAAATCAGTGTATTGCCCGTGAAAGACACGCCTTTTCAACAGGTGTGGGGACGCCCACTGTACGACTCCCAAAACAACCTGCTGGGCTGCTTTGCTTTTTTTAACACCGCGTCTACAACCCCACCCACAGCCCTATTTGAACAGCGCGAAAACCAGGAGTTTTTTGAACTGTTAAGCCAGTGGTTTGCCAGCCTCTTAGAGCGAGAAGATTTTATCCAGCGGATTACAGAGAGCAACGTCAGTAAAGATCGGCTGATGGCCATTTTGGCCCATGATCTGAGGAGTCCCCTTTCCGCGGTCAGTGGATTCACCGAACTCCTGCTGGACCGAGCGGTGAGCCATCCCGAGCAATCCCTTTGCCAGCACCAGGAGATTCTTGAGGACTTGCAGGAAGCCGCTCAGCGTTCCTTAATTCTCATTCAGAGCATCCTGGAGTTTGAGCGCCTGGGTGAAAAGTCCTATGTGCCTCATTTTGAAAAGGTCCTGTTCAACCACTGGATCAAACAATATCTCAAAGTCCCTCTCATGCAAGCCGATCGCTACCTGTTAAGCCATCATCTGGAGATTACAGAGCGTCCGCTGTGGGTGGCGCTGGATGAGCCCGTCTTTGCTCGGGTTTTAAGCAACGTGATTCAAAATGCCTGTAAGTTCACACCCTCAGGTGGGGAAATTCGCATCCGGCTTCAAAAAACCCTTTTGGGTGATACGCCCATGGCCCATTTAGAAATCCAGGATACAGGGATTGGGATTCCAGAAACAAAACTCAAGCTGGTGTTTTCACGGGAGGAACAGGTACGTCGCCTGGGACTTCGGGGGGAAGCCAGTCATGGCATGGGCCTGGCTATTACCCGTCGCATTGTGGAATTGCACAAAGGCTATGTAAACATTAAAAGTGAAGAAAATAAAGGAACCTGCGTGAGCATCATGCTGCCGCTCACTTCAAAATAAGTGTAGAATACAAGGAGAACAATCACAAAGGACTCTTACTATGTTTGGAATTGGTGTTCCTGAATTACTCCTTATTTTAGCGCTTGCCCTCATTATTTTTGGCCCTGGTAAATTACCTGATGTTGGCCGTGCCGTCGGCAAAGCGATGTCTGAGTTCAAAAACGCGTCTCGCGAAATCGAACAAGAAATCAAGAAATAAACGGTGTCATTCCTCCTTCAAGGGGGCTATCAACCCGCAGGGGATCAGCCAGCAGCCATTGCTTCACTGGTAGAAGGGCTTAAGCAAAAAGAGCTCAAACAAACCCTGCTGGGTGTCACCGGATCTGGCAAAACCTTTACCATTGCCAACGTGATTGCCCAGGTTCAACGCCCTACACTGGTCATCGCACACAATAAAACCCTCGCAGCCCAACTTTCCAATGAGCTGCGAGCATTTTTTCCTGAAAATGCCGTCGAGTATTTTATTTCTTACTACGACTATTACCGTCCTGAGGCTTATCTTCCCACCAGCGACACCTTTGTCGAAAAGACGGCTGCAGTCAACGAAGAAATTGATCGTTTGCGCCACTCTGCCACCCGCTCTTTATTTGAACGTCGTGATGTGATTATTGTGGCCTCAGTCTCTTGTATCTACGGTTTGGGAACCCCCCAGGAATATCTCAAAGCGTCTATTCCTCTGGAAGTGGGGCAGGTGGTAGATCGCAAGGCTTTGCTGCACCATTTGACAGAGGTGCAGTACACCCGCAACGATTACGAAATGCAGCGGGGTACGTTTCGTGTACGGGGCGAAATGATCGATATTGGTCTCCCCTATGAAGAGAAAGTCTTGCGCATTGAGTTTTTTGACCAGGAAATTGAGCGCATGTCAGAAATTGATCCGCTCACGGGCAAGCGTCTCAAAAGTTACCAGCGCTTGCGCATTTACCCGGCCAAACACTTTGTTATGCCCCCCGAAGAGCTCCAGCGCGCCATGCATGATATTGAACAGGAATTGGAAGAACGCCTGACGGTGTTACGGGCTGAGCAAAAACTGCTCGAAGCCCAACGTCTCGAACAGCGCACACGCTATGATCTCGAAATGATTGCTGAAGTCGGCTATTGCAACGGCATCGAAAATTACTCCCGCCATATGGAAGGCCGTGCTCCCGGCTCCGCTCCTTCTACGTTATTGGACTACTTCCCCGATGACTTTTTGCTGGTGGTGGACGAGTCCCATGTGACATTGCCTCAACTGCGAGGCATGTATGAAGGGGATCGCAGTCGTAAACAAACCCTCGTGGATCACGGTTTTCGTCTGCCCAGCGCCCTGGATAACCGCCCGCTCAAGCAAGACGAATTTTGGAAAAAAGTACACCAGGCCATTTTTGTTTCCGCCACACCCGGCGACGATGAAATGCGCGACAGTCAACGGGTCGTCGAGCAAATCATTCGCCCCACGGGTCTTTTAGACCCTGTGGTGGAAGTGCGTCCCCTTGAAGATCAGGTGGATGATCTCATTGATGAGGTACAGGGCTGCGTTAAACGCAAAGAGCGGGTGCTGGTAACCACCCTGACAAAAAAAATGGCCGAGGACTTAACCGACTATCTTGCAGAGCTTGGTATTCAAGTGAAATATTTGCACTCAGATATTGATGCCATTGAACGGGTAGAAATTTTAAGGGATCTGCGCGAAGGGAAATTCGACGTCTTGATCGGCGTCAACCTGCTCCGGGAAGGGCTCGATTTACCCGAGGTTTCGCTGGTGGCTATTCTCGATGCCGACAAAGAAGGCTTTTTACGCAGCCACCGCTCGCTCATTCAGACCATGGGTCGTGCCGCCCGCCATGTGGAAGGGCGCGTGCTGCTGTATGCCAATCGCATGACCGATTCCATGGCCCAGGCGATTGAAGAAACCGAACGCCGCCGTGAAATTCAAAAGGACCACAACACGGCCCATGGCTTAACGCCTCGCGCCATCGTCAAAACCACCCACAACCCCCTGCTGGATAAACTGCGGGTGTCTCAAAAAACCGAAAAATATACGGTGCGCGAAAAGCTACTGCCGCAGGATCAGGATTTGGGCAGTATTCTCAGTAAATTAGAGCTGGAAATGCGCACCGCTGCAGATATGCTCGACTTTGAACGGGCCATGATGCTTAGAGACCAGATCAAAGAACTCGAAAAGCTCCAGCAGGAAGTGCGCCGTGGCTGAATTGCGCACGATTCAGCAAGCTGAAATCCGTGATTTTGTAGGTGTCCGTTACCTGTTAGCCCTGGGCGATCAGTACTCGGTGATTCCCAATCCCTTACAGGCCCTGGGACGACCACTACGAGACAGTGAGCCGCCTTCTGAGGACCAGCACATTTTGGTGGTGGGCCCCACGGGTTTACACCTGCTGTCCTACCACCTGGTCTACCGTGAGCACCGCTCCCCTCACTTTGTGAAAGTCGCTCAACAGCTGGAGCACAGTGCGGCCTTACTGTTTGAGTTTTTATCTCGCTTTGTGTCCCATGTCCCTCCTTTTCAGCTTTCCATCGTGGTGCAAGATGGCAACATGGAAGGCGAAGCAACCCCTTATGTGGCCTTTGTGCCCTGGAGCCAGGTTCGCAACTATATTGAATCTGCCCCCCTACAACTGCAAGCCGATGAAATCAAAACCTTATTGGATATTCTCAAAGCCGATATGTCTTTTCAACGGGTGGATCGCTATCATATTTTATCGGAGCTTGAACGCACCCCTGAACAAGTTAAATATTTGGCGGTCAATACCGTCAACGATCACCCCGTTCTCTTAAAAGAAATTACCCTGCCCTATGACCCCGACCAACTGGCCCGTCACGCGGTGGTACGCGGGGCAAAAGTCGCCCAAAAGCTGCTGCACGAAAACATTGTGCAGGTAGAAAAACTGATTCCCCAGGAAGAACGTTGCTATATTGTTTCTGAGTGGTGTGAAGGTGCCATTACCCTGCGACAGTACATGAACAAACATCCCGGCGACATCCCCTTAACCACCGCCATTCAACTGATCAAAGATCTCTGTCAGGCTGTCATGTACGCCCATAACCAGGGCGTGATTCACCGCAATCTGAATCCCGAGAACATGCTGGTGACACCCGGGCATCGCCTGAAGGTCTTGAACTTTGATGTGGCCAAAAACAAAGACATGCACACCCTGCAAACCAGTGATTTCAAAAAGCTTACCCGGGAAAACCCCTATTGCGCCCCTGAATACATGATTGGTTCTCACCAACTGGATCAACGGGTCGACGTATATTCCATTGGGGTGGTCTTTTATGAGCTGCTCACCGGCGGGCTCCCCAGCCATTACGATGAGTCCCGTTGGGAGCCGCCCAGTTGCAAAATCAACGGCCTGCCAGGATACATGGATGGCCTGATTGCACGCTCCATTCGTTTCGACAAAGACCATCGCTTTTCAACGGTACACGCTTTTTACTCAGCCCTCGAAAAAGGCGTCAGCGATAAAATTGGAGCCCGCTATCTGGTGCCCGCTGATGCCTTACCCCGTGCGGTGAGTGTCAACAGTCTGGTGTATCAGGCTGTTGACACCCAAACCCACAAGAACGTGGCCCTCAAAAAAATCTTAATGCCTCCCATTACCCATCATCAGGCGCGCCAGCAAGAGCTACGACAAGCTCTTGAACCCCTGGACGCCCTCAAATCCCTCAAGCATCCGGGGTTGGTTAGCCTTCGTGACACCCTGATTGAGCACGATGATGCGTATGTGGTGATGGAGTGGATTGAAGGCCGTAATCTGAGGGTTACCCTGGAGAAGCGTCCGCAACAGCAGGGACTTTTGCCTGAAGAAGTGCGGCAAATTGGTGTTCAGCTGGCTGCAGTACTCAGCTACATTCACAAACAGGGTTATGTGCATGGCGACATTAAGCCAGAAAACGTGATGCTTTCTGAAGGCTGGAAAGTCACACTGCTGGATTTTATGCCCTGGAGTAAGGCTGAACAAGACCTGAGTTGTAAGGTGCCCCATACCATGCGCTATATGGCCCCAGAACTTCTCAGCAATAGCGGGCAGTCTCCCAACGAGAGCACCGATATTTTTGCCCTGGGCGTATTGATGTACGAATTGCTGGTCCATCGGTTCCCCTATGATGTGGCCCAGCTTCGAGAAGCGCGTCTTGGCCAAATCTTGAAGCCTGAACCCCTGCCTGAAGATATTCCTGAGTCTCTGGCGCGGGTGGTGTACAAAGCCCTTTCTACAGAGCCACGCAACCGGTACCACACCTTTACAGAGCTGCAGGCCCATTTAGAGTCCGAAAGAAATCTGGTGTTTCAAACCCCAGACCCCCTGCATACCGCTCTACCCACATCCGACGACGAAGATCCCCAGGTACCCGAAATTTTTTGGAAAATTGCCCTGATCACCTGTTTTTTGTGGAGTATTTATTGCATTCAGTCCCTGGCGAAACTAAGTTATTTTTCTGTTCCTGTTATTCAAGAGGTATTTTATGAGTAATCGTTTATGGTGGATACACCGCGATGAGTTGTCTCCTGTGTCAATGGAAGACCTTAAAAGCTTACAAGGCGGCATGCATACTGCCCACTACGGAGAAGGCAAGACCGTTTATTCGTATGCCTTGCCTGGCGACGTCATGTATTTGGTGCAGCGCGGCTCACTCACCGTTAGCGAACAAACCCCCGCTGGATTTTGGCGTAGGGTTGACACCCTGACCCCTGGAGATTTCTTTGGCAGTCTTAGCCTGATTGAAGAAGGTCTTAAAAAAGGCCGGGTGGTGGCCAGCGAAGAAGTCAGCCTATTGGTCATGCGCAAAGGGGCCTTTGAAAAAATGATGCGCTTTTTTCCAGATACCGGCGTACGTTGGGTGGGTTTTTTAGAGCGGTATCAGCAGGGGCATATCATACAAGACAGCAAAAAAAGTTTACCCTACTTAACCCAACGGCTGTGGCGTCTTTTACAGCATTATCTGGAGCACCCCGCCTATCGCATGGAGGGTCAAGATTTGGCTTTTACCTGTGATCTGAAAGCCCTCTCATTGCAATTGGCAGCGCCACCTCACGTGATTGAAGAAGCCCTACAACAATTGGAGGCCCAAAAGAAGATCTACCGTGAAGATCGCATGATTTTTAAGGGAAATGTTTCGTATGTCTCTTAAGTTTGTGGGCAAACTGCCGATAAGATCTCTAGCCGTAAAACCATAAGGAACCGTCTATGTTTGAGCAAATCAGCGAGCGCTCCCATCTTTTAAAAGAAGCCCTGGGGGGGCTCCAACACCGTCAGCGCATCACCGCCAATAATATCGCCAACGCCGACACCCCCCATTACCAGGCCCAGGCTGTGGACTTTGAGAGTGAACTTCAGGCCACCCGCCAGCGCCTGGAACATCAGGCCTCTCGAACGGCCTTTAATACCGAACAGCTCTATACCCACCCTCACCATTTGCCCGTGCAGGCTGAACATAACTTTACCCTTTACCAGGTACCCGGTGTCATGCGTAATGATGGAAATGGCGTAGACATTGACACCGAAATGGCCACGCTGGCTCAGGCACAAATCAGCTACAATGCGGTTTCACAAACGTTAACCCACCGCTATGCACAAACCAAATACGTGATTGCAGAAGGAGGCCGTTAATGAGTTTTGAAGACGGTTTAAGAATTGCAGGCTCTGCACTGTCTGCTCAGCGCTTGCGCATGAACACCATTTCGAACAATCTGGCCAATGCCCAAACCACCCGCACCGCCGAAGGGACACCTTTTCAGCGCCAGGAAGTGGTCTTTCAGCCCCGTTTTCACAATACCCTGTTAGAACGCGTGCGTGCTGCCCGCACAGACCAAGGCCATTTGCCCTTTGAACAGGCCCGCAATCATGGTGGTGTCATTGCCAGTCAAATTCAGGACGACACCAGCGCCGGACGAGAAGTATACGAACCCGGACATCCGGACGCTAACGCTGAAGGCTACGTGATGTACCCCAATATTAACGTGGTGCAAGAAATGACCAACATGATGTCGGCAAATCGCTCTTATGAAGCCAGCGTTACCGCTTTTCAGAGCATGAAGTCTATGGCCTTAAAAGCCCTTGAAATTGGACGTGCCTGATGAATGAAATCAACGGTCTTGGAGCCCTCCCGTCCCTGAAGGTCTCGGCCGAACTCGCGGCAGCCACCCCGAAAGTAGAAGATGAAAGTCAGAGCTTTGGCGCGGTGTTTCAAGCCGGTATTCAAGCGCTCAACGCAACACAGATCAAAGCAGACACCCTCGCTGATCAAATGGCCGCAGGCGAAGATGTAGAGCTTCACGATGTCATGATCGCCACGCAGGAGGCGGACATTGCCTTAAGATTGGCCACGCAACTGCGTACCCAGGCACTAGAAGCTTACCGAGAAATCATGCGCATGCCCATCTAAAATGGCCCGTATTGTCCTGGATCTGCGCTGGGTTCGCGAAACCACGCTCGACGGTATTGCACGTGTCTCGCTGTCTTATGTGGCCGAGCTGTTGCGCACCGCTCAACCTGACCACACCTATTACCTTCTCTTTACCAACCAGGCGTTACAAGCCTTTGGCTTAGAATGGCTAAAGCAATACCACAAAAAGCCTCTCGTGGCCAGATTTTTAACCAAAGCATGTGGTTATGACGCCAGATCCTGGAAAAACCGTGTGTTTCTATACCGTGAGTTAAAGCGTTTTCAACCCCACTTTTACGTGTCCTTTTACTATATTTTTCACCCCATGCCCGGCATAAATCTCGCCATGGTACATGACTTAACACCTTTGCGTTATCCGCAGTATTTTCAGCAAGCCAGTGCTCTCTTTCGCCTATTGCTCTGTCGCCCTCAGGGCTTAAAATGGCTCTTACGCAAAGCCGACTACTTGCTCACGGTTTCTCATCACACCCGCAAAGACCTGGTGGCACTGGCTCCTCAATACCGAGACAAAACCTTTGTGATTCCACTGGCCGCCGACCCGGGCCCAACGATGGTAGGTCCTGCTCCGGTACCCGAAGCATATATTCTACAGGTAGGGCGTGCAGATCCCCACAAAAACCAGTGGGGTTTATTGCAGGCCTATGCACAGCTTTCTGCGGCCTTGCAGTCTCGCTACGCGCTCGTCTTTGCGGGTCCGGGCGATGCGCGCTATACCCCCTTATTAAGCCAGGAAATTCGAAGACTTAAACTTACAGATCGCGTGCATTTAACCGGCGCGCTGTCGGCAGAAGCCCTGCATACCTATTATGCCCACGCCAGCCTCCTGGTCATGCCCTCTTTTTATGAGGGTTTTGGCTTACCTGTTTTAGAGGCCATGCAACACGGTACGCCAACCCTTTTGGCAAAGGTAGCCTCATTACCCGAGGTGGGAGGAAGCGCTGCGGCCTACTTTGACCCCCATGATCCCAAAGCTTTGGCACAGGGGCTAACCCACTTACTGAACGCGCCTGAACTGCGCCAACAGTTAGGCCAGGCGGGTCAGTTACACGCCCAACAATCCAGTTGGCATCGAACGAGTCAGGCTTTTTTAAACCACTTACAGGACCTCAACACCCCATGATTCGTATTACCGATTTGTCTCGCCAGTACCAGCAGCTCAAGCCCGAGCTTGATCAAGCCATCGCAGAGGTCTGCCAAAGCGGTATTTTTATTAAAGGCCCCGTACTTGAACGCTTCGAAAAAGCCATGGCCCACTACCTGGGTGTGCCTTACGCCCTGGGGGTCAACTCAGGCACCGACGCCCTGTATTTAGCCCTGAGAGCCGCAGGCATTGGAAAAGGAGATGAAGTCATCACCACCGCTATGAGCTTTATTGCCACCGCTGAGGCCATCAGTATGACGGGAGCAACCCCTGTTTTTGTGGACATTCAGCCCGATACCGAATGCCTCTCAACCTCAGAATTAAGCGCCGCTCTCAGCCCGCGGACCCGGGCGATTTTACCCGTTCATTTACATGGCTACCCCTGTAATATGAGTGACTTGCTACGTTTTGCAAAACAGCACCATTTGAAAGTCATCGAAGACTGTGCCCAAAGCATTGGCGCCATCTATCAGGGTAAGGCCCTCGGAAGTCTGGGAGACCTGGGCTGCTTTAGCTTTTTTCCCACCAAGAATTTAGGGGCTTTTGGTGACGGGGGGTTAATCACCACCCACCAGGTGGCTTTGTACCAGGAAATCTTAAAGCTGCGCGAACATGGCACCGCACAGAAAAATAAGCAGATTACGCTGGGGGTCAACAGCCGTTTAGATGCTTTGCAAGCTGCGATTTTACACACCAAACTTCCGTATTTGGAGCAGTGGAATCAGCAACGGCGACAGGCCGCAGCGCATTACCATCGCTTACTGGCCCCCCTGGAGCTGCCCTTACGCCTCCCTCCCCTTTCAGCAGGAGCGCATACAGAAAGTGTGTTTCACCACTATATCTTACGTTTGAGGGGTTCTCTTCAAGGGAAACGAGAACCTTTGCAAACCCGTCTGAAAAAAAAAGGCATTGAAAGCCTTTCGTATTATCCACTGGCTTTGCACCAGCAACAGCTTTATCACAAACCTGAGCTGAGCTTCCCTGAGGCCGAAGACTGTGCCCAAAACAGCTTTGCGCTGCCTCTTTTTCCGGAGATTACGCCCACAGAACAGACGTACATTGTTGAGAGTCTGACCCAAATTATCGGGGAGCTCGACGTCCTGTAAAGGCCTGCGGAGGGGTTTGCCTGGTTATTGTAGATGGAGTAGCAACGCTGGAGGCACCCGCAGAAAACAACGAACTTTGCTGCTCCCACTGGGCAAGGCGTAAAGCCTCTTGTTGGCGCAACGTATCTTCTTTGAGGGCTTCACCGTTTAGCAGTTCCATCACCACCAAAAATACATGAGGTTCGGTAAAGTCGATTTTGTGATAGCGCGCATCCTGAGGTCTGCCCACACGATGCATGAGCGTATTGTATTCACGGGCCACAATGCCGTGACCGGAAATATAGCGAAACATACGTTGCGCTTCTTGATACACCCTGGGCGAGAGATCAGGGAAGTCCTTTAAAATAGCGTCCAGATGCTGATATTTTTGGGGAATACCACCTCGGGCATTTACATCAATCTTTGCGATATTATTGCGCAGGTATCGGGCCAGTGCCTCCATGTCTTGCCAATGGGGAGACTGACGCAATTGTAAAAATTCAGACAGCTCCTGACGCTCTTTAAGCACCAACACCAGAAATTTGTCCAACTTTTCACGCTGTTGGACATTATAGTAAAAATTGCGAAAATTAGGACTTTCAATTTCTATCCCCACGGATCCCTGGCCATCATATTTATTGTTGTGGCTGTCTTTGGTCGGATAAGCGGTTACGCGCGGAATGTCTCCCCACTGGGCAAGATCTCCGCGGGTTAGCTTGACCAAAAAGCTCTCCGGCTGCCCCTGCAAATTTTGCAACGAACCCGTCAAAAAATAATTCGAGACATTTTTATGCTCCGCACGCCGCTCCACAATGCGCCCCCGTTGGCGGCTGCGTAAAAAAGCAGACAGGGTATATAGCGGAATATCAGGACGGGGATTGGCGGTCCAGTGTAGCACCACCTGGGTGGGAGGCCGGCGCTTGCTCAACGCAAACTGACTGCGGTAAGGATAATGAAAATTGTGAATATAATGGGTAAATTGTGCCGGTGAAAAAATACGGTAGCGTTCATTGATTTGCTGAAACACGGGCAATACGGCCTGCAGATCGACAACGCCTGCAGCCTGTTCTGCAGGGGTAAGTCGCACGCTGCGCGAAGGAATAACTTGTGCTGCACGGGCCTGCGACCCGATCCCGGACACAGGCAAAACAACCCCTTGTAAAGAAGCCAAAAGACTCCCCCACAATAAGATTTTCATGGAACGTTGACCCACCCTGAACATGATTCCTTCCCCACAATTTTCACTTAAAGTTAAGATTTGTTAAATAACCCATTCTTAAACTCTTTCTTTTAATGTACAACATCAGGGCCTATCTGCTAAATAAGATGCTCCCTTCTCCTCGATAAGTTTTATTTAAATTTAAAGTTTATTCATCTAGAATTTCTTAGAGGTTAAACCTGCATTAATTGTTTTGACGCATGGGCGTAGATGGTGTCACAATAAGGGGTATGAAAAAACCACTGTTTGCCCTTCTATTACTTATGCTGAGCACATCGTGCCAGGAACCCGTATTGTCTACCAACACCCCGGGGAAAGACATGACTCAGGAATCCCCGCCCCCCACGACGGGTGCAACGCCGCTTCCCCAAAACAACCTGGTTTTGCAAGGCGTAATTCAAGAAGCCGGGACACAACGTTTGCTCCCCGGTGTTACCGTACGCATCAATACCACAAGCCAGGTGAGTGATGAGGCCGGCTTTTTTCGCTTTGAAAACCTGGCGCCCGGTGAGGTAAAATTAATCGCCACGGCTCCCAATTATGTGCCCATTAACCGCACCCTTGAGCTCACGGCAGGAACCCAAACCGAAGATCTGATGTTACAGCCCGTCACCGCAAGCTCACCATCTCCCACTCCCGAGGCCAGCCCAACGCCGATTATTTTGTTGCCCGATGGTAGCACCGCCACACCAGAACCAACCCCCATGCCCACCGCGACTGCTACCCCTACTCCTTCAGCAACACCAACCCCCGAAGCCACACCAACGACAGAGCCCAGTGCGAGCTCCACTTTAAATGAGGCCACTCAGGCCAGCGTTCTCGTGCAGCGTAAAAACGAAGATTTACTGTTAACCTTTACCCTAAATAAAAGCAATGGTGCACCCGTTCAATGGAGTGGGGATCAGGTGTTTATTGAATATTACATCGCCACGCCCGGCGATGAGATTCTCACCAGCGGAAAATCCCTGATTACCAGCAACGGCGATCGATTTGTCGTCTCACTGGGAGGGCGTCCCAGCACAGAAATGGTGAAGGTAGATATCACACTCTTATTGCCCAATCAACAGGTCTTAACCATTCAAGACCTTGTAAATGTACAGGGCTAGCCTTCGTGCGCATTTCCACCCTGAGTAAAACAGGCCCGCTTTGGAATAACCCCCAACTTCAGCAGATCGGGATTAAAGTAACGCATCGACCCGCTCCGCTACCTGAGGAGCCCCTTCATGACCCGACCGTCAGCACGGTTCAGGTACGGAGCTTTTCTCGCGCAGAACCCGAACAGTTGCTCAATGAACAAGACATCCCCCTGGCGTCTGAGGAGGGTCATCTTCATCTCGATAAGTTGTTGGGTGCCCTGCACCAGGTCAGCGAACACTTCAATCTTGAAAATGCTTTGCAGTTGCATGCCGAAACCGAAAGTTGGGTCAACACCATTAAAGGCACCATGAATCTGGAGCCCGAAGCAAAGCACGCCTTACAACTGCAAGGCAATTTTGGCAGCATCGAGCTTGATTTAGAGCAATTGCAACCCGACCATTTACACCAGGTTTTTGCCCAGGCCCTGGCCCTATTAAGCGATACGGCATTACAAGCTCAGCTGGCAGAACTGGGCGGTCATCAGCATATCTCAGGCGGCTTTCAAACGGCGGGCACGCTGGACCCCAAAGTGCTTGAGCTTATCGAGATCGCCAATCAACTGGAAGACAAACTGGTTTTGGCGCCCTCTCCAGACAGCCCCGACATCCTCATGCTCTTGCGTGCTTTTCGAGAAATCTTAGAACAGTTGGGCATTGATGTGGAAGCCATTCAGAAACAGCAAAGCACCCTCAAAATGCAAACCCAAAAAATAACGGACACCTTTGCAGAGCAATTGCAGATTCGCTTGCGTCGTCTGCAACAATACGCTCAGCATGCTCACGCTGCAGAGTGGGATACCGTGAAGCTGCTCAAATAAGCAAAATCCGCGTATAATAGGGCCTATGACTAACCCAACAAACCCAACGCCTGAATTTCCCGACACCCCAGATATTGGTCCACTGCTTAAAAGCAGCTACGTCGATATGGATGCGGCCATTTCCAGAGCAATAGCAGGTATTTCAACGCGCACCCATCATTTAGATCAAGATGTCACCTTTATACTCGACAACCACCAGGAGGTTCGCCTGAGGGTCAAAAAAGTTGAAATCCTCTATCAGGGTAAACGTGTAACGTCGATGCAAGTCAACTGCCGAACCAATTTTGAGAACGTCCTGATTTTGGCCCAAAAAATCAATATGCGTATTGCCGCCTTCAGTAATTTCTTCTCAGTTACCCTTCAAGCTCAGGAGGAATTTATCGAAACGTGGAACGACACCATTTTAGATCTCAAACGTCCCGCTGACTTTTTTGAAACCCTTGATGAGCTC
Organism: Candidatus Sericytochromatia bacterium; assembly: GCA_964229355.1. Lineage (GTDB taxonomy): Bacteria > Cyanobacteriota > Sericytochromatia > UBA7694 > UBA7694 > CAXRDE01. Next base: position 219,799 of record CAXRDE010000016.1, on the reverse strand, counting down.
AAGCGTCCCATTTATTTAAATCTCAACCATTATCTGTTTGCGCGGATTTCAAAGTGATCTCTACCTGCATACGCGCTCTTTTCTGCTTTGGACTTGTGGTTTTATTCAACGCAGCCCCGGCCCGGGCCAATAGCCCCGTGGAGATTTTTGCCCAGGAAGTGGACGTCAATCTCACAGCCCAAAGCACCGTATTTAAAGGCAACGTGCGGGTGCTATTTTCACCTTATCAGGCCCGTTGTCAGCAGGCCACAGTCTACTTGAACCCCAAAACCCAGAAAGTTCAAAAAATCATTATGGAAGGTCAGGTGGTGGTGGAAAAGGGAGCGCAGGTGCTCAAGGGCAAACGCATTACTCTTGACGTTTCTCAAAATCGTCTTAAAATCGAAGGACAAGTCTATACCCGTTTCCAATTTGAGCAGGGTGTTAATTTAAATTTAAATTAAAGAACACGCATGTTTTTCATAAATCCTCCGATAATAACGGGGTACAGGTTTGATGAAAGGTTTATTTCCCTATGACATACACCAGCGGATACCAATCTCCCAATACAGCAGGTCAAAGCGCTTACAGCCCTTTTAACCGCGCCCAGGCTCCCCAACAAACGCCTCCAGGGCAATATGCTGGCTATCCGCCTGCAGTGGGTGGCGATAACCCTTTTCCTGTACAAAATGGCTCGACCCTGGGAACAGATACCTATCTGGCTCCCTCAAGCCCAGAAGAAATCGACGCCCTTTCTGGCAATATTGATAGCAAAATTGCCGAAATTCGCCGCGCCTTCAGCCAGCCTACAGCACCTGCTGTCCCCAGTCCCGCCGCTCCCGCTGGCGCCGCCCCTATTTCTCAAGAAGAAATGAATTGGGCCCTGGCTTTAGAAAATAAGGTCAAAACCGAAGGCTATCAACCCAACGCGCAAGAGACTGCACAGTACGAACAAATTTACGCCAAATTACAGGCGGCTCAGACAGGACAGCAAGCGCCTCAAAACGTTCCTGGACCTACAGCGCCCACTGCCCCCGCTGCAGCGCCCAGAGTATCTGACGAGGAAATTTCATGGGCACTGGCCCTTGAGCAAAAGGTAAACTCAGGCCATCAGCCTACCGCTGAAGAAACAGCCCGTTACAACAGTATTTTTAGCCGACTCAATGCGTCTGAGCAACCGGCCCAGCCTCCGGCGGGCCCCCAGGCCTCCGCTCCCCCTGTGTCTCAAGAAGAAATGAACTGGGCTCTGGCCTTAGAAAACAAGGTCAAAACCGAAGGTTACCAGCCGAACGCCCAGGAAACGGCACGTTACGAGCAAATTTACGCTAAACTTCAGGCAGCCCAGCAAGCCGCCCAAACAGCCCCTGCAGCTCCGGGTGCTCCTGCGGCTCCGGGCGCTCCTGCTGCAAATGCCCCCCGCAACTGGGCCCAGTGGAGCCAACCTTTCAACGTCCCCGCTGCCCCCACCATGCCACTTCCTATTGCTGGCCCTGGCGGTCAGCCGGTGGTTAATGTGCCCACCTCTTTGCGAGGCGCTCCCCAAAACCCACCCGCAGCCGTGTTGAATCAGGCCCCCGGTCAATCAAATGCCATGATGGCCGCCGCTCCTTCGGCAGCCCCCAGTCAAGCAGAAATTGATTGGGCCCTGCAATTAGAAGCGCGCGTTCAACAAGGCCATCAACCCAACGCACAGGAAACCGCTCAATATCAGGATATTGCTCGCCGTCTACAAGCCGCACAGCAAGCCCCAGCCGCCCCTGCAGCACCTACGCCCCAGAGCGGACAACCCACGGCTCCCACTCCACCACCAGGCTCTCCGCCACCGCTGCCTCCCGGTGTCAGCCAGCAAGATATTGATTGGGCACTGCAACTCGAAAACAGAGTCCAGCAAGGCCATCAACCCAACGCCCAGGAAATGGCCCGTTATCAGGAGATTGCTCAAAAACTGCAGGCCGCTCAAAACGCCGTGGCCGCAGGTCAGCAACCTCCAGCACCAGCTCAGGCTCCGCCCCAACAACCGATGAGTCAGCCTCCGGCACCAGCCCCACAACCCACTGCCCCTCAAGGACAAACTCAGGGTTTACCCAACGGTTTAACCCAGCAAGACATTCAATGGGCAATGGATTTAGAAGCTCGCGTCAATCAGCAAGGTTATCAACCCAATCAACAAGAAATACAGCGCCACGCAGATATTGCTCAACGCTTGCAAGCCGCTCCGGCACCGCAGCAAGCAGCTCCTCCTGCCTTTAATCCCAATGCTGGTGGTGTGCAACAGGTGGTGCCTCAGGGCCCGCAAAGCATTCCCATTATGCCCCAGGGTTACCCCCAGGTTCAGCCCCAGACGCCACAAATGGTGGTGCCTTATCAACCCTCCAGCAATAGCCAGATTCCTTTGCCCGCAGGCCCTCAGGGTTATGCACCGGGTCAAATGCCGCCTGGTGGACCACCGCCGCCAGCCCCTCAGACTCAAAGCCCCGGTTTTATGACCCGTCTGGGCAACGCCTGGAACGCCCTCTGGGAATAAAAAAGCCACACATTCGTCTTAAAAAAGGGCTCCTGGTATAACCAGGAGCTCTTTTGATATTAAAGGAGATCCCGAATATGGTTGGCCACCGCAGGCAAACCATAGGATTGACTGTTAATCGTTCGATAGCGCAGATGACGGTGATGTAAGCTAAAGCGATCCCAGGGGCTCATCCGTTGCGCCAACAGAGGCAGCAGCACAGGCAACAGACCTTCGAGCTTCAGCTGCACAGGAGCCGGTGACTGATGATAATACGCAAGCAGTTCATGTTGCAATTGCCTCACTGAATAGGCAGGATTTCCCAGGACAATCGCTTCAGCAGGGACATTGTTTTGAATGCGAAAATCCAAAATACGGGCAATGTCTCTTGCGTGAATCCAATGAAAATAAGCCTCTGCCTGTAACCACCTGGCCCAGCGCAAATGCCTTTTGAGCTGAGGCAAAAATTCAGAGACGGGTGTATGCCCATGCTCAGGACTGCCACCAAAAATCACCGTGGGGTAATAGATGTGCACAGGCACTGCCGAAAACTGGCTTATGGCCTGGTGTGCACAGGCCTTAGAGCGAATATAATCAGTGCCCTGGGTGAAAGCCTGCGTAAAAACCTGGTGCTCCGCGTTGAGCAAGCTGGCGGTTGAAAAATAGTGAATTCCCCGACAGCGTTGAGGAGATAAGGCCCGGAACAAAGCCAGGGTTTGTTTGACATTTACGCGAAAAGTGTCGTCCCCTCCCCACACGGTGGCCGGATGAATACAATGCTCCACCGTGGACAACAGAGAACGGTGTTCACCCAAAAGCGTCTCAAGATCGCCTTCGATAAGGGTGACCTTTTCAGCTGCTATTCTGCGACGAACCCGCTCTGGATGACGGGTCAGGGCCAGGACTTCGTGGCGCTGACTCAATTGTTCCAGGGTATAAGACCCTACACAGCCGGAAGCACCCGTTAATAAAATACGTGCCATATTTTTTGAACTCCGTTAAGTTAACTATACCTTAAACTAAACACTAATTGACCTTAAAAACAAAAAGACTTTTTTGATCCATAATAAGAACATAAGAGAAAACAAAATTCTTAAAGCGTAGAGAGAGCAATTGCTGCTCTCCTCAACAGAAAACGGAGAGAAAAGAAAATGATTAAAAAAGTTTACGCCCTCGTTATTGCAGCAGCCATGACCTTCACCCTTGTGGGTTGCGGCGGCGGATCTTACCCCAACATGGCCGGACAGTATAACTACGGCAACGGCTATAACACCGGTTACGGAGCTGGCACCGGCTACAACACCGGTTACGGCACTGGCACCAGCTACGGTACCGGATATGGCACCGGCACCAGCTACGGATCAGGTTACGGTTCTGGCTACGGTACTGGCACCGGCAGCTATAACTACGGTACCGGATACGGCACCGGCACCAGCTACGGTTCTGGTTATGGCACCGGCTACAACACCGGTTATGGCACCGGCACCAGCTACGGTTCTGGTTACGGCACTGGCTACAACACCGGTTACGGCACTGGCACCAGCTACGGTTCTGGTTATGGCACCGGCACCAGCTACGGTTCTTCTCCTTACAACTCATACAACGCCGCAAATAGCGCCAACACCTCAAACACCGCCCAACGCTAAACCCTTCCCCTCAACGTTTTCTCTTCGTTACCCCCTGGATATTTAAAGTATCCAGGGGTTCTGCTTTATGTTCTAAACATCTGGAACAAAAATCACAAAAATTACCAAAAAGCCCTCTAAAAACCCTTTACTTTTTGGCTTTTTAAAGTTAAATTAATATTATCACCAGATAAATTTTAAGGTTAAGTTATCGACATGATGAAAAAGCTTCTGTACTCCCTCTTGATTAGCGCCTCTGTTGTTCTCCTCAATAGCTGCGGATATGCACCTAACCCTGTGGGCAACCCTTATATCGGCGGTGGCTACACAAACCCTGGCTATGGCACCGGTTACGGCTCTGGATACGGCAGCGGTTATGACACTGGTTACGGCTCTGGATACGGCTACGGCACCGGTTACGGTAGTGGTTACGGCACCGGTTATGGCACTGGATACGGTAGTGGCTACGGCACCGGTTACGGAACTGGGTACGGCAGCGGCTATGGTACCGGTTACGGAACTGGGTACGGCAGCGGCTATGGTACTGGTTATGGCACTGGATACGGATATGGCAGCTATAATGCCAGCAACACCACCCAGAACACCACCCAGAACACCACAAGCGCCACCAAACGTTCTTTTTAACGCTTAACCTTTTTTCTGCTCTTTTACCCCCACCTTCCCAAAGCTCACGAAACCGTGGGCTTTTTGTTATATAAAAATTAATTTTAGGTAACCGCTTTTTAAAGTTGGAGCCAATGACGGGTACGCTTTTGTGCTAGAATGATGAACGTTTAGGTTATCCTTTAAAAATAAATATACTTGCAAAATATACATTCCGAGAAACACGTAAAACGCTTATTTTTCCTGAAAGTGTTTCTCAATTCCCTCGCAATAGCGAACTCCTCCAACGTAATAAGAAATGAGGTCGAAACGTCTACGTGTCAAAAGAAATCATTGTTAGTGAATCCGAAAAAATAGCCGTTGTTTTAGAGAACGGTGTGGTGCGTGAATTCTTTCTAAGCGAAGGTGAGCAATATGTCGGCGACATTATCCTCGCCACCGTAGAGTCCATTGTTCCAGCCATTGAAGCCGCCTTTTTAAATATTGGGCGCGAAAAAAGTGGTTTTATTCATGTCTCCGATCTGCCCGCAAGCCGAAAGCAGCAGAGCGGTATACGTCAGTTTGTAAAGCCCCAACAACAAATGCTTGTTCAGGTCACCCGTGAGCCCACGGGTAACAAAGGGGCGGGTCTCTCTGGCTTTATCCAACTTCCAGGTCGTTTCCTGGTACTGACTCCCTTTGAGCGCCGTATTGGTCTATCCAAGCGTATTTTTGATGCCCGAGAACGCACCCGTCTGGCCCGTATCGCCCGTATTATTTGTGGTTCTGGCTACGGTATCGTGCTGCGTCCAGAAGCTGTAGGGCAATCTGAGCAAACCCTACGCGACGACTTAAAGCTGTTGATCAGCCGCTGGAAGCAAATTCTTGAGCAATCTGACAAACAAAACCCCGGCACAACCCTTTATCGCGATCAGGACGTGTTAGAGCGTATCTTGCGTGAAGGCTCCACCCAATCGGTATCTCGCATTATTGTGGACTCAGAAGCCACCTATGATCGCGCCTCAAAATACTTTAACAACTGGTCAGACAGCAAAACCCAAAGCAAACTGCGTATTTATAATGGTGAAACCCCTGTACTCAGTCATTTTGGCATTCAGCAACAGTTAGAACATGCCATCCAACCTCTGGTGCAACTGCCCAGCGGCGGTACCCTGGTCATTCAACCCACTGAAGCGTTAACGTCTATCGACATCAACACCAGTTCCATGACCTCGACAGACAATCAACCGGAAACCATTTTGCGCACCAATTGTGAAGCGGCAGAAGAAATTGCTCGCCAGTTGATTCTGCGTGATATCGGTGGCGTTATCGTGATCGACTTTATTGATATGGATAACCCCCGAGATCAACAAATTGTCTGGCAGCGTCTGGCGGACGCCTTACACACCGATAAAGCCCAGCCTCAAATCTCTTATTTCTCTGACTTTGGTTTGGTGCAAATGACCCGCCGCCGCCAGCGTCAGCGCCTGAGTGAAATGCTGACCATGCCCTGCCCCACGTGTCAGGGTATCGGGCGCATTCGTAACTTGCTTTATCGTTCAGACATTTTAACCCCCCAGGGTATGCGTACACGCTTGCCTTTGATCCAGCCCGAAGATAAAACATCCCGCTACCGGGGTGGTGCAGAAAAGCCTGCCCGTCCCAAACCGGTTCGCCAAAACCCACCCCAACGCACCCCTGAAGAACCTCAGGTTCATGAGGCACCGCGTCAAAAGTCCGCACCCCCACCGATGAAGCCGCTGCCGATTGAAAAAGAAGAACATTTAGAACAGCGTCATGAAGGTGGTCGCCCCAAGAAGAGCCCCGTCAAACTAGAAGAGACCTTCGAAGATTTAGCCTTTGATGATGCCTTATTTAACGCCAAGGTTTCTGACGAAACCCTGGAAAGCTACATCGAACGTGAAGACAACCTCAATGTCTCCTCTCGTCTGGCAAGCGTTCTCGACGAATTGCTTGAGCAAGTGGAAGATGAAGGTCTTGCCAGTATCAAGCGCCAACTGGATGCTCCTGGTCGCACCGATTATCCTGCCCCCACCGAAAAAGCCGCTCCTGAAGAGGATGACGAGGGTGACGAGGATTTTGTAGACACCTCAGAAGAGAATGACTCGTTCACTGAGGAAGCCCCCCCTGAGAAAAAAGCCGTAAAGAAACCGGCTCGCGCTACCCGTAAGAAAAAAGTCAAAAAAGCGGATGAGCCTGCTCCGGAAACCGCTGAAGAAGAAGTGATTCAGGAAGAGGATGAGGATGTCGCCAACGAGAAATCGAGCCGCGGCAAAAAAACAGGTCGTAAAACCAGCCGTAAGACGGATGAAGAACCTGTGTCTCATGCTGAAATCGAAGAAGCACCTGCAGAAGTGGAATCAGAAGCTGCCCCTGAAGAAGCGGCGGAAGAACCCTTTGAAGCAGAAGATGCACCTGCCGTAGAGGCGGCCCCTGCCCCCATTGAGAAACCTTCTGTGTCCTCATTGGCGGAGTCCGCTTTAACGTCGTCCTCTTCACAGAGCAAACCGACAAAACGAGCAGTCATGCGTCGTCGCACCATTCGCAGTTTTCGTCCAAAGCGCTAGGAGGCCTTCATGCAAGAATCTTCAACCCGACCCCGCCGATTTGAACCCAAACCTCCGTGGTTAAAGGTCAAGCTGGCGAGTGGGGAGTCTTACACTCACCTCAAAGAGATCTTGCGTGAGCGCCAACTGGTCACCGTATGCGAAGAAGCACGGTGCCCCAACATCGGTGAATGTTGGGGCACCGGTACCGCCACCTTTATGGTCATGGGCGATACCTGTACCCGTGGTTGTCGCTTTTGCGCCGTGAAAACAGCCCGCAAGGGCCAGCCCCTTGATGTAGACGAGCCAGGTAAAATTGCCGAAGCGGTAGCTGCCATGAACTTAGATTACGTGGTCATCACGTCTGTAGACCGCGATGATTTACCCGATCAAGGTGCAGGCCATTTCGCCGAAACCATCCGGCAAACCCGCCAAGCCCATCCCCGCATTATTACAGAAGTCTTAATTCCCGACTTTCGCGGAGATGAAGCGGCATTGCGTATTTTGCTGGCCTCACAACCTGATGTGATTGCCCACAACGTGGAAACCGTCAAGCGCCTGACACCTTTCGTCAGAGACGCACGGGCCACCTACGACCAATCCCTGGAGGTGCTGCGCTGGATCAAAAATCAAGATCCTACCCGTTACACCAAGTCTGCTTTGATGGTGGGCCTGGGTGAAACACAGGAGGAAATCAGCGAAGCCATGGACGATATGCGTGCAGTAGGGGTAGATATTTTAACCATTGGGCAATATCTGCAGCCCACCAAAAAACACCTGGCGGTGAACAGCTTTGTTCCGCCAGAGCAATTTGCCCGTCTGCAAACCCTGGGTGAATCGAAAGGCTTCTTGTTTGTGGCTTCCGGCCCTCTTGTGAGAAGCTCATACCGAGCCGGGGAATTCTTTATTAAAAACGCCATTGAAAAACAACGGAAAAAAAGCGCATGATTGATGTAAAATTACCTGATATCGGAGAAGGCATTGCCGAGGGCGAAATCGTCAAATGGTCCGTCCAAAAAGGCGACACCATTCACCAGGACGCTCCGCTCCTGGAAGTGCTCACCGATAAAGCTTCTGTGGAGATTCCAGCTCCCGCCACAGGGGTTGTCCAGGAACTTCTCTTTGCAGAGGGTGATCTGGTACCCGTTGGCGGCATCGTGGCCCGCATTCAAAGCGAAAACGACGCCCCTGCGTCCGCCCCGCAGGCGCCCGCTGTATCTCACGATGAGGCCCCAGCACAACAACAATCGGTCGCTCCCGGTCATCAAACGCCCGAGCGCTCGCGTACAGATATCCTGGCAACCCCCTCAGTGCGCCGCCTGGCTCTAGAAAAAGGCATCGATTTGCACCAGGTGCAGGGCAGTGGTCCCTATGGACGTATTCTCCGGGAAGACATTGAGCAACTCAGCCCCGCCAAAGCCCCTGAAGCACCACAAGCACAACCTGAGCCAACCGTCGCTCCAGCGCAAGCCGCGGCAAACGAAGAACGTATACCCCTACGGGGCATACGCCGTAAGATTGCCGATCAGATGGTCAAAGCCAAGTTCACCGCCCCCGACTTTTTCTACGGGGACGAAGCTGATCTCACCGAACTGGTGCATTTCCGTCAGAACCTGGCGGCAGAACTCAAGGCAGAAGGGATTAAGCTGACCTACCTGCCTTTCATCATTAAAGCGGTCATTTCAGGCCTAAAAGCCTATCCCACCTTAAACGCCTCTTTAGATGATGAAGCCCAGGAAATCGTACTCAAAAAGGATTACCATATTGGCTTTGCCACCGATTCTCCTAACGGTCTTTTTGTGCCTGTAATTCATCATGCCGATCGGCTGAGCATTATTGAACTTTCTCAAGAAATTCAGCGACTGGCAGAGCGGGTAAGAGAAGGTAAAGCCAGTGGCGCAGAAATGCGGGGTGGCACCTTTACCATTACCAACATTGGCGCCATCGGGGGCACCCAGTGCTCTCCCATTATTAATCACCCTGAAGTGGGCATTATGGGCGTCAATAAAATTTATCAGAAGCCCATGGTCCATGAAGGCGAGATTGCCATTCGCTGGGCCTGTAATATCTGTCTGTCATTCGATCATCGCGTGGTGGACGGCGCTGACGGCGCACGCTTCAGTAATCACGTGATTCACCTATTGCAAAACCCACAGCGGCTCTTGCTAGAAACCTAAGCGCCATGATTAACGTTCGCGACCTGGGTCTTCAAGACTTTGAGAAGACCTGGGCGCTTCAGCGTGATTTGCTCCAGCAACGGGCAGAAGATCGCATTTCCGATCAGCTGCTTATCGTGCAACATCCTGAAGTCTATACTACCGGCCGCGCTTTTCAAGCTGAGCATCTGTTAAACACCGCCACAGCCCCCGTTATTCCCATCGAACGGGGAGGCAGTATCACTTTTCATGAGCCTGGCCAATGGGTGTTTTATCCTATTTTTAAGCTCGAACAGGAGCGGCGAGATATTCGTGGCTTTTTAACCGGGTTGGAGCAGGTCATGATTGATACCCTGACAGATTTTGGCTACCCGGCCACCCGAGATGCGCGCAATACAGGGGTCTGGATTTCAGAAAAAAAAGTAGCCGCCATTGGCATTGCCATACGCCGCTGGGTCACCTGGCATGGTATGGCCTTAAATGTCTCCAATACCCTGGCGCTCAGCCAGCATATCGCTCCCTGTGGGTTCGATGCCCAATGGGTCACCAGTCTCGCCCGAGAGAGTGGCCCACAACGTCCCCTTCCAGATCCCCATCTCTTGAAGCATCGCTGTATTGAGCACCTTAAAAAATGGTGGGAAGCCTAGGGGCTCACTTCCAGCAAAGAATTTTCCTCGCCATGGGGCGCAGGCCATCGGGGCGCATCGGGATCTAATATCCAGTGTTGTCCATTGATCACCAGCTTATAGGCGTATTTTCCAGGGGGCAAAGCCATCTCCCACCGCCAACCCTCAAGGGTACGGTAACACGGATGAGCACGCCACTGATTAAAACTGCCGGCCACCGCCAATTGTTGGTAATTTTCATCTTGAAACGTAAGTGAAACCTGGCGGGGAGACTGGGTGTACTGCATAAATTGATGAAGATCGGCAGCCAACTCGGGGGTGTTTTGCACAAACCCTAAGCCATGGCCCACGCCGGCGTACAAAAGCATTTTTTTACGGGTGGAGGCCACGGTTTCAAAGGCATAGTAAGCGTTGGCCACCTTAACCAGTTCATCATCAATGGCATGGGCCACGGCCAGAGGACGACCAAAGTCACGGAGATGCCTATCGACAGCGGTGATTGCACCTTTGATTTGCTGGCCCCAGGGATCCCGAGGAAACCATCCGTCGTCGGCGATAACAGGAGCAGAAAGCGCAATCACGCTGGTGAGTGGACGCTCTATTCCCAGTAAATAGACCAGGGTTCCCCCATAAGAGGAGCCCAAACCATGAAGCGAGGTACACACTGAAGCAAAGTGGTCTGCATCCTGTAAGGCTTGTGCCAAACACGTTTGCCAGGAGGTTTTCCCCTGATAGAGCGCCTCTAAATGGTCATGACCCGCCAAGAGCGGTGCGTACACATGGTAACCCTGAGCAAACAAAAGTTGTGCCAGATCACGCTGATTGCAAGGGCTCGCCGCAGACCCATGCAACAGCAAAACACCGGGGGAAGCATGGGGCTGAAGATAAGCAAAGGGACGGTCCACCGGGTCCAGGTGAGCAAAGCGCTGCTGTTGTGAGGCCAGATAGGCTTGAAAATTCACGGTAATCTCTTTAAATACCTTTAGCCTGGAGGCCATTGCATTTGACGCTCGCCGAGCAAATGCAGATGGATGTACTCTACGGTCTGCTGACCGTAAGCACCATTGTTGATGACCACACGGTAGCCATTCTCTTCTAAGCCCAGTTGGCGGGCGACCCTGGCAGCGGTCTGAAACAATAAGCCCACCTGCTGCACATCATGTTCAGGCAAGTGCTGAAAACGCACCATCTTGTGCTTAGGGATCACCAACACATGCACAGGGGCCTGGGGGGCGATATCATGAAAAGCCAGGACATGCTCATCTTCATAGACCACCTTGGCGGGAATTTCCCCTGCCAGAATTTTATCAAAAAGCGTTATTTCCATGGTTTTACTCCTAATCGTCAATCCCTACAACACGCCATTCTCCTGCAGGGCTTTTGCGCACGAGCACCAAAAGGCTTTCTGCGTTTACACGATTTGAAATCCCCTTAGACTCCACAGCGAGAAAAACAGCATAAAGCCCTTCAGTGGCCATTTTCTCCCCAAGCTTATGGTAAATTTCCGCATCTAAGGCCTCCATTTCTGCAAAAGGCACCACATGGCTGGCGCGAAAAGCGGTCATACGGTGACCCGCGCGGGCAGCCTCTGAGCGAACTTCTTTTTCAAATTCCGCCTGTTCCAGCAAAAGCTCCCCATCTCCCCAAAAGGGCACCGTAGAGATAGCAATTAAGTCATCGCTTTTTCCGGTGTCTAGACCTGTGAGAAAACGTTGGGCTAACGCCACCGCTGCTTTGGAATCCGCCACAGAATCTGATGCGTCATAACAAGCGGTCAGCAGCAAGCTGGTACAGCACAGCGCTCCGACCAGCCGCAGACGGGTATTTTGGATAAAAGCATTCATGGGCTTACCTCTTTTCAGGACGCTTAAAGGTTAAGATATTCTCTTGATTGCGGGCATTGTATTCGGCCCCCAATTCTTCAGGGAGCTCTTCAGGGTCAAGCAAGGGCTCAGGTATCGCCGGGGCAATCAGCTCTTTTTCAGCCCGCTGCCCCGAAAGGCGAAAACCTTTTAACAATTGAGGTTGTGGATCAAACTCTTGTGATGTAGACATAATCAGAGTATAACATGAAGGCAAACCCAAAACCTGAACGCCAATCCCTTGGCGACAACCTCATTCTTGCGCATAATAGACATATGCAAAAACAAACACAAGAACCCCCTCGTCAAGATGTCTGGCAAATGTTTGACCGCATTGCCTGGCGCTACGATTTTCTCAATCGCGTCCTTTCTATGGGCATTGACCGCGGCTGGCGCGAACATATGGCCAACCTTCTACCGCTTCGTGCCCACCTCAATGTACTCGATTTGGCTACCGGCACCGCTGATGTCCCCTTAACCTTTGCTCACAGCAATGCGGACATTGAGAACATTACCGGTATGGACCTCTCTGAAAAAATGCTGGAGATCGGCAGAGAAAAGATAAAGGCACAAAAGCTCACCCATAAGATCCAGCTCAAAACCGGCGACGCAATGGCGATTCCCGTTGAAGATGGTCTCTACGATGCCGTCACCATTTCCTTTGGCATTCGCAATGTACCCAATGTGTCGACAACCCTCAAAGAAATGCACCGTGTCCTCAACCCCGGTGGACACGCGCTTGTGCTGGAGTTCTCCACCCCTGAAATTCCCGTTTTTAAACAAGGCTACCTGTTTTATCTGCGGCACGTCTTGCCCCAAATCGGTGCTGCACTCTCTGGCGACAGCTACGCCTACCGCTATTTAAACCAAACCATTGAGACCTTTCCCTACGGTCAGGACTTTTGTGATTTGATGATCGAGGCGGGCTTTACCCAGGCGCAAGCCATTCCCCTGACCGGCGGCATTGCCACCATTTACCTGGGTGTCAAACCCCACCCATGAAAAACTTACGCAAACCCCGCCACCCTCTGCTCACTTCTTTTCAAGCCATGGCAAAACAAGCGCCGTCAAAGTGGTGGGACTTAGAGCAACGTACACGTCTTGACTTTTGTGCCCAGTATCTCTTACTGCCTGTGCTCAAAAAAGGACGGGGCCCCACCCCAGAGATGTTATCTCAAATTATGCCTTCTGCCATTGATATCGAACGTCAAGCGGGGGCTTTACTGGAAGAGGCTCCCGAGGGCTTTAGCGATATTCAGGATCTCGTCGAAAAAACCGTTGCCCTCTTCTTGCTGGCAAGCGACGATTTAGAGGCATAAGCACCCTGCTACAGCAAGCAGGAGCAATCCCCCCTGGTAAAGGCGATGAGACAACGGCACCTGCAGTCTTATCGCGGGGGTAACGCCAAGCATAACCATCAAAAATAAGCATCCCGACAGCCAATTGCCCAGTGCCAGAGTCAATGCTGAAATACAAAACCAGAGTCCAATCCAAAACTTCTGGTCGTCGCGAAGGGCACCAGGCGACTCCGCGGGGATGTAAAGCGCCGCCGGAGGGCGCTCTGCCTCTGGCAAATCACTGCGGCGCATTGCCTCTTCAAAGCTCAAACCACAATGCGAACAAGCGGCATTGGCTCTTGGCATTGCCGCCTGACAGTGTGGACATTCCATAAAATATGCCATATGCTCTAGATTAACATGTTTACACCCGCAATAAAGTCCACGCTGATCCTTTTGCGATTTCCGTTTTCGCTGTTTTTGATGCCTCTTTTTTTCTGGGCTTTGGTACTCACCCCTCGGCCTGATCTCTGGCAAAGCGTGGCGGTTTTCATTATTTTTCACGGGCTGTTATACCCCGCCAGCAATGGTTATAACAGTGCCATTGATCAAGATACAGAACCCATTGGCGGTTTAGCAAACCCGCCCACACCGCCGGCTTTGTTGGCCCCCTTAACGGGTTTCATGGACCTTTTGGCCCTGGTATGGAGCCTGTATCTTAATCTTTCGCTAGGTTTGGGTGTGGGCTTTTTGATCCTGATGTCACGTTTATACAGCGCGCCGTGGCCCCGCCTCAAGCAATATCCTCTTCTCAGCTTTGGGTTGGTGAGTTGTCTGCAAGGGGCCTTTACTTTCTATTGTATCTCCCTGGGTTTACAGCCTTCAGCACCCAATTTTTTCCAACCCGCCACAATAGGTGCAGCCATAACCAGCAGCTTACTGGTGGGCTCAGCTTATCCGCTCAGCCAAATTTTTCAGCATGACGCAGACGCCCAACGGGGAGATTTAACCCTGAGCCGTCAACTGGGGTATCGCGGCACCTTTCTTTTTTCAGAAATCCTGCTGCTTGCGGCCCTGGGATCCTGTTACTTCAGCCAGGATATGGGTCACGCGCTGACGCTGACCGTGTGCATGCTACCCGCCTTGCTTTACCTAATATTTTGGCACCGAGAAGTGTGCAAAGACAGCGCCCAGGCAAATTTCAACCATAGCTTTCGTCTAAATATGCTCTGGGCCCTGGGGTTGAACCTCTGTTTTCTCTGGCTGTTTTTTAAGACTTCACTGGCGTAAAAATCAAGTAAAAGCTGTAGCCAATCTCATACTTTTTTGATGGTACAGCTTTTATGATAGAGATAGAAAGGATGGATAGACATGCATAATCCAGGGTACCAATCACAACCCCATAAACCGTCATCTTTTAGTCATGCATCCCCCCGTAACTACCATGTTTTCCATCTGGTAAAAGGACATGATGCCTGGCGAGTTATTGACGCACAAGCCAATGAAGTACTTCATGAATGCGAACACGAATTTACGGCCCGACAAAAGGTTATTGAGTTGGCGCAAAAATCACGCCCCAGCCGTGTAGTGGTCTACAATATTACCGGTAAAATCTGCGGCAGTTCCCTATATCCTTGAGCTCACTTAAAAAGAAGGGGTTAATCCCCTTCTTTTTCCTCAAAACCTTGTAAGTCCACGAGTTGTAAAGCCAAATAGGTTTGGACCCCCAGCATATTGCCCTGAGAACCATATTGACGCATTTCTTTTCGTACCAGACCCACCTGGTTGTTTACCCAGGTCAGACTTTCCTCTCGGTCACTGAAGCTCGTGCTCAAAGTGGCTGAGGTCTTCATTTCATCGGTTAGGTAACGGGTCGAAGAACCCGTGTGATAAGATTCTCGAAACGTCAGCGGATTATTCAAAACCGTACGACGCCGATCCGGCAAAGAAGATACCATCCCACCACCCACGTAAATCTCGGCAATATTCTCGGGGGTATAACGTTTTTGTTGTAAAGCTTGCCCTGGAATTCCCGGAATATTTGACTGCAGTTCGGTCTGCAATAGGACAGAATCTTCTGAGACATCAAGAACTTCAATCGTGTACGTTCCCACTTCTTCATGGGCATCAAGATAGTCAAAAATGGCAAGTTCTAAGCCCTTCTCAGCAAAGTCTTCCAGCACCATTCCCCACCCCAGGTTAAGGGTCTCGGGTAAACTGGCCTGATACGCGCTGACGGTAATCCCTTCGAGGGTCAGTGCATACGTCCACTTCATGCCCACTGCATAATGCTTTAAGAAGTAAGGCTGATACAATTTTTGCTCTTGTGAGCTCACTAAAGAGACGCTCACAGGGACTGTACTTGAGGTCTGGGGTACAGGGGTTGCACGGGTCGGTGGCTCTACAGCAGTCACAGACTGTGTCGTAACGACTAAGGTTTTGTTTCTGCGTACATTCGAGTCATAGGTCGCATAAAAAAACAAGGTGACCTTACCCGGTTTAAGGGGGGTTACACGCCCGTCTTTAAGCGAAAGGATCGAAGGATCATCAACCGAGATATTGACCTGTCCGTCTCTGGATTGATCCGTATAAACCACCTCAGGAGACAGGATCACAGGGCCCCCTGACAACATCAATTGCTCTGGAATGGTCGACAAATCAAGAGAAAGGACTTTTCTGGACGAAACGTTATCCATATCAGAGCTGCCTGCGTTTGCAGGGGTCCCCTGACCGCTGAGTTCTATGGCCTTTTCAGTAACAGGAGGGGCTGAAGCACAGGACAAAAGAGAAAACAGGGTCAACCCATAACACACGCAAAAACAACGACGTAATTGGTTCACAAATCACACCACCACAATACTTTATAATGCTTATAATGCTTAGCTGAGCTTTAGTATAACCGCTTTAACACCATTTGTTAAGTTTGCCGCGTCTGAGACAACAGAAGGTTCACCGCTTCAGAGAAATCGCCCGCCTGTTGAATATGCCCCTCATTGACAAAGAAAATGATATCAGCATTTTCAATGGTGTTTAAGCGGTGAGCAATCACCACACGGGTCGTATGCGCTGGTAAATGATTTAAAACCTTTTCCAAAAGGCTTTCTGTGGTGGTATCAATATTGGCGGTGGCTTCATCTAAAATGAGCAGATCGGGGTCTTTCAGCACCGCACGAATAAACGAGACCAACTGTTTTTGCCCTAAACTCAGGTGTTCGCTTTGGGTATCAAGGCCCTCAGGTAAGGTTTCTAAAGCAGCCATCACCTCATGCAATTGCAATTGCTTCACTTTATCTGCCAAGACAAAGTCTTCCGATTGTCCATAGCGAAGGTTTTCGGCCACCGAACCTTCAAACAAAAAAGGCTCTTGCAAAATAAAGGAGATTTTATCTGCCCGCTCCTGGTTAGAAAGGGTGCGCAGATCCTTTCCGTGTAAGCGCACAATCCCCGTGGTGGGATCATATAAACGACTCATAAGCCCTGCTGTGGTGGACTTCCCGCCACCGGTAGGTCCTACAAAGGCGTACGTTTTACCCGCCTCCAGGGCAAAATTCACCGATGATAGTACTGGCGATTGCCCTTCATCATAGGTAAAATCCACTGCCTCAAACTCAAGCACAGCATCCTGGTTTTGAGCCCCAGGGTGCTCCGGTCTGGATGGTTTTTGCTGCATGGGGTTCTCTAAAGCCAATAGCTCACGAATACGCTCCCAACTGGCCAAAGACAATTGAAAAGAAGACCAGAGTATCGCCACCTGGCGTAAAGGATCATAAAAACGACTCACATAGGTAAAATAAGCCACCAGTAAGCCCACGCTGAGTTGCTGTTGACTTAACAAAAACACCCCATAAATCAGCACGCCTAACTGCGCCCACTGGGCCATTAACCCGTACAGCGGGCTAAACACCTGATTGGCAATCCCAGCCCGCTGGGCAGCCTGGTAATTGGCCTGATTGGCCTGAAAAAAGCGTTGACGAAAATAATCCCGTCTTTCAAAGGCCACAATGACTTTAAAATTATCCAGGCTTTCTTGAATATGTGAGCTTAACGCGCCCGTCTGCTGCAAGCTTAAGGCATTTTTTTGGCGTACCCAGGGTGAGAGCATCGCTGTCGTAATCCAGAGTAAAAGCGCAGGAGCTAAAGCCACCAAACCCAATTGCCAGTGCAACACCACCATTAAGACCGCAGCGCCCCCCATCAGCACAAAACTCCCTATCAGGCGCACCAGGGTCTCAGAAAAAAGGCTACTGAGATGACCGGTATCATTGTTAATGCGGGCGATGAGGTCTCCTGCTTTATTGGCCTGAAAAAAGGCCAGCGGCAGGGCTTGCAATTGACAAAAAACCCGATTTCTCAGATCAAAGAGCACGGTTTGCCCCACTTCGCCCATGCGAATCACCTGTTGATAATTGGCCACAAAGGCTACGCCATACACACCCAATAAAAAGGCTGACTCGCGTATCAGCGCAGAAAAATCACCCTGAGCAATGGCATGGTCAATAATGTACGCCACCATTATGGGCGCCCAGAGCCCCATGGCCGTGTTGATAAGTAGTGCCACCAGCGTCAAGACGAGTGGTTTTTTTTGGTGGGAAATCAACCCCGCTAATTCTTTTAAGGTCTGTTGCTTAGGTGCCGTTGGCTGTAAAGCATCGGTTTGCAGACGGTAATTCATGCGAAGTCTCCATAGCTTTCGGTGCTGCGTTGGGAACGGGCCAGTTGTGCATATTCAGGTGCGTGCTCCAATAAGCTTTCATGGGTTCCCTGATACAAAAGTTCACCTTCTGCCAAAAAAAAGATTTGGTCATAGTCTTCAACACTCGACACTTTTTGTGTCACTGAAACCAGGGTCATCTGCGGGTAGTTAAGGGCCAACTGCTCCAAAATGTATTTTTCGGTGGCCACATCTACCCGGGCGGTAAAATCATCAAGAAATAAAATCCGCGGTGCCATGGCTAAAGCCCGGGCCAACATAATACGCTGTTTTTGGCCCCCCGACAAACTCAGACCCCGCTCAGATACCGGTGTGCTCAGTCCCTGGGGCAATTGGGCGATATACCCCTCAAGGGCTGCCGTTTGTATGGCCTTTTGCAATTGCGCTTCCGTCACTTGCTCATGAAAGGCGATGTTTTCTCGCAGTGAAAGCTGAAACATCACGCTTTCTTGAAACACAAGACCAATTTGTGGGTAAAGATCTGCCGCAGAAAGGGTTTCCAGGGGCTTTTCATCGTAGAATACACGCCCTGACGAGGGAGAGAGCAAACCCGTAGCAATTTGCAATAAGAGACTTTTACCGGCACCTGTAGGTCCCACAAAGGCCACCCGAGATCCGGGTTCAATACGTAACGAAATATCTTTTAATACGGGCTTTTCATCGAGTTGTAATTGAATATGCTCAAGACGAAGCCCGCCGTTTAAAGCCACCCCCCTGGCGGGCAGCTCGACCACAGGAGGCTGATCTAACAGCGTGTGAATCCGCTGATAGGAAGCAGAAGCACGGGCAATCAAATTACTGGTAAAACCCAACACCAGAATCGGAAAGATCAATAAGCCCAGGTACACATTAAAAGCCGTTAACTCGCCCAAAGACATGCGACCCTGAATAACAAAATACCCACCTACCGTTAAAATAATCAAAGTCCCCAAACCCGACACGCCGCTAATGACCGGCATTAAAATGGCAAATAAACGTAGAATACGCAGTCCCAAATGCTGAGCTTCACGATTAGGGGCTTCAAACTTTTGCATTTCTAAATGCCCCGTATTTAAAACGCGAATTAACGCCGCCCCCAAAATACTTTGATGGATCATGCGATTGAGCACATCCACCACGCCCTGGGATGCTTTAAAGAGGGTTTTCACCCGCGAAAACACAAAGCCAAAAGCCAAAACAATCAGTGGCAACACCGTAAACACCGCCAGCGCCAAAGGCCAATGGGTCCAGAGCAAAAGTCCACCGGCTCCCAACACCAATAAAAGTGAAGAAGACAATGAAACCACAGCCTGAGACACAAAAACCTTAATGGCATCCACGTCAGAGGTCAGATAGGTTAACAATTTGGCAGAAGTCAAGTGTTGCAAAGTGGGATAGTTCTGTCGAGAGATCACCGAGGCCAGACGATCTCGCAGATCACGGGCTACTTTTTCAGAAGCCCAAACTTGCAACACACTTTGCAAAGTACTTAAGGCAAAAATACCCAGAGATAAGCCCAGAAAGGGCCAGGCCAGGGCGGCCAAATCCAACTGGTTGCGGGTAAAATCATCAATACCCTGTTGAATGTACTGGGGCAACACCAGGCTTAAACCATTGCTCAAAAGACTTAAAACCACCAACCCCAGAATCATGACGCGATAGGGCTTGAGCAAGGCAAACACCGATGCTTTTTGAGGAGAAACCGAAGGCATATAAAGACCTTTTTCTACGTAGACTACACAGTACTGTCTCAGCATACGACACGATTGACAAGGTTTTATCTGTTCTCTACACTGAAACCATGCATACATTTCCCGTTTCTCGCCCGGTTCAGATTGTGCCTTACCAAAGCCAATGGCCGCTGGACTTTCTCAGCCTTAAAGTCCAACTGCAAACGGTCTTTGGCTCACTGGCAAAACACATTGATCATATCGGTTCTACTGCTGTACCCGGTCTGGCTGCCAAAGATATTATTGATATTCAAGTGAGCGTGGAAGATCTTGAAGATTCGGCCTTGCAAGCGCTTTTGGAACGGCTTGAAGCCAGCTCAGCTTACCGTGTGCGTCGCAATTTTCGAGATGAGCTGACAGGACTGGCCGAGGACAGCCCCGAGCTTAAAAAGTATTTTATGGCCACGCTACCTCCGCAACGGGCAGCCAATATACATATTCGCCAAATGGGCAAACGCAACCATCGCTATGCCTTGCTCTTCTGTGCTTTCTTAAAAGAAAGCCCGGCCGAAGCCCATATCTATGGTTTACTCAAGCAGCGTTTTGCAGCATTTTTTCCTGAAAGTATTGAGGGCTATCTCTACTTCAAAGACCCCTTAATGGATCTGCTCTATCTGCAAGCAGAACGATGGGCCACACAGACCGCATGGCAAGCGCACCATGCTTGAGGCCTATTTTAAACTGCTCCCTCATATTGACCCCCTGGTACACGAGGGGGAAGTCACCCAACTGATTGGGCGGGTTATTGAAGCCCGCGGACCCGCTGTTCAGCTGGGCGAAATGTGCTATTTGCAGTGCGAGGGACGTAAAGCCCGAGCCGAAGTCGTGGGATTTCGGAATCATTTAATTTTGCTCATGCCCATTGACGACATTATGGGTGTCAGAGCCGGAACCCCTGTTATTGCCAGCGGTAAACCCCAGATGATTCCCGTGGGGCCTGAATTATTAGGACGGGTTATTGACCCCTATGGAAACCCTTTAGATCATCTGCCCGCACCCCTTACCGCCCACCACTATCCCCTGGATCAAGATCCGCCGTCCCCCCTGTCGCGAACCCGTATTCAGGAGCCTCTCAGTTTAGGCGTGCGCGCTCTGGACAGCTTACTTACCTGCGGCAAAGGCCAGCGCATGGGTATTTTTGCGGGCTCAGGTGTGGGAAAAAGCTCGTTGTTGGGCATGACCGCGCGCAATACGCGGGCCAGTGTCAATGTGATTGGTTTAATTGGAGAACGGGGACGAGAAGTCAGAGAGTTTATTGAGCGAGATCTGGGAGAAGAAGGCCTGGCCCGTTCGGTAATTGTGAGTGTCACCTCAGACCAACCGGCACTGTTACGCTTAAAAGGGGCTTATGCCGCCACGGCCATCGCAGAGTACTTTCGCGATCAGGGCGAAGACGTTATTTTAATGCTGGACTCCTTGACGCGTTTTGCCATGGCCCAAAGAGAAATCGGCCTGGCCATCGGAGAACCACCGGCTACCCGCGGTTATCCACCCTCCATGTATGCCTTGTTACCTCGCCTATTAGAGCGTTCAGGCACTGCGGCCAAAGGGTCCATCACCGGTTTATATACGGTGCTGGTGGAAGGCGATGACACCAATGAACCCGTCGCAGATACCGTCAGGGGAATTTTGGACGGGCATATTATTTTGTCACGAAAACTGGCTGAACGGCACCATTACCCGGCCATTGATATTTTACAAAGCATTAGCCGACTGACCAGCGATCTACAGACCGAAGTGCAAAGCGAAGATACCGCCTGGGTCAGACAAATGCTATCGATTTATCAGGAGGCTGAGGACTTGATCCAAATTGGCGCTTACAGCCGTGGCAGCTCGCCGGACATTGACCAGGCCATTCAGGCAATGGATGCCATTCGACAGTTTTTAACGCAACCGCTTACGACCTCTTCCAGCTACGAAGAAGCGGTGGCCAGCTTGCATCAATTAAAACTGAGATATGCTAAGCGCTAGGGGTTAAAAGCCGGGCCATAAAACACGAGGACAAGGGCGATTAAAAGAATTAACTCGATCATCATAACCCGAACCTTAAACCTTTCTTTACGAAATAAGCGTGATGTTATAAACCTAGACGCAAAAGAGCAGATGAAGTTCCCTGTTTCAGTCAAAATGTTTACATTAAGTCAACGCTCTTTCAAAACAAGCGCCCTCTTTTGAAAGAGGGCGCTTAAAAAACAGCTTATTTTACGAGATCTTGCACAGCAGCTTGCTCTTCGAGAAGCTCTTGTTTGGTGGCATCCACTTTCGCCTGTGAAAAATCGTTCAGTTCAATGCCCTGAACAATTTCCCAGTTTTCGCCATCAGAACGAATGGGGAAAGAGAACATTAGACCTTCAGGAATACCATAAGAACCATCAGAGCTCACCGCTACAGAAAAGTATTCTCCCGCAGGGGTTGGGTTGATCAGGTTTTTAACGGTATCAATGGCAGCATTTGCCGCTGAAGCCGCTGAAGAAGCGCCACGGGCTTTAATAATTGCCGCACCGCGTTGTTGTACGGTCTTAATAAAGTCGCCTTCTAACCAGGCTGCATCTTGAATTTTAGCGGTGACTTTTTCACCTTGAATACTGCCATCAAAGAAATTGGGATACTGGGTCGCAGAGTGATTTCCCCAGATCGCGATGTTTTTCACTTCGCTCACATGGGCACCCGCTTTTTCAGCCAGTTGAGAGGCCGCCCGGTTTTGATCCAGCATGGTCATGGCAAAAAAGTTTTTGGCAGGAATGCGCTTGCTAACAGACTTTGCAATCCAGGCATTGGTGTTGCAGGGGTTACCCACCACAAGCACCTTACAGTTTTCGCTGGCGTTTTCATCAATGGCTTTGCCCTGGCCAATAAAAATACCCCCGTTAATATTTAACAGGTCTTTGCGTTCCATACCGTCTTTGCGCGGCACAGAACCCACCAAAAGGGCCCAGTCTGCATCTTTAAAAGCCACTTCGGCCTTGTCAGTACAGGTAATCGAAGCCAGATTGGGGAATGCACAATCTTCTAATTCCATGCGCACCCCTTCAAGGGCATTCAAGGCATGGGTCAGCTCTAACAGTTGCAAATGCACTTTCACATCGGCACCAAAGACTTCACCACTGGCCAAACGAAACAATAAAGCGTAGCCGATTTGCCCTGCGGCACCCGTAACCGCTACGCGTACAGATTTATTACTCAATTTCAGGTTCCTTTCAATCAAGAGGAAATTCAAACTGCTCTATTTTAGCAGAGTTTTAACTTAACCTAAAATTAAACTGATGTACACGTCACTTTTTTGATAATTTGGCCTATATAATAAAGTATGACGCAAACTTCTTTTTCTCTTTATCAATTGGTTTCGCCACAGCAACTGATGCAAGGTCGACAAGCTCGGGGCTATAATCCTGCAGCCCCGATGCAGCAGCTTCCCCAACCAATGGCAACTGCACCGGCCACCGCTTTACCGGACCCTGCTTTAATTCAACGCTTTTCTCGCATTTCGAACCTTGTGGCTCCAGATCAGCTCAACTTAAGCGCCCCTCAGAGCTACCGTCCAGATCTACCCACCGTCCAATTAGCCCCTGTTCCCACTCCCGCTGTTCCCCTGGCGGGCAACCGGATCAACGTGGGCATTACGGCCCCTGGCGATCTGTTTCGAGGTGCTCGTCCGGCAGCTCCTGCCATGGATACCCGTGATTTGCGCCATCAGCAAGCCATTGCAGCGCTGGAAACCATGCAGCCCGCCGAATTAAAAGAGCTGGGTAAAACTGACAAAGACGCTTTCTTTGAAGCCCTCCTGCCCGCAGCCATTGAATCAGAGAAAAAATACGGTGTCCCGGCAGAACTTACGCTGGCCCAGGCCGCCCTCGAGTCAGGCTGGGCTGCGTCCCCCATTGGCGGCTATAACATTTTTGGCATCAAGGGCACAGGGCCCGCCGGAAAAACCAGCGTTAATACCAAAGAGTTCTATGACGGTAAGTGGGTCAATGTCAAAGACGGCTTTGCCAAGTATCACAATTTTGCCGAAGCCATGGAGCGCCACGGCAAACTGTTCCATAACGGCTATTACGACAAAGCTGTCAATCAATATGCCCGTGATCGCAATACGTACGCCTTCATTGATAATATTCAGGGCATTTATGCCACAGATCCCCGTTACTCACAAAAAATCAAATCGATTATCGAGGATTATGGCTTAACCCAAAAGGTAGACAGTACGGGCATGGTCTAAGGGATGGCCGGGTAGCATGCCACGCGTGATAATGCTATAATTGCTCCCATGTCTTCCTCTGAACAATCCGCTCAATCTTTTGACCTTAGCTATTATGACCCGCTGCGCGCCCGTCGCATTCCAGCCAGCGATCCTGAGCTATTGGCCCAGGAGCTCGCAGACAAATTCCCCCCCCATACGGCCATTCGCTTTATGGCAAGTCCTTTTCCCTGCCACCCGCCTCTGCTCAAACGTCTGCAAATTCACTTTGAACGGGAAAAGCTCTTATCGCGCCATGAGTTTTCTTGTTTTGTACATCACGAGTCCTTAACCCCTGAAATTCTCGCCCTCTTTTCACAGCTTAAGTTTTTAGAGATCATCACCGAGCTTCCCTTAGAGGATCTTGATCAAGAAGCCTGGAGCCAGCGCTTTTTTCATTGCCGGGAATACGGCATCAAACTGCGATTGGTGCTCAATGCAACTCCCTTAACCCGTGATGCCACACGTCTGGCCGAAGCCCACTTTTTTCTTAGAGAACACATGGGTTACTTTACCCTTAACTATACCGCAGGCTATTTTACCCAACCCGAGATTGACGCCTGTTATCGCCATTTGGCACGGATTTCCGCCGAGGCTCATCAGGCCTTTTTAGTGGATGAAGCCCTGAATAAAAACTATTATGTGGGTACTTATGAGTACATGCGGCGCACCTTTAGTCCGCGGGTCAAAACGGTATTAGAAATTAATCCCTTTGCGGAACAGCGCTACTATAAAGACTTTAATCGGGTTCCCTATGCCTGGGATGTTACCTTAAGCACCTTAAAGCAAGGACATTTGGACAGCACCCATTTGCAAGAGCTCAGCAAAACCTTTGACGCTATCCTTATTTTTCAGGGATTTCCCAGGGTGCGATACCCGGCGCAGATCGTGCAAGAACTCAGACAATATGCCCGCCCCACGACGCAATGGATCTGTGTACATTATAATATGGCATCATTCCCTAATTTGCCCTTGTTATTGGGTAATCAGTGGCAAAACAGCATTGCAGAGTCTAGCTTTTGGTCTTGTGTAAAAATGCACAGTAAGCAAAGCCTGGCGAAGCTTTTTGAGCCCCTGGACGTCACCTTAAACTGGGTGCCCACGACCGTTGCCCGCCCGGACCTTAAACGCATGGAACAGTTCGTTGGCAGACAACTTAAAGCCTTTGTGGATGACGCCACCTGGGCACGCTATTTAGAGCAAGCCTATACCATGATGTGGACCGCCTCAGGAGAAGCCACAAACCTTCTCACAGCCCCGCTGGAGACTGGCATCAACGCAGAAGAGACCGAAGCAAGTGTGGAAGGCTTTGTAGACGGTTTTATTGAAGGCTTTATTTAAGCGCCGCAATCTGTGAAAGATAGTACGCCATGGTTTTCATGCCGTTGCGTAATTGCACCACCTGAAAATTCTCATTGGGCGCATGGTAACCATCCGACATTAAGCTCTGGGCAATCAACACCACAGGCGCCTCAGGGAACACCCTTTCGAATTCAGGAATAGCGCCAATGGTCCCTCCACTCCCCACAAATACGGGTGTGCGGCCAAACCCCTTTTCGCAGGCTTTCACCGCTTCCACCATAAACGCATTATCCACAGGACTCATATAGCCCTTGACGGCTCCACGGGCTTTCACATGAATCTCTGGATTCACCTCCTGCAAACAGGCTTCCAACTGTTGGCGCACCCGCTCGGGCTCCTGTCCTGCCACCAGACGCATGGTTAATTTTGCTTTTACCGCATAAGGCAAGGCTGTTTTAATGACATCGGGTTCCCATTGGGCTCCTTCAAAGCCATGCACCTCAAAGGTAGGCCGCACCCAAATACGCTGCAATAACTCAAGGGTCTCTTCAGTGTACAGTGCGGCACCGCCGGTATCTGCAATGAACTTTTCAAGATTAAAAATGGCAGCTGTGCGCTCAAGAGTTTGTTTTTCCTCCGCTGTCACCGCAGGCAGTTCTTCTTGTACGCCAGGAATCGTAACGTTACCACGAGCATCCACGCAGCGGCTAAGGGCTTGAATTAACACATTAAGCGGATTCATCGCGGCCCCGCCTACCATACCGGAGTGCAGATCCTGGGTGCCCGTGATTAGCTCAGCCTCAGCTTCTAAAAGGCCTTTTAAGCGATAAGTAATGGCGGGGTAGTCCCCTTCAAAAATCGTATCCGAGACCAAAATCGAGGCGGGCGTGTGCAAGCGCGCTTTGGCTGCGTCCAAAAAGACGCCAAAATGTTTACTGCCGTGTTCTTCTTCTGTTTCATACACCAACTGAATATTGGGTAAGGCATAACCTTGACTGTGCAAAAAATGAATCGCGTGCAGGGTCGTCAGGGCAGGTCCTTTATCGTCGGTGCTGCCCCGTCCATAGATGCGCCCATCCTTTAAAAGGGGCTCAAAAGGCTGAGTGGTCCACTGGGGCTCATCGGCGGGCTGAACATCCAGATGGTTGTAGACGATCAACCAGGGACGATCGGGATGGGTTTCGAGGGTGGCGATAAAGGCGGGACAGCCGGGGGTTTGTACAATTTCAGCCGTAAAACCATAGCGACTGACAATCGCTGACATGACCTCTAAGACCCGCTGTGTATCCGGCCAATGCGCTTTGCGTTGACTAATACTGGGAATGCGAATTAACGTCATCAATTCATCGATCATAACCGATTCATGCTGTGCTAGATAATGATCTAAAGCGGCTTCCATAATACGTACCTTGAGCTTTCTCGCTTACGCCGTTACAGCAGCGGCAATATGCTTCATCAGCACATCCGCAGCATCGGCACCGGTTAGTTTTTTTGCTTCTTGAATACCCGTGGGGCTGGTGACATTGACCTCAATGAGCTTGCCACCAATCAAATCCAGGCCTACAAACACCAGGCCGGCCGCTTTTAACTCAGGCCCCACCGCGGCACATACCGCCCGATCAGTTTCGGTTAAAGTATAAGCCTCGGCATGCCCCCCCGCATTTAAATTGGCTCGGTGTTCTCCCACGGCAGGGACACGGCGAAAAGCAGAAACCACCTCACCGTTGACCATTAAAACGCGAATATCGCCAGCTTTGGCTTCAGGAATATATTCCTGAACCACCACGGGGGTTTTCTGACCCTGGGTCATCACGTCCAGCAGGGCATCGACATTGCTGTCTTCAGCACGTAGCACAAAAACACCGCTGCCGCCCATCGCATCAATGGGTTTTAAAATGGCTTTGCCTTCTTGCTGCACAAAAGCTTTAATCACGCTTTTCTGCGCACTCACCACAGTACGGGGAATCAGGGTCGGAAAGTTCAAGGCAAACAGTTTTTCATTGGCATCCCGCAGCGAACGGGGATGGTTCAATACCAGGGTCTCTTTTTGCGCTTGCTCCAGAAAATAAGTGCTGTAAACGTAATGCATATCAAAGGGCGGATCTTTACGCATAATGACCGCATCCAGGGCTGACAAAGGCAAATGCTCAGGCTCTGAGGCCTGAAAAAAGTTTTCTGAACGCTGCACGCTCACATGCTGCATAATGCCCATACTTTGGTTATTGGCGTAGTACAGCTGCTGGGGTTGCAGATAATAATTTAAAAATCCATGGTGCTGAGCGGCTTCCATCATGGCAAACGTGGAGTCCTTATGCATATTAATTGACGCAATGGGATCCATAACATAGGCAATTTTTAACGGCATGGGTGTTTCCTACACTCTTCTTTTAATCCAAAGCGCCAAGACGCTTGGGCGGCCAAAAACGAAAGGAGGCATGGCCAATAATATTTTTAACAGGCAGGGGTCCCCACACATGACTGTCCGCGCTGTTATTGCGGTTGTCTCCCATCATAAAGACACTTCCTTCAGGAATTTTTAAGGGAGCCATTTGATAAGCGGGTGGCTCTTTAATATACGGTTCTTCTAAGGGTTCACCGTTAATAAAGACCTGGCCATTACTCACCGAAATGGTCTCGCCCGGTAAGCCCACCACACGCTTAATATAAGCGTCTTCACCGGTGAGACCCAGCCAGCGCAAAGAACCTTTGACAAAATCCGGATCATCCTCCACCATCGGCTCATCAGAGGGCGGGTAAAATACCAAAATATCGCCGCGATCGAGACTGTGGGTATAGTTGGAGATTTTCTCAACAATCAAACGGTCGTTAATTTCCAGGGTGGGCAACATGGAACCGGAGGGAATATAACGGGGTTCAGCAATGGCGCCGCGGGTAATTAAAGCAATCACCAACGCCCCCACCACGGTCTCTGCGGTTTCACGAAACATGGATTTCTTTTTTCGAGGTTTAGGGAGTTCTTCTTCTGTCATGGGCTCACTCACTGCATTTTTCTTTAACTATAACAGAGGTGATCCAATAGAGAACAGTTTTTCATCACTGCCCATCAGGAAGCATTAACTCTGCCAAAACAGGACGGTGATCCGTGGTGCCTCCGTTATCCAGAATCTCCATCTTTTTCAAAAGAAAGTCCTGACTAAAAAAGATATAGTCAATACGTCGGTCAGGTTGCACTGCAGGAAAAGAAAAGGTGTTCAGCCATTCAGGTTGCTCTCGAAATACCGAGTGAGCATACTGTATCAAGGTCTGCACTTCTGGACTGTCTGGGGTCGCATTGAAATCCCCGATTAAAATCCAGGGGGTTTTGAGTTCTTGAATCCAGGAAACCAGCTCTTTCACCTGGGCTTCACGCACAAGATTGGGCGGAGCCAGGTGACTGAGGTGGGTGACCAGAACCGTCACGGGACGCCCCTTAATCTCCACAGTATTCACTAAGCAGGAACGCTTCAACATATCCTTGGCGGTAAACACCCGGTTTTCACTCTTCAAAACCTTAAACTGACTCAACAGCGCATTGCCAAAACCATAATTGGCATCACCGTAAAACCATTGCCCGGCGGGCAGCGCCTGTTGATACAAACGAAACAGATCGCTATAAGCCCCTGAAGTGTGGCCCTTGTTGAGTTCTTGAATGCCCATCAAATGCGGGAGACGCGTCCGCAGGTAACGCACGTGGGCCAGCGGCTCAAAGCGATAATCATCGGTCCATCCATAGCGCACATTGGTAGACATCACCTGAAAGCTTTCGGTGGCAGCCTGAGAAGGTAAAGACACCGACCGGGGAGCAAAAAGACTCACCCCGCCCACAAGGGCAAAGAGAGCACAGGCGTATAAGCCCAAGCGCTTTAAGCGATCAGACAATACAGGCATCGGCGGCAGGGTCCATTTGGACTCATGCACCGCCAGAATTAGCGCGCTTAAGGCCAATGCCACCCAAAATCCTGCGGGGTTGGCTTGCAACAAAAACACCGCCAGAATAAGCAATAAAAACACGAAACCCACCTGCAAAGAAACCCACGGAAAAAAGTTTTTCGATTGCTGCTGATAGCTTTGGAAACGTCGAAAAAACAAGCTCCAGAACACCAAAAGCCCCAGAGAACCTGCGGTATGTGCTACAAGGGAAAAAGCCAACACAGCGCCGGCAGAGCTCCAGTGGCTCACGTCAAAATACAAGAGTCCGTAAATGCCCAGGGCAGTGGCTGGGGTTGCCACACCCAGTTTAGTTAGCACAGAGCCCTTTGCCCTCACGAGGACGAAAGCTCCCCACACCCCCAAAGCCAGCGATAAAAAGTACACCGCCGCAGGATAAGCGGGGGTACGGGCACTCCAAATGTGCAGGTTCTCCATCACCCCTACACTGAGGCCCATGAGCAGCCCAAAGCAAACTCCCAGCGATCCCTGCCCCCGAGAAGGCTTTTCAGCGGGGAGGGGCTCCGGTAATGCCTCAACCTGGGGTTGAGGCAAAAATAAGCCCACCAACACCAATACAATGAGCGTCAGCCAGGGCATCCAACCCACACCCTGAGGGGCGAGTAAAATCAAGGGCAGCCCGCCCTGAGAAATCCGCGTGCTCAAATAAAAGAAAAAAGCCATTTGTAAAGTCATCGCCCACGCCAGCCCCGGCAGCACGCGCACCTGACGCATGAGACTCATGAGGGTGATGCCCCCGAGCCAGCAGGCTGTTAAAGAGCCCCAGGCAAAAAAGTCACTTTCACGGTGCAAGCTAAGAGCGGTATAAAGCGCAAACAACGCCAGTAACAAACCCCGGGTCACCAAATCGGGCTTCAAACGAAACAGCAACACCCGGTAAAACAAAGGGCCACTAAAGGCAAACAAAGCCAGTCCAAAAATTTTGGGCACCAGCGCAGGCGTCCCCTCCCAGCCGAAATAAAAATAAGTGGAAATAACCGAGAGTAACGTCCCGATACTGTCTGACCACATCCAGATCAACGCCAAAAATACGGCTGGAAGATAACTCATATCAGGCCTCTTTGCTTTAAATCTCGACGCACCCGCTCCAGATCCGAAAACAAGAACTGTCCTTGAAAACGCGAGTGATAAGGGTCTTCACCGGTAACGTTGTGGATATAAACCGCCACCACACGATCGGGGAAAAGCTGCTGAATTTGTCGATAAATTTGCGGGTCATGCTCACCGCTGTCTCCAAAGAGCACATAGCGCCGATGGGGATAGGTCTCAAAAATTTTACGAATGCGTCCAAGCTTATAGTCCGTATGACGAAACAAAGAGTCACGTCCCGGACGTCGCCGCAGCGCAATACTCTTCAAATCCATAGATCCTGCCGGAAAATGATGATGCTGCAAAAACTGCTGCAAACGCCCCAGCAAATTATCAGGACTGCTGGATACGTAATGGGTGGCTTCATAACCATCACCCTGGGGACCAAAATGAATCGCGCGATAAAGATCGCTCATTTCACTGACCGCATGCAGGGTTAAATAATTACTAAAAAACACCGTACGCAGCATGCGCATTTTGCTAGTGGCAAAGGTTTGCAAAATGGTGTCGTCAATGTCTGAAATAACGCCTACCCGATCTGAGTTTTGATCATGCACCAAAATAGAGGCCGTGTTTTCAGAAGCCAAAATCCGCTTGCGGTTTTGCTCTGCCAGCTGCACCCGTACAGTATGAATACCCGGCGTCAAGCCGGGAACCCCTTCAAAGGTCACTTCAAAAATCCCGTCTTTATCGGTTTGTACTTTGCGGACTTCGTGGCCCAGAATCACCTTCACCCAGATCATTGCAGCTTCGGTAACAATAAAGCGCCGTGAGGTATTCACCGCATTGCGAAAACGGCTATCGTCCACATCCACCTCATCCACCTTGCGATCGGCATATACCTTGCCTTTGATGGTGATCTGCGCTAAGGTGGCATAGGTCGGATAGACTTCGATTTTGAGCTGCCGCGTACGCCGCCGCAGCAGACGACGTAAACGACGGCGCTCCTGGGGCGTTAAAGACGGTTCTAAGGGTTCAGCGGGTGGATCTACGGACAAGGGCGGCATCCAATCTGAATAAGCTATAATACAATAAAGTGTAAGAGGTTTTAGATTCCCACGCAAGTTTTAAATTTACACTGGCTACAAGTTAATTAATTGTTAAGTTGCGGAGTTTTTAAGCAGTCATGATCAAACAGTCTCTCTCGCTATTTTGTGTTCTTGCCGCCCTCAGCGCCTGTGGGGGTCGCTCTCCTGCCGACTTACAGCGAACCCTCGGCTACATCCCTCAGGTAGACGCTCAGGGTCAAATGGTCATGGATTTGGCCACCCAAAACCGCATCAACATGCAAAAAAACACCCCCTTTAGCTACATCTACACCGTCCCCGAGACAGAGACCTCTGAGGAGGCAAGCTCAGAAATTCCCGAAACATCAGACAGTGAATTACCCATTGCGCCTGACTTTACCCTTGAAAACCTGGCCGGTATGCAGGAGCATATCGCATTCCCCCGTTCACGGGTTATGATTCTTGCCATTGCAGATCCCCAGGGTTCTGAGGACATGGAGAACTGGCTGACCCCCTTGCAAGATCGCTACCCCTATAGCGTAGATTTTTATAGCCTTATTGAGCTGTCTTCAGTCAGCACGGGAGATCGCGCTAACGCTCGCAACATTGTGAAGCAAACCCAGGTGGTAGACACCCCCTTGCTCTTCGACTGGACGGGACGGGTGAGCAAAGCTTTCAATGCAGAAGCCCAGATGACCAATGTATACGCCATCAACGGTAAAGGCGAAATTATTGCTGAAGGCCGTGGAGCCGCTGATCTTGAAAAACTCAAAGCCTTTGCCGATATCGTTGATCAGACTGTAAATTAAGGTTTTAATATCAACGAAACAGAGCGAAACCCGCCATGCCATCATCTTTCCTTACTCGCTTTTCCCTCATCTGCTCAATGACATTAATGACCGCCTGTGGAGGTCGCTCACCCGCTGATTTACAACGCACCATCGGGTATACGCCACAGGTAGATACCCAGGGCCAGGTCATCCTGGATCTTGCCAGTCAAAACCGTCTGAGCATGCAGCAAAACAAACCTTTTTCATACCGTTATATCTCTCCTACCGCAGAGCGTGCAGCAGAGAGTTCAGCAGAGGACATCGCTGCTGAAGAAACCGTCCCCGCTCAAGTTCAGCAGAATACGGCTCCCATCCCTGCTGCCCCCCTCAACAAAGCACCCGCCGAATCAACCAAAACGCCTACACCTGTGCAAAATATCGCGGACCCCGCACAAAACCCGAAAGAAACGACTCGTCCACGCCAGAACGGACCTCAGCTCACCGACTTCGCGCTCGAAGATCTACAGGGTGAGCGCAGACGCTTTCAATTTCCCCGAGAAAAGGTATTGGTCCTGGCCATTGCAGACCAAAAAGGTTCTGAGGGCATGGAAAACTGGATCAAACCCCTTTACGATCGCTATAGCAGCCGCATCGATATTGAAGGGGTCGCCGAACTTTCAGCGGTACCTGGATTTGCCCGAGGCATCGCCCGAGGCATTATTTCAGGATTGGTAAAACAGCCTATTTTGCTGGACTGGACCGGTGAGGTTAGCCAACAATTGAAGGCCCAAAAGAACATCACGAATCTCTACGTCATTGATGCACAAGGGCAATTAATCGCCAGCAGCTCAGGCGAGGCCACCCTCGAAAAACTCAAAGAAATGGTAGCAGCCATTGATTCAGCTTTATAATTCCCAAACCCAAAGAAAACCGCTCAAAACGCTTTTGCTCGCGCTTTTCTTAACAGCCTGCAGCCAGGTCTCTCAAATTCCAGAAAACGAAAGCGAACTTTTTCAGACCCTGAAGCAAGATCGTTTTGATGATGGCTATACCCCCATTGTAGACAGTATCGAAACCCCAATTTACCGTTTTCATAAGGGCTATGATCTGAACTGTGGTTTGCGCGCGATGCGGTTTACCCTTCGCGGTTCTGATTCGGGCAGTCTGCTAACACCGGTAGATTACTTTTTAAAGTGTCATTTTACCAACCGTCAGCTGGCCGAGCTCAAACAGGTGACAGATTATAACAATCAAAGTCTGGAAATTGCCTACTCAAAGGCAAATATCTTTAGCGACGGTAAAAAAAACAGCACCGAAAAAATCACCCAGCAAGAGTTTTTAATTACCCTAAATCAAGAGAGCCTGGTGCAGAGCCTGCAGCAGGGGCGAAAGTACAGCTTGACCCTCAAAAGTACAGATATTAGTCAAAGGGATCTATATCTTGAGGGCATACAGCTTGAAATCCCCGCACGCTTACTCAAAGGCTTTTATGCCTTTTCGGCCATTACCTGGCCTGAAGCGAAAGCCATTCTAGAGTAGCTTTTCGATCTGCGCCGTAAAGTCTTTGCTCAAAGGCTTTGTGGAGCTTCCGTAACTCACGACCCGTCCCTGACGGTCAATCAGGTATTTGTGAAAATTCCAAAGGGGCTCTTTTCCTGTGGCCTGAATCAAATCCCGGTAAAAAGGATTGGCCTGGGCGCCATTCACATGACTTTTGGCAAACAAAGGAAAACTGACACTGTATTTTTCCTGACAGAAGTTTTTAATTTCCGCGTTAGAGCCAGGTTCTTGCTTACCAAAGGCATTGGCTGGAAAGCCCAATACCACGAATCCCCGAGAGCGGTATTTTTTATAGAGAGACTCTAATTGTTCGTACTGCGGGGTATAACCACAAAAACTGGCTGTGTTCACTGCCAGCACCACTTTGCCCGAATAGCCACAGAGTGACACATCTTTGCCATCAATATTTTTGACCGTATGTTTGAAAGGTCCGACACAAGAAGCAGAGGCCTTTTGCTTCACAGAAGCTGACGGACGGGCTTGTGCATACACCCCCTGAAGCATTAAAGCAACGCCTACTGCAAACGTCATAAAACCTAAACCTTGCATTGTATTTACCTCATTCATCATTCCAAACCTATTTTATCTGTTTGCAGTATAGCGACGGGTTGAGGTTGGTGTCGAATCTTTTTTTTATTTAATATTTTAATATTATTGAATTATTTAAAGTATTAGCATTCTTTTGAGAAGAGTGATAAAATGAGAAGGTGATCACTTTTGAAGATAACTTTTAAAAGTTCACAAAAAATATCTGTTTTTTTGGTAATTATTGTTGACAGTCGATTGGCTCTTGACATATAACGAATACAGATTTAGCACTCTCATTGAGAGACTGCTAAAAAGATAATCAGATGTAAAACGACTTTGGAGGTTTCCATACCTATGGCACAAACACTTTTAAAGCCCCTCGCTGATCGCGTGGTGGTTCGTGTAGCTGAGCAAGAAGAAAAAACCAGCGGCGGCATTCTGCTTCCCCAAACTGCGAACAAAGAAAAGCCCCAAGAAGGCGAAGTTTTGGCAGTCGGTCCTGGTAAATTACTGGACAACGGCGAATACGGCAAAATGAGCGTTCGCGAAGGTGACCGCGTTGTGTTTGCAAAATACGCAGGTACTGAAGTTAAGCTTCAGGGTGAAGAAGTGCTGGTCATTTCTGAAAAAGACATTTTAGCAATCGTCGAGAAATAAATAAGAGGAGTTCATTTTTATGGCTAAACAAATCGTATATCGCGAAGAGGCCCGTCAAGCGCTTGAGCGTGGCGTAAACGCAGTAGCTGACACTGTTAAAGTAACCCTCGGCCCCCGTGGTCGTAACGTCGTACTCGAGAAAAAGTTCGGCGCCCCCCAGATTATTAATGACGGTGTAACCATCGCCAAAGAAATTGAATTAGAAAACCATTTAGAAAACACCGGTGCACAGCTCGTTCGCGAAGTGTGTAGCAAAACCAACGATGTTGCCGGCGACGGAACCACCACTTCTGCTGTTTTGGCTCAAGCCATGATCCGCGAAGGCTTAAAGAATGTCACTGCAGGTGCTAACCCCATCCTGGTTAAACGTGGTATCGAAAAAGCAGTAGAACTGGCTGTTACTGAAATCAAACGCGTATCTACCCCCATTGAAGGCAAAACCGCTATTTCTCAGGTTGCAACCATTTCTGCGGGTAACGACAATACCGTCGGTAACCTCATCGCTGAAGCGATGGAAGCCGTGGGTAAAGATGGTGTAATTACCGTTGAAGAATCCAAAGGTCTTTCTACTGAGTTAGACGTTGTAGAAGGTATGCAGTTTGACAAAGGCTACATCTCTCCTTACATGGTCACCGACTCTGAAAAAATGGAAGCCGTCTACGAAGACGCTCACGTGTTGCTCACCGATCGTAAAATTTCTGCCGTACAAGACCTCGTTCCTGTACTCGAAAGCGTTGCTCGCTCAGGTAAGCCTCTGGTCATCATTGCTGAAGACATCGAAGGCGAAGCCATGGCAACGCTCGTGGTGAACAAACTCCGCGGCGTGCTGAATTCCGTAGCCGTTAAAGCCCCTGGCTTTGGCGACCGTCGTAAAGCCATGCTCGAAGACATCGCGATTCTGACCGGTGGTCAGGTGATCAGCGAAGATCTCGGCCTGAAACTGGAAAACCTGACCGTCGATATGCTCGGTTATGTTCGTCAAATCAAAGTTTCTAAAGACAAAACCACCATCGTAGCTGCTGGCGACAACAAAGACGCCGTTGAAAAGCGCGTGGGTCAAATCCGTCGTCAAATCGAAGAAACCGATTCTGAGTTTGACCGCGAAAAACTGCAAGAGCGCCTGGCTAAACTGTCTGGTGGCGTTGCGGTGATTCAAGTAGGTGCCGCTACTGAAACCGAACTCAAAGATCGCAAACTGCGCATTGAAGATGCTCTTTCTGCGACCAAAGCAGCGGTTGAAGAAGGTATCGTTGCCGGAGGGGGTACCACCCTACTGCAAGTGGCTAACGTGATTACCGAAGCCCTCGAAACCCGCGCTGACGAACTGAACGATGATGAGAAAATCGGTTTCAGCATCGTTGCCAAAGCTTTAGAAGCCCCTCTGCGTCAAATCGCTGAGAATGCGGGTGAAGAAGGCGCTGTTATTGTACAAAAAGTACGCACTTCTGAAACAGGCATCGGTTACAACGCTTTAGATCGTAGCTTTGAAAACATGATTCAAGCCGGTATTGTTGACCCTGCTAAAGTTGCACGTGCAGCCATTCAAAATGCTTCCAGTATTGCAGCCATGTTGCTGACCACTGAAGCACTGGTGGTTGAGAAGCCTGAACCCAAATCCGCCGGCGGCGGAGCTGACCCCATGGGCGGCATGGGTGGCATGGGTGGCATGGGCGGCATGATGTAAGCCTTGCTTACACTTCCCCTGACTTAAGCGACTTAAGCCAAAACAAAACCCCCGATCTGAGGATCGGGGGTTTTCTCCTGGATAGCTTTTCTTGGATAACCTTGAGCAGACAAGGAAAACCGGCCTTAAAAATTAATATGGTAACTCAGACGCGCGCCGGTATCGTTCTTCTGTTCGTTGTGATAGATGGAGGCATTGAAGTGCCCAATTGAGCGGTTAAAACCAGAGCCACCGTAGTCAACGGTGCGGGAATAAGAAAAATTCACCGCTTTATCTTCAAGGTCATACTTGAGATCATAACCGGAGCGCACGTTGTCTGCTTGCTGCTGAGGACGAAACGTCAACCCCACCGAACGCATCCCCAAATCGCCATGTCCCGCTTTCAAACCGGCTTTTAGCTTTACATCGTAGCCCGCCACTTCCGTACTGGCTAAACTGGTACTGAATTTGGTATCGGTTTTGGCAAAAAGCGCTGCCCCGGCAAGGACACCCGCAATCGCAGCGCCTCGTCCGGCTTCCCCGGTAAACTCTTTTTTCTCCCAGGCTTCTTCAATGGGGTTACGAATCAAATTCTCAGCGGTTTGCTTACCCAACTCTTTAAGGTAGGGAGAACGAATTTTAGGGGTCCGTACAGGACGCTCATGGTCCTGGCCAAAGCTGCGAGAAGACTCTTCTTGAGCCCGTTGGTAATCTTCCATGCTGGGTTCACGTACTTCAATGGAAATAACGGGCTTTTCCGTGGACAAAGCCCCGTGAAAAAAGTTCAGCTTACGCCCCTCTGTTTCCACAAAGGGACCATGGAAACGATGGGGGTCGTCCGTAAGTTCTGGCAATTGAATTTCTGTGGGATTAAAATCGTATTGACTGATGGCCTTACCCTGGGTCAGAAACATATCTTGACTGACACTGTCACCGCGCGAAAGCACTGAAGGAGTAGACGGCAAGGGTTGTTTTTCAACAGGAGTTGCTGAAGGCTTCGCTTCGGGAGTCGCTGAAGTGACCGGCTTCTGCTGCGGTTGGTATGCAGGACGAGATTGAATATCCATAGTGGGTTGAGACCTTCACACGTTTCTAACTAAATCTTCCGTAAGGACAAAGCACCACGCCTTACAGTCGTCATGTATTTAAGTATAGAGGACAACCCCAGGAAACTGAACTTATCCTCTATGTATTTACCCAAAAATCGCAAACCTTAATCTGTTTTTTTCTTCCTGGGGGCTGCTTTTTTTGTGGTCTTTTTGGCAGTCGTCTTTTTTGGTGCTGCTTTTTTGACGGTTTTACTTTTACTGCTTTTACTGGCGGTGCTTTTGGCGGTCGCTGTTTTTTTTGTCGCGGTAGGTTTCGCTACTTTTTTGGTCTTTTTATCAGGGGCTTCTGCCACCATCTTTGCCACCTCTGCATAACTGAGCTCAGCAGCTTTTTCCTTCAACTCTTTGGGAATTTTGACGTTCTTTTTGCCCGCTTTAATATAAGGTCCCCAGCGTCCGTTTAAAATCGTCACTTCAGGATCTTCATCAAACCCTTTAATAAAGCGTTCTGCATCGGCTTTACGCTTGGCCTCAATCAGTTCGATGGCACGCTCTAGAGAGAGGGACATGGGAGATTCTTCCTTGGGAATGGAAGTGAATTTACCATCATGGCGAATATACGGGCCAAAAGGCCCTTTGGCCACGACCACATCTTTGTCTTCATAAGCTCCGATGGTTTTGGGAAGTTTAAAGAGCTCTAATGCTTCTTCAAGAGTAATGGTATCAATAAATTGATCTTTATCCAAAGAGGCAAAACGGGGTTTTTCTTCATCATCCGCATGACCGATTTGCACAATCGGACCGTAACGACCCAGACGAGTAATCACCGGCTTGCCGGATTTGGGATCAATGCCCAATTCCCGAGAGGTACCCACCTCAGAGCGATCAATATCCTGGGTCTTTTCTACTTTGGGGTGAAAGTCATCAAAATAGAAATGAGAAATCATTTCATTCCACTGCTTACGCCCCTGAGAAATATCATCAAACTCTTTTTCTACCGAAGCGGTAAAAGAGTAGTCCACCACATTCTCAAAGTGTTCAATGAGAAAGTCGGTAACCACTTTGGCCAGACTGGTGGGGAACAATTTATTTTTTTCGGTACCATAGGTTTCCGTTTGAACACTCTCAGTAACCTGATTTTGCTTGAGGACCAATTGATGGTACTCACGGGGTTTGCCGTCACGGCTTTCTTTTAGCACATAGCCCCGCTTTTGAATGGTGGAAATGGTGGGCGCATAGGTGGACGGACGTCCAATGCCCTTCTCTTCTAACTGCTTAACCAGACTGGCTTCGGTGTAACGGGCAGGCGGCTTTGAGAACATCTCCCGCGACACCATTTCATCCAGGTGTAATACCTGCCCCAGATTCAAAGGCGGCAATATTTTAGCCTGTTCTTTTTCATCCGTATTGGCATCTCGATATACCCGCAAAAAGCCGTCGAATCGCACCACTTCACCGGTAGCAGTCAACACCTCATTGCGACCCGAAATCGAAATCGTCGCCGTGGTTTTTTCAATTTTGGCATCGGCCATCTGCGAGGCGATCGCCCGCCGCCAAATTAATTCATATAAAGCCTGTTCACCACTTTCTTTACCCGCCTGATGGCGTGAAAAATCTGAGGGACGAATCGCTTCGTGGGCTTCCTGGGCGCTGTCAGACTTGGTTTTAAAGGTTCGCTGATAATGGTAGTTTTTACCAAACTTGTTTGAAATCTCTTGCTGAGCTTTGCGCAAGGCTTCTTCCGATAAATTGGTGGAATCCGTCCGCATATAAGTAATATGACCCGCCTCGTAGAGGCGTTGGGCAAGCATCATCGTCCGCGACACCGAATAGCCCAGCTTACGACTGGCTTCTTGCTGCAGGGTTGAAGTGGTAAAGGGCGCAGAAGGGCTACGTTTCCCCTCTTTCACTTTTAAATCGGCAATCTTAAAGGTGGCTTTAATACAGGCATTGAGCAACTCACGGGTTTGCTCCAGACTGTCAAAACGCTGGGTAATTTCAGCTTTTAAGACCACGTCTTTTTCAAGGGGAAAGAAAGCCTGTACGCGGTAGCTTCCCTCCGCCAGAAAGCTCTCGATTTCGCGCTCACGCTCTACCAC
This sequence comes from Candidatus Sericytochromatia bacterium, assembly GCA_964229355.1. Lineage (GTDB taxonomy): Bacteria > Cyanobacteriota > Sericytochromatia > UBA7694 > UBA7694 > CAXRDE01. The sequence continues at coordinate 180,275 of CAXRDE010000016.1, read as the reverse complement.
CATGCGCACCGCCACGGACTGAACACGGCCTGCAGAAAGTCCTATTTTGATTTTTTTCCAAAGCAAAGGTGACAGTTCAAAGCCCACCAAACGGTCTAAAATTCGACGGGCCTGTTGCGCATTCACGAGATCTTCATCAATAGTTCGAGGGTTTTCAATGGCCTTTAACACCGCTGATTTGGTAATTTCACGGAAGACAATGCGCCGCACCTGGGCGTCCTTCAGTTTTAAAGACTCTTTCAAATGCCAGGAAATGGCTTCGCCTTCTCTATCGTCATCGCTCGCGAGATAAATGAGAGAAGCGGCCTTCACGAGCTTTTTGAGCTCTTTGATGACATCTTTTTTGTCATCGGTGACAATATAGGTGGGTTTAAAGCCATTTTCAATATCAATGGCATCTTTTTTAGGCAGATCCCGAATATGGCCGTAGCAAGACACCACTTTATATTCTTGCCCCAAATAGTTCTCGATGGTTTTTGCTTTTGCCGGAGACTCTACGATGACAAGTTTATCAGCGGTAGAACTGGACTTTGCTGTGGTTTTTGCGGCCATTTAGACGGTTCCTTGTATTATGATGATTTCAGTGATGGAAGGATGGAAAGCTCCTTCGGTATAACTTACCTGGTAGCCCTGCGACAAGTCCCTTGATTTCAAGCTCCGTTAAAATTCCCAGCACCACACTCAGTGGGTATCCAGATTTTATGACAATATTCTCTACGTTTTGTGGACTCTCACTGAGTACTTCATAAACGGCTTGTTGGGTGTTTGTCAAGCCATTGACCCGAGAATTTATAGGTTTACCCCCCTCAAGAACCGCCCAGTTCATGACTTCTGCTATATTTTCAGGGCAAGCCAGTAAATGGGCGCCCTGTTGAATCAAAGCGTGAGTTCCCTCGCTCTGAGGACTGTCCACCGGTCCGGGCAGGGCAAACACCTCTCGTCCTTGTTCAATCGCACAGTCTACGGTGATTAGCGTGCCACTTTTGCGAGCCGCTTCAACGACCACCAGCGCAGCACTCAAACCACTGACGATGCGATTGCGCATGGGGAACGTCCAGGTTTGTGCTGCCATTTCAGGCGGGAACTCACTGATCACCATGCCCTGCTCACAGAGTTGCCGAAACAATTTGAGGTGAGTACGTGGGCTGGGCTTTAATAAGCCTGACCCCAGAACCGCCACCGTACTGCCCTCGGCCGCAAGACACGCGCGGTGGGCTGCAGCATCAATACCCAGGGCCATTCCCGACACCACGCACTGTTGCTGCGTAACCAGATAGTTTACCAGGCGCTCGGTTTGCCTTAAACCGTAAGGCGTGGGTCGACGGGTACCAATCACGCCAACTCCCCGAGAAAGGTGGGCCCATAAATCACAGCCCTTCCAATACAGAAGTAGGGGTGGATCATATAGGGTTCGTAAAACCTCAGGATAGTGAGGCTCTTCAAAGAAGCACACTTGAATCTGTGCCTGGGCGAGGTCTTGCCAAAGTTTCTCCGCAGGGGTTTGCCGCAGAAAAACCATCAATTGCTCTGCACGGGTTTGAGAAAGGATTTGGGCCAATTCAGACACCGGGGCCTGACAAACGGTTTCTGCCTGCTGAAAATACTGAATGAGTCGCCAGGACTGTCGCGCGGTTAAGCCCGCCGTATGCAAAAGCAAACGGGCGTTTTTTTCGGACAAAGAAAGCGAAAAGCGTTGAGGATAGGGCGCTAAGCTATCCATTTAATACAGCGGAGAAGTTATCGCTGTACTGGCCTGATAAGGTCTTAAGGTAGGAGCTCCACCGGGATAGCCATCCCAGACCTTTGTATTCCCTAGATCGGGGTAGTCGGGCATTAAAGTGATCAATGAGCCTTTGTCGTTGGCCACTTTGACATAACCTGCCTTGAGGTGCTCACGGTATTGCCCCATATAAAAGTCAAAGGAGTTACTGGGCTTCATATCTACCATTTGCATTTCACTGCCGCGGTGTAGCTCATTCATAACCAACAATTGCCCGCCATACACATGCATAAAATTGGCTGCACCAGGATCGGGCATCTGACGTTGTGGAATACGCATACCGCTGTCAAAAACAATGCGCATCTGCCCCTGAGAAACCTCTGCAGCCACCACACGCCCTTTCATTTTGGGCGGAGGAAATAACAATTCCGGATCGAGAACCACGTCATTACCCATAAAACTCAACCCTCGCTCAGCGCTTACGGAAACCAGCTTCGACGTGGTTAAACCCAAGAAGCTCAACAGAGACTTTACCGGAATACCCGCGGTACGAATATCATCGGGTACCACTTTGAGTTTCCCGTCGGGCGTTGGACCAATTTGCCCCTCCATGCTAAAGGGCACCCACACCACTTGTTTAAGTTTACCGCTCATTTTCAGGCGTCCGGGTAAGAACTCAACCTTGACATCTTTAATGGGGGCATCTTCAAAGTTGAAGGTATACTTATTTTTCAACGTGGTAATGTTTTGATCATCAATAATAATTTCAGCCCGTGCCACCTGGGTAACAAAAGAGCGTACATCGTCAAAAATAACGGGGTCTCCGTTGCGCTTGGGCACCAGTTGGCCTTCTAAATGCCGGACCAAAACCCCCAGTTCAGGGTCCATACGCAAAAACACATTTTTAAGGACCGCATAGGTATTGCCAGAAAGTTGGTCGGGCTGGTAGCCGTGGGTATCAGGAGCCGGTGTATAGGTGTTGCCCTGACCGGGATCATAGTATCCAGGGTTTCCCAACGCAGGGTTATTGGGATTTTGTATGGGGAGACCGGGTTGCACTGCGGACTCGCGTCCACACGCAGCCAAAGCAATCACCGCTGCAACGAGAACAGACTGAAAGACTTGACGCATAAAACCCACCTAACCCATTTCAAAAGACTTTCTTTTATTATCCTATATATTTCACTAAACTTTCGTTAAGATAAATATAATTTTCATTTAACATCAGCCATTACTCCATGGAGAGCAAGGTTTCAACCTTTTCTGAAGCCACAGACAAAAGCCCCTGAACTTCTTTTTGCGTGAGGTAAGAAGCACAACCCAGGCGCGATTGCACATATTGCTCAATGCGCTCCACCTCTTGCAAATGCAAAAGAATCTGTTTGATTTGAGCCTCCTGGGGCGGACTTGTATACTGCTCAGCTTCTTTGAGAGCACGCCCCAGAGCGTCAAATAACCCTTCCAAAGCCGCACGTAGTTCTTGTTCCCACAGGGCGCGGTCTTCCGCTTCGATGTCTATGGTCTGAAATTGTAACAAGGCCTGTTGAAGTTCAGTATTTTGCTGCTGAAGCGCCTGCTGATAAACGGGTAAACTTACCCTTTTTGCCGCAAATAAGTAGACCCATTCTAAGATTTTCACGAGATTACCCACCTGAAAGGCCAGATTAAAGGCCTATCCATTCAAAAAACACAAAGGAAAGCCCAGAGTCTGACAAAGCTTACATCTGAAGTTGATGCATGGATCATTTTAACACGACTTATGCTTTTTTTATATCTCCCTGGAAGGCCGAGGATCAGCCAATCTCTTGCCAATTCGGCAAATTCACCTTATAATTCCTGTGAATTATTTAATCTATTCACGTATTTTAAAATAAAAATATGATCAAGATTGAATATATGTACCTGTTGTTGTCGCGCATTTTACAGTAATATGCCCTATAACGACACGGTAACACGTGAGCGAAGCTTGTCACTTTGATAAGCACATCATACAAGGAGAATTTAATTCTACAATGAATAAAAAAGTACTATCTTTAATGTTAGCCAGTTCTGTTTTGACTACCGTGCCTGTGGCCTTCAACGGTAGCGACGCGCAAGCAGCTGACTCTTATCAAGTGGCCGTCAACATGAGCGAACTGATTGATGTTCCCGAAAATCACTGGGCCTACGGCGCCGTTCGCGTTTTGGTACAAGAACTTGAAATCATGATGCCTAAAACCTCCAACATGTTCAAGGGTGATGACCTCATGACCCGTAATGAACTGGCACAGGTTTTCTACAATGCCACCCAAAAAATGGAAGCCATCAGCGGTAAAAACCTGAAGCAAATTTCTGATGTTCCCCGCACCAACATGATTGACTTAGACGATGAAAACCGTGTCGCTGTAGACGCAGTCGTAAACGACTACGGTATCATGCAGCCCATGCCCGGCAAACGCTTTATGGGTAACGAACCCATCAGCCGCTATGAAATCGCCTTCGAACTCTATAACTATTTCGTTCTGATCGAAAGCCAGGGTACAAAACCTGTATTGGCTCGCCGTAGCCGTGCTGACGAACTGACCGATTTGCCCGCTGATCACTGGGCCACCAAAGCCGTAACCAACATCGTCGACAAGTATCAAATCATGGACGGCTACCCTGATGAAACCTTCCGTGGTGGTAAGCGTCTGACCCGTTATGAAACCGCCGCTACCGTACGCGAGTTTATCCGCTATGTGGATACTTACTTACTGCCTTTAACCCCTGCTCCAACCCCAGAACCTACCCCAATGCCTACTGCAGTACCCACTCCAGTACCCACCCCAATGCCTACCCCTGAGCCCACCAAAGAGCCCTTCAATCCCGTAGACATTCGCATTGGCGGAGACATCAAAACCTCTTACGTCGATAGCACCAACACCACAGCAGGCCTCATTTACGGTCCTAATGGTAGTATTGACTGGACACCTATTTCAGCGGGTAAATTCAACCACTTCGGTATCGATTTACACGGTGATATGATGTACTTTGATCCCCTCAACGTAGGACCTTCTGTTGGTTTGGCTGGCGCTAGCGCCTTCCGTGCTGACAAAGTCGACGCCAGCGGCAACCCCTTCACCACAAGTCTTGCCTCTCGCCTCACCGCAGGGGGTGGCTTACTCTGGAAAATCCAGGAAAGTGCTGAAGACGTGGCCTTCACCATCGGTGCTGGCTATGACTACATGCAGCTGATGGGTACCAACTACAGCTACGCCAACCATGGTCCTCGTGGTCGTGTTGACTTAGAAATCCCTGTCGGTCCTTACTTCAGCATTATTGGCCGTGAGTCTTTTACTTACTTCATCGCGCCTACTGCTGGTGTAACCGATAACATGCAGTGGAAAAACGATGCCTTCGTCGGTATCAACATTCCTGCTTACAGCACCTTCTCTGTCGAATTAGGCTACAAAGATACCCGCTACATGTTGGCTGGTAACCAGGGTCTGTTTGGCGACGTCGGTGGTGAACTGAACCTCCGCTTCCGCTTCTAAATCCTTATTTCAAAAAAAGGCCGGTATTGATACCGGCCTTTTTTTATTGCTATTCTTTTTTAATCCTTCTGAATAAAACACTCGCCTGCATAAGGCTTTATACTGAACGCAATACAAAGAGGTGTTTGCTATGTGGTACGACAATTTACTTGAAAAAAACAAAATTCCAGACTTTATGCTACGCCAGGGGATTCGTTATTACAATACCCAGCATCTCAAGCGCCTTGAGCAGCACGCGGAAGAACATAAAGAAGCTTTGATTGAGCACCTTAAATCCAGCCCGCTGGCGGTGGCCACCGATAAAGCCAACGAACAACATTATGAAGTGCCTGCAGCTTTTTATCAAAAGGTATTGGGGCCTCGCCTTAAATACAGTTGCGGATACTGGAAAAGTCCCAGCGTCACCCTGGCCCAATCGGAAACCGATATGCTAGAGATCTACTGCCAGCGGGCAGAACTTCACCGGGCAGAAACCGTGCTGGAACTGGGCTGCGGTTGGGGCTCTTTAACCCTTTATATGGCTCAAAAATACCCCCATCTGAAAATTACAGCCCTTTCCAACTCAGCCAGTCAGAAGGCCTTTATTCTGCAGCAGGCCCAGGCACAACACTTATCAAATATCGAAGTGATTACCATAGACGTTAATGACTTTCATACGCAAGCGCGTTTTGATCGCCTGGTCTCTATCGAAATGTTTGAACATCTGCGTAACTACGATAAACTTTTTCAGAATATTTCTCAATGGCTCAAGCCCGGTGGACTCTTATTTTGCCACATTTTTACCCATCGAAAATATGCTTATCTCTTTGAGGTGGAGCACGAGCGAGACTGGATGGCAAAATACTTTTTTACCGGCGGCACCATGCCCAGCCATGACCTATTGCCGCGCATGTCAGGAGCTTTACAATTGAAACAAGACTGGGAAATCAGCGGGACCCACTACGAAAAAACCTCCAACGCCTGGTTGGCAAATATGGATCGTCAAAAAGCCGATATTCTGCCTTTAATGGCGGAAATCTACGGCGACCATCAGGCCCTGAAATGGTGGGTTTACTGGCGCGTGTTTTTTATGGCCTGCGCTGAATTATTTGGACACAACAACGGCGAGGCCTGGCAGGTGTCTCACTACCTTTTTGAAAACGAGGCTTCTTAATGCGTTCTCTCTTTTTAGGTTTATGGCTGAGCACTTTTTGTCTGGGTGCTCAGGCGGCATGGCAAAGCGCCGAAACAGCACCTAAAATCCTACAGTCACAAAAACAAGATGTTTTTGCACTGGATATTTCCAAGAATGGTCAATATCTTGCCAGCGCAAGCTTTGATGGCACCACCCGGGTATGGAACACCCAAACCTGGGAGGAGATTTATAATTTTCCAGGCCATGCCAATTGGATAGGAGATGTGGCCATTCACCCGAACGAACCGCTCATGGTCACAGCAGGTCTCGACGGTCGCCTCCAATTGTGGAACCTGAACAACGGCAAAAAAGTGGAGACCCTGGAGACTTTTGAAAAAGCCTTACTCAGCGTACGCTTCAGTCCTGACGGAAAATACCTGGCCGTGGCAGGAAAATCCAAAAGCATCTCACTGTTTGACTGGCAAAGCCGAACTTTACGCACCCGTTTTGAAGGGCACAGCGGCTCGGTGGTGAATCTGGCCTTTAGCCCCGATAGCAAATACCTCGCGAGCGTTGCCTTCAATGACCTGGCGGTGTTACTGTGGGACTTAGAGCAGCAAAAGCTCGCCCACCGCCTGGTGGATCACCGTGAAGAATTATACGCGGTGGATTTCAGCCCCGATGGTCAATACCTGGCCAGTGCAGGCGCCGATCGCATCATTCGCTTGTGGAACATGAGCACCTTATTGCCTGTCCAGGAGCTGGCCGGCCACCTTAAACCCGTGTGGGCCATCAGGTTTCATCCCAACAGCAAAACGTTGGTCAGTGGCAGTATTGGCGACCAAACCCTGAGGTTTTGGTCAATTCCTGGCGGAGCCAATACAGAGATCTTAACCGATGTGGGACAAAACACCTATGACCTGGCTTTTTTACCCACCGGTGAAACCCTGTTCAGCAGCCATCGGGAAGGAAAGATAAAAATATGGGAGGATATTGCCTCTCGTCCCACCTTACCGGGCAATACCCCCACCTTAGAAGCCCTGCGCATTGATATCGCCATTGCACAAGCAGAGGCCGACCGGATCACCCTTCAACTCAGCCAAAAGAATGTGCCTTTACTTGAAGGCGTCTCTTTAACCGTCGAGGTGTTAAATGAACAGGTCAAACTCCTGTCCCCCACCGCGACCTTCTTCCTGCCCAAAATGGAACAAGGCACCCTCAAAACCCTGGCCCTGCCCCTGCAAACACCGCCAGGTCTCGCCGCTGTGGATCTCAGATTGTCGATAGAAAGCCAAACCCCTGAAGGACGCGTGGTCCTGCCTTTACGCGTCCCCCTAAAGAAGGAGACGCCTTAAAATGCCCCATGCTATTGTTATCGGAGCCGGTATTTCTGGATTAATTGCAGCCCGTCGCTTGCAAAAAGCGGGATGGGAGGTACAGGTTCTGGAAAAATCGCGGGGCCTGGGTGGACGCATGGCCACCCGACGTATTGAGGATGCCCGCTTTGATCATGGGGCCCAGTACTTTACCATGCACAGCATGTTTTTTCGCAGTCTGGTGGAGGATCTTCAGGATCAGGAGTTGGTCAAAGGCTGGTGCAGAGGTTTTTTAAACACAGATCGTCAATTGATTATGGATGGTTATCAGCGCTTTTATGCCCCCAGAGGTATGAATAGCATTGCGAAATTTATAGCCGAGCCCCTCACCGTTCATCAGAATAGCCAGGTAACGCAACTCACCCAGCATGAAAAAACCTGGAGCTTGAAGACGCAGGAAGGTCAAAGCCTGGAAGCCGATGCCTTAATTCTAAGCGCTCCGGTGCCCCAAAGCTTGAGCTTGCTTGAACAAGCAGAAAATCTCTCGCTTTCAGAAAAGCAACACGACCAATTGAAGCAAATCAAATATGACCCCTGCCTCGCGCTGATGGCGACGCTGGATGGTCCCAGTGGCCTGCAAGAGCCCGGCGCCATTCGCATTACGGATCCCATGAGCCCTCTGCTGTGGATTGCAGATAATGTTCAAAAAGGCATCTCCAGTCCCCCCTGTATTACGGTGCACGGGACCCCTCACTTTAGTCGCAAGTATTGGAAGTACCCTCGAGAAGAGGCGGGTGCTTTATTATGGGAAGCGGCCCAACGCTATGTCAGCGCAAATCTGGTCACACAACAAACCCATGGCTGGCGCTTTGCGCAACCGCAAACCGTTACAGAAAAGAAGAGTTTCTTGCTCGAAAGTCGCGTGCCGTTGATCCTGGCAGGCGATGCCTTTGGAGATCTCAATAATCTCATTGAGGGTGCAGCCCTCTCGGGGCTAGATGCCGCCCAACAGCTGTTAAAACATTATGCCCAGGTGAGCTAAGGTTTTTGCAACTTTTCGTCGGAGGCGGCAGTGTCAATGGGCTCTGCTGGCTTAGGTGCACGGCGAGCCTGTAAATTTTTTTCAGCCTGCTGAATGACCGGGGCAAAAGAAGCGGACGGCGCACCGCCGGGCACCATTAAAAGAGCAAGGCTACCGAGCACTTCACCAAAGCCCGGCAGCTCTTGAGGGCGACTGGGTAAGGGTTCTGGAAATGACACCGGTTCATTTTGAAAATCAAAGGATGCGGGGGGTGTCACAGAGGCCTCATCTTGCGCAGGTGCGGGAGTGGCGGGCGTTTCAGCAGCCTGAGGTGCTGCCGCAGCAGACGTATTAGCCAAAGGAGGCGCTACAGGATAAACCGCAGGGGGTTGAGAAACGGAAGGGGAAATATGTGGCATAAAAGCACTCCTTTACCCTTTATTATACCCAGCCCGGCCCAAAAATTATACCCCCCCATCAAAATCCATTGACTCGTCAAGGTCTAAGGGAGCCGTATAACGCAAAGGTGAAGGATGGATAACCGCCTCTCGAGGGGTTTCTCGTAAGGGCTGAGGTCCGCGAAACCAGCCAATCACTTGTTGAAAACAAATGAAGACAGGCCAAAAGAAAACAAAGCGCCAAATCCGCTGCAAAAGAAAGACAAGATCCGTTTTGGTGTACCGCCGTGAAGAAAACTCGCCTGCTCGCAAAGCCCATAAGGCCAAAATCAAAGGCCCCAAAAGCTGAGCGGGAATCAAAAGCAGATAAGCAGGATGAAAAAAGACAGCCAATAACAGAGCGGACATCTGGGCAAACCCCAGGGCTAAAGGAAGGCCCAGATTATCAGCCAGGCGAAACAACCTGGCTTTAAAAGGAATCTTCAAGGTGAGCAAGCGCCGAGCCACCTGTTGATGGTACGTAAAAAAGTACTGTAGGTCCTGACGACTTTCTGCTGCAGCCTTCCACCCCAGGGTGTCAGGCAAAAAATGAAAAAAAGCCTGTTGCCCGCGCCGGTGAGCAAGGTCTTGCAAGTTGCGCACCACATCCACCATAAAACTTTGGTATTGCCCGGTAAATCCCCCTGACTCGAGCAGGTTGGCCCGTCGAAAGACGCTATAAAAGGGAGACATCTCATAAAATATGTTGTGGGTCGTATAGGGCGTCCACCGTAAAAATTGTTGATACTGCTCAAAAATCACTTCAAAAATGCCCCAGCCATTGGTCGGCACTTCAGGCTGTCGTTTTTCAGGCCGATGCAGAGAACGAATACGCCCGCTTACGCCACACATATGCTTGTCTTCTAAAAACAAACGCCCACTCTGCTGAAAAACCCCTGGCTCGGGGTAAACTTCTCCTGAGACAATAGCGATCAAAGGGGTTTGACAAAAATTGAGGCCCGCATTTAAACTATCACTCAGATGACTGGGGGCTTTATCGATAAACCAAATACGGGGGTTTTCTTCACCCTGATAAACCCCTTGTACAGTGGCGGTGCTTAAATCGCCCACCGGAAAACGAGCCGTTGGCTTTAGCTTTAAGCGCTCTCTCCAGGTGAGCATCACCTGGGGAGTTACCTGATCATGCACAAGAATATACTCAAGGTCAGGATAATCCTGGGCCAGCCATTGCATCACATTGGATACGGATAAGCGGGACAAGGGCAGCACCAGACTCATGGGCGTTAGAGACGTTTGGTCTACAGCCTCGAGATGACGAAAGGTTCTCAAGCGTCGGGCATGGCGTTGTAAGGCAGGAAAACTTTGCAAGCACAAAAAGACATTCAGCAGCAACAGACCAAAATAGAGTAAAATACCTGACCACAGCACGAGCTGCAAAGTATACATGAGACCGTTCGCCTTTCGCAGCCATTGTTTTATCTCATTATATACTGAATGTATCATGACTCAGATTTTAGAAAGGGTTGGCCATGCATTGGTTGCAATTCAAACGCTTTGAACAACGGGGCGATCTGGAGATGCAGGCTGAAGGGCTTAAAAAAGCGCTCAGCGGACGCATTTCACCTCAGATCATCCAGGAAGCCTTACGGCTTGCCCGCCAAAGCGCACAACAGGCAGAGGAACGCTCACCGGATCTTCTTCTGACCATAGAGAATACCAGCCTTCAGTATACGCACCCCTATACAGGAGCCAGCCTGCAGCGTCTGGACTTACCCAAAGAAATCGGACAAAAATCGGAAGCCTTAATCAACTGGTCTCACTTTAACGGTCCTCAGGTCATGGGATTAACACTGAGCGGCAGCCAGTGGGTTCCCCAGGACGTTTTACAAACCCGAGAGCTGGCTCACCAGGGCCTTCGCCTCAACAATGCCTATGCCTACCTCTTTCTTAACCCTCAGGTACCCACCCAACTTGCTACCCATAAAAGTTATTTATGTAAGCAGTGGTTAGATCCTCGGATTCCCCTCGAAAATCTGAAATCCAGACCCTATGATTTGTTTGCTTCGCCTCAGCATCCCTATGTCATCGTGTCAGATCGCAGCGCTGGCAAACTCCATTTTATTCAACGCGAACCCCTAAAAGCCCTGCGTTCATGGCCCATGAACCCACCTGACCCCAAAAAGATAAGCCAATGTGTTTTTCATCCAGACGGTAAACAGGTCTATGTCAGCAGCTATCAAACGGGCTGTTTTCATGTCATTGATCGGGCCATGGCCCAAAAACGCGTCCCTTTACCCACCCAAGCGGTGGTCAGCCAGGTACGTCTTTCCAACCGGGGAGATCTTTTGTATGCGTTACTCGCCCCCGCCGAAGGTCCGCTGGAAATTTGGGTGTTAGATACACAAAAATATCAGAAACAGGCGGCGTTCACATTAGAAGGCCAGGCTTTCAGTAGCCAAACCGACCCCCAGGATTTATTTGAAGTGAGTCCCGACGGCCGTTTTCTACTGACGGTGGTCTCCCGCAATCGCCCCAACCTCTTTAGTCCTTATCTCTTGCAAATAGACGCTCGCACGGGGGAGATTGCCTACGAAACCCTGCTAAAACCCGAACAAAAGCCCTTACAATTTGCCTTTACAGCCCGCTCTCTCACAGACCCTCGCATTCGTGTACTTCCCCTTTTATTGCACGGAGGACACGGCCTGGAGGAAGCTGATGTGCAAGCGGCGTTTGAAAAAAATGTCTAGTATCCGCCCTTACGTTATCACCCATCGGTGCAAGGAAGTCATGGACGCAAGCTGCCTAAAGGTGTGCCCGGTGGATTGCATTTATACCCACCCTGAAGCACAGCAATATTATATTCACCCCCAGGAATGCATTGATTGTGGTTCCTGTGAAATGGTATGCCCGGTACAAGCGATTTACCGCATTGACGAAGTTCCTCAAAGCGAGGAGGCTGCCATTGAAGAAAACGCTTCGTTTTTCACCACGTATCCCAATTATCTCGATTATCATAAGCAAAGCTGGCAATAAACATGTTTGATCTGGACAATCCCCGTACCGTTCCCTGGTGGTTTCCCCTCAGCTGCTTCCTGCTGGCGATTGCATGCTATGGATTGGGCTCTTTTTATTTCCCAGAGCTTAAGTATTACGCACTTAGCCCGCTTCCCGTAGGCCTTTTAAGCCTATCCATTTACTTAAGAACCCGAAAAAACCCGTGATTTTTTCGCTATAATGCAAAAAACCCTTGGAGAAAAACAGAGAACATGTCGAATATTATTGTGCTGGTGATTGCCTTAGGGTGCCTTATTGGAGCCGCAACCCTGAGGGTAACGCAACCCAGCCCAGCCTCTATGTCACCGCAGATCCAGGTAATGCTCCCCCCTGCTGAAGAAGAGCCCCTCGCGGAAGCAGAACCCCTGACCGAAACAGAGCCTGTTATGCCCCCACCCGCACAGGAACCCTCCTCGGCCCCCTCCGCACCCCCGAACCCTTCGATCACCCCCTCTCCCACCGGCACCCCGGCATCTCCAGAATCCTCCGTTATCCCTCCCAATCCAAATCAAGATCCCAATCGCCCCTTACACCAGCGCATGCTCATTGTGGACACCCATGTAGAAACCCCTTTATTGATCAGCGAAAAACAGATCAAGCTTCGGGATAATCAGGGGCAAGTGAGCCTTGAAAAGCTGCGTTTAGGCGGAGTAGACGTGGTATTTTTCTCCATTTTCGTTAATCCTTACCGCTATAAAAACATCGCCAAGTCTCAGGCCGACTTTATCATTCAAAGCTTTAAAAAAGAACTTACCGCCAACCAGGATTGGATTGAGCTGGCCACAAGTCATGAGGATATTACCCGCATTGTGCAATCCGGAAAAATTGCGGCCTTAATGGGGATGGAAGGTGCAGATCCCATTGGTGATAGCTTGAACAATTTAGATTACTTCTACAAACAGGGTGTGCGCTATCTGGGGCCCACCTGGAGTACCCACACCCTCATGGCAGACAGTTCAGGACAACCCAGACCCCGCTGGAAAGGGCTGAGTAAGTTCGGCAAGATGGCGATAGAACGCATGAATCAGCTGGGTATGCTCGTCGATGTGTCTCACCTTTCAGATGCCGCGTTCTATGACGTCATCAAGACGAGCAAACAACCGGTTATCGCCACGCACTCAGGAGTAGATGGTGGATTCAATCACCCCCGAAACTTAAGTGACGACATGCTAAAGCTGGTGGCCATCAACGGCGGCGTTGTGGGTATTGTTTTTTATCCTCCGCACCTTGACAAAAGCGGTAAAGCCACCACAGAATCTGTGGTTAAACACATCGATCATGCCCTGAAGGTCATGGGCGAAAATCATGTGGGACTGGGCTCAGACTTTGATGGACTGGACCGTCCACCCCCTGTCGGTTTAAAAGATGCTTCTGAAATGCCAAATTTGATTGCGGCCCTGCAAAAGAAGGGTTACAAAGAAGAACGCATTGCCAAAGTGATGGGGCAGAATTTTATGCGGGTTTTCGCAGAGGTTTTAAAGTAAGCAGCTTGCAGCGCTTTATTGCAGCGGTAAGTCCGGCGCACCAGGGTCTAGTTCTCGGGCCCAGGTAAGAAAGTCTTGCGCAATGTCTAAGGCTCCCTCTTTTACCGCAGAAAGGGCCGACTGATAATAGTCGACAGCTTCTTGTAAGTCCGCTGAAGCAGGCAGATCTGGCAGTGCCAAAAGCGCTTCGGAAGGACTTAAACGACGCACACCTTGTATGGGAGACACCGTGGCTGCCGGGGCTTGAAAAGAGACCTGAACGGGACTGGCATCGCTAACGCCGAGCTTACGGACTTCATCTTTAGAAGCACCGCTTTCTTTAGCCGGTGGCGGAGTCTGGGAAGCGGGCACTTCAGATTCAGCGGAATCCGCAGGACGCGCAGAGGCTGGCGTCGCAGAACGTACAGGCGTGGTGGGATCCGTATACGCTGTGCTTCTGATATTGGGTGTATTGTTAGAACCGCTAATCATGGTATTGTCCTGTCATAAAATCGCTTGGTATTCTTAGGTCTCAGTGATCTTATACCCATTGGCGTTTTTTTTTATGCAAATTGCAGTAAAAAAGTTATTGAGATGACAGGGCTGCATTTTTTTGAAGCGCCAGAAAAGCGTCCATGGCTTGTTGAAAACTAAACTCGGGGTGTTGCTGACGATAGCTTTCAAACTGACGAATAAATTGCTTATAATCAACACCTAAACTGGCGTCTGTATTGGGAAGTAATGTTGCGTCCATAAAATTGCACCTTTTTATTACGTTAAGGCCATAAAAGCCGGTATTTTTCTGTTTAATTTAACTTTAAGGAAATACTAACACACCGCCCTTCGGATTACGAGGAGATTGCTCACAATTTTTTCGCCAGCATCTCCTTGGACACCCCAGGGAAGATGTGTTAGATTAGTGTCTGCATGATATTCTCGTGCACACCTACTTTCGCGGAGAGAGTCCGGGTGGTGAGGAAGCTGTCTTGAAAACAGTGGCCCTTATGGGGTTGCAGGTTCGAATCCTGTTCTCTCCGCTTTATATCGTTGTTTTATTCCTCATGGAGAGAGTCCGGGTGGTGAGGAAGCTGTCTTGAAAACAGTGGCCCTTATGGGGTTGCAGGTTCGAATCCTGTTCTCTCCGCTTCTTCTGGTATGATGCTTCATAAAATAGATAGTTTTAGGAAGACATCATGGCGATTCACATCAAACGGCGTCACCAACGCCCAGGCCTTGTGGTCAGTGGCAACTTTTCTGAAAACACCGCCACAGGGCGCTTCAATCAACAGCTCGCCCAGGCTTTTCACCACACTCAAAACTACGCATTAGGGATTTTCGCCGACGAAATCAACGCCCTTCCTCTCAGCTTATCCGCGTATGCTAACCACCTTCCCAGCCAGATCGCTGTACAAATTGAACACCGCGCGGTTCCGGTGCTCATCCCTCCTGACCAGGGACACTGGATTATTGCCCAACCCTGGGAATACGGTGCCTTGCCCGTGGATTGGCTCGAGACCCTACAGCACGAAGCCGATGATGTTTGGGTGCACAACCCCCATAATTTACAGCATTTTCTGCAGGCGGGCATTTCTCCTGAACGCGTGTTTCTCATTCCGCCGGGAGTGGATACGGAGGTGTTTCAGCCTGAAGGGAATCACTTCTCACTTCCCGCCAAACATGCGGACACCTGCTGCTTTTTATTTGAAGGGCAAACCCTCTGGTATAGCGGATTAGATATCCTTTTGAAGGCTTTCCAGGCAGAATTTTTAGACGATGAAAAGGTATCTCTGGTCTGCCTGTGCCCCCCCGAAAGCGGGGAGGCCTTTCAGGAACTTCTAACCCAATTGGAACAGGCCATTGCCCACGAAGCATTACCCATTACCCTCATTCACCAAAACCTTTCCCGTGAAGAAAGAGCAGCCCTTTACCGACGCTGTCAATATTTGGTTTATCCCTGCAGGGGTGAGGGTGTGGGGGCTCACCTGTGGGAAGCCGCAGCCTGTGGTTTGCCTCTTATTTTAAGCGCCTTACCTGGACATTTTGGAATCCCTGACGCAGCTCCGGTACAATGGCTAACCGGACGTGACCTCAAACAACATGAGGCACGTATTGCGGGCATGACAACCCAGGTCCCTCCCTTTTGGTATGAAGTGAGTTCAGAAGAGCTACGTTTTGCCCTGCGTCAGGGCCTGGAGCAACCGCAAGATCGTGCCTTAAGCTTTGCTCTGGAGATTCAAAAACATTACACCTGGGCACAGCGATTTACCTCGCTGCACAAGCGTGTCACCCAAGTCATAGCGCAGCCCGTACACCGTCTGTCCCAGAGCAATTTACAAAAAGAGACGCTCAATGCTCTCCAGGCCATCGAGAAAAAAAACTGGAGCCAGGCCTTAAAGCATTTTGAAACGGTATTACGGGAAAAGCCCGATGATGCTTTGGTGGTGTCACACCTGGCCAGCGTTTATATTGAGCGTGGCGAGTACGCAAAAGCCTTAGCGCAGCTTTTGCCCTTGCTCCAGGCAGGTGAAAGCCGCGCCAATATCTATCATCTCACAGGTGTCGCTCTTTTTCATCTCAAGGCGTGGTCTCTTGCCCAGGCCTTTTTCAGTCAGGTGCTTATCCAACAACCCGATCACCCCGGCGCCCTGGCCAGTCTTCCACTCAGTCAGGAAAAGGCGCATCAACCTGGGGATCAAAGCGCCCATTACCTCATCTATGAGCAATGCTTGAGCAAGCCCTCGTCACAACGCACAGCCACCCTCACCCTGTGCATGATCGTGAAAAATGAAAGCCTTTTCTTGAGACAGTGCCTTGAGTCAGTACAGGGTTTAGTGGATCAAATCGTCGTGGTAGATACAGGCTCAAACGATGACACCCCCGATATTGCACGAGAAATGGGGGCTGAAGTTTATGATTTTGCGTGGACCGGCAGTTTTGCAGAAGCCCGAAATTATTCTCTGATGCAAGCACGCTGTGACTGGATTTTGATTTTGGATGCCGATGAAGTTTTTGCGCCGGAGTCCCGCATGAACCTCATGGCTTTAATCAACCAGGCCCACATCAACGTGACCCTCTACTTACCTAAAATCCGCAATTTATCAGAGCGGGATAACCATGTGGATATTGTAGAACACTATATGGTGCGCCTCTTTCCCAATCATCCAGACATTTGTTTTACGGGAGACATCCATGAACAAATCCAAATTAAAAACCCTGAACTGTCTACAGAAAAGTTGATGGCGCCGGATTTGCTGCTGCTGCATTATGGGTACACCGGCGAAGTAATGGACAGCAAAGACAAATACACCCGCAATCTGGCCCTTCTCAAAGAAACCATCAATACCGATCCTGATAACCCTTTTCACTGGTTCAACCTGGGACTTACCTATAGCAACAATCAAGAGAAAGAAGAGGCTTTGGCGGCCTTTCAAAAAGCCGTTAGCTTAAGTCAAAACCTTGAAACACTCCCCCCTTACATGGCCGCCTGCCACAATTACATTCTCTCAGTGCTCACCCAACTCGATCGCTACGAAGAGGCCCGACAACACGCCCATAACGCACCTGACCTCTGTCAGGAAAGCCCTGATTATTGGCTCAACTATGGGGTGCTTTGGAATGCTTTGGAGGATCCTGAAAAAGCCTTAATGGCGTTCAAAAAAGCACTGGATATGCGGCGCAAAAGCTACCAGGCCGTCGTCTCAGACCACTCCTCGACCACCTGGAAACCCCTGGCCGGCATGGGCAATACATACCTTTTACTGGGCGAGCTCAGTCAAGCGGATCATTATTTCCGTCGCGCAGTCAAAGAGAACCCTCATCAACCCAGCATTTTGGTGGGCTTATTGCAGTTGGCGGTTTATCGCAAAGATATTCCCAAAGCCGAGGCCTACCTTGAAGCCTTAAATCCTCTTCAAGACAAACTCGACAGCGCCGCTTTGGCACAGGTGGCCTTAGAAAAAGCACGCCTGGAACTTTTGAAGGGTGGCAGCATCGAGCACAGTTTAAGCCAACTCTTAGCCAGCGGTGCGGATCCCAAAATAGAAACCCAGGCCCGTGTTGAATTGGCTTTGCTCAAAGCGCGGCAAAACAAGTTCTCCGAAGCCCAAGAGGTATTAACACCGCTTCTGGATCAACCCACCCAGGTTGAGAGCAGTCTACGGCTTTTTTATCAGGGTGGAGCCTTCGAAGAACTCCTGGCTTTGCTAAAAGGCATTGTGAAAACAAAAGACATGCCGACTGCCCAGGACTACGCCAATCTGGGAGCCGTGTATCTTCAGCTCAAACAAGAAAAAGAAGCCCGTACGTATTTTGAGCAGGCTTTACAGCTCAACCCTGAACAGGCAGATGCCTTGCACAATCTGGGCGTCATCGCTCTCCAGCAAGATCAATTAGAGACCGCAAGCACATACTTTCAACGGGCCTTATCGGCAGACCCAACGAGCTTCGAAAGCCATTTGGATCTTGCCAAAATAGCCCTTCATCAGACACAATGGTCCCTTGCAGATCACCATTTGGCGCAGGCTCACACGCTGCAGCCTAAACATATAGAAGTCATGGCTTTACAGGCCTGGAGCGCAGAACAAAACGGAGATCTCGATCTCGCCAGCCAGCGCTATCTGGATATTCTGGAGGAAGATCCTTACCACCAGGACAGCCTGATTCAGTTGGGTCTTTTGCTGAGTGAGGCGGGCGCTTACGGAGAGGCGCTTCAACTGTTTGAAAAGGCTTTAGACCTGGGCAATACGTCCCTGGCCCTTTATAACGGGATTGGTCTGTGCTTTTTACAGACCGAACGCTACGTCGAAGCCCGCAACGCCTTCTTATTGGCGCTGCAACAGGCTCCCAACCAGCCTGAGCTTCAAAGGGCTGTGCAACTGGCCGATACCTTATCAGGGCAGGCTCCCCTATGTTAGATCGCTGGACGCGCCCCCTGATTGAACCCCTGCTGACACCCCTGGCACAGGGGGCTTTAAAACTTAAACTGACACCCAATACTGCCACCCTAATCGGACTGCTCACGGGCTTAGGCTGCCTTCCTGCACTGGCCTTTCGAAACTACCCACTGGCGCTTGGGCTATTGCTTTTGAATCGTCTGCTGGACGGGCTTGATGGCATCATGGCCCGCCAACAGCAAAGCACGGCGTATGGCGCGTATTTAGACATCGTCTGCGACATGATTGTTTATGGCGGGTTTGTCTATGGTTTTGCTTTGGCTCAACCCGAAAATGCCCCCTGGGCAGCAGGGCTTTTGTTTGCTTTTATGGGAACCAGCAGCAGTTTCCTGGCGTTTAACGCGCTAAAGCCGGAAGAGCAAAAAGCCACTGACGGGCGTGGTTTGGTATTTGTTTCAGGACTGGCGGAGGGTACCGAAACCCTGCTGTTTTTTATTGCAATGGCCCGCTGGCCCTATCTATTTCCTCTGTTTGCCATTGCCTTAACGCTGTTGTGCCACATCACCACGCTGGGACGCCTGATCTTTCTGCGCAAAACGCTGAAGCCCCTGGCATGAGTGCAGAGCAATGGATCACCCTTAGTATTTTAGGGGGAACCCTGGCAGGTATGATCTGGAGTCGCTGGCGTCTGGATACATTGGCCCTGCTCATGTTAGTCTTGCTAGGCTTTAGCGGCGTTTTAAGCCCTACTGAACTCTTCACAGGCTTTTCTGATCCTGTGGTGATCAGCATTGCCGCTCTTTTTGTGGTGGGGCAAGCCATCCAAAACTCAGGTCTGGCCCAACAAATGGGTCAGGGCATTATTGCAGTGACAGGCACCCGAGAAGCCCCGCTGCGCATTGGACTTATCCTCTGCGTGGCCTTGCTTTCAGGGCTCATGAGTTCCACGGGAACCCTTTCGATTTTCTTGCCCATTGCCCTGGCACTGGCCCAGCAGGCCAACCTCCACCCCGGTCGTTTTTTAATGCCCATGGCTTTTGCCGCCTTCGTGGGGGGCATGCTCACATTGATCGGCACCCCTCCCAACCTGATCGTGAACACCACGTTAAAAGAAGCCGGCCTGGCCTCTTTTGGTTTTTTCTCTTTCTCAGGCCCAGGCCTCCTGGCCTTGACCGTCTTGATCCTGTACTTTACCCTGGCGGGGCGCTTCCTGCTTCCCGGTGCAAAGTCTACTCCCCCTTTGCCTCGCCCCATAGATATGCAGGATCTAATTCGGGACTATCAACTCAACGCGCACTGGCATTGGTTCCGCATTCCTCAGGCCAACGCCCTCACCGAACACCCGTTGGGTACTGTGGCTCCATCCCAGGAGATACAGATCTTATGTGTTCAAGGACATCACAGGCATTCCCATCTGGCATGGTGCCATCGCGATACCCAGTTGACCGTGGGAGATTTGATTCTTGTACAGGGTTCAGATGAAGCCATTGCTGGTTTTGCCACGCAACACAACCTGGCCCCCGTACAAACCGATGCACTCCCCGAGGTACTCAAGCGACACCAACAGGGGATAGCCGAGGTGATGCTTTTGCCCCGAAGCGCGTGGATTGGTAAGTCCCTCAAAGAAATTGACTTTCGCAACCGCTACCATTTACATGTGACCCATATTGTTCGTCAGGGAGGACCGATTCAGGGCGCTTTACAACATGTCCAGCTGCGTTTCGCCGATGTACTTCTGGTACAGGGATCCTGGAAACATCTCGCAGCGCTCAAACAATCTCGGCATTTACTGCTGTTAAATCCCCCTGACATTCAAAGTTCAGGCCGTCGGCACGCAGCTCCCATTACCCTGGGATGGATCTTGCTCATGCTCGCTTTATTGATCTTCAGTGGATTGCCCATGTCTTTGGTCATTCTCATGGTGGGATTGGGGTTGGTGGTCACCCGCTGCTTAAGCATGGAAGAAGCTTACCGTAGCATCTCCTGGGAAAGTATTCTTTTGATTGCGGCCATGTTTCCCATGGCCACAGCCCTTCATCGCGTGGGCCTTATGGATCAGTGGGTTCATGGGCTACAAGGCTACTTACAAGGCCTGTCTGTGGCTGTCATCCTGGGTTTACTCTTTGGTCTGACCTCGGCCTTAAGCCTCATTCTCTCGAATACCGCCACCACCGTACTCATGGCCCCCGTGGCCTTACAATTGGCACAAAATCTCAACGGAAGCCCCCAGGCCTTTTTGATGACCGTCGCACTCGCAGCCTCTTCGGCCTTTGCTTCTCCCCTGGCCTCACCGGTCAATTTAATGGTCATGGGCCAGGGGAACTATGCTTTTAAAGACTATGTCAAAGCAGGACTGCCCCTCCAGGTCCTGATGTTGGTAGTCCTGGTCGGGGCAGTCTATCTGTTTTATTAAAAATTAACGGCGACGATCGGGCAAATGAAAGTGCGTTAAGTTCGACAATTGGTGAATACGACGCTCAGCCAGGCGGTTAGATGCCAGGTTGGTCGGAATATCTTCTTCTTTTGAGATCGCAAAAATTTGCTTCACCGTCGAATAAATATTCTGAACTTCTTTTTCAACCTTCAGTTGGTTGTAGCCGCGCAGCTCATTCCACACATTAATTAAACCGCCTGCATTGATCACATAGTCCGGTGCGTAAAGAATGCCTTTGCGTTTCAGCAATTCGCCGTGCAGCATTTCGTCTTCAAGCTGGTTATTGGCAGAACCGGCCACAATATGGTAGCCAAAATTTTCTAAAGAGGCATTGTTAATCACACCCCCCAGGGCCGCAGGAGAAAAAACGTCGCCTTCTATTTGAAAGACTTCGTCGGGCCCAATGGCCTTACCCTTGACCTTTTTAGCCAGGGCTTCGGTTTGATCCATATCCAGGTCTGTCAAAATAAGTTCGGCACCGGCTTCAGACAGAAGCTCCACCAGGGAAGTCCCCACATGGCCTAATCCCTGCACCATAATACGGCGGCCACGAATATTATCATCGCCAAAACGTTCATGCAAACAGGCTTTAATGCCGTAAAACACGCCAAGCGCCGTTACCGGAGAGGGATCTCCACTGCCGCCAATCGCGCGAGAAAGACCGGTAACATGACGGGTTTCCATGCGCACGTATTCCATATCATCCACGTTAATGCCCACATCTTCAGCGGTAATGTAGCGACCGCCAAGACTTTCGACAAAACGTCCAAAGGTACGAAATAAAGCTTCGCTCTTATCTTTTTTGGGGTCCCCGATAATGACCGCTTTACCACCGCCCAGATTGAGACCGGTAACCGCAGCTTTGTAGGTCATCCCACGGGAGAGACGTAAGACATCGTTGAGCGCCTCAGCTTCAGATTCATAGGGCCACATGCGGGTTCCGCCCAGGGCGGGTCCCAATTGGGTGCTGTGAATGGCCACAATCGCACGCAATCCCACACTGGGATCAGAGAAGTGCACCACTTGCTCATGTCCGTGCCGGTCCATGCCTTCAAATAGACCCTGTGACAGGTCGCCATCTAATTTACTTTGCTCTAATGGTGTATTAACAAAAGCCATCGTTTAAAACTCCTTGAAGGGGCTGAATGCTCAAGATAAATTCAGCCATTTTATGCATTGTACCGCCATTTTATAACCCGAACATTAACTTAATACAATAAATACTTAATTCTTTGCAAAGAAAGGCCCACAAAACGCCTGTAGTCAGGAACAAAATGCGTTATGCTGAAGTCTAAATTTGGTATTTAACTACTGGTATTTAAAGGACGAGGAAGATTATGGACGAGAATTTTATCGATCGCGAAGATCCCAATTATCAACTGCACAGCATTCGCCACTCTGCGGCTCATATCATGGCTCACGCCGTAGAAAACCTGTTCCCTGGCGCCAAGTTTGCCATTGGTCCCGTCATCAAAGACGGTTTTTACTACGATATGGATTTAGATCGTCCCCTCACCCCTGAAGACCTGACCGCCATTGAAGCGGAAATGAAAAAAATTGTCAAAACCAACAATAAATTCGAGCGCGAAGAATGGTCTAAAGCAGACGCCTTACAGTGGTTTAAAGAACATAACCAGGACTATAAACTCGAAATTATTGAGGGTATTCCTGACGAAAACGTCTCCATTTACAAAGAAGGCGACTTTACCGATCTTTGTGCGGGTCCCCATGTGGGATACACCAAACAGTGTAAACACTTCAAATTGCTAAAGGTCTCGGGAGCCTATTGGCGCGGTGACGAAAAGAACCCCATGCTGCAACGCATTTATGGCACAGCCTGGAAAACCAAAGAAGATTTAGAAAAGCATCTCTACCAGTTAGAAGAAGCCCAAAAGCGCGATCACCGCAAACTGGGTCGAGAACTGGGACTGGTCATGTTTCATGAGTATGCCCCCGGTAGCCCGTTTTGGTTACCCAAAGGTGCCACCCTCTTTAAACAACTGTCCGAAAAAATGCGGAACTACAATCTGCGCAACGGTTATGTCGAGGTGCGTACCCCCCAACTGTTTAATAAAAAACTCTGGGAAACCTCAGGTCACTGGGATCATTATCAGGAAGATATGTTCATTTTTGATGAAGATGACGCCCACAAACCCGAGAATGAACGCAACGCGTTGGGACTCAAACCCATGAACTGCCCCAGCCATATGCTCATTTTTAAATCTGAACGCCGCAGCTATCGCGACTTGCCTTTGCGCATTCACGATCAGGGGGTTTTGCATCGCAATGAAAAATCAGGAGCCCTGTCAGGTTTAACCCGCGTGCGCATGTTTTGTCAGGACGACGCCCACCTCTTTGTCACCCCTGATCAAATCGAAAGCGAACTGCGTCAATTGCTACGCATGGCGCGCAGTACCTATGAAGTATTTGATATGAAGTTCAGTAAGGTTTATTTGTCAACGCGCCCTGAAGAGTACCTGGGTGAACTGGAAATGTGGAACGCTGCGGAGGCCAGTTTAGCCAAAGTTATTCAAGAGGAAGGCTTTAACTACGAGATTAACGAAGGCGACGGTGCTTTTTATGGCCCCAAACTCGACTTTATTATTGAAGACGCCCTGGGCCGTGAGTGGCAAACCGCCACGGTTCAATTGGACTTCCAACTGCCTTTGCGCTTTGATCTCAAATACGTTGATGCCAACAATGAACTGCAAACCCCCATTGTTATTCACCGCGCCATTTACGGTTCTTTAGAGCGTTTTATCGGCATCTTGATTGAACATTATGCAGGGGCTTTTCCTGCGTGGTTGGCTCCGGTTCAATGTGCGGTCATTAACCTTGGCGAAGCCCACCTGGACTACGCTCAGTCTGTGTATGAGTCCCTTAAAGCAGCAGGCTTAAGAGCTCACCTTGACGTACGCAATGAAAGTGTCAATTATAAAATCCGTGAATCCCAACTCCAACAAATTCCCTACATGTTAGTGGTGGGCGATCGTGAAATGGAAGAAGGTACCGTTGCCGTGCGGGGACTACGCAGCGGCAATGAAGGGGCCTTGCCTTTAGGCGAATTTATTGAAAAGCTACAACGGGAAGCAGATGTGGATTTTCTTGACCCCAAAAGCTATACTAAAGAATAGGTGAGGTCGCTTGTTTTTCTTGCGCCCAGGGGATACCATTGGATCTCCTGGGATAGCCTGATATGATGAAAGTAGACAATGAAAACAGATCATAAAAGCAAGCTAAACGGTATGACATCACAATCCATGTCATGGGTGTATGATGACTGATAATGAAGCCTTCGAAGAACTTTTAAGCGCTGAGGATATCGCGGCGCTATTTTCTTCTGACGATCAGGTCTCTGAAGACATCAAAAATTTATTTGAAACCCCTCCGGCAAACGCGCCCACAGAGACTCCGCCCAGGGAAACAGCTCCTGCTGAAGACCCTTTTGGCGGCATTACATCTCTGTTTGGTCCTGAAGATGATTTCTCTTTTACGCCACCCTTTAGCTCGCCGTCGCCCGCCGCAGCTCCTTCCTCCCCACCGGTAGAAGAAAAGCCCCCGACTCCCCCTGAAGTCATCGCCAACGCGCCCAGTTCTGTAGATGTGGACGCGTTTTTGAATACGTTTAGCCAGCGTTGTGTCGCCTTCGGATATTATTGTGATCAATACATGCGCCAGGAAATTAACTTAGGCGAAATTACCCGTCATATGAGCGAAGCCACAGGAGAAGGTGAAGCTTTCTTCGATGAGCATCATGCTTATATGTCTCCTGAAGCAGTTTACCGTTATCAGGTGATGCAAAAAACCCTTGATGACATGGCCACAAGCCTTATCGAAACCGAGGTTCAGCGCAACCGAGAAGTGATACAAGAGGCCATGCAAAACGGGGAATACTTTATTGTGAACATCACCTTCAACAGTATTCACTCCTCTATCTATATGGTGTACAACTCGCCGGGCGAGCGCCAAAAAATGGAGCGCGACCATAAACTGGCCCTTTTGCAAGAAGAACAAGAGCTAACCCAGGCCTTGATGAAGGTCCTTAAAGTGATTGATCAAAAAAATAAACCTGTGTCTTTAGATCCTGAGGAGTTTCAAAAGCTTCATAAAACCCTCCATATCTATGTGGAGTACTTCAAAAAAGTAGATTATCCAGATATTAAAAAAGCCAGCGATAATCGGGTGCTGCGTCAAATGACAGCCTGCGTCGAGCACTTTGAGAGCAACGGCTATTTTGGCAACCGACGGGAAGTCTTTCGACAGGTTTCTGAGTTTGTCGCCACTCTCAAAGGCGGCATCATCAAAGAATTGCATCCTGAGCTAGACGCCCTGAGAGAACGTTTACGTCCTCCGGACCCCACAAAAGAACTCGATCGTTTATACCGTGTTGCAATAGATGCAGAGGGTGAGACCAATGTCTACAGTGCGGTGATTGCCTTCAACAATTTTGCAGAAGCCAACCCCAACCTTTTAAAAATTCGTGAATACAAACAAGAAATACGTAAATCTATCCAACGCAAAGGACTTGCCTAACCCATCATGGACTCCAACACAGAACATTGGCAACAGCTGTTTCAACAACTCTTATCTCTGGCTGAGCAACAGGCCACAGCGGATCCCAAAGCCCTTGCTCTCGCAAAATCATGGGAATCTTTCCAGGACAATTTGGGTCAAGATATGGATTTAGCGCAGGCCTATCAGGCGTACTACACCAGCACGTCCCATGACACCCGTGACGATACCGTGGATCTGGTAGACAAACAAAAGTGGTACGACGCCTTACAGACGGTTCAACTCTTCGTACAGGACGTCTTGCGGGAGCATTAACTTGAGTATCCACCAGGCTCATATGCAGCGCGCGATTGCCCTGGCCCGCCAGGGAATAGGGCGCGTTTCTCCAAATCCACTGGTGGGAGCCGTGATTGTGGATGCCGCCGGCGTCGTCAAGGCAGAAGGGTATCATGCTTACCACGGTGCGGTGCATGCCGAAATCGACGCGTTGAATCACTATGCCCAACAGTTTGGTTCGCGACACATGCCACCGGGTACCACACTCTACTGCAATTTAGAACCCTGCTCCCATGAAGGCAAAGGTAAAATCAACGCTCCCTGTGCTCCGCAAATCATTGCCGCAGGCTTTTCACGGGTTGTGATAGGCATGCAAGATCCCAATCCACGGGTCCAGGGCAACGGCATTGCCCAGTTACGGGCTGCAGGCATTGAAGTGATCACAGAAATCTGCCACGCCGAAGCCCAGAACCTCAATCGCATTTTTTGCACCCATATGCTTCATCAGCGCCCACACATTCTCTTAAAAATGGCCCAGACCCTTGATGGACGTATTGCCAGTCTCTCTGGAGACAGCCAGTGGGTCACCAACGCCAAAGCCAGGGCCCACGGTCACGCCCTGCGCGCCCAATACGATGCCGTCATGGTGGGTTCAGGTACGGCCATTCACGATAATCCGCGTCTTAACGTGCGGCTGGTAGAAGGACGGGACCCCATACGTGTCCTCATTGATGGCGCCCTTAAAACCCCGGCCAGCCACCATCTGTTTCAAGACGAACAGGCAGCTCAAACCCGGGTTTATACAGCCCCTGGCACCTTACGTAACCATAGCCATTTGGCCCAGTACACCCACCGGGGTGCCCAGCTCATTCCCCTGCCGCTCAACACCCAGGGTCGGCTGCCTTTAGAACAGGTCATGAAGCATTTATATCAACAGGGTGTTTACTCAGTCATGGTAGAAGGCGGCGCAGGATTGATTACCGCCCTATTACAGCAGAAACTGGCCGATAGCGTACATATTGCCATCGCGCCCAAAATATTAGGCACGGGAATTGCTGCCATTGGAGATTTGCATTGTGTCACAATGGCAGAAGCACTTCCACTTTATGATGTCACCTATACACAAGTGGATCAGCAAATGATTTGCGAAGGACATTTTCAACCATGTTTACGGGATTGATTGAAGAAGTAGGAGAGATTCAAAAGATAGAGCCTTTCGACGGTGGCGTTGCCTATTGGATTTCCGCCCAACAGGTTTTTGAAGACCTCAACATTGATGACTCCATTGCTGTTAACGGCTGTTGCCAAACCGTTGTGGCCCTTGAAGACAAAACCTTTAAAGTCCAATCGATTCAAGAAACCCTCGAAAAAACCACGTTTAGCCAATTTCAGGTGGGCGACAGCGTCAATCTGGAGCGGGCCATGCTGCCCACACAGCGTATGGGAGGCCATTTTGTACAAGGCCATATCAATGGCACGGGCCAGGTGGTTAGCCTCGAACACCGCGGCGAAAACAAGTATGTGGGTATTGAACTGCCTGAAACACTTTTTCGCTACTGTATTTTAGAGGGTTCCATCGCTATCGACGGCGTTTCATTGACCCTGGCTCACCTTGAACCCGCAGCACACCGCCTTTACGTATCGATTATTCCCCACACCTGGAAAGTCACCACTTTTCAAAGTTATACCCCTGGCCATAATGTAAACATCGAAGTGGATATGCTGGCCAAAATGGTGCATCAATTTACCCGAGCCTATCGTGCTCCAGAAAGCAATGAAACCCCATGAATCCCTCACCCTTTGATACCGTCGAAGACGCTTTAAAAGCCTTAAAAGCGGGCGAAATTATTATTGTTGTAGACGACGAAGACCGCGAAAATGAAGGCGACTTTATTATGGCCGCCGAGAAAGCGACACCCGAAGCGATTAACTTTATGGCGACCCATGGACGGGGTCTCATTTGTGTTTCCATTAGTGAAGAGCGCGCAAAAACCTTAGAGCTCGACATGATGGTGTCGCAAAACAACCACGGCAAGTTTGCCCAGGTCTCCACAAACTTCACAGTCTCCGTAGACCACTGGCCCACCAATACCACAGGTATTTCGGCCTTTGATCGGGCCAACACCATTCAAGCCCTGGTCAATCCCGAGACCCTGGCCACCGACCTGGCAAGACCCGGTCATATTTTTCCGCTGGTGGCCCAAAAAGGCGGCGTATTGCGCCGTGCAGGACACACGGAAGCGGCCCTGGATTTGGCAAGGATGGCGGGGTTTTCTCCTGCGGGAGTGCTTTGCGAGATCATGAACGAAGATGGCAGCATGGCCCGGGTGCCCGAACTCATAGAAATCGCCAAACAACACCAGCTCAAATTCATTACCATCCAGGATCTTATTCAATACAAAATGCACAAAGAGGCCTTTGTTAAAATTGACTCTGAGGTGGAGATCCCCACCCGCTGGGGCGACTTTAAACTGGTCACCTTTGTGAACACCTATGATGCCACCGAGCACCATATTGCACTGGTCAAAGGCGATGTGGCCGGTGAAGAACCCGTGTTGGTCAGGGTGCACTCGGAATGTCTCACCGGCGATGCCTTTGGCTCTGGACGCTGTGACTGCGGCGAACAGCTCGATCACGCCATGCAAAAGATTGCCGCAGCCGAAAAGGGCGCCTTGCTGTACCTGCGTCAAGAAGGGCGGGGCATTGGCTTTGTGGCCAAAATGCGGGCTTATGCCCTGCAAGAAAAAGGCTATGATACAGTGGAGGCCAATCTCAAGTTGGGCTACAAACCCGATTTGCGCAATTATGGTTTTGGCGCCCAAATGATCAAGCTGTTGGGCATTCAAAAAATGACCCTGATGACCAATAACCCCCGAAAAATTGTAGGCATTGACGGCTTTGGTCTGGAAGTGGTGGGTAGAGAGCCTATTGAAATAGGCCCCAAAAGCACCAATGACAAGTATCTGAAAACCAAGCGCGATAAAATGGGGCACCACATTTTAGGTCATGCCCGAAAATAAGGAAGAATCATTATGCAAATTTCTCAACAGAACGCTTTATCACACCACACCATTGAAGGTCACTTCAAAGGTTCAGGCAACCGCATTGGGATTGTCGTCGCTCGCTTCAACGAGCTCATTACCCGTGCGCTGCTCAGTGGCGCTTTGGATTGTCTGCATCGTCACGGCGTCGAAAAAGAAGATATCACCGTCGTGTATGTCCCTGGAGGCCTCGAAATCCCTCTGGCCATCCAAAAAATGGCGCAAAGCCGTAAATACAATGCGCTCATTGCCCTGGGGGCCGTCATTCGCGGCGCCACAGCCCACTTTGAGTATGTCTCTAGTTTTGCGACCCAGGCCACAGCCCAGGCAGGTTTAGAGGCAGGTCTTCCCGTAATGAACGGGATTTTAACCGTGGAAAATATTGAGCAGTCTCTTGAACGGGCCGGCTCTAAAGCAGGGAACAAAGGATGGGAGTGCGCCCAGGGGGCTTTAGAGATGATCGACGTTTTGCGTCAAATCAATTAAGCCCTTCTGAGCTTAAAACCTGAAGCCCAAAAGATTCCAGGTGGCAATCCACACCGTAAAAAGCAACAGTAAGGTCAGCTGTGAGCTATACAGCACGCGCTGGCCTGTTTTCCATTGACGCGTTTTCCACTCGCTCAAGAACAACAACATCAAAATAAAGCCACTGATCAGGGCCACAAGGGGTAACACCAGGCCCCCAATTAAAAGCGCGGGGGGTTGATTGCGAAATGCCAGGCTTAACTCTGCTGCAGCTTGTGTCCCCAGGAGCCCCTGGTAAAACAGGGGAACAAAAAGCCACACACACGCACTGTTTAAGGCTGACAGCAAGGGCAAATCCCAGGTATTTTGCTCCTCAGCAACTTCACTTTCATTGTGTTCATCGGCAGACACCACCGGTTCATACTGCCACAGATGATAAACCGCCACGCCAAAAAAGGCCAGAAAACACAACACAAAAAACCCGGCAATTCCCCACTGGGTCCAGGGATGATGCCAGCCCTGAGCCACCTGCCAGCGAGACTGACGATTCCCAAGCTCCTGTAAAGTGTTCCCGTCCCAGCGCAAGCGTGAACCCTGCGTGTTTTGATAGTCGTTTTGGGAGATCTTCCACCAGGATTGGCCCTGGTAAAGAAGTCCCGCTTCGCTCACGCCCACATACGTAGGCTGTACCACATCAAAAGCTTTTAACAAAGAAACCTGGTCCCGGTTCAACAGACGTAAAGGAACCCAGTCAGAAGGGCTAACTTCTTTTTCTGGGACAGGGGGCAAAGTCATGTTGAGCGTTTGCGTCACAAAGCGCTGGGTCATATGCTCAGCCAAATCGGACTCCGCATGGTTGTAGTACAACACAAAGCCTGCTTGCTGTTCAGGGAAGACCGCCAGACGCAGAGATTGCCCAAAGAGGCGACTGTCTAAATAATAATAAGGGGTGTTACCCATCTGAGCCGGAAACAGACCCAGCGTCGCAAGATCTTGCCCTTTTTCGGGGATAGATTTGGAGAGCAAATGCTGCAGTAAAGCTGAGAGATCAGCCAGAGAACTGACATAGCCATGCACAGAGGGTGCGGTACTCCAGACAGCGGGAAAATAGCGATACGGTGGTGCCGTTTTGCCGAGCAGCGCATCGTATTCAGCACCCGTTTTGACGTTCATTAATCGGGTTTGCTTCCAGGATAAATCCGCAAAATGTCGCATCAGCACTTCGTCCAACGGAACCTCACGGTTACGCTGCTGAGACACCAGTTCCTTTAAAAGTTGGGCCCCCACAAGATCACCCACACTCTGATAGGTATAGGCTTCGCCCGGTGCATGAATAGCGGGCTTAAGCTCCTGAACAATCCCGTCACGCAAGCCAGGAATGCGGGTGGGATCGCTGAGGTAAAGGTTGCTTTGTCTTAAGGGCAGACCGGTTTGACGCCGTAGCAGATGGCGCAACTGAATTTCACCATGGCCTTCGAGCAACTGAAAATCGTTGAGATAGAAGTTAACCGGGTCTTGCACATTTATTTTTTGCTGCTGCAAATGAGAGAACAAAGCCATACTGATAAACAGCTCACCCAGACGTCCTGCACGGATAACACTATCAGACTGCATCCCTACAAAATCCTGTTCCACAGGTTTTCCAGAGGCCACCGTGATCCACCCTGCCCGCAGGGCCTCCCTCGCGAAAGGCGGTGGGGTGGCGCTGACTTGCTCAGTCAGTAAGCCTGCCTGTACGGGGAGTGCATACCCTAAACTCAGTAAAAAAAGGGACAGCCCGTAGACTGCCCCCTGAATTATTTTCATTAAATTAGTGTGAAGCCAAAATAGTTTCAATATTGGGATAACGGCTCAGATTGTGGGTGGCATAATCGTAGATTTGGCCATTTTGAACAATCCAGGCATCCTGATAGCGGCTGTCGGGGGTCATGACACGCACCATGCGGCTGCCATTTTTAAAGCTCCAGTGGCGACCATCAGCATAATAATGCTCCACATTCATGCCCTGGCGGGTTTTAATGTGAAATTGCTCTGCCGGAATATCCCAGCTATTGTCCACCACAAACTCAATGACCTGCCAGATATTGCCCGAAGCCAGGGTGCCCTGATCCACAGCCAGACCAGAATCATTGGGTAGACCAAACACCATGTGATCGGTGTAACGGCTGGCGGCATACTGTAACTCGCCTTCACGTCCCCATTCATGGTGCAAGGTACACATCACATTGTGAGCCAGGCCAAACCCGGGCATATTCTGTCCGGCTTCTACAGCCCCCATCATGGTGGAGCAAAGCTGGTCTGCACCTGCAGAGAAACCGACGGTCAGCTGTCCCCGCTCTTGACGGCCATGCAGAATGCGCACAAAGATATCGGGATCGCCATAGTATTTTTCACCCAGGGCACGATAACGCTGCATTCCTAAAATGCTGCTGCCACCGCCCAGAATCACAACTTCTGTGGTGTGTAACCAGTCAAACAGCTGATCGATATCTTCTTTAGCCAGATGATCATTCCAGAAAAAGTGCAAAGGCTCTAAGCCCCACTGACGAAAACGCTCGAAGTACCAGCGAAAAGTACCCCAGCTGTAATCCTGGCTATGTTGCTCACCCATGGACATGGGCAGATATAAAACAGATTTATTGGTGGGATTGCGCAATGCACGCTCCACGATCCACCAGCGGTGAATATCTTCACTGCGGTTATGAGAACTGTAAATCAACGCGGTTGGAAACATAAGTGACCCTTTTCTAAATGTCTTTAGATTATTAAAAATCAGTTTATCATAGGGGGTGTTGTTAAAAAAAGACTGCAAACCTTTATTATGCAATTTGTTTTTGTTAAAATAATATTAAGTCACCCCAGTTCTGACAGCTGTTTTCCTAAGATAAAGACAGCCTAAAAACTATCCCAAACTTTGAAAAATGTAGGAGCACTCGCATATGGTAGCAGTCGGTGGAGGACGCCCTGTAGATGGCGGCACTTTTTACGCCAATACCCAAAACTACGAAGCCGTACTTTTGGACGTGCGCAGCCGTATGGATGAGCTAAACGGCATTCAAACCCGTAAGACCTATCTCACCAGCGTCCTGAATTATGGCAACCTTGATGAAGAAATGTCTGCGGAAGTTACCCGTGCTGTGGGGACCCCCAGTGCAAACGGAGCCTACACAAATAACGGTTTGGGAGCCGGCAATTACTCACTGCGCGCAGGTACGCCCCTGTTTATTGAAAACATGTTTGCCAACTCCGTAAGGTACATGGGGTTAAGCGCTGTGGGCTCAACCACATCAGCGATTGTCTTTGATCCCACTCGCCTTGAAGGGGATTTTATCGCCGGAATGGAAATCGAAGTGAACGGCGAGGTTCGCACCATTGATTCCATTACGGGCAACACCCTCAACCTAAACCAGCCGCTATCTGCCCCGCCGGGTATCGGCTCTCACCTCCTCATCAAAGGGCGAGAGTACGTCAATCCCTTCTTAAACGAATCCTACCGTGTGACCGACCGGTACAGCTCCTATTTGGTCGATGAAAATCGCTACCAGGTCGACCGGGTTTATGGTTTGGTGAGATATCGTCCCCGCAATGGCAACAACGTGGCTGGACCAGCGCCCGGGGGTGCGCTGCCCAACGGCGGTGTAAACGATTATGTATGGCATCCCGAAAATGCCTTAAATACCCCCTACTATTTTGGCAAGATGGTTCCTGTGCGTACCACACCGCCCTCAGCGGTAGCTCCGGGTGGTCCCCCCACAGGTGCAGAAGAACTGGGTAACCCCATAGACCCTGTGGCCAGCAACGCAGCACCTAACATATCCACGGCTTTTAACTTACCCGCCCCCGACGGAGAATACACAAATATTCGGATTTCTTCGCCTCCGGGTGTGACCTATGAGGTAGAGCTCAATGGTGCTAAATTGGCCATTAGCAATACCGGAGGCGTCATTACCATCCCGTTCTTTGACCCCAATCACCAAAACGATCAGCTCAAAGCCAACGAAAGTATTGACCCCGACATTTATATCCAGCGCTTTGTCAAAGAAGGCAATAACCATCTTGTGATCCGCGCAACGCAAACAGACTCAGCCACCTCTGCAGGTATTCGCGTAGAAGGCATGTTTAACGGCGTCGATTTGTCGACCACCAACTCATTTCAGTCGATTAATACCCTGGATTGGTCCGCGTCCAAACGCAGCGTCCTCGGTATTGTGGGCAAAATTGAGTACAGGCTCCAGGATCAAGTGGCCATCGAGGACACCAATGACGAACTGCAAAAAGCGCAGGGTGTCCTGGCCTCTCTCACCACCATCATCGCTGGCACCGATACCAATCAATTTAAAAGCATTTTATCTGTAATTCGCTAAGGAGAATATACCCATGGTTGTACCCGTCGCTTTTGGCACCGCAAGTTTTGACTACCGTCCCATCCGTGCTGAACAGGCACGTTTATCGAAGGCATTGGTGCTGCCCAGCCCCCGAGACAAAGATGACACTGCCCAGGTTCTGGAGATCGAAGACGATCAAGAGGTCCCCTTTAAATACCCCACGTTTATGAAAGTACGTTACGACAAAGAAGGCTCTCTGCCTATCTTTGAACTGTGGCTCAAAGACAACTTTGACCAGGAGTACAAGGTCAGTAAAGAAAGCCTAACCGGTGCAAACCCCGGGGGCATCGGCACTTCGGTAATTTCAATCAACGATGATCCCCTTACCGCTGCAGGCCCACTTAGCGACGTCAACAATAGCTTCGCAGTGAACCCTATTACCGGTGAAATTTACCGGAACGCCTATTGGGATGCTTCTACCAACCTTATTCGTGACGTTCTTGACCGTGATCCTTCAAATGCAGCCTTTTCAGGTGTCCTGGTAGGTGCCACCAAATACGACGGGGTTACCGGCCTTGCGCTGGCGGCCATTAACAGTCGTATTGCCGACTATTCCAACGCCATGGAAGGCATGACCAAAGTCTTGAGCGTTGTGGTAGGTAACCTGCAAAACGCCCTTGACGTTATCCGCTAGTTTTATCTATTTTTAATCTAAAAAGCCTGCGTCTGCAGGCTTTTTGTTTGGGCACTCAAAGGAGTTTTCATGGCAGATCGTTCTCGGATTCGCTGTATCGCCATTTGTGTGGTGCAGCAGCATCAACGCTGGCTTGTGGCTGAAGGCCATGATCCTGTGGCAAACACCCGGTTTTATCGCCCACTGGGTGGCGGTATTGAACTGGGAGAAACCGGCAGTGATGCGGTACAGCGAGAGTTTTTTGAAGAAACAGAACACCACCTCACCACCCCCCAATACATCGATACCTTAGAAAATATTTTTATTTATAAAGGTAAAGTCTGCCATGAAATGGTCAGGGTGTATCGTGCTGACTTGCGCGATGACGATTTGTACCAGCAAGAACAGTTTACGGCCCATGAAGACAATGGTACCCCCTTCAAGGTACTGTGGGTTCCTCTGAAGTCTTTTACTCAGGGCGATAAACACCTGGTTCCAGAAGGCCTGCTCAGCCTCTTTTCGGATTAACCTCCACAAGTTGATATAGATCAATAAAAGACCCCTTCACAATCAAAAAAAGCCTTGTGTGCTAACAATGCTTTACCCATTGCCTTCTCCTATGCTATTAGCAGGAGGCAATGGATCGCATGCAAAAAGACAAAACCACAGCACCAGCGGTAATTCGCACAGGACCCGCAACCTGTAAACATTGCCACGATACTTTATTGCCTTCTCAAGAAGCATTTTGTTGTGAAGCTTGCAAAATGGTGTACACGATTTTGCAAGATCAGAACCTGGGCACCTACTACGCTTTGCGCAATGAGCTGTGTGAAGATGTCGAGCGCTTCCCCAGGCCGCAAATACCCAACGCTGTGGAAGATGAGGGCACCCTTGTTCAGGGCACAGAGCGCTTTTATATTCAAGGGGTACACTGCACCGCCTGTCTCTGGCTGATTGAGCAATTGCCTGTGTTTATTCCCACCCTCTCTAGCGCCCACATGGATATGTCTTCTCACGTGCTCACCCTGCACTTTAAGGAAGCAACCCCTTTGAATGCCATTACCCAACAACTCCAAATTTGGGGCTATGGTGCCACCTGGATTGCCGAAAGCGGCCAGGAAATCCATCTGGCACAGCAAGAGCGCCATCACATGTTATGGCGGATAGGTGTCGCTGCTTTTTGTAGCGGCAACTTGATGATTTTGTCACTGGCGGCTTACACCGGTATTGAAGGCACCCTTTCTCGGTATTTTGAAATGCTTTCACTGTTTCTGGCTCTGCCTGTTTTAACCTTTTCAGCGTGGCCTTTTTACCAGAAAGGCGTCCTCAGTGCCCTCCGCTCTCGCACATTTTCTACCGATACCCCCATTGCCCTGTCTCTCTTTTTCGGCAGTCTGGGCAGCGTTTATGAGATCTTTTGGGGGAGCCATCAGCTGTATTTTGATTCGCTCAGCATGCTTGTATTTTTGCTTTTGTTCAGCCGCTATTTACTCTTGCGAACCCAACAGCGCATTTGGAGCCAAAGCTATCCACAGTTTGAAACCCGGCACACCAGCAAAGTCGCAAAAAAAACCGACACGGGTATTGAAAAGGTTAACGTGGATCAGCTCCACGTCGGAGACCATATTCGGGTCTTTCGCGGCCAAACCTTTGTGGCCGACGGTAAAATTATCCTGGGTCACTCTCGGGTCGATCAAGCCCTGTTAACAGGGGAGCCCTACCCTCTCAAAGTGGCTCCCGGAGATTGGGTTTATCGCGGTACCCAAAACCAACAAAACGCTCTGGACATTGAAATTACTGCCCTGGGCCAAAACACCCGCCTGGGTAAAATTTTAGAAACTGCACGGCATTTTTCGGCCCAAAAATCCCGTTGGATTCGCACCGCTGAAACCGCGGCTCGAATTCTTGCGCTGGGTATTGTGATCATGTCAGCCCTTATCTTTTTTAACTTTTGGGATCAGCCGACGGTGGCATTGTCACGCTTTTTGGCACTGAGCATTATTGCCTGTCCCTGTGGACTGGCATTGGCAACACCTCTGATTTTTCATCTGTCTCTCAAGGCGGCCCTAAACCGCGGCATCTTTGTACGGCACCCCAACGTCTTAGAAAATCTCCCCACTTTAAAAACCTTAGTGTTTGACAAAACCGGGACTTTAACCCGGGGCAATTTTGACGTCCTCTGGACCAGCCCCGGCTTCTTCGACAGCGAAGTGAGCAAAGCCGTACTTGCTTTAGAGTCCTGCTCTCAGCATCCCGTGGCCGCCTCGTTGGTACGTTACATTCAGGCCCAACAGCCTCAGGCGGTGCAAGACGTTCGCGGGTTCCATATTTTGCCCGCTGGCGGCATCGCTGGTGAAATTCAAGATGCCAACGGTAAGTTTCAGCTGTGGAAAATACAACCTGTGGCCTATGCCGGAGAAACCAATACCGATACGCTGTCACAGACCAAACTACAGCCTGAGTTGCATTTACACGTGCTCAAAGTCTCAGTGGACGGTGTGGCCGAGTTACAGGCGCAGATTCGCCTGGGCGATGCTTTGATTCCAAACATAAAGCCCGTCATTGCTCAGCTCAAAGACACCGGCTACAAGCTGTATTTATTATCAGGGGATAGTAAAGCCGCTTGTTACCAGGTGGCAAACCATTTGGGCATTGAGCGTGAACACGTCTATTACGGTCAAACCCCTGAAGACAAAGCGCAATTTTTACAAACCCATGATGCCATTATGATTGGCGATGGCATCAATGATTTAGAGGCCCTGTCCTGTGCCAAAGTGGGCATTTCAGTACAGGGTGGACTCGAAGAAAATGTCTGCCAATCTGATATCTATTTGGCGGAACAGGGGGTACTGCAATTGCCAGAGGTTTTGGCCCTTGCCAAACAAACCCGACAATTGCTGTTGATTACCCTGGGCTTTGCACTGCTTTATAACCTGAGCACGATTATGGCGGCGGTAGCGGGTTACATTACCCCCCTCAGTGCCGCTATTCTCATGCCCATCAGTGCCTTTGCTGTCATTGCCATCGCCGTAGGAGGTCACCACCGATGGAAGTCTTAATTTTATTCGTGCCCCTGGCGATATGTGTATCCTTTGCGTTTTTATTGGCTTTTTTATGGGCCAGTAAAGCAGGCCAGTTCGACGATCTCGAAACCCCTGCCTACCGCATTCTTTATGATGAAATAGAAAGGTAATAATCATGTCAACCGTTGATCATTCGCTTGATAACGCAGCCATGCCATTAAAGCCGGAACCCGAAAGTTTTCGCTACGATGACCAAATCGTCCGTTACTTTGCCTACGCCACCGTAGGTTGGGCTCTGATCTCTTTTGTGGTGGGCTTACTGGCTGCGCTCCAATTGGCCTACTGGCCCTTTAACTTTAATATTCCGTGGTTAACCTTTGGGCGCTTACGCCCATTGCACACCAATGCCGCTATTTTCGCCTTTGCCGGAAATGCCATTTTCATGGGAATTTACCATTCCTCACAGCGCCTCTTAAAAACACGCATGTTTTCAGATACGCTAAGTCGCATTCACTTTTGGGGGTGGCAAGCCATTATTTTGGCTGCGGCCATTACCCTACCGCTGGGGTATACCGTCAGCAAAGAGTATGCTGAATTGGAGTGGCCCATTGATATTGCCATTACCGTGGTTTGGGTTGCTTTTTCGGTGAACTTTTTTGCCACCTTGTTTCGACGCAGAGAGCGTCACATTTATGTGGCCATCTGGTTCTATATTGCCACCTTAATTACGGTGGCATTGCTCCACGTGGTAAACTCCGTGGCGCTGCCCGTCAGCTTCTTGAAATCTTACCCGGTGTATGCAGGGGTTCAAGATGCCATGGTACAGTGGTGGTACGGTCACAACGCCGTGGCCTTTTTCTTGACCACTCCCTTTTTGGGCTTGATGTATTACTACATCCCCAAAGCAGCCAAACGCCCCGTTTATTCGTATCGCCTGTCGATCATTCACTTCTGGGCGCTGGTGTTTATCTATATCTGGGCCGGTCCACACCACCTGTTGTATACCGCCTTGCCTGAATGGGCCCAAACCCTGGGTATGGTGCTCTCCATTATGCTGTGGGCCCCCAGCTGGGGCGGTATGATCAACGGTCTGCTCACCTTGCGGGGTGCCTGGGACCGTTTACGTACGGATCCCACCATTAAATTTCTGGTGGCGGCCGTTACCTTCTACGGTATGTCGACCTTTGAAGGCCCTCTGCTTTCTATTAAAGCCGTCAACTCCCTGAGCCACTACACAGACTGGACCATCGGTCACGTTCACGGGGGCACTCTGGGTTGGAACGGCCTCTTAACCTTCGGCATTCTGTATTATCTGGTGCCCAAGCTCTGGAATACCAAACTGTACAGTGACAAACTGGCGAACGCCCATTTTTGGCTGGGCATTTCTGGCGTCGGCGTCTATATGCTTTCGATGTGGGCCGCAGGGATTACCCAGGGCCTGATGTGGCGAGCACTCAACGCCGAAGGCACCTTGACCTATCCCGACTTTATTGAAACCGTCACCCGGATTGTCCCCCTTTACTGGGTACGCGCCATTGGCGGACTGCTCTTTATTGCAGGTTTTATCATCATGATTTACAACCTGTATAAAACCGTTAAATCGGGTCATGTTCCTGAAGAGCAAACCCATAAAGCCTATGCTTTAGCCAGTGTAGACAAAATTCCCGCCAACGAACTGGGCCACCATGCCCATCGCGTTCTGGAAGGTTTACCCGCAGTGTTCAGTATTCTGACCATTCTCGCTGTGTTGGTAGGTTCAATTATTGAAATTATTCCTGCGCTAACCATGCAAGAGTTTATGCCCCGCAGCACCGCCCATAAACCCTATACCTCTCTGGAACTGGCTGGCCGAGACATCTTTGTGCGTGAAGGTTGCTATACCTGTCACTCCCAGATGATTCGCCCCACCATGGATGAGACCCTCCGCTACGGAAAGCCCAGCACTGCCGCAGAATCGCAGTACGACCGGCCTTTCCAATGGGGTTCTAAACGTACAGGGCCAGATCTGGCCCGCGTGGGATCAAAATACCCCGACATGTGGCATTTCCGCCATATGATCAATCCTCGGGATATTGTGCCTCAGTCCATTATGCCCAACTATGGTTGGTTGGCCAAAGATCAAACCGACTTTGACAGCCTGACCTCAAAACTGAGCGTCATGCAAACCCTGAGTGTTCCCTACAGCGATGAAGAGGTCGCCAAAGCATCAGAGCACGCAAAGCAACAGGCCAAAGTTATTAGCGATCGCCTGAGAGAAGGGGGTGTTCAAGACCCCGAGCTTGAATCACGCGAGGTGGTCGCCTTGATTGCCTACCTACAGCGCCTGGGCAAACCCAGTAGTGATTTTGTGCCGGAAGCCGTCACGGCTGTGGCCGCAGGAGGAAAAGAATGAAGTCAGAAGTCATGCGTTTATTTCATATGCCCCACTTATCGCTTTTGGGTTTAATGATTTTCTTTAGCTTCTTTACGATCATGGTGTTATTTGTAATGCAAAAAAACCGGGGAGTGCTCTACGATTACCTGGGGCACCTTCCTCTGGAGGAGGATGAAGCATGAAAGCAGAACATACCCCAGAAAAAGATCCCCATATTCGCCGGATGGACGAGGCCCTGAATGAGCCTGTGTTGGACCACGATTATGACGGGATTGAAGAACTGGATAATCCCCTGCCTGGCTGGTGGCTTGCCACCTTCTATATCACCATCGTGGTGGGTGTGGTGTATTTTGCGTACCACAACATTCTCAACCCTGCGGATGTCCATGCGCAACGCTACGCTAGCGAACTGCAGGCTTACGAGCAAACCCAGGCAGAAAAAAATCAGGCCCAGGCAGTTACCCTGACACCTGAACAAATGCTGGAAAAGATCAATGATCCAGCAGTGATTCAGGCAGGAAGCGCCTTATACAACGAGCGTTGTATTTCTTGCCACGCCGCCGCAGGCGCAGGCCAAATTGGCCCAAACCTAACGGATGATTATTGGATCAATGGAGATGGTAAACCCCTTACCATTCAAACCCTGATTGACAAGGGCGTGACCACCAAAGGGATGCCCGCCTGGGAAGCTGTATTTTCTGATCAACAACTGGTGGAGATTACAGCCTATGTGGTGTCCTTGCGGGGCAGCAATCCGCCCAATGCAAAAGCCCCTCAGGGAGACAAAAAGGAACTGTAGTTATTATGCTTAAAGAATTACCCCAGGAAAGACTGGCCTCTACCGATGAAAAAGGAAAACGGGTTTATCTGTTTCCTGCCGATGTTCGGGGAAAATACCACAGCCGACGCATGATGTTTCAATGGATTCTCATGGCGCTGTTTGTGGTACTGCCCTGGATTCAAATCAACGGTCACCCGGCTGTACTTCTAGATATTGCCCACCGACGGTTTGCCATTTTAGGCATGACCTTCTGGGCACACGATGCACCCATGCTGGTGTTTGTGTTTGGAAGCGTTTTCCTGGGGATTTCTTTAATCACAGCAGTATGGGGCAGGGTCTGGTGTGGCTGGGCCTGCCCGGAAACCGTTTTTGTGGAACGGCTTTACCGTCAGATTGAGCGTTGGATTGAAGGCAATGCTGTCCAGAGAAAACGCTTATCTGACGGTCCCTGGACCGTTGAGAAAACCTTTAAAAAAGGAGCCAAATGGCTGGTCTTTACGTTTATCTCCTGGCAATTGGCCCATGCTTTTCTGGCCTATTTTATTGGTACCGACGCCCTGGCTAAGATGATGATTTCATCTCCGTCAGAGCACCCCACGGCATTTTTCAGCATGATGTTCATCACCGGCGTACTGCTCTTTTCCTTTGGCTGGTTCCGTGAACAGTTTTGTATCATTATGTGCCCTTATGGACGCTTTCAGTCGGTGCTCATGGACGAGGACTCCATGGTGGTGGGTTACGATGCCAAAAGAGGCGAACCCCGCCGGGGCAGTGTAGAAGAGCAGCAAGGAGAAACCGGAGACTGCATTAATTGTTACCAATGTGTGCAGGTTTGCCCCACGGGCGTCGATATTCGCCGGGGTGTGCAAATGGAGTGTGTGGCCTGTACGGCCTGCATTGATGCCTGTGACACTATTATGGACAGAGTGCACAAGCCGCGGGGCCTGATTCGTTACACTTCTTATAACGATTTACAGCGTACCATCCCGGTAGAAAACGAAGCCCCCAGCTCCTGGAAACAAAAATACGCCTATCTCGTGTATAACCTGTTTCGCGCACGGGTCATTATTCTGAGTGTGGCTCTCACAGGCGTCGTGGCCGGTTTGAGTTATGTGTTACTCACCCGACCTCCCGTCAAAGCCACCGTATTTAACGCCAAGGGCACCCCCTATGAAGTCCTCAGCCAAACCGCCCAGGAAACCGTATTAACCAATCGCTACTACGTGGTGGCTTCAAACTATACCTTTAAAGCGGGGGCACTGCGACTCGTAGTGCCTGACGGCGTTGAAGTGGTGTCGCAAGCCAACCCCATTCATTTAGAAGCCGGAGAAGAAAAAAATCAGGGCTTTTTCTTGCGCTTTAAAAAATCCTTGCTTACCCAGGGCTCAGCACGCATTGACATTCAATTGCAAAGCCAGGCCGATGATGGCAGTTGGCAACACGTGGGAACACAAGTATTGCCCCTTGTGGGCCCCTATTAAAGGAGAAGCCAAGCCGTGTGGAACACCTTACAAAGTTTTGGGGCACACCCACAACTGATTGCCCAACAAGCACAATTTTGGATCCCCTTTCTGGTGGTGGGTGCAAGCCTGCTAGGCAGCTTACATTGCGTGGGCATGTGCGGAGGTATTGTAATGGCCCTGCCTCCCCAGAAAAAGCATCATGCCTTCTATCACCTGGGACGTCTGACAGGGTATCTTTTGATCGGTACCTTAGCGGGTCTGGCCGGAAGCTGGCTTATGGCTTACCAGCAATTGCTCTCTGGGGTGTCTGCCCTACTCGTTTCAGCAAGTTTTTTAGCCCTGGCCTGGATGTTTTGGCAAGGACGCCCCTTACACATTCCTTTGCCCCCATGGTTTAAGCGGCCTTTAGAACGCGCCATTGGCCACCAGCTTTCTCAATCACAAAAGACGCTGGCTTCGGGTCTGCTGGGTTTTTTGACGGTGTTTATGCCTTGTGGATGGCTGTATAGCTTTGTTCTGGGAGCCCTGCTCACGGGTAATATTTGGCTAGGAGGCGCTTTTTTGTTTAGCTTTTGGTTGGGTACTTTACCCGCCCTGTGGTGGGGGCCTGGTTTTTTAAGCCGCTGGTTACGACAACATCAGGGGCTCACCCGCAAAGGAGTGGCTTTAACCTTTGTATGCCTGGCGTTACTTAACGTCGGACTCAAACTCAACAGCAAAGCCTCGATTACGGCCGAACATCTTCATGACCTCACCCAGGAAATTCAATGCCATTAAAACAGTCTCCTCATCCTAAG
Organism: Candidatus Sericytochromatia bacterium; assembly: GCA_964229355.1. GTDB lineage: Bacteria > Cyanobacteriota > Sericytochromatia > UBA7694 > UBA7694 > CAXRDE01. The sequence continues at coordinate 137,621 of CAXRDE010000016.1, read as the reverse complement.
CGTTGAAGATAACCTACGGGCCACGGTATAATGCTTCCAGCAAGACGATAAAAACGTATCTTGCAGAGGTGATATCGTGTCAAAGAAAAATATTCCAGACTGTGGCTCCTGCGGTTCATTATGCATGAGCTCTTTGGCCTGCTTGCCTGAAGAAGCGCTACAAGAGTTTAATATTAGCAAAACAGGCCGTCACTATGAAGCGGGACAAATCATCTTTTATGAAGATAACCGTCCTTATGGCGTCTATTGCATTGAGTCTGGCAAGGTCAAACTCACGAAGTATACCCCTGACGGCAAAACCTATATTGCCCGTATTGCCACAGAAGGCGACTTGCTGGGCTATCGCGCTTTTTTAACCAACGAACCCTATTCGGCCACCGCTGAAGTCATTGAACCCGCCACCATCTGTTTTATTGAACGCGAACCCTTTATGAGAGCCCTGAAAGACAATCCTCAATTTGCCATGCAATTGATGGAACAGTTGGGCAATGATCTAAAGCAGGCTGAAAACCGGGCCCGAGATTTGGCCTATAAATCGGTGCCCGAAAGACTGGCTGAAATGCTGCTTACCTTTAAAGAGAGCTATGGCGAAACCGACGCTAATGGACACATTCACCTGGCCATTCGTTTAAGTCGTGAAGAAATGGCCAGCTTATTGGGCACCACCATCGAGACCACCGTCCGTAACCTGACCCGATTCAAGCAGCAAGGTCTGATTCAACTCGATAAAAAAGAAATCGTCCTGCTGAATGTAAAAGGCATTGCAGAGTACATTCCTGGCTTCTAGCCTTAAAGCTTAAACTTTTTTTAAACTTATAAAAAACACCACTTAATTTTCAGACGCAACTTTTCTCCGGTTTTATAAGATAATAAGCTTAAGAAAACAAAGCGTACAAAGAGGTCGTTATGAAAATTGAAGCTCCCGCATTTTTAAGAAACTTAATGCCCCAGAGCACGGGTTCCACACCTGTAGCCCCTCAATCCACGACCCCCCAACAGCCCGAAACCTATGGACAAGATGAACTCTCAGCAGGCTTCTTTAAACGCTTTGGCAACGGCATGGGTGAGCTGATGTCCGACATTTCTTACAGCATGGGCATGGGCGAAATGTATCATCTGGTAGAGCGAGAATTTCAACAGGTAGATCTGAACTTCGACGGCAGTTTGAACCGTGGCGAATTTACTGTGGCCACCCTCAACCCTTTTGAGTTTGATGCCGCAGATCGTAATTACGACAATAAAGTCGATTTAAAAGAGTATGCTAAATACCGTAAAGATCGCTTAGAAGCCAGTTTTGATCAAAAAGATGTAAGCCGAGATAGTCATTTGAATATTGCTGAAATTGGCTCTGTCGGTCGCATCTATATGGCCAATCGCGATCCTCGCTTAGACAGCAACCTGGACGGTCTGGTCAATAAACGGGAGTATGTCAAAGCGAATTTAGTCCTTGGCATTAGTATTCGTGGCGCCCTCGGATTCTAAATCTCCCGCATCAAACCCTCAGCCCTGGTCACCCGAATACACGATGACCAGGGCTTTTGCCTGTGCACTCATCGAAAAACAGTTTCCTGAATTGGCACCCGTAAATGCCCAGTATTTGGGAGCGGGCTGGGATAACACCGTTTTTTGGATCAATCACACCTGGGTGTTTCGCTTTCCACGACGCCAGAGCGCAGTGCCTCTTTTTACCCAGGAAATACAAACCCTAAACGCCTTAAGCGACTTCCCCCTGGATTATCCAAAACCCTGCTTTTACGGTCAGGCCGACACCATCGCAGACCAGCATTTTGACTGGCCTTTCATGGGATACACCTGGGTTCCAGGACAAAGCGCCTGTCAGGTACAGGTACCACCAGACCGGCGTAAGCACTGGGCCATAAGCTTAGGTAAAGCCTTACGGCGCCTTCATCAACACCCCATTCCTGAAGGCCTGATTGGGGACACCCTTCAGCGCGCAGACTTGGATTATCGTTTGCCCTGGTTTCAAGAGCAACGGATACTGGCGCGTCAAAGTGCCCATAGCCGGCAGCAAAAACTCCCTGAAACAGCCATTGAGCGCTTACTCACGGCCCTGAGTCATGATCTTACCCGGCCCAATGAGGGCGAACAACCCCTGGCTTTACTGCATGGCGACCTTTATATTCGGCATCTTACCGTAAATGCGACAGGACATTTAACAGGCTTCATTGACTGGGGAGATACTCACCAGGGAGACATCGCAACGGATTTAGCCATTGTTTACAGTGCAATTCCCCCCCACCTTCATGAACATTTCTGGCAAGCTTATGGCAGGGTTTCTGAACAGACACAGCGCAAAGCACAATTTCGGGCCCTCTATTCCTGCCTGTATCTTTATCGGTATGGCATAGGAATTCAAGATCCTGATCTGGTGCGAGAAGGGTGGCAAGGCCTGCAATGGACTGCGTCTTTCTACCCTTAGACACCTTACAAAGAACCCTCGACGGCTTAGTTTATCCGCTGATCTTACCGCCTCATCTGCATCAGGCGGTACAACAACGACAGCAAAGCTATCTGGCCGGACGAGCCTGTGCGCAGATCCTGTACTCACGTTATGGCCTGAACTGGGATCACTTGCCCATGCACCCTGAGAGCCACCCCCAGCATGGTGCGCCGCAGTGGCCAAAGGGCTTTACGGGCTCTATTAGTCATAGCTCGACGCTGGCGGTAGCCACGCTGGTTCCCCTCTGCCGCTACGGCGGTATTGGCATCGACGTTGAAAGGGTCATGTCCGAAGACAAAGCACAACGTCTCCGATCGCAAATTTTGCATCCCGCCGAAACATGGGTAAAAACCCCCCTGGACTTAACCCTCGTGTTTTCTTTTAAAGAAAGCATTTATAAAGCGCTGCATCCAACCTTACAGCGCTTTATTGGTTTTCAAGAAGTCGAGATACCCCCCCCCGTACTGCTCAATGCTTTCACCTTTCAATTGACCTGGTCACCTGCCCCCACACTCCGTCAGGACTTAAAACGCTGCTTTAAGGCATCACCCACATTCATGGGCAAGGGACAGTGGTGGGGACAACCGGGTGCTCTCCAGGTCTTTACACAATGTTGTCACACGCCTTTAACCAAACTCAGTAAGGGCTTGACCCGATAATCCTCATGGATCTCCTGATAAGACAGGACGGTAACCTGCGGATAATGACGGTACAAAGCACTGAACAAATAACGTCTCAATGGCAGACTACAAATAATGACTGAAGCAGGCGCTTCCTTGAGCTGTGTACGCACACCGTTGAGCACCGTATAAAAAGCATCATCTGGCTGCCCTCCCTGAGCCCCGGCTTCCAGATACTGCTCTAAATCTGGATCAAGGGTTAACACCTCAATAATGCCCTCAGCATTGGCCAGAGGTGCATTGATTTGACGGCACAAATACTGGCGCAAGGCTTCACCGAGCTGACTGTTTACGGGGGCATCTAAAGGCATTTCTGTTAAGTGGTCTGCAAGCCCCTCTAAAATGAGCCCCATATGTTGAATGGACACGCTCTCTTTGAGCAAATAGCGCAAGACCTGGGTGAGCTGCCCCAGCGTAAGCCCCTGCGGATTCAACTCCGTGCGCATCACTTCTTCTACCACCACAGGACGCTTTTCACGAATCATTTCAACCATAACCGCCACATCATCACGGGAAAGCATTTCATGGGCGTGGCGACAGACCACACGCTTTAAACTGTCTACCAGGGCGTCCAGAGCAAGCTGCGGCTCAACGAGCGAAACCGTTGTCGATTTCAACACAGAGACTCCCTGTAAAAATATTTCAAAATCGCTTTCTGCAAGGGAAAGGTTATCTTCCACACGCAGACCCGGTAGCACAAACCCCAGAGTCTTTACCACATCCTGGCGTAAAGCGGGTAAGCGATCCATTAAGGTCTGGGGTACCTCAGAATCAGGGGTTGCCTCTATTAGCGGCAACCAACCTTGACCCACACGCAACGTTAAAGGGTGCACATTCAAAAATTCGGTATAACGGGCAGGGGTTTGCGGCGCAGGTGGCTGATCATCCTGACGGGTGCTGTCTAAATAACGGAGAAGATCTAAGCCTTTAATACGGTATTGACCGTGTATCTTGTAAGCATTCAGCGAACGATTGGCAAGCAAGCGTTGCACGGTTCGCAAAGAGAGCCGCAAAAACTCACTGACCTCCTCGGAGGTATAAAATTTTTCAGGAACAATAGAGATTGATATCGTCATAACAAAACGCCTTTCTTAAGGGTGCCCTTAGCTTAAACCAGACGACAATTAATGTAAACGACGACTTTTTGAAAAAATAACGACATTAACGACATTGACGACATTTTAAAAACACAAACAACTCACAAGCACCCGTGCTCTCGCCGTGCATCCACGCTTAATCAAAAAACAACACTAAAAAAACACAATTAAAACACACAAAAGCAATTAGAAATATAATAAAAGCAATTTTTGCTATTTTAATCTCATATTTATATTTTAACCGTTACAAATACTTATTAAAAATGTTAATTTCAAAGAGTAAAGAAAACAACAAAGGACAATAGCGATGATGAAAACGGTAAAGGTAAGTCTCTCTCTTCTAATATGTGGCGTACTTGGAGCGTGTCAATCGGGCATCGGGACCCCAAGCTCATGCCTTATGCAGCCTGAAAGCTGCCAGGGTAATCTTCCAAATAACTCGGTAGCACCGGGACTCCAAAGCAACGCTTCCCAGACCCAAAACAATTCATCGAACGCCAACAGAAATACAATACAGAGCAACGCAGCTGCGCAAAGTCCCACATCCTCCGAAAGTCACTCATCAAACTCTGGCAATTTACCGCTAAAAGCCCCGGTCAACTTACGCATACTCTCTCAATCAACAGGTAGCATACTGCTCGGTTGGGAAAGCCAGGAAACAAGCCCGCACACCTACCGTTTATATCTCGATAACCAACTCGTGAAAGAAAATATTGTTTTACCTAACTACACTCTCACAGGGCTTGAAGAAGAGACGCAATACACCATCGCCCTTGAAGCCGTGGGTCCCGAGGGTGTATCTTCTAGAGTAGAGCTTCAGTTCCCTGAAAACAATACGTCAGAAAATTCAGGCAGCTCAGGTTCAGGCAGCTCAGGTTCAGGCAGCTCAGGTTCAGGCAGCTCAGGTTCAGGCAGCTCGGGTTCAGGTAGCTCGGGTTCAGGCAGCTCGGGTTCAGGCAGCTCAGGTTCGGACGACTGCCCGGGTGGAGGTCTCATTTCCCTCTGTCTGGATCTGGGGCTGAATCTATAGGACGGTTTCTTTTAAAAGCTCTCCAATCAGGGATCACCTCTTGCACAAGTGATCCCTGATTGAAAAATGCTACAATAGTAGCTATGACATCATCACGTGTTTTGGTCTTAACACAAGGGTATCCAAGCCCTAACGCGCTTTATAACATGGCTTACGTCCATACGCGCTTACTTGGATATATTGAACGAGGAATTGAAGTCTACGTTCTCAATTTTAGCGCACAGAAAGACTATCTTTATGAAAACATTCCCGTTATCACAGAACAAACGTGGCGACAGGAAACAAAACATTATGATGTCGTCATTGCCCATGCGCCTAACCTTAGAAACCATATAAGGTTTTTGCAAAAATACGGTGAAAGATTTGAGCGATGGTTTTTTTTCATTCATGGGCATGAGGTTTTGTATAAACAAAATTACTATCCTGAGCCGTATCCTTATGACATCAAAAAAAATCGCACCTGGCGACTTATAGACAACGCTTATGACGTGTTTAAACTTCGTGTTTTACGCGTCATGCTTAACAAGTGGTTACAAAAGGGGCGCCTGCAACTTGTCTTTGTGAGTGAATGGATGCAAAACGCCTTTTTAGAAAATGTTAAGCCCAATGCAAAATGGATCAACGAGTATTCCCATATCATCCCCAACGCAGTAAACCCAGCATTCTTAAAGCACACATGGCAACCCAGAGAACTCCCGAGTGCTGATTGCATTACGATTCGTCCTTTAGATAAAGCCAAATATGCGATTGATCAGGTATGTGCTTTGGCGCGTGCAAACCCCAATCTGCGTTTTCATATTTTTGGAGAGGGAAATTATTTCCATCATTATTTGGCACCCCGCAACGTGGTGTGGTTTAATCGCTTTCTCACCCCCCAGGAAATGGTTGCTTTACTCCCCAACTATCGATGCGCAGTCATGCCAACGCGATTGGACGCTCAGGGCGTGATGATGTGTGAGCTAGCGAGCTATGGAATCCCTTTGATCACCTCTGATCTGCCGATATGTCGAGAAATGCTGGGCTCCTTTGCGCGGGTACATTACCTCACATCGCCCCAGGAAGATTTAACAGATATTCTTCCCCGTCTTGCCCAGGAACCACCGCCTGAACACCAACCCTTTGCCTTTGATACCTTAATTGATAAAGAATGCGGACTCATTCAGTCCCGAAGCGAGCAAACCCCATGACACCCCTTTCTTCATTCCAAAAAGAGTTTCTTCTCTTTTTACCTGACAAAGTTGCTGAAGTCGCCTTAGAAATCAAAACCACGGTAACTGAACGCCTGTTGAAGCGCAATATTGAAGCCTTTGACTGGCACCTGCAGGACCTCTGGCGTGTGGCTGTCTATTACACACTCAGTGATTCCCCCATCCAATCTTTGGCTTATTACCACAAGCTGCTACAGTGGACAGAAAGTGATCCCCAGGCCCATCATGATGCGTTGTGCGGCACAGCTCACGTCTTTGCGGCCCAAAAGCAGTATCAGGACGCTTTGTCCCTGTTTCAACTGGCCTTAAGCAAAGGTGTTTCCCCGGGCAAAATTCCTTTTTTTATGGCCCGAATTTCATATTTGATGGGCAATCGGGCACAGGCCTTACAGTGGCTCACGACTTTCTTAGGCTATTATAAAGAAACCAACACCCTACACCTGCACGCTTTGTCCATGTCTCTTATGCTGAATGATCAACGCGGACATTTCTCCGCAGCCCGGCAATGTTTAGAAGAAGTTGTCAAGAAATACCCCACCTGGGAAAGCCATTTTATGGCGGCCAGCTTTAGCCCTTATCTGCCTTTTACCCGCGGTATCAACGATACCACCGCAGTGCACAAAGAAGCCCTACAGAAAAAAACCTGTTACGAAAACTCCCAGAGCATTCCATTGTTCGCCTGGTTTTTGCCTCATTTTTATAAGCGCCTCAGCAATCCTGCAGCATCTGAAGCTCAGGCACTCTATAAACAGCTTCTGCACGCTATTCAACAGCGTATGCACTTTTGGGCCAGTGCATCTCCGGCGCTGTCGGTTAGTCCGCTATCCACTTCAGCAATACGTATTGCCATTGTAGGCGATTTTACAGCCGTTGCAACGCAAGCCTTGAACACCCTACTTGTGAAAATGTGTCGCCAACACAGCGTGACGCTTTTTGGCTCTCAGGCTTTTCCTTTGGACCTGAGTGAAGAGCACTGGTTAAAAACGGTGATTTTGTCTGATGATATCCCAACGGCATATACACAGGTAAAAAGCCACCAGCCCCATATCATTCTCTATTTACACCATGCCCACAGCCCTAAACAACTGACTTTTCTAAGCAATGAACGCATTGCGCCCTATCAAGGATTGTGGGCCACAGAGCCTGGCATCCTTGCGGATCCTCGCTTTATTGACGAGGTCCTGGTCTATCAAAAAACCACCCCCACCGAGCCGCTACCCGCTGAGCTTCAAGGATTTACTGTCACGCCACTGCCCGGTGATCCCGTTAAAAAAAGCGCTCAACCCGAACACCCCATTCCCCTGAGTGCATTTAACCTCAAGCCCGATCAACACTATTATTTCTGTCCCTTTAACCTTACGGAGCTGCACCCTCAATTTTTTGCGCATTGCGATGCCCTCTTGCAACAGGATCCCCTGGGTAATATTTTCTTTTTGGCCTCCGATACGCCAGAGGGAGAAAGAAGTTGGCGTGTACACATCCAGGATACCTACCCTCAAACCGCAGAGCGTATGCATATCTTGCCGCCCCTTAACCGGGTCAGTCAGGCAGCGGTAGCCCAACACGTGGATGTTTTAATCGATCCCCCCTATGTGCCCCTCAAACATTTATGGTGGCAATATTTAAGCCTGGGAACCCCGATCATTGGTTTTGAACGAGACAGTTGGAATGGGAATTGGGTAAACAAGCTCTATGAAAGCATGCAGTGGCAGGGCCTCAGCGAGCTACAACACCTGGACCCCGTGGCCCAGGCCATTCATGTTGCCACTCACCCTGAAATAAAAGCGGGTTGCCAGCGGCACGTACAAGAATATGCCTTTGATTTTCAAGGCTTAGAAACTGATGTACTCAACTGGTTCAACGAAAAAGTCGTTGCCCAGTCCGCTCAAGCTATTCAATAAGAAAGTTTTTGCCTTCGTCCATTAATCGTTGACAGCTTACGAAGTTTTGCGTGGTGTATACCTTGCTGACATCATAAATGGCTAGCGGTTTAAATTGAGGCTTTTCGGCGATGGTTTCCACATAATGGTTCAACATATTTAAACTCGGTGCGTCACTGCCAAACTCAATCAACTGTTTACCAATTTGCATAATCAGGCTGCCATCCGGCTTTTGCACAGCAACCCCCACGATTTTATCGTACATGGTACGTAAATAGCGGTAACGGTAAGTGGCCATTATGGCGTTTCCTTTCTCAGGGCATCAATACGTTGCATGAGTTCTTCAGCATCTTTAACTTGCTGAGCCGGTGCCAGCTTCAAATACATTTCAAAGGCGTCAGCCGCTGCGGGGTAGGCTTTGGTATCCTGGAGCAAAAGCCCCTGAACCTTGTAACTCAGATAATCTTTAGGGTTTTGCTTTTGGATCACCGCAATCTCTTTTAAGGCTTTGTCATACTTTTTAGCCTTACCATATAAAATAGCAAGCGACAGACGGGCCTGACTGTAACGGGGTTCAAGGGCCACCGCTTGTACATAGGCGTCCATGGCCTGGTCAAACTTGCCCTGGCTGGCAAAAGCTTGCCCCTGAAAAAAGAGGGTTGCGGCGCGCTCACTGGGACGAAAAGTCTCTACCTCAGCAGCCTTTGCCTGCGTAAAAGAAGCGAAGGTCGGCACAGAAAAAGTCAAAGCAACACAAAAGGTAAGTAAAAAATGACGCATGTTAAGATATGGCCTCAATATAGTTAAGATAGAAATTGTCATCGCTGGGTGGCGAGGAGTTTGAGATTGCCGCCAACACCACCTGAGAGCTTCTGGCATCCTTTTTACGAAAGCCGCCCAATCCCTCTGCAATCCGCTCGACTTCTTCACGCCAGCTTTTGGGAATCGAGGCTTCTAAAGCGGCCAGACACACCTCATCGCACATGTCTAAGTCTTTATGCAAATAATGTGAAATCAATTGAATAAAGTTTTGGTAGGCTTTATGGGCATCTAAATGAAAGTAATAGTAAAGCGACTCAAAGAAAAGCGAAGCCTCTTCGGGATGGGCCTGAATTAAGCTCATATAATAAGCATAAGCACCCTGGTTTATTTCTGTAAAGAGTGTTGGCAGCTCTTGCTTAAAATAACCGCGCAGCGTACGCGAAACAAAGTCACTCATGTGGCCATTGGGGGTCACAAAAGGATAGCGTTGAGAAAGGTGCTCAAGGGTACGCTTCACATTCATAACCCCTGACAATTGCTGGAACAACTCCGGTTGAAAATCACGCATAATCGCGAGGGTTGCCAGCATGTTTTTGTCGGTGGCCGGAAACTCGTCGAGACAGATATACGCAATATATTTGTCCATTTGGTCGCCATAGTCTACATCCGGGTAAGCCAAAAACTCAAGCAATTGGGCGGGGGTAGAGCGTTGAATTGTATGTTGGAAGGCACTAGAGATCATTGACAGAGCCACAGGAACTCCGCCGGTTAAATCTTGCACCGCCTGAATCAGTGTATCGTCCTGAAGGCGGTTGTTTTGCTTTAAATACAGGCCGGTTTCAAAAACATTGAAAGGGCGTAAACGCACACAAGCCGCAACTTTTCCGAAAGACTGCTTAAACGCTTCATGCAAATTGTCTTGTCCGCCAATGGCGACCACCAGTTCCCGTTGAAAAGCGGGTAAAAAACCCTGACGGAACCAACTGTCGTGGTGCGAAAACTGCTCATAATGATCCATAAGAAACAGTACCGGGCAAGACGCCGAAATTTTGTCGACAGCTTTCACAAACAAGTCCAGTAGCTCGTGAAGCACTTCTGGCGTCGCTGCCGCTCCCATCGGCGGCTGTCCCATGGCCGGAGGGCGCTGACCTGCCTGAATGGCTTGCATATTGCGGTTAACACTGCGGGCAATAGACTGAACACTGCGATTACCGGCCCCCTGTAGACCAGCCATTGTGGCATAGGCTGAGCTGGTGGCGCTTCGGCGGGGTGCCGGCTGTTGCGAGGGTGGAGCCACAGGCACCTGAGCGGCGGAAGAGGCCGGGGCTGAGGCTTCTTTGTTAAAACGGTCCCACCGGGCCAACAAGGGTTGAAAATAGGGGACCAGTTCCTGACTCATGTCCATCATCGCATGGGCCAGGGCCACCAAAAAAGCTTCTCGGCCTGAGGAGTGAGAGGTGTTAATCAAATGAAAATCCAGCCAAACAGTCAGCGGACGATACCCTAATTCTCCCTGCTCACAGTCTTGATAAATGGCCTGCAAAAGCGTCGACTTACCGGTGCCCGGAATCCCATAAAAGTAAAAAATATTGGCATAATCTTTGACTTTTTGCTGCTGTAAGCGGGCCTGCATTTGCTTTAAACTGTATTTGACCGCCGCGATTTCAGCATGTCGCCCCATAATATGGGCATGCATTTTGTGTACAGCCGCTTTTTTACGCTCAATAAAACTCACTGTTGTTTGTCCTCATGGTTTGTTTTTAAGCCCATGGCATAGGCTCCATAGCCCACCACCCGCGAGCGATCACCACTGGCATCACTGGAATTGGTATAGTCTAAAAAGAAGCTCGACCACTGGTTTTGTTTCGCTAATATCATTGCCGTCAATACGCCAATTTTACCGCAAGCGTCTCCCTTTTGCCTAAATCCTTCAATATCTAAGTTCACAATGCCCTGGTGACTTTGTGCATCTCGCAGGCGTGCCTGGTCATCTGTCAAGAAGTGACTCAAGTCCGTGCTGATCAATAACAGGGTTTCATCGTCCAAAAGCGGTGCAATCACAGTGGCCAATCTGGCCGGATCAGCGCCCCCTACCACAATGGGAATCAGTTCAAAATCAGGCAAAATACATTGTAGAAAGGGAAGCTGAACCTCAAGAGAATGCTCCTGCTGATGCACAGCAGGCATAAACCCATAGGTTTGAGCCAAAGACAAAGCCACCTCAGAAACGTTGACGGGGCCTAAAGGTGTTTGATAAGCCTGTACAGCAGCCACAGAAATAAACGGCGTGTATACCCGATGAGCCGGGCCCAACAACAGAATTTTGCGGGGTTTTTTCTGTAAACACGCCAACTCCGCATAAGCCCGCCCCGCCGTCGCTCCCGAATACACATACCCGGCATGGGGAACAATCAAAGCCTTGAGTTCAGTCAAGGTCGCCAGCACGTTGTGCTGGCGACGGTGCTGTTCTCCGGCAGCTAAGTAGGCAAGGACATCAGCGCGCAAGCGCTCAGGTTCGGCAGGATAAAACAAACCGGACACGGCGGCGGGACGGATGGCCATGGACGAACTCATGACTTCACCAGTCGATCCAGATGGGTTTTTAAGTAACCGGTTAACTCATGGGCTGAGTCCCGTGTATACCCTTTGGCAAGTAGTTTTTCAATATTGCTTTCAATCTCTAAACGCTCCTGAGCACTCAAGCTCGTGAGTTTTTCACCTTCTAACATGGCCAGCATATGATCGAGTTTTTTCTCGATCTCTGAACGGCGTTGTTGGTACAAGCGTTCTCGGGCCTGGTAGACCTGGGTTTCAAAGATTTTGCGAATATTGTCTGTGGTACTGAGTTCAGGGTTAACCCGCGCTGAAAAGTCATACCAGAACTTCTGGCGTTGGGCTTCGGTTTGCTTTTCGCCAAAAATCACCTTTTCTCGCTCACTTAAAAAGACCTCGGTCATATCTTTACCCGACTGATCCAGAATCGGTGCTTTGTCGAGGTACAAGGCCCTTAAGCCTTTTACCAGGTAGGTTTCAATTTCTTCAATGATTTGGCTTTCATAGTCAAAGCGGAAGACGTCCCGCATTTCCTCGTTAATAATGCGGAAGTATTCTGCATCTAAATCCCGTAGCAACTGTTCATAGTCTTTCTCTGAAGACTTCAAAAAAGGATAGTCTTCCCGCTCATAACGAATCACATCGGACAGTTTTTTCATGAGGGAAATGGGAGACAGAAAACCATGGGGTGCATCAATCATGGCCCGGTCAATAATGGCATCCACTTCCCGGTAAGAGAAATTATACTGACGCCCCTCCTGGCTCCACTCATTAAAAATAAGGTCCAGATGGCGATTGATGGTTTGCTGTTGCTCACTGTTGAGCTTATGGCGCTGAGCGACGCTCTCAGGTACCCGATGCGCCTGGTAAATCTGCGCTTTATCGAGCAAAGACATGTTTTGTAGCTTATCTTTGAGCGCCAGCAGATCTTCCTGGCTATCATAGCCTTTGTATTGGGGGTTCTTCATCATGGGTTCCAGACGACTCATGACACAAAACAGGGCAAAGAGAGATTCCGTATGGGGTGCAATATGGTAATAAGCCCGTAAGTCATCGATTTTACTGCGATAGATATCGGCTTCTAAGGCATAGTCCAGCAGATAGGGCACATTGATAATTTCAAGACGGGTACGGAAACGATTGTATTCAGGATCCTGACGCAACAGGTTAAATTTTTCAGGGTTAATGGAACCCACCACCAAAATATCTAAAGTATAGCGTTCCCCATCAATATTGAGCTTACGCTTGTCGTTAAAATACTGACTTACAAACTGTAAAATACCTTCCAGAGAATCCTCTAAAATCATCATGCCGTTTGAAGCTTTTGACAGCGGTCCCGTCAGCTCTGGTACTTCGATATTTTTCAGCATGCGAGGGTTTGACTTGCGATCAAACACAAACTGCTGGCGCGATTTCTGGGTCATAAAAACGGGATTATTACCGGGATCAATCACCGTTAAACCTTCCTGGTAGGTTTTAGACACATAGGTGCGGCGAATACGAATGTGGCGTTCCGCCAATTTTAAAATTTCATCGGGCGAGTATTCGGTCAGCACCTTGTGCTTGGTTTTATAAATGTTGATGAGTTCTTGTAAAATTTTATAGGCTTGCGGTGACAGTTCATTCTCAAGAAGGTATTTGCGCGGACTGCGTGGGAAATACTTCAGGCGGGCTTCTTTTTCGTACAGCCAGGCCGGTGAGCAACCTGAATCATCAACAATTTTGTCAATTTTTTCGTCATCCATAAACGCAAAGGTGAAGTCATCATCTTCGATGCGCTCTTCGGCCACAAAGCCGAGTTTGCGACCGTAGTGTTCATCGCGAGGAAAGACCCACTCAATGGTATAGCGCGCCCCTTCAGGGGTTTTGGAATAGCAGTCCAGGGCATAGGCCATGGCGTTCCAGAGGGTACTTTTGGCTGAACCATTGGGCCCCAACAGCAAAATCATTTTGCTGTTGTCACGGCACAGCGTGGTTAAAATTTCGTACAAACGGGCCTGCACATGCCCATGACCCACCAGTTGTTCATCGGGTTTCTCTGAAAGGTTCAGAGCCTCTAACACCTTGTAACGGCGACCAAAACGCTGCTCTGAAGTTTGCGCATAGTACTCCAGACAGTCTTTAGCGTACTGAGGTGCTGAGCGGATGATCTGGGGCCGCAACATCGCCAGTTCTTTCCATTCTGAGAGCGATAAAATGGCTTTGTTAAGCAAAGCATTGGCCCGCTCCGCTTGAGCGGCCTGGGTTGAAGATTCTGAATTTGGAGTATCTGGCATGGCTTTTCCTTCAGTCTGATTAGTCATCGTGCTGTATTCCAGCTTCTATAACCATATGATCTGACTCTACAGAAGTCAAAGCCACACGCACCAGTTTCTCTGATGCTGCCATCTGACGTTTCACATGACCTTTGATGTGGCTGGCCGTTACGGGGCCTTGAGGTAAAGGAATTTTGATTTGACGTGTGGTAATCCGCGACATAACATACCTCCTTCCTCTATTTTAGCAGAGCTTAGGGCAAGGCCACCGCTGTCAATCGCTGAATCTGTTGCTGAACTTGACGCTGAATCTGAGACAGATAGTCCTGCTTTTGTGTGCTGCTTTTTTCTAAGAAGGATTGGGTATAAGCATTCAACTCCAACGCTTCTTGCGCATAGTGAGCCAGACGTTCTTTTTCAATGCGCTGCGAGGTGTGCAACGCCGCAGATAATTGCGCAAAATGCGCCTGGGTATCTTTTAAAATACGCTGCCACTCCGCAATTAAATCCCCCACATCTTCGCTTTCTGGATCAGGGGCCAGGGTTAACCCTTGAGAAAGCTGCTCCGCGCGATTGACCAACGCCTGCGCTTTTTCATCGGCAACACTCAGCGTTCCTCCGGTCAGTTGACCCACTTGCTGATGCAAGATTTGCTGTTGAGCAGCCAAAGCCAGAATGCCCTGTAAGATATTCTCAATGCGTGTTTGTGCCTGAACAAGTACCTCACGGGTTTCTTCCAACGTAGCTTGCAAAGCTTTTTGCTCTTCTCGCGCAGCCTGTAAGCGACGTCTTGCCGAGGCCGCTTGTTGATCTGCCTCGGACAACAATTGCTCAGCAGTGGCCTGTTCCTCAGGAGAAAGCGCAGCCCAGGCTTCGGGATCCGCACGCAAAGCCCGCAGTTCATCAATTTCCGTCTCATACACGTTAAAAGCGTGTTCGTAATCTTGCGTTGCGACTTCCAGATTTTGAGTGGTTTTCTCAGCATCCTGGAGCGCGGCATCCACCCGTTCATATTGGGCTTTCAAAGACTGCGTCTGAGACCTTAAGGACTCTACCTTAAGATCCAGCGCCGTGATTTTTTCTTGCAGGCGCTGCCCCAGAAACTGCCTGCCTGCCCCAGGGCGCCAGGGCTGACCGGCCACAGACACCTGCCACCCACGATGGTCAGAGCCTTCCAGTTTAATACCCAGGCCCTCTAATAGGCTTCGCTTTCCCAAAGAAGCGCTCTTTAAATAGCTGA
This sequence comes from Candidatus Sericytochromatia bacterium, assembly GCA_964229355.1. GTDB lineage: Bacteria > Cyanobacteriota > Sericytochromatia > UBA7694 > UBA7694 > CAXRDE01. The sequence continues at coordinate 122,455 of CAXRDE010000016.1, read as the reverse complement.
CCACATCCGATTCGGTTTCAAGATCTTGAACTTCAGCGGCCACCTCTTGTACGACCCCTTGCGCTTGTGTGGTGGTTTCGAGCTGTTCTTCAACCGCAGACAGGCCCTTTAGCAAATCATTTTTTTGATTTTCCAGGCGACTGCGCTCCGCTTTGGCTGCAGCCAGCGCCTGATCCAGGATTTGGCCCTGTGATTCGAGATGCTGCTTTGCCAATAAAGCACGCCCCAGGGTCCCATTGGCCATGCGCGCGCTTTCAGTGAGTTGCTGAAGCTCTGGGTTTTCAAAAATAGGACGCATCATTTCTGCCCCTTGCATGCCCGTAAACTGAAGCAGTGAGGAAGCGGCTGATAAGGTGGCCGAACTTTGACCCGACGCCAACACCTGGGCTTTTTGATAAGCCAGAATTTGGTTGAAATCATCAAAGTCCGCCGCTGACACAAACTCCCCCGACGCATAATTGAGCAATTGCCCCTGCCCATTGGGCACAATGCCATAGGCTTCAAGCAATTCCTCCTGGCTCCTGGTCAAAGACAGATGTGGGTTTTCAGCCAGCTGAGAAAACAACAGCTCTGCTGCGGCATTTGTCTCTTTTTCTACAAAATTAGCCATCAGCCGGGCATACACCAAATCCATGCCTTTTTGCACGTCCAATTGAGGTGCGTCTGGATCCCGGGCGATGCTTTCCAGGCTCTGATTGACCGTATAGTAATCGATGACATCAAAAAGTGCTTGTGCTTTTGGCGAGCTCATGTCTCGCACTTCATTCATACTTAAATCTTGCGCAGCATACCGGGACAGCAAATCAGAAAAAACCGCCTGGCTTAGCCCTTCTTTTTGCATCTCTAAACGCTGTTGCTGAAGCTGATTGTGATTCTGCAACAGGGGCTCGAGCGTGCGAGAGATTTTACGCAGGGCCTGACGGGCCTGAAGCTGCGTCATTCCTGAAATACCATAGCTTTTCCAATTCTGAAGCGCGCGCGTCAAGGTTTCGTGTTGTTTGAGCAACGGCTGGATTTCCGCGGCAAGGGACGCCAAATCAGCAGGGGCTGAGGCCGCTTTCTGGAAAGAAAAACGATTGGGCGCATGAGAGGAAGCCCCAAAATGCTGCAAGGCATTCTCTGTAGCCACCGGTTCGATCACAGGGGCTTGCACCTCAAAAGACATCTGATTGGCCGCAAGAGACGCTGTGGACGCAGCTTTTACATCCGTAAAACCAGGGGAATTTTTTGCACGCGAAAAAGAGACATTGGGGTTTTGAGCAACCATGATAATAAACGATCCTTAATGAATGATTAAGCGGTTTGCAAACGTGCTGATAACATTCCTATACCCATCGCCACTGCATTTTATGCAGTACACCCTAAAATTATGCTACGCTAGTGCCTAAATTTTATGCGGTGAGTTATCTATACACCGCCACCCAACAAGAGGACATTATGATTAAGAACGGACTGTTTACTTCAGAATCAGTAAGCGAAGGCCATCCTGATAAAATTTGCGATCAAATTTCAGACGCCATTTTAGACGCTATCCTTAAAGATGATCCCCAGGCCCGTGTGGCTTGTGAATGCTTAACCACCACAGGTCTGGTGGTGGTCAGCGGCGAAATCACCACCGAAACCTATGTGGATATTCCTCAGGTGGTACGCGATGTGATTTTAGATATTGGCTATAACACCTCAGACATGGGCTTTGACGGCCAAACCTGCTCCGTCATGACTTCGATTAACCGCCAGTCACCGGATATTGCTGCCGCTGTGGACGTGGCCTTAGAAGTGCGTGGCAAAAGCGAGGCAGAGCTGGACCAACAATTCGATCAGGTGGGTGCTGGCGACCAGGGACTAATGTTTGGTTATGCCTGTGATGAAACCCCTGAGTTGATGCCCCTCCCCATTACCCTGGCTCACCGCCTGGTGCAACGGCTTACCGAGCTGCGTAAAGCAGGCACCCTCAGCTATCTGCGCCCTGACGCAAAGTCCCAGGTCACCGTACAGTATGAAAACGGTGTACCCAAAGCCATCGACACCGTGGTGATTTCGACCCAGCATGATCCTGAAATTGCCGGAGAAAGCGCCAATGACAAAGTACTGGCACGTATTCAAGAAGATATTCTGGAACACGTGATTCGTCCTACCCTGCCCGCTGACATGGTTACCGACGCCACCAAAATGTTGATTAACCCCTCAGGACGTTTTGTAATTGGGGGTCCTGTCGGAGACGCGGGCTTAACCGGCCGCAAGATTATTGTAGATACCTACGGTGGATACGCTCCCCACGGGGGCGGTGCCTTTTCAGGCAAGGATCCCACCAAAGTGGACCGCTCTGCCAGTTACGCAGCCCGTTACGTGGCGAAAAACATTGTGGCCGCAGGCCTTGCCAAACAATGTCAGGTGCAATTGAGCTACGCTATTGGTGTGGCGGCTCCTGTATCTGTACATGTAGAAACCTTTGGCACCGGCAAACTCAGCGAGCAAGCTTTAGCGGACCTGGTCAATACCCACTTTGACTTACGTCCCGCAGGTATTATTCACACCCTGGATTTACGTCGCCCGATTTATCGTCAAACCGCAGCATACGGACATTTTGGTCGCCCTGAACTGAACTTGCCCTGGGAGCGCACCGACAAAGCCGAAGCCCTTGCGGGTGCTTTAAAGTAAACGCCATGACAAGGCATCAAAAAAAAACGCCCTTGCCAGGGGTGTCCCAAACCCTTTGGGTTCCGCTGCTAAGCCGTGCACAGGCCAGCAAAGATCGGGGGGACGCTTTTTTTGATGCCTGTGCAGAGGCCCTGGTGGCAAGCCATACCGAAGCCTATCACCCGGTCTCCTCCCCCCTGGCACAAGTCCTGGTGGCACGCGCCCAACATTACGATCAGGCGGCACGCGATTTTTTGGCCACTTACCCCCAGGGACAGATCATTCAACTGGGATGTGGGCTGGATAGTCGCTACCACCGTTTACCTCCCCACCGCCGAGGTAATCCGCAACAGTGGTGGCACCTGGATTTGCCTGAGGTCATTGCCCTGCGCCAAAAATACCTTCCAGAAGAACAACAACTCCCAGCCTCTGTAACGGACTTAGAGTGGCTTCTCTCTCTTGCCCCCGATACCCCCACGCTTTTGCAAGCGGAAGGGGTCTTCATGTATCTTGCTCGCCGGGATATTCACCGCTGTTTTTTAGCCTGGTCCCGCTACTTTCAGCAAGCGGCTCTGGTGTCTGAACTGACCTATCAACACTGGATTCCCCTTTTACGTTCCCCCCTTGCACAGAAAATATTTCAATGCAAAATGCAAACCCAGGATGCGGTGAGCTTTCAAGGGGGTTTGCTGTCGCCCCAGGAACCCGAGCAATGGTCTTCTCGTATCCGCTACCTTAAACACTGGACCTATGGTGAGGCCTTTGGCTTAAGGTTCCTCAAAGCCGCCAGCCCCCTCTGGACAGGCCACTACAACTTAGGACCTTTGCCATGCTTATGAATTTGTGTTACTTTGTCACGGTGTTTACCCTGGGAGGCGTTGTTTTGAGCATAGCCAACGGTCGTCCCGCCCAGGAATGGATCGCTCAGGCCTTTTTGGGCTTTTCTATCGCTCTGCTTTTACGGCGCATTCACGAAACCCGCGAATTCCGCAAAACCCAAAACCATGACCGAGATCTTTGATAAAACCGGGCGTCTTCTCAAGCAAGAGACCCTTGTTTTTGAGATTCCCACCCTCAGCGAGCGCCAACGGGTGGACAGCTACCTCACCCAAAAAATCAAATACGCTACCCGCAACCGCGTGCAAAAAGCCATTGCCGAAGAACGGGTCACCGTCAATGGCAAACCCGTCAAAAATTCCTATGGTTTACAGGCCGGCGATCGTTTAGAAATTAGCCTCATGCGTCCCGCCTCTACAGATATGATTGCCGAACCCATGGACCTGGATATTTACTACGAAGATGAGGCTTTAATCGTGGTGTGTAAACCACCGGGTATCGCGGTACACCCCACGTACCGCCATTGGGACGGCACCCTCGCGAACGGCCTGATTTATCATTTTCGTCAGCAACTGGGTGACATGAACGCCCCCATTAAACCCGGCCTTATACACCGGCTCGATAAAGATACCTCTGGACTGCTGGTGATCGGCAAAACCCCCGAAGCCAAACGCAAGTTGTCACAACAGTTTTTAAAGCGAACCCCAAAAAAAATTTACCGCGCGCTGGTGCACGGTGTTCCCACACAAAATCAGGGCCTCATTGAAACCAACCTGGCTCCTTCAACACGAGACCGTAAGTACATGGCCAATTTTGCCTACCAGGGCAAAGTGGGCAAAACAGCCCGTACCGCCTGGCGATGCTTAGCGGCTCTTGAGGGGTTTGCCTTATTGGAAGTGGAGCTCTTTACAGGGCGTACGCACCAGATTCGCACCCATCTGGCACATATTGGTCATCCGATTGTGCATGACTGGCTTTATGGCACACGCCTGGCCGAAGATCATCCCCTGGCGGCTTATCTGAAGCGCCACGCTTTGCACGCCGCCTGCCTGGGTTTTCATCACCCCCAAAGCCGTGAATGGCTTAGTTTTGACGCCCCACTACCCACCGACATGCAACAGGCTGTCGACTTTTTGCATTAACCCCCGTTTAAAAACTTGATTTTTTGTATACAAATGTATTATCATAACAACATACACCTGTATACATTTTATTCATAAAGGATTGGTTTTATGACAACATCATCCCTTCAAGCCCTGAAGCAAGAAATTCCCTTTCGTTGGAAAGTCCAAAGCGCCCGTTCCTGGGGGTGCGATTGTGTCGCTTACATCGACGCCCGTCAGGTGATGGATCTTCTCGATGAAGTCATGGGACCTGAAAATTGGCAAGATCATTACCGAGAGGTCGCGGGCAACGTGTATTGCGATCTGTCGCTCCGCGTGGATAACACCTGGATTACCAAATCAGATTGCGGGAGCCAATCCCAGTTTGAAGCCGAAAAAGGCCAGGCCAGTGACGCTTTCAAACGCGCCGCTGTGAAATGGGGCATTGGACGCTTTCTGTATAGCCTACCCTCGGTACGGGTCAAAGCCGTCGAAAACGGCACAGACGATCGCGGCAAACCCCGCTATGCCCCCGCCGACGATCAGGGTCGAAAAATCCGCGATCTGACCGCTTATATCAACAGTTCACGGCAGAGCAACACCACACCAGCTGAAGCCACACCCGCCCAAAAAGAGCATATTAAGACCCTGTGCCAAAAACTGGGTTGGACCAGTGAGCAGCTTAAATCTTATCTACAAACCAGTCAATCCAGTTGGAAACACATGAGTCGCCATCAGGCTTCTCGTTTACTCACCGAACTGGAAGAAATGAACCGTCAATCGAGCAAAACTCCCCAAAAGCGATCAGCTTAAACACCGCTCTTATTTACACACCACCGCCCTGAAGATATGATACGATGCCAGCCTAATCGTATTGTAGACTTCAGGGCTTTTTCATGTTTCACATTCACTGGGAATCTCTCGCCACGGCACTGTTTTTAAGTGTTGCTTATGCGTTCTATACCACTCACCTGTTGCATCGACGTTATGATCGCCAATTTGGCTGGGGATTTATAGCCTCTGGTATCGTGGCGTTTTTAATGCCTTGTTTTCTGGTGATCGGACTACCCGTATACTTTATTTTGGCAGCACAGGCCCCTCCGTTCTTAACAATCGCGCTGCTTATCCCCCTCTTTTTGGCTTATGGCGTCGCCGCTTTTTGGCTTAAACGCAAACTGCTCAGCAAAATATTCTCTAAAACTGAACCTTCACATAGTTTGCAGGGGTAATATCACGGGTAATCAGGTAGTTAGCCACCGTGCCATCGGGCTGCAAGAGAATAAACTCACCACTGAGCTCATCCCATTTCACCAGTAAAATGCTCTGTCGCGTGACGAAGTAGTTCACGTCCAGATAAAAAGGCACCTGCGGATTTTCAGCAAACGTTACCGCTTTCAACTTATATTCGTTAACGGACGTAATCAAAGGCGTAAACAGCGGAGAAAAGCGCTGATAGTTGACTTCCAGGTTTTCTTGAGCGGTACGGTTGGCGCTGGCAGACCATTCTCCGTTAGGAGAAACCTGCGTTAAGGCCCGCAATTGTGCCCACTGGGCATTGTTGAGTTGAATACCGTACTGTAAACGCAGGGTTTCTCGCAGTTCCCCCGTATCCAGGGTCGGAGATTGAATACCACCGCGGGGAAGGTCAGGGTCTAAAATATCCGTTCCGCCTCCAGAAATTAAGTCTTCGTAATCGGGCAGGCGTAAATCAGACAGCGTGGGCCGATCGGGCTGGGGATTAATCACACAACCCGACATAAAGCAACTGCTCCATAAACCCAGGGCAAGAAAAGAGATAACGGGATAACGCATAGGCTTATTATAGCGAAATTTCTTAAGGACTTGTGCACTCAGCAAGCTTTGCTCCCATGCTACAATTACTGCGACTCGCTCACCCTAAATAACGGCGTGAGTTCACAAAGGAAAACCCCAATGAAATCTTCTGTTTCTGAACAGGCTTTTTTTCAGCTTGTGGCCCCTGATTTGGCCCAATTACAAGAAGTTGTTTTAAAAGAACTTGAAAATTATGATGCGGAACTTGTTGCCTCTGCAACTCACCTGATGAAAGCAGGCGGCAAGCGCCTGCGGCCGCTCATGGTCCTCCTGGCGGCGCGAGCCAGTAATCCTCATCATGAAGGCGAATTGGTCTCAAAGCATCACCTGCTGGCAATGGCGGTAGAAATTCTCCATACCGCCACCCTCATCCATGACGATATTATTGACGGTTCTGACACCCGCAGAGGCTTACCCACCGTCAACAACAAATGGGGCTTGCGTACCTCTGTATTAACCGGAGACTTCTTGCTGGCCCGCTCTTGCTATTACATTTCAATGATTGAAAAAGTCCACCTCAACACCATTTTTTCGCAAATGGTCATGGATATGTGTAACGGTGAAATGACCCAGTTGCGGCGGCGCTATAGCACAGACTTTTCTCTTGAAGAGTACGTGGATCAAATTCGACGCAAAACAGCCCTGCTGATGGCGGTGGGTTGTCAAGGGGCTGGCATTATCAACGGACAATCACAGGCTGTAGAGAAAGCACTTTACACCTACGGTCATGACGTGGGCATTGCCTTTCAAATTATGGATGACATGCTTGATTTCACAGTCAGTTCTGACGACCTGGGTAAAGCGGCCCATAACGATCTGATTCAAGGGCAAGTCACCTTACCCACCTTCTATGCCCTTCATCATTCCCCCCATGCGCAAGAGCTCAAAGAAATTATTGCTAGCAAGACTGAAGACCCCGAGCGTCTGCAGCGGGCCTTCGACATTGTACTCGATAGCAATGCTTTAGCACTTTGCACCCAGGAGGCCGATCGCTATCTGAACCAGGCCTTACAGGCCTTAAACGTTTTACCCAAAAGCCCCGCACAAGAAGCCCTCGTGGAACTGGCACACTTTTGCGTACATCGATCGCAATAAGTCAAGAATAAGTATGTTATCTTAAAGTAGTGAAGAAAGGATTGCTGTCCCTATGATGAACACCGCCCTTGATAGCTCCCGTAAAACGTTAGCAGCCTGGATATGGGAAGAACTTGCTGATATTGAATTCAGCAGTGTCTATATTCCCTTTGGAGGCAACGGTCGCGTTGCACAATGGTTTAAACGCAAAGGTTACCAAACCTTTGTCACTGAAATTTTGCAAAGCAACTACTGGAAGTCCGTCGCGCTGGTGCAAAACAACGATGCAATTCTGACCCCAAACCACTTTAACTTAATCACCAGTGGGGGTTTAGAGGGTGCCGGAGACTTTGAGCTTTGGCAAGATCACTATTTCACCAAAGAAGAAACCCAATTGCTGTCGCAGTGGTGGAACAATATCGAAGGTGAACCCAGCTTTCAAAACAACGCTGAACTCAAAGGCATGGCGTATACTGCGGTCTATTTGACCATGAGCTACTGGCTCGGATTTAACCAGCGGGCCTTACAACCCAAACCCATGGCCAGCCAAGATGCTTTACTGCACTATGTGCAACAGCTCAATGACTGGGTCGTCAACAACGATCAGCCGAACATGGTTTACTTTACCGATGCCTACGAAATGGCTTCCCAATTGCCGAGCCATGTTACGGTACTCAGCCCACCGGGCATGAGCGGGTTTCGTTTTACCCACTTAAAAGCAGAGCTGGCCGAATGCTGGACGCGTCGCGTAACTCAAATCAACCTGGATGGTCTCTTAGGGGCCGAACACGGGCCACGATTGGGACAGCACTTTGAAGACCCTCAGGCTTATCTTCAGGCTCTCGGGCAGTTTATGGATCTGTGCAGTGGCTCTCGCACACTCGTTTTCCACCACAGTGAGCAAAGCGGCGTGGCACTGGGTGACGTGGAAAGATTAATCGAACAAAAACGGCAGATCTGGAAGCGGAGCACGCTGGAAATTCCCTACCCTTACGCAGAAGAAACCTTTACCGACAAAGAAACTTTAATTATTGCGGTAAGTGAATGAAGTTCAGCGGAAGATTTGCAGACTTTAGCCTACCCGATATCCTCAGGATCCTCATTGACAGTCAGAAAACCGGCGAGTTGGTGATTGAGTTTGAAGGGCTAACGAGTCGTATTTTTGTCCATGACGGCAAGGTGTCTCACGCAGAGACGCCTGAACTGTCAGGACAGGCTGCGGTGTATGAGATGTTGAATTATGGCAGCAGTGCCACCTTCGACTTTTTAACAGAAACCACACTGCCTGAACCCACCATTTCCAGTGATTTAGACACCCTGATTCAACAAGGCATTATCTACGTCGAAACCTGGAAAAAAATCCAGCGCAAATATCCCACCCTTGCGCCTAACACCCACGTTCAGTACCTGGGGTCTCCCGACGCGTTGCAAAACAGCACACTGATTGAGCACTTAAAAGCTTTTGACGGGCCTGTCGCGCTGCATGGACTTCTGGATCAAGTACCAGAAGACCCCATTGGTGTGATTGAAACCCTCGTCGCTTTAGAAGCCAAAGGCGTTGTCCAATTGAAAGAAGAGGCCAGCACAGCGCTGCGACGCTTCTTTTTGACCCTGGCGAACACTTTGCTCAATGAGTTCAACTCCATCAGTGGTTTAAAACTAAAACAGGAGATGAATGAGCGGCTCGAAAAGCTGATTGAAGAAAAAAACTGGATGATCGAGCTACAAGATGGTATCATTGTGGATGATAAATTACAAAGTTTGAGTTTGGTGGAACAGACTGAGCTTTACAGTATCTGCTTGAATCATTTGTTAAAACTGATCACCCCGATCTACGGAGAAACATTTCTTCAGCAGGTTATCAATAAAGTTGAGCGTGTCTTTCCGGACACGACTCAGCATTGGGTAAAAGAATTAAAAATAGAACTATGACAGGTTGCACAAGCTATGTTAAATCCTCAACTTAGCAGTCTCGTGATAACTCCTGAAGGCATTCAGCGCATTACGGAGTTACTTACCGAACTGCAATCCGAAACCAATGCAAAGTCTATTCTGCTTGTTGAAAAGAGCGGACAACATCTTGCACTTGTAGGTGAAGAATCTCCTCACGTGATGGCGCTCTCAGCCCTCGTCGTGGGCGCCTTCTCCTCCACCCGTGAGATTGCCAGACTGCTTGGCGAAGCCGAATTTAAAACCATGTTCCAGCAAGGTGATAACTTAAATATCTTTATCTCTCTGCTTGACTCTCAGGACTTGATCACCGTTATTTTTGATGAGAAAACCACATTGGGAATGATTAAGCTCAAGACCCAACAGATGGCCAAACGCATCAGCGACGAGGTCTCCAGTATGAGTGGCGGAAATCGGAGATAAGGACAAAAGACTATGGCGCTAATTAACTACGCGAGTCGCGAAATTCACTGTAAACTGGTTTTTTACGGAACCGGTATGGGTGGAAAAACGACCAACTTAGAATACTTACATAAACAACTCAGTCCCACCATTCGGGGTGAAATGGTATCGCTAAACACAGCCAATGAACGCACCCTGTTCTTTGATTTCTTGCCTTTAGACCTGGGGTCTGTGCAAGGATTTAAAACCAAGTTCTCGCTCTATACTGTTCCAGGGCAGGTAGAGTACAACGCCAGCCGTCGTCTCGTTTTGAACGGCGCCGACGGTCTCGTGTTTGTGGCTGACTCTTCTCGCAAGAAGAAGCAAGAAAATATTGATAGCAAAGCCAACATGATTGAGAACCTGGCTTCTTACGGTATGGTTCTGGGTAAAATACCCTGGATTATTCAATACAATAAGCGCGATATTCCTGACTCAATGCCCGTCGAAGAACTAGAAAACGACCTGAACCCTGAGAGAGTGCCCTATTTTGAGGCAGTTGCTGTCAACGGTCAGGGTGTTTTTGCCACGCTTAAAGCCATCTCAAAAGCTGTTTTGAATGGCCTGAGTTAAAATCGGCCCCCGCGCTTTCTCACCAGAAATCAGCGCAAGACACTTCAAAGAAAAAGGAACTGTTTTCACAGTTCCTTTTTCTTTGAATGAATAGGCTAGGGTTTTTCGTAAGCCACCACCAGCGAACCGCTGCCTCGACGTAAGGCCAACAGCACCACCTCACCTTTGGGGATTTGCTTATAAGCATTCTGGAAGGCGGCTGCGGAACGCACGGGCTGGCGATTGATTTCGGTAATCACATCCCCACGGCGTATGCCTTTCTCAGAAGCGATACCATTGGGATTGACTTCAGCCACAATCACGCCCTGGGTATCGGGCAACACCTGATAGCGCTGACGCAAAGTAGGCGTCAAATCTTGAACCGCCAGGTCATCCTGCTGGATAGAATCCGCAGGCATATTTTGAGCGTTTGTGGCGGCACTTTCGGCTTCCGTCAGGGTGGGCTTCAACTCAATTTGCTTGCCGTTACGCATCAGGGTCAAGTTGGCCTGTGAACCCGGTACACTCAGGGCAATTTGATTGCGGAACTGATTGGCGTCCGTCACACGCTTACCATTTAGAGCGGTAATCACATCATATTTTTTAACACCCGCTTTTTCCGCCGGGGAGCCCGGTACAATGCCTGATACCAGTATGCCCGCGTTGGAGCTCTCAAGCTTCAGGCTTTGGGCCATTGAAGCATCGAGCTCCTGAATGTAAACCCCCAGTTGGGAACGACTCACTTTGCCCTTGGCAATCAGCGAATCCATCACCTGACGGGCCATATTGCTGGGAATCGCAAAGCCAATGCCCATATACCCGCGAGAGCGGGTCGCAATGGCGGTGTTAATACCAATCAGCTCACCCTTAATATTTACAAGGGCTCCCCCACTGTTACCAGGATTGATAGCAGCATCCGTTTGAATAAAATCTTCAAAATCAGCCACGCCCACATTGGCACGACCCTTTGCCGAAATAATACCCGCCGTTACGGTAGAGTCCAGGCCAAAAGGGTTTCCAATGGCCAGAACCCATTCTCCCACGTCTAAAGAGGTAGAGTCTCCAATAGTGGCTTGCTTCAGGTTTTTGGCATTTAACAGTTGAATCACCGCCAAATCGGAGCGGGGATCTGTACCCAATACCTTGGCTTTAAAGACCCGCCGATCCGTCAAGGTCACCTTGATTTCATCGGCATCTTCCACCACATGGTTATTGGTCAGCACATACCCCTTTTCGGCATCCACAATAACACCAGAGCCCACACCCTGTTGACGGCTATCGGGCTGACCTTGCCCCTGAGGATTGGGAACGCCAAAAAAGTCAAAAAATTCATCGGGCATATTTTGAGGATCCAGGCGCTGAGGCTGCTGGCGGCTCACCCGTTTGGTCATGGCAATACTCACCACCGCAGGGGTTACCCGCTCAGAAATTTCAATAAAGTCATCGTTGAGTTGACTGAGGGTTTTGACCGAGCTATTTTGGGCCTGCACAGCCTGGGGGTGACGCCATTCGGTCAAGGCCATACCTGAGGCAAAACTGAGGGCCACTGTCAACGGCAAGACTAGAGAACGTTTGAATCGACTTTGCATACTATTCCTCATGGTTTTTTTCATATCTTAGCATGAGGACTGACTTTAGGTGGAGGAGGTTTCTGCTTCTGCCTGGGTTTCGATTTCTTCAGGGGTCAATTTATGCACCAGCACCCGTAAAATACGAATGCCGTCCACGGCTTCCACTTCCAGGCGTACATTCTGAATGTGAATCACTTCTCCGGGACCGGGTGCTTCACCCAGCGTACTAAAGACAAGACCGCCCACCGATTGACTGTTGGGCAAATCCAGATCCAGGAGATTATTAATTTCAGTCACACTCACCTTCGCATCCACGCGCAGGGTATACATGTCTACTTTTTCAATGGGGGCTTCTTCATCATGATCAAACTCATCATGTAACTCCCCTACAATCTCTTCCAGTAAATCTTCCATGGTAATCAGCCCCACAGTCCCCCCGTATTCATCGGTAACAATGAACATGGGTGTGCGCAGGGCTTGCATTTCTTTAAGCACCTCATTAATGGGCTGGTACTCGTGAATATGATGGGCTTTACGCACATAATCAATCACAGGGTTTTGGCGCTGTTCAGGATGCTTTTGGTACACCGAAAGCAAATCTTTAATGTAGACAATCCCGAGGATATTATCAAAGTTATCTCGGTAGACCGGAAGACGTGAATACCCTTCAGGGTCAGCCATTAACGTGAGCGCTTCTTCAAGGGTGGTGGTATCTTCTAAGCAAGTCATATCCACCCGTGGTGTCAGAACAGCACTGGCGGGGGTATCGTCAAAATTGAGCGCGTGTTGCACCAATTCGGTTTCATCTTTTTCTAAAAGCCCGGTATTGCCGCCCATGCTCACCATATGTAAAATTTCGTCTTCGGTAAACTCGGGCAGGAGTTGCCCCAGTTGTGCCCCGACACTCTCTAACAGCGGACGGGTAATTAAACTCAACACCTTAACAGGCACGCTAAACACCAACAGCAAAAGCTTTAGCAAAGGCAACCAGGCATAGGCAAAGCGCTCACCGTAACGCGAGGCAATATTTTTAGGAATGATTTCGCCCAAAATCAAGAGTGTGGGGGTTAAAACGAAAATGGCAGCAGCCACATGCCACCAGCTCCAGGCCCCCAGGGCGTGAAAAATGAGATACGCACTCAACACCATCACCGTGACGTCAGCAAGCCAATCAGAGACCATAAGCGTGAGCAAAGTGTGATGGGGGTTTTGAATGAGTTTTAGCAGATAGGCAGACCTTTGGTCTCCCTCTTCAGCACGTTTTTCAAGACGCATGCTCGATAAATCCGTGAGGGAAGCCTCATAGGCTGAGATCAGGCCAGAGAACGCTAAAGAGACAACAAGAACGGTAATTACGGAGCCAAATTGGCCACTACTGTCGGGGTCCAAATTAAGACGTTTTCTCCTGAATTTTCAAAATGGATGCCCTGACTATAGCACATTTATGTCGCTTGCTCAAGCGCAATTTCACATTGTCAAAAAGTCTTCATGGTATGATGAACCCCAAAAAGAGGCTTTAGTATGAAAGATTTTATTGCCACTTATAACGACGTGCTCAGCGCCGAGCAGTGTAAAAACTGGATCAAAAAATTTGAGCGCAGCCGTGAAAAAAAACCCGGCATGACAGGCCATGGCATCAATACTCAGGCCAAGAACAGCCTCGATATTACGCTCAATAGCTTCGCTGACTGGCGAAGTGAAAATGCAGAGATCGAAGCCATCACCTACCGTTATTTGGTGAAATACGTGCGTGAGTTTCCCCATTTGCTCACCGGGGCTGTCACCATGTTCATTCCGGATCCCCAAACAGGGGCCCAAATGCCCATTACCCCCGAAGTTCTAAACATGCTTGATGACCCAACGGTTTTGCAATTGGTACAGCAAATTTATACGCTGGGCACCGTCAATTTGCAAAAGTACGAGCGCAAGGTGGGCGGCTACCATCACTTTCACTCGGAAAACTATCCATCGGCCCATGATCCAGAACAAAAAAGTCTGCACCGGGTCCTTCTGTTTATGTATTATCTGAATGATGTGCGTGAAGGCGGCGAAACCGAGTTTTATTACCAACAGCGCAAGCTTTCCCCCCGCAAGGGACAACTGGTTTTTGCCCCCAGTGGTTTCACCCATACCCACAAGGGACATGTCCCCAGCTCCAATGACAAATATATCTTAACCTCCTGGGTCCTGTTTAAACCGGCCCACGTGATCTATGCGCAACAGCCTGTCTAAAGTCCCGGTCACCCTCTCAGCCATCTGGATTTACCCCCTTAAATCTGCCCGGGGCATCTCGGTCTCTGAAGCAGAACTCACAGATCGTGGGTTGGCCCACGATCGACGCTGGATGTTGGTCTCACCCGAAGGCAACTTTCTCACCCAACGGGAATTGCCCCACATGGCAAAGCTTCAGGTGGAACTGCAATCTGAGGGACTTTTGTGCCGCTTTCACGACAGCATCTGCCGGGTTCCTTTCTTAAACGTTGCCCCCACTCAAAAAGTGATTCGGGTCTGGCGCTATCAGGGCGAGGCCTGGTGCTATCCTTCGGCTATCAACGATTGGTTTTCAAGTCAACTCCAGGTGCCCTGTGAATTGGTGTTTATGCCCGACAGCCAGCAGCGCGAAACCAATCCCCTGTTTGCACCGGGCAAACAGGTCAGCTTCGCCGATGGCTACCCTTACTTGCTGGCCCACCAGGCATCTTTGGAGGATCTGAACACCCATTTACAGACCCAGGGGCTAGCGCCCGTCACCCTGGAACGCTTTCGTCCAAATCTGATTCTGACCAGTGAGGCCTCTGCCTATGCCGAAGACGGTTGGCAGAGCTTAACTCTGAAAGGCACAAACACACCGGACTTTCAATGGGATATTGTCAAAGCCTGTGAACGCTGTGTTATCGTGAATACAGACCCACACACAGGCGTGCGCCGTTCAGAGATTTTAAAGACCCTCGCAAAGACACACCTGCGTCATCAAAAGGTTATTTTTGGCCAAAACGCCTGTGCCAGGCAAAGCCAGGGAAGCCTACACGTGGGCATGAAAGGATTTGCCCATGGTTCTTAAGACAACCAAAGGTTTACTGGCTGCGATTTCGTTCGGCTTGCTGGCCTGTCAGCCTGTCCATAACACCTCCGGTTTAACCCCCAGCGCGGCCCGTATCAATCGTCTCAGTCAAACGGCCATTGCGCGTTATTATCCCACCACACCCGGCCTGCAATGGCACTATGCCTTAACCCAGTCGCAAGACGGACAGGACAATACCCGTTTTCACACCATGCACATTACCCAGGAGGCACTGCCTGAATCGTCTCGCAGCAACACACCCCTCAGCAGCGTGATTCTGCGCCGCCGTTATCCTGACGTCTCGACCCAACCCCGCCCCGGACTGGCTCGTCGCTTTGCGGATCGGGTATTACTGAGTCATTATCAAGAGGGAGCTGAGGCTTTAAATGTCAGCAGTTTCAGGGCCTTGCCTTTTCCTGAGGCGGCAATGAACACCGCCCTATTCAAGCCCCAAAGCACCGGGTTTATTACCGCCTTACAAGCCCCCTTAACCCCTGGACAGCAGTGGCCAGGCCGCAGCTTTCAAGGGGGCACAGAAACCCTTTCTGTCAAAGGTTTTGAAAACCTCAATACCCCAGCAGGAAATTTTGAAACCCTGTGCATTGAACACCACTTGCGCTATGACAACGGACACGAAGATTTTTTGCGTTATTGGTACGCACCAGAGGTGGGTATGGTTAAAATGTATGAAGAAATTACCTTCTATACCGATCATTGGGCCAAGTTTCAGTCCACGGGCGTACTCACCCACTTTCAGCGCCCCTGAACACTGTTACCCCCCCTGAAACGAAAACAAAAGGAACCTTTATGGAAATTGCCATTCACCTCGAACTAGATCCTCACAATGACACCTATTTGCCCGACAACCACCGCTGGGTGGGCTTCTTAGAAAGCATCGGTCAAGAAATGCACTGCGAAGAAGAAGCCGAAGTCTGTCTCACCTTCACTGACGATAACACCATCAAAAATCTAAACTCTCAGTACCGCGAAATCGATCGCCCCACCGATGTATTGTCCTTTCCACAAGATATGGAGAACAATATTTTAGGAGATATTATTGTCTCTGTAGAAAAAGCCAAGGTACAGGCTGAAGAAAAAGGACACGATCTGGAACAGGAACTGGCCTTACTGGTGGCCCACGGCTTTTTGCATCTCTTAGGTTATGATCATGCAGAACCCGAAGAAGAACAGCGCATGTTTAGTCTTCAGGATCGACTGCTGCAACATTACTATCACGAGTGTTTCGGAAAGGAACTTGTATGAGCGTCGCGACACAGATTGAAACAAAAATTACCCAGGCCCTGTCACCAGAGGTGCTGGAGGTCACCAACGAAAGCAATCGACACAGCGTGGCGCCGGGCTCAGAAACCCATTTTAAGCTGGTGATCGTCAGCAGTGGATTTGCCAACCAAAACCGTGTGCAACGGCATCGCACCGTGAATGAACTCCTGGCCAGCGAACTCCAGCAGGGCGTACACGCCCTGTCACTGAAACTCTACACCCCCAGTGAATGGGATGCCCGCGAAGGGCAAGTGCCCAAATCGCCCCCCTGCATGGGGGGCTCGAAACGTAAGGCTTAACCCTATTTTGAAATCAGGCCTCTGCTTTTTCAGGCAGCAAAAGCGCCAGGGCAGGCGATATCGTGGTTAAGCAGAAAGCCAGCAGCACCCATTGCAAAGGCATTGTTTTGGCCGCATAAATCCGACCCACGATATCAGGGGCCAAAGATGACACAATGTAGGTCACGCTGAACATCGTGCCTAAAATCATCCCCACTTTTCCGGGATCCATGCCGGGCTGAGACTGCAAGAGGGTAATCAGAGGTGAAACACTCAAAAACATACCCACACCCGCCAGAAAAAGAATAAAGGGCAAGATGGCTGGGTTCGTGATCAACATCGCAACACCGGCACTTACGGGCAAAACCACTGCCGACAGGGCAATAAAGCCTTTTGTTTTATTGAACTTTTGTAGCAAGTAGCCTGTGACCACAGAACCCACGATACCGCCCATGTTCATCCAGGTCATCAATTGCATAGTTTGTACCTTTTCCAGTCGCATGACCTCCTGGTAGTACACCGGCAACCAATAGTTCATCACCAGATAAAGAGCCAGTGGGCCGGTAAAAGACAATGAAATAATCCAGGTGACCGGTAATTTCATGGTGGCTCCATAAGCCATTAAGGTTTGCAACAAACTGGGGCCATTTTTGGCAGGTTGTTGGCCAGGAAGTGGGCCAACGGCAAAAAGTAGCCCCATAAAAATAGCGCTCACGCCAGAATACAAAGCAAGGGTAAATTGCCAGCCTATCCATGCGGTCAGAGGCAGGGTTAGTTGGAGTGCCAGTACCACACCCACGGTGACCGCCACGCCATTTAGCGCATTAATCATGGGACGCTGTTGCGGCTCAAACACCTGCAAAGTGACCGCTCCCATCAGCGTGACCCAAATGGCTCCCCCGACCCCAAACAAAAAGCGCATGACCACCCAGGCACTAAAAGACGGCAAAAAGGGTACGATTACTCCCAGCACAATCAACACGGCTCCCAGTCGCATACTGCGGGTTAAGCCCCAGCGGCTGGCCAAAATACCCGCT
This sequence comes from Candidatus Sericytochromatia bacterium, assembly GCA_964229355.1. GTDB lineage: Bacteria > Cyanobacteriota > Sericytochromatia > UBA7694 > UBA7694 > CAXRDE01. Next base: position 104,800 of record CAXRDE010000016.1, on the reverse strand, counting down.
AAAATCGGGAAAATACTTTTGGCCATTGAAACAATAGACACCAACCAGGATCCGGCGGCCTTATCAAACTGAAAAGCCACCTGCAACTCTTGCAAAATGGGTACGACCCCCATCCAACTCATGCCAAAACTGGCATACATTCCAAATAAAATCGAACCGATCAACCATTTTTTATACTGTTCAAAAAAGCTGGGGCCCGCCACGGAAGTGGCGTTGGCTGAAGCCGTTGAGTTTTGCATATAACGCTCCCTTGTATTCTCTTCACTATTATACCTAGCTTAAAAAAAATGGCTTACAACGAACTTACAAAAGGTTAAGTAAATACCAAAAAACCTTTAAGAAAACAAAAAATTGCTGGTGTTTTTGCGCATTTAATTTTATACTGATAGAAATAACGTAGAGGGATCTTCATTTTTATGTCACGCACTCATTCTTTTTCTTTGCTTGCCATGGCCCTTGCGGGCAGTGCCTTACTTACCAGTTGCCAGGCCCCCCGCAATGCACAAAATATCCCCTTCACCCCCTTACAAGCACAAGCAGCCCGCTTTCAGAACCTGAACGATGCGGCCAGCAGCCAGAGCGCACGCACCGGCTTTGAACAATTCACCGTGGTGAACACCACCCAGGGCAAAACCTGGCCTCGTATGGAACTCTTACGCACCCCCGGGTTGCCCACCACCCGCATGCCCGAGCGGGGCCGTCAACAGGCCCCTGACGTGGTCACCTGTTTTGGTCAAGATCGTCCCCCTTCTACCGATGTGTGCTTACACGATGCAGGTGCTCCCGAGCAACTGCGCCACAACACCCCTGTCTTGCTCATTCACGGCGCGAATATGAATGCCACCAGCAACTGGGCCGCTCCGCCTTTTACCCGCCAAAAAACAGGCTTAATGCAATATCTCAAAGCCCAGGGCTACCATGTTTTTGCGGTCTCCTTTGCCGATAAACATGACGATAACTTTGTGTGGGTCAACCAGATTCACAACGCCGTGGCGCGGGTACGGCAAATTACCGGGGCTGAGCAGGTAGATGCCGTCGCCCACAGCAAAGGGGGGTTTGCCTTACGCATGTACACCTCAAATATTATGGGGCCCGGCATGCAACAGCCTTATCAAAAGCATTTGCGTAAAGCCATTTTTGTGGGCACGCCTCACCGCGGTATTGATTATACTTTCCGCAACTCCGTGGTGCACTGGGCTCTCTTGCCCGCGGGCAACGATCCTGTCAAATACGCTCCTGTGGCCTGGGACAAGGCCCTGATTCTGGGCAGTTGGAAAACCACCCAGGAAGAGAGCTTTATGGGCCCTTATTTTAAAGGACAATCCCAAATGATCGCCCGCTGGGATCAAGAATATCCCCTGAATCCCACAAACCCCGACTGGTATACCACCTACAACGGCGGACAGGGCTTTGTGAGCCACAGTCCTGGCATTGACAAAGTCATTCAAGCGGGCGGTGATATTGTGGGACAACTCAAAAAGTCCCCCGTTGACGCCAATATTCAGGTAGCCTTGCTGGCAGGTAAACGCGCCAATATGGAAGGTGTCTTAAACGAAAGTGCTGGACCCAGCGACGGCATTGTCTTTGTAAAAAGCGCCAGTGCAGTACAAGATGTTACCGCAGGCGGGGCTCGCCTATTGGACAGTAAAGTGTTAGACTTACATCACCTGGGATTGGTGGCGGAGCCAGAAGCCCTTTCGTGGATTGATCAACAGCTGAGCCGCTAAACCCACCTTTCAAAATTTGTTGTGATTGAGGTGTGCCATGACTCAGAAAGCTGTAACCCGTGAACATCAGTCCTTAGATCTTTTTGCTGCGGCAAAAAAATGGAGCGAATTGCCCCGCTTTTTCTTACCGCAAAAAGACGAAAATTACGAAACCGTTTACTGGAAGAATTATGCCCAGGACACCCAATCCTTTGCCAACTTTCTGACCGCAAAGGTCGACAGCGGTGACAAAGTCGCCATGCTGGGGCAAACCAGTTACGCCTGGATTGTCGCCTATTCTGCTATTCAAACGGTGCGTGGCGTAGTGGTCCCCATTTATCCTGCCAGCAAAGGGGAGTTGATCAGCTACTTTCTAAGCCATTCTGAATCCACCGTGCTCTGCTGCGATCTGGCATTTTTGGAGACCTTGCGGCCCCTGGATCTGGCACAGGTCCAACAAATTATTGTGCTTGATGCCCAGGACGTTAGCATCCTACCCACAGATTTCCCTCGGCCTCTGGTGGCTTATGCAGAGGCAATGAACCAGGGTCAGCATGGTGATACGGCCATGCAGCGTCTGGCAGAAGCCGAAAGCAGTGATTTGGCAACGATTATTTACACCTCTGGCACCACAGGACTTCCCAAAGGCGTTATGCTCAGCCACGCCAACTTAGCGGCCAGTTCTAAAGACTGGATTCAACTCAACGGACCCCATATCCCCGAACAAGCGGTAGATTTACACTGGCTGCCCCTGTCTCACGCTTTTGGCATTGGTGCGGTTATGCTGGGCAATCAATTGGGCTGGCAATCATATTTTGCAAACCCCAAAGATGTCATGGATAAATTCGACAGCGTCAAACCCCACACCTTTTTATCGGTGCCCGCCTATTGGGAAAAGCTATATCTCAAGATTCAGGAGCAGGGGGGTGACGCCGCCGCCTTCAAAGCGGTCACGGGAGGGCGTTTGTGCTTTGGACTCTCTGGCGGTGCAGGGCTCAAGAAAGAAATTAAAGAAGGTTTTTACGCGCTGGGGTTGCTGCTCATTGAAGGTTATGGTTTAACGGAGTGCTCACCCACACTGACCATGAACCGTTACGAACGCTTTAATTTTGACTCTGTGGGCGTCCCTTACCCCAGCGTAAGTGTTAAGCTCGCCGAAGATGGCGAAATTTTGGCCAAGGGCCCCAATGTCTTTGTGGGCTATTACAAAAATGAAGAAGCCACCCGCGACACCTTCGATGCAGAAGGATGGTTTAAAACCGGCGATGTGGGTCGTTGGACCGAAGACGGTTTTTTACAGATTATTGACCGCAAAAAAGAAATTTTGGTGACCAGCGGGGGCAAAAATATTCCCCCCCAAAATATTGAACGCCGTTTTCAAGATAACCCGTATATTCAACATCTGATTGTGTATGGCGACGGTAAAAAATACCTCACCGCCATGGTAACTCTCGAAGAAGATGCCATTCGCAAACATTTTAACGATCATGAAAGCCCCTGGGAAGAACTGGCACAAAGTGAAGCCGTTAAAACCCTGATCGATGCGCAAGTTCAGCACGTCAACCAGGAACTGGCCTCTTTTGAGACCCTCAAGAAAGTTTGGATCAACCCACAGGTTCTGACCATTGAAGCGGATTTACTCACCTCTTCACTCAAACCCCGAAGAAAAGCGATTTACAGCCGGTATGCCGAACCCCTTGAGGCACTGTATACCTAAATGCATCAGGCACTGCCTGCATTAAAGCCCCCGGGAGCCCTGTGTGTGGCTCCCACGGGGTATGGCAAAAGCAAACAACTAAGACAATGGCATGAAACCTTGCAACACGGGGGTCAAAACAGCATATTTTTGTCTGCTTCTGCTTTGGATAAATTTTGTTTTCAGAATTATCTTGCGGTCCTCAGTCAGCAGGCAGAACAGCCGCTGACAAACCGCCACGATGTCTTGCAATGGTTACAGCATCAATCAGAGCCCCTGTGGTGGTTTCAAGACGACGGCGAAACGGTGTTGACAGCCCCTGAAATCACAGAACTCTGGCAACACCTTTTAAAAAACCCACCCCAAAACGTCAGCTTTGTGCTGGCTTTTGAAGCCTTACCGGCTCTGGATTTAAGCCAGTGGCTTGTGGAAGGCGCACATGTTTATCAAAGGTCAGATTTTTGTTGGTCTCTGAAGACCAGCCAGGCGTATTGGCAAGGGCTGGACTTACCCTGGACCGCTGAGGATCAAACCTTCTGGGAAGCCTGCCGGGGCTGGCCCGTGGCCTTGCTCTTACACACCAAAGTCCGCCTGGGTGAGATCTCTAGCGCCCAGTGCCTGCAGGTGCTCACCCGACGCTTGCAGGACCGCCAACGCACCCCTGCATACTGGACACAGGCTCCTTCCGAGCTCTGGCAACGCCTACAGAAAGAAGCCGAAAAAGAAAATCCTCACTATTGGCTGCATCAAGCCCTACAGAGTGAAGATTTATCTCAGCGACGGGCTTATCTCTATCGCGCTGCAGGTTTAAGTGATGAGCCGGCGCACCAGCTCAAAGTATTGACCCATCTGGCCCACCAATACTTACAGGCGGGGCAATGGAAAGACTGTGATCGCCTGTTAAGTCAGGCTGAGCCACTCCTGAAAGCCGCCACAGAACTCCACCCTCAGGATCAGGCTGCCTGGCTCTATCTGCGCGCCAACCGCGCGCGACAACAGGCTCATTATGCAGAAGCCCACCATTTTTTAGATCAGCTCCAAAATTTACGGGGTCGGCACGTGACCCGTTTTCAAACCCGTGCTGTGCAATTGCGCGGCTTAACCTATTATCAGCAGGGACAATACCACCAAACCGAAAGCCTCTACCAACAAGCCCTTGCACTGGCCCATCACGACAGCAACACGGCCATGCAACTCGAAATTCAGAGCATGTTGTATTTTTTACAAGCGCTCCAGGACCACCAACAAAGTACCGATGCTCCAGCGGTTTTGGCCCTCGTAGAACAGGTACAAAAGCTGCCGCTCACACGACAACCCCTTATTTACCTGAACCTGGTCTTTGCTCAACTATTGGGAGAACGCATTGACGTCACGCTCGCGCAAACCCTGATCACCCAGGCCAAACAAATTGCAGAAACCCTCAACTGGGATTCACTCTGGCCCCTCATTTGGGACGTGGAAGCGCGCTTATGGCGTTTTCTAAAGCAGGAAGATCGCGCCTTGCGTTTACACGCGCAGGCTTTGGAGCGCCTGGAACCCAACAGCTTTGCAGCCCTCTACGCTCAACTCAATCAAGCCCTCTCCCTTTTACGCCAAACCCCACCAGACAGCGCTTACCCTCTGCTGCAGCATATTTTGCACCAGGCCCAGGAAAACGGTTCTCAAGGCCTGGTAAGAGAGGCTGAAGCCTTACTGCCCGTCTCCGCTAGCAAAGCGCAGCCCAGCTCGTCCACACGCCGCGTGTTAGCCACCACCTCTGCGGAGCTGCGCATCCAGACCTTCGGCGGATTTCAGGTATTTTTACAGGACAAACCCGTGGGACGCTGGCCCCGAAAAAAATCCCGACATATCCTGGTTCAACTTTTATTGCACAGCCACAGCATTCACCGTGAGACCCTTGCCGACTGGCTCACCGGGCAAGACGATCTGGAGCAAGCCCTGCGCTCGCTAGACGTGCACATTCATGCCTTAAGAAAAGTGCTCGAACCTCAGCGCAAAGGCAAGCAAACGTCTCAGTACATTCATTTTCAAGACGCTTGCTACCGCTTTAACCGCCAAAGCCATTACCAGTGGGATGCGGAAAACTTTAGTGATGGCTATGACTACTGGTTGAAGCACAAAGCAGAACCTGAAGCACTGGACACCGTTGAAAAAACGCTGGCTTTCTACCAGGGCACATTTTTACCTGAGCTGGACTTTGCAGATCTCTGGCAAGCAGAGCGGGAACACTACCAGCGTCAGGGTCGTGAGCTGACTCTCTGGTGTGCACGCCAGTGGCAAGCACGTCGAGAACCCGAACAGGCCAGGGCTTACCTCACCCGCTGGCTACAGTTTGAGCCCACCTGTGACGCAGTGTTTGCCCAATTGTTTGAACAGGCACTATCCGCTCAGGATCTGCGCCAGCTCGAAGCCTGGGGAGAACAAATGGAGCAAACCTTCATTGAAGCGGGAGAGCTGATTCCCTCAGGGCTCAAGCAACAGTATCAGACGGCTTATCAACGGCTAAGCTAACCCCATACGGCCCCGTTCTAGACGCATGTGCTCAGTCATGCTATGATCGGGCAATCATCGCAAGCGGGGTTCTCACTGGGTCATGAAAATTGCTCACTCTCTTTTGGTCTCAATGCTGCTGTGGGGAGCAGTACCGGTTACGTTATCAGGTCTCAGCGCACAGGCTGCTGAAGCCCTGCCCACCGCATGTAAAAACGGAGATCAGTGGTTAGCGAAAGGGAAGTATAACGAAGCCCTCCAGGCCTATAATCAGTGTCTGAAAGCAGCTTCGAATCACGTCAACGGTTATTTTAATCGCGCAGGCGCCTATACCGGTTTAAAAAAATACACCGAAGCCATTCAAGACTACAGTGAAGTCTTGAAACGTCTGCCTTTAGACAGCGAAGCCTATTTTAACCGAGGGACCTTATACCAAAAATTAAACAAAAACAAAGAAGCTTTAGAGGATTTTCGTCTGGCTTACGAGCTCAAACCCGATCATCCCCCCTTTCAAAAAGCCTTGCTGCAGAGTTATCTCAGCAATAAGCAAATGAACGAAGCTCTGGCTCATCTCAATGGCGCCATTCAAAGAAATCCGCAACCCCTGCTGTATATGCAGCGCGGCCAGGTCTACCAAAACCTGGGAAAGACCACAGAAGCCCTGCAAGATTTTACCTATAGTGTGCAAAAAGACCCCCGTTCTGCAGAAGCCTGGTTTCAGCGGGGACTTTTGTACTTTAAACTGCGCCAACATCCCAAAGCCATTTACGATCTCACCCAGGCCATTCAACACAACCCCAAAATGGCGCTCGCTTATTATAACCGTGGGTTGGCCTATCAGGTCAAAAACCAATGCAGGCAAGCCCAGCAAGATTTTGCAAAAGCCTGTAGCCTGGGCGATAAAACCGCCTGCAAGCAACAGTGTAAGCCCTGAGCCCTCTTATGACAGAACCCCTACAACACAAGAAAAAACAATTATCTGAAACCCTGGAAGAGGCCCAACGCCTTCATAACACAGGAGATTTGGTGGGCGCCCTCAAAGCTTATCGTCAGGCTCAAAAATGGGTACATGACGAAGCCACCCGCGATGAAGTCCAGCAAACCATTGACGAACTTCACGACATGGTGGCCTTTGTGCAAGAAAGCGAAGGCAACCACGATAAAAAATGGTGGGAGCCTCTCTTAGATACCCTCAAAGAAAATGCACTACTCATTGCCGGTATTAGCATTACCCTGGTGGCGCTCATGCTCCTGGCGCTCCTCATTCCCATGGTCATGAAAAGCTTTTCCAAACCCGCCAAGGTAGAACCCAGTCCAAGCCCATCAGCACTCACAGATCGCTTTGAACGAGGGGATTCTTATCAGGTGCAGGTGGAGCTCAAAGGACGCAACCCGGGCGGCGGGGGTGGCACCCTCAAAAAGAGCACCTCGGTGGTCACCTTAACCATTCCCGAGGTGCTCTATGAGCCCTATCCCTCAAAGTACATCATTCAAGAAAACCCGCCGGTCTATCTGGAACCACCCACCTCAGCAGACGACAATCCCGCGCAGACGGTAGATTTGAAAATCCCGCGCAACACAATGGTCTTGCTCGTGGGCAAGAGCGATAACGCACAATGGCTCAAGATCGAAACCAGTGATACAGCACGGTATTGGATCGCCGCCAAATACCTGGCAGATGACCGTTACCGAAGCCCTGAAGAAAGGGATGCAGAAATCAAAGCCGAACTGGGCGGAAAATACTGGGAAATTCAGGTGGAAGGCAATACGGCTCCATTTCAGTACTATTTGTATGTGAATGCCCCCACAGTAACAGCAGCCCATAATAGTCTTGTGGCTGCCTACGAGGACTATGCCCAACGCCAGATGATCCAGTCCATGAACACCATTTCTCATCAAAAAATAGAAGCCGTACGGCTCGAAGAGATTTCATCACCGCCCCAGAAAGGTGACACGCGTACGGAAGTCCGTTTTCGCATTTACGCTCAAAATAGCCGAGATGTGGAAAATGTCCTCGGCGAAAAGCAATTCAGCATTTCTCAAGGTGAAGACAAACGCTATATCCTGCGCCAGCTTCTGGACGGTTTTTAATAACTGTTTGTTAATTTTTTGTTTAAAGGCACAGGGGTTCGGGGTATATAGCAGATAAGGTATGCGGATCTCTCTGCCTATCCACCAACGCTTCATATTGAGGAGAATTTAATTTATGAGCTTTATGTCATTTGAATACGCCCGCCAGGCTGCAGATGCGGCCCTCCAATTCCATCAAAACCAGGGTCAAAACATTAAAGCCGTGCAAGACGATGTAAAAACCGTGGGCACCGCCAATGCACAACGCAAAGACGAATTAATGCGTAGCAAGATTGAAGCCGAATATGAAGCCAAAAGCGCTGACATCAAAAAAGAAAAAGCCGAAAAAATGATGCAGCTCAAAAAGGATCGTATGGAGCGCGCCAAAGATGCAGCAGCCCTTGTACTACTTGGCACCCTCGGTGGAGGCATTTTGGACGGCGTCGCAGACATGCTCAATAAAGATGAGCGACAGGTGTCTGACGACAGCCAGCTCGCCCCCATGAGCAATGCAGACATTAACAAATATGCCGTTTCTTTTCAAATTGCAAACGCAGGCGGGAACAGTCAGGAAGGCGCCGTTGTATCTTATAACCCCTCTCAAAGAAACTTTTCGATTATGGGGGTTAACACCACCACAGGTAAGGTGGAGGGCTTTCAAAACGTCTCTCAGACCGAAATGGCTCGCAATTTATTGGAAAACACCCCTGAGGGCAGTCCGCTGCGTGCCATGCTACAAGAAGGCCCACCCCCCGCCTTTAATCCTGGCGATTTAGATCCGGCCACCGGTAACATGAGCGACGCCTTGCGGGGTGAGTTATTTGGAGAAAACGGCTTTTTTGCTCAGGGTTCACGCTCTGTAGAAGGCAGTACAACCCCCGTAGGAAGCGATGCCGGGGAGCGCATGGCCGCTGGAATGCTCAGTCGCTCCACGCAAATCAACCCCGCTTACCGCCAAAGTGCGCAAAGCGCGTTGGGCTTGCTGCGAAACGAAAATATTCAAAGAGGCCTGAACATTGACGATCGCGTGGCCAATCAAGCTGAAAACATCTTCAAAGAGAAAAATGTGATTAATAAATTCGGTGAGGGTGCAAAAGATGCTTTCCAAAAAGTTCTCTTTAAACCCCTTGGCACCTCTCTCAACCAGTTTATGGCCATGAACAGTGTCGCTAAACAGTATGAAGAAGAATATCAAGATGCCGTCGTAGAATATCAGGCCGCCAAAAAACAAGCTGCTGCAGCCCTGCAGAAGTTACAAAAACTAGAGGCCTTGTTGGCAGCAGGTTCTAGCGCAAGTCCAGCCTAGTTTTTCTTAAGTATGATTTATTCCTGAAAGCACAAAACCAAAGGAGTTCACCGTATGAACATTCGGATGTATACCGCCGCTCGCGAAGCCACAACCCGTGCCCGCAACGTCGCCAGCGCTATTCAACAGGTTACCCGCCAGGTCAACGATGACAACAAAGACATTATGGATAAGGTGGATAAAAACACCCAGATCCGTTCCAAGCGCAAAGCCGAAATGGAGCTTTACGCTGCTAAAAGTGCAAAACAACTGGCCGAAAAACAAGCCGCTATTGCCGCAAAACAAGTGGGCCTGGCCACCTTACAAATGGTGACCACCTTTGTTGCCAACCGAATTGGTAAAGGTATTAACAAAGCCCAGGAAGACGAAGATGTAAACGCCAATGATCCCGCAACGAATCAAAGACAAGAAGATCGCGGGTTCGGGGGAGATTTAATAGAGGTTCTTAAAGAAGCCTTTTTTATTAACGCCATTACAGACAAGTTCAAGGGCAAAGACGGCAATGAAGAAGAGGGGAACAATCCCCCTGTTGAAGAGACCAATGCAAACGACGAGACCAACACAAATAACTCGACCACTCAAACCGTCACCCGTCCCGCCAACCAGGGATTACTCGATCGTGTCGCCACAGCCATTCAAGACACCCTTAACCCACAACGAGACCAGGCCATTGCCTCAGATGATGAAGATCAGAACTTAACAGAAGCACCCGGTGCAGATGCCGAAGATAAAGCCGGAATTTTGGCGCGGGTCAAAGACGCCGTCAACAGTGTACTGGGCAATGAAGAAAACAACCTTAGCTCCGAGCAACAAGAACAAATCCGCGGGCGCGTAGACGCCGTCATTCAAGAGGAAGAGAACGCAGAGGGTCCGATTAATGAAGAAGGCCTTACACAGCGTGTGCAATCGGCCATTAATGAGGTGCTCAACGGCAACAGTAACACTAACGCGGCAAATACCAATGCTGGGGCAAGTGGCGACGCCATTACAGGGAATAACACCACAGATAACACCGACGCGTTAGCCAGCGACTCTGATGCGGTGGAAAATGATGGGGCAAACCCAGTAAATACCAACGTACAAAATAACACAAATGGCGGCGGTACCGCCATTACCACCACCCCGGGACAGACCAGTGACGCTGTAGACAATAGCACAAACGGTGATGAAGTATCACCGGCAGCACCTCAAAATCAAAATACCACCGGAGATGATGAAAACCTTGTTGTTTCCACCACACAAGGACGAGCCAGTGCTGCGGTAGACAATGATACAAATACAGGCGTTATTGAAAACCGTGGAACAACTGCTCAAACCGATGAAGAGGGCAATTCTTTTTCAGAAAGAGTTTCTAACGGTGCCGCCAAAGCGCTTAACGTCCTTGGGATCAAAGATGGTCCTGAAGGTCCGAGCGCACTGGGTGAACTTTTCAAAATGATCGCTGCGCTGTTCAAAAAGCTCAATGAAATGAGCGGGTCAGAAAAGCCCAAAAGTCGTTTTGCCCGCCTGGGTCAGGGGATTAATGCCCTGGCTTATGCAGTGAGTGACCCCAATGCCAACGGCCTTATTGGCAGCGCCATTCGCGACACTGTGGTCAACCCCCTGATTGGGGTTGCCACATTGCCCGGACGTGCTCTCTCTACAGCTACTGCCAATGCCCAAGAAAACGTCAATGGCAACCTTGAGGGCAACGAGCAAGAAATTGCCGATGAGTTAGAAAACACGGGTGCTGTTTCTACCAGCTCGCAGACACGTCTTGGAGAATCGTTGCAAAGGCGTGTACGCGTCCAGGCAGAGTCAAACGGCGAAGAGCTTTCTGACGCAGACGTAAAGAGCCGGGCAGATCAGGGTGTACAGGCATTTTTAGGAAATGTAGTGGGTCAGCAAATAGGTCAATCCTTGACCGCTACCGTGAAAGACGGCGACAATGTCACCCTGACCAACGCCAGCGGTGTAGCGGTAGATATTAGCAAAGATACTTTATCCCGTGCTGCAGCAGGTGATGTCAACGCACAAAATGAAATCAAAGCGCGTTTTGCAAATCCAAACGGAACCCCTGTCGGGGACGGTAGCGTCAGCGCAGACGCTACCGCTGACCCGACAGGAGATCCTCCAAAAAACGTTACCGGTAGCGAGACCAATGAAACTCCCGCAACGGCAGAAGGCATCGCAAAAGCCACCGAAGAGCCCGAAGTGAGTGACGCAAACAAAGCGCTTCTGGAACAGGTCAATAAACTTGCTGAAAACAACGGCGTAGAAGCCCTTAAAGGTGCACGCGTCATTAATGGTGAGGTGACCCTTCGAGACGGCCGCACGGTGAGCCAGAATGATGCTAAAAAAGGTGGCGGCATAACAATCAGTGGCAACGCCAACCTAAATCAGGGTAACTTTACCATCAACAAAAACGCCCTGAACGTTCTCAACGGAACCGTCGGCGTAGACAGCCGTGAGAAAGGTCGCATCAATAATGCGGTCAGTGCAGGCCTTAACCTGTCCCGAGATGGTAACAACAATCTTAACCTCAACTTTGACGCAAACGCCCGCAGCCAGGAATCAGCAACCATTGGGGATCGTAACAATTCGGTTCAATTGACCATCGATAACCGGGCCATTGGAAATGGTAGACTGGTGACGACTCCCAGCGGGGGTCAAGAACAACTCTCAAACCAAACCATTAAAGATGCCGCCAACGGAGACCTTAACCGTAGCGAGCGCAGAGCCCTTGGTGTTAATCTCAACAGACCTGATCAAATTGATACACGCGCCGCTTTCTCTGCTGCTTTTTCAGGGTCTGGTAACGTGGAGTCTGCCCTTCGCGATGCAAGGGCGAGCAACCGTAACGACAGACTGACCAATGAATTTTTCGGCGGTTTTCCTGGACGTCAGCAGGGCTTAAGCGATCCCACCTCAGATCTGCGTGAAAACACGCAAGCCCAACTGTCAGAGGCCGTTATTGGTGAGCTGAATAAAACAGGAACAGATAAAACAAAATTTTTGGAAGGGCTGGGCTTTAACAGCGAACAGATCGGGCAAATCTTAAACAACAACGGATCTGTCAACGAACGTCAACTGGGTCGGGCACTCGAAGCACGCATTGGTTTGACAACAAGTGGTGACGAACAAAATAGAACAGTACAAGCCATTGTAAATAGAGGGACAAGCGCTGAGGCAGATGCTGCTCTTGCTGGCTTGATCAACAACGGCCAGGGTGGCAACGCAGTAGGTAGCTTTACCACAAACAAAAACGGTCAAAACCAGGTCACCGTTACCGGAACCTCAGGCACGGGTGGACAACAAAGCCAGGGCGATATTGAACAAGGCGTTCGCCAGGAAATTGCCAACCGCCTAAGCAAAAACACCCTTGATGGGGGCTTAGGTCTCGGACGAATCGACGTCAACGACCTGGTATTTAACGCTCAGGGGAATGTAGAAGGTATTATCGGCAGAGATGGCCAGCAACGCACCCTCGAAGAGTTTGCAAACGAAAACGCTGGGGTGGCTGAAAAAAATGCCGCAAAGTACAATCGGATTATTGCCGACTATTTAGATCCGGAAGGTAAAAACCGAAACCTTAGAGCAACCCCTCTAAACAGCCAGCAAATTCAACAGCGGATCGGAACGACTACAGGCGAGGTCCGACAAGAAAACAACGATCAGTTACAGGGTGGAGAATTACCGGGCGCCAGCTCAGATGCGCAACAGACCCTGCGTTCTTTAACGGCCGCTGGTCTTGACTTGTCTGGAGCCCAACGTGTCGCAAATAGCGATGGAAGTATTTCTATCAACATTGCTGCCAACGGTCCTAATAACCCAGCCCGAAGTTTTACCATTGGTGCAGATGGCAAAATCACAGAAGGTAACGAGCCTGGAAGAGAGCGCAATTTCGGAGATCGTGTTAGCGATGCGTTTAGCCGGTTCACAGGCATCAGCGGTCCCAACAGTGGACCTGGTAGACCAGATAATGCCAATGCAGCAGGAGATCTTGCTGAAGCTCTGGGACAAGATAAAGCAGCCTTTACGGAGAAATTTGAGAGAAATGAAAAGGCCGCACGGGAACTGACGGCAGAACTCAATCGCGCTTTCCAGGTGGACTTTGGCATTTTCAAGTCAGGTGAATCGGTCCAAAGTGTTAATTTAAAATATGATAGCGAAGGTAACATTTATTCTGCGGGTGTTTTACTCAATGACGGTACGAAGCTTCAACTGGAGCGTGATGCAGCCAGTGGTGAGCTAGCGATTGTTAATGCCTCTGGTGATAAGGCCGGTACACAGTCGATTCAAGGCAGCTCAGACTTCTTTAACGCCGCGCAACGAAAGAAAGGTTTTGAAAATAAACTTGCGAGTTTTGGGGCAACCAACGTTCAAGTTGTAGAGCGCAACAACAACACCAGTGCATTACGAAGAGATGACAACAACAGCTTCAACAATAATTTTGAGCAAGAAGGTCGTCTACGTTTTGACCTGGGTGGTCAATACTTTGATATTGGCTACGGTGTTGACCAAAATGGAGGCGTTCGTCTCAATACTCGGGGCTTAACCGCTGAGCAAAGAGAAGCCCTGGCACCTGTACTAAATGAGTTGAACGTGTATATCGGTGGCGAGACCACGGGAGCTAACAGAAGGGATGCAAATATCTCAAATGCTTTAAATAAAGCCAATAACGATCAAAATTTTCTCGCTGCACTTCAACAAAATCAGCCAGAAAAGGCAAGAGAGCTACTGAGCAACTTCTTAACCTCAGAGGGGCTGAGCGAAACCGATGCGAGCATTACGGCCGAGCGTTTGGTAGAACAAAAAGGAAGGCTCAACGCACAGGGCGAAAACCTCTCTGCAGCTCTAAAGGCAAACGGAATCAATCAAGAGACATCTAAGAAAGTTATTGAAGATATCAAGAGCAGCAATATATTGCAAAACAACGCCTTGCGTAACATCAACACAGATGATTCGAGAAGAGCCATCAGTGAAGTCATTAGACAGGCTGGCGTCAATGACGAACAAAAAGTACAAAAGTTGACCGATGCAGTGATTCAGGATAACCGCCTCAATTTCCAGTCACAAACCCAACGTAACGCTGCGACTCAGTACAATAACGTGGTGAGCAGTGAAAGAGCGTTAATCAACTCTTTTGACAATGCAAACGCTTCGGTGAAATTTCAGACCCTGGGCATACAAGCCCTGACAGGGGATGAAAACGCACAGGCGCTTGTGCAAGTGGGAGATGCGGATAAAGCGGAACGCATTGCCCAAACCCGACAAAATCTTCAGGCAGCTTTAACCGCTAAGGACACAAAGCTTGCACAAGATATTTTAGACGGATTCGTGGAGAGCGAAGGGTTAGACCGGGGAAGCATTACCCTTCAGGATCTCGGCGCTGGTGTAAACACTGCTGGAGAGATTCGGTTTAACCCCAGTAGTGCACTGGGACGGGTTGAAGTGGGCGCAAGCTTTGACGGTAGCGTTTCTCAAGTACAAGCGACCAATGTGGCGTTTACCAATGCTGAAGGAACGCGTAGCACCGTCAATGTAAACGTCACTCAACGCGGAAACTCGGGAGAATTTACCGTTGATGTAAACTCCAATGGGCCAACAGTAGCTGCTGATGGTACAGAAGCGACACCAGAACAACAGGCTCAAAGCCAGCGAACGCTTGCTCAGGCCGAAGGCGGCCTGCGTAGCCGATATGGCGATGAAGAGCAAAACGGTGCACAGCGTTTTGGTGAAGGACTTGGTTCCTTTTTGGACCAAAGCACCCGCTTCCTGGGTGAAACCCTTAACGCTCTACTGCCTGGAATTCAGGCTTATAAAGCAGCCATGGAAGCACTCCAGGATGCGCGCGTACGTTTGGAGGCCGCGACCAAACAATTGGCTGCAGCCCAAAAGTATGCCGATGAAATGGGCGTTACCTTTGGCAGCACCAATGGAGATGCCGTAGGAGACGTTGGTGGAGCTGGTGAGGCTGGTGGTGCTGGCGGTGCTGGCGGTGCTGGTGGAGCTGGTGGAGCTGGCAATGCTGGTGGTGCTGGTGGAGCTGGTGGAGCTGGCAATGCTGGTGGAGCTGGTGGAGCTGGCGGTGCTGGTGCTACGGGTAATGCAAATGGCAGCTCCGCCGAGAATACAACCCCCGCAACCACCGGTGAACAGCAAGAAGTCCAAAGCGAATTGCTATCTGCAGTGGCCAGCGACTCTAACTTCGCCAATATCGCCGTATTAATTGGCTTAAATCCTGGCATGATTATTGAACAGGCACAACAAATGGATATGTTGGAGCAGTTGACCGAAACCATTCAGCAACTTCGCAGCCCTTTTAGTAACCCTGTTCAAAGTATGCGAGAGTTTGTGGAGCGTCTTGAGTTAGCACAAAGCTCTACCCAATTACCCCAGGATGGTATTGTCTTATAACTGAGCGCCTGATCACGGCGATAAAAATATATTTTCATCGCCGTGATTAACTTACTCAAAAATGGGTATATATACACTAGAAGCGTGTAAGAGAACTTAGAGGAGATTTAGACTTATGAGCAGCGTAAGCGGCGTTGGTGGTGCCAGCAACCCTTATCAAAATAGAATTGGGCAAATGCGCCCCTCTCAAACAACCCAGGCCGAATATCGGGGTCCCGATGGAGGTAACAACCTTTATCGCGGTAGCAGCATCATTCCCGAAAGCGCCTTCGTTGATGCAGACATCGTTACGGTAACCCCTGAAAACATTGGTTCTTTAGGCGGAGATGTACTTCTAACGCCTCAGCAAACCCGAGAGCTTTACGAGAAAGGGAGCTTACAGGTACGCCGCGAATTCCAAACGGCTGAATCCAACGAAGGCTTTATGAGTATTACAGCCAAGCTGGCCGCCGCCATTGTGGGTCCTTCTCGCAGTGTGGCTGCAATCCAAATCGATCCCCTCTTCTTAGAAATGATCAAAGATCCCAACGCCAAAGTGGGCATGGGTTATACACGGGTCGAAAAAGAAACCTGGACCGTTCTTCCCAGCCCCGAAGAACGCAGAACACCTGAAGACCCACCGATTATTCCTCCAAGAGAGCCGGTGTTTGAACCCGTACCCGTCCATAACCCCGAGCGCAGAAATGAAACCGTTACGCAACCTGAAAATGGAGAAACCCCGGGGCCTGCAGGAAAAATCTACCGCATCGCCCGTACGCCTGGAGAGGCAGATCGCAACAGCCACCTGGTACAACAGTACACAAGTCAGGGTTACCCCTCTTTAGGTAACGGTGAGCAGGTAGGTGATACCACCTATGACGGCGCCACGGCAGAAGCCATTCTGGGCCGTGAAATGCAAGTCCCCTTCCAGTATGTGGGTCGTGCGAGCCTTAACTTTAACAATCCCAACCTTCCAGGCGCCGTTAGCTTTAACGAAAAAATGGCAAGTAAATTGGGATTCAGGTATGCGGGTATTGCCGAAAACGGTGAAGCACTTATTCTTAACCGAGATGGTAAGCGTGTCGACGGCAAAGCCTACAAAGACGCCGTGGCCAAAGAAATGGGGCTGGGAAATTTTGAAAACTTCCAAAACCTGCAAGAACACGTTAAATTTACCCAGGCCGTTGGCTATACCGACGAACTGAACGCTACCGCTTTGTATGGGCAAGTGGCCAAACAAAGCCCCGATCAGGTTCAAAGACATCTTCGGAATATGCATGACGGCTTCAGTCTGGATAACACCCGCCATGAATATTTCACGGCTTCTGACTTAAGGCAGTTTCCTACGGGAGAAGGCAGAACGCGTCTTGATGACTACAGAGATGCCACCCAAAACACACCCATTCCCAACGATTACCTGGATGAGTATCAAGCCCTCTACAATAGCAAAAATGGAACCAACCTTTCCTTAGACGACATCAGAGCTGCAAACCCCAGCATGATGGATATGTATGCCTTGCATGCTCAAACCTTTCAACCCAGCCTGGGCATTACCTTTAGTAACGGGAAAGCCAATGTCCCTGAAGGCTCTGTAGATTCTGTTTTGAACGCTCGAATTGTACTTGAGGCCAACACCTCAAACGGTGGTGAAGATCAATTACTCTACGGCGAAGACTCTGTAAACATTATTAACGATCGCGTCGCGCAACAGTTTGGCGGCGTCACCAATATGGAGCTGCGGGTAGCAGACGGAAACGGTCAACAAACCACTGTCCCTGCAGAAAACATTGTGGAGTTTCTACAATTCCATGATTCATCTAGCCATGCCAACGCTGGCGCCGACTCTATTTTTAACGACGTAGAGGCCGATATTACCCAGCGTTATAACGCAGGTACAGGTGGAGAAGACTATACCACCGTGGGGAATGGTTTTATTCCTGTGGCAGTAGACGGCGGTGGCGGTACTGTAATTACAGGTCCTACCCCAGCGAGCATCAACGCCGCCATCAACGATAATCTGAATAAACTCAACGCGCCTGGCCTTTCGGCAGAAAGCAAACAAGCATTGCTTGCAGGCATTGAGGAACAGATCCAGATGCTCCCTCCGGAGCAGCGCGGTGCACAGACCCTGCAAGTTAACGGCCAAAGCATCTCTCCTCAGGACTGGCTTAGCGATGCGAACGGCATTCGTACACAAGTCATTGCTACAGCAGACCAGGAATGGCCCAAAAGTACGGTGGAAGGCATCCATGCCAACACCCATGTGGCTGAAACAGGAGGAAATTACCCACCGGGCACGGCCGACCGATTAATGGCTGAGATCAGTGGCGATATCGAGCAGCTAGAAGCGCAATTACAAGCCGCAGGTGATAAGCCCATTATGGTGACCACGGCCCCTCCTGAAAGCGAAGAGATTCAACTTACACCGGCATATCTTGAGCAGTTAAAAAATAAAGCTGTCATGGCCACAGACGCAATGCGTCTTCAAGAAGGTCAGATGATTGAGAATAACCCCCAGTTATTTACGCCCGGCGAAGATGGAGAGCCGCAACTGAGATCAGGTATTGAGCGCGCGAATGAAAGCCTCAACCAGGTCAAAGACTACATTCGTCAAAAGCTACGCGGTGGCGACATTACCCCTGAAGACCAGCAAGAGCTGGGAGGCGTCATTGATAGCAGCTCACGCAATATTTTCCAGGCGCTTCAAGAGCACGGCGTCGTTTCGGGTGCTTATTCCCCCGCCGCCGTAACGCAAGTCACACCGGCACAGATCCGAGAAGCGGTAACAGATCCTGCGCAGGCTGAGGCGATGATAGGTGCTGTAGAGAATCTAAAATCTGCCACCACAATGTTAGGCATCGTCCCCGAGCTGAATCTCTCCGCAGGCATCAATGACGGTATTCACAGTCTGTCCCAACGCACGGAAGTCAATCACTTTGAAAACGTAGAGTTGGCGACAAAAGCTTTCGCAGGGGAACTGAAGCGCGTTGCTGAACTGGATGATCCCGCACCTTTTAATAGCTTTATGCAAAACGTGTACAATCTACCTGCCTACGACGCAAACAACCCCACCATTGCGGGGCACTATGACACCTTGCGCGCGGCGGCCAGCGATGGTAGCCTACTCACTCCACCCAACATTGTGGCAGTGGATCGCAGTGAACTTAATGGTGCCAATGGCGCTTATGTAGGAGGCGTCGATGGTGGGCCTGGAGAAATTCGCGTAGCCAACGATATTTTACAGGATCAAACCAAGCTCAACGAAGTCATCACAGAAGAGCTCTTTCACCACATTGAGCACCATGAGAGCGTACAGGGCCTCAATGGCGGTCAAGAAACTGCTGGTGACGAAGGACGGGCAGCTTTAAGAGCGCTCATGGCTCTGCAAAGCAACCCTGACATCAGCGCTGCAGACCTGGCTAGCCGCGCTCAAGAAGGGCGGGGTGAAGCCACAGCGGTACAGAGTGGCGGCAATATTCACATCAGCGGAGATGACGCTGGCACGATTCGTGAAAATGGCCAGAATCGGTCCATTGAATTCAACGCTACGGCTCAGCCCTCAGCTCAAACCCCAACCGAGGAGCAACCCCCCGCTCAGCAAAGCTATACAGAACGTTTGCAGAACACAGCCGGTGTAGATATGGAGATTCCTGACATCAATCCCAATCCTACCAGACCGATGGAAGAGGTTTCAAATGCAGAAGCCTTTAACTATGTAGACCCTGTGCAAGGACAGACCCCAGCGCCCAATGAAGAAGCGGAAGGCACCAGTAAGATGGGGCAAATTGTAGAAGGACTTCCTGGCTTGTTCAAAGGTTGGGCAGCAGGTACCATGCAAAGAGCTGAAGCCCTCTATGACCTGGCAGAAAAACTCTTTAAGCAAGGTGTAGCCAACAACCTGGGCAACGCAAGTAGCCTAATGAATACAGCCCAAAGTCTCAACGGTTACTTTAATGAGCGACCCAATTTTGATCTCCCTCAAACAGCCGCAAACTATTCATTACGCCCTGAATACGGTGATCAAAACCCAGAGACCATGAGTCAGGGCCGCGACAAGTACTATAACGACCACAATAGACAAAGGGTACAAAGGGATCAAGCAAATGCGCAATCGGCAGAATCACGCGCACAACGTGTAAATGACGATCGCAGATCATCAACCGGTGTTCAGAGTTATACCTAATTATCTGTTTTAGACCCAGGCACCGTGCAGACGTCTGTACGGTGCTTTTTACATGACATAATGATAAACTGAAAGCAAGGGGACTGTTCTATGCACAACTCATCACGAATTAAGTATGCCATCGAGGCCTTAAAAGACTTAAGCCGCGAACGCTCAAACTTAAGCAAACAGCTTAACGCACTAAAAGCCCGCTGTGAATTCAGGCAAGAAGCGATTGATTGCCTCTACGACTATTACGATGTGGTCTCCGGGGATTACTATGCGGTGGTAGACGGCATGGTCAAATATTCAGAGTCCATTGAAGTGGTCAGAGACTACATGGCCGAGCACTACGGTCTGCTTGACGATCAAATCAAGCGCATGCGCGAAATCTTAAATGAGCCCGTTAAAACCCATGATAAAATCGAAAAACTAGAGAAGCTCACCAGCTTTGTCTTTTATATGAGACCGCAGGAGAAAGGTTAATGTCAGATACTGCTCCCACCCCCCCTCAGAAAAAGCAGATACTCACCGCTACAGAAATTATTGCCCGTAACCAGTCAAACCTTCTCACAGACGATGACTACACGACAGAGTTACGTTTACAGGTGGCTCACCTGGGTGAAAATATTCTCAGCCGAACCCAATACGAAGTCGAAATTTTAGAGCGCGAATTTGTAGCGCTCTCTCAAATGTTTAACGAATTTCTCGATGAAGTCAAAACCCTCGACCAAAAGATCGGGGATTTATCGACGAGCATTAACCAGGGTAAGCTTCAGGCCGCTCAGGAACTGGATAAAACCATCAAGCAAGAGGTGCAAACCATTGTCGAGCAGTTGCGGGTTTTACCCAAAGCTGACCTCGATGGGGTTGAGGTGTTGTACCAAAACCTGGATGCACTACAAGACAACTATGCTGTCTTGCAATTACAGTTGCAAACCCTGGATGAAATCGGCATTAAAACCGAGCCCCTCAAACAACAGCTTCCTGCGCTAGAAAAAGGACTCCAAAATTTTGGCAGCGCCATTGAAGAACGCCAAATGAAACTGCTGGTGGGTGAGACGGAAGAAGAAAAAGTCGATTACGAGGGCCTCCGCAGTGAAATCATCCAAATGATTCAAGCCCAACACCGCGCAATGATTAAACACTTGCATCAGGCCCAAACCCTGGTAGATCCCAATGCGGTGAGCCTTTTACAACGCAATCAAAAGGGCTTTGAAAAAAGCCTGGACAAAATTCAGGACCAGCTGAAAAGCATCGCCAACGCAGGGCTTGATGTGTCCCAGGTCGAAGAAATGATAGACCCGTTAGCGCGGGGACTGAAGCAATTTGAGCGCGCCTTAAGCTCAAATCACTTCTTGCAAATCACTCAACGCATACATGCTGAAATTCAGCTAACCCAGGAGCAAATTGAAGAAGCCCAAAATTGTAACGATATGGGTGACTGGGAAATTCTAAACGAAAATATTGAAGTGCTCTATGAAAATTGTGATGCTTTTGCCGATGAAATTGAAACCCTGGAAGAACAAGGGGTAGAAATTAACGGACTGGTAGAGCATTACGACGTGCTCCGGGTAACCATTGAACAGTTTGAGCGCATTGTGCAGGACGCCGCGAACCGTATCGGTTTGAGTCAGGGCAATGCCATGAGCGGTTCATGAACTGGCAGGGCCTTTTTTTTGATACCCTGGACTCTACCCAAGACTACCTTAAGGCTCACTGGCAAAACTTAGCTCACGGGAGCTATGTGGTGAGCCAGGAGCAAACCCACGGCAAAGGCCGAGAAGATCGCAACTGGGAATCCGCTCGCGGTGGACTCTATTTTTCGGTATTGCTCAAACCCGAGACCGTTCTGCCCTTACTGTCCTGGAAGGCGTGGATGACAAGCTTTAAAACCCTGGAGCATTTTGCCAATCGTCCTTTGCAATTGAAAGCCCCCAACGATATTTTGCACCAGGGCCGAAAATTGTCAGGCCTTTTGATTGATGGGGCCATCCAGGGTTCTCAGCCGCAATACTATATCGTCGGGGTGGGTATAAACACAAACCAGAGCGATTTTTCAGCCTCTTTTCTGGCCTGCCGTTTAAAAGATCTGACCAAAAGCACCGTAAACCATCAGGAATTGCTGACCCATTGGCTCAAGACCTTTGCGCAGCATCTGGCCTGTCCTGACGAACTTTGGAGCCGGGACTTACTCGCGCACTTCGGCGAACGTACCGTCCAGTTTGACTACACAAATCCTCATTTTATTCAACTCAAGGAGTATTGGCATGAGCACACCCCCCGAAATACCCGAGATTCCCGAAATTTTTGTTCGCCCGCTGTCTGAGCAGGAATTGGCCCAGTTTACCACTGAACTCAATTCAGAAGCAGGACAAGCCTTTATTCGCAGCTACCATAAAAGCGCCATGCTCTCAGCAGCTCAGGAGTTAGTGTATACCCTGGCCACAGCCCACCCCGTTGCGATCACAGATTTAGTCATGGCCTGTATAGATATCTGGCTCGAAAAGCTGGAGCCCATGCACGAGGCCTTTAATAAAAACTTTGCCCAACGCTGGAAAAGCATCCCTGATATTTTATGCCGCACCTTGCTGCAGCAAGCCGTCGAGGCCCTCAACGCACATCGCTCAGATTTATCTGATTTCACCCCTGAAATCGAAGAGATGGCCAGGGATTGGGTCGAAACCCTTCCCCTTCAACAATCACAGTCCCCCAGCACTGAAGGACGCCAGCTCTGCTTAAGCAGCTTTCGCAACTTTGATCGCCAGGCCGAAGCCATTGAAAACTTAAAGATGCGTGCTGTGGACTATCTGGAGAACTGGACCCACCTGTTGCTTCAGATTTACAGTCTGGGTGTACTCCGAAACGCTGATGTGTACAGTTTGCTGGCCAGCAACTGGGAGTACTTCTTACCCCGGCTACCCAATATTCTTGAAGCCTTAACGCTGCTCGAAGGTTATGAACACCTGCTCTTACCAGAAAATAAGGAACAGCTCACCGCCTTATTGATTGCCCAGCAGCAAAAGATCAATAACGCAGCAAACTTTTAAGCCGCGTCGTAAGGAGGCCCCTCAAGCAGCCACAGGCGGGATTTAAGCCCTGCTTCGGCATAACTGGCCACCGAGATCCATTCCCCTGAGGGAGCGTACACCCGATGGGGGACGCCTTCGGGCAAAGGCAAAGCCAAAGGCACAGACTTACCCTGATACAATTGCAACACAGCTGCTTCAGAAGGCAGCTGCAGCGCGGGCAGGTGTTGCAGCAAGGCGTCGGCGGGCAGCCCCGGCGAGGGGTCTTCTGTTAAAGGACGTAACGCTTGTATTTCAAGACATTGAGACAGATTCACCCCATTGGCCATGGTGCGCTCCATGCGCTCCAGAATAGCCCCACACCCCAGGGCCTGGCCTAAATCATGGGCCAGGCTACGGATATAGGTGCCCGAAGAACAGGTCACCTGTATCTCTAACAGAGGTGAAGTCCATTGGCCCAGGCTCAGCTCAGAGATTTCAACGGTGCGCCAGGGGCGTTCAGGTAAGTCAACCCCCTGACGGGCCAATTTATACAGTCGCTGTCCATTGACAGAGACGGCGGAAACCATGGGCGCTTGCTGCTGAATTTGACCTTGAAAAGGTTTTAAAGCCTGTAAGAGATCTTGGCGAGACAAAGCCGGCACCGGAGCTTGTGTTAAAACGGTACCTGAAGCATCGCAGCTATCAGTGGTCACACCCAGACGTAGCCAGGCGTGGTACGATTTGGTGCCCGGTAAGTATTGGATCAGCCGCGTGGCTTTGCCCAGGGCCAGTACCACCACACCTGTGACGTCGGGATCCAAAGTCCCCGTGTGCCCAATCTTACGAAAGTGCAGGGCTTTGCGGGCCAGGGCCACTACATCATGGGAAGTATGGGCTGCTGGCTTATGCAGGGGTAACCAGCGCGCAAAAGAAACATTCAACCTATTCACAACGGGACTCAGAGTTTAAAACTTTCCATCAGCCTTGAGTTGCTCAATATATGCGATCATTTTTGAGCCTTCTTCAATACCCAAGTCCAACTTAAAGTGGAGTTCTGGCACACTGCGCAAGCGCAGGCGTTTGCCCAACTCAGAGCGAATAAAGCCTTTTGCGGACTGCAAGCCTTCCATAAAGGCAGCTTTTTCTTCATCAGCACCAAAGACAGAGACCTTCACGGTGGCATGACGCAGGTCACCAGTGACCTCTACATCTAAGATAGAACCAAACAGACTGTTGACCCGCTCGTCGCGGACTTCTTCTCGCAAAATCTGAGAGAGCAATTTAAGAATTTCTGCACTGACTTTTTCAGCGCGAATCGATTTTGCCATGATTTTTTCCTTTAATTTTTGTTTCGCGTTTATTTTAAGCCATCTTAGCACAGGTCAATAGAGACGAACTTGTTATAATAACAAAGAGCATTTTTAAAATAAAGGCAGGTTTTTGTGACGCACCAACGCCCGGTTCCCCGTACCCTCTCTGATATCTTCAAGCGTCTCAAACCAGCTAGCCCTTCTGAGGCGCTTATGAGTCCTGAAGCACTGGCACAAATCAGGGCACCGATTCGTGACCCCAAGGCACTTTTTCAGGGCGTCACCGTGCGTCCAGCTCAGGCCAAAGAACTTAAGCTAGAAGCCCTACGACAGGAACTGCAAGACAAGGGTATGCGCTCTCCCCAGAGCATTTTTGGCGCACGGGCGCTGGCACAACCCGGTCAAAAGCTAGCAAAGCCTTATGAACTCGATTTAGAACCCACTCAACCCCAGGAGCCCATTGTGCTGGCCTCTCTTGACGCAGTCATGAATCCCGAGCCACCGCTGGTGAATTTTGTCGATGAAACGGATACTTCGGAGGAATCCCCTGCTTGAAAGCACCCTGGCTTTTTTACTCCCGTGATTTCCTGGGGCATCTGACCGCAGGACACCCCGAATCTCCCGAGCGCCTTCACCAGATCCTACAAAGTCTGGATCAACGCGGCATACTGTCTCAACTCACACAGGTAGAACCCCAAAGGCTCAACGAAGATTTTATTTATCGGATTCACAGTCCCCACTACGTGAACCGCTTTGCCCACTTTAGTGCCCAGGCCGGTCAGGGTCAACGCATTGACGAAGACACCGTGGTCTCCACGGGCAGCTTTCCAGCGGCCCAAAAAGCAGCGGGGGCAGCCGTTGACATGGTAGATGCCCTACTCAGTGATCGCTGCGACACCGCCTTTGGCCTGGTGCGTCCGCCAGGACATCACGCCATGCCGCACTATTTAATGGGCTTTTGCTTTTTTAACAATATTGCCCTGGCTGCCCTGCACGCCCTGGAGCAGCACCAGCTCACACGGGTGGCCATTCTCGACTGGGATGCCCACCATGGCAACGGAGCAGAAGCCATTTTTTATATGGATCCCCGCGTTTTTACAGTGTCCTGGCATCAGGATCCCAACTGGCCTGGCACAGGTCACATCAACGACGCCGGAGCTGGTGTCGGACTGGGCTTTAATTTAAACATTCCCCTGCCCAAACACGCGGGTATAACGGCCTTTTTAAGCAGCTTTGAACAGGTGGTTGCACCCGCGCTGCGCCATTACCAACCCCAGCTGATTTTGGTGGCCGCAGGTTATGATGCCCATCACGCAGATGTATTGACCGAAATGAACATGGACGCCAGCGGTTTTGCCCAACTCACCGCAGCCATCATGGGGCTGTCTGCTGAGCTGGACTGTAAAACCGGCTTTTTGCTGGAGGGCGGTTACCATCTGGAAGCGCTCAGTAACAGCGTTGCCGCCACCTTAGACACTCTGCTTCACCAGGAAGCGCGCCCCTTTTCAGAACGCTTGCAGGCCACCCAGGCTCACGCCCCCGAGGTTACGCTGGTGTCTCTGCTGGCGCAGCTTAAAAATCAGCACCCGTATCTGCGCAAACTGATACAATAAAATACCACCCATCTGAAGAGGCCCATTGTGAAAAAAATCCTTGTTTTAACCAGCGGCGGCGATGCCCCCGGCATGAATGCAGCTTTGCGAGGCATTATTCGTGAGGCAGGCTTTAATGACACCCAGGTCTATGCCGCTTACGATGGTTTTAAAGGCCTCGTGGAAGGCGAAATTTTGCCCTTGAACAACCACGATATCGGGGGACATTTGCAGCACGGGGGCACCATTTTGGGGACTGCTCGCTACCCTTTGTTTCAAGAAACCCCTTACGTTATGAAAGCCTATCAGAACCTGAAGCACCGTGATATTGAAGGGGTGATAGTGATTGGAGGCAATGGTTCCTTGACCGGCGCTCACTTGCTATACAAAGAAACGGGCATCCCCGTCATTGGCATTCCCGCCTCCATTGACAACGATCTCTACGGCACCGATATGGCCATCGGCGTCGATACCGCCATGAATACCATTACCTATAACGTGGATAAAATTCGCGATACGGCCTCTTCTCACAGCCGTATTTTTGTGATTGAAGTTATGGGACGCAATTGTGGTTACCTCGCCTTAAACAGTGCCATTTCCTGTGGTGCACTGGCGGTGCTTATGCCCGAACTCGAAGAGCAGTTTGAACCCGATGTGTTTTGCAACCTCATTTATAAAGCGTTCATGCGCTCCAAAAAACACGCCATTATTATTAAGGCTGAAGGCTTTACGCTCCACTCTGACGACGAAATCAAAGCCATGCTCAGCGGCTATATGGGCGAGCGAGGCGTCGAAAAAATCAGCATGCGCTTTACCAATTTAGGTCACATTCAACGGGGCGGTTCCCCCACCTCTTTTGACCGCATTTTAGCCAGCAAAATGGGTTTACACGCGGTGCGCCAGCTGTTGGCAGGCCAAACAAATGTCATGATGGGCTTAATTCAAAACCGCATTGTCACGTCGCCTCTTGAGGAGTGCACCAAAGGCAAAGAAGAGCGGGTGATGGCCCTGTACGAAGAATACATGCGTCAGGAAGTCCTGATGTCCAAGAAACTCACCCCGCCCGCCTAAACCATGTTCAGAGATCCCCATAGCGTTTCTGCAGCGGTCGTGAAAGATCAGTACGAACGCTATCCTTTTCCGCCTTTAAGCCTGGGCGCGATGGAAAGTGTTCGCCCCTGTCAGGCAGAATACGCCTTTGCCCATCATTATCAGCGGGGATATGCGCCGCAAGAACGAGCGCCTCGCATTTTAGATGCCGGGTGTGGCACGGGGATCTCCAGTTTAAAACTGGCTGAGCTCAACCCCCGGGCCCAGATTGTGGCGATTGAGCTCAGTGAAGCGTCTTTAAAGATTGCACGGCAACGCCTGAAGCGTGCGGGTTTGGACCAAAAAGTCATTTTTTTACAAGGGGACTTACAAGACCCGCAATCCGTGAAAAACCTCACCGAACACATCGGCGGCCTGTATGACTATGTGCACTGCTCTGGCGTGATTCACCATATTCCCCAACCCCATTTGGCCCTTCAGCATTTGCAACAGTGTCTAAAACCCGATGCCTTAGGTTTTTTTATGGTGTATGCCGGGGCTGCCCGCCATGAAATTCATACCCTGCAAGCCCTTATGGATCTGGTGTGGGACGAACAGCTGCCCTGGGAAAAGGCCCTGCAACGGTGCCGCGATGTATTAGAGCAATTACCGGTCACCCATCCGCTGAAGCAATTTCACTTGCGAACCCGCAATACGGTCAAGTATTTATTGGGTGAAGCGGTGGCCGACAGTGAGGCATTTTTGGTAGATACTTATCTCCAGCGCTGTGAGCACCGCTGGACGCGTCAGGAGTGGCATGAATACTTGCAAGGCGCTGGTTTTCAGCCCGGACGCTGGCTCGACGAAAGCAGTTGGGAACTGAGCACCTATCTGCCCCATTATGCAGCAGTCCATCATGTCGGCCCAGAAACCCAGTTAGCCATGGCCGAAATGCTAAGACCGCCCCATAATTTCGCCCATTTTGTGACCCTTTCACCCTCCCCTGTTCAAGCAAAAGCACCTGCTTTTCAAGGGGTTCACGAGGTCCCCATTCCCTTTGCCAGTATTCAAGCCCAGGCTCAAGCCCAGGGTGCCATCGTCAACAATCAATTGGGGCAGCAACTGCATTTACAGGACTGGGAGTACCTCCTGTGGCAAAGCCTGGATGGTCAGCGCTCTTGCCAGGCGCTTTGCCAGGCCCAGCACCAGAAGACGCCGCATATTTCCATTTCAGACATGCAAGAGAGTCTCTGTCGCTGGGTCCAGTATTTTTGCATAGGTTGGATTATTTAGCAGTCCAACCGCCGTCCATGGGCAGCATGGATCCCGTCAGATTTTGGGCAGCATCAGAGCATAAGAACACTACAAATGCGCCCAGGTGTTCCACTTCGGTAAAGGCTTTGGTGGGCTGGGCAGCCAAGAGTACGTCGCGCTTTACTTCTTCTTCGCTAATGCCCCGTGTACGGGCGGTATCGGCAATTTGGTTTTCGACCAGAGGGGTTTTAACATAGCCGGGACAAATGGCGTTACAGGTAATGCCCGCCTCAGCCAGCTCCAACGCGACAGTTTTGGTCAGCCCTGCAATGCCGTGCTTGGCCGCCACATAGGCTGCTTTATAAGGGGAGGCTGCCAGGGCATGGGCCGAAGCCAGGTTAATGATCCGGCCCCATCCCCGTGACTTCATGCCGGGCACTGCTGCACGAATGGTGTGAAAGGCCGAGCTTAAGTTGATGGCAATAATTTGATCCCACTTGGCAATGGGAAAGTCTTCTACCGGTGACACATGCTGAACACCTGCATTATTGACGAGTACATCTACACTTCCCCACACTTTTTCAGTTTCAGCCATGAGATCAGCAATTTCCTCAGGACGCGTCATATCGGCGCTGTGATACTTCACCTCCACCCCGGCAGCCTCAGCCAGGGCCTGTCGGTCCGCTTCAATTTGCGTTGGGTCTCCAAACCCGTTCAACATCACGTTATACCCCGCGTGGGCCAGAGCCCGTGCGATTCCTTGTCCAATCCCACTGGTGGAACCCGTTACCACTGCATTTTTTTGATGGGCCATACGTCACGATCTCCTTATGTGTTTTTTGCCAGTGTAACAGGTTCCACTTACAGCGCAGTCACACATTGCCCTCACACCAAAAAATTGTCTTTACGCTATTTTCACGCTAAAATAAACATAACTTTAATGCTTTCCACCCGTCTTTTGCAGATCTTTTTATCGAAGGGGTTTCTACATGCTTCGTTTTTTACTTTCAGTAACACTTTTGACCAGTGTTTTAAGCTGTCAACAGCGAGGGTTTGCACCCACCACAGCTTTGCCTCCTGCGGCGCTTCAGGCCCAATTCAACGACCCGCTCAACGCCCAGGGCACCCGCAATCTTGAAATTCGTCTTTATCGCAGCTACGGTAACGAAGGCACCGTGTATATCAAAGGACGCGTGGTCAAAGCCGAAAACCAGCGCCCCGAGAACCCCAGCGACTCCAGTCTGCTTAATTTTTGGCGGAACCTCACCTCTTTGAGCGTTAAAGAAATCCCCAACGTTAAAGTAGCCTTCTCGCTGAATGGGCAAACCCAGCAACTCATCAGTGACAAAGAAGGCATGCTCCAGGCTCCGCTGAAAAGTTTTGGCACCTTAAAGCCTGGCTTACACACCTTAGAAGCCCGCCTGGTCCCTGGACAGCCCTATCAGGCCAGACCCAGCCAGGAAACCCTTGTGGTGCAAGCGGAACGCAATCCCACGGTGGGTTTTGTATCTGATATTGACGACACCATTAAAATCAGCAATGTCACCAATAAACTTAAGTCTTTACGACGTTTGCTGTTTTCAAATGCCTACACCGTCGGGCCTGTCCCTGGCACCGCTGTGCTGTACCAAATCTTAGATCAGCGCTTAGACGGCCAAAGCAATAACGGCGACGCCCATTATTTAAGCGGAAGCCCCCTTAACCTGGCCACCTCTATTTACACCTTTATGGACTTTCGCCAATATCCCAAAGGCTCGGTAGACCTCAAAAAATGGGGGTTTAGTGAAGGCGATGACAATCCCATTCACCAGGAAAACTATAAAACCGAAAAGCTCCGGCAATTGTTCCTGGCCTTTCCCCAACGCAGTTTTTATCTCTTTGGTGACAGTGGCGAAAAAGATCCCGAAATTTATAAAACCATTGCCCAGGAATTTCCGGGCCAGGTGAAGGGCATTTTCATTAACAATGTCACCCGCAGCCAGCCCACCGACCCGCGCTTTCAAGGTGTCTACCTGACCCAGAACAGCACAGAGCAGGCGCAAATTCTTCAGCAACAGGGTGTGTTGAGTCAAGAAGACGTGGCCGCTGTGGCACAGGCAACCGAAGCTTACGCCCTGTTTTTACAAGCCAACCCACTCTAAGGAAACATTACCATGATCGGTACCCTCGGCATTTTCATTTCGTTGATTCTCTTGATCTATCTGGCTTATCGGGGGATCACCGTCCTGGTACTGGCTCCTCTGCTGGCGGTAGTCGCGGTCTTATTTAACGGAGGGGTTCCCGTGCTGGCGTCATATACCGAAGTCTTTATGACTTCCTTTGCGGGCTACGCCAAGGCGTATTTTCCCCTCTTTTTGCTGGGAGCTATTTTTGGAAAAGTCATGGACGACTCGGGCAGCGCCAAAGCCATTGCCCAGGCCATCGTGCAGCGTTTGGGTAAAGAGCGGGCCATCTTAGCGATTGTGCTCTCCTGTGCCCTGCTCACTTATGGCGGGGTCTCCTTGTTTGTGGTGGCCTTTGCGGTATACCCCATAGCCGCCGCCCTCTTTCGCGAAGCAGATATCCCCAAAAGCTTAATTCCAGGCTCGATTGCCCTGGGCTCTTTTACCTTCACCATGACCGCCATTCCCGGCACCCCACAAATTCAAAACGCCATTCCCATGCCCTATTTTGGCACCGACACCTACGCCGCTCCCATTATTGGTCTGGTGGGTGCTGCCATTATGTTTGGTGGCGGTGTGGGCTGGCTTAACTTTCGTGCCCGTCGCGCCCAGCAACAGGGCCGGGGCTACGGCGATGAGCAGCCCGAAAAATTAGCCACCGCTGACACTGAAGCGTCCACTGCGCTGCCTGCCTTCATGGGCGCTCTCTTACCCGTGTTAATCGTTTTGGGCCTCAATTTTCTCTTATCCAAAGTGATGTTTCCGGCCATGGACTTAAGCTATTTGAGCGATGCCCCTTATAACACCAGCCCTGATAAAGTCATTGGCCAATGGAGCCTGATCTTGTCGGTGAGTGTGGGGATTTTAAGTGCGTTGGCCCTGCACTGGAAACGCTTTAGCCGCCCCACAGAGTCCATTAACCAGGGAGCGCTGGGCTCGTTACTGGCTATTGTGAACACCTGTTCAGAGGTGGGTTACGGCAATGTCATCTCCAAACTTCCCGCCTTTGATATCATCAAAAACAGCATGCTGGGCATCTCCAGCAACCCGCTGATTTCAGAGTCCATTTCGATTTCGGTATTGGCGGGCATTACGGGCTCCGCCTCAGGCGGCATGAGCATTGCCTTAGAAATTCTGGGGGATACCTATTTGCAAATGGCCCAGGCCGTTAACCTCAACCCTGAGGTGCTGCACCGGGTGGCCACCATTGCCTGCGGCAGCTTAGATGCCTTACCCCACAATGGCGCGGTGATTACCTTATTGGCTATTTGTGGATTGAGCCATAAAGAGGCCTATGCCGATATCGGCATGGTGGCGGTGGTGATTCCCGTGGCTGCCACGGCTTCAGCAGTTTTGTTGGGCAGTATGGGTGTGGTTTAGGGCCTAAGGCACCAACAGAAAAGCCTCGACCTGCTGATTTTCGGCATAGGCCACAGGCACGGGCAATAAAGCATTGGCCTGAGCAGCAGTCCACAAATTTGAGCTGCCCTGTCCCTGAAAGGGCATCAGTGTGCCTTCTTCGGCGTGATAATAGGCGCGCATAAAATGCAAACGCCCCGGAGAAGGCTTCACCCCATGCAAAAGCCGTGCTTTCACCACGGGACGGTGCAATTGAGATGCCCCTAGCATTTGACGCAAGGCGGGCCGCACCAGCAGCTCAAACACCACCAGCGCTGAAGCGGGATTACCCGGAATACCAAAGCACAATTTTTCGTCTAAGGTGCCAAAGAGCACCGGTTTACCCGGCTTAATGGCCACTTTCCAGAACTTTTTTTCAAGGCCGAGTTTGAGTAAAATCTCCTGGACATAGTCAAAATCGCCCACCGAAACGCCCCCTGAGCTGAGCACCATGTCACAGCTTTGAAAGGCCTTTTTAAAGGCTGCCTCAATGGCCAGGGGATTGTCTGGCAAGACCCCAAATTTAACGGGAATGGCCCCGGCTTCGCGCACACAGGCGGCCAGAGTATCTGAGTTGCTATCTCGTAGTTTACCGGGTACCAGCGGCGCACCCACCGGCAATAACTCTGAGCCAGTAGCCAGAATGGCCACCCGAGGCACCCGATAAGCCGGAACACTCACATAACCCAGACTGGCCAATAAACCCACCACCGCAGGACTGATCAAAGTACCCGCAGACAGCAGCTGTTCACCCAGCTTAAACTCCTCACCCCGACAGCGAATATGCTGTCCCTGGCGGAAAGGCCCCGTGAAAGACACCGCTTCGGTCTGGAGTTCGGTCACGGCCTGTTCAATGGGCACCACGGCATTGGCGCCCTCGGGAACAGGGGCCCCCGTCATAATTTTGAGACAGGTTTCGGGTCCAAGCCCCTGAGAGGGATTGTCACCCGCCCCCACAACACCCACACAGCGACGCACCACCGTTTGGCTTTGCCACTCATGCTCAGCGAGCACAAGGGCGTAACCATCCATGGCGGAGTTGTCAAAAGCAGGGGCACATTGGGGACTAATAATCGCATCAGCGAGGATCTGGTGTAGGCTTTCCTCTAAAGGGATAGTGGCCGCTCGGGGAGCGGCCACCGCCAACACAGATGCCAAAGCGTCTTCTAAAGTCAGCATTAAGTATCCTTGTGGTGGGACTTCCAGGTTTCTTTGAGCACATCAAAAAAACCGCCTTTTTTCTCGGCTTTATCGTCGTGACCAATGCCCCCATCCTCGGTATACGAGAAAGAGGTACCGGTACCCGTTTCTAAAGCGTAGAGACTTTCCAGCAAGTCCCGCTGTTCTTTGTTCACTTTGGTGGGCACGGCAATGTTCACCGTGAAATAGAGATCGCCACGGGTGGCAGAGGCGTTCAACAGAGGAACCCCTTTGCCCTTTAACTTGAAGACAGAACCCGGCTGTGTACCTGCAGGCAAGTCAAAACGGGTCATGCCC
Organism: Candidatus Sericytochromatia bacterium; assembly: GCA_964229355.1. GTDB lineage: Bacteria > Cyanobacteriota > Sericytochromatia > UBA7694 > UBA7694 > CAXRDE01. The sequence goes on along the minus strand of CAXRDE010000016.1, from coordinate 71,739 downwards.
TCTAAAGTAGGCACTTCGATTTTATCGCCCAGGGTCGCCTGGGCATAGCCCACAGACACCTCGGTATAAATATTGTGTTCCCGGCGCTCAAAGACGCCATCTGGATCATCTTGCACCCGCAACACGAGATAAAGATCACCCGCAGGACCGCCCTGAGCCCCAGCATCTCCTTCACCATTGAGACACAGACGAACGCCTGTATCGACACCTGGCGGAATCGGCACCTTCAGTTTTTTCTTTTTCTTTTTGCGCCCCTGGCCATGACAGCTCTTACAGGGGTGTTCTGCAAACTTACCCTGCCCCTGACACTTTGGACAGGCTGCCACATGGGCAAAGGTTCCAAAAGCCGTACGCTGGTGCTGTTGAATTTGCCCACTGCCACGACAGGTGGAACAGGTGGTCAATTCCGTACCTGGTTCTTTGCCTTCACCCTCACAGGTGTCGCACGCTTCCAGGTGTTCAATGTCCACCTGGTGTTCCACACCAAAGATGGCGTCACGGAAAGACACCATGACGTCCATACGCAGGTCGGCACCGCGTTCTACACGGCTCCGTCCACCGGCTCCACCACGTTGGCCCTGGAAGGGATCTCTGGAGCCCCCAAAGAAGGCTTCAAAGATATCGCCCAGGCCGCCGAAACCAGAGAAGTCCTGGTAGCTTCCGCCACCAAAACCACCACCCATACCGTTCATGCCATCATGGCCAAAACGGTCATAAGCAGCCCGGCGCTGGCTGTCGCTCAGCACATCGTACGCTTCTGAAATTTGTTTAAATGTATCTTCTGCCCCGTCGTCTTTGTTTACATCCGGGTGAAACTTGCGGGCCAAATTGCGATAGGCCCGCTTAAGTTCACTGTCGGAGGCGTTTTTTTCGACGCCGAGGACTTCATAATAATCGCGTTTTGACACGATTGAGCCTCGTTACTTAACCTCTTCGTAGTCCGCATCAACAACGTTGTCGTCTTCTTCAGAAGCGGCGCTACCGGATTGTGTGTTATTGCCTTCGTCATCTTTGTACATTTTAGAAGTGGCTGAATACATGGTGTCTTTCAACGCATTAATTTTGGCGTTGATGTCATCCAGATCATCACTTTCCAGTACAGCCCGTAAGGCGGCGAGCGCATCTTCTACACGCTGCTTTTCATCACCAGGAAGCTTGCCATCAAGATCTTTGAGGCTCTTCTCAGTGGAGTAGATGAGGGTATCGGCCTGGTTGCGAACTTCTGCTTTGTCACGACGTTTTTTATCGTCAGAAGCAAACTGCTCAGCATCACGCTTCATGCGCTCGATCTCATCGTTGTTGAGACCACCCGCATTGGTAATGGAGATTTTTTGCTCGGTACCGGTACCTTTGTCTTTGGCTTTAACCGATACAATCCCGTTGGCATCGATATCGAAGGTGACCTCAATTTGAGGTACACCCCGAGGTGCAGGGGGAATGTTTTCTAAGTTAAAACGGCCCAGGGTTTTGTTGTCGGTGGCCATTTCGCGCTCACCTTGCAACACGTGAATTTCCACGCTGGTTTGACCATCAGCAGCCGTCGAGAAGATTTGACTCTTGCTGGTGGGCACGGTGGTGTTCCGGTCAATAATGCGGGTAAACACACCACCCAGGGTTTCAATCCCGAGAGACAGTGGGGTTACGTCTAAGAGCAGAACGTCTTTGACTTCACCACCCAGTACACCCGCTTGAATCGCAGCCCCCATGGCAACTGCTTCATCAGGGTTAATCCCTTTGTCAGCTTCTTTGCCCAGGAATTTTTTGATGGCTTCTTGTACCGCAGGAATACGGGTCGAACCACCCACGAGCAACACGCGGGCAATTTCGCCAGGCTGCATACCGGCATCAGAAATCGCCTGACGCATGGGGGTAATGGTGGCTTCGACTAAATCAGCGGTCATTTCATCAAACTTGGCACGGGTAAGGTTTACATTCAAGTGCTTGGGACCCGTTTGGTCTGCGGTAATAAAGGGCAGGTTAATTTCAGTTTGGGTAACGCTGGACAGCTCGATTTTGGCTTTTTCAGCGGCTTCTTTTAAGCGCTGTAAAGCCATTTTGTCTTTGGACAGGTCGACGCCCTGATCTTTTTTGAATTCTTCGATCAGCCAGTCAATAATGCGCTCATCAAAGTCATCTCCACCTAAGTGGTTGTTACCGCTGGTGGCTTTTACTTCAAAAACGCCGTCGCCGAGTTCTAATAAAGAGACGTCGAAGGTACCGCCGCCAAGGTCAAAGATCAACATGGTTTGTTCACCATCTTTGTCCATACCATAGGCCAAAGAGCTCGCGGTGGGCTCGTTGATAATCCGCAGCACTTCTAAGCCCGCAATGGTACCGGCATCTTTGGTGGCCTGACGTTGCGCATCGTTAAAGTAAGCGGGAACGGTAATAACTGCCTGGGTGACTTTTTCGCCCAGATAGGCTTCAGCATCCTGCTTTAGTTTACCCAGAATCATGGCAGAGATTTCCTGGGTGGTGTAGTTTTTGCCTAAGGCCTCTACTTCCACCATATTGTCTTTACCACTTTGGGTTTGATAAGGATAGCGATCCCGCTCTTGTTGGGTGTCTTCCCAACGGCGTCCAATAAAACGCTTAATGGAATACACGGTGTTTTCGGGGTTGGTAATGGCCTGACGCTTGGCGATTTGACCGACTAAACGCTCACCAGACTTGGTGAAAGCCACCACAGAAGGGGTTAAGCGGCTTCCTTCAGCGTTAGGGATAACCACTGGTTTTCCCCCTTCGAGAACTGCCACCACAGAGTTGGTGGTTCCTAAATCGATTCCGACTACTTTACTCATATATGAATTCCTCCTGGAACAAACTCTAAGATACTTTTGATACTTTCACGATCGAAGGACGGATCAGGCGACCATGCATGATATATCCTTTTTGAAACTCTTCTAAAACTGTTTCATCTTCCACTTCATCGTTGACCTCTGAAGCAATTGCCTCATGGAACTCAGGGTTGAAGGGTTGACCCACGGCCTCCACAACTTCCACGCTGGCTTTGGTTAGCACCTCGTTCAGTTGTTTTTGGATCATCTGTATGCCTTCTACAAAACGGGCCGGATCCTGAGCGTTCTGTGCTTGCAGAGCACGCTCAAAATTGTCAAGGACGGGCAAAAGATTGGCGACGACCTGTTGGCCCGCATACTTTGCCATTTCTTCCCGCTCACGCTCCTGACGGCGTTTGTAGTTTTCAAAGTCCGCAGCCACACGCATCAACTGATCGTTACGGGACTTTAAGGTTTCCACCTGTACTTCCAGATCGCGCAACTGCTCCGTTGTGACCGCTGAAGCGGATGCGTCTGTTTCTACAAATGCTTCTGACGCTTCTTTCATTTCAGCATCCGTATTGATATCATCCACAGTTGCTTCTATTTCCAAATCGTCAAATTGCTCTTCTGTATGTTCCATTTTTCCTCCGATTGCTAGCTGCCTTCACGTTACAGCTTTAACCAAACAGCTCACTTAATGATTGCGTCACGTTATTGGCTACACTCTGTAAAAGCGCCATCACTTTGGCGTAATACATACGTGTAGGCCCCAAAACACCAATCATGCCACTGGCTTTATTATCGATGTAATAAGGGGTCGCAATAAAACTGCACTTGTGCAATTCCTGATAGGTGTTTTCATAACCGATAAGGCAGTATACATTATGTGATTTCTGAAGGTTATTGTTTTGACACGAGTGTAACAGTTCATGAATGACCCTTTCTTTCTCTAAAAAGTTGAGAATGGGAAAGGCTTCTTCCATGGTTTGAAACTCAGGTTCTTGCAAAAGATAGGTGGTACCCGAAAGCATTACTTTTTCATCCCGTTGCACCTGGGCATAAATTTCAGAAATGGTATCCAGTACCAATTGCTGATAAGGCATCATTTCTCGCGCTAAAGGCCGTGTCACCATCCGGTGAAACAGCACATCCACCGACGCAAAACGCTCAATCTGGGCGTTAAGATAACGGTTTAAGACTTGTAAGACCTCAGTATTCACGGCTTGAGGCAATTGCAATACCGAGTGGCGGCGTAACCCGTTTTTATACAACAGGTTTAAAACCACTGAGTAATGGTCAATTAAAAGCAGCTCAATCCGCCCCAGAGAATGGGTCTGAGAACGGGGGGTTTCAGCAATCACAATGCTTTGGGTCGCTTCAGATAAAATACGAATGGCCTGCGACAAAACGGCATCCACCGCCCGAGAGGTTTGTTGCAACCGCCGCATAAACTGCTGCTCTTCCTGCGTGGGTATATATACCTGCATCAGGTGATCCACAAAAAAGCGATACCCTTTTTGCGAAGGAATACGCCCGGCAGAGGTGTGGGGTTGAGACAAAAGTCCCGCTTCTTCAAGATCGGCCATTTCATTGCGAATGGTTGCAGGGCTAAAGCTAAAGCCGTGGCGCTGCATAACCGTACGGGAGCCCAGGGGCTCACCGTGCAAAATATAATCGCGTACGATGGCGTCCAAGATCGCTCTTTTACGCTGAGATAAACGATACTCTATCTGCATATTCAAGCCTTTATTTGCATGAACTTTCATTGAAGTGACGTTGATTTAAAATCATATTAGCACTCTAACAGATATAGTGCTAGTCCTTCAATGCTTTTGTGATCAAGAACCCATCTTCTTGCACTTTTTTTAGATCTGGATCTACACTGTATAAACCAAAGGTTAAATTATAGCCAATAAAAGAATAAAAAAGGACTCGAATTACTATGTTAGTCCCCAAAAGAATAATTCTCGCGGCAGGGCTGGGCACTTTATTAAACACCGCCGCCCAGGCCAGCACCCCAGGTTACCCCACGGTTTTTGGTTACCGTGTGCAGCAACACAAAGTCCAGCTCACCGAAGACGGGCACACCCGCATTCAAAGCCAACCCTTAACCCCCGCGCATCAAGAAACCTTACGCCGTGATGTTCAATATCTTGCGCGCACCCTCAACCATATGCGCAGTGAAGGCACCCTGAATCCCCAGGCCATTTTGCCGGTGATTACCTATCAAAACAAACGGCTTCAGTATGAAATCTGGCACCACAATATCCGTCTCATGCGTCTCGATAAAAGCTGGAAAAAGTCAGGAGAAAGCAATTTGAGCTGCCTGGTGCGACTGACCAATCGTCTGCGCCAAGATACAGGGGCCTCAAACATTACGACCGCTCACGTCCGCAGCAATATCAGCCACCAGGAAGGACAGGCCTCGTGGTACGGCGGTTTTTTTCACGGCCGCCGCACCGCAAACGGTGAGCGTTATGACGTAAAAAAATTAACGGCAGCCCATAAAAAACTGCCCTTTGGCACGCGAGTGCTGGTGACCAATACCGCCACACAAAAGTCAGTGGTGGTCAAAATCAACGATCGGGGCCCCTTCGTCGGAGAACGTATTATTGACCTCTCTCCAGAAGCCTTTAAACGCATTGGTAACCTCGGGCAGGGCGTCATGTCTGTTAAGCTAACCATTTTAAACGATAACGCCTAAACCACTAAACCAAACAAAGGCGTCTGAAACGTTCCCCGCTGAATTTCAAACAAAAGGTCTTCTAAAGACACCCGTTTCGGCACGCGCCACCCCAAACTCTTGATCAGATAAGCCAGCACCGCCTCACGTCCCATTCCCTCCGCCTGAAGCGCCGCTAGCCCCTGGGGATTATCGCGTTTTGCCAGACGCTTGCCCTGAGATTTCATCAAAGGCACATGGGCGTAAACCGGCTGCCCAAAACCCAACGCACGCTGTAAGGCAACCTGCTGCGGGGTAGATCGCCAGAGATCTGCCCCTCGCGTCACATGGGTTACCCCCATCAAACCATCGTCCACCACCACGGTAAAGTGGTAGGCGTAGCCGCCATCGTTGCGCTGCAAGACAAAGTCTCCCACAACGCTTTTTAAGGCATAGCACAAAGGGGGTTGATAGGCGTCTTGTACAGCAATCATGGCATCTGGGGTATGCCAACGCAAAGAACGGGGGCGCTCAGGCTGTAAAGGAGAGCTGAGACAGGTTCCCGGATAAGCCCGACTTTTAAGGTGGGGTGCAGATAGAGCTTCTTGCACATCTTTGCGCGAACAGGTACAGGGATAGGTGTGCAGACGCTGTAAATAATCTGCATATATCCCCAGGCGTTCTGACTGGCGATAAAAAGCATCCCATTCCAAACCCAGCCAGCGTAAGTCCGCCTGGATACGCTGCTCGGCAGCAGGACGGCAACGGCTTTTATCAAGGTCTTCAATACGTAAGATAAAATCCCCTCTCAGATGACGCATCTGCAACCACGCCAAAAGCGCTGTGCGCAGGTTTCCCAGATGCATCACCCCCGTCGGGCTCGGCGCAAAGCGCCCCACCGGCCTCACGCGCTTAAAAGCGCCTGCCGTTTTTCTAAACGAAAGCGTCGATTAATGGCTTCAGCAGCCACTACGGCCTCTTCCCAGGCTGTATAAATTTGCATTTTCGTGCCCGCGACAATGTCCCCAATGGCAAAAATCCCTGGCACAGAAGTTTCAAATTCAGCGTTCGTCAAAATACGCCCGTCTTCAGCCAATTCAGCTCCCGGTATGGCTTTAAAAAGCTCGTTATAAATCATACTGCCCAGCGCAATAATGGATTTATTGGTGGAAACCACTTCACCCGAAGCCAATTTATAGCCTTCCAAACCCACTTTGGGGTCGCCCAAAATTTCCGTAATTTCTGAAGTAAACACCTCCATACCATAGGCCTGGGCCAATTTCTGCATCTCTTCTGAAAACTGGGGTTCAGCACCATGGGTAAGAATTTTAATCTGTTGATGGCGATAGCGTTCTTGCAAGAGCGCAGCAATCTGTACCGCTTTGTCCCCGCTGCTCAGAATGGAGAGTTCAGAACCCAGGGTTTGGTGACCATCGCAGCGCAAACAGTACAAGACATGTCCCACATTGGCATAAGGAAAGATCGGCTCAATACTCCCCCCAATGACAGGCTGTATATCCATAATTCCTGTGGCTAAAATAACCGCCCGTACCACCATGCTGCGGGCTTCTTTTTTTTCTGTATAATGCAGGCGAAAACCCTGATGCGCTTCAAGAGGCTCAATGCGATCGACCTTACCATTCACTACCGTGCCGTAAGCACTCAATGTAGGGTGATTTTTAATCCAGTTTAGGGTGGATTTTGCGGTGTTTAAAATCGGTTTTTTAAGATCATGCATACCGGGAATATTGTCCACCTCGTGAACCCAGGTGGCCCGCCCCCGCCGTTTGGTATCGGCATCGCCTTGAAAGAGGACTGTCTGGTCACAGTTGAGAACGGCGCGTAAATAAGCCATGATGCCGGCTCCTCCGCCGCCAATGACTGCAATATCTTGTTCGTATTGAATGGTATGGGTCATGGGATTGCGCTTCCTTGATGTGTTTTTTTTGATTATGCACCTTTTTTATGGGATCTGTAAAATCGTTTGTACCATTTAAAAGCATTGATGTCACCAATGGCAGCAGGGAATCAAGCCCCCTGCTTTGACAAGGGACAAAAACTACAGTAATCTGAAAAGAATCAAGTTTGAAAAAATAGATAAAGCACAGGGAAGTAGAGTGAGAAAAAAAACAAAGCCTCTTACTCCCTATGTCACACGGCAATTAAGTATTTACCGAAGTCCGCATCAACCCCAGGGTTTCAGGGCTTACGGACCCTCGCTTCGACGTTTTTTTAAACACCGCATACAACGCCCGCTAATGGCTTTGGCTGCGCTTGCCCTGGGTTTTGGCTTGATTTATTGGGCTATTGGCCTCAGCAGCGACGGGCCCATGCGTCACCAGACCATGGCATGGGTCAAACGCTTTTCTCTCGATAGTCCGGTATACCAGATTAAAGCCCTGGGACGTTTAATCCAGCAAAACGCCGAATATACGGTTCTTATCGACGCTATGGAAAGAACCCGCCTGATGGTGGAGGCTTATCCTGTGGAAGGCAAAACCTATCCCGCCAATTTGGAACAACTGTATCAAAAAGCAAAAGCACAAGGATATTGGACACTTCACCGTAATCCTTTTACCAAAGCCCGACAACGGGAGGGAATTATCCGGGATTATAGCGACTACGCTTATGCCACAGATAAAACGGATTTTGCGGGAATGATTCTTTATCAGGCCATGGGCGCTTACGATTATCGGATTTACGGCTGTGATGAAAAAGGGGAGCTGTTAAAACAGGACAACGCGATCATTTTTTTATCTCGTCCCTGAAGGGCTGATCCCGGCGAACCAGCGAAACATAGGGAATACCGGGATCAGTTGAGTACTTCCTGGGGAAGTGTAGCCACCACCTTGCCCTGAATCTGAAAATCATCGGTTAATACGATGGGTTGATGCATCGGATTCGTTGAGCGGGGTTTCAGCACAATCATATTGCGCGACTTGCGAAATTCTTTGACCGTGGCTTCAGTGTCGATCAATGCAACCACAAGATCCCCGTCCTCGGCTGTGGTTTGCTGGCGAATTAAAACCAAATCCTGATCGTGAATATCGCATTCATTCATGGAGTCACCTTTTGCGCGAAGCAAAAAATAACGGTGGGGTTGACGCGCCAGGCGTGTGGATACGGGAATCATGGCTTCGACATTTTCTTCGGCCATAATCGGTTCTCCACAGGTTACCATCCCCACCAGGGGAATGTTGACGGTTTGAGCGTGGGTGGCGTCACTATCGGTACCTGCAAGCAGCTGTAGGCCGCCATCAGGGCGTCGTTTGATAAAGGATTTCTCTATCAGTCTGTCAATCAATATTGAAGCTGAACGGGGCGAACGATAACCCATCTCATTCATCACTTGACGAACGGAAGGGGAACGCCCCACGTGCAATATATGATTGCGTATAATCCTGAGAGCTTCAAGCTCCCGCTTGTTGATTTGTTGTTCCATACTTCTATGGTATACATCCTGTATACTATCTTGTCAAGGCCTCAAAGGCAATAAGCATCAATTTTCATGTGTTTTTCTTTTCTAATTTCTTGCCCGGCACAAGATCAGCTTTGCAAAAAAAAATACATAGCCGCTGGAGGGTTGACACTTAAAAATACATGATGTATTATTTTGTATAAGCAAAAACATACAGCTCAAGTATACAGTTTTGCTTCCGCTTACTATTCAATTCAGTTTATGGATTTCCTTGCTCAGGGGGTCCATTTTTTTTTGCTTATCATTGAAAAAGCCACAGTCCGCACGGGATAAGTGCGCTGTGGCTCAAGATATTCGGTAAGACTTATTTGCTGCTGGGCGGGTGCTGCTGAACCTCTTCGATGGTGGCCTTAAGGGTTTGGCTCTGCTGTTGTTGCAAGGCCAGGACCTCTTCAAGGTCTTCCTGGCGAATCAGCCCTTGCTCCATTAAGACCTGGCCCAGGTGTTTCTCGGGTTCGTGGTTTTGAGCTTCAATAGCGGCCACCAATTGCGACAGCTTAATGGCCTGGCGTTTCACCAAAAGTTCGCCCAGACGCTCATGTTGAGAGACCCGCTCCCATTTTTCTTCTTCGGTCATTTTTCCCAATTCCCGAAGGCTTTCGTCTACCACCTGACTTTCACGAATCTGACGGATCAGATACTCTACGAGTTCATCCTGGGAAATCAGGCCCTTTTCAACTGCCAGCTCTCCAATACGCTTACCCGTTTCTTCTTGCTCTTGCATGAGCGCAGTCAGTTGAGAAAGTTTAAGCACCTGTAAGCGCACCAACATTTCACCCAAACGTTCGATACGGGTGAGTTTATCCCAGTTTTCTAATTCCTGCTGTGTCATTCTTTCGTCCTCCAGGGTACACAAGCATCATAGCATAAGCCGAAGGCTGGTAAAATACCCGTTATGCGGCAAAATTTCAATCTCATTTTTTCCTGGATTTACAGGCAAGGCAAGCGGATTTTGGTGGGCTGGCTCATCTTTTTTGTGGCTGTCGCCCTGTATCTTTTGCTCAGTCCCCGTCAAGCCCATGAAATGGAGTTATCTGGAGCTACCCAGACAGAAGCAGCGCAGGTACAGCGAATTTTAACCGAAGATTTTGCCTTAAAGTTGGGGGGCACAGCGGCAGTGGTCTTGCCTCAGTCAGTGTCCGGTGCAGGGCTGGAAAGCCATTTAAAAGCCGCCGTACCCGAAATACAAGCGGTACAAGCGGTGCAAACCGAGCGGCCACACCAGTGGCAATTATACAAAATTGTATTCTCACCTCATTTTGCGCTCACCACCCTTCAAAATCAAACGCCTCACCTGCGACAGGCCTTACACCAATGGCATCCCCAGGCTCGCCTGACCGGCAGCACAGCGTTCCAGTATGATACCCGTAGTGAGAGCAAAAAAGATGCCCAGCGCAGTGAAAACTTCGCCTTTTTGCTTTCACTGCTGGTGCTCGTTTTAACCTTTGGTGCCTTAAGCACAGCCTGTCTACCCTTGCTGCTGGGGGGATCGGTTTTGCTTTGCTTCCAGGGCTTAATGGTCCTACTTGACGCCCCATTAAGCCCGGTTTCGCGTATTTTAACCTCATTGGTGGGACTGGCCCTGAGCATTGATTATGCTTTGTTTATCGTCAGTCGCTTTCAAGAAGAGCGTGCCCAGGGTGCGGACCTTCAAAAAGCCTGGTCCAGCACGTTGTACCATACCGGGCAAACGGTTTTGTTCTCAGGCCTGATTATGTTGGTTAGCCTGAGCGCCCTTTTGATTCCAGAAGTCTCTCTGAGTCGCCATTTGATGGTGCATCTTATGGTGATCATTGGGCTCAGCCTCTTTCACGCCCTGGTGCTTTTACCCCTTTTATTGGTCTACGGAGACCGCTGGTGGCATTGGCCTGGTTTTTTAAGCCGCTGGATCACCCGGCAACGGCATCGCAATCAAGTGCTGTGGTACCGCTTTTCCACCCATGTGGTCCACCATGCAAAGCTCTACTTTTGTTTCTCACTCATGGCCCTTGCTCTGCTGGTCTGGCCCTTACAACATTTTAAAATCTGGTCTCCGGTTAACGGAATTGCTCCGCGAGACGCTGAATCCACCCAGGCTTACACCGACCTACAAAAAGACCACTGGGGCGGCGAGCTTTTGCCCATTATTGCGGTGTATCAACATACCAATGTGTTTTCAGGTGAAGCCCTGACGGAGCTGTATGCTTTGCACCAACACCTGGCACAACACCCGGACGTTTACAGGGTTCAAAGCCTGGTAGGCAGCGCACCTTTGGCGAGCTATCAAACCCTCTATCAGGGACTCCAGACCCTGGGGTTTTGGGGTGCCCCCGAGATCTTAAGGCAGGTGGTACATCCTGAGTCTCCCCAACAAACGCTGGTGTATGTTTTTCCTAAAGACACCCAGGCCCCTGAAGCCCACACCCGTATTATGGCAGCGTTAGGCAGCGAAAAAACAGCCCTTCAACACGGAGATCTCTTGCGCGGGGGCGTCGTGGCCCGCGTCAATGATCTGACCCATGAGCTGTATAGAGAGCTTCCGCTCATGCTCTGCTTGATTATTGGGGGTGTATTACTGCTTCTGGGATGGCATTTTAAATCCATTGTCTTTCCCCTCAAAGCTGCTCTGATTAATTTTGTCCCCATTTTGGGGGCTTTTGGTGTTTTGGTATGGGTATTTCAAGAGGGTTGGGGGCAATCTGTCCTTCACAGTACGGTAAACGGAGCGGTGACCAATACGGTGCCGTTAATTTTATTTTGCCTGGTTTTTGGGCTCAGCATGGACTATGAAGTCTTAATGATTGGGCGTATCCACGAACACTATCAAAAGCACCGTCAAGCCAAAGCCGCTGTGATTCATGGCCTGGCCCAGAGCGGTTCTCTCATTACGAGTGCGGTACTGATTCTTTTGGGGGTGTTTTTACCGGGCTGTTTTTCAAGTTCTTCGCAAACGCAAGAAATTTGTGTAGGCATTGTGGCCGCCATGTTTCTCGACGCCACCCTCGTCCGCCTCTTTCTGGTACCCAGTTTTATGGCCTTAATGGGGCACTGGAATTGGTGGCCTTTTTTCCATGAGCAACAGGATCCTCAAGCCGAGGCGTAGAGCTTTAAGCAGTGCGGCGCCCAACGCTGACGTAAAGCCTGGGTCTGCTCCTGTTCACGGCCCGGGGTTAACAGAGCAAAACAGACACCGCCCTGTCCTGCTCCCGATAACTTCGCACCGGGTACTCCCAGTTGACGGGCCTGCAACACCAGGGCATCAAGCGCCGGCGTAGAAACCGCCAGACGCTGTAAAGCCTCATGGTTCAAAAACAAAAGCGGTCCTAAAAGATCAATGCGCTGGTGCCGCCATGCGTCTTCAGCCTGAAGTACCCACTGTCCAATTTGAGCGATCACGGCTGCGGTACGCGGATCACGGGCGTACGACGAGGCCACCTGTTGCACCACCTCTACGGTAGGTCGGGCCGGACCCGTATCTGCAATCAATAGCGATAACGGTGGTAAGTCTAAAAAACGCACCACAGGGGCCCCTGATGGGGAGCGCTGAAAACGCAGAGGGCGTTCATGGGCAATGACCGCAGCATCGATTCCGCTAGGGCGGCCATGATACAGGGTATCCATTTCTTGTGCGAAGGCTTCCACGTCATCAGCTTTCAGACGTGGGATCTCATAATAAGCCGCAAGGGCTCGTAAACAGGCGCAAGAGATCGCCGTGCCACTGCCCATTCCTCGCTTGACGGGAATCTCACTCGACACATGAAAGCACACCCTCGGCAAGGCCTGAGGCACGCCATAGCGGGTGTGCAAATGGCGCTGGGCTTTCAGGAGGGTTTGCTCTAAGGGATGCAAGTGTTCTGCTTCAGCCAATGCCTGAATGCCCGTACTCAACTCCGTAATCAGGTCTAAATCTGGAGCTTCCAGGCGCGGGGATGGCGCAGCGGTTAAACGGACGTGGGCACGAAGTCCGGGCAAAGGCAGGACCAGCCCAGGCTCCCCATAGACCACCGCGTGCTCTCCCATCAGAATCAGCTTACCGGGTGCACTTGCAGAAACGGACATACAGGCTCAGGAATTCAACAATTGTTGAGCACGAGAAAGCGTAATCTCTCCGGTGGCGATCAGTTCAGCGGTCAGTGCATCCACGCGATCCATGGGTGCCCCTGCCGTCATCACCACCGTGCGCGCATGCAGAGCCATATGTCCTTTTTGGATACCGTCTGTGGCCAGGGCACGAATCGCAGACAGGTTTTGCGCCAACCCCACACAGACAATAATCTCAGCCAGCTCGCGGGCACTCTTGGCCCGGGCAAACTTCAAGGCAATCTTTGCCATGGGGTGCAAAGAAATCGCGGCGCCCACTGTACCCACGGCCATGGGTAACTCAAGCTCTCCCACCAGGTGGCCTTTGTCATTGGTGTACCATTCGGTCATGGCACGGTATTGCCCGGACCGGGCCGCATAAGCATGGGCCGCAGACTCCACCGAACGCCAGTCATTGCCACAGGCCATGACAACAGCATCAATGCCGTTCATGACGCCCTTGTTGTGGGTCACCGCCCGATAAGGGTCCAAGACGGCAAAGTTCTGGGCCTGGACAATACCCGCAATAACAGCCTCCCCCCGAAGGTGCTTCGTGTTAAAGCAGGCCGGGGGAATTTCACACCGCGCACGGGCCAAACGGCGATCTGCCAAATTGGATAAAATACGCAAGTAGACCTTGCCCCCCGTCAGGCGGGCAATGTCAGGAGCCAGGCCTTCAACAGTGGTATTAATAAGATTCGCTCCCATGGCATCGCAGGTGTTGATCAGCACATGCACAATCAGCATCTGACCATAGGTATGGTCAGCACTTCCCAACAAACGCACCTCTAAGTCCTGAACGCCACCACCACGCTGTACCAGATTGGGCACAAATTCGTGGTTGGCCTTTTCAATCAAGGTCTCTTTTTCAGCCAGAACGGCCGCAGAGGCAGCCTCCCAGTCGGGGCAATCCACCACCTGAATTTGTCCAATCATCAGGGGTTCGGTGCTCGAGGTCGTAAAGCCACCCGCATCCCTGACAATTTTAGCGCCAAAACTGGCCGCGGCCACCACAGAGGGTTCCTCGATGGCCATAGGCACCAGATATTCTTTGCCGTTGATCAAAAAATTGGCGCCAATGCCAATGGGTAAACTAAAAATTCCCACGGCATTTTCAATCATTTTGTCAGCTTGTTCTAAAGACAGTGCGCCCTGAGAGCTCATGGCACGCACCTCTTCCACGTCTAATTCATAAATTTCTGCCAATTTAGCAATGCGTTCTGCCACACTCAGCTGATAAAAGCCAGGCAAACGAGAGGTTTTCAACATATGTTTATCCTGTTAACGTACCTTTTCTGTGCGACCCGTTAGGTTCTCTAAACAATGGGTCATGGCTTTGACAGCCTCTTTTATTTCTTCTTCGTCTCCCGCCAAATGAAGACGTCCAAAAGCACCACTGGCACGTATCTCAAGCACTTTAATCCGGGCAGCCTTTTCGGCCTCGTTAGCCGCCAGCAAGGCATAACCTGCCGGATAGGTTTCAAAGACAAACAGGGTTTCCCCTGATGTGACCATATCACCGTGGCGCATGCGGTTAATCAGCATGGCATGGTGAGGGGCAATCCCTGTCAGGGTATGGCTCGATATAATCTGGGGCTGAATGCGATCTTCAAGGCGTAAATTCATTTCGGCCAAGATGGCATCACCGGCAGCTCTGACCTCGCCTTGATCATCGTGATGCACTTCTAGAACACCATACTCCCGCTCGACAATCTGCATGCCGGGTTTGACTCGGGTTTGTTTTAAGACCACATCGGTCAGGGCATTAATCGCAATACCGGGGTTAATTTCAATGTAGAGCGCAGATTGGCCTTCCACCGGCAAAAAACCCTGGGAAACGGTGGCTTGAAAAGCAGCGACCTGAGGCTGTAAGGTATCCAGATAAGTAAAGGTTCTGAGTTGCATTGTGATTATCCTTTATTGGCCAATAACGCGCGGCCATGCATATAAACATCTGAGATTTCACGGGCATACTGTTTGGGAAAACCCGCCGACGTGAGTAAGTAAAAGATTTGCTCTTCGTCCATGCGCACCTGAAAGGCGTGCGTTAAACGAATAAAACGGTAATACCGTTCCCAATCGCGACCGCCCAACACCTCTTTGTGCGCATGCTGTGCGAAGTCCTCAAAGGCTTGACGAATCTTGGGCGTCAGCTGAGGCTCTAGTTTATCGAGGGATTTAATATTCAAGCGTAAGCGGGTTTTATAACGCCGATTGTAGTCTTTGAGAAGTTTTTCAGTGGCCGTTTGGGCGGCTTCAGTGTAGACCTCATACTCAGGCATTTCGATTTTCCAGTCGGGACGTGCTAAACGCAAATGCACATGTTTTACATCGGTACGCTTGGCACTCACAATACGAACTTCTAAAGAGGGATCGGCATAGCCCGGCGCTTGCAAGTAAAGGGTCAGGGTATCTTCACCATCTGAGGCTTCCAGGCGTCCTGCGTACCCCTCTAACTCTTCGGCCACTTCCGCAAGGCGCTCCACAAAAACGTGGGGGCTGGTATTGGGTTTGATTTTGATGGGGGGGTACTGCTGCATTACACATCTCCTCGTCGTTTTTCTTTGAGAAGTAAAAGCACCTCATCATGGTGTTCAGGCGTTAATACAGGCTTCAACCAGCTTCCCGTATCCAGGCAAATGCCGCGAGATTTCAGGGGACGCTGAGTGTCCAGATGATACCAATACGGTTCAAGGTCCATGCCCCAAATACGCAAGCGTCCTTGCCACCAGGAGAGTTCTTTTTCAGAGACGTCACGAATGTCAGCGTAAGCAATACGCTTACTTCCCTTTGGGAAAAAATAATCCTTAATGGTCAGGGCATTATCGTCGCAAACCAGATAGCGGTCTTCGTAAAGAATACTCATGCTTTACCTCTTCGCTCTGAATTATACCCTATCGTCTAAAAGGCTGTAAAAATGCCGTTGATTCTTTGTCTGAAAAGCATTTAAACCCTTCCAGAGAAACCCCTACTTGTCCTTACCATGGAGAACAGGAGAACGCGAACGATGCCACATTTTATTGAAAAAATAGAACAACATTATCATGAGCCTGAGCGGTGTGCCGAAGCCCAGGGACTTGTTTATTGCCTTGAGCATACCCCGGGTTATCTAAGAAAACACTGGGGAAGAGGCTTTCGTTATTTTGATGCCCAGGGAAACCCTGTGACTGAGCTGCCCCATCGAGAGCGCCTCCAGCGGATTGCAGCGCCCCCGGCCTGGAAAAACGTGTGGTTGGCTCCAGCAGATAATTTTCATATCCTGGCTCACGGCGAAGATGAGGCCGGTCGAAAACAGTATGCGTATCACCCCAAATGGTCGACCTACAGAAACCGTCTAAAATATTATCATTTGCTCACTTTCGCTCAGGCGCTCCCCTCGCTACGCCGCAAGGCCTACCAACAGCTACAACCCTTTGCCTGCACGGCCGATATGACCTACGGGCGAGTCCTGGCCTTAATGATTTTACTCTTAGATAAAGGCGCTTTGCGCATTGGGAGCGAGACCTATTATGAACAGCGAGAAACCGTGGGCTTAACCACGCTCCTGCCCGAGCACGTGCAGTGTAAAGGTTCACGCATTGAACTCTGCTATTTAGCAAAGTCAGGCAAGCAACGATGTATTCAGCTGCGTCATAAGCGCCTCAGTCAGGTCTTACAGTCTCTGTTGGCTCTGGCCACAGAAGGAGAATGGCTCTTTCGTTACTTTGAAAACGGAGAAAGTCACCATATCTCCAGAGATCAGTTGAATCACACCTTAAAAGACGTGGGGAAATTCCCCATCTCTGCGAAAGACTTTCGCACCTGGAAAGGCACTTTAACCGCATACGAGAGTATGGTCACCGCCCACCAAAAGGGTGAAAACCTCTCGCTCAAGGCCATCGCTGAGCGCGTGGCTGAGGCCCTGGGCAATACACCCGCCATTGCCCAACAGTCTTACATTCATGGGGATCTCTTGCAGCTATGGCAAGCCGGGGAGTTTGCGGATTATTATGAGAGCATAGCATCCCAAAACAAGCGAAAAAACCACTTCTCACGCAGCGAAGGAGAACTGAGCTTATTGCTGGAATGGCTTTTTGAAACAGAAATGTCTCACTCTTTGAAGTAGACGCGGTCGCCTTTTTGCATTTGCGGATACAGTTCCTCTACCGCCTGGTTGAGCATGCGCACACAGCCGGAAGACGCATCATCGCCAATGCTGTTTTCGTTGTTGGTGCCATGGATCTCAAAAGGTGCATTTTTGACGCGCTCGGTGTCAGGGTTATACTCGCCGAGTCCCACCAGTCTAGGTCCAAAAATATCGGCTGTGTTGTAAAGCTGCTCGCCCAACCACGCGGGATTTTTAACCATGGAGTCCACTTGCTTATAGCCCACGCTGGTCACGGACTTACCGGTGGCAGGATTAATTTTACCCACAGCCACGGAGTACACCTGTTTGACTTCATTGTTCTTGTCAAATAAAAACATGCGGTTTTCAGAAAGGTCCACGACCACTTTGGCGCGATCCCCATTGGGCAGCAAATTGCTGGGCACAAACGTGGCATCTTTGACCGCATAACTGGGAGACCAAATGGTTTCACCTTTCGCAGGTGCCAGGCGCTCGATTTCAGCAAAGGTTTGCTGATCGATCACACCGGTTTGAGGCAATCCTCGGTTGTCTTGAAAGTTTTTAATGGCGGTGCGCATTTTGTTGCCAAAATCCCCATCAGGAGCACCATACACACCATTTTCCTGACGATCGGTGGTTCCGCCCGTCCAAAAACCCATGGCCAACAGGGCATCCTGGAGCTCAGCTACGGCAGCCCCTTTAGCGCCTTTGTGCAGCGAGGCTTCGCCCAGGCGCAAGCTCTGAAAGGCGTCATCGGTAAAACGCTGAGTGGGTGCAGCAGCAGGAGTTTGCACAGGAGCAGACCCAGCTCCTTTTTGCCGCAAAGCGGGCATATCAATTTGCTGAATCAGTTGAGCAATGGGGTCTGAGCCCCCGGATTTATTAAGTTGCATCCTGTTACGCCTTTAATGTAAAAAACTTAAAAACATTTGATTTGCCCTTATCTTAACACTATTTTGGCACCACTACCAGTGCTGTAGAGACAGGTCTTTCATTTCCATCAGAAGGTTTATTCTTTACCTGATTTTGCAGCACAAAGGTGCTGGATCCGCCGCCATCAAAATTCATAGCCTCTACCGCCCCTTGCTCACGCATCAGTTGCGCTAACTCGTGCAAGGTTACACCCTGACTTGTCTTTTGCCGGCCATCTACCACCAGCAAAAGGGTTTCACCGCTGGCCGTAAACCCAAGAGCTGTACGGGGAGCACGTCCCACAGCGATATCTGCCTGAAAGCGTTCTTGCTTTTCTGTCACGCGAATCAGACCATTGGCCAGTAAACGAGGCCCCCCACCCACGCCTTCGGTTACCCCGCCCAGATCTTGCCAGACCTTCGAAAAGATATCGATCTTCATGCCCACATAGGCATGATCTTGAAACCATTTTGCTCCTGCACCCTGCGCCGAGATCACATAACCGGTAGCCGGAATGTCTAAATTATGAGTTCCCATAGCGGTTACGGTACCATCAAGAGCCACCTGAAGCTCTAGGGCATTGTTTTCAGGCCGAGTACCCGTACGGGCTCCATAGAACGGGGTATATAAGACCCGCTGTTCATTTTGACGGGGGAGATTGACACTGTTAAAGGCCAATGCCTGGCGTTGTGCCGGCATAAAACAAGATAAAGAAGCACCACTTTCTTGAATACGAAATGCCCCCTGGTAGTCCTTGAGCAAGGCGGTACGAGCATAAATGGGTGAACTGATCAGTTCAGCGTTTTGGATCAGCATTCCCAGCGGCATACCCTCGCGACTAAAGTAGCCTGCATTGACGGCAGCCAGAGCTCCACTTTGACGGGCCAGCGCACTGGTCAGGGACTTGGTAAAACCACGACCGTTATGGGACAGTTTGGTTTGCAAGGTATAGGGCGCATTGGGAGAAAGGCGCAAAACATAATAGGTAATGGGCCCAAAAGCTTTTCCCTGGTAACTCCGGGTATAGGTCACGCCTGGCGCTACACTTTGCTGTTGATCGTCCTGAAAAATTTTCACCAGGTCCACCGTCAGTCGGTGTGGATCTTTCAGCAGATAAATTTTATGGGGCGTGGGGTACTTTTTCTGAATCACCACACGGGCGGTATAGGTGCCGGTTTTTTGCACCTGCACCTGGGATAACAGCGTATCACTAAAGCGCGTTTTCAAGCTCTCCAGGGTTTCTGTATCCACGCCTTTAAGATCAAGTTGAATCTGTTCAGGGGTTTCTTTGACGCTATACTGCGGCGCGCGGCTAAATTGAAATACAAGCCGTGTATATACATCGGTCGGAAAATGCTGCACTTCTTGTAGCGTATTGAGATCGGTACGAATTTGAATATCCTGGTTTTGCACGTTTTGGGCTAAAAACACACCCAAATGCGCCAAAAAATCACGGGGAACAAAAAGGGTGCCCTCTTGCCAAAGGGGAGCATGAGCCATGCGCAATCCCTGACGCTGCCAGGTGATGATGGGACTATTGGCCTCCAGTACAAAAAAACGATCCGCGCGCAAGACCCGGGCCTGCTGCTTAACGGGGTCAAGCAAAACCTGAAACCCCAGATGTTCTAGCACCTCCAGGGGAAAATACAAGATATTGCGCTGCAAAAAGGAAGCCTGCTGCAATTGCAAAATTTGGCCATTCACAAGAATTTGTGGGGCACCACGGTCTTGCGCCAGCGTGGGAAGTGTTAAGGCCCCCCCTAAAAAGACTGATAAAAAAAACGGTCGCCAAGCCATATCGCTCTATCCTTTGTGCACAGTTTCAGCTTATTCTAACATTATGCACACACTCCACACACCCGTTAGGCTCCTCAACTTTGATAGCCCGTGGTCCGCTGAATTTCTGATTGAAATCCTCGAGGATCGCGGCATACCTTATGTACTGAAACGTTATGCCGACCGGGCCTATGGCCGTCTTTGGGAAGTACAACAGGGCTGGGGAACCCTGTGGGTGGAAGCAGAAGATGCAGAAGGCGTCTGCTATTTGTACCGTCAACTGCTGGAATCGCTGCCCTTAGTAGCAGAGTCTAATGCCCCAACACATGACGCAAACCCTGCTGAAGATCAGGATATTGAAAGACGAAGCCAGAACTTGTAAGTTTGTCTGGCAGGGCGTTTGCACTACTCAACAGCAGCTCTTCACCCATTTCTCCCAGGGTCCACTGCAAGGCAAATTCGGGCACCTGAAAAAAAGCGGGACGATGGAGCACCTGCGCGAGCGCCTGGGTAAAGCGCTGGTTCTTGACCGGCGTAGGTGCCGTAAAGTTGACAGGGCCTGACAGCGCGTCGGTATACAGCACATGGTAAAAAGCCCGCAAAATGTCATCAAGGGTGATCCAGCTCATGTATTGCTGCCCGTTCCCGAGCTTTCCGCCCACCCCCATTTGAAAAGGCAAGAGCATCTGAGCCAAAGCACCGCCCTGCGGCGTTAGAACAATTCCGATACGGGGCGTGACCACGCGCATAAATGCCTCAGCCTGTCGGGCCTCTGCTTCCCAGGCTTGACATACAGAAGCCAAAAAACCCGCTCCCGGCTCAGTCTGCTCCGTTAAAGTTTCCCCCTGGCGATCGCCATAGATACCAATGGCCGAAGCACAAATGAAGGTTTGGGGTTTATGTTTCAGTTTCTCCAGGGTGCTGACCAGAAGACGGGTGCCCTGCACGCGACTGTCCAAAATGCGTTGTTTTTTTTCGGGACTCCACCGGCCCATAATACTCTCTCCGGCCAGGTGAATCACCGCATCCAATTGCAAGGGCTCTAGATCCGCTACATTCAGCTGCTGCCGGGCTACATCCCATTGAATTTCATGGGCGTGTTGGGGGCGGTGACGCACGAGGGTATATACCGTATGGCCACCGGTTCTTAAAAAAGGCACAAGGGCAGAGCCAATCAGTCCACTGGCACCCGAGATCAAGATTTTCATGGGTTGAGGATTCGCTTTCTGGTAATGTTCATGGGTTAAAATATCTTGCTGGGTGATGCGATGACGGTAGGCAAACATGCGCTCTAAACGCTGGGTCACCAAACCCTGGGCCACCTGAGAAAAAGGCTCCACAGGTAAACGATACTCTACTGCGTCTACCAGCGCGCTTTGGCCGGTCCCCAGGGACTCAAAAAGGTGTTGGTGCTGCCAATAAGCAAAAGGCCCCTGAGCTTGAAGATCCACAAAGCCTTTATTTTCAAGGGACACGCGGTGTCGGGCAAGCCAGTACAAGGGCAAGGCCCCCATGCGCAGCTTCATCCACTTGTGGGCATCAATCCCTGATCCCGATTCACCCACCAGGGTCACAGGTTCCCAGGGCGGAGTCAAACGCTGAAAAGCCCCGGGACGGGCATGCCATTGATAAAGCGTCTCTACAGGGACATCCAGGATTAGACGTTTGCGAAAGTAAGTCATGGCAGCAGCTTAAGAGGAGATATAGCCTTGCCACAAGCCTCATCGATTGAGATCAGTATTTTTAGCGCATTTAAAAGCCGTTAAGTTTCTGTCAAAGCGCACCAGAATGGGGACTTTTAATGCACAAGGAATATGGTGTAAAATAAAGGAAACAAGCTAAAGGAGCACGTTATGTCATTTGGTGGTGTTAATCGCGTATCCCCTCAAACCCCTCAGGTTCAGACCCCGCAACCTGCAGCACGTCCGGCTCAATCGAAACCTGTCCAGGCAGCGCCTCGGATTGATGGAAAGCAGTTCTCTCAGCTCCAGGGCCAGGTGAAGTTGCCCTCCACCAACGTTAACGCCCTGACACAACTGCCCTCTCAGGACCAGCAGCAGATTTTAAAATTGGCGCAAGACAATCAGATGAACCGTTTTGTGCAAAACATGTCCGATGCTCACAAGCAAATTCAGTCAGATGTGCCTCCCCGTTCTTTGCTCGGTGCAGGCCAGAATATTCCACCTGCCCCCATGCGGGCCGCCGCTGCAGCCATGGGAAAGGTTTTTTCGGGTCGTGATTTTGAAATCGAAGCTGACCGCGAAGAAGCGTATATGTCTTTTAAAATTGGCGGTAAGTCCTTTAACTTAACCATTAGCACGCCCCTTAAAAAAGGCGTGAAGTACAACCCTGATGACGAATACGACGAAGAAGACGATATCGAAGAATCACTCTAAAATTGCTCCCAGCCCACCTTATGCTTAAGGTCTGAATACACACACTAGAGGAACCCCATGCAAAATCCAAATTTGCCCCCTGGCGCTCAGCCTGTTCCAGGGGGTCAACCCCCTCAAAAGCTTACCCGTGAGCAAAAGCGCGCACTGGCAGAACAGAAAAAGCGTATGGAACAGCAGCGCATGCGCAACATGGAGCTGCAAAAGCTGTTCAACAACTTTCAGACGGAGCTAGCCACCTCCGTTATTGATCCGCCCATGATGTATAAACTGGCCACCAATCGACTCAAGCTTATGCTTAAGGCCGATCACGTCGTGGCTGCGATGTTTGAAACCTACGACGTCATTGGTGAAATCTGTATCGTCCGTCAACAAAGCAACTTACCTCCCAAGCCCGTCGAAAAATCCGAGGCCAATAAACCCAAAGTCAAACGGGTCATTGTGGACGGTGAAGTCATTGAAACCATCGTCAAGCCCGATGAAAAAGGTAAAGATGACGACGAGAGCTCTGATATTCCCATTCCCAGGCAGCCGCCCAAAGAGCCCCCCAAAGGTGGCCAACTGCCAGATATGGAAAGTGTGTTTCTTAACACCTTGTCGATTACCGATCAGGTGCGTCAAAGCCGGCAACCCCTGATGATTGCCGACGCCAGCAAGTTTTCAGATCAGCAAGTGGTACAGTTTGCCCAACAATGGGGACTTAAATCCATTTTGGTGCTTCCTTCCATTGTGAACGATGAAGTGGAGGCGCTGGTGTGGGCCTTTACCGTTCAAAATCCTCAGGGGTACTCGGTGAGCGAAGTGCAATTTGTGCAGCGTCTCATGGAAACCTTAGCCCGCTCCATTGAAACCGCTCCGCCTGTCTT
This sequence comes from Candidatus Sericytochromatia bacterium, assembly GCA_964229355.1. Lineage (GTDB taxonomy): Bacteria > Cyanobacteriota > Sericytochromatia > UBA7694 > UBA7694 > CAXRDE01. The sequence goes on along the minus strand of CAXRDE010000016.1, from coordinate 48,708 downwards.
GCCTGAAAAACTCAAGGAGCGGGTCATTAAACCCATGACCACGGGCCAGAGCATAGAAAAACAAATTGAATACTACAGCGACTACTTCGACGACATTTTCAACTTTATGCTCGGCGAGCTTCAGGATGAAGATGACGAAGAGGAAGCAGAAGCGCTGTTGTTATTGCAAGAAGAGCAGGAGCACGCCACCAATAAACTGCGCAAAGTCTGGTACCAGTTGGGTAAATTTTTAGAGTTTAAAGACAAACCCAAACTGGCTTATCTGTTTAATACAGCCATGAATGAGCTCGCAGATCAGGCCATTGAATACGCCGAAGCGAAAAAATTCAGCCAACCCCGCGGCCTGGCTCAGTTTAAAGAGTTTATGGACCGACGCATCAAAGGGCCTAACCTGATCGACGCATTTGTCGAGGCCAAACCTGATGACAAGCTTCAAAAGCATATGGTCGTCGGCTCAGAAGTTATTTCTATGGACACGGATGTAGGCGAAGCCTCTGAAATCTACGAAGAAATCATTCAAGAGGTGAACAAAGAAATCACCAAGGCCGTGCGAGGCATGCTGTTATTTAAAGATAGCCGTCGTGCCACCCTCATCAACGATATTGAACAGTCGGAGATGTTGGTCAATTTTGTCTCTGTCACCGCAGCCCAGGATTTTAAGCAGCATATTGCTTCTGCCATGCCGGAGCTGCATGAGGACATCGATAAAGAAGCCCTCTTATTTGAGCTGGCCCACCAGGGTATGCGCGATATCTCAATGGCTGTAGCCCAGAGCATTGCCGAAAAACACCTCTATGAAATTGAAACCTTCTTAGAGCTACCTGAAGACGAACAGCGTGAAAAAATGGACGCCCTGAAAACCCATATCCATTACCGGATCATGGCCAATCTGGTGCCCACACTGCGCTCAGAATTCCCTACCCTCTGGGGTTCTTTAATCGAGGACCGCATCAAGAAAAAAGCCGCCAAAGCGGCCAAACAGCGTGCTGTGTTGGTGGGTCGTATGGTGAGAAACACCGAGAGCAGTGCCTCAGAAGACGAAGATTGGGATGAAGAAGATGATGAGGAAGAAGAAGACTAAATGCTGTACCATCAAATGATCGATATCGGGGCATATATTATGTCCCTGGATGAAAAGCCCATTGAGCCTAAAGCCGCTAAAATTGTGCTCACAGGTACCGAAGATCGCATCGTTAACGTGGGTGTCTCCATTGAATTCCGTCTGCGGGATTTAATGCCTCATCTCAGCAGTATGCTCAAGCGGACCTCAGAAGTTTCTGAAGAAATGGTGGAATGGTTTATTCAAAAGCTGCCTTTGAATCGGGTGGTGGAAGTCTCCATGAACCTTAAAAAAGAAATCATGGAGCGCGTTGAAGAGTCTTATTACAAGTGCGATACCATTGACCAGTTTTTAAAAATCAAGCTGAACCCACGGGATATGTATCCCACCCTGCTCAACCTCGATTTTTATGAGCTTTCAGGTCTTAACGTGGCGGGCGAAAAAATTGTCGATGAAGAAATCGAGCGGGAGTCCGTTTTTGCCAGCGACGCCGAAGCACCTGACGGTTATATCTCATGGAGCAATTACATGGGTGTGCTCACCCGCTTGCTGTTTATTCAATTCGGTTCATCGGTACGTAAATCGGTGGTAGATCTCTTTAGCGCCCGTAAATAATTATGGCCTATTGTCTTTACCTTCCTCTGGACGGGCGTCCTTGTAACGCCCGTTTTCCTGTGGAGCTGGCCCAACTGGGGGATCATACGGTACGGACCCCTGAAACACGCTTGCTGGGCAACGCAAAACAGCCAGCCAATCTCAGGGCCCTGGAACACTGGTTGGCCGCCGCTTGCGAAGCCAGTGACTCCAATGAACCCCTGCTGCTTTTTCTCAGTCTGGATACCTGGCTTTACGGCAATTTGGTGGCCTCTCGCAAATCCACGGTTTCGCTGGATGAGGTGTTGCGCCGACTCGAACGCCTTAAGGCCCTCAAAACCCGTTATCCTCACCTTCAAATCTATACCCTGGGTACCTTGCTACGCCTCTCAAATAGCAATGATGACACCGAAGAGCGCTCCTATTGGGCTACCTACGGCGAAAAAATTTACCGCTATTCCTGGCTAGAGCACGCGCTCAGCGTAAACCCTGATTGGGAGGCCGAAGCCCAGGAGTTTAAACGCCTGAGCACAGAAATTCCAGAGGACGTGCTGGCTGATTATCGCGGCCTCCGCCAGCGAAACCACACCGTTTTAAACGCGGTGATTGAAGGCCTCAAAGCCCGGTGGATTAACATATGTCTGCTGGGTTGTGACGACAGTGGGCAATACGGATGGAACGTACAAGAGCGGGATCGTTTACACGATCATCAGGCAGAGCTACCAGAGCAATTGTTTATTTATCCGGGGGCCGATGAACTCGGCAGCGTACTTATGGCCCGCGTCCTGGTGCCCGAAACCTATGCCTGCGAGGTGGCCTGGACCCACCCCGAAGCCCAGCATCAAATCACCCGCTATGAGGGGATTCCCCTTTCCGATACCCTTAAGGCCCAGGCCCAGGCAGCGGGTTTAATCCTCCATGACGACCCCCATCAGGCAGCGCAAGCGGTCCTGTGGCTTCACAATCCCCCACCCGATCAACCCCAGGTGGACCAATTTTTGGATCGTAGCACCCGCTGGCCCCTGCCTGCCAGTCACTATGAGCCCCTAAGTCAGCGCTTACAAGATCCTCAAGGGCTTCCTGTGTTTGTGGCTGATGTCTTTTATGCCAATGGAGGAGATGCGGCATTACTGGAAGACCTGGCACAACGACACGCCCTATTTGCTTTGCAAGGTTACGCCGCCTGGAACACCACCGGCAATACCCTGGGGTATCTGGTGGCCTGGTGCAAGTTTTATCTGAAACATGGTCAAGAAAACCCACATTTACAGCGTCGCTTACTCATGGAGCGCCTGGTAGACGATGGTCTGTATCAGGGCCATTGGCGTCAGGCCTGGTGCGACCACTACACAGACCCGGTCACCTTAAACACCTGTGTTCAGGGCATATACACTATCAACCAACGGCTTAAGCAGTGGAGCGAAGAATATCCTGAAATCGCGACCATCGGGGAACCTCAGGTTAAGCAATTGAGTTTTCCCTGGAAACGTTTTTTCGAGGTAGATCTACAGATTTGTTGGCCAGAAGGGTGTAGCCCCGCTTAAAGTATACGGTACAATACAACCATGAGTACCTTAAGCCCCGCCCAGTCTCAGTGGCTCCAGTTGTGTGAACGATCCCTTAAAGTCGAACACAAGCATCAGTATTGCAACCTCAAAGGTCAAGAGCAATTTTTTGCTGATTTTATGCTGCGTCAGGTGGAAGCGCCCTGGCTGAACAGCCTCAACGCCCAGTTGAGCAACCGCCTGAAAAATATCTACACCCTCTATCCATTGGCCACCGTCGCAGAGCGCAAAAGCTTTGTGGAAGAAACCTGGCGCTATCTGGAGCATATTCGCACCCAGCTGCAGCCACGCCCGGTTTATACCGGCGATCAAATGATTAAAAAAGAGGCGTTTGCCCAACAGGCGCTCATGGAAAAATCTGGCATTGCCGACTGGCGTGACGTGCCCATTCAATTCGTCAAATCTGTGGGACCCAAATTGGGAGAAACCTTTGCCAAAGTGGGCGTCGCCACCGTGGGAGATCTGCTCAGTTACTACCCCCGACGGCATTTAGATTACTCCCAATGCACCCGTATTTCAGCCTTGCGGGTGGGCGAAATGGCCACCATTTGGGGCAATTTATACCGGGTTTCCACGTACAGTCCGCCCGGCAAACCCAAATTGTCAATTCTCAAACTGGTGATTCGTGATGGCAGCGGTCGCATCACCCTCAGCCTGTTCCAGCAGGGCAACGCTTTTATGCGCCGCCAAATGCAAAACCGCTTTCCTCAGGGGGCGGGCATTATTGTTTCAGGCAAAGTCAAGTGGGATAAATTCAGCAAAGGGCTCACCTTTGAACAACCTGAATACGAAGTCATTGAGGGTGACAGCTCAGACAATCCTCTCGAAGATTTAGACAGCACCTCTTTGCACCTGGGCCGTATTGTCCCGATTTACCCGCTCACGGAGGGGCTCAATATCAAATGGGTGCGCCGCGCCATTTATAACGCCCTCCAGGGTTACCGCAGCAAAATTATCGATCCCTTTTCGACAGCCTGGCGACAGCGCCTGGAGTTAATGGACTGGGGGGCAGCACTACAGGCTTATCATTACCCCAACGATCTGGACGAACTCCACCAGGCCCGTCAACGGCTGGTGTTTCAGGAGCTGTTTTTTACGCAGTTGGGGCTGCAGTACCGCCGTAAACAGCGAGAAATTCACAGTCCCGGTCATATGCTCAATACCGAAGGAAAATTGGCACAGGCCTTTCGCGAGAGTCTGCCTTTTGCGCTGACCAAAGCCCAGGAGCGGGTGTACCAGGAAATCCTTACGGACTTGCGGCGGCCTGAGGCCATGAACCGCCTGGTGCAAGGAGATGTGGGTTCAGGAAAAACCGTGGTGGCGGTCCTGGCCCTTTTAGAGGCTGTAGAGGCTGGCTTTCAGGGCGCTTTAATGGCACCCACCGAAATTCTGGCCGAGCAGCACTTTCAAAAACTCTTTCAGTGGCTCTTGCCCCTCAATATTCAGGTCGAACTGCTGAAAGGGGCCCAGGGCGCAAAAACCCGCCGCGAAGTGTTGGGGCGTATTGCCAGTGGCGAAGCCCGCATCGTGGTGGGCACCCACGCCCTGATTCAAGAGAATGTGCACTTTGCGCACCTGGGGCTGGTGGTGGTAGACGAGCAGCACCGCTTTGGGGTCAAACAACGGGCCACCTTGCGCGACAAAGGCTTTACGGGCAGCACCCGCCAGCCCGAAGTCTTAAGCATGACCGCCACGCCCATTCCTCGCACCCTGGCTTTGACCCAACACGGCGATCTGGAGGTTTCCAGCATTGATGAGCTTCCCCCTGGACGAAAACCCATTGAAACCCAACTGATTCGCCCTGCGCAGCGCGAACAATTATGGGCCTTTATGCGCCAGCAAATAGAAGAAGGTCGGCAGTGTTATGTGGTCTTTCCGTTGGTAGAGGCCTCCGAAAAGATGGATTTAAAAGCAGCCACCGTCGAATACGAACATTACCGTGACCAGGTGTTTCCCGAGTACGGTGTGGGCCTGCTGCACGGAAAAATGAAACCCGCCGAAAAAGAAGCCATGATGAGTGCTTTTGTTAAACATGAGCTGCACATTTTGGTGGCCACCACGGTGATTGAAGTGGGTGTCGATGTGCCCAATGCCAGCGTTATGGTCATTGAGCACGCCAACCGCTTTGGTTTGGCACAACTGCACCAATTGCGCGGCCGTGTGGGCCGAGGCGCCGATCGGGCCTATTGTTATCTGGTGGCCGACAAGTCCTCTGACATCGCCAAGGAACGCCTGAAGATTTTTACGGCCACCCAGGATGGCTTTGTGATTGCCGAGCAAGATCTGCGTTTGCGCGGCCCCGGCGAGTTTCTGGGCACCCGACAGAGCGGTCTGCCCGACATGCTTCTCACCAATTTGGTGGAAGACGCTCACCACTTAGAAGTGGCCCGCGAAGAGGCCAAAACCCTGATCGAAAAAGATCCAGAGCTCAAGCAACCTGAACATTTGCTTTTAAAGAGCGAGCTGTACCGCTTCTTTCGTAACCACATCCAATTGTTGAACGCCTAAGCAGGGTGAAGCATGTTTTTTTAGCCGCTATCGACAAGATAAGCAGCTGATTATTTTAGAAGCAGGTAATACAAGATGGCCATTAACCCCAACCGCCCCGTTCAACCCTCAGGTTTTGACAAAAGCTCTGTGTCCGACATGAACAAAGTTACCAAAACCGCGATTGAAGCCGTAGCAGATAAAATTTATGATGCCGATGGAGACGACACCCAGTTCAGTGATGTAAAAAAATCCTTTAATCAACTTTCATCCGAAGAAAAAGTAGCCTTTAGCGCAGGAAGTGCCCTCACCGGCGGAGCCCTGGCTGTGGTGTCTTTAATCGGTGAAGAAAGCCTTGAAGTGGCGAAAGAAGCCAAAGGCGCCATTGAGAAACACGCCGAAAAGAAATACAAAAACCCACCTGAAAGCAAAGCGGTAGAAGGTCTCAAAAACTTTTTTGAAGATGTCGCTGATAAAGCCGAAGCCTTTGTGGATGATGTTAAAGACGGTCGTATTGCCCGGGATATTTCAAAAAACGTAAAGCGTTTTCACCGAGACCATTTCACTGAGCAAGGCCCGCTGGACAAAATCAAAAACAAAATTGGTGATGCCGCAGAAGATGCAGCCCATGCAGCCGCTGACTTAGCAGATGATATTGCCGATGGTCGTACCGGCCGGCACATCGAGAAAAAAATTCAGCGCACCTTCGATAAATAAGCGCACGCGCTCAGAAACTTGTCGGCCCTTTTTTTAGCACGTATAATGGGGGTAAAACATCTAAAGAGCCCCTGAAATGACAGACCTATTTATTGGCCGACAGCCTATTTTTGATCGCCAGCTGAATGTCGTGGGATACGAACTTTTGTATCGCAGTGGCAACAAAAGTCACGCCGATATTTTTGACGGCGATCACGCCACAGCCTCTGTCTTATCCAATACATTCCTGGCCTTCGGGCTGGACAACCTGGTAGAAGACAAATTGGCCTTTGTCAATCTGACACCGCCTTTTTTGACCGGGCAATACCCATTACCCGGTCACCATAACCGTATGGTGCTTGAAATCTTAGAGGATACTCTCCTGGATCCCACCATGGTGGACGCCATTCGCAAATTGTCTGAGCAGGGTTATGTGCTGGCCCTGGACGATGTGGTGCACTACTCATCGGTCGAATCCTTACTGGATATTGTAGATCTGGTGAAAATTGATTTTATGCAAGTGAACCGAGAAGAGCTCCCTGAACACGTGGCTTATTACAAAGCGCGGGGCTTAGAGCTACTGGCCGAAAAAATCGAAACCCAGGAAGAGCTGAGTTACTGCCAGGCCTTAGGTTTTGATTACTTTCAGGGCTATTTTCTCAGCAAACCCGTGGTCATGCAGCACAAAAAAATATCCACTTCCCGCATGATTATTTTGCAATTGCTCGACAAATTAGAGCAAAGAGACATTGCCTTCAAAGACATCGAAGCTCTCATCACCCACGACGTGGGATTGAGCTATAAATTGCTGCGCTTAATCAATTCTGCTTATTACGGTACCCGTTCAGACATTTCATCCATTCATCAGGCCATTTCTTTGCTGGGCCTTGAGCAAATTCGCAACTGGATCAGCCTGTTATTGCTCTCAGAAGTCGACCAAAAACCTGCGGAGTTGGTACGTGCTGCGATGATCCGCGCCCGCATGAGCGAATTATTAGCGACCCGCTTACAGCTGGAAAAACCCCAAACCGCGTTTACGGTGGGCCTGTTTTCGGTGCTTGACGCCCTGTTAGATATGTCTTTAGAGGACATTTTTGCCCAGATTCCTTTAACCGCAGAAGTCAAATTGGCCCTTGTGAGCAAAGAAGGCATTTTGGGGAATATTTTAAATGCGGTCATGGCCTATGAAGCCGGCCAATGGGACCATGTCAGTTGTGACAATTTAAATACCGAACACTTTAAGAGCAGTTATCTCGAAGCCGTGCAATGGTCCCAAAGTCTGAATCACCATTTAAACGCAGCCTAAAGAACCTACTGCACATTTGGCTCCTGCTCTGCCTGGCCACTTTGTTGAGCAGCCTGCTCTATGTCGACCGCGTCACCTCCCAGACTTATCTGAGCTTAGAAGCAGATCAATACCATTTACTGACCCGTCAATGCCAGGTGCTACCCGGTTTCTCAGCACAAAAAACCAGCGCACCTTTGTATTACCCTCTGTGGTTGAGCGCCCAGCACATCTCCGATACGCTACACCAACGGCCTGCACATTTTTGCCAAAAAACACCAAGTTCCCCCATGAAGGGGGAACCTGGCTCTCTACGCTCTAAAAACTAATCGGAAAACTCTCTTTATCTCATCGGTACGACTTAACGGGCCTTTTGCACAACACCTGAGAAGTGGATTAAACCCAACCAGCTGGAACGGGTTTCTTGCCACATTTTCTCAACTTCACCATAGGTAGGACGGAAACTACTGCCCACCTCTAAGCCCATGGAAAAAGCGCCATGCTTTTCATAACCATAGTCATCGGTGGTCCCTGAAGTGGGATACAACAGTTCAAGACTGGTGCCGCCAGTGTAACCGAGTTTCTTGAAGGTGCTTTCCCATACATTGCGGTATTGCGACGCTTCAGGAATAGGTGCTTCCTGGAAACCCAGGGGCCAGAAGAACATTTCACCATAGGCGTGAATATCCATAGCCATGTTGATCTTTTTACGCTGATACATATTCTGAACCGTTTGGGTTTCGGGCTCAGAGGCGGGCGCTGTCCCACTATAGGTTTGGCTGGTCGGACTGGTCAGTCCCCGCAGCCAGCTTGAGGGCACGTTCAAACCTGCGTAGTTCCAATGGGTATCAAAGTTACGGTTTAAATCAACCCCGTCACCGCGGGTGGTATTCAGGTTTTTACGCTGCCAGGTGTCTCCCTGCTCTACTTCCACACGGCCATCGACGTTAACCATGGGCAGTAAGACCACTTCACGGGTATCCATTAAACGGGTAATTTCAGGGTCTTTACCGTATTTGGTGGTTAACTCTTCAGCCAGTTTCATCACCAGTTCTACCGGTGCCAATTCACGGGCATGCATGCCTGCAGTCAGCATTAAAGTGGGCTTTTGACCCGCATTGTTTTTATTGGTAATGCTAATGGCCCAGATGTCATGGTTGGGGGCTTTCCCGGTCTTTTTGAGATAGGTATCGCCCACATCTTCGAGGGTCACCAACTGGGGGAAGGCCTGCTGCAATGACTGTAATTTTTGGGTCATCTCGCCATAGGTCATATAACCCGAGGGCAGGCCGCTGGCTTCCATATTGGCTTCGAGGGTAGGCTGAATTTGCAGACCCAGGGTATTGAGTAAGTTCATTTGCTCTGCGTTTACACGGGCTTTGGCGGTACGACGTGCGGGGTCGGCCCCAAACAGGTCAATACCTGAGGTCGCCGCCTGTACGATTTGATCTTTATTTTGCCACTGCAGCTCAACCACCTGATGCTGGGCATTAGACGCATTAAAAGCACCTACCCGTTGTGATGTTACAGGGGCTTGAAAAGGGGCGGTGCGGCTTTGACAAGCAGCAAGGGTCAATAGCGTTGCTGCTCCAAGAGCCGCGTACAGACGTTGTGTTTTCATATAAACCTCAAAGCATTTCTTATATCTATACTCTATATAGATAGTTTGAACTTAAACTTACGTTATTTTTTAATTTAACCAATTTTAATTTGAATCCGGTGGCGAGAAGGGGCGGTGTAACCGTGAAAACGGGGTGCAGTTACCAAAGCGTCAGAGGCTACTTTTTGGCAAGCGTCTTTCACTTTGCTTAATAATTCTTCGCGGCTTGAGCGCTGATTGAGCTGCTGCGCTACTTTCTGATTCAAAAGTTTATTGGTGGCAGGACGTACGTGCTGCTTTTGATAAGCGTTTGTATTGCTACGGTGCTTAATCAACTCACTGGCATCTAATAAAGCGGTAGCCTGAATTTTACGGGGCGCAGTGCGTTCCACATCGCCGCCCTGGAATAAAACGTGGGTGCGCTGACGGCGGGCTTTTTTCTCGCAGAGCTCTTCTTGAAGATACACCACGTTCTGGCCTTGACCACGCCCTACCGCCGACAATTGACCCGCAGACACACAGGCTTCGGTACGGCCTACCACTGTACGGGGGGCCTCAAAGGGCACCACGTTGGCCGGAGCTGGGGCGGGGGTGTCATCGACAAAACTAAAGTTAACAATGCGTGGGTTGACGTCATGGGTAGGAACTTGCTTCGCAGGGTGAGAAGCGTGAGCGCGGCGTTGGAATAGTTGGAAGACCTGTTGCATGACGAACCCTTTCTTTATGTTTTGATTAAATCGTCCTTGTTATATTAAATATAGCCAACCATTATTTAAAACTTGCTTAACCTAACCATAATTTTTTAAAATTTTTTTAACTTAAGCAAAAAACCCCCTTGGGTAAGGGGGTTTTATTAAAAAAGAGTTGAATGGAGAGATAGACTTAGTGGATCTTCTGTCCCAGTTGTTCAATCGCACGGGTGTCTGCTTCGCGGGTCGCACCGTAAATAGCTGTTCCGCCCACACCCACGACCGCAGCAGTACCTGCCACAATGGCGGTCCATTTGGCGGTTTTACCAAAGCCTTTCATGGCGTCGCCAGTCAGGCCTTTGGCGGGGCCAAACAAGAAGTCACCCGCTTTGCTCATAAAGGTTTTACTGCCCGTCGTGGCGCCTGCTTCAGCAATTTTTTGAGCAGCAATTTTTCCGAAGGCCTTAGACGCTTCTTCACCGCCTTCTTTGGCAATGGCAGAACCAAAGGTAGCAGCTGCTGACTTCAGAGCTTCCTGGGTTGCTGCCTGGCCCATTTTAGCGCCTCCTAAACGGGCCATGGTACCAAGGGTCATACCAGCAGCAACGATGCCCCAACCGTTTTCAACGGTCATACCCACGGCTTTTTTGCCCAGGGTTTTGATCATACCAATGGCTTCGGTGGCACCGTCTGAGGCAGAGTTCAGTTCATCATCAAACAACAGCTGGGTGCCGGTATTTTCATCCATAAACGGAATAATTTCCATTTGCTTGCCGTTCATGAGCACAGAAACCTGCTGCCCTGGCTGGTAACCGTCTAGTCCACCAAAGTTCATATCCTGGCCATAGGCCATAAAATATTCGCCACTGGTGGGGTCGTGGAGCATGACCTCATCGGTGTTGTTGTCGGCAGCAGCGGCAATAACCTGGCTTTGGCTGACGGCAGCGTCCAGCTTGATCATGTTGCTGGCAGCTACGTTGACGCCGTTAATAAGAATATTGGGTTTAGCACCGACATTTCCCATGGGTTTAAAGTCTCCATTTTAGATTCGTTATGATCGTTATAGGCGGTTTCCAAAAAAAGCTTCTTAATCAGCTCTTATATTTTGATTAAATTTTTTAATTTTGTTCAAAAGCCTAGTATCATTGTATTTGATCCTGCTGAAAAAATCAAAGATTAATTTTCAAAGATCTGAAGATTAAGAAAACATTAAAACAGGAGCTTCTCTATGCAATTCCTTCGCCACGGTGTGGCCCTGAGTCTGTGGGTCTGCTTCAGTCAGGCAGCACAGGCCAATTCACCCCCAACAAACCCACCCCGCTTTGAAGTCCAGCATACCCCCAGGCACATCACTCTTTACGATGCCAACACCCGCCAGATGCTCTGGCAAATCAAACACAGCTCACAGGACCCCGCCCTTGCTTTTGCGACACAGGCCCCTTACTATAGCGAATCCCGGGGTTCTTTTCGGCAGGAGGCCCCAACGTATAACTGTCAGGGAGAATTTCCGATCCCCTCACATCGCGGTACGCAGTTGTTATTTGACGGTGATCAACGCACCTGGCAAGGCCCCCTCAAGGGGAAAGGCTGTACCGGCACTTATCGCTTGCACGTGCAGGTCCAGGCCCCCAGTTCCACTCAACCCCACGCTGCGGTAACGCTGCGCTTAGAAGCCCCCCCGAAATTTGCCCAGAGCCGCTTGCACTTTTACAGCCGCTCAGGGCCTTACTATGGTCTGGGCACACAGTTTGATCCCCTGCCTTTAAAAGGAAGTTATCCTTTGGTGGTCCAGGAAGGGGGCATTGGTCGCGGTGCTCAACCCCTGAGCAGCCTCATTCACCTGGTTTCTCCGGGCTCCGCAGGCACAGCGGGCAGCAGCTATTTCCCGCTTCCCGTGGTCTGGTCACCGATGGGACCCTTTTTTCACGCGTTGGGGCATCGTCTGGGCACCTGGCAGGTTCATCCTGACACGGCATCTTTTACCCTCGAAACCGAGGGGTCACACCTTGAGCTTCAGGCTTTTTCTGCGCTAACGCCCCTGCGAGGTCTCGCCCAGTTCACCGCCACGGCGGGCAGGCCCCCCGTATTGCCCGACTGGATGCATCGGGGTGCGATTGTGGGCATGCAAGGAGGAGATCGCGCGGTTCAAGCGGTTTTTGACCAACTCAGCGCACGCAAGACGCCGGTGGCCGGCTTTTGGCTGCAGGACTGGGTGGGCAAGCGCAAAACCGCCATTGGCTCACAATTGTGGTGGAACTGGCAATTAAACGGCAATCACTACCCCCGGTGGCAAAGCCTTCGCCAGCAGCTGACCCACCATCACCAGGAGCTGCTGGGATATATCAATCCTTTTTTGGTGGACGTTCCTGAAGCATTTGGACACAGCTATTACCAGGAGGCTCTGCAGAAAGGCTATTTTGTCAAGGATCACACAGGGGCCGTTTACCCTGTGCAAAACACCGACTTTTCAGCGGGTCTGCTGGACCTCACTCACCCCGAGGTCCGTCAGTGGATCAAAGGCATTATTCGCAAACAACTGATCCAGGAAGCGGGTTTTAAAGCCTGGATGGCAGATTATGCTGAGGCCCTTCCGCTGGATGCGGTTCTTTTTGCGGGCGATGGGCGGACACTTCACAACGCCTATCCAGCCCTCTGGGCCCAGGTCAACGCAGAAGCCATTCAAGAAGCCGGCTGTACAGACTGCAGTTTTTTTATGCGCGCCGGCTATAATCAAAGCCTGGCGAGCGCGCCCCTGTTCTGGACAGGAGACCAAATGGTAAATTGGGATGCCCAGGATGGAATGGCCTCAGCCCTACACGGCATCCTGAGTGGTGGATTAAGTGGCATCGCCTTAAACCATAGCGATGCCGGGGGCTATACCTCAGTGGGCTTACCCGGAGGAGGGGGCTTAACCCGCTCCCGAGAACTCCTCTACCGCTGGCTCGAAATGAATGCCTTTACCACGCTCCTGAGAACCCACGAAGGCAACCAGCCTGAACACAATGCCCAGATCTACGATACACCCGAGAGCTTACGTTTTTTTGACCATTGTGCCCGCATCTATGCCGCCCTCTTTGATTATCGCAAGCAGCTCTTTACAGAGGCCCACGAGAAAGGCTGGCCTGTGGTACGCCATATGGTGCTACACTACCCCGCCGATCTGACCGCCCAAAAGCTGAACGATCAATTTATGTTGGGTAGCGAACTGCTGGTGGCGCCTGTGCTACACCCGGGCCAGCGTCAGCGCCAGGTGTACCTGCCAGCGGGTAACTGGGTTCAGCTCTGGAACAAGACCCCTTACCGCAGCTCAGAAAACCGCTGGGTTCAGGTGAAAGCGCCCCTGGGATACCCCCCCGTCTTTTATAAAGAAGGATCGCGAGAGGGAGAAGCCCTGCAACAGCGCCTGAGCACTCTGACGCCGACGAGCTTTGAGTAAAGCCCTACGACAGGCTCAGAGCCTCTGTTTTAAAACGCAAGAAGCTGCCCACAAGTAAAAAGCCAAAGGCTGGCCATAAAAACCAGTGCATCTGTTCGCGGTAAAGGGTTTGGGTTCGGGTTTCAAAATCGGCTTTTTCCATGGCGTTGATTTGGGCATAGACCTTTTCGAGGGTGTCTACACTATCGGCGCGAAAAAATTGTCCCCCGGTGAGCTGCGAGATTTTTTTTAAGTCTTCGCCTTTGAGCTGACTCAGGTATAAATTGCCATCCGCATCTCGGGCGTAGGTACGACGGCCCGTATAGCGATCAATCACAGGAATGGGAGCCCCTTCACGCTTGCCCAGACCAATGGTATGAATTTTAATGCCGCGCTGGCTCGCCACTTTGGCCGCATCGATAGGATCCATGCCTTCGGTCTTTTCACCATCGGTCAAAAGAATAATCACCCGACTCTTGGGGTTGTCATCGCGGAAGCGATACACGCCGTTGGTAATGGCATCACCAATAGCCGTGCCGCCTTTGTCAATCATGTCAATGGCAATCTCTGACACCGCATCACTGACCATGGCATAATCCGTACTCAGGGGCAAGAGCGTGTAGGATTGTCCGGCAAAGACCACGACCCCCAGGCGGTTGCCCTGTTGCAATTGAATGAATTTCTGGATCACCTCTTTGGCCACTTCCAGGCGGTTGGGCTGAAGGTCTTCCGCCAGCATACTCAACGACGTGTCCACCGCCAGGATAATATCCACGCCCCGCACTTTTTGACGTTCAATGGTTTGCCCCATTTGCGGCCGTGCCAAAGCCGCCACAAACCCCAACCAAAACAGCACAAAACACACGTACATCAATAGCCGCAGCGCGCCTCCACCCCAAAACCGCGACGTAAAAGGGCCTGACAGCTCCCGTAGATGGGTCAACGGCAGCCCTTCACGGTGACGTTTTTGACGAGATTTAGCCCACCAAACGTACACCGGCAAGAGGGCCAGTAAGCCAAAGGCGTAGGGGTATGCAAAGCGCATCAGAGACGAAAGAGCACCGAGGCACCCACCGCAAAGTGGGCAGCCCCCAGTGGGTCACGGCCGCTGAGCAAAAGCCCCACCACATCATAACGTCCCAGGGCATAGAGATCCACATCCGCAGGCAAGAAGGGTACGGGGATGAGTACCCCTGGTCGAAAAGCCAGAGAAACACCGCCGTCCGTACGGCTAAAGTACTCCAACTGGGCACCCACATAAGGCTCTGCCACATACAGCGGCCACAGCCAGCGGGTGTTCAGTTGCACAATCACTTCACTGCGGTTGGGCTCAAACAAAATTCCCCCGCCACTGGCAAAATTGGGGCTCATGCGATACAAAGTGTGAACACCGCCAAACAAGGTGGGTGTTTCGGGATTATTGACGCCGGGCCATTGTAAACTTTCCCATTGCCCGGCCAAACCCACCGAAAAAGTGGGCTCAAAGGGCTCTGGAGATTGAGCACTCACGGGCGCGCACCAGAGGCAAAGCAAAAGCATGCCCCACCCAAGATGTTTGACGGCCACCCGCGCCACTTACTCGACCGTTACCGATTTGGCCAGGTTGCGGGGTTGGTCCACATCAAAACCGCGGCGTAAAGCCACATAATAGGCCAACAATTGCATCGGCAGGACAGTCAATACCGGTGACAACCACTCGCTCACGGAGGGCAAATAAATCACGTGCTGGGCAATGTCTGCCACCTGGGTGTCTCCCTGGGTGGCAATGGCAATCACATGGCCATCACGGGCCCGTACCTCAGCAATATTGCTGATCATTTTGTCGTAGGTTGCCCCTTCAGTGGCAATGGCCACCACCGGCATGATCGCGTCAATCAGCGCAATCGGGCCGTGCTTGAGTTCACCCGCAGCGTAACCCTCTGCGTGAATATAAGAGACCTCTTTGAGCTTTAGCGCACCTTCCAAAGCAATGGGATAATTGATCCCTCGGCCCAAATACAGACAGTGGTGGTAACGCAAGATTTGCGTAGATAAAGCGTCTATTTCAGGCTCAATGGCGGCCAGGGTTTCTTCAATCAGGCGGGGCAGGCGGCGCAGCTCAGCAATGTGAGCGGCCAGGTCATCTTGATCTAAACGGCCCATGCCCTGAGCCAGGTGCAGGCTCAACAATTGTAAAGCCGCCAGCATGGCCATAAAGGCCTTGGTGGAGGCCACAGAAATTTCAGGGCCCGCATGGATATACAAGACACCGTCCACCACCCGTGTCATGGCGCTGCCTTTAACGTTAATCACGCCTAAAGTGGGAGCTTGTTTGGTTTTGGCCATATTGAGGGCCGCCAGGGTATCAGCGGTTTCACCGGATTGACTGATGGCAATGACCAGAGTGCGCTCATTGAGAATGGGATCCCGGTAACGGAATTCAGAAGCCAAATCGACTTCCACGGGAAGACCGGCCATTTGCTCAATCAGGTATTTGCCTACACATCCGGCATAGTAAGCGGTACCACAGGCCACGATATAAATACGGGAAAGGGATGCAATCTTTTCTGCGTCCAGGT
The DNA here is from genome assembly GCA_964229355.1 of Candidatus Sericytochromatia bacterium. Taxonomy (GTDB): domain Bacteria; phylum Cyanobacteriota; class Sericytochromatia; order UBA7694; family UBA7694; genus CAXRDE01. The sequence continues at coordinate 32,759 of CAXRDE010000016.1, read as the reverse complement.
TAAGCTCATCTAAGTACAGGCGCTTTTGTCCTTCAGACACGCGACCTGCCAGGGTTTGGCCAAAGGCCACCGACTGCTCGTGAATTTCTTTGAGCATAAAGTGGTCATAGCCCATCTTTTCAGCAGCCACGATATTCCAGTCAATGTGGCTCACTTCGTATTCCACTGCATTGCCTTGTAAATCGGTCACCTGAATCGCATCGGCAGTCACCACCGCCATCTGCTCGTCTTCGAGATAGACAATGTCACGGGTATGACGCAAAATGGCCGGCACATCGGAAGCGACAAAGTTTTCGCCCTGTCCTTTACCCAAAAGCAAGGGGCTGTTTTTCTTGGCTGCCACCAAATAGTCGGGGTGATCGCTGTGCATGACACAAATCGCATAGGCTCCCTCTAGCTCTTGTACAGTGGCCTGTACCGCCGCTTGCAAATCGCCCTGGTAGTGGGCTTGAATCAGGTGGGCAATTACCTCTGTATCGGTTTCAGAGCGAAAGGTGTGTCCGGCCTCAAGCAATTTTGTTTTGAGATCCAAATAATTTTCAATAATCCCGTTGTGCACCACCACCAGCTTTTGGGCATCATCGGTATGGGGGTGGGCATTGTATTCAGAAGGGCGGCCGTGGGTGGCCCAGCGGGTATGGCCAATGCCGATACTGCCCGCCACGGGCTCTAACACAAGTTTTTTCACAAGATTGTTCAGCTTGCCCACTTCGCGACACAGGCGCAACTGTCCTTGATCGACCGTTGCCACCCCCGCAGAGTCGTAACCTCTATACTCCAGGCGCTGAAGGCCTTCAATTAATATATCTACAGCTTCCTGGCTGCCAATGTATCCAATAATTCCGCACATAAAATCATACTCCTCTGCGTGCTGCTATTTTAGCAAAAACGGGCCCGCACTGCGGTCTATTTGCCGGTAAATCTTAAGCAATGCCTCTGCGGTATTGGCCTGACGCACCGCCTGGGCCATGGTTCCTTGCCCCCGTTGCAACAGCAACGCCTGGCTTTCGCGCAAAAGGGGGGCGTTCCCATAGGCATCGCGCAAGGCATGCAGGGCCTTCATGGCCCGAAAACCGTTAAACCATTGAAAGAACCGCTTTTGAAAACTTTCAAAATGGGTGGTATTTTGCTGAATTTCGCGTATTTTTTCATCCACCTGCTGAGCGCGTAAAAAACCCAGCAATACCGGGTCCAGGGCTTGTACTTCCGGGCACTGGCTGGCCTGCTCCGCCTCATAAAGGCCAGGCAAACATGCTACCCAGGCTTTTAAGTGCACAAAAGCCTGCAAGGGGTATTGTAAATACAAATGATCGGGGTCTTCAAAAAAGTCAGCCATGGCTTTACCCGTGCCAAAGGGTACGCGATCCGAAACCCGCGCCGCAGGACTTACCGTGACATCATTGATCTCACTAAAGCCGCCCTGATCAATCACCTTGTGTAAAAAGTAAAAGTCTTCTCCCGCTTTGCGGCGGTTCATGCCACCCACCTTTTGGTACGCCTGGGCCCGCACGGCCATTGAAGACCCGACGGTTTGAAAGCCAAAAGGAAAACCCGCAAAGCGCAAACCGTGGGTGTAATAGCGCAAAAACAATTCGTAGTAGGCAATGCCCGTGTAATGGGCCGGGGGCAAATCCCCCTTCAGGGGGTGGGCATAAAACAACGAAGCGCCAGGGGTTTTGGGGTAAGTGTGAAAGTGGCGTTGGATCGCGGTAAAGTAATTGGCAGACACCTCACAATCGGCGTCTAAATTGACAATTACGCCTTCAGGCCGACCCACTTGTGTTAAGCGTTTCGCCGCCAGATCCATGCCGATTTTACGGGCCAGCCCGACCCCCGCATGTTTAGGCGGTAACGCAAAGGCGTTGATGCATCCCATGCGCAACGGCAAGTCTGTCTGCCGGGAAAAGGCTTGAATTGCGTGAGCGCTTTGCGCATTCTGGACCTGTATGTGCTCAGCGGCCTCAACACTGTGGTTTACCACCCACCACACCTCAACGGATTGTGGGGAGGGCAGGTCACAGGCGGCCAGCGCTCGCAAGGTCGTGGCCACATCGGGTTCATGATGACAGGGAATAACCACCACCAGCTCCAGTTCTGGCTCTGGTGGTGTGGTTTCAGAAATAAAAATTAGGGAACCTGAAACGTGACCGCGTCGGGATTGTCTTTTCGTGGGGTGAGCACGTCTACGGTGGGTGCTGTCACTGCACGCGCGGTGGGCGCATATTTATCCATACTAAAGGTGGTGACATAACCGGCACTCCCAGAGGGAACAATATTCCCCGTGGTATCGCGAGTGACCTTCACCGAACAGGCGGTGGTCATGAGGGCTAAAACTGCGATGATGCCAATACGTTGTAACATGATAAGGTACCTCTTCTTTATTATCAGCTTACGCTGTGTTGCGCCCAAACGACAAGTACAAAAAACCATGAAGGTCTAGGCGTCTAAAAATCGCGCCCGAAGCGCTGGAGTGGGCAATAAGCATTGCTCTTTTTTGCCAAACCACTGGTAGCGATGACGGGCCACCCAGTGATAAAACGGATCCCGTAAGCACGCAGGCAACACAAGTCCAAGGCGCCCCAGAGCATAGGGATACTTCAAGTAACGGGTTAAACGGAGGGCCCCTGTGGTCAGGGTATAAGCCCGATGGCCTTCAATAAGCACCAGCGAATCCGCATAGTCGGGGGGCAAATGGTAATCCCTTAACAATTGTTGTCCCACGGTGGATTGTAACGAAGCAAAACGGAGGGTGGGTGCCCGCTCGTGGGCCAGAATAAAATGCACCGCTTCATGACAGAGATTGCACACCCCATCAAACAACAGAATCGGCGCTGCTTCTTGCATGGCTACGCTTTCACCAGTCGAAAGCCGATCAGGCGAATGCGGGTTTCAGGGGCCATATAACCGCGCGCTGCACAGCGACAGCTTTCAGGACCGCCAAACCAACTGCCTCCACGCATGACCCGTCCCATGCCCGCGCTGCCCCCTGTGGGGTCTGTCTGCGCAGCGGTGCCATAGGGGCCCCCGTACCAATCTTGACACCACTCCCACACGTTGCCCTGCATGTCATAAAAGCCCCAGGGATTGGCTTGTTTGGTGCCCACGGGGTGGGTTTGAAACTGGGCGTTGTGGTTATACCAGGCATAGCGGTCTAAATTCACCACGTCTTCAAAGGCACCATAGGCCTGGGAGCCCCCCGCACGGCAAGCGTACTCCCACTCTGCTTCGGTGGGTAAGCGGTAGGTGCCCTCTTCACGGGCATTCAAACGGGGAATAAACTGGGTGACAATTTCGTTCCAGGATACGTTATCCACAGGGAGGTTCGGCCCTTTAAAGTCAGAAGGGTTATTGCCCATGACCTTTTGCCATTGCGACTGGGTCACGGGATGGGTCTGCAAATAGAAATCCTGGGTGAGGGTCACTTCGTGCTGGGCCTCATCAGCCTCTCGCTGATACTCATGGGGCGCAGAACCCATCAAAAAACGGCCTGCGGTGACTTTTAAAAAGCCCATGCCCAGACGGTTGACCTCAGGCTCCTGGGGCGCTTGTACCGCCACTGCCCCTAAACTTTGGCTCAAGCGCAAAGCCTGAGACACCTCGGCTTCTAAACGCTGCACCTGCTCATCTTTGAGCAGAAGCTGCTGCTGTAACAGCTTCAGTTCTTTACGCATGTTTTCAGGCAAAGACTGCTCGGGCAGCATGACTGCTTGCAAGGCCTGACGATACTCTTGTTCAGCCTCTGCAAAGATATTTACCGGGTTTAAATTTAAAGGCAGCAAGTCCAGGGCACGGGCCCAGGTTTGTACCAGCCACAGGCCAAAGCGCGGATGCATAGCGTACTGTTCACTCAGGGCCAGAGCCTGTGATTTCAGGGTGTTTTTGAGTTCTTCTTTGGGCACCGCCAATAAAGCCTGAGGCACCTGGCGCTCTAAGCCCAGCAGAACCATGCGTATGGCTTGTTCTTCGTCAGGACACAGCTCTTGCAGCATTTGCAGCAGGTTTTCGGGTTCGCTGAGCACTTGCTGCGGATATTGTGTATAAACTTTTTTGAGAATGTGTCCCACCAACTCTGACATGGCGTATCCTTTTGTAATGCATTGAGAAGTTAAGTAAAAATCGCGGTGCGCTTTGAGATTCATTATAGCAGTTGCAAAAGATATGTTAGTCTGAAAACACACGATCACCACCCGGGATCCTCACCCTGAAATAAAGAAACAGCAAGCATGAACCTAAGAGATTTAGAATATTTGGTCGCCCTGGAAAAACACCGTCACTTCCGCAAGGCTGCAGAGGCTATCTACGTGAGCCAGCCCACCCTAAGCGGTCAGCTCAAAAAGTTAGAAAGCTACCTGGGAGTCCAGCTCGTAGAACGGGGAAGACGACAGCAGGTTTTGTTTACCCCCGTGGGCGAAAAAATTGTACAGCGGGCCCGCCATATGCTAAGCATTGCCACGGAAATTGAACAATTGGCCCGGCTCCAGCAAGATCCCATGCGCGGCGAGTTAAAGATGGCCCTGATCCCGACCCTGGCCCCCTACCTGTTGCCGTATATTCTGCCCCTGATTAAAACCCATTATCCGGGCTTAGAGCTTTTGCTTTATGAACAGCAAACCGCCGAACTTGTCAAAAAGCTCGAAACGGGCGACATTGAGTTAGGTATTTTAGCCCTGCCCGTGGCCAACGAACAGCTCAGCACCCTGCCTCTCTTTCATGAGCCCTTTTACCTGGTGGTGCCCATTGAGCATCCGTTGGCGCTGCGCCCCTTTGTGACCGATGCCGATCTGCAAAACGAAACCTTACTCTTGCTAGATGACGGCCACTGCTTTAGAGACCAGGCCCTTGAAATTTGCTACACCGCGGGCGCCAAAGAGAAGCAAAACTTTCGGGGCACCAGCCTGGAGACTCTGCGACAAATGACCCTCGCGGGCAGCGGCATTACGCTCTTGCCCGAGCTGGCCATTCGCCAGGACTCTCAGCTGGTGAATATTCCCTTTCAGTCACCGGCCCCCCATCGAGAAATTGGCCTGATTTTTAGACAGGGCAGCCCCCGCCAGCAGACCTTTGAGAAGCTGGCGACGCTGATTCAAGATGGCATTAGCACCGGGCGCAGCCATTTGAAGAACTTGTCGCGTTGAACAGGCCATCCCACACCAGCGGCTGAGTGCCTGAGCCCGTATAGGTTTTGTACACCTGGCCGCCGCGACGAATGTCAACGGTCCACGTAGCACCTGCATTGTCTACATCCACTACCTGAAAATGCGCCTCTTTTTTGGTGCTGTCAACGTGAGGCGAAAACCACAGGTCCGCTTCAATATCGAGCTTGAGGTTGTCTTTGGTTTATCATTCAGGATCAGGTTCTGATATCTGATTTAAGCCTAAAACAAATTCATCTAAATTTGCGGTCAAATAGGCTTGTATACGCGGCTGAATGAACGCTTCCAACTCTATCGGGTATTTGGCACGCACTAAAACAAAAGAACTGGCTCTGTGAGGAGACTTGTTATAAGGTGCAATTGGTGTATTCAACAAAAGCGTCTGAAAAATAAAGCGTTTATTGCGTTTTTCGAAGAGGCTAAGGCTAAATCCAGAAGGTAGCGTCTGGCTAAAATTTTGTGGTACCTCAACCAGGTCCTTAAGATAACTCTGTTTCAAATCTTCATAAATACAAGGGTCTCGTGGTATTAAGAGTTCCATTAAAACATAACCATTTACAGTACCGTTTTCAAGGGAGTACATAGCAAAATCTGCTTTATAGCTTCCAATCTCTGAAAAGAGACTTATAAGGTGGTACTGGCCAACGTTAATACTTTCAGGACGGTGTTCATATAACTTAAACACCTCCGAATTTAACAGTTGTTGCTGGGTTAAGTTCAAATTTTTTTCAAACAAAGGATTAGAAAGCCCCGGATTATAACGGTGCGAAAAAGTATCTGTTGTATATCCTTCAAAACAAGCCTGGGCTTTTGGCGTAATTCCTCCCAAAATAACTAACACAAGACAAATTTTTTGAATTACCCGCATATAGCTCTCCAGTAAGCTTTATTACCTATTTTTTGCTCTTTGTATAAACAAAAGCCGGTGAAGTGACAAATTCTTCACCGGCTTTTGCAATCTTTTAAAACGAAACTAGCCTAAATAGGCCACCAGATCATCAGCGCCACCAATATGTTTGCCGCCAATAAAAATTTGCGGGGTGGTGGAACGGCCGGTAATAGCCTCGATGGAGCGGTGGGTGACTTTGCCACCCAGCTCAATTTCTTCGTAGTCGTAATGGTGCTGTTCAAGCAGAGCCTTGGCGCGGGTGCAGTGGGGGCAACCCGCACGGGTAATAATCGCTACCTGCTCAGGCTCTTTGGCCTCTGCGTTGAGATACTTCAGCATGGTGTCAGCATCAGACACCTCAAAAGGGTCACCGGGCTTTTCAGGCTCTAAGAACATTTTTTCGATCACGCCGTCTTTGACGAGCATCGAATAACGCCAGGAGCGTTTGCCAAAGCCGATATCGCTTTTGTCCACCAATAAGCCCATGGCCTCGGTAAACTGGCCGTTACCGTCGGGCAAAAAGGTAATATTGGGGGCCTGTTGGTCCTGTTGCCAGGCCTGCATGACGAAGGCGTCGTTTACAGAAATACACACGATCTCGTCCACGCCGTTGTCCTTAAACACGTTTGACAAAGCGTTGTAGCGGGGCACGTGAGTGCTGGAGCAGGTGGGAGTAAAGGCACCGGGCAGCGAAAAAACCACCACATTTTTGCCTTTAAAGACGTCATCACTGGTCAGCTCTTTCCATTGCCCGTCAAGGGTACGGGTTTTAAAAGTCGCCTGGGGGACGTGTTGTCCTTCTTTGTTTTCCATGGGAGTAAACATCCTTATGTTGTAGTTGTTTGTATTGTGGCTCAAAACACAGCTGACGTCCAATCGTTTTTATAAATGGTTTTCATGGTCGAAAACAATTAAAAAGCGATAGCGGTCACATGCTTTATTTTATATTACACTTTATGATATAAAGTACTTAAGAAAACACAATGCAGGATGTTTATGTCACGATTTTCTGATTCTGAAGCCCCGGTTTTCTTGCAAGACCGGGCCATTGAAAACCTTCAGTTTATTCGCCAGACCATGGAGCGAGCCACCGCTTATACCGGCGTTTCAGGCCGTGGTTTGGTCTTTGTAGGCGTTAGTGCACTGCTGAGCGCCTGGGCTGCCCAACAGCAAAGTGAAGCGGCCCACTGGATTTTTATCTGGCTAGCCGAGGCTGCGGTTTCGGTGATTATTGCTGCAGGCATGATGGCCCAAAAGTCCAAACGCCTCCAAATTCCCATGTGGAGCGAAACCGCCCGGCGCTTTTTGCTGAGCTTTACCCCACCCATGTTAGCGGGTGGTCTGCTCACCAGCATTTTGTACCAGTATGGCTTGCCCCATCTGATTCCCGGCCTGTGGCTCTTGCTCTACGGAGCAGCGGTCATTGCGGGCGGTACATACTCCGTTAAAATCGTGCCGGTCATGGGCTCCTGTTTTATGCTTTTGGGCACCCTTGCCCTTTTCTTAAATCCCCAATGGGGCCATGTTCTTCTGGGAGCAGGCTTCGGTGGGCTTCATATTCTTTTCGGGCTGTGGATCGCCCGACAACACGGAGGTTAATCGATGCTCCCCCAGAAAAAAAACAATCGTCATCTGGCGGCCTTGCCAGATCCAACCCCCATTGAGCAAACCCTGCAACAAACCATGGACCTGGATCGTCTCATTCATGAGCGTATTCGCCTGGGCATTGTCAGCGCGCTGGCGGTAAACAAAAGTCTGAGTTTTAACGATCTTAAAATGATACTCAACACCAGCGATGGCAATTTGAGTGTACACGCTCGCAAACTTGAAAACGCGGGGTATATTCAATGCAAAAAAAGCTTTGAAGGCCGTGTCCCCCACACGGAATACGCCATTACCAGCACGGGCCGTCAGGCCCTCGAACACTATTTACATCATATGGAATCTCTTATCGAAAGCACCCGTCAGGTACAGTTATGAATACACATTTACAACATACTCCGCTTCATGTGGCCCTCATTCTTGATGGCAACGGCCGCTGGGCCACCCAAAAAGGTTATCCGCGCGTTATGGGACACCGCGCAGGCGCCAAAACCGTACGCAAAATTGTCGAAGTGGCTCCCGACTATGGCATTAATATGCTGACCCTTTACGCCTTTTCAGCAGACAACTGGAAACGGCCTGACTACGAAGTCAAGGCCCTGATGAAGCTTTTTGGCGACTACCTGCGCTCTGAAACCGTTCGCTGTTTACGCAACGATGTGCGTCTCTCGGTCATTGGCCGCCGCGATCGTCTGGCGGAAAGCCTGATTCAACAAATCGATCACGCCGAAAGCAAAACCCGTCAGGGAAAACGGCTGCACCTGCGCATTGCCCTGGATTATTCAGGTCGCGACATGTTGGTTTATGCCGCTCAACAATTGGCGCTTCAACAGCAAGAGATTAACCGCGATAGCATCAGTCAATACCTGTCGGGACCCGGCCAGGCTGGCGAAGCAGCCCGCGATGTGGACCTGCTGATTCGCACTGGCGGCGAACAGCGTCTGAGCGATTTTCAATTGTGGGAATGTGCCTATGCAGAATTTGCCTTTTTTGAAAAAATGTGGCCTGATTTTTCACCGCAAGATCTGCAGCAGGCCGTGCATTACTTTCACCACCGGGAACGGCGCTTTGGCGGGTTAATTCAAAAAGAGCCGCTGAACCTTACCCATCATGCGCCGATGGCCGCGACGGCTGTTTAAGCTTTTTCCACCAGCGGGGCCATTGTTTCAGGGCCGCCTGCCAACGTAAATAAGCCCGGTGTTCCATCGCCGGGTGCCCTGAGACATGTTGCCCCGCAGGAATATCTCGGGTGATGCCCGTCTTGCCGGAGGCAATCACGCCATCCCCGATGTGTAAATGACCGGCGACACCGGTTTGGCCCGCTAAAATCACATCATTGCCAATGTGTGTGGAGCCTGATATGCCCACCTGCGCCACGATCAGACAGCGTTTGCCAATGTGCACGTTATGGGCGATTTGCACCAGGTTATCTATTTTGGTACCTTCTCCAATTACCGTATTGCCGAGCGTGCCCCGATCAATGGTCACATTGGCCCCGATCTCCACATCGTTTTCGATCACCACGCCCCCCACCTGAGGAATCTTTTGATGGGCCTGGGCAGGCCCCTGCTGATAAAAGCCATACCCCTCTGCACCAATCACTGCACCCGGCTGAATCACCACCCGATCACCCAGGGTCACCCCTTCGCAGAGCACAGCCCGCTCGCCAATGCGACACCCCCGCCCAATGACCACGCCACGACCAATATGTGCCTGGGCGGCAATGCGGGTTCCTTCGCCAATGCGGGCTTCTTCTGCCACATATACCAAAGGACCTATTTCTATAAAAGGATGGCAATGGGGGGTTTCAATCACCGCAGAAGCGTGCAGGCCGGGCATGAGCTCTCGCGTCGGATAAAAGTGTTGCAGCAACCGCACAAAGGCCGCTCTGGCCTGAGATACCAGAATGACATGTTTGCGCGCCAAAAGCGCTTCACGCTCGGCCAGATCCAGGGCAGCCCACACGCCCTGGGCACACACGCAAACACCAGCCTGCGAAGACAAGACCACGGACCACCAGCGCAGATCCATTAACATCACCACATCCTCGGCAGTGGCAGCTTCCGGGGTTTGTAAGCCGTGCACAAGCATGGGCAAAGGCGACATGTTCCCAGGGAACATGTCGCCTTCAATCCGTTGGGTAAGATCCGTTAAATCAAGAGGCATCGCACAGACGCATTAGCGATTGGGTAAAGCTTTGATCACTTCGCTGGTAATATCTTGTCCACCAAAGAGCACCACCTGTTTGTTTACCACCAGGTCAAGGCCCATTTTCGCAGCAACGCTTTTGACGGCGTTTTCTACGTTCTTCTCAAGGGTCACTTTTTTATCGTTGATTTCTTTTTTCATGCCGCCGATTCGATCTTCAGCGGTTTTAGCCATGTCCCGAATGCGATCTTCATATTCACGTTTTTTGGTTAAAAAGGCCTCTTCGGTCATTTCGCCTTTGACAACTTTTTCTTGCATGCCTTGCAGATCTTTTAACAGCTTGTTGCGCTCATCTACCAGTTTTTTTTCTTCGGCCTGAACGGACTGGCCTGCCGCATCTAAAGCCTTCATTAAAGAAGAAGACTGTAAAATACGCTGTAAATCCACAATGCCAACTTTGGCTTCTGCCGCGTGGGCCGCAGGCATGCTCAGGGTGGCACTCATCGGGGCAACCAAACCGAGGCCCAGTAAAGAAGCCAGTAATACTTTTTTCATCATCTTAAATGTCCTTCAACTCGATTATTACTAAAATTTTTGTCCAATACTAAAGTGCAATTGGCCTGCGTCAAATAAAGAATCGAAATTCAGATTTGAGAAATCACGAATTCCGTAGTCCAGTCTCAGCGGTCCCATTGGAGTATTTAAGCGGATCCCAAAACCCACGCCGTATTTAAAGGGTAATCCCTGGTTTAAATCGAGACGCGATTCGGGAACGGGCCAAAACTCCCCAATATCTGTAAATACCACACCTGACACAGGATTATAAATAGGAAAGCGTAATTCTGCAGAGGCAATCCCAAAGGTTTTACCAAACAAGAAACCATTTTCAGGGTATCCCCGAATCACGTTAAAACCGTTGGAGTAGAACAATTCATAGGGTGGGTTATTGCCCAGGAAAGAGCCGCCTCGCACGCCCAGCGCCAGGGTTAACCAGTCGGTGAGCCCCACGTAGGTGCTCAAGTTCCCTGACATTTTTAAATAGGCGCTATCTCCCCACACCGGTTCAGCGGCCAGTAGACCATACCAACCGCTTTTGGGGTCGATAATAATATCGCGGGTATCGTAAGAAATCGACCCCCCCACCGAAAAGAAAATATCGGTGGCCGAGAAACGCTTACTGACCGACAGATCCACCAGCGGCTCGCGCAAGAGGTCAGAAACCCCCACTTGCTCGGCACGAAAAGAGAGCGAGCCGCGCCAGGGAGAAGTTAAATCTCCAAAGAGGGGTTTACCCACACTCAAACTGGTGCCCACCCGGCTTTGCAAGATCCCACTGCCTGTGGGCAGGTTAAAAATATCTTGCACGCCCGCTCCGGTCCCAAAGAAGAGGGGAATCCGCTCAGAAAACACGCTGGCCCCAAAAGAGGTACGCCCTTCAAACATCCAGGGATCATAGAAATCAATGCGTCCCAACAGGGTTCGCTGGGCCTGGGTAAAGTTACTGGCACCCGAAAAAATCCCAAAGACATCCACACCCAATTGCAAATCCACACCCAGACGGCGTCCTTCACCCATCAGGTTATCTTTTAGAATTTTAAAGGTACCCACCAGACCGTCTCGGTTGTTAAAACCCGCACCTAAGTTCACCTGACCGGTGGACTTTTCTTTGACTTCTACCACAATAATGTAGTGGCTTGGGTCTTTTTCGCCGGGTCGGGGCACAAAGTTTACGCTCTCAAAAAAGTTGGTGTTATACAAGCGACGCAAATCTTGCGTAAACTTTTCGGCGTTAAAAATTTCGCCGGGCTCCACGGTAATTTCTCTTAGAATGACGTAGTCTTTGGTTTCTTTGTTGCCTGCCACCTGAATGGCCTCGACAACCCCTTCATTGATCTGAAGTTCAAGTACCCCGTCGGTAGAAATGAGTCCGTCTACATCTTTTACGCGGGTACGTAAAAACTTCACGGTGGCCAATACGTAGCCTTTTTTACGGTACATCTCAAGGATGTTTTGCTCAATTTCGCGGATATCGTTAAAATTTGCAATTTGGCCAATTTGGTCGTCAAAAAGCGCCTGAATTTCAGCCTCAGAAAAAGCCTCTAAGTTATCATTGACGATATCAACCGCCGTTAAACGCGGATTTTCTTTAATGATAACCACCAGATTATAGCCGCCGGGCACCGCATCACGACGGGCCGTCACGTCCAGAAAGTAACCCAGCCCATAAATACGACGCAAGTCGCTGCGCACCTGTTCTGTGGTCACTTCATCGCCAGGTTTGGTATACATCGAAAGGCTGACGGCATCTTTAAAGTCAGTACCTTCAACCACGACCTCCACCACTTTAAAGGTGTTAATGGCAGGAGCCGCAGCAGGAGGATTGGCACCCGTGGGTTCTTCGGTGTCCTCAGCTTCAGGAGGAGCCGACACCACGGGAGCAGGGGTTTCTGAAACCACAGGGGGTTCTTCCTGAGCAAAAACAGGAGAAAGGGGGAACAGGGTAAGCGCAAGTATACTACTCAGGGGTAAGCGCAGGGATAACATACGGAGCCTCTTGGTAACCAACGGGTTGAATTTTTGATTCAGTATAACAAATTTAGCCCTAAAAAAAGGATTTTCTAATCATATCTTAACCTTTTCGCCCAGACCCTGAAAAGTTATCCACACGCTTATCCACAGTATCGCTTAAAGACATAACGGGGTATTTTTCATGGATATGACTGCATTTAAAGCATTTTTAAGAGGGGAACCCGTGGCAAATATCGTAACAATCGTCACAAAACAGCGCGGGGTTTTCCACAATCTTTATGGTTTTTTAACGCAGTTTCTCTACCAGCTCTTGCAGCGCCTGATCAATGTCAGATTCTGCCTTGCGGCGAACCTTGATGCGCTCATAAGCATGCATGATGGTGGTGTGGTCTCGCCCGCCAAATTGCTCCCCAATTTTAGGAAAAGACAGATCGGTGAGTTCGCGACACAAGTAAATTGCCACCTGGCGAGCCTGGTTAATGGCTTTTTCGCGGCTTGAGCCCTTAAGATCTTCAACTTTTTTATTGAAGTAGCGGGCGGTCACCTCTTGAATGACATCGGCATTGACTTCGCGCTCCGGCACAGGCCCCAGCACCGATTGTGCCATGGCCACCGTGGGATGGGTTCCCGTCATGGAGGTATACGCCATGAGTTTAATCAAAGCCCCTTCAAGTTCCCGCACGTTGCTCTGGTACACCCGTGCAATGTAATGGTGCACATCATCAGGAATATGCAACCCATCCATATCTGCTTTTTTCTTCAAAATCGCAATACGGGTTTCAAAATCGGGCGCCTGAATATCGCAGATTAAGCCCATTTGAAAGCGCGAGCGCAAACGGTTTTCAAGGGTGGCAATTTCCTGGGGGGGGCGATCAGAGGTAATCACAATTTGCTTGCCCGCTTCGTGAAGTTCATTAAAGGTATGAAAGAACTCTTCCTGGGTGGACTCCTTGCCGCCGATGAATTGAATGTCATCAATCAGCAGCAGATCCACCGAGCGATAGCGTTCTTTAAACTTCAAGGTGGTGCCATCGCGAAAAGAGTTGATCAATTCGTTGGTAAAACGCTCAGAAGAAATATACAAGATGCGCAGATCTTTGCGTTCTTCCATAATGCGATGGCCAATGGCATGCATCAGGTGGGTCTTACCCAGTCCCACACCCCCATAAATAAACAGCGGGTTATACGCCTTGCCCGGAGACTCAGCCACCCGCTGGGCCGTGGCGTGGGGAAATTTATTGTGAGAACCCACCACGAAATTTTCAAAGGTGTAGCGGGGATTTAAATTGGTGGGCAAAGCCGGGCGATCTTGCACAACCTCAACCCGTGGAGCAGGGGCTGCAGGAGCAGACGCCGTTACCGTGGCGGTATTTTTAACAATGGAAAGTTGAACCTGGGTTTTTTCACCACACACTTCGGCCACTGCTTTTTGCAGCGCACCAAAATATTTGCCCTTGATATTGCGCAAGGTAAAGTCATTGGGCACTGAAACCTGTAGGGTATCTGCGTTCACAGACTGAAAAACCAACTGAGAGTAGATCATGCCATAAGCAGCGGGGTTCAGTTCTTTTTCCAGGAGAGACAGTACACTTTTCCAGACTTCAGCGGGGGGGTGATCCATTTCAATTTGCCTTTCCATAAGGTGTGTATGGTATCATACCGGCATTCAGATCCAAAAGGATTTTAGCAAGATTAAGAAAGATGGCCGCGTTATTTCCCCGCAAACCCCTCATCTTTTGAGATTAACTTTGCTATAATTCTATTTAAATTAAATTTAAGAACATAAGGGAAGGATGAAAACCCGTGAAACGCACATTTCAACCCAACAATCGTAAAAGACATAAGACCCACGGTTTTCTGGTACGTATGCGCACCGTCGGTGGACGTCGCGTACTGCGTAACCGTCGCCGCAAAGGCAGAAAACGTCTGGCCGTCTAATCGCACCTGCACATGCTGCCGCAGCATGAGCGTTTAAAGCGCCGAAAAGACTTCGAATGTCTACGTCAAAAAGGAAAGCGCCTCAACAAACGGTGTCTTTCCCTTGTGGTGCTTAAAGCCACTGACGAAGAACGAAAAGCTGGCTTTATTGTGACCAAACGTCTCAGCAAAAAAGCCGTCACCCGCAACCGCATTAAACGCCAAATGCGCGCAGCATATCTTTTGCATCGTCCTCACCTGAAGCAAGGGTATCTTTTTTTATTTATTGCGCGTCAGGCCGTTTTGGAATGCTCCTTTCAACAATTGGAGCAGCAAATACAGGCCCTTCTTAATGAAGCCGGGGCGATTTTTCCTGCATGCATCGAATCCTAGTCCGCTTGTTTGTGCAAGCGATAGGTCTCTACCGCCTCCTCCGCCCAAATCGCCTCCCCGTGTGTAAATACTACCCCACCTGTTCCCAATATGCCGAAGAGGCAGTATTGCGTTACGGGTTAGCCAAAGGTAGCTGGTTAGGCCTCAAACGCCTGCTGCGCTGCCACCCTTTCCACGCAGGTGGTTACGATCCTGTGGAATAAAAGGAAAAACACATGCATCCCATTAACTTTCTTGTAGACAACATGATGCTCCCCATTTTGCACAAAACGTTTGAGTTCACTGGCAATTATGGCTGGGGTATTATCTTTTTAACCCTGATCATTCGTTTGGCACTCCTTCCGCTCACCATGCAGTCCCATAACTCCATGAAAGCCATGCAGAAAATTCAGCCCAAGCTCAAACAAATTCAGGAGCGCTATAAAAACAAACCTGAAGAACTCAACAAAAAAATGTTTGAACTCTACCGTGAGCACAAGGTCAACCCGCTGGGTGGCTGTCTGCCCATGCTGATTCAATTGCCCTTTCTCTTTGCCCTTTACGCCTCTTTGATCGGCGATAAGTTCAAAGAAATGCTTGCTGCCAGTGGCGACACGTCTTTTTTGGTGCTGAGCGATTTATCTAAAATCGGGATTTGGCACGAGGGTGTATTGAACATCGACAACTTAACCTTGTTGGCCCTGTTCACCATTACCACGGTGTTACAACAAAACCTGATGACACCCGACCCAGGCCCTGACGCCGACCCCCGCCAGGCTGCCGTTCAAAAACAAATGCGCGTGATGATGCCCATCATGATCACCGGTATGTTTTTGTTTTTCCCCGTGCCTACCGGCATCTATTTATATCTTGTGGTTTCCAATATTATTGGTATCATTCAATATGCTTTCTTAAACCAGCAAAGTGCCCGCAGTGATGCCTTAGAAGCACAAAATGTAGGTAAAAAAGCAGTGCCCGTTGAAAAAATGAGCACCCAGGAGCCGGTTACTGTTCAGGTGACCGCCGAAAATGAAAACAATAAGTACCGAGTCAAAAAAGGCGCCAAGAAAAAGAAGCGCAATTAGAGGTGTATATGCAAAGCTACGCAATCGAAAAAGAAGGCGAAACCGTTGACGAAGCGGTACAGTTGGCCTTAGAAGAATTTGAAACTGACATTGACTCTGTAGAGTACGAAGTGTTAGAAGAGGGTGATGCAGAAAACCCCACCCTGGTGCGGATTTGGCGCAAAACCCCTGGTGAAGTGGAAGAAGCCCGTCAGGCCCTCAGTCAGACCCTCAAAAGCCTCGACTTAGATGCCGAAATCGAGTCGTTCTTTAACTGGGACACCGAAACTTTAGAAGTCAATATCAAAAGTGATGACGCCGCCATTCTCATTGGCCGCCAGGGACAAACCCTGGATGCCTTGCAATACTTGCTGCAGTTGATGATTAACAGCAAAGATATTAACGTCGTCCTCGATATCGCGGACTACCGTGAGCGGCATCGTACCCATTTGGTTCAGGTGGCCGAAGGCATTGCCGAGCGCGTGCTACGTCAGCGTCGTCGCATTACCCTGAAACCCATGGATGCCCGCGATCGCAAGATCGTTCATGAAGCCGTTAAGCCATTTCCCGAGCTGAGCTCTTCAAGCGTGGGCGTAGAACCCAATCGCCGTGTGGTGGTGTCACTGCGCCGCGCCGATTATAACAATCAAGATCGCCACAGCCGTGGAGGACGTCATCGCCACGGAGGACGTGGACGCTACCGTCACTAATGCATACCGATACCATTGCCGCAGTCTCTACCCCCCCCGGACACGGTGCCATTGGCATTGTCCGTATGTCAGGGCCTGCGGCACTTTCTATTGCAAAAACATTGTTTAAAGGCAATACCGCCTGGGAAAGCCATCGGGCCTATTATGGCGCCTTTTGCGATCCTGAAAGCCAGGACGTTTTAGATTACGGCCTCTTGCTCTACATGCAAAACCCCCGCAGTTTTACCGGTGAAGATCTCGTCGAGCTACACTGTCACGGGGGACCTTATCTTGTGGAGCGCATGCTCAAAGTATGTTTGGCTGCCGGTGCTCGGCTGGCCACGGCCGGAGAGTTCTCGCAACGGGCCTTTTTAAATGGCAAGTTAGACCTGACCCAGGCTGAAGCCATTATGGACTTAATTCATAGCCCATCTCAGCAGGCCTTGCACATGGCTGCCCATCAGTTAGAAGGCCACCTCTCAAAGCCCTTGCGCGCCCTGCGTCAGGACATGATTGGCCTATTGGCCGCCATTGAAGCCAATATTGACTTTCCCGATGAAGTGGATCCCCCGGAGCCTGATGTGATGTTAACAGGTCTCGAAAAAGTGAGTGCCGAAGTCCAGCGCCTGCTGGGCACCAGCGACGCCGGCAAAATCTGGAAACAAGGGTTAAAAATGGCGCTGGTGGGAGAGCCCAATGTAGGCAAGTCAACCCTTCTCAATGCACTTTTGCGCTATGATCGGGCCATTGTCAGCAATATTGCCGGCACCACCCGAGACACCGTCGAAGACGACTACAACCTGCGAGGCATTCCGGTACGCATTGTGGACACCGCAGGCTTACGAGAAACCCAGGACGAAATTGAGAGTATTGGGATTGCCCGTACCGAACAAGCGCTAGAAAAAGCAGATCTGGTGCTGTTTATTCACGACGCCAGCCAACCCATTCACCCGGTGATTGAGAGGCATATGGAGCACCTTAGCCCCGAAAAAGTCGTGTTGGTTCACAATAAAAGTGATCTGTTAGCATCGCCATCAGCTCGGCCCGATCCCGACCCCCGGGCCGCCGTTGAAGTGTGGATTTCAGCCCTGGCCCAGCAGGGCATTGAGGAGTTGGAAGATCGCCTGTATCGACACCTGAGCACCCATAGCTTACACACCCAGGATATTGCCGTCAACGATCGTCATAAGGTCTGCTTATTACGGGCTCAAGAAGCACTGGTTCGGGCCAGAGAGACCTTACACGCTGGACTTCCCTTTGACTTTGTATCCATTGATCTCAAAGAGGCCATCACCGCTTTTGGCGAAATCATTGGCGAAAGTGTCAGCGAAGAAGTGATTCATGAGGTTTTTCATCGTTTCTGTGTAGGAAAATAGGCTGGCCTGCTTGGTGATGGCTGTGAGATACGTTAAACTGTAAACTGTGGGAGACTGCCCTACGGAACCAACTGAACTAAAGAGAATACAGATCATATGTTAAATGCAATTACGAAAATTTTGAACAACCTTCAATCTGTAGGCGGTGTACAGGCCGCCGTAGTGGTAGACCGTGACGGGATATTGATCGCCAAAGAAGAAACCACAGCCATGAATAACGCTGAAGAGCTGGCATCTCTCTTCGCTCGCGCCATTCACTCTTTTGAGCGCAGTACCAAAACCGGCATGAAAGGCGAAAACATCCAGCAGCTGATTATTGAGCGGCAGGGTGACGAAAAGCTCATTATGTCCGTAGCATCCACGTTTATTCTGGCGGTTATTGCCCAGAGAAACATTAACCTGGGCCTTTTACGTATTGAAATGAAAGAAACCATTCGCCTGTTGATTCCCTTATTGGAATCCTGAGCAATTTACCTAAGCTGGAGATAATTGGGGATGAACAAACTCACCAAAGCAGATAAAGATAAACTTTTTACCATTGCCACGAACTTACAATTGACCGCCGATGAGGCTCGCAACCAGAAAATCATCTCTGATTTGTATCGCGAAAATGTACCCGATATTGAAATGGCTACCTACTGGACGCAAACCAGTGATTTTTTATATTTAACCCCTGGCGCCGAGGCTATTTTTGCCGACTACCTCAAGGGCATTAAGCGCGGTGACCTCATTCAAAGCGAGCGCCTACAAGCGCTCGAAGGTTTTGAAAACAGCTACAGCATGTCGCTCAAACTGGGAGGACAAATGCTGGGCATGATGTTGGTACATCTGAAAAATGACTTGCCACTGGCCACTGCCGAACAGTATGTGGACGTGCTTTTACCCCAGTTTATGCTGGCCCGTTTTGGCAAAGAAATGCAAGAAGAAGTCGAAAAGCGCACCAGCACCGATAAACTCACCGGCCTCTGGAAGCGCTCTTACTTTAACGAACGCTTTCGTGAAGAAAGCGAACGCCTGAGTCGCTCAAAAGAAGTGGGCTCTGTGGCCATTATGGGTCTTGACGACCTCGCAGCCATGGTGCGGATGATGCCTGTGGAAGAACAAAACGGTCTTTTAGAAGAAGCCGGTAAAAGCTTGCGCAGTCTCTTGCGGCAAACGGACTGGGTGGTACGCTGGGACAACTTCGAAGTCCTCTTCTATTTCCCCAACACTTCTCCTGAAGCTGCCGTGGAAGTTTTCGATCGCTGTGTCAAAGCTCTGGTACGTATCAATCCCCTGTTGCAAGTGGTGATTGGACTGTGTAGCAGTGCCGAAACCACCTCAGCGCGCGGACTCATTCAGTTGGCCGATAAACGCCTGAACCTGGCCCGTAAAGACGGTCGTCACCAGTTGATTTGCTTTGCCAGTAAATCCACAGGAATGCAATTCTGGGAATACAAATAAAGCGTGTACCCTGCTTTTGATCGCCCTGAGCAACAACACCGTTTAAAAGCCCAGTCCCTTTACACCCAATTTCTGAGCCAGCGTCTTGCCAAAGATCAGCTGGCTCATGCCTATTTATTTAAGGCCCCCATTGAAGAAGGCTACGCGTTGACACAGGCACTGAGCCTGGCCATTTTGTGTGCTCAAAAAGGATGCGGGCAATGTGTAGACTGCCAGCAGGTGTTACACGAACAGCACCCGGACCTGCATGTGATACGCGGCGAGGGCGAAGGTCGCCATCCCCTGATTAAACTCAAGCAAATCCATCAGTTAATCGCCCAGGTGGCGTTGCCGCCGGTACAATCGAGCCATCAAATTTTTATTTTAGAGCATGCCGAAAACATGCAAAAGGAGAGCAGTAACGCCCTGCTCAAAACCTTAGAAGAGCCCAGCTCCGATAGCATTATTATTTTGCTGACTCCCTTTCTAGAGCGCATTCTCCCCACCTTGCGCTCTCGATCTCAAATTCTGGCCTTATCTACGCCGCTGCCCCGCAGTGAAGAGCTCTTGCACGACAGCGAATCCCCTGAAAAATTTTGGCACTGGCCACAACTTGAAGGCGTTCGCACGCCACCGCAACTCGACCCTCTCTTGCAGCACTTAGAAAGTCTGTCTCCTGCTGAGTTAAGCTTGCAGTTTGAAGTGTTTCAACGGGGTTGCTGGGAACGCATTCAGCCTTTCATTTTGGCCAAACAGTCTCGCAGCGGCTTAAAGCGGGCCCAGCATTATCTTACCCTCTTTGAAGAGGGCCTGACCCAGTTGCGGGCCAATGGTCACCCCAAACTGGTGATTGAAACCTTTGCCCAAAAATACCTGGCCTTGCGCCAACAAATCTAAGGAGCACCCCCATGAAAATACCCGTTGTGCTGCTGAGTTGTTTGCTCAGCAGCTGTCTGTTAAGTGGCTGTTACACCCTGACCACCCAGGCTGACACCAGCGACAAACCCATGCTGGTCAACCGCAGTGTCATGTATGCCAACGCACCCAAAAGCCGTTTTGTTAGCCAGGGCACCTATTTTTTCTTATTTTGGGGACTCGTAGGCAATGAAAACGATGTGATTCAAGAAAAGCTCTTACAGCAGCTGGGGAGCGCTCAGGCGCTTCAGGATATTAAAGTGACCAGTGAATTTGTGGTATCAGACATGCTGATTTCTTGGGTGACGCTGGGTATGGTAAGCCCCAGAACCTTTAGCGTTAGCGGAGAGGTGATTCGTTATGAAGATTAAATGCTTTTGTCTGCTCCTTCTCTTCACTCTCAGCGGTTGTTACCAGGTGCAGGTACAATCCCAATTCGACGATCGGGTGCCCGTTTCACTGAGCAAAAGCTATCCAGACCCGCTAGAGACACATCGCACGCGCCATTTTTCGCACACCTTTTATCAGTGGTATGCCGTGGGATTGGTGCCCTACGACCTCTGGAACGGCATTGCAGGGGCCGAAGGCCTAAAGGCCCAGCAGTATGTGGACTTCGTGCTTAAAAAAGAAGCCCACAATGCCGTGGCTGTTAAAAACATGAAGGTCACCGTCTCCCGTACGCCCGAAGGCTTTGTGGGCTCTATTCTGGTGGGGCTCATTCCTGCGGTGGGGGGCTTTATTAACGGGAATATGACCATTACCGTGGAAGGTGACGTTGTGGAGAAAGTGGAGAAGCAAAGCTTCTGAACCCCTTAATCCCCTTAACCTACCAATTGGATCAGGTCACGATCGAGAAGCGGTAAAGCTTCTGCTACCTTGCTCCGAAATTCCTCGGGCAGGGTGGGCAGCAGGCTCACCTGACGCACCAGATCAATGAGCTGGCGCATACAGCGCACAATGTCACCATCGGACATATCCGTAAATTTAAAGAGGGTTAACCAGCGAGAGCCACCGCCCCACAGCATCACCAACGGCGCAAAGCCAAACTCTACAGAAATTTCCAAATGCACTTTTTCAGAGTTTTGTACAAAGCGTAGGTCGTCGGCAATAAACAGCATCTCTCTAAAAAATTGACGGAGTTTTTTTGAACAGGGACTCATGTCGGGCTCGGCATTGCGGCGGGGCTCAAACACCAAACACGACAAGATGGCTGCAATTTCTACCGGGCTAAATTGCTCATAATCAATGCTTTCAAGCACCAGCGAAATCAGCAGGTCGTTTTGGGCACGAATATGCGAAGTCATCTCACCTAGCGGGGTCAAATGCCAACGCTTACCATCGGGCTTTAAACGGCCAAAGTATTGCAACACACGGGTTAAGGCGTCAAACTCTTTCAGGTACAGCTCGCGGTGCTGCTTCATTTGCTTGCTAAGACCGCGAATCTGCGAACGCAAATAGCGGCTGTGGCTTTTGGCCTGGGCTGAGTTTTCAATTTGATTGAGATCCTGGCGCTTACGCTCCAGTTCAAGGTTCAGGTTAATGGTTTCTTTATTGCCCAAATACTGGCCAAAACTGCGCTGTAAGATTTCTCTTACCTCACGACGCTCCGCATAGCGCAACAGGTTCAACACCATGTTGTACGACAGGCTAAAGTGGCTGGCAATGGGATCCATATCGCTTTCAAGAATATCGAGGACATGGAAAGGCGTATCGTACATACTGCCCACCACCACACAATAACCTTCATCGTCCATGCCACGACGGCCTGCGCGGCCTGTCATTTGGGTAAATTCACTCACCGTCAGCGAGCGATGCCCCACATCGGTGCGCTTCGATAGCGCCGAGATCACCGTGGTGCGGGCAGGCATATTAATGCCTGCGGCCAGGGTCTCGGTGGCAAATACCGCTTTGACCAAATTGTCCTGAAACAATACCTCAATGAAATGTCGCAGCATGGGGACTAAACCCGCGTGATGGGAGGCAAAACCATGGGGTAAACCCCGCAGAACCATGTCTGTAGCAGGACCGGTTTCTTGTAACGAAGGATGCTTCTCAAGCAAATCCGCAATGCGGGATTTGATTTCTGCCTTTTCGGCTTTGGTGGTCAAATTCATGCCTTGTTCAAGGCAAACGCGCAGGGCATCATCGCAGTTGCGGCGCGAAAAAATAAAGTAAATTGCGGGCAGCATTTCTTCTTTTTGAAGCAATTTAATGACACGGCTTTCGGCCATGGCTTCGGGTTTAGAAGCTTTGCTGGGCTTAAAGTTATTGCGTTTTTTGCTGTTACGGGCTTCGCGGCGGGCCCTGTGAAGTTCTTTGCGTTCGGCCTGTTGTTTTTCACCCAGACGGCGCAGGCGCGTGTTGAGTTTGCCCTTGCTATTGAGCACAGGGTAAAGACTTTCGCCCGCAAAATAAAAGTGCCGCAGAGGCACGGGACGCTCTAAGTGCTCAATAATCTCCATGGGGTTATGAATCGAAGAAATCCAGTTCACCAGCTCATCGGCATTGGAAATCGTGGCGGATAGGGCCACAAAACACAGATGATTGGGGGCATGAATAATCATTTCTTCCCAAACGGTGCCCCGATCCATATCGTTCATATAATGGCATTCGTCGACGACCACGTATAAGACCGAATCCATACGCCGGGGGTTTTGATACAGAATATTCCGCAGAATCTCTGTGGTCATCACCACCACGTCTGCTTTGGGATTGATAGAGATATCTCCAGTGACCAGTCCCACGCGCTCTTCAGGATATTCCTGCAAAAGATCGCGGTACTTCTGGTTGCTTAGCGCTTTTAAAGGGGTCGTATAGATCACCTGGAGCTGACGGTCTAAAGCGTCAAAAATGGCAAACTCTGCCACAATGGTCTTACCAGAACCTGTGGGAGCGGTGACCAGTACAGAGCGCCCTTCTAAAAGGGTCTCCGCGGCGCGGATTTGAAAGTCATCCAGGGGAAAGTCATAGCGTGCGCAAAAGCGCTGAGTAATTTCGTGCATTGCTTTCTATGCTAAACCCTTTTGCATGTAACGACAAGATCAAAGCGGTGTTTATCGAAAATTTAGCGAGACTAGCGACTCACCTTAAGCATAAAGTTGCGGTAGTTTTCGCCACCAAAAATATGTACCTGACGGATAGAGCGGTTTTGCCACATGGTTTCAAAGGTCGAGATGTCCATCTCTACATGTGGTCCTTCTAAGCTATCGTGCATGATCAGGGTATTTTTCTCGAGATTATACCCCAGAACAATGACGTAGTGTTCTTGCGAAATGCCGCCAAAGTCCAGCAAAACTGGGGTGGGGTTGCCTTTATTGACTTCTGCGATCAGGTTTTCCACAGTGGCTCCACGAAACGGTTGAGCTTGCAAGCCCTGGCTACGCAGAAAGTTCGTTAACCCATAGTCTGTGGTGGGTAAATTACGGGGATTTGCCATATTCACCACTTCCTGATACTCCAGATCACTGCCCCAGAACTGTAAAATAGCGGTCATAACGGCCTGGCCACAGGTATTGTCTTTGCCCTGACGTAAAAAAGGAACGGCATCAATAATACGAGAACCGTTCTTGTCGATGCGTATTTTACTGCCACTCTCTACCTGTAAGACCCGAAAATCTTTGGAGAAAGGTACATGTAGACCAACGCTGCCCGTGCCCATAATACTCTGGGTTTGCAGCTGCGCTAAACGCTGGGTATTTAAAATTTGCTCAGGAACCCGTGGCGTACCACAAGCGCTTAATAAGGTAGCTCCCATGAGAGAGACCATGGTTAAGGTAGCCAGACGCTTTTGCAAACGCAAGGCACGCTTTAGCTCTTTTAAAGGCAGCAAGCCCTTTTCTAAGAGCAAGTCACCCAGTTTACGGTGTAGGGGCTGCTTTTGCTGTTCTTGCACCACCGCTTCCAGCTGTTGTGCGGTAATTTGGTGGGTGTCCACCAAAATTTCACCCAGACGCTTATTCACAGGTTTGAGTTGATGAGAAACCTCTTGCAATAGCAACTGGATAGCCAGGGTATCTTCCAGTTCCCCTTCGGAAAGGATGCCCTCAGATAAAAGCACTTCTCCTAAAAAAGCATGGCTTTTCTGCTGCTTATATAAGGCTTTTTCTAAAACTTCGGGGGTGACTTTATTGGCCTGTAAAAGCAGTTCACCCAAGGTGCGACGTTTGTGTTGGCAACAGGTGCCGCAGGCGCTTTTTTCGGCGGTTTGGGTTTGTTCACTTAAAGCATCTTCAATACTGCCTCGGCTTGTAAAGCCAAGGTCCACGAGAATTTCGCCGACTTTTAAACTGTTTTGATCGAACTGACTTTGTACCGCCAGGGCTTTGGCCAACTGCCAACGGCTGACCGCATGGCGCGCCAGGAGGAGTTCGCCGATTTGACGGCGTAAGGGGGCGCTTACGGAGAGCTTCTGTTTCAGCTGGGTACCCAATACTTCGGCAAGTTGGTCAGCACTCAACACGCCCTGGCGAATGAGAATCTGGCCAATCAGGTCATATTCGCGCCCTTGTTCAGCAAAGGCTGCTTCCAGCTGCTTTCGAGAAACATATCCTGACTGGAGAAGCAGTTCTCCCGTCAGTTGACATAAAGAGTCTTGTATATCTTGTGCAAATGTATTCACGAAATCTACCCTCATTACTGTTGCCAGTTCACTATTATAGTTGTAGCAAAAGACCACTTAAAAATGTGCTTTCGCCACAAATATTAACCATAAATTAATCTTAAAATATTCTTTTATTAACCTAACATGCAAAAAAAGCGTTTCTGAAGACGGCCTATGATAAACTAGGTGACAGTTTGCATGAGGAAAAATGTGTCATGGATATAGTGATCAAAAACGGTACCGTCATTAATGCCGGTTACAGTTTTAAAGCGGATATTGGTATCCGCCATGGAAAAGTCGAGTGTCTGGGTGAAGGACTCTCTGGCATGGAAAACATTGACGCCTCTGGCAAATATATTTTTCCGGGACTCATTGAGGTTCATAGCGAGCTGGAGTCTAGCTTTGAGCAGACCCGCTCTGTGGACAGTTTTTTTCGCGGCTCTCAGGCAGCAGCTTGTGGAGGGGTCACCACCCTGATTGACCAGGTGGTGCAAAAACCCGATGAAAGCCTGATGGAGTCTTTCAAGAATAAAGAACAACGGGTAGAGCCCCACAACGCCATCGATTACAGCTACCACTTACATTTAAACCAAATTGATGAGGGCACCTTAGAGGAAATCCCCGATTTGGTGGATTTGGGCTTGCCCAGTTTTGAGATCTCTCTGCAACATGCCCGCACCCAAAAAACGGTCAAAATGACAGATTTGGTGCGCCTGATGAAAAAGCTGAGCGAGTACAATAGCCAACTGGTGGTCAACAGCGGTAACCAGTTAATCTTTAAACTGCTCCGCTTACAACACACCCTGGCTGAAGATGCCGAAGCCATTCCCCACTACGCAGAGCTCTGGCCTTCAGAAGTCGAAGCGGAATCTGTACTGCGTCTACTCAACCTCGCGCGTTTGTTTCCGGTCCCCCTGTATTTTCACAATATCAGCACCCGCTGTGGCCTACGCGCCCTGCAAGAATATGTGGGCGACCTCACCAACGTCTATGCCGGGTCCAGCTTACATACGCTGACCCATACCGACAAAGCCTATGCCACGCCCGAAGGCAGAAACTATACCGTATCACCCCCGCTGCGTACTCCCTCAGATCAACAGGCCCTGTGGCAGGCGCTGCGCTCTGGCTGGCTTCAAGTACTGGCTTCCTCACACCGCGCCTTTACCCCCGAACAAAAAAAGTTAGGCACAGACCTGGGGTTAATCCCGCCAGGGCTCTCTAATATCGGGGTATTGCTTTACGTCATGTACACCCAGGGTGTCGTACGCAAGAAAATGAGCCTTAACCAAATGGTGAACGTGCTCAGTGCACAGCCCGCCCAGATTTTTGGCCTTCAGCAAAAAGGAGCAGTCACCGTAGGCAAAGACGCCGATTTGGTCATTTTTGATCCCAACGAAAAGTGGACCTTACACCATAATGATACCCACAGCGACAGTTTGTTTAGTATTTATGAAGGACAAGAAATGCAAGGCAAAGTACTCATGACGTTTTTACGTGGCAAAATCATTAGCGAAAATGGTCGTTTTGTGGGAGAACAGGGTGCAGGACAACGGGTGAACCGTCAGCTTTAAGCCTAAAAAAGACTATCGCTCCCGTGTGTTTTTACATTAAAATTAAATCTAAGAAAACCGTATTGAGGATGAAATGACCCATAACCCCGTTTCACCAGCAGAAGGCATGGAAGGTCTCGCCGCCACCATCACCGAAGGATACCAAACCCTTAAGCAAATCACCTGCTTAGAAGATATGTATGACATCATGGAC
This sequence comes from Candidatus Sericytochromatia bacterium, assembly GCA_964229355.1. GTDB lineage: Bacteria > Cyanobacteriota > Sericytochromatia > UBA7694 > UBA7694 > CAXRDE01. The sequence continues at coordinate 6,319 of CAXRDE010000016.1, read as the reverse complement.
TATCTTCAAGATGAGGTAAAAGGGCGCTATAACCATATCCGCTGCAAAGTGGATTGTGCGATGTGTTGTAAAGGCTTGCACCCGCCTTATATCTCCGCCCTGGAATTTGAGCTAATTTTATACTACATCAATGAGTTTCCCCAGATTATTCAGGACGAAATCATTCGCCGCGCCCGCTATTACGTGGCCGAATACCGTGATGCGCTGATTTTGCAGCAGCGCATGATGGATGGCGATATTCCCGCTGAAGAAATTCGCGAAACCTATCAAACCCTGGCCCAGTCGCTTAAAAACGCTACCTGTCCGTTTTTGGTCATGGACAAATGCGGTATCTACCCTGTCCGACCGGCCAAATGTCGCGCCATGGGCAATACCTTAGTACAGCTCAATGACCAGGTCAAAGTGCACACCTGCGCCTGGGAGATCAGCAATTTTGAGGACTACATGCGCACTCAGGGGGATCGGGCGCTGACCATGCCCGTGTGGAATATTTTCGAGCAAGTGCTGGGCATTATCAACCCCGATGAAAGCATGAAAGCGGTGATTCCCCTGTGGCTCATTTCCCACATTGAAGGCACGCAATTTGCAGAAAAGCTCAATCCCAAACCTGAGATTAAGCTTTAAATCCGACGTTCTTGTCGGATTTTAATATTCTGTGCTAGCCTGAAGCATAATGCATACCCAAAGGAGCGTTGTTATGATTGCTGCGGACTTAAAACAACTCATCGAAAACGAACTTGAAGGTTCAGAGGTTTTCATTCGAGATTTTACAGGCGGCGGAGACCATTTAGAAGTCAACGTCATTTGGGCTGGCTTTAAAGGCATGAACCGTGTCAAACAGCACCAGGCCGTTTACGCCATTGTGAATCATCTGGTGGGAGACGGACGCCCTGTACATGCTCTCAGTATGAAAACCTGGTCAGAAAAGCCCGAAGAGCTGGCCAGGCCTTCAGACGCCTATTACGGTATTTAATCGCCATATTTTGGCCACAGAAAGGATTTTCAAATGTCTCGCGATATTATGCAAGAAATTGATAAAGAAGTCAAAGAAAATAAAGTGCTGCTGTATATGAAAGGTAGCCCTGAACAACCCATGTGCGGTTTTTCTTTTCGTGTTGTCGAAATGCTCAACAGCGTTGGTAAACCTTATGCCTACGTGAACATTTTAGCTGACGAAGAAAAACGCCAGGCCTTAAAAAGCTACTCCAACTGGCCCACCTTCCCGCAACTGTATGTGGGTGGCGAACTCTTGGGTGGCTGCGACATCGTCACTGAAATGTTCGAAAACAAAGAACTAGAGCCTGCCCTTGAGGCAGCCCACCAAACCGCTTAGTTAAAGCAAAGGGCCTGCGTTGGCAGGCCCTTTTTTTATGCAGCACAAGGGAACACTATGGGGATTCACACCGGGCAAATACTTCATCAGCGCTATAGCATTGAAAAGCTTTTGGGCAAAGGGCAAGCCAAAACCTTTGCCGCCGTAAGACTCGCTGACGATCGTCCTGTGATTATCAAAGAGCTCAAACTCAGTGAGTTAGACAACTGGAAGGCCTACGAGCTGTTCCAGCGGGAACTGAAGACCTTAAAAAACTTACACCATCGTGCCTTTCCGCAATTGCTGGATCACTTTGAAGAAAAGGCCGGAGAAGACCTCTGGATGTACCTGGTACTCGAGTGCCTGCCGGGGCAAAATCTTCAGGAAGCGATGCAAGCAGGGTGGCGCCCCAACATTCAGGAAGTCAAAAACCTGGCGGCACAAGCCTTAGACGCCCTGACCTATTTGCATCAACTGGCTCCCCCACTCATTCACCGAGACATTAAGCCCTCAAATCTCATTTGGCATGAGCAACAGCTTTACCTGATCGATTTTGGGGCCGTACAGGACGTTATGCGCCCTGAAGGCAGCTCCACCATTGTCGGCACCTTTGGCTATATGGCCCCCGAACAGTTTTCCGGTCGGGCAGTCCCGGCCAGCGATCTCTATGCTCTGGGAGCCACCCTTGTTCATCTGCTCTCCGGTCGCAATCCGGGCGAAATGCCCCAACGGGAACTGCGCCTGGATTTTCGAGATTATGTTACCTGCAGTGAATCCTTCTGCCAGTGGCTGGAACACATGCTGGAGCCCATGACCGAATACCGCTTTCAAAATGCTGCGGAAGCCAAAAGCGCTTTGCTGGAAGATCGTTTTACTCCGCGCTCACAGCGTAACACGCCCAGTGCCACCGCCCCCACCCATCGCACCGGCCCCCTGCAGCCGCTACCTGCTCCTGTGGGTACAAAAGTCAAGCTCACCCAGTCACCGCAGCATTTAGAAATTATCGTACCACCGGGCATGTTTAATGCAGCCAGCATATTTATGCTGGGCTTTAATACCTTTTGGCTGTCCTTTGTGGCTTTTTGGACGATTATGGCGCTGCAAGGCAGTATTTTCTTTGCCCTGTTTTCCATCCCTTTTTGGGCCGTGGGTCTGGGCATGTTGGCCTTTAATATCAATACTATTTTTACCCGTACAGAACTGCACTTCTCGCCCCAGCACATTCGCGTGTTCAAAAACTATGCCCAGCTCTTTAAGCAAGAGCAGCACTACCCCCTAAGCCAGCTCAGCGCGGTACAGCGTGCCTTGAGTTATAAAAGTAACAACACCCCGCACTTTAGCCTTCAACTTGAAATCGGCAGCAAAAAGATGGGGTTGGGTACCCATCTGAGCCGCGCAGAGCAAGATTGGTTAAAAAACGAAATCTTACGGTTCAGTCAAAAACACCTAAGTCGTGCCCAGAGTGAGATGCTGCTGCGGCTTTCTGAGAGTAACGACTAGCGCTTAAGGTGTGGGCAAAGACTCGGTGCGGGTTAACACACCCACATCCAGATCCTCAGGGCGGGTGTCGGTGTCACCATAGACATCAACCCGCAACACCGTTTGCTGACTCTCCGTCAGGGTTAAACGCTGCCAGGATAATTGCTGCGTATGGGTTGCCGTTTTTAAGAGCACCGACAGCTGATAATCTCCAGGCGCAAAACTGGCAGGAACTTCAATGATTGAACGGCGGGGAATCGCCGTGGCCGTGGCGTACACCTGGTTGTCGCGAATGAACTCAATCACCACCTCTTGAATTTTAGGTCCACCAAAAGCCAGGGCACTTTGCTGAATGGTAAAGGGAGCCAGAGAGGGATCCGTTAAAATTTCGGGGTAACGGATATCAAAACGCAGGTTCAAAGCGTTAAAGCCTTTACTGCCGGGGCCAAATTCAAAACCTTTGCTGCCAGGCCCAAAGTCAAAGCCCTTGCTGCCCGGACCAAAGTTCAGCTTGAAGCTATCGCTAACAATATCACCATTGTCTAACTGCACCCATTTTAAGGGTTCCAGTGTCATCGCAGTCTGCGCTGCAGCCAGTGGGGTAGGCGTAATCGATGGGGTGGGTGAAACCGTAGGCTCTACCGTCATGTCTGGCGTGGGCAAAATTTCAGGGGAGTCGGTGGGGCAGGCGCTCAAAAGGGAGAGGGCCAAACTGGCGATAAGAAGTTGACGGTTAACGGGCATGACTGAGTGTTTCCATTTCCTGTGGTCGCTGTTGCCATAACATGGCAAGCTCGCGGAGCTGTTCATCTTGAATCAGTTGACGCAACGCAGCACCGTTTTGTTCAGCGGCCTGTTTTAAATAGTGCAGCGCCTGATCCAGAAGTGCCTCGTCCGGGGCCTGCTCATACTCCATCATACTGAGGCCAGCCTTCATAAACAAGATCAGCCAATTGGGTTTCAGAGCCATCACACTGTGCAAAAAAATACGCGCTTCTTGAAAGTTGCCCAGTTTACCCTGCACATAGCCATAAAAGAAAATGGCTTCTTGCATGGCTTTTTCAGGCAATGGGTGTTGATCCGCAAGGGATAGCACCTGAGCATAGTGCGCGCGCGACTGCTCAAAATAGCCGTGTACGCAGGCCTGAAGGGTCTCGGCGTTTTTGCCCCCTGCAAACGCCTGCTGGTAACAGGCCCACCAATGGGGAAAACGGCTTTTGGCAGGTTTTTTCAGCTGCTGTTGCCGCGCTAAATGAAAAATAACGTCCGCCACGTTATAACAACAGCGGGCACTTTCATCGAGAATATAGGTATCGAGAGGGCGGGCTGTTAAGCACACCTCAAAATGACTCAATGCTTCTAAATAACACTCCAGGGCGACCACGGGTTGGGGCTCTTGCACCAGCAAACCCTGCTGAAAAAAGTGAATGCCCAAATAACGCAAAATATCAATGCGCAAGGTTTCTGAAGCCGCCTCTTGCAAAGCCAGCGCAAAGGCCGATTCCGCAAACTCCCGGTTCCCCGAAAGCGAAGCGATTTGCGCCGTGCGCAACTGCAACTCCTGAACTTCATCTTCAAAGGTGGGGGCTTCTTTTAACAGCTGTAAGGCCTCTTCGGTGCGCTGTTGCAATACCAGCGCCGTTAACAGCTCACGGTAGCTTTCCTGAGATGGGGATTGTTCATACGTTTCTCTGAGCTGGTCGGTATGGGTAGGCCGCGCCGCCGCTTTGAGATTATCGCGTACCGCAAACTCAAAATCGCGGGGCACGCGCTTGTAACTCAACAATAGCTCGCCTTTTTCAGTGGACGTTAGCGCCAGAACTTCTGCCATGACATTGAACAGTTTGAGGGCTGGAATTTTCACCCCTTTTTCAATCAAAGAAATATAGGGTTCAGAGCAAGAAATACCCGGCGCTTGTTTCTTTAAGGCCTGAATATATGCTTTTTGGGTTTTGTAACCTGCTGCCTTGCGTTTTTTGCGCAGAAAGGCCCCTGACGCTTTAAACGGGCGCTCATTAACATCTGTACTGACAGGCGATTTCGCCATGGGTTCGCACCTAATTTCTTACCTGTTTGTAAATAGTATACCCCAAGAAATTGTCTGCATGACAGCTTTTTTGAAAAGATCTGCAAAAAACTTTACTTTTTGGTAAGCATAGTTTACACTACACTCATGCCCCACAAAAAAGCAGACCTCTACTTTTAAGCCAAAGGATCTTAGCCTTTATGAAACGCTCCCCGTTTACGTCATTCACCTGCACACTTTGCCTCACCCTGTCTTTACTTGCCAGTTGTGGTCCAGCGCCTACAAGTCCTTCTGAACCCATGCCATCCCCTTCTGCTTCTTCCACGGCCTTACCCAGTGCCATGCCCTCAGAAGAACCGACCGCTGAACCCACCTTTTCTCCCAGTGCAATGCCTTCACAAGAGCCTACCACAGAGCCTTCCGCTGCCCCCACAACGGCTCCCTCCTCAGAACCGTCAGCCACCCCGACGACAGCGCCAACCACAGGCCCCGTTACCGACATCAACGATTACCGCGACAACTTCTTCCGCAATTACGCCACCAATCCCTTTGTCGAAGCTCTCACCGATCCCCTCTCCACCTTTGCCGCTGACATCGACAATGCCTCCTACACCCTCACCCGCGCCTACCTGCAAAACAACACCCTACCCCCGCAGGCCGCCATTCGCCCTGAAGAATTCGTCAACGCCTTTGACTACCAGTACCCGCAGCCCCTCAACGACACCTTTGCTATTCACACCGAACTCGCCCCTTCCTACTTTGGCGACAGCTACACCAAAATGCTCCGCATTGGCCTGCAGGGCAAAGAAATCCTCGATCGCAACCGCAAACCCGCCAAACTCACCTTCGTCATTGATGTCTCGGGCTCTATGAACACCGACAACCGTCTCGCCCTGGCCCAGCAAAGTCTGAACCTCTTGTTACAACAGCTCAAAGCCAGCGACGAAATTGCCCTCGTGATCTACGGCAGCACCGCCCGTACGGTCTTACCCCATACCCCCGTCAGCCAAAAATCCCGCATTGAAAGCGCCATCAACAGCCTCAGACCTGAAGGGGCCACCAATGCCGAAGCCGGGCTCACCCTGGCCTATCAGGAGGCCAATAAAGCCTTTGACCCCAACGCCATCAACCGCATTATTCTCTGCTCTGACGGCGTCGCCAATGTGGGCGAAACCGGACCTGAAGCCATCTTGCAAACCATCAAAAATGAAAGCCAGCGCATTAGCCTCAGCACCCTCGGCTTTGGCATGAACGGTTTTAACGATGCCCTGATGGAGCAACTGGCCAACCAGGGCGACGGCCAATACGCTTACATTGACTCCCTCGAAGAGGCCCGCAGGCTCTTTGTGGAACAACTCACCAGCACCCTGCAGACCATTGCCCGCAACGTCAAAATACAGGTCATGTTCAACACCCAAAGCGTCGCCCAGTATCGACTCATTGGCTATGAAAACCGCAATGTGGCCGATGATGACTTCCGCAATGATGCCGTTGATGCCGGC
>CAXRDE010000015.1:0-21872 GCA_964229355.1 Candidatus Sericytochromatia bacterium | reverse complement strand
GGATGATCCGGTTTGCCACGGGTAGCCAGCGCTCTGAGCGAGCTGTTCCCCGCGCCAGCGGGGATGATCCGCTTGCGGCATTCTGGACCGCAGCCGCTGGACCCTGTTCCCCGCGCCAGCGGGGATGATCCGATACATTTTGAAATCAGCCACTAAACACCCGCCTGTTCCCCGCGCCAGCGGGGATGATCCGCATCACGGTTAAACGGGTCATCAATGGTCGAACTGTTCCCCGCGCCAGCGGGGATGATCTGATTGATAACTGACATAAAAAACTCCTGTAAAACTGTTCCCCGCGCCAGCGGGGATGATCCGCGTTCAAACTCTGGGAACCCCCCACGCAACGCCTGTTCCCCGCGCCAGCGGGGATGATCCGAAAACATGCAGATCCTTGACGATCAAGGCTTTCTGTTCCCCGCGCCAGCGGGGATGATCCGGCCCCGCGGTTAATATCTTTCCCCGCAGCTTCCTGTTCCCCGCGCCAGCGGGGATGATCCGGAGGCGGGGTCAAAAGGTTTTCACGGGACCTCCTGTTCCCCGCGCCAGCGGGGATGATCCGCCCGCGCTGTGCTTGCTGAGCATGGTGAAGCTCTGTTCCCCGCGCCAGCGGGGATGATCCGTGATAGTAGAGAAAAACCCTGCTCAACACATGCTGTTCCCCGCGCCAGCGGGGATGATCCGCAATGGCTACTCAAAACCAGTACCGTACCGCGCTGTTCCCCGCGCCAGCGGGGATGATCCGCCGTGAGTATGTTGCAGCGGGTGATTTCTCTACTGTTCCCCGCGCCAGCGGGGATGATCCGTAAAGAGGATTGGAAAAAAGAAATGGATAAACCTGTTCCCCGCGCCAGCGGGGATGATCCGCAGACATTGACATTATTGACGAAAAGATCAAGCTGTTCCCCGCGCCAGCGGGGATGATCCGTATCGCCAACAGATGCACAGTTGATTATTTTACTGTTCCCCGCGCCAGCGGGGATGATCCGAAAACCCCAGCGTTTCAGTGATTGAAACAAGCCTGTTCCCCGCGCCAGCGGGGATGATCCGCCTGACCATCACATCAAGCGCATTACTGACGCCTGTTCCCCGCGCCAGCGGGGATGATCCGCGCCTTTATTATGCCCTGAATCTGGGTAACAGCTGTTCCCCGCGCCAGCGGGGATGATCCGAAATTGGTTCCGCTCTTCATCGCTTTCAAAAACTGTTCCCCGCGCCAGCGGGGATGATCCGAACCCGGTCAACCCCTACCGAGGTTTATAAGTCTGTTCCCCGCGCCAGCGGGGATGATCCGTATGCCTTCAATGCCAATTTGAGCAGAGATACCTGTTCCCCGCGCCAGCGGGGATGATCCGGTATGAAATGCCTGCACATGGGTGCCGTGGCTCTGTTCCCCGCGCCAGCGGGGATGATCCGCCCCCTTAACGGTGTAAGCGTTCACCCAATTTGAGACAAACGCGCACCCAATTTGAGACACGCTTTGTTTAAGTCAGTGGCAACCCGGTAAAATCCGCCTGAAACACTCTGTTCATCGCGTATATACCCGCAATCGTAGCAAACACAGTCTGCACACAGCACATTCATGCTCACCAACCCCTGCGCAGCATAAGTCACACAAATGCACTGCCTCCATATTAAACCCTTTCTGTATAGCAATACTTGAGCCAGTTACCTTCAACAAGCTCGTAATAATCGGCAGGATACGTCTCTTTAAACGTCTCTATAACGTGCTTTTTAGCATCGTTCAAACTGCCTTTAAACCAGAAGATTTTGCCGCGAGCAGCAGTGTTTGTGTCGATCACGCCATACCACTCACCCATGCGAAACCCACAGATGACATGATTGTATTGGGCTTGTGTAGGCTGCTTTAATGGCCTAACCAGCACATTCCATTCCCAGTGTTCGCCAGGATCGACACCGGCTTCTCTAAACAACGCCTGGGCATACCCAGCATAGTCGTCGCAATCATTTGAGGACGTGCCATAGTTACCCGTGTCTAGCAGGTACTGGGTGTGTTCCGGGTGGTTATACATGTCATAAAGCCCGTTTGCAGGGTCCGCCTGGTATTTTAGCTTTCCACATTGCGCATTAACGGCATTTGCCAGTGCGAGTGTGATCTTGCCGTTTTCGGCTTGACCCACCTTCGGTAGCGGGTTGCGTGGCATACGTAAAAACTTCTTTGAGCGCATGACTTTGAGTGGTAAATACACATATTTAACAGTTGATGAAAACCAATCCATATAAGTTACCCCTTTAGTTAAATCCCGTTAGGGAAAGCGATCCCAACCGCAGCGCTGACGTACTTCCATTGTTGTTTAAACAATACCAACGCCACGACTTATATCGACCACTTTTAAAGACGGAAAAAGTCTCTGTCGCTGCCACATTTGTAAAACTCATTTCTTTAGCCGTTTCCCAGACACCTTCGTGCGTTTGGCATTGAAGGACAATGTCTTTTGCCTGGTCTGTTTGTGTTGATGTTACAAGTGAGCCGGAGTGAATAAAGACAGGCACCGCAAAATCATACTGAATCCATTGGTTTGTAATTTGATTGGTAGCGGTAATCCAAGTACCATTATTAAAAGCGTTGTAGGCTCTAAAGCTTGAGTTTTCACTTGATGCGATCGCCTTGCCCGACGGTGTAGTTGCTCCTGTCATGTCAGGGATTGAATCTACCGTTAATGCAGTTGATGCTTTGAACAGAGCAAATAAAGATGCTCTTTGCGACAATAGCGCCATTACTTTTTTACTCTCGACAGCAACATTCATTGCTAATGCACTACCAAATATTGCTGTGCGAATAGACGAATCAGACAACGCCGCGCTCAATGTCGCGGAGGTTTCTAGAAGCAGAGTAAATGCAGCAAGATTATTTACATCTCCAAGCCACGTTTGCAACTGCGTCGCATTCATTCCTTGAATCGTTCGCAGTGTGCTAGCACCAATTTGCTCTGCTTCTGCAACCGAAGCAGCCATCTTATACAGGGCGCCACTTGCCAACAGCTCGTTATTTGTTGCTGTCAGCAAATTCACGTCTGCTAATCGGAACTCTATCTCTGTTAAATAGTCGTTTCTGAAATCTATATAGGACATTTAGCTTTCTCCTTATAATCCTGCAAATATCAACGGCGTCAGCGTTTCGAGAGCAGCAATGCGCTCGGATAAGGTAATGTTTACCGCAGCAATAGCAACGCTCAAAGCTGTTTCTAGCGCATCTAACTCGCTTGTTACAGCTGCGCTCTGTAATGCTAAAGCCGTGTCGAGCTGACCTTGAATGTCTGCGTCTTCAATCATTTGCTGTAGCTGAGCCGATGCGGCCTGGGCTTCTGTCAGCTCAACCTGGACGGCTGCCAGTACGGGAGCGATTGTGTTATCAATGCGCTCCAGACCGAACTCGTTGAGTTCACGCACGGCATCATCCCAACTGATTGACTTGCTTTCGAGTTTGTCCAAACGCACGTCGATGTCTTTCCAGACGGGGTTGAAATACTCACCCCCCAGCCTGGTTTTGCCATCAATCATTGCGTAACTCAAGTATCGAGTTGCCATGTTAACCCCTATGCCAGTGCAATATCGTAGCGTTCAGCGACGTGAAACGGCTTGCGCCAATCGCTTGTGCTACCTGTGATTTTGATGTCATACGCAGTGATTGCAGAGACCACAAACACATATTCAATCCAGCGTGAGCGCAGGTCTACAGTCTCAGTTTTGGTGCTGTCTGCGGTCTCAGGGCTACCGCCTACAATCAACTGGCAATTGACCGTGTGATACGTGGGATCGTAATCTTCGAGCAGCAGGCGTACACGAACTTCATTGCTTGCGGTTCCCAGTGTGCGAGTCGTTGAGACGTGAACAAATGCGGTGCCCTGGCGCGAGACAACGACTTGAGAGTCAGTCAGGCGCAAGCAAGGCTGAATGTCAGTTGTCCCCACAAACACAGCGCGGAGCGGGAGCAGAGCGGGAAGGGTAGCGAGGTGCTGAGCGGTTTGGGCAGCGATGGGATACCAGATCCCGGCAACTTGATACTCAAAATGCAGCTCGCAACCATCTGGCACCACTGCTTCATGCAGCATATCAATGTCAGCAATACCACCCGCCAGTTGTAGGGGCAGAAGCGAGACGACAGCCCGAGGCGTAGAGAATCGGCAGAAGTTTAAGCGGAGCATGAGATCGCGATCTGCGGCTTCGTTGAAGTACGCGCCATCCTGGGCATACAACAGCACCCCTTGGGTGTACTCAGTACCTTCGGTGTATCCTACACGGTGTTGAGCACCTGTTACCAGAACTACGGCATAACGGCGGCCAGACTCAACAAAAACAGGGGTTGGCATGGTGATTTTGCACCAGCCAGTGTTGAGTGCATTTGCGGCCAGGTCTACTTTGGCCACGGCGGCGTTGAGATCGGGTTGCCCCCGATTCGCTTCAACGAGCATGAGCGTCATGCCCCCGGCAGCGTCTACGTTTGTGAAGTACAGCTCAAGCGAAGACAACCAGCCGGTTTGAGCCATGAGCACTGTCTGCGCCAGGGTTGAACCCTGGACAGTATGGGGAACGGTGATAGTGTCCCAATAGCTCTCGTTATATGTGGTTTGCCAGAACTGGGTCAGACGCAAGAACTGGTGGTTTTGCGCTGCACGCACCCGGTCGGCGGCGGCAACTTCCCAGGTTTCGCCGGTGTTCTGACGGAAAATGCCGGTTGTCGCATCGTACACACCGTTTGCCCAGAAGTTTGAGTTTGTGCAGTATGAACGGGTTTCGCCGTATTGCAGCCGTTGACGGCTCATCGTTTTTTGGATGACGTTCTGGGTCTGGTATTGGTATTGATTGATAGTCAGCTCACCCTTACGGGTTTCCATCCGCAAACGTGTCACTTCACTGTATTTGGGGAACAAGTGCCCCGATGCGCTTACGCTGGCTTCAGGGTCAAGCGGGTTAGACAGCGCAAGTGACACGGTGTCAGACGCAACAATGGGCGGGCGTACGCCTTCATCACAGCGGGCACTGTAGTCACCGTGTGCCGTGTTGGATTCGTCATCATTGAGGAAGTGGTCAGCACCATAGTTCACATAGTCATCAGGGATTTCTGCACGCTCTTTGATGCGTGCCAGGTCCATGGCAAACTGAATGGCCTGTGCAAGAGTAGCGCGTGCTGCAACGGCTTCACCGAGGCCAGCAATATCGCTTTGGATGTGTGCAATACGAGGCTCTGCGGCGGCGATCCAGCCCTGTTGGGTTTGCACCTGGGCGTGCAGTCGCTGAAGATTGGGCAGCTTGAAAGCTTCTGCCAGAATAACCTCTTGAATACCACTGGGATTGAGTCGCACATGGGCAATCAGGGTGTAACCGGTGGGGGGCTCTGGCTTCTCTGGTGTTGGAGACTCTAACCCCTGAGCGATATGCACCAGGGCGACCCGGCGCTTTTGCATGGCTACTGCGTCGGGTTGGGTTTGACCTGTTTCCAAATCAATGAGGAAATCCCGAGGCTGAATGTCAGTGTCTTCGGGTTGGCCAAATACAGAAACTGACAACCATTTGCTGTCCTGAAGGGGTTGCATGGCAAACAGACTGACGGTTTGCGGGGCTGTTAACGCAAAGACCTCACCGGTATTGCCAGTGTAGAGGCGACCTGGCGATATATCAATCTCTGTGGCCGAACGGGTTGTAACCGTCAGACCAATAAACTGTTTTTCAGGTGTGATAGCATCCGAGATTACGTGCTGCAGGGCTTCATCGGCCCACTTTTGTACGTTGTTTAGATCGATAGCGGGCATCTCTTGACGATCTCTAAAATTGACCAGGTTCTCCATGATTAACTCTTCCTTTAGGTGTTGGTAACGCCGCCTGCCAGTACTTCACCGGCTAAGGCTCGACCCGCTAACACGGGCTTAAAAACTTTTGCTGTGACAGCAATGCTGTCGGATTTGCGCTTGGATAACGCCATATTGTTTAACAGACGTTGAAAGGGTTTGCGGTCCCCTGCTACCAAGACTTGACCGCAGAAGCGGCCCCATTTCGGGTTGCGGTATCCGTTAAAAACCACTTCGACCTCGGCGTGATGGGGTGGCATCGCTAAACGGGAATATCCCAAATGGCTTGCTGCGCGGGCCTTTACCACGGGTTGGGTGGGATCAAACAATTTAATACGGCGGTACTGGGCCAGCTCGGCACGCAGGCTGACAGTAAAGCGGGGAACACGCCCGCAAAACGTGGCCAGCCTGGGAGCAGTTCGAATTTCTGATACCATCTCGCCATCAATATCTATGGGAGTTAAAGAGGGCGTCAGGGTTCGTAAACCCAGCGTTGCTTGCTTTTGGCAGTAGGTTTCTACATTCCGCAGCACAAAGCGGCGCAAGCGGGCATTGGTAGCTGCTGTGAAGGCAATAGGCCCCGCAGATAAAAAGGATGCGTGCCCCCTTTTACCTGGAATGACCACTTCTGTGATGGCTTCATTTTTTGTACTGGCAATCTCCCATGAGGGTGTCTCTAACTCGGTTTCGATACCGTCTTGCACCAGTGTGGCCCGCAAGCGCGAGCGCACCAGGGCACTAGAGCGAGCCGGAAAACAAGCACCGACAAAATCACCACCGAGCATGGCCACTTCTTTTTTGCCAGGAACACGGCGGGGGTAAAGCCTGATTTCGGGGTGACGGGATAACCAGGCATTGCGCTCAGCTACCGTTGCTGATTGAGATAAAAAGAATTTATTGGGCGGGGCAACAATGCGACGCACGCGCCCACCCGCCTCAGCGGCAGCTTGCTTAAGTCCCGCATCAGTCCCTCTAGTACGGTGGCGTTCATGGGCTTTATCAATGATGCTGCGACGTTCCTCATCGGTTTGTGCATTTTGCCAGGCAGCGGTATCTAACAAGTCCAGCTCAGAAGCCAGGTACTCTAACATCTCAGGTTCAGTGGTTGGGGTGTGCTGTACCAACACTTTCCAGATAGGAATGTCGAAAAAGCGATCGGTCAGACTGGCTACAGGAGCCCAGCGCTCAGAAGAAGCAATAACCGCAGGTGTATCAGTCATCTTCGGCCTCGGTTAGCACAATAGTCCAGCTGAGTACAGCGTACTGTTGCGGGGTGATGGCATCATTTATGCCAGTAACTACCACACGCTTAACGCCATTCAGAGGCTGAATCATGGCCTCAATTTCAGAATCCACCACGTCATAACCCAATGTGCGGGCCAGGCTGTAGGAGTGATTGAGCAAAACGGTATGGGCAGTGTTTTCTAAAGCTGAGATCAATGCGGTTTTACGCGGTGTAATAGTTACGGTAACGGCTACAGCAACCGGTGCAGCGGCCACGACATCCACGTTATCTGTGGTGGGACGGGCGTCGTCTCTGCGAATAGCTTTATCTACCGTGGCCAAAATCTCGGTGGGGTCATCGTTTTGAGGGGTTAACACAGCAATGCGCACATGGCCCGCAGCAATCACCGTTACACTGACATCAATTACGCTAACATCAGCGGTCATGGCTAAATAACGGTATTGCTTGATGCTTCCTGCACCAGGTCGAGACTGAGCCAATTTAATGCGCTGGCGAAAGCGCTCTATGTCTTCGAGATCTGCGCCACCGCTGGTGATTGTAATATTGGACACGGTGACATCATCAGGCAACTCGTCGTAAGGCTCTTTGATGGTTCCAGGCAAAAGGCCATTGTGCTGAATACCTGTCTCAGCAGCCAGAGCGATGACATCAACAAAAGTTTGTCCTGGTTGAATGACGGGCTCTCTTTGCGGGGTGAATAAAATACCGGTGCTGGCTTCAATGCGGGGCAAGTTGGGAATGGCAAAAGCAGAGGCCACAGGAGACGGAACAGAAAAACGGAGCGTGGTTTTGGCCGGACGTGCGGGCAGGCGGTGGGTGTCTACCTTTGCACCGTGATAACTAAGCATGGGCTCACGGGCAAAGTCTACAAGCCCCTGGCGGGCTGCGTCGTTGACACTGGCCCGCACCAGTGACTCACGGTAAGCAATGAGATCAATCAGCAGGCGCTCTACCTGGGCAGGGTATAGGGTTTTACCCGTGGCAGATTCCCATTGTGCAATCATTTCAGTGGTAATGGTGATCGGGTCTTCACTGACGACTTTGGGCAAGCTCATAAGCGCACCTCTCTTGAAACCACAAGGCCGCTGGGCAATTCTAAGAATGGTGTTATAATCATGTTTGAATCGCCTTCTAAGGCCACTTGAATGCGTTTTACCGTAACGCGTTTTTCCCATTGGGTTATGCTTTGGACCGATTCACGCACAATATGGGGGCGCGCCTGGTTAATAGGGTAGTCAATGTATAGATATACGTCGCTGCCAAAGTCAGGGCGTAGGGGTTGAGAGCCTTTGGGCGTGGTTAAAATCGTGTGCACGCACTGCAAAATGTCTTCCAAGTCTTCGACAAAGCCATCTTTTTTAAGAGCTGGCTGCCAGTGGGCGGTGGTGGGTAGTGCGGTCATTCTGCTCGCTCCATCCATTGACCAGGTTGGATTGGTTCAGGGTTTGAGGGGACCCATTGAGGAGCGACAACATAGCCAAGGTAGAAGCTGCCCTGTAAAAAAAGCACCGCACCCGCAGATGCAAACGCCGTCAACGTGGCCGCAACCAGTTGAGCGGGTAGCACATCGCTGGCAGGGGCAAAGTACAGAACGGTATCACCGACCACGGCCATGCGTGCATCCTCCAATGAGTAATTGAGTTTATGTGTCCAGCGTAAACGGAGGGGAGCCCACTTGTCGCAAGGACACATGTCCAATACTGAGCGTATCGGTTTGACGAGGATTTGTCGGGGTGACAGATGTCCTCAACACCCTTAGTTTAAGTGCGAGGATCGGCTTGTGTCGTATTGACGAATGTCCTACGGGGTGGGCGGAACGAAGCTGATTAAACCCTCAACCAACAGCGGTCCCGTCTTAACCACAGGAGCCTTTAGCTCGATGACCGGTGCCTCTATTTTTGCCAGGGCCTGAGCCTTGACATTGACGGTAAGCGCTTCAATCTCAAGTCCCTGAAGCCCTTTAATTTTGACGGGACCCGTGGCCTCGATTGTTATTTCCCCTTTTGCATCAACATTGAGCTTGTGAGTGTCGCGGTCATACTCAATGACGGTGCCATCTTTAAAAGTGCGGTGCCAGCGTTCGCCGGACGGGGCCGGGGGCGCGTCCTCTTCTGAATACGTGCAGCCCAGGACAACACCTTCGGTACCACCTGCGGTAAGTAGAAGTGCCACTTGCGCACCTTTATCGATGGTGTTGAGGCTTTTGTCATCCTGGGTCGAGCGCTCGGGAATATCTAGCCAGTGCGTCACCATGTCGTCCAGGTCGGGCAAAATAGCTTTTATGCGGTGGGTGTCTGGGTCAATCTCGTGGATCAGGCCGTAATGCAATGTAACAGCGTATTCTTGCAGGGTTTCTGCCAGTTGATTTGTTTTCTTACCCATTGTGCTCTTTGATCCTCTTCAACTGAATTGACGTGCTGTAACCCCCTGATGTACTGTGGCGAGCCTCAGTAATCATATAGTCACCGTTTACCGCTCCCCATTCCACAACCGAAATCATCGAGCCTGCCACCAGGGTTTCGTCACCCTCTAGATCCAGCTCAAGAGCTGTTTTATCTACTTCGTGACGCTCTTGCTCTGCGTCGGCGATGGCTTTAGCCTGGGCAGGCGTTTTGGCCGGTGCAGTGCGGTAGCGGGTATCGCTTGCAGTGGTCTTGGTTTTTGCTGCGGCCTTGCCTTTGACTTTCTTTTTCTTGCGGGGATTGTGGTGCTTCACCTCAGTTTTTGCAGGCACCTCAGTAATTTTGTCCCGGTAGCGGTAGCCTTTAACGTCACTTTTGCGGATGGTTCTGACCACAGAGCCACCATCGGTGAGCTTAACCAGGGCAAGGGTCTGGTTATTGTTTGTGAGCTTGACTTCATAGCCATATTCACGGGCCTGGCGCACAAGGAACGCCCAGTCGGTTTCGCCATACTGTGTGGCTTTGGGGATGGGGATATGTGGGATAGCTCCGACAAGCTTGGCTTTAAGCCGTTTGGCAACTGTTTCTGCAATCGCTTTTAAGCTGCTGTTTTCGTACGCTTTGCCGATGCGGGTGCGGGCTTGGCGTTGCAGGCCGACAGCCAAACAGCGAATGCGCACGGTATCGGGTGGGCCGCTGAGTTCCAGTTCATCAACAGAAAAAGCTCCGGCCTTTGCCAGGGCCCGGTGAGCATAGCCATACTCATAAGTCACCTCAGCCCCCTTTGGGGGGTACCAGCTTGTGTGCCAGCGGCCATCGGGGTCTGCGAGAGTGATGTCTAACTCATCTGATTGGCCAGTGATGCGGTCGGTATAGCTGATGTCGCGCACATAAGGGGCAAGGTCAGCGGTTACGTCTTTGCCCTGGTACGTGATTTTAAACGCTGCGGTGCGGGCTACTTCCATGGGGGCAGATCCTGTGTGCCTGGCTCAACAGTCAAAATAGGGATGCGGAGCTGTAAACCGGAGGGCAGCGTGGGCGCAATGGGCGCATGAGGGTTCTCTTCAATGAGCAAGCCCATTTTAGACACATCATCATAATAGTGGTACGCAATGCTATCCCATCGTTCGTCTTCGCGGGTGGTGTGCTTGAGGTACTGCGTCATGGCGTAACTCCTGCCAATCTACTTCCGATCTGGGCGTGAGCGTCCAGGCGAGCCAGGGCAGGCCCGGCCACTTGAACTGCTGCCAGTGCGTTTTGAACGGGCAATGCCGCTGAACTCAGGCCCGATAGCGTTGAGGCGTTCTGCAGGAGTGTTGCGCCCTGGTTTAGATTGTTGCGGGCAGTGGCCAGGTTGCGGGCCACATTGCCAGAGTCTACGGCAATGTTCTTCACTTCGCTCAGATCCGCAAATTGCTCTACAGGCAATTGCTGGGCCATTTCGGTGAGCTGTGGCGCATAAGCACCGGCCACACCCACGGCACTAAGCAGATCGCCATTGGCCGCAGTGGCGACAATGTCATTAACCTTCGTGGCAGCTTCGCCCACTTTGCCTGCAATAGTGATGGCGTTTTGAACAGAGGTAAAGAAGTTTGTGGGCGGAGTGGGCACAGGCAGCACGGGCGCACTTGAGGTGTTGATTTTGACACTGGCAGAGCTGACACCTGGTGGATTGGGTTTGGCGGGATCGCCTACATACTCAGCAAGGGTGCAGCTTACATCTGCTGAGATGAGTGCGCCGGTGCCATCGGTTTGCGTGGTGGTGGTGTCCACTGTCTTAAGCACAAAAGTGCCTTTGTACTCACCGGATGCGAACACCAATGGAAACACTTCGGTATTGTTCTTAATATCTTGTAGCTGCTGAATACGGGCCGCAGGGTCTCCAAACATGCTGTGCAGGCGCAAAGAAATAGCAATATCATCGGGGCTGTGTCCCGTGAACTGCAAACCTGCTTTACGGCCAATGAACGGCTGCTCACCATAATTTGTGGTAGAGCGGGAATCGAAAGAAGTGGGACTTGAAAGCAGCTCCACCTCTAATTTACCAAGGGTCATATATACAGCCATCAGGCAAAGCTCCTGTTTCTGTCATGCTCATACTGACGCATCATGCGCTTGAACTCTTCGTACAACAGTGGCATTACTTCCTGTACTTGCTGCGCTGCGGGCGAGCCCGGTTGCAGGCTGATGTTGGGTGCAAAAGTGATTTGCATACCGCCGCTACCACCCATGCCTGGTGAACCAGGGCCTGAAAACCCACCTGATTTGTTAATGTTCAGTTCAGGTGTAGCAGCTTTAGACATCCGTTGCGAGGCTTTCAGGATATTTGCCGCACTGGAGTCCATGCCCAATTGCAGCCCGGCCCCCAGCATTTGCCCATAACCCATAAAAACACGGCTTGGCGACTTAATGCCGAGTAAGCCAGTGAACGTGGATTTGATTTGACCACCAATCTCTTTGATTTTACCCATTACTTTACCTGCCGCAGAGGATATACCATTTGCTAACCCTGACATCATTTCTGAGCCCCAGGTAAAGAATTTGGCAACAAGACCTGTGAAGAAGGCAACAACCTCAACGCCTTTGTTAATGATGCGAGCAAGTGCAAGGCCCACCCTTACACCCATTTTCTGTCCATTGTTACCCACATCATTTACGGGTTTCAGAAGGTTCTTGAACCAATTCCAAACGCTTTTCACAGCTCCGATAATGGGTCGAATCAGTGGCATAAGCGGGCCAAAAGCAACCTTAAAAGCAGGCCCAAGGGGCTGCAAACCAACTTTTAACCCTTGCCAAAGCCCCTTAAAAAAGCCCTTGATCGGCTGCCAGTATTTGTACACCAGGACAGCAGCAACCACAAGAACAGCGATTATGGCCCCGATCGGGTTTGAAAGAGCAGCCATAGAAATACCTCTAAGGCCGAGCATCACAGCACGAAGACCACCTGTGATTGCAGACCACGAAAGCTTCACGAGGGAGCCCAGTGTTTTCAGCGGGTGCCTTAAGGCAAACATGCCTGCACGCCCTACAGAAAGCATAGCTCGGCCCAGGCCACCAAAAAATGAAGCCAACCCTGGGCCTAACGCTCTAGCTCCTGCGCCAACGCGAGACATCATGGCTGCAAATTGGGTAGGAATGGACTTAAACCATAAAAACAAGCGTCTTGGTGCAGCGACAATCCACTGCCCTACCTTTAACAAGGTGCTGTACAAATGCATAAACTTAGTAGAAACAAAAGTAACGGCCCGCGGAAAAAGAGAGCCTGCCCAGGTTGTCAATCGCACGCCTGTGGCTGTGTTCCAGGCCCCAATCTTGAGGAATGTGCTGAAAAGGTGCATAAACTTGGTGGAAAGGAATGTGACGGCGATAGGCAGTGCACCACCAATAGTGGCCAACATATTGATCATGACACCCAAACCAAAAATCAAGCCACCACCCAGCACCAAAGTTACCCCAGACAAAATTGTGAAGATAGTCAACCACTTCGTAAGTTGTGGATGTGACTGGGTGAATACCAAAATCTTTTCAGACAATGCGCCAAAACCGTCTGCAACTGCTTTGAGTTCAGGACCTATTGACTCACCTACCCCAGCAAGAAGTGTCTCCCAGGCGCCCATTGCCGATTCTTTCACATTTTTGAATGAGGTTAAAATCTTTTCAATCCGCGCAGTTAAATTGGCCTGTTTTTCAATCCGCTCATTTAGTTGCTCTATACCTTTAGATCCTGTTGCTGACAAAATTTCAAAAATGGAACTATCAGCACCTGCCCCAAATAACTCCTTGGCAACAGCATTCTGAACATTAACGTCTAAGGTGCGAATTTTGTCCAGCATGGCCATCATTTTGTCCATGCCCTTGAAAGTACGGTCCTTTTCAAAAATGTCGAAATCTACTCCAAGAGACTTCAAATTGGCACGTAGTTTTTTTGTTGACTTGTCAGTACCCATTTGAAGCTCATAAAGTCCGTTCATGTAAGCAGCAAAATTGGTACCAGCAGTCTCAGCAGACATACCACCTGATTTGATTAAGGTGGCCAACACAGGAACTAATTCATTAGCCGACTCTAGACCTTTGATTTTGAATTTGTTGAAAGCCCCTGCCGCTTTGTCGAAAGCATAACCAATTTCAGTAGGAGATAAACCAAGGTGGAAAGCCTTCTGAATAGTATCCATAAACGGCATCATATCTTTGGCTGCGATACCAATGGATTTGCTAACCTGACCAGCAAATTTAGCGGTTTCTGAGAATCCCATCTCCGTAATAACCGCAAGGCTACCTGTTGCGCGACCTACACCACCAAGAATATCTTCAGCAGAAACCCCCTCTTTAATGAGGGCTGCAAACATCATTTGAAGTTCCCTGGCTGTACCAGGTAACTCGTTCCCCAAATCTACCGCGTGCTTCTTCATCGCTGTGAAAAGGTGGTGTGATTTATTATCTGCCCCCATCATTGCAGCATCGAGCCTTAGGGCCGCGTCTTCGGCTTCTTCAAAGGCAGCCACGGGAGCTTCCAACATCCCCAGTATCTTCTTACCTGTTTCCATGGCAGTTGACCCAACAGCCATAAGGTTTTGGGATGTTTTTTGCAGTTTCTCTTGGAACTCACCAAGGGGGCCACTGGCAAGATCTTTGAGAGTCAAAAGCATGGCGAGGGTCATTGAAGACATAGGGGAGTAGTTCAATCCTTTCGTTCAGGGTGAATTTTGTTCCAAAAAGCAATGGACTCAGTGGACCACCAAACCAGGTCCGCCAAGTCCATGTCGGCGATCTCTGACGGGCTGGCACCTGTAATGTGCGAAACACATACCAGGTGCTCACCTGTCAAAAGCGTTAGTTTCCCGACAATTGATTAAATGCAGTGAGGATTTTTGAGCAGTCAGCGAAGTCCAAATCAAGAAAGCCCTCGTAATTTAGGGGCACGCCGTCAATTTCAGTGACTGATGCAGCCATCACCATGGTCTGCTCCATAGGCTTATCTGTGATGCGCAAAGCGTTTTGCATGTCACGGCCTTTGGCTCGGCGCAGCTTGAATACTCGACCATCTTCAAGTGTTCCTTCGACTGACTCAGTCCGCTTTGGCATCTTCGCTTCTGGTGCAGGCTGATTCGCCGTGGGCGACAGTGTAGCCGCCACCAGCTGTTGTTCGGGCGTGACAGGAGCCACCAGGGGCTGTTGCATGATTGGTAATTCGTCCTTCATGAGATTGTTTGTCATTGGGTTTTCCTTTTCTTTTGTAAATTCAATGAGTTGGCCGTTATCGGCCTGGATAAGCGTCATGGCCTACCCCCCAATGTGGGTTCTGTAATCTGCTAAAACATCGACACCACCGGCTTTGTAGATGTTTGCTAGCACGTCTACTTCGACAACATCTACAAAGCCTATGGTGAGCTTAAAATAGTTCGCCGTGTAGTCGGTTTCTGCTTCGACGTTGTCGTTTTGTTTGAATGCGCCACCAGGAAGCGACTTTGGCATAATGGTCAGAATAGCCACCACAGGCACTTCTTTTACCCGACCGCCTGAAGCATATGATTCGAGCGAAGCCCGCACCTGGATTTGCAAGGTCGTGTAGGGGTTTGCCATCAAGGGCAGAACATCATCGTAAAAACTGTTCCACTTGATCTTACCTTCAAGCTTTTCGATGCCTGACGGGAACTCTAATGCCCCAACCATGCCCAAAGACTTATGTTCGACCATCTTGTTTTTGACACTAGGAAGGGTGATTTCATCCACCTTGCCCAATAGACTGTTTCCGTTGACATATACATTGGCATTGGTCAGGCGGTTGATTGAAATTTTTTCAGCCATGGTTTAACTCCTTAATTCGCTGAGCTGGCAATACGTTCAGCCAGTTCGGTCAGATAGTTTTGGTTAATGTGAGCCAGGAAGGTAATGCGTTCCTGGGGCGTGGGGGGCATGATGTCGTAGCAATAGACATAATTGCCCAGGGCCATTTGGGCAGCGCTGTTTTTCTGGGCGTCGAACCAGACGCGACCATCTAAAATAGCACCCCGCTGAATCAGGTCACGCATGAAGGCGTTGCCACTGGCCACCACATCATCAATTTGAGCCTGACCACCTGGCTTATCTACATAGCGGGCAGAAGCCATGGTTAAAGATTCTTCGACCACATCAGCCACGCGACGCACCGCAATAAAGTTAATGGGGTGGGTTTCGCTGGGCCATGCGGCTGTGCGGTTGCCCCAGGAGCGAATGCCTGCACCAAAGGCGTTAATGACAGTGGTAATACCATTTTCATTCAGTGCATTGGCTTCAGAATCAGGCTCACTGTAGCCACCCGTAATGGGGCGCTCCACACCGACAATGCCTTTAATCTCCTGGTTAGAGGGTGAGAACCAATACCCGTTCTCGTAATCGTTGGCGCACATTAATGCGGCCATACGTTGGCTGTAAGGCTCTAAGCGTTCGCTGTCGGTAGCTGCATCATAAACCTTGAGGTGAGGGTAAAGCAGCACCATACGACCCGAGCTGGTATTAAAGTTAATGGCTCCCGCCGGGCCACGGCCCTCAATCGCTTGTTGAGGCGTGGTACCAATAGGGGCATCGGCCAGGGCAATCGCTTTTAACTCATGAGCGAGCACGTCCATTTCGGCACGAATGGCGTTCTGTGTGGAGTACACAGGCACCGCCAAAATTTTGGCCTTTAAACCAAAGAGAGCGTAGGTGTTACGCAACGCCTGGAGACCTGAGCGCTGACCTGCGACATCCACTGTGCCAATAATATCAGCGGCCAGCACCGCTGAAGGATCGGCAAAACTAAAGGCTGCCACTGTACCCGGTGTAGTCGGAATGCTTCCACCAGGCAAACGCTGAATGATGCCTCTGGCGGCATCGACAATCACATAATCTGTACCCAGTACATACGTGGTGGCATCGCCATCGCTTAAGACCAGGTTTGAAATCGCGCCCTGGCTCAGCTGTGCTTTGCCTGTATTGGCGTTAAAGGTGACGGGTTCGGCGGTGACGTTGTCGGTGTGCTCAGCGGGATCCAGCACGTTAATCGCAATGACGGTGCCTGCCCCGTGGTCACGGACTGCTTTTAAGAGTTGAGGGATCGTAAACCCTTCTAACTCGGGGCCAAATTGGGCATGATCGTCTTCGCCGTAAAGCACTGTAGGCACGTTCACCGGCCCCGTGGGAGCCGTGCCCACCACACCAATCACCGCCGTGCGAGCTAAGCGAATCGGTACAGGACCGTTTAAAATCTCGATGACTTCAGCACCGTGTAAATACGTTGGGGCCATGGTTACCCCTCCTTCTTGGTGGTTTTTTTATCGGGTTTGGCCGCCGCTTTGGGGGCGACTTCGGTCAGATGGGTGAGCTTCACCTGGGCTTGCACCCAGGCGTTGCTTTCGGGTAGCGCATAGACCTTACCCGGAAAAAGCAAAACATCTTGACCGTTGTCCAGGCTGACCCCACTGGGTGGGCCTGAGTAGGTGTAGTTTTTCATTTAACAGTCCTCGCATTCGTGGCCACAATTGGCAAAAGATATGTTCGTCATGGGCGGCGCGTCCGCTTCTGGATCGTTGTCCAGGCATGGCACCAGCACACTGTCGGTAGAAAAGGTCATTGAGAAGCCCCATGCGCTGTCATCAAGATCTGCGGATTGGGCGCGTTCAAGGGAGAGCGGTGTCGTGCCGTGACTGGGTTTAAACCCAAGCAGAGCACCCAGAGTGCTTTCAATCAAGGGGTACAAACCGGACTGGCTATGCAATGACCTGGACAAAATAGCCACTTCGTATTTCAGCGAAACCCCTTGTGCCATGGGGCCAATTTTCTCACCAACACCCATGCCCACAAACATCACCAGGACAGTGCCCTGGGGATGAATGAATTTAAAGCTTTTCTCGGGCAACGCTTTGACAGGAACGGTGGTTATAACGCCCTTTAAACGGTCAATAATGTCCGTTTCATTGGCCTTTAGCCATGACATCAGTAGCTCAATCCTTTCATGATCGATGAACCAGGGCGAAAGCGCGGACCTGGATTAGGTGGCGGTGTGTTTTCCTGGGGAAGTCCCAGGGACACAATGCCTTTAATGAGGTCTTTGAGGAACGAGATGGCATCAAGGTAACGCTCTCGTGAGTCCTCAATATCTCCGGTAGCGCGCAGGCGCTGCATGTTATACAACGCGATGTCTATGCAACGGCCTTTGAGTGCCGCCGGGGCGGTGGGTAGTGGCAGGTCATAGCGACTTCCCACGTACCCATCAATCGTTGAGCTTGCATCTACCAGATACGTCTCAATTTCGTTTTCATTGATCTCCTGGGTCTCCATATTCCCGGCCAACTCGATGACGAGATGATTGGGAACAGAAGCCAGGAAATCCTCTACGGTGGCGTACATCATGCGTCAGCCTTGGCTGCTTTCTTGGTCGCTTTTTGCGCTGCCCCCACATCAATAAGGGCCTGAGCGCTGGCAGCGGGCACATCAAGGATTGTGCCCACAGGAACCCGCTCGCCATCATGCTCCAAAGTTTCGATAATGACTTCAATTTTCATGGGCTCCCTCCTATGCCACGGCATTTCTAATGAGATAGCCTGCACCGGGTGCAGCCAGGACAGCAGCGCAGATGTCTTCATACGGATGCATGTGTGAATCTGTTTTGGGATCGAAGTAAGATTTTTTGACGACAGGACGGCCCTGGAGTTGGTAGTTGTAGCCATAACTCGGGCTACCACGGTCTTTAAGCGTCGATAGATTGACATAGGCCAGAATGACATCCTTGCCCCAGACATCCACAAAGTCGCCGTTTTCATCCACGTAAACAGCAGGGGCTGAAGCGACCTGCTCGATTTGCCAGAGCTTGGCCAGCATCTCTTCAGTTACAGAGTCACTGGACGTGTATTTGGTTCGTTCCATGATGGCTGGATGCTCATCCAGAGCTTCAAAGACCTGTGCGCCCAGAATAGCAACGTTGGGGTAAAACCCTGTTGCTGCACGGATTGCCGCGCGAGCAGCCTTGATTTGCGTTTTCGGCGTTGACGTCGGGTCACTCCATTGAGAAGTGCCCGACAGCGTGGTTTTATGAGAGGTCTCATAGTTGCTTTCGTTACGTGCAATGGCTGCTTTTTCAATTTCAAGATCCAGGGCAATAATGTCCTGGACACCCTGAACCGCAATGACTTCAATATCTACTCCAGCAGCCGCAGACTCTTCCAATTGAGCTTCGGTAACCTGAGCATCTAGTGCGTGCTTGTGGAGCTTATAGGGGTCGCCGTCGTAACCAAACGTTACGCTCTTGCGTGTACCGCCTTCAGCCAGGCGTGTTTTGTAGCGCTTAAAGCTTTCCTTACCAAATTGCACAATTTGACCGCCGCGAAAGGGCACCGGCACATCGGGGAACAAAAGGTGCCCAACACTTTTGGGGTGTTTATAGCCTCTCGCAACTCTGGTGAGGACTGGGTTAATCAATCGGGACTGTTTAGCATTCATCATGCCCATGGTTCATTTCTCCTTAATTCGGTAGTAAAAGGGCTTCAACTTTGCTGCCTGCACCAGTGGCGGCTTGCAGCAAGCGGGCAACGGGTTTGCCAGTGTCTAAAACAGCGGCGCGTCCATCGGCGGTGGTTTCAACGGCAGCGCCCAGGGCAATGGCTTCTGAGGCTTCAATTACCGCAGAACCGATTACAGCTACAGGGCAATCATCGCCGGTTTCGGTATCTGACAACGCGATACCAAGGGTGTTTGCACCTGCGCCAGGCACAGCACCGGTGTGGGTTACAAACCGACAAGCGGTCAGGTCTTCAGCGGCTGTTACTGTGTGGTTAAAAAGGCTTACAGATTGCATTAGACAGCTCCTTTGCTAAGTTCTTTTTTCGCCTGCTTAACGGCTTCCAAGTAGGTCAGGGCATTGTTTGACCCCATGATGTCCATTGCGCGTTTGTCCAGGGCCAGGCCGTCAGGGTCGACCTCGTGGCCATCGGGCAGGGCTAAGTCAACTGAGGCGGGCTGTGGTTTGGCAACACCAGGCACAACAGTTGGTGCCGAGCGCTCGGACAAATCCACCTGGGCAGGCAGTTCTGCCAGAAACCCATCCAGGTGCTTGAGCAAGGTCTCTTTGGGAGAACCTTCGCTAAGCGAAATGGTTTCGGTTTCGCCATCCAGGCTAGTAGCCAGGGCGAGTAGCACCGGTTTTTGACGGGGCAAAATACGGCCTGCGTTGACATGGGTGTCTAACATGCCTTCCAGTTCGGTCTTGCGCAACGCCGCCTGGCGTTCAGCAATCCGCTTTTTTTCGGCTTCAATTTCGGCCCGTTCAGTGGCCAAATTGCCCTCGGCCAACTCAATTTCTTTTTGCTTTGCGGCCAATTCTTCTTCGTTCATACGGTTCTCCTTTTGAGAAAAAATGATAATTTGTTCAGCGTCAGGCTCACTCAGGCTGACGGGTTTCAGCCCTTTTACCGCTGGCGCTTGTGCTCCCAAAAACCCGAGGTGCTTGAGATAGAATTTGCCGGGGGTTGGGTTTGCAAGCGCGCCTGGAGGGTAAAGTGAGACAGAGACTTTTTTGTATTGCTGGCGGTCAATCATTTCCGCCAACTCGGCAACAACGTCTGCATTCACCCATAAGCCGTCTTCACGCACCTCTAAAGAACGCACCCAACCATAGGCGGGGTCATCTGTCTTGGGATGCCCCAGGACAGCGGGAGATTCGTGGGTTTCGGGGCTATATGTGTCTGCAATCTCCTGAATATGTTCAGGGGTAATAGTGACAGTGCCCGATTGACCAGGCCATGTCCCTGCAGCAAGAGAGTGAATCCACACTGGGCGCAATCGGGTTGCTTCACGGCGTGGGGTTTGAATAGAAAATGAACTTGACATGCCCTTAGCTTAAGTTGCAAGGGGCTCTGCTGTCGCAAGGACATGTGTCCAATCAGGTGAAAAATAAAAGAAGCCCGTTAAGGGGGCTTCTGATCATCTTTGTTGTGTGGTGTGACCCAAGACACTTAAAAAATCCTCAAACGATTTGTGAACACACCTCTGGCTGCGCTACAAGGTCAGCCAGAGATTCTTGCGACCCAGATCGGTTGATCTCTTTCGCCGAAGCACCAACGCTGATTGATATCGCTTCAGGGGAACTCTTTACGCAAACGCTGTGACCCAGCGCATCAGCTAAAGCTATGTCTCTAATATTTTTGGCTGCATTGATGTCTCTATCCAACGCGGCGCTACAGTTCGGGCAATCCCACACCCTGATGCTCAGGGGCAGGGTGTCGAGCTTATGCCCACAAGGATTGCAGACCTTGGAGCTGGCCTCAAAGCGCCCAATCTTGAGGACGTGTTTGCCATGCCAGACGCTTTTGTATCTGAGCAGTTCGACGAACTTACCCCAGCTTACATCAGTGATGACACGGGCCAGCTTGCGGTTTTTCACCATCCCCTTGATGTTCAGATCCTCAAGCGCGAAGCTGGTGGCGTGGTTTTTGAACACCAGTCTTGCGCTCACTTTGTGTAGAAAATCTAAGCGAGTATTGGCAACCTTTTCGTGAATGGTGGCGACTTTTTTCTTTTGCTTCTGACGGTTTTTTGAGCCCTTGGCTTTACGGGCCAGGATCTTTTGAGCAACTTCCAGCTTGTTCAGTGACCGCTTGAGAAAGCGCGGGTTATTTACTTTCTCACCCTCTGAATCAATCAGGAAATGAGTCAAGCCCAGGTCAAGGCCAAGGGTTTGTTCTTTGGTAATGGGAACCGCTTTGACGTCCGGGGCTTCCTGCTCCACCAAAATACTGGCGTAGTACTTGCCGCTGGGCCTGCGCTTGATGGTAACGGTCTTGATCTTGCCCTCAAAATGTTGGTGGAACTTGGCTTTGATGCCGTCAGCGAACTTGGGCAAGTAGAGGCGCTTAGTCTCAAAGTCTACCTTGACATGCTGAGGGCATTGAAAGCTCTGGGTGGATTCGTACTTGCTTTTGAACCGGGGGAACTTGGCCAAGCCCTTGAAGAAATTCTGAAAGGCTGTATCCAGATTCAGAAGCGAAGCCAGTAGGCTTTGGCTATTGACCTCTTTCAGCCAGGACTTATCTTGCTTTTTACTTTGCACCATCAGGCTTTGCACATTTGCTCTGGATAGGCTCTTGCCGGTTTCTTCGTGGTGTTTTTTCTTGAGTTCCAAGCCCCAATTGTAGACGTGGCGCACACAGCCAAAATGCTTTTCCATCAGCTCAATTTGGCCTTGATTTGGATAGATTCTGACTTTGTACGCTTTCAACATCTTACGCCGCCCACCTTTCCAGTTCTTTCAGGAGTCGCAAAGCCATTTGATGTCAGCGACAATGCTAAGTTAGACGAAAGCGTCAGAAAAAAGTAGACACTTTTGGCAGACAAGAAGCCATAGAAAAAGAGAGCCCCCACAAACACGAATCTGACAGGGCTCTCTGGAGAACTATGGTACCGCAAAACATA
>CAXRDE010000014.1:0-298834 GCA_964229355.1 Candidatus Sericytochromatia bacterium | reverse complement strand
TACTGATTTTTTCACCGCTTCCGGTAAACAACCCGCTCTCTGTTTTTACAGCTTTCAGGCTTTCTTCTCAATAAGAGCAGGCATTTGTCTGACGACGGCCGCCCCTCTCAGGCTTTCGGCCTGGATTTTCACCAGGTCCCTTTGTGACACTTTTTTCGAGTTCAATCGAAGTCCGTGAATGTATAATAGCCCAGTTGAGGTTAAGGTGTCAACACCTGACTTAGTATTTTCTTAAATTAATTTTAAACACCTTAGTATCTAGAGGTGGTTTGAGATACCGAAAAAGAATAATGAAAACGCTTTCGCTGTTCACCTGCGCTTTTGTCTATAAGGATCGTGCTATTTATAGAGGTTGGTAAAAGCCATTTTTTTCTGGGCTCTCAATTTTAAGAGTTGAAAGTCAGTTGTTAATTTTCTACGCCGCAGATGACGTGCGAGCCACACCAGTGGTGATGTCAGGTCGATCTGCTGGGTTTGTGGGGTGAAGACACGCAAGCGCCCTCTTCGGGAGATTGTTAATTATGCCAGATTAAATCGACATCATAATTTTTGAATATTGAGTCTTTGCTCATCAGAGTGATTGTCTCGGCTTTACTTTGAGAAATAATCAGTCGGTCAAATGGATCTCTATGGTGAAAAGGTAAATCCCTTAACGTAACCAAATGATTTTCTCGAATACTCAGAAACTCTATATCTAGCTTTTTCAGATGCTCAAAGATTTCTTCTAATGACTTTTGAAGCTCTAATTTGCTCAAGCTAGATTTGATGGTCATTTCCCATAGGGTAGCAACACTAACAAATAGGCGATTTTGCCCATTCTCAATAATTTGAACAAGGGAATCTGGAAGGTTAGGATCGGCTTCTAATAACCAGATGATGACGTGCGTATCTAATAAATAAGCGGCCATCACATATATTCAGCAAAATCTTCTAAGGGCTCATCAAAATCCTTCGACATGGTGAAAGTACCTTTTAATGAGCCATAAGCTTCGCGTTGTTTAACTCTCACTTTTTCAGTCTTCGATTTCAAATAGCCAATAAAATCAATAACCTCAACCTGCTTCTCAGGGGGAAGTGAGTGAAACGCTTCTAATAATTGGTTGTCTTGTATCATGAGAAACCTCTAATGGCATTATAGCTAAATCTCAGCCTGATTTAAACCTTACTTATGCAAGAAGTAATCAATGAAGCGATGTCAGGCCTATCTGCTGGGTTGTGGGGCAGCGACGCACAAGCGCCCTCTTCAGGTGGTTTTTAGCTTAGGGTTGGTACTGGTTATTGGGGGCAGGTCGCAGTGGACTGCTTTGTGGAAAAAGGGTTTTGTTTGGGCCAGGTTCTTTCCATATTTGAAGAAGGGGTAATACCCTGAGAAATCACTCGAGTAATATAAGAAAACTCGTTGAAAGAAACGGGGCTAACAACTGAGTCTATCTGATTTTTAGAAAAAAGAAAGCCTTTTATAAAACCTGGTTTTGAATCGTTTGAAAAGTAAACCCAATTTAATATATTTGGAGAGTTATTTCCAAGCCTGCTTTTATTTTCTTCGCTAAAACTCAAATAAACAAGCGCATTTTTTTTCGGCTTTAAACCCAACGGCTCGATTTTAAGTATTGGCCCCATATATTCATAATAGTATGTTTGGTTTATATCTCTATTTACACCTTCGATTATAAGTGAGTGCTCCTGTTTTTGGCTTAGCCTTATTGTTGTAGGTACATCAAGAGCACCGCTTGGAATATCTATTTTCCCCACACCAGGCAACTCAACAGTGCCTCCTTCAGGGCCAATTTCTTTAATGCCAAATGGCGGATCAGCAGGCTTTTCGTCATTGCGTAGCCAAATCATCTGGAATGACGAAACATCTTTAGCTGTGAAGTTTAACACCAGATCTTTTCCATAAGGACTTAGCCATTCGCCAGGCACAGGCAAGGGACGTAAACCGATAGAAAAAAGCGTTTTATTCCCTAAAACATTTTGTTTTTGAGAATTCACAATATCTTTGAGGTAATACAATTGATCTTCAATCTCTAAAGAACTGTTCTGTCCCCTGTTTTGAGAAAGCTTTAGCCATGTGTTAAAGACAGCTGCGGGCATCTGGATTAGAGCGCTACCATTGGTAGCATCTTGGTCCATGATCCTAAAGACAGGCCCTTCGGTTAGTCTCACCTGAAACGAGCCCGTTGCAGGTATTATGATCTGACTTCTTAACATTTTGCGGGAAGGTTTAGTGATGAATTGAGCCACAAATAATCCGCGGGCAGCCAATTTTTGCGATTGAAAATCTGCCCCTGTATCCAAGTTTTCAAGATCAATACCCTCAGACTTTAGCAAAGCCTCAATTTTGGATACTTCAGTAGGCTCAGGCTGGCTTAGCTCAGTCATCTTCACCATATTTGGGAAAGTCACAATTTGGCTTAGCGGCGCATTGCTATTCTCTAATTCACTTTGTTTAGAAGGAATTACCAAATCACTTGTTTTTGAGAGTTGAGGGGTCAGAGCATGGGGGCCAAAAAACAAAGGCAAAAGACATAACAACAGGCTTAAGCGCATAAGTGTTTTCTCCTGTGACCTGGGATGCTGAGATATCTAATCTAGACCTTATAAAAATAGCATATCAGCAGCCAGCCGCCGACACCGATCTTCAACAGTCCTGTAATCTCAGGTCTAAATATGTAATGGCCACCATACCTGCCATCCCCCATCCAACCTTTCCGGCGCAGCCCGCATGATCTGGCTGGGTTGGAACACTTTTATTCATCTTCATCATCGGTATTTCGATAAGTGTCGATATCGATAACTGCCCCTGTTTTAAATAAAAATTCAATAACTTTTCTTTCAAAGCCAATAGCAGGTGTTGAAATTGAATCCTTCATCGAAATCCAGAGCACGACTTCAAGCACTGCATGCAAGTTATGCTCTTCCACAAATCGTCCAATTTCATCTGCTTTATGCTCAAGGAGAGAAACAATATTTTCAGACATTTCGAAAATATCGATAACTTCTGCAACAACCTTTTCGGTAGACACTTTCCAAATTGAGCAACGAGGGTAAGGATCTCCCTTTCGGGTTATACTTGTGGGCTGAATTCCAAGAACTGTTGTGGCCAGGTCAGGGTCGAAATCATCACCTTTGATCGCAAAATACACATACCCTTCATTCACGGCCTAAAGCTCTGCCAATCAGCCACTGGCACAAATCGGGACAAGTGCTTTTGGTTGGTTGTAAGGACAATACCATTCAGTTCCTTTGCCTGGGCAGCCAGATGCATTGTGCTTGTCTGAAGAGGGAGGTATCTCAGGATTTTTTTGAAATTGTTCAGCCGGGTCAAGCTATTTGATTCGTTTCTGCCCTGCTGTAGGGCCATATGAAGGCGTTTACGCCTGAGTTCATAATCCACGATTTCAGGTAAGCATAGCTGATAGATCTCACTGGCAGATTGCTCCAGAATTGCATAAGCCCAGTGCTTCAAATCCTTGAATTTCTCGGCAGTAGGATGGCACAGCTGGCCCAGGAGATTAGTGTCCAGGAAGAGATGCTGCATGCTCAGTCATGCTCCTGGAGATCAGGCTCTCCAATCTGAAGCGGTTCATCCGAGGTGTTCACGACGTCATCCCAAAGTGCAATCTCTTCTGGATCAAGATTGCTCGGGGAATTCAGGAGCAATTCAGCCGCCATTTGAAGCTTCACTTGCTTCTCAGTTTCGATGGGTGCCTGAGCCTGCTGCTTCTGTTTCAGAAATTGAATGAAATCGACGACCTCTGCCTGCTTGGCTGGAGGCAGGGAGTGAAGCTCGTTGAGGAGTTCTTGATCTTGAAACATGCTTGCATTATATCAAAGCTCCTGGCTTCAGGATACGTTTTTAGGAGCGTAGCAGGAGAACGGATCAAGCTTTGGGGTTGGCGTTTTGGGGCGCCGTCAGGTAACTGCTTAGCAGCGAAGTCTGCATCGTTGTCTGGCGATAGTCCAGTTTGTTGTTAAATATTTAATTATTTCATCTATTTTATCTGATTTAGATATAATCCATTCACTATGCTCTAATCCGTGAGTTATAAACCGTCCTATGGTGATTGTCTTGCGAATCATTTCAGGTTAATTTCTAGCTTTTCTTTGCGTTGTTGCCAGTCTGGTAGGTTACGACTTAGCAAGCGGTAGAACTTTTCGTTATGGCCAGGGCAAAGCAAATGACAGAGTTCGTGCACTAAGACGTAATCTATGCATTCGAGCGGTACTTTTGCCAATGCTCTATTCAGTGTGATGCGCCCCTGAGCTGAACAAGAACCCCAGGAACGAGTCATATCGCGATAACGAATTTCGGGTTTATCTGCTCCCCATTTTTCAAAGCGAGGCCAATAGACTTGCAGTCGTTTCTCAATGAGTGTTTTAAAATGCTCAAAATACCACTCTGAAAGCAATTGCCTTACAAGCTTTTTATCGTCTGGGTTCGGCAATTCGACCCAGAAGTAGCCACGCAATAATCGTACACGTTGAAATTCCGATTTCTCAATTTTTAGACGATACTGCCGTCCTAAATAATAATGGGTTTCTCCACTGATATATTGGCGTGGTGGCGTTCTGGGCATAAACTGTTCAAAATAGCGGAGCTGTTTGCCTATCCAGCGCACACGCCGCTTGAGTTTACGTTGGATCTCTTCAGTGGCTACATTTTGTGGGGCACGGGCCGTTACGCTTAAGTCAGGGTGAACGGTAATAGACAAATCTTGACGCTCGACTTTTTCTACAGCAATAGAAAATTGCCGTTGGCCGTAGCTGATTTCAACGGTTAGCGCTGACATCAGGGACGCCTTACCCGTGCAATGTCTAAGCACTGCTCGATAATTTCGTCAATTTCATCAAAACCAAAGTCTTGTTTTGAGTCTTCCTTGAGTTCAAAGATCTTATCTTCGATCTCTATGCGCATTTTGTTTTGCACATCGTTATCTTGTGCCCAATTGACGATACGCAGCTTTTCGATAATTTCATCAATTTTTAGCGCATAGCTGGCGGCTAAATCTTCATTCAATTCAAATGAACTCAAGGCCTGATTTAAAACGCCATAATAGGCTTTCGCAATGTCTTGTCCAGCCAGGGCTTGCGGGATTTTGTCACCTGTACGATTCAGAACTGCATTCATGATTTCCTGAACTTGTTTCAGGTATTCATTGGCCTTGAGACGTTCTTCACGGAAGGCCTGAATCGCTGCTTTGAGCATGTCTGAAAACCGACGATAAAAAGCCGGATCTTCTTGCATTCGCTCTCGAATGGTTCGCGCGGTACGGTGTGCAATGGTATCCGCTTTTGATGCGGTACTGCTGATTTTTTCGACTTCTTCAGCAAAGGCATCAGAATCAAAGATATTGACCAGTGGTGTGATGGTTTCAACTTCGCCTGTGCCGACATGCGTATCCAGTAATTTTTGGATCTTGGGTTCATACTCTGAAAAATCGACGACCTCAGCATAGCGATGACGCACTGCCATTCTGAGTTTAGAGAAGAACTTTAAATCTCGTCTGTAGCGATCTATTTTTTTTTGCGGAGTCTCTTCTAAAAAGCGTTCTGAGGCCATGGCTATAGCCAGCGTCCGTGCATAAGCGGATAAACGCTCATAAAAGCGATCACGGATTTCTTCATCGGCCAAATAGGTCTGGTATTCTTCTTCGTCTTGTTTATTTTGGACTTCTTTAAAGGTATCCCAGAGTACAGAATGTTTTTGTGGCAATGTGACAATCTCCGCGCTGACATCTGTCAACAAATTATCTAGCTCGCCCGACTCAAACTCAGGCAAAGCAGAATAAAGATCCAGGGCTTGATCCAGACTTTCAAGTACACCACGATAATCGAGGATATAGCCAAAGTCTTTACCATCATGCAGACGATTGACACGGGCAATGGCCTGTAAAAGCGTGTGCTCTTTGAGTCTGCGTGTGAGATACAAAATGGTATTGCGAGGCGCATCAAAGCCTGTGAGTAGTTTATCAACGACAATGATGATTTCGGGTTCATCGGCGTGTTTAAAGGCATTGATCAATTGCTTATTGTAATTCTTTTCGTTGCCGTATTTTTGCAAGACGCCTTTCCAAAAGCGCTGAACTTCTTGTGTGTTTTCATCATAGAGATCTTCTTCGCCTTCGCGTTCGTCTGGCCCAGAAATGAGGACGTCAGCACTGACCATGCCAAATTCATCGAGGTATTTTTTATAGAGCAGGGCGCAGCGTTTATTGGGGGTCACCAATTGGCCTTTAAAACCCGTGCCTTGCCAATTCTTTTGAAAATGCTCGCTAATATCCCAGGCGACAGCCATGATCTTTTGCTCGGTCTGGTTTAACTGGTCGCTGGTGGCAAATTTCTTTTTCAGGTCATTGGACTGATCTTCACTTAGATTAGCCGTAATACGCTTAAACCAATTGTCGATGCCAAAGGCATTCACAGATTGCTCGACATGTCGCCCTTCATAGAGCAAGGGCACAACGGCTTTATCTTCAACAGCTTTATCAATGGTGTAGGTATCAATCAGGCCGCCAAAGCGGTGAATGGTGTCTTTGTCCTTTTTCATAACAGGTGTGCCCGTAAAACCGATGTAACAGGCACGAGGTAGAATCTTGCGCATTTTGGCATGGAATGAACCATACTGGCCGCGATGCCCTTCATCGACCAGGACAAAGATGTTTTCGTCTTCAAAGCGGTCTTGCTGCTTACTCTTAACTTGATTCATGGCTTTATCAAATTTGTGAATCAGCGTGGTGATAATAGACTGTTTTGAACTGCCTAGCATTTCGATGAGGTGCTTGCCTGTGGTCGCTTGCTCAACTTCTTTGCCGCAATGGTGAAAGGTTTTGTAAATCTGGTCGTCCAAATCCACGCGATCTGTCACCAGTACAATTTTGTAATTGAGAATCTCTGGATCTAAGGCAATGGACTTGGCCAGTAAAACCATGGTCAGAGACTTACCGCTGCCCTGCGTGTGCCAAACCACACCGCCTTTGCGGCTGTTTTCTTGTGTCCGTTGGTGTAGGCGTTCCATCGTCTTTTTGACACAAAAATACTGCTGATAACGGGCAACTTTTTTTACACCGGCATCGTAAACCATAAAGCGGTAGGTGAGTTCTAATAAGCGTTCAGGGCGACACAGCGCATAAAGGCATTCATCCTGAGCTGTTACCTGTCTTTGCAAAGCGGCTTTATACGGAATCGCTCTTTCAGCAGTCAGTAAGTTCCGACTGGTATAGATGTTATGCACCTGTTGTTCAGTCAGGGAATGATTCACCGCCGCTTGTACATCTTCGGCAAAACCTTCACCCTCTTCTCGCCAGACGGCCCAGAACTTTGCCGGTGTGCCTGTGGTCGCATAACGGGCTTGATTTTGGCTTAACGCCAATAACAGCTGGGAATAAACAAAGAGCTGGGGAATTTCGGTTTCTTTTTGGTTGCGGATTTGCTGTGAGATGGCCTGTTGAATTGGGTCCTTAAGGCCAGGCGCTTTGCATTCAATGACCACTAAGGGAATTCCATTCACAAAGAGCGCAATATCCGGGCGGCGGGTATCGTGGCTGCCGCTGCGCTCTACGCTAAATTCTTCGGTCACATGATACACATTGTTTTCGGGGTGTTCCCAGTCAATAAACTTGAGTGTTGGACTTTTGGTGTCGCCATCTATGGATTGCTGAACGCTTTTACCCAGACAGAGCAAGTCATAGATTTTTTCGTTGGTGCGCACCAGACCATCAATGGGCAATTCTTTGAGGGCTTGCACCATCGACAGTAAATTGCCGTCTGAAATCGGGTAGCTTTGGCCTTTGTACTGCATGGCATTGTTGTTGCGTAGCCATTCCATAAGAATGCCCTCAAGTAAAACATCTTTTTTACGTCCACCCCGTAATTCCAGGGCTTTGTCTGGGCTTAAATAGGTATAGCCCATGTTTTGGAGTAGGTGCAGGGCTGGCAGTTGTGAGACAGCATCTTCGTTCAGGTTTGGGGTGTAGGCGGGGATGTTGGTCATGTTTCAACCCTAATATGAAAATAAGCTGCGTATAAGATTCTCAGCTTGAACCGTATAGCCCCAAGATTCATTTTGTTGAACCTCAGATGCTTTCGCTTTTAAATTATTTATAGCGGCTCTTTTATACTCAGGCAGTGAATAGTCAACATTTATACTTTGGATAAAAGAAAAGACATAATCTTTTAACTGAGCATTATAGGGCAAGCCATAAAACCCAGTATTAACAATACTTTGCTCAAGTAAGTATGACTCGAAAATATAACCTTTTTTTGCATTCCAAGACTTCATGATACGAATTAACGGTTTAATTAAAGAGTTATGTCTTGAGTTTGCGCTACTTAAAATATTATTGAATTCATTTGGGTTTGTTATTACCCATTGATCAAAAGTCTTTTTTGAGGGGATTTTAATTTGCCCCCAGCTATCACAAATAGCTGGAACCAGCTCAAACTTGATATGGTTTAAATTTAAAACAATAGTTGGATGAGATTGTTTTATCTCTGAAGAGCGATAGCGATCTCTTGCAAATGTATCTAAGTAATTTAAATATGTTTGAGGCCTATACTGTGAATCAGCAAAAATAATTATATAATCCACATCTGAATTTTCATCCATTGAGCGAGGAAGTATAGTTCCTCTAGTATAAGAACCAAAGGGATAATGGTTTTTCAAATAACCCGCAAAGGACTGGCTGATTCTTGCAGATATTGTATTAAGAGATAATTGAATGCTGTATTTTTCAACATCCCTAAGAACAGAACTACTTGCTAATTGAGTTAAATAACTATTCACAGTCATGTTTTTTTGCCTCATCAACTTGATACTTGGACTCTCCTTGTTCAATGCCCTTTCGCGCTTTTTGAAAGTCTTTATCTGAACACATTGGCGAATTCTGATTGAGATCATCGCGCTTATTTGCCAAGCTTATTAATATATCTTGAAGTTTCTCATTATTTTTACTTTCATATTGAACCAGTTGAATTTCTTTGAATATACGTGCTTGATTTCTTAATGCGTGGTACTGACCAGCGGCATTCCTGTGTAAGCTTTTTCTTTCTGAAGGATTAAGAAAAGTAATAAGAGCAGTCAATACCCCTGTAATTACAGCCAAAATACCCGGCAACCAAATAGGTGCTGTAAAGCATTGAGTATTTTGTGGACAGGATGTACTAACAAAAGTTAGCACTCCAGAAGTTGCAGCCAGTATTGTGGCGGGTATACCAAGCCATAAATTAATATAGGACCATCTATCAGCAGCATTGTATTGAGCTTTAGAAGTAAAAAGACAATCTTCAAATATACGCTCAGCTTCGTCTTTTAACGCTTCTTTTAGTTTTTCCATGCTAATTTTCCTTGACAGGGACACGTATTTGTCCCGTAAGCAATTTCTGCATCAAGCCTTGCTTTTGATGCTCTAAAGATACAATTTTTTGCTCTAATTGCTCAATTTCCTTGTCAATCTCCGAAAGGCATCGAGCTATCTTTACTTGTTCATCAAATGAAGGTATTACCACTGGTATTTTGCTGAATAGTGGAAACTTTAAATTTAACGTGTCACTTACAAGCCCCTGCGAATGACGGTGAAACATTTTTACTATGGGAGCATATTTAAACAAATAGCCGAAGTATGTTGAATGGGTATTTTTTCTCGGCTGACAAACTGTGTAGGCTGGGCTTACAATGCCCTCTAATTCAGATACTGCTGAAACCCCTTGCCACATTCGCATTGTGTTATAACCAATATCGCCAGGAACTATTTTTTTATACTTGGATTTATCTTCATTAGAAGTGTCTTTGCGCTCAACATCATCACGGTAGATAACTCCCCTGGAACTCGTTATTGAAAGCAGTGGTAAAT
Organism: Candidatus Sericytochromatia bacterium; assembly: GCA_964229355.1. GTDB lineage: Bacteria > Cyanobacteriota > Sericytochromatia > UBA7694 > UBA7694 > CAXRDE01. The sequence continues at coordinate 288,983 of CAXRDE010000014.1, read as the reverse complement.
CTGGAGCTGATTCTTTTCTTTCTTTAAAGCACTCTTTTAGCTTTATTTGTTTCCAACCTTCTGGTAATTCACCATTTTTTGATGGCTTACCAAATTCAGGAAAACGCGCTTTCCCTGTTAACAACTGTTGCATCAATCCACGCTTCAGCTTTTGTTTGGCTTCAATCAGTTGTTGGGTTTGGGTGATGGCCTTGTCCCAGGTACTAATAGCATCAACTATTTTTTGTTGTGTCTCGTATGGTGGGATAAGAATTGGGAAATTTAAAAAATCTTCTTTTTTTAAATTACGCATAGAACTTGAGCCTGTTGAAGAAGACTTTATTAGCTCTTTGATCCTATTTGTGTTTATATAAAAATATAACCAACGCATTAAAAATTGTTTATTGTTATTTGGTTGAACTTGCCATAACTTATCTGGTAAATACAAGTTTTCGTAGTTTTTATCAATGTATACACTAGCCCCAACTAAATCCTTAGAACCATTGCTACGACTTATTAATATTCTATCTTTTCCTGGATTTGTTTTAGCTCTATTCAAATCTGAATCTATTATTTTTTTATTTTCAGAAGGGGAAAATTTACCATAAGAAATCGAGCTTACTTTTAAAACGCCCTTTTCCATTTTTGTTGCTGGCTTACTTTCTCCATTTACACTAATTCCTGACTCTAAACTAGACACGAGATCTTTAATGAAGCCCTTTTTCCAATTTTTTTCCATGATTTTAAGCGGTCTCTCTTTTTTCTGCATAGATGTTAAACAGAAATACATGAACTGTAATTTCTCTTTGGTTGTCCTGTGCTGATGAGAAAACAAACTGCCACTCCCCTGCGTCATTATGTTTATTTTCTCGAATGAAATTATCGTGTTGTCTTAATGCGGGTGCTATTTTATCTTGAATATCAGAGAAGCCCTTAACGTTTTTATTGAATATGATCAATGAAGCTTTACAATCCCTCCAGGTTAAATAGCCTAGCAGTTGATCCAATGTCTCCTTCAACTTTTTTTCGCCAGACCATTCTTTACACTCCCCAACAAATGCGGCCCGGTTTTCAAATTCTATACAAATATCGGTCTTGCCTTTGTTCCGAAAGGCTTCTCCGTTTGCCAAGCCTTGATAATGACCATTTAAATGTGCCAGGATAATATCCCTTAATTCTTCCTCTCCTAATTTGTGAAAGGTCTTGGGGGTTCTTTCGAATGAACGTCCTTCATGTCTTAAGACTCGCAAAATATTTAAGTAGTCTGAATCCTTTATTGTGTATTCAGTTTGCGCATTTGGTGTTGATTTTTGAGGTTTGGCTACTGGCCTAAGCGGTATGGCATTAACATCAGGAGCTAACGTATTTTTTTCCAAGGGAATATTTAATAGTTTATCCAAGACGCTTATGTTTCCAAGGCGTTTTTTTCGATCTTGTACTCTGTCTCTAATTTCAGATTCCAATTGCCGATTACAAAAATCAATATTCGTTTTTTGGTTGCTGATATATTTTTGTATGCTTGCAAATTCTGAATTACACTTTTGGAGAACCTTTTCGCCGTCACCTAATTCGTCTTGCAATATCTCAACAATTATGTTTAATTTGCCATATTCAGTGCCTTTGTGTTCTACATGTCCTCTTGGAGGACTAGAATCTCTTGAGCTAGGCCTATAGAAAAATAACCTCCAATCACCTGTAAATTGATAGGTTCTTGTAATTTTTAAACCGGGCAAAAGCACTGGTCTATTAGTATTCCGCCTTACCCTAGATCTATCACCACGCACATCTATTTCAATATCTTCTCTTTTGGAATGGGGGTTATCTATATCGACGAATTCAATTGGTTTTGTTGCGTACTTTTTGAAGAGTTCCTGAGTAATCTCCTCATCCGTCATTGATTGGAATTTTGGTTCTGCAACTTTCTCCACTTTGTCCTTGATACTTTCCTGTATTTCTCTAAGCACATCCAAAAGCTCTTTTTGGTTGAATAAAATGTCGCCCTTTGCTATTGCTCCCATCATAACTCCCCACTGTTTTTATTTTTACTTGCTAAAGTAAGCTCTAAACTCCGCTTCAACTCTTCTCGATCTGGCAAATAGAGCTGATACTTCGACACAAAGAGCTGACTGCTCAGATTGTAGGTCGCATACTCCACCAGCAACTCGTCTTTGTGTCGGGTGAGAATAATACCAATTGGAGGCTGATCGCCTTTGACATGCTCTTCTTTGGCAAAATAGCCCATGTACATATTCATTTCACGAATATCCTGATGCTGCTAAGCATCCCCCTTCTGTTCAGATACGAAGTTACTTTCTTGCCTTTTTCTTGCTGCTAGCATGACCTGGTGCAACTTCTGTTCTAATAAGTCACGAGGCGGCAACTCTGTCATGTACTCTGCGACTCGAATTCCACTGGCTTCCATTTGCAGCAATTCAACCGTTTCTTGTTTTTTTCCTGCACAGAGAATTAAACCAATGGGGGGCTCTTCACCGGGTTGACGTTCATAGCGATCCAGCCAACGTAAATACAGTTCCATCTGCCCTTTATAAGCCGGTTTAAAATGATCGAGTTTGAGTTCAATAGCAATTAAACGTCTTAAGCCACGATGAAAAAAGAGCAAGTCCAGATAAAAATCATCCCCATCAAGCGTCATGCGCTTTTGACGGGCCACAAAAGCAAAGCCCTGGCCCAGTTCCAGTAAAAAGCGTTCCATTTCGCGCATTAAGGCCGCTTCGAGATCTTTTTCCTGGTAACTGTCTTGTAAGCCAAGAAAATCTAAGAAGTAAGGATCACGAAAAACCAGATCAGGAGATACTTGACCTGTGTTTTTTAAAGCCTCTAGCTCTTGTCCAATTAATGTTTCAGGTTTCTTGGATAGAGCTGTGCGTTCAAAGAGCTGGCTGTCAATTTTTTTAACAAGTTCACGTGTGCTCCAGCGTTCTAAACGACACAGTTCTGCATAAAATGTGCGTTTAAGCGGATCATCGATGTAAATTAGGCTTTTAATATGCGTCCAGCTCAAATCTCTCCGCAGTGCGGAGACAATCTCAAGATCAGGAAAAGCATCTACAAATCGGAGCATATGGCGAACACTTTTTTCGGAGAACCCGCGTCCATAATCTTGACTCAATTGTTGACCAACCAGTGCTACGATTTCCTTGCCATACTCAGCCCGCTCACCTTTAAGTACTTCTTCTTGAACCCTTTTGCCAATCTGCCAGTAGAGTAGGGTCAGGCTTGCATTTACAGTCTGAGCGACCTGCTGGCGGCTGGAATCAATAAGTACACGTAATTCAGATAAGAGTTCGGAAACCTGAACGGTTATAGGTGCCTTCTGCTCCTGAGGTTTATTCTTGCTCATGTAGATAGTCCAAAAACACTTGCGTCTAGAGTCATGCTAGCCCCAACTCCTTTAAGTAGCCTTTGAGTTCTCCTTGCGTCAGGGCCAATTCAGCCTCTAATGCTTCGATTTCTTGTTGAACGGCTTGAATATCGATTTCTTCTTCCTCTTCAAAGGTGTCCACATAGCGAGGAATATTCAGGTTAAAGTCGGCATCTTGCAATTCTTCAAGGGTGGCCTTATGGGAATACTTCTCAACTTCGGCGAAGTCTTTAAAGGTTTGCACAATCTTTTGAATGTCTTCTTCACGCAGGCGGTTTTGCTTTTTGTCGTCGGCATATTCACGGCTGGCGTCAATAAACAAGACATGTCGGTCACGCTCATTTTCGGCGCTTTCCCAGGGCTTACGGGCTTTATTAAAAAGCAGGATGGCAGCGGGAATACCCGTGCCGTAGAACAATTGGGCAGGCAAACCAATCACCGCTTCTAAAACATTGTCTTCAATCAGTTTTTGACGAATAACACCTTCTCCGCCGCCCCGAAAGAGCACGCCATGGGGAACAATCACACCAATACGGCCTTCGTCATTCAGCGCGGTTTCAATCATGTGTGAGATAAAGGCATAGTCGCCTTTGCTCTTGGGAGGAATGCCTCGCCAGAATCGATTATATGGATCATGGCTGGCATTTTCTTGTCCCCACTTATCCAGTGAAAAAGGCGGATTGGCGACGACCACGTTGAAATGCATCAAATCATCGTTTTCAATCAGGCGAGGGTGGTTAATGGTATCGCACCACTCGATTCGGGCTGAATCCATGCTGTGTAAGAACATGTTCATGCGACACAGTGACCAGGTGGAACCATTAGATTCTTGACCAAAGAGGGCAAAGTTATTGTCTGGGACTTCTTGCCCGACTTTAATTAAGAGTGAGCCTGAACCACAGGCCGGATCACAGATGCGGTCGCCTGATTTGGGCTGCACCAACTTGGCTAAAAGGGTTGAGACTTCAGGTGGCGTGTAAAATTCACCTGCTTTTTTACCCGCACCAGCCGCAAAGCGAGAAATCAGGTATTCGTAAACGTCACCAATGACATCGCGATCTTCAAGGTGATCCGCACGGAAATTCAGGCGTTCATCGGCGAAGTCTTCCAGCAGGTTTTTTAAGCGACGGTTACGCTCTTTGGTCTGGCCCAGCGCGGGTTCTGAGTTGAAGTCAATATTGCGGAAGACGTTTTCTAGCTTGCCTTTGTTCGCGTCTTCAATTTTCTCTAAGGCAATGTTGATCAGTTCACCAATATTGGCAGCTTCTCGCTGTTGGTAAAGATGGTCAAAGTCAGCTTCTTTTGGAACGATGAAGCGCTCCCGCTGAAGTGCGCGTTCAATACGCGCTTCATCGTCCCCATAGCGTTCTTCGTATTTGCTGCGGAAGTCTTTACTGAGATCCGACATATATTTAATAAAGAGCATGGTCAGGATATAGTTTTTGTACTCAGAAGGATCAACGGCACCCCGGAAGGTATCGCAGGCTCTCCAGACGACTTCATTGATTTCTTTTTGGCTAACGCTCATACTTGGCTTTTCCTCTGTCGTTGATTGACTGTTTTTGTTGTGTTTGCTGATGCTTTTTCAAATGTGCTGGCATCCAGGCAGACTTTTTGGATCAGTTGGTGTTTTTTCTGAATGTATTGCTGATACTGCTCTTGCTCATAAACCCACAAGGCTTGTGCATTAAAGATCTTCTTCTGAATCGCAAAAGGCGGAATCGGAATTTCTAAATCAGCTAAGGTACTGCGCTTGACGTAAGACACAGATGTGCCACTCGCCACCATACGAAATGCTTGCTGCATGGGTTCTTGATTGAGATACCATGCCAACCATGGCATCAAGAGGTGTTTGCTATCTTTGTTTCGCAGGATATAAAACGTGGCTACAGCTAATGTATTCGGCTCTATTTCTCCCACAAAATAGGCTTTGTTTTCTGTACCCCGTGCTTGAAACAAAATATCTTGAGGCTCAAGGAGATAGTTCTCGAATTTGCCTGTGGGCTGAAGGCGTACCAGTGTAGAATCAGGGTTAATGCTCAGCATAAACGAGTCCACGTCCGAACTCACGTTTTTACCCTGAACAATAGTATAGGAACCATCGGGCTCATCTTTAAGCCCGCCACGAGGCTGATAACCCGACAGGATCTCGACAAGGTTCTTAAGCTGGTGCGTTTTAAATTTTTTCTTCATGCAGTAATCAAACCATAAATACGCCATGTGTATCAAGTGCATAGGTTAATCTACTTCAATTATTTGTGATTCAGAATCGTTTGCTTCTTGGGTTTAACAGACCACTTGCACCTCCTGGCAGACCCAGCCTAAAGCTTCCCCCGCCAATCTCCGCAACTTGCAATTGCCCTTGATTTTATTTGCGTCTACAATGAGGCCATGGATTTAGACACCCTGATCGCTCACCTTCACCAGCACGAGATTCACCTGCACACGGTGGCCGATGAATTGCGCATTCAAGCCCCGCCTGGACGCATGACCCCTGACCTGCAGGCGCAGATTCGGCAGCATAAGGCAGCGCTCTTGCGCTATTACCGGCCCCTCAAAATGAAGTTTTCGCTGTTCTTTTTTGGCGTTGAGGCGGGGCAGGCGGCCCACCGCACCTATGATCTGGTGCTAGAGGCCGCGCGCTTTGCAGATCAGCACGGCTTTTCGGCCCTGTGGTTTCCCGAGCGGCACTTTCACCCGCTGGGGGCGCCCTTTCCCAATCCTGCGGTGCTGGCCGCTGCGGTGGCGCCTCAGACCCGGCGCATCAAGCTGCGGGCGGGTTCGGTGGTTTTGCCCCTGCAAGATCCGGTGCGGGTGGCCGAGTCCTGGGCCATGGTGGATCAACTCTCGCGGGGCCGGGTGGAGCTGTCCTTTGCCAGTGGCTGGCATGCCCGCGATTTTGCCCTGGCCAGCGACAGTGCCGCTGACTATGCCCGCCGCCATGACCTCATGTTAGAGCGCGTGGACACCGTGACCGCCCTTTGGCAGGGGCAAGCCCTGACCCGGCAAGACGGCAATGGCAAGGCCTGTGAGATCACCACCTACCCGCGCCCTTATCAGGAGCAGCTGCCCGTGTGGCTTACGGCCCTGGGCAATCCGGCGGCCTTTCAGCGCACCGCTGAGCGGGGCCACCATTTGTTAACGGCCCTGCTCGATCAGGATATTTCGGAGCTTAAACGCAAGCTGGCGGCTTACCGGGCAGCTCTGCCACCGCACCGCACTCACAACGCTGAGGTGGCGGTGTTTATGCACACTTTTGTGGGCACAGATACCGAACAGGTGCGCCAGCTGGTCAAAGCCCCCTTTCAGGCGTATTTAAAGCAAACCCTGCACTTGCTCAGCCATTTGACCCAGAGTGCCGGTCTGGCCTTTGACCCGGCGGCCTTTTCTGCCGAAGACGAAGCGGCTCTGCTGGATTTTGCCTTTGCGCGCTACTTTAATGAGCGGGCCCTGATGGGCGATCTGCGTGACGCCAGGTTTCGGGTGCGTCAATTGATGGATGCGGGCGTGCAAGAGGTGGCCTGTCTGGTGGACTTTGGCTTGCCCCATGCCACGGTCATGCAGGGTCTGCATACCCTGGCCCAGTTGGTCAAAGACTGTGCCTGACTTTAACACACTGTTGGCAACCCTCAAAGCGCGGGGCATTCACTGGGAAGTGGTGGGTCTCGATCAGGCGGTGGGTCAGGATCTGGCCCTGAAGATTCAGGCCCCACGCGGGGCCATGGATGCCGAGCTGCAAGCCCAGATCAAGGCCTATAAAAGTGAGCTGATTGCCGAGGGCCGACCGCGTACGCCCCAACGGGCCCGTGCCTTTCAGGAACGGCTGTGGCTCTTGCAGCAGCTCGAACCCCACGCGGCCCGCTACCATGAGGCCACCTATCTACACTGGCAGGGGCCAGCACCCGATCTGCAGGCCTTAACCCGTGCTTTTCAGCAGATTCACAACCGTCACGATGCCCTGCGCACGGGCTTTGTACGGAAAGAGGGGCTCCTGTACCGGGTCTGGAACCGGCCCTCAGCGCATCTGTGCAGCCTGAGCCTGAATCCCGAGCCCGTGGCCTTTATTCGCCAGCCCTTTGACCTGGCTGCCGGGAGCCTCTTTCGTCTGGCCTGGTACCCCGACACCCAGCGCTTGCTGCTGGTGTTCCATCATCTGATTGCCGATGCTGCCTCGGCCCCGCTGCTCTTGCAAGACCTCAAGCGCGTGCTGGCCGGTGAAACGGTGCTGCCCTGTGTGAGCCCCGAACCGGTGGAGCCCGAACCCATAGTAGTGGATACCGCAGCGGATACCGCAGCGCCTGCTGCAGACCCGCCGCCCCGCGTCTTTATAGATGACCTGCCCCGTCTGGCCCATCGCGGCAGCACGGTCCCCGATGGGGCCGAACGCACGGTGTATGAGCTGCCCGTGGCGGTCAAGCAGCGTCTGATGCAGGGCAGTGCCCGGGCTGGGGTTACCGCTTTTAACAGCTTGCTCAGCGCCTGGCAGTGTTTTTTACAGCAGTACTGGCAGCTCAAAACCCCTTATGTGGCCACGCCCATAACCCAACGTCACCGTTATGGCGCTTTTCAGCCGGTGGACAGCCTCATGCACACCTTTTTGCTCAGTCCGCCCACCGAGGCCACCTTTGCAGCGGTGTTACAGCGGCAGCAGCAGGAGCTGTATGGGGCCTTTGAAACCTTTGATTTAAGTGCGGCCCTGCGCGGGCTGCAATTGCCCGCTGAGCTGCCGTTTTTTCCGTTGCTGGGGGTGGTGATTCAGCCGCAATTTGCGCCCCAGCCCCTCAATGACGAGACCACGCTGTGTCCCCTGCCCTTGCCCTGGTTGCCCGCCAAATTTGCCCTGCTTTTGACGTGGCATCAGGGGCCTGAAGGCCACCCCGATACCCTTGAACTGGCCTGGCCCGAAGGCTGGTACGATGCCGAGGTTTTGCAGCACGTGCTGGCGCATTTTGTGTACGTCTGGGAGCAGTTGCTCCTGGATCCCCAACAGGCCCTGGCCACGTTGCCGTTGATGCCCCCCGAGACCCTGGAACACTATGCCCGCGCCCAGCAACCCCTGGGCCTGCCTGCGGCGGTGACGGCGTGCGCAACAGTCCCTGCGACAGTCCCCGCAACACTCCACCATTGCGTCGAGCGGGTGGCGGCCCAACGGCCTGAAGCCCTGGCTCTGCAGGGGCCGCACGCTGCGTCTTTGAGCTATGGTGAACTCAACGCCCGCGCCAACCAGCGGGCCCGGCGTCTGCAAGGGGCGGGGGTCAAGCCGGGCGACGGTGTGCTGGTGGAAATGGCGGTGACCCCTGAGCTGCTGGTGACCCTGTTGGCGGTCTTAAAAGCCGGCGCCTACTATATCCCCTTACAGCCCGATACCCCACCCCGGCGGCGCAGCCATATTCTCAGCCAGGCTCAGCCCGTGTGCATTCTCGACGATGCCTGGGCGGCAGACCGCAGCGGGGAAGCGCAGGCCTCTGACCTTAACGTAGACCTGCCGCTGGCTGAGGATGTGCTGGCCTACCAGATCTTTACTTCCGGCTCCACGGGCTTGCCCAAGCCCGTGCCCATTACCCATGGCCAGATTTGTCGCCTTTTTCCGGCCCTGACCCCCCACATGGACTTTGCTGCCCATGAGGTGTGGCTCTTGTTTCATAGCATTGCCTTTGACTTCTCGGTTTGGGAGGTGTGGGGCGCGTTTTACAGCGGGGCCGTGCTGACCCTCATGCCCGCAGAGCAGGCCTACCAGCCCCAGGCGGTGTGGGCACTGATTCAACACTACGGCGTGACCCAGCTCAGTCAGACCCCTTCGGCTTTTCAGGCCATGAGTCAGGCCCTGCCCGCCGCCTTGACGCCCGAAACCCTGTCCTTAAAACGCGTCATTCTCAGCGGTGAAAAACTCACCCTGGGCCAGCTCAAACCCTGGTGGCAGCGCATGGGTGATGCGGTGGAACTGGTGAATGCCTATGGCATCACCGAAACCACGGTGTTCGTCACCTGGCATGTGCTGGGTTCCGCGGAGCGTCGGGCTGCTCAGACGCCCGGTGCCCTGTGGCCGGGCCACGATAGCCCCATCGGTCAGCCGCTGTGCGATCTGGGCATCGAGCTGTACGATGCCGCTGGCCGCCCGGTACCCGATGGGGTGCCCGGAGAAATCCGCGTGGTGGGAGCCGGGGTCAGTACGCCCTATGGCCCGGTGTATGCCAGTGGCGACTGGGCCTTGCGCTGGCAGGGGCAATACTATTACCTGCAGCGGCGAGACCGTCAGGTGCAGGTGCGCGGGGTGCGGGTGGAATGCGGCGAAGTGGAAGCGGCCATGGTGCAATTGCCCGAGATTTCTCAGGCCTATGTGTGCGCCTGGGAGCAGGGGCTGGCGGCGGTGGTGGCTGCGGACGTGTCTGCTGAAACCGCAGCAGACGCCCTGTGGCAGCAAGAGTCCCGCTGGAAACAGGCCCTGCGCCAGTACGTGACGGCGGCCATGGTGCCCGATCGCATTTGGGTGTGGCCCGCTGCGGACTCAGGGCAAAACTTTCCCGTGACTGCCAACGGCAAACAAGATACCGAAGCCCTGAACGCCTTTTTGGCCCGACAGCGTGTGGCCGACGCTCACTCAGGCCCAGCCAGCCCCGTTGCATCTGCTGCGTCCACTGTATCTGCTGAGGGCCATCTGGCTCGCATACTGCCCGTGTTCCAGCGGGTGTTGCAGCGGCAAGACATTCCCCTGAACGCCTCTTTTTTTGATCTGGGGGCCCACTCCTTGCGCTTGCTCGATTTGCAGCATGAACTTGAAACGGTGGTGGGCTTTGCGTTAGACCCCGTGATTTTATTCCGCTACCCGACCCTGGGGCAGTTTCTGGCGTATTTGGACGCTTTGGATACTTTGGAGTGCGAAACCGAGGCCACAACGGCCCTGACGCCGCTGGCCGTTGATTCGACCCAGGCAGAGATGGCCCCCAATGCGCCCATTGCCGTTATTGGCATGGGCCTGCGCCTGCCCGGTGCGGACAGCCCCGAAAGCTACTGGTCCCTGTTGCAGAGCGGGCGCTCGGGCCTGAGCACCTGGACCCCTGAAGACCTGCGGGCTGCCGGCGAATCCCCGGAGCGGCTGGCGGACCCGTGTTATGTGCCCGTGAGCGGCTGGATTCCCGATGCCGATGTCTTTGACGCGGCCCACTTTGGTCTGTCGGCCCGTGAGGCCCTCTGGATGGATCCCCAACAGCGCCTGATGTTGACCCTGGCCCACGAAACCCTGGAGCAGGCGGGCTATACCGACCGGCAGAGGCCGCAGGCAGTAGGGGTTTTTGCCTCGGCGGGCATTAGCCGCTATTTGCTCGAAACCTTGCTGCCGACGGTGCAACAGAGCCCGTCCGTGGATCGTTCGCCCATGCAATTGCTCATTGCCAACGACAAAGACTATTTGCCCACCCGCATTGCCCATAGCCTGAATTTGACTGGCCCGGCACTGGCGGTGCAAAGCGCCTGCTCTTCGTCGCTGGCGGCGGTGCATCTGGCCTGTCAAAGCTTGCGACAGGGCGAGTGTAACCTGGCCCTGGCCGGGGGTGTCAATCTAGACAGTCGCCCCCGGGGCTATGTGTATCAGGAGGGGGGCATTTATGCCAAAGATGGCGTGTGCCGGCCCTTTGATGCCTCAGCGACGGGCATTGTGGGCGGCAGCGGCGGGGGCTGGGTTTTGCTCAAGCCGCTGGCGGCAGCCCAGGCCGACGGTGACCGGATTTATGCGGTGATTGAAGGCTCGATGATCACCAACGATGGGGCCGACAAGGTGGGCTATTTGGCCCCCGGTGTGGCGGGCCAGGTGCGGGCGGTAGCCGGGGCCTTGCAGCGGGCGGGACGTCGTCCTGAAGACATTGGATATATTGAGGCCCACGGCACCGGAACCCGTCTGGGAGACCCCATTGAAGTGGCTGCCCTCAAACAGGTGTGGCAGGCCGCTGGAACCTCTGATACTGCCACTGCCGGTACTGCGCGCACGGCCCGCACAGCACTGGGCTCGGTTAAAGCCAATATTGGGCATTTGGATGCGGCGGCGGGCATTGCCAGTTTGATCAAGGTGGTGCTGATGCTGCATCACCAGCAATGGGTGCCCACGCCCCATGTGCAGCAACTCAACCCGGCCCTGGGCCTGGATGAACACTCATCTTTCTTTGTGAACACCCAGACCCAGCCCTGGCAAGGGGCACCAGGGGCTGGCGTGTCTTCGCTGGGGGTGGGCGGCACCAATGTGCATGTGGTGTGTGCGCCCGCTCCTGCGTCTTTCTCCACGGCTTCGGTGTCCCCTTCACCGGCTGTTTCTGCCGCTGAACCGGTCCTTTTGCCGCTGGTGCTGCCCGATGCCAGTGCCCTGGAAAGGGCTTTTCCCCGTTGGTTAGCGGCCCTGCCCGAGGCACCCAGCTCTGAGGTCTCGCTGGCGGACTGGGCCCATACCCTGTGGCAGCGCCAACAGCGGTGGCCGCGGGGCCTGCGTTTGCCAGTGGTGGCCCGAAATACCACCGAGGCCCGTCAAGCCTGGCAGCAGCTGGCGCAGCGGTCACAGCCGGTACCCACCGAAGCTCGGCCTGCCGCAGTTCAGTCTGCTGCTGCACCGCTTCCGGTGGTGTTTGTGTGTCCGGGGCTGGGCAGTCAGTCCCTGGAAAGCCTGCAGCGCTTTTATGCCCAATCGCCTGTGTTCGCTCAGCATTTTGATACCTGTGTGGCCCTTTTGCGCACGCTGGCCGCTGAAGATGACCGCATTGCCGTGGATTTGGGGCAGTGGCGGCAGTGGCAGCCTGAAGATCTGCTGGCACCGCAGACCATGCAAATCAGTATTTTTGTCATGGGCTGGTGTCTGGCCCAGGCCTGGCAGGCCCTGGGGGTTTATCCCCAATATATTGTGGGGCACAGCTTTGGCGAATGTCTGGCGGTGACGCTGGCGGGGCAGATTTCGCTGCGCGAGGCCCTGCGCTGGGTGGCCCTGCGGGGCTACGCCTTTGCCCAATGGCAGGCTCAGTTGCCCGAGCCTTACGGGGTGCTGGCGGTGGGGGCAGCCCCTGAAAGCCTTGAACTTGCGGCCTGGCCCACCCTGGCCTTAGCCACCCAAAATCTGGATAACCGTTGTACCTTAAGTGGCCCTCTGCGCGATTTACAGGCCTTTGCCAGGACCTTTGCCCAGGATTTTGCCAAGACCTTTACTCAGACCCATCCTGAGCAGGGACACGCGGGCTTAACCCGCCTCTTGCCCATTCCCCACGGGGTTCACACCGCAGCCTTGCACACCGGCGGTCTCTCTGATGGTCTGCGAGCCGCCACGGCCCATTTGCCGGACCCTCCGCTGTGGGAAGCCAGCTCCGCTGCCGGTTTTCAGTGTCCGTGGGTCTGGTCTGCGGTGCATCAGGGGCCCTGGCCTGCATCTCTCGAAGGGCAAAACCCGTCCTGGCGAGACAGTTGGCTGACCCAGACCCAGCAGTTTTTGGATTTTCGCCCGGCGGTGGCGGCCATTCGGGCCTTGCCCCAGGCGGTGATTCTGGAATTGAGCGGTGAGCCGCAGCTTACGTCGCTGTTTACAGGCGATGGACGCCGGGGCCTGCTGCACAAAACCCCGCAGTCCTGGCTTGAACTGGTGGGCAAAGCCTGGGGCCTGGGGGCTCCGGTGCAATTGGCACAGGTGCTGCCTGCTCAGGGCAAACCCGCGCTGCTGCCGCCCACGCCGCTGGCCCAGACCGTTTACCGTTTACCGACGCCGGGTGCGGGTACGCCCCCTGAAGTGACCGAAGTCAGAACCGAGGCGCTCCCCGAAGCCGTACCTCTGCAATACACCGCCTGGCGTCCAGTCCCGGCGCTGACCCTCAGGCGCTGGCAACAGCGCCCGGCCCTGGCTGTACAGGACGTGGATGTGCGCCAGCCCTTTGAAGCTACCTCCATCACTGCGCCTGTGCTGCGGGTACAGGTGCCTGATTTGCACACCCTTGCTGAGGCTCTGGACTATGTGGAGGCCTGTCGCCAGTGGGTGCTGGGGTTAGGAAGCCTGAGGTCGCAGCAGAGGGTGTCTACATGGCTCTGGCAGGTGCCTGCTTTTTCGGGGGGCGAAGGCACAGAGTCTATGAACCTGCAGCCCTTTCAAAGCCTGGTGCAGGCCTTCCTGCAGACCCTGAGTCAGACCGTGAACCAAAACCTGGCGCAGGCTTCTGCGGGGGTGTCGGTGTGCCTGTGTGAGCACGAAGCGGGAGCAGCCCCTGAAGCGCTGCCTCCCCTTGATGCCAAAATGCCTTTTCAGCATCTGCGCTGGGCCCAGCAGCGCTGGTGGCAACCCACGACCGAAGCCCTGTCCGCTGCGGATTTGCAAGCGCCATTGTTTTTGGCCACGCCGCTGCGTGAAGGGGGCGTGTATCTGATCACAGGGGCCAGTGGCGGCATGGCCACGGTGCTGCGTCAGTATTTGCAGCAGCAGTATCGGGCTCGTGTGGTGTGCCTGTCGCGGCAACCGGCCCCTGAAGATTTACCTCTTGATGTGTTGTGGCTTCAGGGCGATGTGACACAGGCGCAAGATGTGGAACACGCTTTGGAGCTGGCCTATGCACAATGGGGGGGCCTACACGGGATTTTGCACACCGCAGGGCAAAGCCACGAAGCAGCCCTGGCGGAGACAACCCCTGAAATGCTCGCCACGGCGATAGCTCCCAAAGTGCTGGGCTTACAGCACCTGACCAGAGCCTTGCAAAAGCAGCAGCACCTGGAACGTCCCTTGCCCGATTGGGTGGTCGCTTGCAGTGCCCTGGATTTAGCCAGTGGCCCGGCCTTGCCCTGGGTGATGGCACCCTGGGCGTATCAGGCGAGTAACCGCTGGCTCGATGCCTGGTGTGTGGCCCAACAGCGGTTGTGGCCTCTGGTGCAATGGCAGAGCTTGCGCTGGGGGCCCTGGCAAGAAACCGGTATGGCCTTTCGTTTAAAAGACCGCTTGCCAGCGGCTTTGCAGCAGGCTTACCAGCGCTATCTGGATCTGGGCCTCACCAATGCCGAGGCGGGGCCGCGTTTTGCTCAGGCTTTGGCACTGGGCCTTCCGGGGCTTGAGCTTCAGGCGCTGACCCCTCACAGCCTGGAGCGCCTCTGGGGAACAGCGACGGCACCCCACGCTGCGATGGCAACACTTCCCGCTGAAGCCCTGCCTGTGGCCGTGCTGGACCTGTGGCAGCGTTATCTGGGGCAAGCGCCCACCCCGTCGCAGCGCTTTTCGGATCTCGGGGGGGATTCCATGGCTGCCCTGCAATTGAAAGCGGCCATTGAACAAGAGTTGGGGCTGTCCGTTCCGCTGGCGCTGCTCTTGCAAGATCTGCCCTTTGCAGCCTTTGTGCAGGCCCTGAGCCCTTCTGACACCTCGGCCTCTGAGGCTGACCGTACTGAAGCGGCCATACCCGACGTGCTGGTGCCCCTGAACGAGGTGCCCTCCGGTTCGCGCCGGGCCGAAGCCCTCTTCTTTGTGCACCCCATTTCCGGTACGGTCTTCCCCTTTCAGCATCTGGCGCAAGCTCTGTCTCGCCCGCTGGTGGGCATTCAGTCGGTGGGCCTCTTGCACGAAACGGCCACCGGCCAGCACACACCCCATACGGATATTGAGGTGATGGCACAGGTCTATTGCCAGGCCATTGAGGCCGCCGGCTACCCGGCCCCTTACGCCATTGGGGGCTGGTCCTTTGGGGCGCTGGTGGCCTTTGCCATGGCCCGCCACTGGCAGCAGCGGGGCGTGGCGGTGTCTGAGCTGATTCTGCTAGACATGGTGCCCCCCGATCCCCAGCAATTTCGCGCTGAGGTGTTACAGGCCCATTTTGAAGCCGATCTGGCGCGGGTCTGGCCCGAAGGGGCGGCCCAGGATGCAGCCCAGACCTTGTCGCCGGCCCAGTTTGCCTTTAAGCAGCGCCTGGAAGGTATTTTTCAGGCCCATGTGCAGGCCACCCAAAGCTTTGTGCCTTCGCCGCTGTCGGTTCCTGCTCGGTTGCTAAGGGCACAAGCGGGGCTGGCCGAGGCCTCCACCACTACCTCTACCGATGCCCTTTTACAGGCCTGGCATCCCTATCTGGCGGACTGTACCCTACATGAAATACCGGGCGATCATTACACCTGTTTGGCCCCTGAATTCGTGAAACACTGGGCTTCACACCTCGCTTATACACCCTCTGTGTCACGTTCACCTGACTTACTTTCCACTGATCTTAAGGAGTTGTCTGACCATGATTGAGACCGAAGCCTGGGTCTTGCGCCCGGCCCCCGCACCCGCGCAGTTGCAGCGCCAAACGCACCGTTTTGCCTACGATGAAGCCACCGAAGTGCTGGTGGCCCCCCTCTGGGGCTGCTGGGAGGCCAATATGGACCATGCGCTGGATCGCCAGCCCATTGATGTATGTGCCTTTCGCGGTGATGATAAAGTGGTACTGGGCAACGGTGGCGTGGTGCGGGTTTTGAATCCGGGGCCGCGTCAGGATTTAAAGCCCGGCGATATCTGTCTCTTTCTGTCCTTTGGGCCCATTGCCCATGCCCAGGGCTTTCCCCGTTCGGCCCACGGCTACGATGCCCCCGGCACCGTGGGGCTGCTGGCCCGTACCAGCAAATGCCTGCCCCACCAGCTGGTGGTTCTGCCCGCCGATACCCCGCCGGATCAATTGCGGCGCTGGTCGGCCTTTGCCCTGCGCTACGTGACTGCCTGGGCCAATTGGGAAGTGGCCCACGGGGTTTACCGGGTCTTACAGCCTGAGCACCTGCCCGTTGCGGACAAACCCTGGGTGGTGGCCTGGGGTGGGGGTGTGGCCCTGGCCACCCTGCAATTGGCGCAAGCCGCAGGCTTTAACGTGGCCATGTTTAGCGGACGTCCCGCCCGTCAGGCCCAACTGCGTCAGGCGGGCATTGCGGTGTTAACACGTCACGCCGATCCCCGCGCCATGAAACAGCAGATTCGCGAGGTCACCGGTGGGCAAGGGGCCAGCATTTTTGTGGATTTAATTGGTGAACCGGTCATGGGGGTCACCCTGAGTACCCTGGCCTGTCCGGGGGTCTTGACCACCGCGGGCTGGAAAGAAGGCATGCAGATCAAATACCAGCGGGCGCTGGCCTGTATGCAATGGCAAAGCTTTGTGCACACCCACTATGCCCGTCCCGATCAGGCCCTGGCGGCCGTGGCCTATGCCCAGCGCCATGACTGGCTGCCCGAGCTTACCGACGAACCCGTCTGGTCCTGGTCCGACGTCCCTGCCCTGGCCACGGCGTATCGCGAGGGTCTGGATTCGTATTTTCCGCTGTATGCGGTCAATGCCCTCTGAGCCAGGGGAACGTGCTTTAAGACGTGCTATGTGCCTGTCGCCACACCCCTGCTGAACTGGCCAAACCCAGGCCCACACCGTACCACAGTACAAAGTGGTACACGCCGTGGTTGGTCAGGTCAAAGGCCAGACATCCCAGCACCACCAGGGCACTGGTCCACAGGAGCGAACGCAGTTGGGCATTTTGTGCCCGACGGTACGCCCGGTAGCAGCAGCCAAAGAACCAGGCCATGGCTCCATAAAATCCCGTAAAGCCCACCACACCGGTTTCTGCCAGCAATTGCAAAGGCACATTGTGGGTTTCCACATACTTGCCCAGTCCCTGCCCAATCCAGGGGCTCTCTAAAAAGGCGTTCCAGGCGATGGCCCAGGTGGCCAGACGCTGCCCGGCGGAGTGGGCTTGCGGAGCCCCCAGTTCTTCAAAGCGCGCGCCAATTTGCAATAACAAACTGATTTCGAGTACCTGTTGGCTGACGTAAAAGAGACCGCCCAACACCACGGTGCCGCCCAGGGCCAGGCCCAGCAGACGCCAGGCCGAAAAGCGGGCATAGAGCATTTGTATCAGCAGGGCAGCCGCCAGCACCAGCCACGAGGCCCGGGTAAAGTTGAGTACCAGCGCCACCACCACCAGCCCCAAAAACAGCTGTAAGGCCAGCCGCTGCTTCCCTCTGTACTGAAAGCCGGGCAAATACAGGGCCATAAACGTAAACAGTGCCAGGCTTTGCAAAATTTCGCCGTACTCATTGGCAAAGGTGCCCGGCGCAAAGCGCAAGAAGGGGCCGTAAAAGTCCACAATGCTATTGTGCTTGCCTACATAGGCAAAGGGGTTGTAGAGCCCCAGGTAAAAGGCGAATTGCTGGGCAAAGCCAAAGGCCAATGACAGGGATCCCGAGATCAAGCCCAGATGCAGGGCCTGCACCAGCTGGCGGGGGCTGCGCAGGCGCAACACCATCAGCAGGGTAAACAGGTACAAAAATCCCAAATTAAACAGCAAGCGCACCGGGCTGTGGTCGGCCCGCAATGACACCTCGCTGCCCGACACCAGATAAAAAGAAGGCAAGAGGCTGGCGGCAAACAGGCCAAAGGGTACGAGCCACTGCCAGGGGAAAGGCAGGGGCTGTGGCCAGAGTTGCCGCCAACTGACCCCGTGCCACAGGGGGTAAACGCCGTGGGCCAGCAGCCCCAACAGGGCAAAGAACTGGGGGCCTTTGAGGGTAAAGCCCACGGGCACTGAACAGAGGACACCCAAAAATACGGTGAGCAGCATGGCCTGTAACGAGAGACCGGGACGGGCCAGGGCCAGAATACTGCCGCCCATACCCATGAGTGTCAGGGCCACCCAGGGCCAATATTCCCATGCCAGGGGCAGCCACAGGTTCACTGGCTTTAGCCGCCGATACTGGACATGGTGCGCTCGGGGCGCTCAAATTGGGGACTGTTGATCAGATGGCCGGCTTCTTTGTGCAAAACGGCGTCAGCCATGGCGGCGTAGAGGGTGTCATCATCGGCCCCCGCGCGCAGCAACTGACGCAAATTGTGCTCTTGGAGCGAAAACAGGCAGGTGCGCAGCTGGCCGTCGGCGGTCAAGCGCACGCGGTTGCACTGGGCGCAAAAGGGCTCCGACACCGAGTTAATAAAGCCCATTTCACCGGGCGAGCCGTCGGCAAAGCGCCAGCGCGAAGCGGGGTTCTTGCCCGCGCTGTCTACCTGAATGAGGGGATACTTTGCCTGAATACGCGCCAAAAGGGTGGCACCGGGCACCACCACCTGGTGGCTCCAGTGATCGTCTTTGCCCAGGGGCATAAACTCAATAAAGCGAATGGTCCAACCCTGGGTGCGGGCCAGCTCGGCAAAATCCAGCACCTCGTCTTCGTTAAAGCCTTTAATAATCACGTTGTTGATCTTGATATCGCAGGGGTGGCCGTGTTGGGTTTGCAGGGCATTGAGGGTGTTTAAACCACTTTTGACCTGGTCCAGGGCGTCTCGGCGCACCGCCTGGGCAAAGCGTTCGGGCAAGAGCGAGTCCAGGCTCACGTTAAAGGATCGTAGCCCCCGCAGGTAAAGATCTTCGGCGAAACGGGGCAGCAGGGTGGCGTTGGTGGTCATGGACAGCTTTTTTAAGGGCAGGGCGGCCAGAGCCTCGATCAGGGGCAAAAGTTGAGGCCGCAGCAGGGGTTCGCCGCCGGTCAGGCGCACCTGGGTCACACCTCCCGCCATAAACAGGCGGGTGAGCCGGACAATTTCAGTATTGCTGAGATGGGTGCTGCGATCGAGCCAGTCCAGGCCCTCTTCGGGCATACAATAGGTGCAGCGAAAATTACAGCGATCCGTCAGCGAAATGCGCAGTTTTTCCACCGGGCGGCCAAAGCGATCCTGAAAGGGGGTTCTCATGAGCGCAGGGTGTGCAGGCTCTCGGCAATACAGTTCAGCACGCCCTTCACCCCCGCCACATCCTGATAGCCCAGGTGACCCACCCGAAAAATCTGGCCGGTGAGCTGACGCTGTCCGCCGCCCAGGGTGATGTCATAATTTTGCAGCAGATGCTGTCTCAGGGTATCTGCGTCAATGCCTGCCGGTGGATACACGGGTGTAACGGCCCGTGAGGAGTGGGCGCTGTCTTTGACAAAGAGTTCCAGGCCCAGGGCTTCAAGTCCTGTACGCACCGTGTGCATCAAGTGCTGGTGGTGGTCCTGCAGGGCCTTTAGCCCCCGCTGCTTATGCAGGTGTAACGCCGCTTGCAGAGCATAGTAAAGGCCAATGGGTGGGGTCCAGGGATTCCAGCCTTTGTCGGCGTATTCACGGGTGAGCTGAAAGTCTAAGGCATAGCGGGGCAGCTTCGCTTTGGCGTGGGCGGCCCAGGCGTCTGCACTCACCGCAACCAGGCTGAGTCCCGGCGGGCAGGCGTAGCTTTTCTGCGAGGCACTTAAAACCACGTCAATGTGCCAGCGGTCCATGGGCAAGGGAGTGGTGCCCAGGCTTGAAATGGCGTCGACAATCACCAGGGCACCGTGGGCTTTGGCCAGTTTAGCCCAGGGCTCAAGATCCAACAGCACGCCCGTGGAGGTTTCGTTGTGCACCATAAACACGGCGTGGTAAGGGGCCTGATTTTTGAGCTGTTTTTCGAGATCTTCAAGACGAGGGACCTCGCCCCAGGCATAACGCAGAGTATCCACCTGGAGACCGTAAATTTCAGTCATGTGCACAAAGCGGTCTCCAAAAGAACCAAAACTCACCACCAGCACCCGATCGCCGGGAGAGCATAAATTGGTAATGCTGGCTTCCATGCCAGTGGTGCCAGAGCCCGCAAACACCAGCACCCGATGGTGGGTTTCGTGGAACCATTGCAGGTGCGCTTCCACATCGTAAACCACCTCGCGCCAGGCCTCGCTGCGGTGGTTGCACATGGGTTTTAACAGGGCTTGCTGGACCTCTGGAGGCAAGGGCGTGGGGCCCGGTAGCATCAGATGGTTCATGGGCGAGCGGCTTCGTCGCTTTGGCGCACCACGGTGGCCAACCAGGCTTTGACCCCTTCGGGACGCTCTCTGAGCAGGTAGCGGGTAGGTTCAATATGCTTGACTTTAAACCCTTCGTGGGCCGAAAAAAGATGACGAATCTCGGAGCGCTTGAGGGCGCGGGGGCCGAGGTAGTCTTTTTCTTGATCACTGAGCACCAGCAAAAACAAACGGCTGTGGGGAAACATCACATGGCGCAAGCCCTCTAAGTACAGTTCACGCTCTTCATCGGATAAAAAGTGAAAAAAGCCCGAGTCCACCACGGTGTGAAAGCCTTCGCCAAAGTTTACGATATCCATGGCGCAGCCTTTAATAAAGGTGACGTCATCGATTTTTTTCTCAAGCTGCTTTTTTCGGGCCACCGCCAGCGCGGCATCAGAGTTGTCGATGGCCCAGACACGGTGACCCCGTTGGGCGAGCATGAGACTATTGTCACCGGTGCCGCAGCCCAGATCGAGCACATCACCCACCACTTTTTCGTTCTCGGCCAGCTCCACCAGGACGGGTTGGGGGCGGTCAATGACCCAGGGGGTCTTGTCCTCGGCGTAGAGATGATTAAAGGTGGTCATGCCAAAAGGGGCTTCAGGCATACACATACAAGGGGGAACCTCTCTTTGAGCGTATAAGCGTGCTTTTACTTTACCAGAAGCCCGCAGTGCTCACAATATAAAGGGAAGGAAAGTCACAGGGGTGTGATTTTGTTATACTGCTGAAATGTTACGTCGAACATCTTCTACTCTAACCGAATCCCCTAAGGGGCCTCAATTTCTCAGATTTTGTATTCCCCTCATAGAGGTTTTGAAAAAACTGGGTAGCTCTGGTCAACCTGCTGAAGTGACCGATGCTGTCATTGAGTATCTTGGCATTTCAGAAGAAGAGCAATCTCATCTTTTAAAGAATGGTAGCTCTCGTGTGCGAAACCAGATTGCATGGGCTCGATTTTACCTGGTAAAAGCAGGTTACATTGATGCTTCTCGGCGAGGGATATGGGCACTTACAGAAGTAGGCCGTACAAAAACCTTAAGCTCCAAAAAGGTAGAACAGCTTGTCAAACAGGTACAATCAAAAAAGGCAGCTGATGCTTTCGTTTTGGATGACTTTGTGCCTGAAGCAACAGATAATCCAGTATTACTTGACGTCCTTAAATCTCTTACGCCCGAAGGTTTTGAGCGTCTTACACAGCGCTTATTGCGTGAGTCAGGTTTCGAAAAGGTTATTGTCACAGGTAAATCTCATGATGGCGGCATAGATGGTTATGGAACCTTACAAATCAATGCCTTTGTGAGCTTCACCGTCCTGTTTCAGTGTAAGCGCTATGCGGGTTCTGTTTCCTCATCTCAAATCAGAGATTTCAGAGGGGCCATGGCTGGACGTGCAGACAAAGGCATTATTATCACGACGGGTACCTTCACTTCTGAAGCTGTAAAAGAGGCCCGTCGAGATGGGGCTCCTCCTATTGAATTGGTCGATGGAGACAAGCTAGTGGCTCTATTCGAACAGTTGCAGCTGGGAGTAACGCCTAAAACAGTATACGAAGTCGATATGTCTTTTTTTGACGATTATCGTTAGGTTATTTGTTTTGTGAGCCTCTTTCAAAATCTGCGCTTCAGCAAAATGACGTTGTCTTTCAGGTTTGCTTTTTGCCCCTGAGGCCCGGTGGCTTCCCGTTCAAGCACTTCAAATACGACAGGTTCCCATTCACTGCTTTCGAGCGCAAAGCTGGTCAATTCTTCTTCAAGGGTGGGAAATTTATGGTCGCTGTGTTCAGACCAGGGCGGTCCTGCGGCGTGGCTTACCACCAGCAAATGGCCGCCAGGTTTGAGCTGTTGTGCCGCCTTGTGAAGAATCTCCCCACGGGGAAAGTCTTCAAAGGGAGACTGAAAATACAGAGCCGTCACCAGATCAAAGGTCTCGGCGGGCAGGTCTTCTTCACATAGATCCGCGCAGACAAAATGGGTGTGGGCCTTTAGACTGTGCTCGGTGGCCAGACGGGTGGCGGTGGCAACAGCCGAGGGCGAAATATCCACACCGGTGACTTGCCAGCCCTGTTCCGCCAGCCAGAGGCTATCGTCGCCGGTGCTACAGCCCAGCTCTAGCACTTTGCCTGGGTCAAGGAGGCTCACGTAGGTTTGCAAAAATTTGCCTGCCTTACCGCGCTGGCGCTCGGTTTGTGGGGCATAACGGTTTTCCCAGAATTGGTGGGGGGTGTCGGTGGGTTGGGGATGCATAAGCGCAAGGCTCCTTTTAAATAACTTGATTTATTACATGATAACATAACAATAAAAGTTACATAATGGGTTTTGGCTCAAAATCTCTCAAAAAAACACCCTCTGGATATGCCGTGAGGTATGCTCTAAGCAGAGGAAGGCCACATCTTATCGGGTGTTTGTGGCGGGCAAAGATGTTTTTAAAGTCAGCGGCCTGTTTAAAAATCCCACTTGAACTGCATCAGGGTCACACCGGTGAGCGCCGCCGGTGTGCTGCCATAAGACAGGGGGTAGGCGTAGGGGTGTAGCTGGGCCTGTAGCATGCGGTTTTTTTCGTTGGCCAGTCCCACGCCGTGGAACACACCAAAAATGCGGGTGCCCGCCAGAGCTAAGTACGCAGCGGCCTCTCCGCCGGGGTTTGACCAATTGTTGGCCAGGAGGGCGGTCAGGGCGATGGCGTCCACCGCCAGCAGGCCCCCAAACCAGCCCCACTCTTCTAAATAGAGGTAGCCAAAGGGTCCGACGGCGTTCAGTAAGCCTGTGATCACAGGATCTTTGGGGGATGGGGTGCGGGTTTGTACCGGCGGAAGCGCCTGCCCTGCGTTGGGTTTGTTATGGAGCAGGGCACTCACTACCTGATACGTGCCACGGGTTAACAGCTCTTCGTCGGAGCAATAGCAGTCAAAGTATTTCTCGGTGACAATTTCACCGCTTTCGGTGTCCACCATGCGTAGGCTCAGGGCATAAAGATTGCCCACCTTGCTGACGTTGCCCAGCACCAGATGCCGGACGGCGAACATACGCCCCAGGTCCAGGGCACAGTCTTCGTCCTGGCAGGCATAAATACTGCTTTGAAAGCCCTGTTCTTTTAAAATGGCGTCCATTTGCGAGCGCTCCATGACCTTAAAACTGCTGTTTTGCAGCAATTGCGCGCGAATGCGATCGGTGAGTACCTCGCTCAAATCAGGATTCACGTCGCCCTGGGTTCTTAGCGGCACCACGGCGGTTTTTAAGGACTGGGCCAGCGCCGGGCTACTGATGCCCCAGCAGCTGCCGATAATAAGGGTAGCGGCGGTTAAACGTTGAAATAATGACATGGCTGCGATGATCTTTCTAAAGGTGGGTTACTGTAGTTTAGCAAAAATGATCTGAGTCTTAGAGTTGAACGGGCACCACCAACGGATGCGCCGCGATCTTGGCGGCAATCTGCTCAGGGGTCATCAGGCCGTTGTGGGCTCCCGGATCGGTAACCACACCGCTGGCATTGGCATTGCCCCAGCACAAGGCGGTGGGTAAATCGTGGCCCAAAACATGAGCGGCGGTGCAAGCGGAGCCAAAGGCGTCTCCGGCCCCCAGCACATCGCTGACCTCGGTGGGATACACCGGCATGGCGTACATTTGGGTGCCGTCATAGGCCTGGGTTCCCCGTTTACCATCGGTAATAATGACCGTGCCTTTGACCCACGCTTTGAGCCCTTCTAAATGGGGCCTGAGGTCATACATAAACGGGGGGCGTTGTGCCGCCGCTTCAGCGGAATCTGTAGCAGGGCGGAGATGTTCAGGCAAAGGCTTGTGCAAAGGCTGTTCAGTCAACTGGGCCGCCTCTTCTTTGTTCACAAACAGCAGATCCACGGCGGCCAGCAGCGGTTGCAGTCGTTCAGTGCTGCTGCGTAGCTGGGTGGCGCCGGGGTTAAAGGCAATGCGAAGACCCCGCGCCTGGGCCAGGGCAAAGAGCGGTTCGAGCAGAGCGTCGGCTTCGCCGCTTAAAGAAGACACGTACAGCCATTCGGTCTGATGCAGAGCCTCGCTGTGCAGTTCTTCAAAGTGCAGTTGGGTATTGACGCCTCGGTAAGCCAAAATAGAGCGCTCTCCCTCGTAAGAGGTCAAAATTACGGAGTAGCCGGTTTGGCCGCTGTCGCTGCGCACCACATAATTGCTGTCTACGCCAGATTGTTTTAAATTCTCAATGACATTGTCGCCAGCGCTGTCGGGGCCCACTTTGACCATGCATGCTGCCTGCAGGCCCAGTTTGGCAAAAGACACCGCCGTGTTGGTGGCGCCCCCACCCACCGTAAAGCGCAGGGCATCCACGGCAATTTTGGCGCCATAGTCAAAGCCCAGCCAGGCTTTTTCTTGCTGCCGATCGCTAATGCGAATGACCTCGGCCTGATCACTGCGCACAAAGACATCCTGGGTGGCACCCCCAATGCTAATTACGTGGTACATGGGGTTTTCACCTCACTGGCGGGATAATCCTGGGTGATGCCCTGGATGAGTGCGGGCAGGGTCTCGGCAAAGCGCCAGGGGGTGGTATTGCCCGAGGCCAGTTCTGCGCGAAACTGATGAATGAATCCTTGCTGGTACATGTGATCCATCTGCTGCTGCAGACCCGTATAAAAGCCGTTGCTGTTGAGCACGTAGCTAATGCCCTCGTGCAGGCGCAACTGGTAGGCGGTAATGCTTTCAAAGAGTTCGTCTAAGGTGCCCATGCCGCCCGGCAGGGTAATGAAGGCGTCGCTGAGGGCAAAAAAGCGCGCCTTGCGCTCGGCCATGTCGTTCACCACTTCCAGCTGCTGCAGACCGCGATGGGCCCGTTCCTGGTCCACCAAAAAAGTCGGCATAATGCCCACCACTTCGCCGCCCGCTTGCAGTGCACCCTGGGCCACGGCACCCATCAGGCCCGTTTTTCCGCCCCCGTATACCAGCCGCCAGCCTTGCTCTGCAATGGCTTTTCCGGTGGCTTCCGCCAGTTCCATATACGCAGGGGCCACGGCGGCGGCCCCGCAATACACACACACTGAAAACATCTTTTACACTTCCTTTGCTTTGAGTCCCAGGCTGGCCAGAAGCAGCATTGCCGCGCTCATTAGACCCAGCAAGGCCATGCCCTTGCACCAGGCCCCCCAGTCGGGTTGGGGCGCATACACCTGCTGCATGGCCAAATAGCCCCAGGTGACGATCATACTGTTTTTTAACACAGTCAGGGCTCCCGTGAGGGCACGATTGGGCATGACCAGTTCAGAAAACAGCAATTGGGGAATCAAACAAATGGGCACACAGGCCAGGGCCACCACGTCGGTGGCCACCACGCTAGAGACCAGCAGACCCAGGCAAGAACCGCTCAATAAGGCCCCGTAGAGGGTTAAACACAGCAGCAGGGGGTTGCCGGGCAGGGGCATAAAAAAGCGAATGCCCACATAAAACAGAATCACCTGGGCCAGTCCCATGACCGCCAGTACAAAGACTTTCGAGCTGAGGTAGGCCATCAGGTTTAATCCCACTAAGCGCTCCCGCTGGTAAATGGCCTTTTCTTTGACGATTTCGCGGCAGGCGTTGACGCAACCAAAAAAGATGCTTGAAAACAAAATGACAAAGTACAAAATATCGCTGGTGCGCTGGCCTTGCCAGATCAGGCCCACACAACCCGCCACCGCCAGCGGCTGAAAAATTAAGAAAAAAAGGTTGGTCAGGTCCGCCAAAAACACTTCAAAATAGCGGTCGGCCAACACCCGCGTCTGATAAGCAAAACCACCGCGTTGTGACGCCATCTTAAGCCCCTCGCTTTCGTTGCCAGTCCGCGGGCTGGGATTTGGCCAAAATGCGGTAAATGCCCTCATAGGAACGGGAGTCAAAAAAGTCCAGCATGTCCTGGGGCGGGCCCTGGTACACCACCTGCCCCGCCTGCAATAAAATGACCTGATCCAACAGCTCAATGCTGGCCATGGCGTGGGTGGTAATGATCACCGTGCTGCCCTGACGGCTCAGCCCGCGAAACAACTGCATCATGGACTCTTCAAGCTGCGGATCTTGACCCGAGGTAGGCTCATCGAGAAACAACATGCGGGGGCGCTGCAACAGCTCGACGGCCACCGAGGCCCGCTTGCGTTGCCCCCCCGATAAACGCGAAATGCGCACCTGACGGCGATCTTGTAGACCCACCTCATGAATCACCCGACTCACCAGGGCGCTGCGGGTTTTCTCGCTGAGATCCGGGGCCAGCCGCAGACGGGCGGCGTAGTGCACGGCTTTTTCGACAGTTAGCCCGGTGTGAATAATGTCGTCCTGGGGCACATAGCCCATGCTTTGCCGCCAGGTGTCTAAGTGGGCATAGAGATCTTCGCCGTCCCAGCGCACTGTCGCAGAGGGCCCTTTTAAAGGTTTTTCGAGACCACAACAGGCCTTTAGCAGGGTGGACTTACCCGAACCCGAAGGCCCCAGCAAGCCCACAAACTGGTTGGGGGCCACCGCAAAGTGCACCTGCTGTAAAATGGCTTTGCCGCCTTTTTTGACGTTGAGACCCTGTACCGCTAAGGCGACGCCCTGTTCCATTAAGCGGCCACCAGAATGTCAAAAATATACACGCTAGAAATATCGCTGAGGGTGCTTAAGTCCTCATAGAGTTCTTCTTTGGGGTGGTCGGTGAGCAAGCTGAAGATCAGCTCGTCATCGAAGTCACCAGCGGTAATTTTTTCGGGCTCAGGATGGGTGCGAATTAAAGTGCCCAGACGGTTCATCATGGACACCAACAGCGACACCCGTGCCAGTTTCATGCGGGTTTGGGCTTTGAATTGAATATGAATTTCTAAGGTGTTTTGCCCCACTTTGGCGGCTTCTTGCATGACACGCTGTTCAATCTCGGTGTAGTTCAGGCGGTGTTCGTAATGACCGTGTTGCGCCGCCACATCGCACACGTTGGGGCCTGCTTCTGAGGCCGGGTTTTCTGCCTGAACGGGGGCTTCAGCGGGATGAATGCTGGCTAACCGCGCCTGGGCCGCGGCCCGTTGTTTGTTCAGCAAGGCCGCCAGGCGATCCTGGGCCTGTGTGGATTTGGGCGTTTGACGCAGTTTGACCACCACCAGGCGCTTTTCGGCCTCTTGTTGCACCTTGCTCAATAACGCAGGATAGTCGCTTACAATGTCGTCAAAATGGCGCTTGTCGAGCATATAGACGCCGCATTCGGTGACCGCCTGAATGTCTGATTTACGGGGCTCAGGGTAAATCAGGCTGGTGAGGCCAAAGTAGTCACCGGCTTTGAGAGGCAGCGGGGGCTCGCCCGCCTCAGACAGGACCTGGGCCTCGCCGGACTGCAGTACAAAGAGCCATTTGTTCATGTGCCCTTTATGTAAGATGGCGCTGCCTTCTGCAAAGCGCTTAAAGCGCATGGCTTTCTCAAGACGTTCAAAAAAGGCCACGCTGGCGTCTTCAAAAAGCTTGATTTTTTCCAGAGAGCGCCGCAGGGTGACCATGCTTTCGGGCGCAATGGCTTCGAAGGTGTCAAAGGCGGTGGTGGGCACTTTGACCTGTACGGGTTTCAGGTGAGCGGGCAGCTCGATCTCTAAGCGCAGCTCGTGCAAAAACGAAAACCAGACAATGCGTTTGCTCAGGGGATCAATTTCCATGACCCGGTTGCTGTCAATGAGCACCACGTTTTGGTTCTCGCGGCGAATGACTTTTTGGGGCGCCACCATATGAAAGCGAGGGTCCATGCCTTCGTGGTAGTAAGTGGTTTCGCGCCAGATTTCGCCCTGGGCATCGAGTTCTAAAATACGCTGGTTACCCGCGTCCACAATCAGGGTTTTGCCGTCGAGCAGGCGTTGAGCGCCCACGGGCTGCTGCAGTTGCAAGTTACTGCCCCAGTTCTGAATAATCCGTTGCCCCTGCACTTCAATGACACGATCGCGGCCCGTGTCGGTAATCAAATACGTGCCCTGGGGGGTGTACTGAATATGGCTGGGTTGGTACAGGCTGGTGTCGGGCCAGTCGGCAGGGTTTTTTGAAATGGCTTGCACCTTACCCGATAGATCTTGCTCAGGCAGCGGCATGGTGCCAAAGCGCCAGTGCACTTTGTGCTCGGCATCCACTTCAAGCACTTCATGACGGCCTTGATCCACAATCAAATAGCGTTTGCGGCCGTCTTCATGGGGGTACAGGGTGCTGTACACGGGTTTGCTGAGGGCCTGATCTCCCTCGGGGTGATAGCGCCAGTGAATGCGGCCGCCCTGGTTGCATTCCACCACCTGTTTTCCGGCCCGATCTGTCACCAAAAAGTTCAGGTTCTCAAGCCAGAGCATGTCCCAGGGCTCTTGCAGCTCAGGCAATTGCCTGAAATCCATTTGCCAGGTGACATACTGAAAGCGGCGGGTGTCCACCAGCAATAGGCGACCGCTTTGGGCATCAGAGATGGCAAAGTAATCGGGGGGAAGCCAGGTCTGGGCGCGCACCGACATGTGCTTGCGGGCCTGATAACGCTGGGGGTTTAACAGCTCCATGCCGCAGGCTTCACAATCCCAACGCCCCAACAGAGGGCTTTGACAGGCCGGGCAGTGGGTGGGCGGGGTATTGTAAAGGTGTTTGTCGGGGGTGTCGTGAATGGCCTGTAGCGTCAAAATAGACTCGCGCAGCAGCAGGGTTTTTAAGGTCTTTTCGGGCAGTAAATCTTCAATGATCACCGGCAGCAAGCTATGAGTTTGTAAGTCTTCTCGGAGTTTTTCGGCGGTTTCTCGCAGGCGCTGCAGGGCTTCAGGGTGCGCTTCGAGGTCCTCGCCAAAGTGTTGGTAAAAGGATCCAGTCAGAATCTGTAAGATATCTGCGCTGGCGCTTTTGGGCAGGGCGATGGTCTCCGCGCTCTGGGCCTCTGGTAAGGATTGCAATCGCTCAATGGGTGACAGAAAGAGACGGGCGGCTTCGTGCTGGCTCTTGTGGCGGGCATGGCGCTCCCGTTCGGCGGCCAGTAGGCCAGGATGGGGCGCTTTTTCGGGTATGGGAGCCTCAGAGACGGCGGTGGGGACTGCGGTGGGGACTTCGGTTTCCTGATTCTCTTCGTCGGCTTCGCTGTCTTCATCGGGCAGCACCAAATCCACGGCGCTGTCTTCGTCATCGTCGTCGAGGGGAAACAAGCGCAGTAAGGTGTTTTCTTGCAGGTCTCCCGCTTCCACCAGCAACTGGGCCAGGTTTTTGCGGTGGGGGCGTAAGGGGTTGGGTTGGCCAAAGGCAATGTGCACGGGAAAGGGGTGCCCTGGCACCACGGTGCGCTCTACAATGTCGTGGGTTTCGGTGCTAAGCCAGATCAGTTCGCTGTGCGGATTTTTGCCCGTGAGCAGCACCAGGTGTTTGCCATCGGGGCTTAGACTCATGGGGTTGGCGGCACAATCGTGAAACTGACTGTAGAGGGGCACGGGCAACGTCAATACCTCTAAGGTGTCCCAGCTTTGGGTGTCAAACACGTGCAGGGTAGGGGCGGCATTGTGGCGGTGGGGGCTGCTGAGCACGTATAAGCGCTCCTGGTGACGCACCACATGCACCGGCCGGCCGTGGTAGTCATCGCTGCGCAAATCCAGTTCTTCGAGGGTGCCCGCTTCGTAGTCGAGAATGCCCACGCGGGGGTGCTGGGCGTCGATGTAATACACCTTCTGCACGGCGGTGTGGGGCGCCAGCATGAGCGGATGGGTAGAGGGCTGATCCCGCAGGGTAAACACCTCTTTCAGCTTTTGGTTTTGGGTATCAATAAGGTAGACATCGCCCGCGGAGCGATCTGTAATGAACAGCAGGGGGGCTTCAGCGCTCAAGAAAAAGTCATAGGGGCCTGACTGGTGCTTGAGGGCGTACATGCGGGGATCAATGAGGGTCTGGCTCAGGGGCAGGTGGTCCAGGGTTTCCAGGCGGCGGCTAAAGATCATGGCCTGGTGTTGGTCCTGTAATACGCTCATGCCCAATTGTTCATGGGGTTTCCAGTAAAGGGTTTCTAAAAACTCAGGACGTTCGGGATCCACCAGAATGACGTGCTCTCCCCAACGGTGGATGGCCGTTTCGGTGGGCAAGGGCGTGTCGTGCAGGCTCAGGGTGTTAAGAGAGGTGCCCTCTAAGGTCTGTTGAATCCCCAACTCGTGCTGGTAGAGATCCATAATGTAGCTTTGGCCTTGCAACTGGCTGAGGGCTTGCTGGTACTGCTGAGTTTGGTCCTGAACCCGCTGTTGAAGGGTTTCTGTAGAGATCCCATACACATCGGGGTGGGCCTGTAAAACGTTTTTTAAATCGCGATCTTTAATATGTGTAAAACGCTGCTGAACCATAATTGTGTAATGCGCTCCCAGAAGATATATCCTTCAGAATAGCGCACTTGCCATAAAAAGCAAGTTAGGGGGTTTTACGCAATTGCGATAAAAAGAAAGGCACCCCCAGCAGGGCTGTAAAAATTCCCACGGGAATTTCTTGTTGGGGCAAGGCATTGCGGGCGAAGGCATCTGCAAAGATGAGCAGGGCACCTCCCATCCATAAGCAGGGCCAAAAAATCTGTCGAAAGTCGCTGGTGCGATAGACCAGACGCACCATATGGGGTACCATCAGCCCCACAAAACCAATCACGCCGCACACCGACACCACCGCCGCTGCCAGCAAGCTGGACAGCACCAGCACCTCAATTTTTAAACGGCGGGTGTTAAGGCCCAGAGAGTGGGCCACCTCTTCGCCGGTTTGCAAAATATTCAGGGCATGCAAACGCTGATACATGAGCGGTAACGCGATCACAAGGGGCAAAATCAGGACTTGAAAAGCGCTCCAGCCCTTGCCGTTGAGGCTGCCCATAATCCAGTACACCACCTTTTCCATGCCTTCTCCGCGAATGACCAAAATGAGCGACAGCAGCGCCGAGGCCATGGCCGACAGGGCTACCCCCGCCAGCAGCAAGCGATCCATGACCAACATGCCCCGGTAATGGCCCAGGCGATACACCCACAGTAACATGGCACTGGCCCCCATAAAGGCCGCCAGGGTCACACTGCTCAGTCCCCACAGACTCCATTGCAGGCCAAATAAAATGGCCACGCCTGCCCCCAGGGCACCGCCCCCTGAAATCCCTAAAATAAAGGGGTCCATCAGGGGGTTGCGAAACAGGCCCTGTAACATCAGCCCCGACACAGACAGCGCCATACCGCTCAACATGCCCAGCAAAAGGCGGGGTAAGCGCAGGTGAAGTAAAATAAAGGTGTCGGTTTCGTTGAGGGGGATTCCCTGTAAACCCTGCCACAGCACCGGCCATTGGGGGGCTTCTGAAGACCATCCCCAGCTGCCCAGAAACACCAGCAGCAGCAAGAGCAGTCCTGCCAGATTAGACACGTTGTTTGGGTGACCGGCGTTTTTTACCTGCATTGAGCAGCATCTGCTTCAGAGACGTGGGCAGGCGATCATAAAGCAGGGCAATAAAGATCACCGCAGGAATGTTCCAGCACAGGTGAGGCAGAATAAAACTAAACAGAAATTGAGTGGGCACAATGTTATAGGCGAGGGCGGCGTAGAGACCACCGGCGATGTAAATCAAGAGCAGGGTCAAGATGCTGACAAAAATATAGCGGTTCACAGGAATGGGTTTGCGGGGGTGACGCTTTAATTGCAGCATCCAAAACCAGGCGGCGGGCATGAGAATCAATAAAAAGCCCAGGGTGGGCTGTTGAAAATACGCGGGACCGCCCCCATGATAAAAAATCGGGAAGCTGGTGAGCCCCAGGAGCAAATACAAGCCCAACAACAGGTTGATCAGCACCCCATTGAGAAAGAACAGGCAGAAAAAGTAAATGAAAATTTGCAGATTGCCCGCATAGGTTCCCATGTAAAGCCAGCGGCTTTCGTAGCCAAGCCAGGTGTCAGGCAATTGCGGCAAACCCAGACTAATAAAGGGCAAGCGAACCTGAACAAAGGTGAACACAATCATCAACGATAAAAACCAGAGGGCAATGAGCACCCGCAATAAAGGTTGAACCAGCATAAAGCACAGTGTAACAGTTCTTTTGCTCCGTTGATAGATTGCGTTTTTTAGTTGGGTTACCTATCTAAAGGTTTTTTTTGTTTTTCTCTTTAAAAAAGGGTTTATTTTTATTTTATTCGTTCAATAACTAGTGTTTTTGTTTTTTAAAAAGCAATTTAATTTCTGTTTTACGTTGACGCTACACCCCGGTCCTGTCTACAATGCCCCCATTCACCGTCCTGATTTACCCGTTTTAATGTCACTTTTCATCATTACACAAGCAATGGACTTTTTTATGCAATACATGACTGCCGCTTTCTTTAAACGTTCGCTGGGATTGGGCTTGAGTGCTTTAACGCTTTTGACCCTGCCTGTGCTGGCTCAGGAAAGCACAGAACCCCCTGTGACAGAATCTGCTGACCTTGAAGCGTCAGAGACGCTGGATATGACCGATGAGGACTTTCCCACAGAGCCTTCAGCTCCCATACAAAGTGCAGCTCCTGCACCCAGCACACCTTCCAATCCGGTGTTGGGGGGCCAAAATATTTCAGCCTTTACCCGTGATGTGATGGGCAAAACCAGCATTGGCGGCTATTTTGATACGGATTTCAATTTTCCGGTGAGCGGCAATTCTTTTTTTAACCAGCACCGTCTGATTCTGCAGGTGTCTTCGTATTTACATGAACGCCTGTTTTTTAACACCGAAATTGAGTATGAATACGGGGCCTTGCTGGGCACCGGTACCCCCAACGACGGTCAGCTCAAAGTGGAGCAGATTTTTCTGGATTATAAAATTGAGGACTACCTGATTTTTCGGGCGGGCGGCCTGATTATTCCCATGGGTCGTCTCAATGTGTTGCACGATTCCGACTTTCGTGACACCGTGGATCGCCCTCTTTTTAACCGCTTTATTATTCCCTCCACCTGGACCGAAACCGGAGCCGGCTTTTATGGTCTGGTGCCTTTGAACGAAGAATGGGAGCTGAATTATGAGGCCTATGTGGTCCAGGGGCTGCAAGATCAGCTCAGCGATGGACTGGGTTTGCGGCGGGCCCGCAACAGTTTGTCGGTGGACAATAACAACAACAAAGGCTTCACCACCCGTATTGGGGTGAGTCCAGCCATTGGTACAGAATTTGGTCTGGGCGGATATTATGCGGCCATTGACGCCGACAGCAAGAAAAACCTCGGCATGGTGGTGGCGGACTTCAACACCTCCTGGGGCCCTTTTGAGCTGCTCGGAGAAGGCGGTGTGGTGATGTTTGATCCCACCACCCAGAATGCCGCCGATCCCGCCACGGCGCTGTTACCAGGGAATGCCAATGTGGTGAGCGACGTGGTGACGCCCTTGATTGGCCCCATGTGGGGCTATTATATCGAGGGGCATTATCACTTTTTTCCTGAATTTTTAGAAAACACCTTTTTAACCACTGGCTTTGAGCGACCTGTGCTCACCGCCTTTGCGCGCATTTCACAGATCGACACCGACGCATCTACGCTCAATCAAAACGACCGCTCACGCGTTACCGTGGGCCTAAACTATAGACCGATTACCAATACAGTCTTTAAACTAGAGTATCAATGGAACATCGAAAATGAGGCATTTATCCGCAATGATCCCAGTCTTGAACGCGCCAATAACCAAATCGTGGCCTCGGTGGCTACTGGCTTTTAGTCTGTGTACCGGTCTACTGGGGCTCCAGCCCCAACTTGCGCCTGTTCAGGCGGAAGAGGCCGAATACTCCGAGCAAATTTACCTGAGCCAGGATCAGGCCCTAAAACAGGTTTTTGGCAGCTTGAGCGTAGAGTCCCGCATCCTGAAGCCCTCCGCCGCCCAGCGCAAGGCTTTGCAAAAGCAATTGCGGCGCAAGCTTCCGGAGCCCGAGTACACCCTGTATGTGGGCAAGCGCAGCGGAAAAGTTGAGCGCTACGCGCTGATTCTCGATGAAAAAGGCAAGCATTACCCCATTACCTTTATTGTGTCGATGACGCCCCAGGCGGCGGTGGACCAGGTGGCGGTAATGGTGTACCGCGAGCGCCGCGGTGACGGCGTCAAGCGCGCCCGCTTTTTAAAGCAATTCCACGGCAAGACCCTTAAAGATCCCTTAGAAGTCAACCGCGATATTGTGCACATTACCGGTTCCACCATTTCGTCGTGGTCCATTGCCGCCGGCGTGCGTAAAGCCGTGGCCCTGGTGAACACCCTGGTGCTGTCGTGAAACGATGGATACGCAAAAGCCACCGCTGGCTGGGGGTGGTGAGCTGCTTTTTTTTGTTGCTGGTGTCACTTACGGCCCTGGCCCTGAATCATCGCAATCTGTGGTTGACCTGGACCCTGCCCGGCGTGGGGGCTGCTTCGGCCTCCGCTGATTTTTCGTTGCACACCGCCAAAGCCTGGGCTGCAGATCCGTTTGTGAAGGGGCATCTACTGGCCAGCAGCGACAAGCAGTTGTTTGAAAGCTTTGATGACGGGCAGCACTGGCAAGAGGTCAAGCTGTTTATTCCCGCAGAACATGTGCTCTCGATTGCGTATTCTCCGGTCACCCCTGAAAAGGTGTGGGTGGCCCTGCGCGATGTGGGCATTTTTTATTCTGAAGACAACGGGGTCATCTGGGAAGAACTCAGCGATTTGCCCTTTGATCCGGTGGCCGGTGAAGCGTTACAGGCGCTGTCAGCGGGAGCTGAAGACACCCTCTACATCCAAAGCCTGATGGGAAACTACGTGTACCACGGCTCCACGCAGCGTTGGCAGCGCTTTCCCCGTGCCCAGGCCCAACAAAAATTAGATCTGCAAACCTGGATCTGGGAACTGCATACCGGCAAGTTTCTGGGCGCCTGGGGGGTCTATGTGTACGATGGCGTGGCCGTGAGCCTGATCTTTTTGTCGCTGAGCGGCCTGGTACTGGCCTGGCGCAAAAAGCCAGGCCGCAAGCTTGCTTTGGGTGCCTGAAGCTAGACTTCGTTGGGCTGGCGGGGGGCAATGTGTTGGGCATAGGCCCTTCCGATCTGGGTAATGACAGCCAAAAACAGCAGGTTCATCACCAGATCCAACCCGTCAGAACAGATAAAAGCCAGGGCTGAGGTGGCGTAACCGCTGGCGTCTTCAGCGCCTACCATTCTTTTCAGGGCAATACGTCCCACCACATTTGAAAGAATCCAAAAGGTCCACCACTGCTTTAAGCGGGAAGGATCGCCGGGTTCGCGTTGATGACTCACCTCCCAGATTTCTTTCATGACATAATAGGGTTTCCAGAGGTTGGCAATGGGGATCAAGAACCAGCCCACCGCCCAGCCGGGGGTGTACTCCAGAGATTCCCCTGATAAAGCCCGCAGGTTTTTATTGCTGTGATACACCCAGCGCAAGGCGAGAATGGCGGTGGTCAGCGTCACGATGAGTTGGACCACCGCCACAAGGCCGCTGATAATATCCGAAGGCAAGAGGGTCTCTTCAGGATTGACGCTGGCGGGCAGGGTGCTATAGGTGTAATAGTCATAGCCACCCGCTAAAATGGCCAAAAAGGTCACGCCAAGGGTCAGTTTAATAAAGATTTGCAGGGTTGCGGTGAGTTTGGCATGGGACTTGAGTTGTTCCATAGAATGATACTTTCTGTGCTGATGAAATAAGACGGTTATTTTAGCAGAGAAAAATGAGCTTGCCAAATTTTGCGCTGTTTACGCCTTTAAAGGGCTTCCACCACAAAATACCAGCCTAAAAAATTGAGGCGAATAAAGGCCAGCTTGCCGTGATGCGCTGAGGCAT
The DNA here is from genome assembly GCA_964229355.1 of Candidatus Sericytochromatia bacterium. Lineage (GTDB taxonomy): Bacteria > Cyanobacteriota > Sericytochromatia > UBA7694 > UBA7694 > CAXRDE01. The sequence goes on along the minus strand of CAXRDE010000014.1, from coordinate 253,118 downwards.
CGATGAGACCCATGGAAGTCTGTTTTTGAATAACCTGGAGTAGTTCCGCGTTGTCAAAGTGTGTCAATGCCTGACCTGTGTTGATTTTGTCCTGGGTGACAATGCGGGTGTTTTGATCGCTGCTTTTGACCATGATCTGCCCTTCGTTATTGAGCAAATAACTTTCTTTGATGTGTGCTGCGGAGAGGCTTAAAAACTTACGGGCCAGGTATTTAAACTGCATATCCAGGCTGACGGTGCCCAAAAAGGTATCCTGTGGGCTATAAATGGCCATGCTACAGGGGAGCAGGGAGCCGGTAATGCGGTCCAGATAGGGGCGTCCACAGCGCAAGCCCCGCTGATACGCCGCCAGCTTATAAAAAGGGCGCTCTCGGGGGTCGTAACCGGGGGTGCCGTAATACACCGCAGGGTAACTTTGTAAAATTCCCGAGGGGGTCACCACATTAATAAACATCAATGGGGTGCCTTCGTTGCCGATTTCATCACGCCACTGCGGGTTATCGGGATCGCTCAGGGTCTGGCGAAAAATGGGGGCAAACACGTGTCGCTGTCCCTGTAAAACCTGCAGCTCGGGTTTGAGAGACGCAGCGTCGAGCTGGTAGGCAACAGAATAGGTGGCGGCATCCAGGCTCAGATCGGTGCGGTAATGACGGCCGTAGAACACCCGGGGTAATTTGTCGTAATAAACGGAGCGGCTGTCGCGGTTTTCGATGGGCGGCGGCGTCAGGTCGGGCGCGCCGTGTAACAGGGTTTGTAGGGTATGCCCACCCAGGGTATACAGTTTATGTTGGGTTTGCATCAGCTGATAATCCAGGGTGCGGCCTTGCTCACTCACCAGGCTTAAGAGCGCCAGCCGTTCGGTTTCTTGCTGTTGGGCCACCTCCAGCGCCTGTTGACGCTGCCACAATTGCACCAGACTAAAGCCGGCGCTACCCAGGACCACCGCACAGAGTCCCGTAAAGAGGGGATTGCGATAGCGCTTGAGTAAGCGTTGCACCTTTTCTGCTGCACTTTCGGGCGCGGCCCAGACCGCTTCGCCATTGAGGTAACGTCGAATATCACTGGCCAGATCCTGCGCGCTGGCATAACGCTCCGCCCGTTTGAGCGCGGTGGCGCGCTGTACAATACGTTGCAGCGGGCGAGGAATGGGCTGTCCATGCAGCCCCCGCAGCGGCTCACGCTGGCCCTGACGCACTTTGGCCAGCAGTTCGGCCAGGGTCTCAGCGCGGTAAGGGGTTCTGAGGGTGACCAGTTCAAAGAGAATGAGCCCCAGGGTAAACACATCACTGCGCTGATCTAAGCGGTCATTGGCCCCCCGGGCCTGCTCAGGCGACATATACCGTGGTGTCCCCAGGCACTGCCCTTTTTCTTCCGCCTCAAAGGCGTAGTCTTTGGCGTACTTTCCGAAGGGGCGGGCAATGCCCCAGTCCATTAAGTACACTTCGCCCCAGTCTCCCAGCATAACATTGGCGGGTTTGAGATCCCGGTGCAAAATGCCTTTGGTATGGGCATAAGCCATGGCGTCACACACTTTTAAAAAGCTGGTGAGCCGTTCAGGCAGGGCATTGGCTTCTGTGGCGGGCCTGTAGTTTTCACGCTGTTTGAGGGGGGCTAACACGTCTTTAAGGGTTTTGCCCATGACCCGCTTCATGGTGTAAGCAGGGCCTTCAGGGGTCATTTCCAGGCAGTAAATGGGCACAATGTAAGGGTGTTCAAGCTGGGCGGTAATTTTGACCTCGTTTAAAAAGCGGGCTCGGAGATTGGCAGAAGGGTCTGCCTGCCCCCGCAACTGCTTATAAGCAATCTGCCGCTGTAAAAGCGGATCGTTCACCAGATGCACTTCACCCATGGCGCCTGCACCCAGCAGGGCAATCCGTTGGTAGACGTGTTCTCCTTGCAGACCTTCCTCAGGGTGCGCGGTCGTCAGCGGCTCAGGGGCCAGGCGAGCCGTGGCGATGTGTAGCAAGGTCTCGTCAAAGGAAAGGTCTAGCGGGTGCTCATCTTCAGGTATCAAGGCCTTGTGCCGCCGCTTTCCAGAGACGTTGACGATCCACCTGAAAAATCAGATGCCAGGGCAAGGTGTTGAGCTGTTGATAAGCCAAAATGTCCTGGGGGGTCTCGAAGTAACCGCTTTTTTTATGCGGCAACTGCGCCAGCAGCGCCGGGGGCAGCGTTTCTTGACGCTCCTGTAAGTGCAAAACCTGTTCGGGATTTTGGGCATTCACCAGCCAGACCTGTCGCAGTCCAGCCAGTTCTGAACCCGCCAGTAGCGCGCTAATGGTATCCCGATGTATCAGAAACGCGCTCCAGCCGAGGTACTGACCACTGGCTGTGTACAGCCCCTGATACAACGGCACATAGTCACCGTCAAGTTTTCCCCACCCGCTGGGGGTGTTCAGGGTGTGAGGTGGCCATTGCAGTCTTTGGCCCAGGTTCTGAAACACTGTCCCTGGTGCACTGGCATCTGGATACATCAGGCTCAGCGGGGGCGAACCGTGGTACTGGAGGGTACCCCAGGGCAGGGGAGAGTCCGTGGCTCCGGGCGCTTTGGCCTGGGTTTGAATTTGGGCAAAGGCTGCCTCCAGGGATTGTAAACGCGCAGACAGCGGTCGGTGCTGCTGACCCAGCGCTGTGACACCCTGTGCTGAAAAGAGCTTAAGCAGGGCGTCGTAATCGCCGAGTTGTTTGTCAATGGCGCTGGCTTTGTGGACGGTGGCCATAAACAGCTGGTTGACCGCCTGGCGACGCACACGGCTCTGCTGTACAGCCTGTTGGCTCCACCACAGGCTCAGGGCAATGCCCAGGGTACACACCAGTAAAAGCAGGGTAACCAGGCCCAGGGTTTGTTGGGGATGGTGACGAAACCAACGCCACATTTTTGCAAGGCGTGTATCGGGCAGGGCCACGGTGGGTTGATCCTTTAACCAGGCGCGAAGATCCTGGCTCAACCCCCGTACACTGCCATAGCGCTCGCGAATGGGCCGTTGGGTGGCCTTGCGAATAATCGCCTGGAGCTCACGGGGGACTTTGACCTGGCTATACACCGAGACGGCCGGAGCCTGTTGGTTGTGGCGTACCTTGCGCAACAGCGACTCCAGGTTTTTGTCATAAAAGGCAGGTTTTAAAAAGCTCAGTTCATACAAAATGAGCCCGAGGCTAAAGAGATCACTGGTGGGCCGCAGCGCTTCCGGGCGGCCATAGGCTTGCTCGGGGGACATATAGCGCGGGGTGCCCGTAATCTGGTTTGTGGGCGCCTGCTGCGCCTGGACACTCAACTGGATGGTTTCCGGGCGTTCGCTTGAGGCCTCGCTTTGCAAGCTGGCAATGCCCCAGTCGAGTACGTACACCTCGTTATAGGCCCCGATCATAATATTGCTGGGTTTGAGATCCCGATGCACAATGCCTTTGTGGTGGGCATAGTCCACCGTGTCGCAGACCACCAAAAACCACTCCAGCAAACGCCGGTATCGCTGTTGCCAGGCGGCGGTACTCAGCCCTTGATCCAGATCGCTTTTGAGCTGCTCAATTTCGGCTTTCAGGGTGGTGCCGTGCACCAGCTTCATGGTATAAGCCAGGCTCTCGTCGGCGTGTTGCTCCATGGTGTAAATGGGAATCACGCCGGGATGCTCCAGTTGTGCGGTAATTTGCGCTTCGGTCAGAAACCCGTTGAGGATGTGTGCCTGGTCTCTTAATTCATGACGTACTTCTTTGAAGGCCACCCGCCGCGATAAAAAACGATCCTGAGCCAATAAAATACGGCCCATGGCCCCCTGGGCTAGCACCTCGTGGGTCTGGTAACGCTGCAGGGGAGGGCTTTGAACTGACGGGGTCTGATCCTGCTCCACAAGCGGGGCATGCACAGCTGAGACGGTACTGGACATCAGGGTGGCGGTATCGTCGATGGCTTCAGCTTCAGGGTTAAAAAACGGATCTTCTTTCATGGCTAAGGTAACATTAGGCCGATTGTAGCAGGGTCTCGCCGTGGCGAATCTGAGCCTGTTTGACCAGATAACGCTCCGCGAGATCCAGGGTTAACTGGTTCAAAAACTGCTGGGCGCTCTGCGCTTGTACTAGCTGTTGCCAAACCTGGTCTGAAGACAGATTTAGGGGTTGTCCTGACCGTTCTAGCGCGGCTTCAATGTGGGCATCGCTCAGGGCAAGCTTTTGCTGGTGTACCACCGCTTGCAAGAGCAGCTGGTAAGCCAGATCCTGGTGCACTTTGGCACTGAGATGCGGATGCTTTTGCCAACTGCTAAACCCGTTTTTGAGCGCTGCCTGTTCTGCAGGTTCCAGAGCAAGCGTAGACAAAATCGCGTCACGCTTCCGTCCATCGCTCTCTGCCCACAGGGCCGTGAGTTGCTCTTCGATCCAGGCGGTGGGGACTTTTAAAATCGTCTCTTTGAGCAAGGTATCCAGAATCCGCTGACGCAGGTGGGTGTGCCATTGGACGTGAAGGGCTTCGCGCTGGATCTCGTGCAGGGCCGCAAAGAGGGTTTCTTCGTTATGCACGCCCGGCAGGTCGCACAGACGGGCTAAGTCGCTGACCACGGGCACCTGTAGAGCCTGTACCTCTCGCACCCGTACCACGTACACCGCAGCGGCCCCGCGCCAATGGGCGGTGGGGTAATCTTCAGGCAAAGCATAGGCAATGCGGCGTTGTTCTCCCACCTGCGCTCCCCTTAAACCCGTGGCCAGCGGGCCGTTTTTGTCTTGAATGCTGAGCCAAAAGCCCTGCTGAATGCTCAGCGGGACCAGTTCGCCCTCACACAGTCCCACGGCGTCAATACACACCATGTCTCCCGTTTGAATGGTACGGTTGACCGCTGTGGTTTTACCCCAGCGAACTTGCAGGGCTTCAAGCTCCGCCATGAGCGCTTCGGGCTGCGGTGTCTGCATGGGTGGGGCTTCGATCGTTACTGAGAGTGTGGCGGGCAAACGCACCGGGGGCAAGGGGGTAAAAGCACAGGCCAACACCAGGTGGCTATCGCTGCGGCGCACCACGCTCAGTTTCGGTGTGTCCTGGGGTATCCACCCCTGTGCGCTTAAGGCGTGTTGGCAAACCCCTTGAAAAAAGCCCATTTCGTCAATGGCAGGTAGATCCAGTCTGGGAATATTCAGATGCAATACAATGCCCTGGGCGTCTTGCTGCACGATACGTTGCGGGTATTTTTTGATCATGCGGTGGCGGTACCATACCACCAGTTAGATACACTGGTATAAGCGGAACTGGCGGCGTCGATGCCGTAATTCAGCGCGGAAGCGGCCAGCGGACCCACCACCGGCGCCACGGTGGCGCCTGCCACAGAGCCCAGAGCCGTAATGGAGCTTTTGCACAGCTCGGTGCCGCTGGCTTTGCCCTGCCACCAGTCATAGCCTGTTTTGGCGGCCATGCCGGTATCGATGGCTGCCGCGCCAAAGCTTAAGAGCGGCATGGCCTGGCCCACGGCTCCGCTTACCCCTGAGCCCGAGGCCCAGGACAACATGCTGCGTTGGGTGGTGGCCACAAAGCTATCGTCGGTACTGAATTTGGCCAGAGCACTCATCATTTCTTTGCCGCTGTCCAGGTCGCATTTTTCACAAAAGGCCGAGACTTTACTGTGTAATTCGACCGTGGATTCGCCGCCCAGGGTGGCATAGCTGACGCTGGCCAGTTCTTGCACCTTGCCGCTGAATTCGGGGGTGCCATAGCTCTGGTAAGCAGCATTCAGACACTGGGCCGTTTTGGCCACCTGCAAGGCTTGCTTGCCGGTTTCCACCATTTCTTTGAGGCTGCCAATGCTTTCGGTGGAAATACCGGTCAGCCGCTCAAAGGCCGCGGCTTCTACGGTGGGAATTTCCGTTTCACCCATTTCAAACTTTTCGGTGAGGGAGTCCACGATATCGCTGAGGGGTTCGGCAACGCCAGCGGCGTCCATCCGTTCACTCATTTTTTCGACACCGTCATGCAGTTGGGCACCGGTGTTGACAACGGTCTGGGTGGTGGTGACGAGCCCCTGGGTCAGGGGGCTGTTTTGCAGCACGCTGGCATAATGCAGGGCGTTGGCTTGTAAGGTCGGGGCCGGGGTGGCATCAATGGCCTGGGCGACCGCCTGTGCGGTTTCGGGGCCGGCCAATTGTTGTGCGGTTTGGGCACGACTGGTTTGTACCTGGCGTTGAACCTGTGCAGACGGCCCTGCAGTGACTGTCGGGGGTGCCGTGCGTATGGCCTGACTGGAGCGGGTCTGCTGCGCGGGTGGGGTACCGGGCAATGAAGTCAAAGAACCGGAGCGTTGAATACCCATTGAACTCATAAAACTAGCCCTCGTGTGCGTGAAACTCAAGCATTACCCTAGCAGATTTTGAGGTCAAAGTCTAGAGTGCTTTCCAGAGACAAAAGAAGCACAATCCACTGCGAAAACTCCAGGCGACGGTGCGCAGCCAATTGCTAAGCACCAGGGTGTGAATGACACCTGCATCGTAGCCCTGACTCAGCACATCGTGGCGCGGTACCTGCAACAGACCTGTCGACAACCAAATGAGCCCGACCGCGCCAAAGCCCAGCCAGGCCAGGGTGGTGCTCATATAGTCGGGGCGTTGCCAGAGCAAGGTGGCTGAAATCAGGGCTTCAATCACCATCGGCACCATCACCACCGTGCCCGTCCAGAAGGTATGGGCATGGTGATACGGTCCAAATTCAGTGGGCCCCACCTGGGCAAAAAGCGGGTAGTGAACCACCTGAACGAACCAAATTAAACCGGTCATAAATGCCGTACACAGGACCTGTAATAAAAAAAGAGCGTGCATGGCTTTATCAAAGCACGGGACATATTTTGGATGCTACAGGCTGTTGCTCAGCACAAAAACCTTGCCTTTGATCAAGAGGGGGCCATTTTCTCCTTCGCCGGCAAGGCGATAGCTCTGGTGATCCTGGGCGACCTTATAGCTCACCTGGCCGGGTTTGGCTTGCCCCTGTTCAATGATTGCGTGGCCAATACCCTGGCCCTGAGTATAGGGGTTTATCAGGTCTCTCCAATATTCGCCAGCGTTTACTTCTTGAAGTTCCTTCAGCGTCTGGGGGTATTTGCCGTGGTCGATAGCGTAGGTTTCGAGAGCGGTCTGCAAGGTGTGCATATTGGCTTTGACAGCCTGTTCTGCATCACTGAGGGGGCGATTGAGCGCCGTCACACGATCGGGATCCTGAGCAACCAAATCTTGGATTGATACAGGGTACTGGGTAATGTCCTGTGTTTTCAGCGCCAGCGCGGGCAAAGGCAGTTGCGATAAAAGCAAGGCGCGGTGAATGTTCATAAGCTTGTCATCGTTTTCAATACCGTTGATGATGCCCGCTCCTGCCACAATGGGTTCTTGAATCACAGGGGCCATGAGCAATTGATCATTCAGAAAAATCCCCAGCGGCTGGTTTTGAAGCTGCCGGGTCAATGTGGCCAGCTTGTGCTTACCTATGGGAGTCATTTTAAACTCAAGGGCAAAGGTATCAAGGGCATTAAAATCTCGCACCAGGCGCAAATCCACAAAATCTTGCGCGTGGATACCACTGTCTTGCCACTCTCCTTGTGCTGCGGGTGTTTTCAAGCGAAATGCGTGCTGCTCCAGTAAATGCTCTATGAAAGCCTCCGGCACAGCCGTGTAAAAAGGGACCGTGAGTACCACATGCTGAGCATCTGTCCACTGCCAATGGGCATGGTGCTGTAAGGTGGGCGCCAGAATGGCAAGGCGTTTTTGCAAGGTCTCGAGAACTTCCTGGGGATTTTGAGGGGGCTGATCCAGGCCAAACCGCCAGCGTTTGACCTGGGGGTGCCGGCTTGCGACCGGTAAGTCTCCCGCGGCTGGATCATCCAGACGGTACTTGAGGTAGTAAATGCTTTCACAATCTGTGCCCGTCGCGCTTTTCATCTTCAAACGCGCTTTTACCCAGACCACGTCCTCACGGCTTTGAAAATCATTCACCACCTGATACACGTGCTGGTCTAAGATTTCCACCTGATGAATGTGCCAGTGGGAAGGCGTGGTGGAACTTTCGCACTGCAACGGGATGAGGCGCTCCTGATCGGATGCTTCAAAGGCTTGTTGAAGGGTCTGTGCGGTGACTGCTGCTTGTGCTACGCCAGGCCAGATCAAAGGCAAAGCCATGCTGAGAAGGGACAACATAACCCGACGGTAAATGAAACGGGAGCGTTGAGGCATCAAAGGAATTCGCTTTCTCATCAGGGGCGTACCGCCCTTGGGTTGTGTACTACGCCTTCATCACTGAGCAGCCGGGACCATTGGGGATGCCGCAAAATCTCGGTGGTGGAGTACGTTGTGCCGTTGATTTGCACCGTTGGCCCCACCAGACGGACGCCGTGGCTGTAGTCGGCATAGGTGTTTTCGTGAATCGTGCTCAGGGGTTGAATGGCTTTAGCGTTGGGCTGATGCCAACCGTAAATGGCCACCGATTGGGGCTTTTGATCCAACCGGGGGGTAATGACCACATCTTTTTTGTGCCCGGCGATCAAATCTCCTGGATGGGCACCCGCCTGTTCTCGCTGCTGTGCCACCGTGTGGTTGTGCCGGTCAAAATACGCCACCGATGTCATTTGCGGTCCTGGTGTTTGCGGGCTGGGGCTGAGCTTTACCTGGGCCTGAGCATACACTGCATCCACCAGCTTGCGGGTGGGTAGGGTGGTGGCTGTCGCGTCTGCAATGGCCTGGGCGGTGATCGGGCTCATGGGTACCAGCACATAGTCCTCATTGGAGCCCACGGCCAGATAGTCGGGAGTCACATAAGCGACGGCCTGTAAAGACTCACCGTTGGCCCCCTGAGCGGTCAGGTTTAAAGGGGTGAGCTGACGCAAATGATCGGGCACGTTGCCCTGTAAAATCTGCTGCTGAATGGCCTGCTCCCGCTGACCTGGAGGGAGCCCTGCCAACGCGGCAAAGAAAGCACTGCCTGTGGGGGCGTTGGCGGGACGTGGGGGGAGCTGAAGGGAAGGGACCGAGGCCGGGGATGCGCTTACAAAAGCCAGGGCGGATTTGGCTTGCCCCAGGTTGGTTAATTGTGGAGGGGTGCTTTGGGATGGCGTGGCCGCGGGTGCTGTAGGGGACGAAGCGGCGGTGGAGGGGAAGGCCGAGCGGGTACGGGCAAACAGCTGAGCTGGAGGCAAGAGACCGCTGTGTGGGGGCTGAGATGGAATTTGCATCGAAACACTCCTGAGGGCTTTTTCCTGGGGCCTATGGAAGAGTATAGCCTACAAAACAGAAAGTGCAAAAACCCCTTTCTGTTTCTTTTTTAAAGAGAAACAGAAGGGGGCGTGTGAAGATTTTCAGAGGCGCTTAAGCGATGGAGGCCGCGGCCGCGGTAGGATAGTCCGTATAGCCTTTTTCACCGGGGGTGTAGAAGGTATCAAAATCAGGAGAATTCAACGGGAGGTCCTGTTTGAGGCGTGCCACCAAATCGGGGTTGGCCAGAAAATCGCGGCCAAAGGCAAACAGTTCGGCCTTTTCTTCGGCCAGTAGCGTTTCGGCTTTGGCTTTGTCAAGACCGCCGCTGGCAATGAGGACCCCATCAAAGGCCTTACGCATTTTGGCTTTAATGGTTTCACCCACGGGTGGGGCACCCATGGACTCATGATCCACCAGGTGCAAATACGCCAGGTGATAAGGACGCAGGGCTTCAGCCAGCGCCACAAAGGCTTCTTCCTGACCGTCATAATCTTCCATGCCGTTAAACACACCAAAAGGTGACAGACGAATGCCTGTTTTTTCGGGCCCAATGGCGGCGCTGACTTTTTCCACCACCTCTAACACAAAGCGGGCGCGATTTTCGGCGCTGCCACCGTAGGCATCGCTGCGTTGGTTTGAGGCGGGGTTTAAAAACTGATCCAATAAATAGCCGTTGGCCCCGTGAATTTCGACGCCGTCAAAGCCCGCTTGAATGGCATTTTTGGCGGCGTCTACAAATTCCTGTTGGGCCTGAGCAATGTCTTCAAGGCTCATGGCTTTGGGCTCAGGGTGGGCCTGAGGCCCTTTGGTGTCGGTGTACATTTCACCGGGGGCGGCAATGGCTGAGGGCGCGACAATTTCGGTGCCTTCGGCCATATTGTCAGGGTGAGACACCCGGCCGGTATGCATTAATTGAGCAAAAATTTTCGCTCCCGCTTCATGAACCCGTGCGGTCACGGTTTTCCAACCTTTTACCTGATCTTCAGAAAACAGGCCGGGAATGCGGGCATAGCCCAGTCCGTTGGCAGAAGGCGCAACGCCTTCGGTAATAATCAGGCCCGCGTTTCCGCGTTGGGCATAGTACTCGGCCATGAGGTCGTTGGGCAGGTTGTCAATGGCGCGAGAACGGGTCATGGGGGCCATAACAATGCGGTTTTGTAAGGTTAATCCTTTGAGGGTATAGGGGGCAAACAATAGGCTCATCATCGATCTCTTTTCTAGTGTGTGTACATACAATTAAAATCACAAAAATAAAGGCTACGGGGCGTCCAGTTGTGCCACGGCTCCGGTCAGGCGTTGCACCAGAGCGTGGGCCTCTTCTTGTCCCAACAAGCCCTCATAATGGGCTTGCAGGTTTTTCCAGGCACTTTGAATGACCGGGACCAGCGCTTCTCCGGCGTCGGTGGGGTAAACCTCTGTAAATTTACCCGTCGAACGCCGCTCTAAATAGCCGCGATACTCCATCTTTTCAATCAGACGGGTGATCGTAGACGGCGTCAATTGCATGCGCTGGCTAATATCGCGGGGACAAATCCCCGGCTGATGATTCACCGTCATCATCAGCACCGCATACGAAGCACTTAAACCCGTGGGCAAAAAGGCATCGTCTGCCATTTTTGTCATTTGCCGGGCAAAAGCATTGGCTGCATAGTAAAGGCATTCTGCGTAACTGGCGTCCGCAGGACATTTTTGTTCTTTCATTGCTTATGAGTGTAGCACAGGATATTTGTATGTACAAGCATTCTATTCGAAGTGCTGCTAATTTTCTGTGTTTTGATCGGCCCTGAGCAAGTCAATGCGCCGCATGAGGTTGTGCTTGAGCGCGCCCATGCGGTCCATAAACAAAATGCCGTCTAAATGATCACATTCATGTTGAATCACCACGGCCTCGAACTTGCTGGCTTTGAGTTCACGCCACTGGCCCTGTTCGTCCTGGGCGCGCACCACAATGCGGCGACTGCGGGCCACGGGACCCACGTACTCGGGCAGCGACATGCAGCCTTCGCGCATTTGATAGGCCCCTTCTCGCTCAATAATTTCGGGGTTCACCAAAATCTGGGGCCCCAGCCCCCTGGGCGCATGCTTGCTGCAGTTGATATAAACCACGCGCCACAGGGCACCAATTTGGGGGGCGGCAATACCCACGGAATGTCCTGAAGCTTCACTGGTGTCCCGTAAATCTTGAATCAGGGTTTGTATATCTTCTCGTAAAACGTCGCTTACGGGTGGGCACACCTGACGCAAAAGCGGGTGAGGAGCTGTCAGGACTTCACGAACCGCCATTAGATCTCAGCAAAGCGCAAGGGGTGCAAATGAATATCGACCCCCAGCTCTTGTCCGGCTTCAGTGAGAGCGGTTTGCAGGTCTTCAATGTGGGCTTCGGGAGCCTGAATTTCGAGGACCATCGCGTAGCGGGGAGATGCCCCCTGAGATAGCAACTGGGTCTCCACATTGCAAATATTCAGTTGGCGTTCTGCCAGAATCGTGCTGATCTGGTGTACCAGTCCGGTTTGATCGGGGCCAATCACCGAAATGGCATGGCTGGGCTGTTCCGGTTGGGCCGGTCCGAGGGCCTCCTCAGGGCTTAAGGTTTGCCAGTATAGACGTAAGCCCGCAATGGTTTCGCCCTGGGCTTGCAGATGCTCCAGTGACGTGGTTTCGGGGATTTCGAGCAAGAGCATCATCACAAACTCCCCCCGCAGGGTGGTCATGCTGGAGTCCATAATATTGACCTGGGCCCCATGGAGCAGGCCGCTGATTTCGGCCACTAAGCCGGCACGGTTGGCGCCCTGGGCGCTAAGTAGACAGTGTTTCATGGTCTTAGCATACGTTATTTTTTGTACTTCGTCTATTTGCAGATAGCCTAGACGCTTTCAAACACGGCCGCATAAATATCTTTGCGCATCACAGCCTCTCCTTTGTCGGTAAAGACTTCAAGACTTAATAGGGCCTGGCGCAATTTTTGCTGAATTTCACCTCTGTTTTGCCCCTTCAGCAAAAAGGCGCCAATTCTGGCGCGGGTAGACATATCGTCGGCAATGGCGCTGCCTGGACTTCTGTATAAATGCAGTTCGTGAATGACTCCGCTGTCGATTAAAGCCTGCACCCCCGTCATATGACTAAAAACACCGGGTTTTGCATAGATAATAATAGTGGCCATCATGCCCTGGGTTGCCCGCGTGATCACTGGCGTGGTTGTGCCAAAATAAGCGTTAATGGCAGCGCCTAAAATATTGAAGCCGGTTAACTCAAAGACGGTACGGTAATTGAGGCCACCGCCAATGCGAGGGGCAAACTCAATGACATGGATCTCATCTCTCTCCACCAGGGCCTGTAGCAGGAGTGGGGTGTTGTTGAGGGCAAAGCCCTCGGCAAGGGTCGCAAGAATTTGCTTTAGCGTTTGCCATGCTTTTTCAGGGAGTTGCAGGGGGGCAATGGAGCCTGGGGATTGCAAGACATCTCCTGTGTGTCTACACAGCGGAAATTTTTGGCGAACCGTAAGGATATGAACGGTTCCCTCTGCAATATAGCAGTCCACCCCAATTTCCATACCCGTTTTGTAGCTTTCAAGAATAACCTTGCCCCGCCGGCTCAGGGCCAGGGCCTGAGCAAAATAGCATTCCAGTTCTTCAGGCGTGTCTACCTTCCGAACCCCTGCAGATCCGTTGCTGTCTACGGGTTTGACCACCAGCGGAAAGGTCCAGTCTTCCATGCGAATCTCCGTGAGATCATGCAGGCACGCGTACCGAGCCGTGGGAATGCCCAGGGCTTTCATCTTGTGCTTCATGTACTCTTTGTCGGTCAGGGTCAAAATCTCCGCATGGCTCATGGGGGCTGGCAAGTGTAAGGCTTCTGCCACCTGGCAGGCGGTGACATAGGCCTGATCCACACAGGTGCTGATGACCAGATCGGCCTGGTATTGTTTGGCTATTTTGGTGACGGCCAGGGGATCGAGGGTGCTGCAGCGTAGATGCAAATCAGCCACCGCTTTGGCGGGCGGATTTTCAAAATAGTCTACCAGAAGGGTGGTGTAACCCTGTCGCTTGAGTTCTCGAATCAGGGCGCTGTGGGCGTGAGTTCCACCCAGGACAATCGCTGTTAACGGGCTTTTCATCGCATTTCTCTCTGTTTAAGAGCATATCGCATCGGGTGCATATTGATCAATGACCCGTTTTACCAGCGCCACCTGTTTGGCCCTTTTTTTAGCATCCGCTTCTGTGGTTTCCCAGCTGTGGGTTTTGGCCACCGAGCCCCCGGTTTTTAGGTACACCGGGGCACCCACGCGAATCATTTCAGGGACTTCATAATGGCGAATAAAGCCTCCCGAAGACGCCGGGTTTTCGGTGTGGATATCGATGGGGATAGCAATAGCCTGTCGGAGCGCCGCTAACATGGGAAGCTGAATATCTCGAACCGGGTTCAGGGAGTCGGCGCCGATGGATTCCAACAGTCTGGCGGAGCAGGGGTTGCCATGGCCACAATGGGCGGAGACTTTAAACTGCACAGATGCGGGTAATAGACCCTGGCTGCGCATTTGATTCAGGGCCCAAAGGCAGCCCTCGTCATAGACTAAAAAGCGTTGACAGCCCAGGGCAAATGCGCGTTTGACATCTTCGATGGCCCGTACGATTTGTTCTTGCCCCCGCAAGCGATAACCCATTTTTTGACCTTCTGGTGTCTGTACAGAAGCGCTGGTGTCATAAGTAGCCCGTGGCCCAATGGCCAGGACGAGTTCGATGTTTGCGTCTGCAGCCAGGCCCACCATGCTGGTGATGTCGTCGTCACTGAGCCGCATAATGCCCTGGGTCTGTGTCACGCGGTGTAAAGGCAAGTTCAGGCGATGGATTTCTTCAAGCAGGGCTTGCAAGGCTCTGGGCCCTTGAATACCGGGGACTTCAAAGCGGTAGTGGGCGCCGTCGGCAAAACGCTGGGATGAAGTGGGCAGATCGTAAGCGTCACCACCAGGAAGACCAAGGCTTTTCAAAAAATCACGGGTTGCTTGCATGGGCGCTTCTTTCTTCGGCTTGTTCTGATGCTGTTTCAGGGCGTGCGGGTCCCAGGGTGACACTTCCTCGACGGGGATCTATGCTACAGCCCATGCGCAGGGTGGCAATGCGAACCCCGCTGGCCCGTTGGGGGCCTACCTTAATAAAGGTTTGCAAGGCGGTGACGGTACCTCCCACACCCAGGGAGCCCGTAAAGGAAGCATTGAGTTTGTCAGTAATTAGTTTTTCGGCCTCGGTCTCATCGCCAAAATCGCGGTAGGTCATGGCATCAAGCATGAGATTTGTCGCCTCATAATGGGTACGCCCAATACCAATGGCTGGCACGCAGGGCGTACAGCCTAAGAGCTCCACCACTTCAATGGCCCAATTCGCAATTTCATGAAACACATGGTTCGCATCATGATGGTGAAAAATACGAAAGGTCTTGGAGCGAATTTCGGGTCCGCCCCCGTTCATGAGCACGTGCACGGTGACCTGATTGCCCTGGACCGACTTGATGCGAATGGGAGCGGGTTCGAGTAAGCCTGAGTCGGCATGAAGTCCTGCAGATTGGGCAAGTCTTTCCAGGTCATCGCCTTTGACGGCCATGGGTCTGCCGGGCAGGGCTCGCAAACCGTCTTTGATGCCTGCGGCTACCGCCGGCAGGAGTTTGCCCAGACTGCCCTCGATGTCGGCATCTTCTCCAATATCTACGGTGACATGGGGAATCCCGGTATCATCACACAGGGCGAGGGTGTTTTGCTCTGAGATCTCTGCGTTTTCGAGCATCATTTTTAGCATGCCCTGTGTACCGGGTTCTTGTTCTGCGGCAATGGCCCGCTGATACGCTGCTTTTTGATCGGGGCGAAAGCCACAACTGGCTTGGATCAGTGCCTCTTCTGCTGCTTTTTGAATTTGAGATAAGGTAATGCTCATGGCTAACTCCTTAAGCCCCGTGCACGGGCCTGATTAAAAATAGATTCTCCCTGGGCGGCGGCGACAATGCCAGGAATGCCATCCACCACCAACTCGTGAAGGGCTTCCATGCCCTCTTCTGCAAAAGCCGCCACGCGTTTAGATAAAAGTTTGCTGTGCAGCAATGCTGAGACCGGGGGCACCACAATAAAAATGGAACCCTGCTTTGAAATCGCTGCAACGGTTTCATCTGAAATGCGTCCCTTGCCCATGTGAATGCGCACACCGGCTTCTGAAAGAGTGCCCATGGTGCTTTCAATTTCTTCTTTATTGCTCGAAGTGGGGCCAAATCCAGCGGGACTAAAAGCCGAATGTAGAAGGGCCATGCCGTTTAATGGGACGGGCAGTTCATGAAGGGCGTTGCGTTGAATCAGGGCAACGATTTTAGGCAGGACAGCGTCACGGGCAGTGTACAGGGTGCCCTGCAGGCTGATCTGGGTGCCAATGCTGAGGTGATCTAAATCCCCTGGCTTGACTGGAGTACGGATAATCTGTGTCATTGGTGGGTTAAACTCATGATTTTGGCCCTATTTTAACAGCATTTTCATATAGCTGGCTTCGCTTTCGATGACGCCATAAGCCCTGGCGCGCATCAGCGTTCGTTTGGCCCAGTGGCGGTGCGGCCTCACCTCGTTCATTTTGTTCAGGCCTTTCACCACTCCGTCGTCGGTGTTTAGAATCTGGGTGGCATCTTCAAAGGCTTCCTGGGTAATGGCCTGCATGGCGTTGACATATTTCAGGTGTGAGGGATGAATAATGGTTTTGCCCACAAAGCCATTGGCTTGATCTAAAAGCACTTCTCTGAGGAGTCCATCCACCACTTCGTTTACAATGGGTACACGGTTGAGTAGAGACTGGTGTATGTGCCGGGCTGACACCTGTTCCAGGCTGTCTTTTTTGTTGACAAGAAAAGATTCCCACACCGGCGCTGACAGTGTATAACCATCGTTTGAACGGTTAAAGACGTTCAAAATATCTGACAGGCAGTCTCTCACCGGCAGAATATCGTAAATGGAGTGGTTGATGCCCCTGCGCACCCCAAATAAAGCTGAAAAATCGGTACCGCCGATACGCAGGTTCAAAATGAGCTCCCGGTGGGCATCCAGAATGGTTTTAAGGGCAAATAATTCCTGCATGCGCGTCTCGCGGTAAGCAATGCGTGTTCCTTCGAGAATGGGCATACCATAGAGAGGGCACTGTAATCGCGTGCGGGTATCGATCAACACGTCAAAAAAAGCCTGGGCATTTTCGCTATCAAATTTCGGAAACACAAAGCCGCTTAAGACACCAGTCTGTGCGGGGGTGAGCAGGCGTGCAAAGCCTTCAAATTGGCGGGGGCTTCTGACCCGTAAAAAAATCAGGGGCAAGCGCTCGGCCAGGGTGGCGTCTGCTTGCTGGGCTTTCGCCAGCGCTGTTAAATGCTGTAGCACATTGGTTTCCGCTGCAGGGACATCCTCTGCCCGCAGGGCATCTTCAAAATCCATAACCATCGAACCCAGGCCAGCCATGCCTTTGCCCAGCAATTTGTCGAGCATGTTCTTTGTGCCTGGCATGTAAAGGGTTGCACCCAGGCAATACTGGAGCTCTGCTCTGGGGGTGTCTTTTGTGAAGCTCATGGGGGGCTGAACAAAGATGATTCCGGTGTTTTGGTTGTGTTGCATTAGCTCAAGCCCTGCTCAAAATCTTGGATGCTCTGAAAAGCGCTGCGCATCATCTGGCGAAATGCATCGCGGGTAAGGCCCGCGATATGGGGGGTTAGTACCACATTTTCACAGGCCAATAAGGGGGCGTGCTCAGGCAGGGGCTCGTGGGCAAATACGTCTAACCCTGCAGCTTGAATGTGCTGCTGTTGTAGGGCCTGTACGAGGGCTTCAGGATCAATGAGTTGTCCTCTGGCGGTATTAATTAAAATGACACCACGCTTCATCTGGTGAATTTCGGAGGCTCCCAGAAGCCAGCCCGTTTGGGTGGGATCAAAGGGGCAATGGAGGCTGATAATATCTGCGGTGCGCAACAGGGTTTCAAAGTTGCAATACTGGCAATGGAGTTCTTGTTCACGCGTCAAAGGAGCGCGGCGGGGGGCCGTATAGAGTAAGCGGACCGAGAAGCCGCTAAGACAGCGTGCCACCGCCTGTCCAATGTGCCCCAGACCGATCAGGCCCACGGTTTTTCCGCGCAGCTCATAACTGTCTAGTCCCAGGGCATAGCGTTGCCAGTGCCCGGTTTTGAGGCTATGGTCTGCCCTGGGAATTTGGCGCAAGGTGGCGAAGATCAGTGCCAGTGTATGTTCAGCGACACTTTGGGCATTAACGCCTGCATTGACATACAACGGAATTCCTTTGGCCTTTAAAGCTTTTAAATCCAGCTTGTCGAGCCCAACCCCTGTGCGCTGAACCATTTTGAGTCGCTGTGCGGCGGCCAGCATTTCGGCATCCAGGGTGATTTGGCCCCCGGCCAGGATATAATCAGCCTGGGCTATCTGTGCGTATACCTCTTCGCGACCGGGTTGAGATAAAGCCATCAGGGTAAATCCACCGGGCAGCTCTTGTTTCATAAGGGTCAGGGCAGTTTCTGGATAAAAGTTTGTCAGTAAGATGGTGGGCTTGCGCATTTAATCCACAGCCACCAACCGTTTGGTAATGCGGTTGCCTGATGATGCATCGAGAGCCCAATCTGTTGGAATCCTGGTGTTGTGTAAGGCGACTTCTCTGACTCTGCTGCGTGCAGCCGGTGTGGTCGCTTTTTGAATGGCCAACCGCATGCCGTGGGTG
This sequence comes from Candidatus Sericytochromatia bacterium, assembly GCA_964229355.1. Taxonomy (GTDB): domain Bacteria; phylum Cyanobacteriota; class Sericytochromatia; order UBA7694; family UBA7694; genus CAXRDE01. Next base: position 235,186 of record CAXRDE010000014.1, on the reverse strand, counting down.
CCTTTGCCCTGTAAATGGGCATAGAGCACTGTGTCTGTAATAATGGCGGCTTTATCTTCAGGCACCTGAAGGAATGCCAAAATCAAATTTGAAGTGGTTTTCAAATTCGAAATATGTATTTTCATTTTGCCAGGGGTTCCGTCTTTTTTCACTCGTCTTCAGCTTACGTTATCTCTTACATTGCGTCCACTCTCTTTGGGGGTGATACAAAGCTTGATAGAGGTGCAGTTTAAAACCAGTGTGTACTGCTTATTCTAATGTTAAATGCTTCTTACTTCTTGGATAACCTTGATTTAACTATTTTTGGGGAAGATCGAGATATATTGAGAATATACAAAACACAGCGTAGCGGAGATTTAAAACCCCATGACCAGCATTCAATCCACAGCCCCTGTATCCCCCATTACCCAGCCTTCTGGCGCTCAGCCCTTGCGCAAAAGCCGGGTAACGCCTTCGCGCACCGAGCAGCCTGAAGCGTCCAGCTTAAAAACAGATATGGTAGACATTAAAAAAGGCGTGATGCCCACCTTAAAAGGAACGGGCGCCGGGGCTTTACTGGCCGGAGGTTCTTCTCTGGCTATTTTCGGTGTACTTACGGGCGGCAAGCCCTTTGCCGGCTCAGGTGGCCTGGTGGCCGGACCTGTGACCCTTGCCGCGGCCCTTGGCGGCGCCGTGGGCGGAGCCGCCTCTGCCAACGTGACCGATAGCAAGGCCAAAGGGGCCTGGGTCGGTGCCCTTGCCGGAGCCGGTGCTGGTGCTGCCCTTATGACCGTGGTGGGTCTGCAAGAAGGCGATCTGGGCAGTATGTTACAAGGTGCAATCACCGGTGCGCTGGTGGGTGGTATTACCGGTTCTGTGGGTGGCGTCGGTGGCGCGATGGTTGCGCAGAAGAAGTAAAGAGCGCAACCATCGCCAGCACCGTAAGACCCCTTCCTTTTTGATGCCCTCTGGGTACAGGTGGGGTATATACCCTCAGAGGGGCATAAATAAGGTGTAGAGCTGGTTACAGCTCTCTAAAGCTGGTATAATTAATGTATGCGCAAGACATTTAAATACAAGGCGAAACTAAGTAAAACAGCAGAGCAAAATGCTGTGAATTGGCTTGGATATTGTCAAAAACTGTACAATATTGCGCTAGAGCAGCGTATAACTGCGTACAAACGTTGTGGCATCAGTCTTAGTACATATGACCAAAACAACGAATTGCCTGAGTTTAAAAAGGCTTTTCCTGAGTTTAAACAGGTCAACTCTCAAACCCTGCAAGATACTGTTGAGCGATTGGGTAAAGCATTTCAAGGCTTCTACTCACGCCTCAAAAAGGTGGGTAAAAAGGCCGGTTTCCCTCGTTTCAAGTCTTATCACCGCTATGATTCGTTCACACTCAAAACTTCGGGTTGGAAGCTGGATGGCCGCCATCTTAAGATCAAGGGTATTGGCATTCTCAAGCTTCATCTGTCACGCCCTATTGAAGGAAAGATCAAAACAGTCACAGTGCGTAGAGATTCATGCGGAGACTGGTGGGTGGCGCTTTCCTGTGACGATGTAGCAGAGCGTAGCTTTTCTGAACCTCGTGCTGATGTGGTAGGTATTGATGTGGGGGTAGCTCACTTCTCTACTGACACTGAAGGTTTACACATTGCCAACCCGAAATACTACCGAGAAGCACAAGCAGAACTCAGGCGCAAACAACGGAAGGTATCACGCAGAAAGAAAGGCTCTAATCGTAGAAGAAAAGCTGTTAAGGAACTAGCCAGAGCACACCGAAAAATAACCAATATGCGTTTGGACTTCCTGCATAAAACAGCAAACTACTACATAACAAATTTTCAAATGATCTGCATTGAAGCGCTCAAAGTGAAGAATGCCTTAGTCGTAGGCGCTAGCCGTACGAATAAGGACAGCATCGCTATGGTAAGAAACCGTCACCTGAGCAAATCGATTGCAGATTTATGCCCCTCTGAGGGTATGCTGGCTGGTCAACTTTTTTTAACTTACTCTCGTATTTATGCCCTTTAGGGTACAAAGCGGAAGAAACTGGGCGTGAGTTAGTCAAAGTAAACCCAAAGAATACCAGTCAAAATTGCTCAGGCTGTGGCGAGAAGGTGCCGAAATCTCTTGCCACACGGGTGCATAACTGCCCGTACTGCAACCTGAGCTTAGACCGAGATGTGAACGATGCGAGAAATATTGCAGCCACTGGGAGCGGGCAGCTCCTTCAAGCGTTAACGTAAGCCCATAGGTTATGCGTAGCTTGAGAATCCCCGTCATTTATGGAGGGGAGTATGTCAAGCGTTGAAAAGTATACATGCTGCTCTTTACCCTTTCCTTCTTATGGTAAAAGTGTAGCTCATTTTGGGATTGGAGGCAGTCGCTTAAGGCCGGTACTCATAAGCCCCTGGCTCAGGATTACTCACGCGCTCATTGCCCAAAATATCTGTCGCGGGGACGTCGCTGTCCGTAATGCCCTGATTAATCACAGCCGTGGCTGTGGGTGCGATGCGTAAACCATCGTCAGCGGTGTGGGGAATGCCGTCAGGACCGCTGGGGTTGGCGCTATCCACAAAGGGGTTACTGCTCACTTCAATCACGCCCCGACTGGGATCAAGGTCTACGTATCTGCGATCATTGTTGTAAAACAGAACATTCGTCAGCGTAAATTTAGAAGGATCATAGTCAGCATTGTCCACTCCACCGAAGGTAGAGGTATTATTTGAGAAGGTGGCGTTGGTTAAACTAGAAGAAGAACTAACAGAATATATCGCGCCTCCCCTGGTGGTGGCAGCGTTATTCGCGAAGATGACGTTGGTTAATGTGGAAAAGGAAAGTTGGCTATACATTCCTGCGCCACCAAAACTGGCAGTATTACCTGAGAACGTGACGTTAGTTAACGTCGGTGATGAGTCTGTGTTATATAACCCGGCACCGCCAGAGGCAGAATTATTTAAAAAGGTAACGTGGGTCAAATGGGGGGAGGCGTTTCTGTTGTACATTCCCCCTCCATTTTCAGTGGTTGTGTTATTAAAAAACGTGACGTGGGTTAAAGTGGGAGAAGAATTTTCATTGTATATGCCTGCGCCCTGCAAGGAGGAGGTGTTACTTGAGAAGGTAACCTGGGTCAATACGGGTGAAGAAGAGACGCGATTGTATATTCCCGCGCCTCTGTAAAGGCTCTTATTATCTGAGAAAGTAACGTTGGTTAAAGTGGGTGAAGCGTTATAGTTATACATTGCCGCACCATCAGCGGCAGAGTTATTTCGGAAGATAATATTGGTCAATGTCGGAGAAACACCAAAATTATACATGCCCGCGCCGGTGCTGGAATCTCCACTTCTATTCCCGCCCTGAATCGTTACTCCATCCAGGATCGCGTTATTTGCACCGCGCGTGACACGATAGCTATTCTCATCTAGTGTGGTTCCGGGCGTTTCGTAATCATCATTTCCGCTGAGATCACCACTTAGCACGGTCACAAAGTCCGTCAGGCTGGGCGTACGCTCGGTACGCGTCAGTTCAGTGCCCGCAAATCCGCCGTAGATATTGACATTTTCTTTCATCTGAAACGATACCGTACGATCACTGGTGTGGGGGGTATACGTGCCCGCCGCGATCCAGATTTCGGTACCTGGGGTGGCCGCAGCCAGTGCCGACTGTAAGTCGGTAAAGGCGTTCGACCAACTTCTGCCGTTACCACTGCCGGTGGCATTTTTATCCACGCCCAGTACATGGGCAGGCAAGGCAGGTGGCAGATATTCATAGGCCCCAGGTTCAGGGGCACCATCGCGGGCATTGCCTAAAATATCGGTGGTGGGTATATCCGTATCCGTAATGCCCTGGTTAATGACGCCGGTGGCACCTGCTGCCAGACGCAATCCGTCATCGGCAGTGCGGGGAATCCCGTCGGGTCCGTTGGGGTTTGTACTGTCTATAAAGGGGTTGCTGCCCACTTCAATTACGCCCTGACTGGGATCGAGGTCTACGTATCTGCGGTCACTGTTGTAAAACAGAACATTCTTCAAGGTCGGTAAGACGGTGGGGATACTATAGATAGCCCCCCCAAAGCCAACGTTATTGGAGAAGGTGACGTTTCTCAGACTGGGAGAACCGCCGGTATTGTAGAGTCCTCCTCCCCTTGAGGCCGTGTTATTGGCAAAAACGACGTTGCTTAGGCGGGCAGAAGAACCTGAATTGTAGATTGCCCCGCCGTAATTGGTGGCGGTATTTTTTAAGAAGGTCACATGGGTTAATTGAGGAGAGGAGCCAGCGTTGAACAACCCTCCGCCATGCGTGCCTGCTGAATTGTTTGAGAAGGTGATATGGCTTAACGTGGGCGAAGAGCTGCTGTTGTACAAGCCGCCACCATTTTTTGCAGTATTATTCGAGAAGATAATATTGCTCAGGGTAGGCGAAACAGAACCGTTGTACATGCCTCCACCCGATAGACTGCCGCCGTCTTCATTTGCATTTCCGCCCTGTATGCTAACCCCGTCTAAAATCGCGTTGTTGGCGCCTCGGGTGACCTGATAGCTGTTTTCATCCATCGTGCTTCCCGGCGTTATGTAATCATCGTTGCCGCTGAGATCACCACTTAAAACCGTGACAAAGTCTGTGGTGTCAGGGGTGCGCTCGCTTACCGCAGACTCTGTGCCCGCAAAGCCACCGTAAATATTGACGTTTTCTTTCATCTGGAATGACACGGAGCGGTCACTGGCATGGGGGGTGTACGTGCCCGCTGCGACCCAGATCTCGTCCTGGGCTCCGGCGGCACTTAAGGCGGTGTGTAAGCTGGTATAAGCGTTGGCCCAGCTGGTGCCACTGTTATTGCCCGCGGCATCGTCATTGACATAAATACGCCGGTAGACGTCAAAAGCCGTGGCACTTTGGGTCGTCACATTATGGGTGATGCTGATTTGACCGTCCACGGCTGTGGTGGGTACAGTAACGGTCATTTGATTGTCATTGAGGACCGTAAAACTGGCGTTGGCTCCGCCCACACTGACGGCAGTGGTGCCTGTAAAACCGTTGCCGTTCACGGTCACAAGGGTGCCGGTGGGGCCTGCGGCGGGGCTAAAGCTACTAATATTAAACACAGGGGTGGCTGTAATGCTGACATTCACGCTCTCACCTTCGGCAGGATTGAGGGTGTTCGGGGTCACGCTGTAGGTGTAGTCGAGAGCCGGGGTGCCAAAGGCCGAGGCCATGACCCGAAGGCCGTTGCCGGGGGTGACCCCGGAAATACTGTGGTTGCCGTTTCCGAGGTCGGTACGTACGGCGGAAGCAGCATCGGTGATTTGGACCTGAAGTGTGTCGCTGTTGACGAGACCACTGACGGTCAGGTTAACGGTGGCGCCGCTCTGGCGGTAGTCTGCAGCGTTTAGACCATCGGGGTTTTGGGCTTGCAAATGGCTGGCCAGCAGCGCTGTGTTGACCAGGCTGGGGTGGTTTTGTAGATAGCTCAGGTTGGGGGCTGTGCCGGTAACACCAGTAATGTCAGCGGTCAGGTTCTCCAGGGCACCGAGGTCAATGGCGCGGGCGCGGTCCGCATCGTTACCCCAAAGTGCTTTCATGGCTTTGGCGGCGACGGTGGTCTGAAAATTGAGGGTGGCGTTGACGGGCGTGGCGTCTGTGGTGTGCTTGAGAACGGTGGCCAGCTCTGCCTGCACAAGGGCAGTGGTGCCATTTTTAGCCTGCACTTCCACAAAGAGCAGTTCATCGGGGACCAGATTGTCAAAGGTCAGGGTGATCGTTCCCCCGGTGTAGTTGACGCTGCCATCGCCATCGGCCCCGTTGGCCTGATAGGTTTTGCCGTGGGAGTCGCTAACGGTGGCCTGGAGTTTGCTGGCGGTGCTCAGGTCCAGTAACTGGGTGCGAAAGGCTGTGGGGTTTTGGGGTTTGGGGTAAAGTTCAAGACTCAGGGTAAGCTGATTACCGTGTAAGGCGATTTGGCCATGGGCGATGGATTTTTGCAGCACGGGGTGGGATGTTCTGGGTTTTTGTAGGCTCAGGCTTTGTGCCTGTTGAGGCCGGTTCTGGACTGGAGATTGTGTTGCTGGCGGCTGACAGGCTGCTAACAGGGCCAGACCGATAATAGCAGAATAATTTTGAAGGGGTTTGAGCATAGTATCCACACACGATTTGTTTTCTTGAATACTTAACCTTAGTCAGGTTGAGCATAAGAAACAAGCGTTACTGCATATCTCAAAAAAAATGTCCTAAAAAGTGACAGTTTAAATGACAATTACGTCACAGGTGTAAAATATATCCCTGGCCGTAAACGGTTTCCAGCTGAAAAGCGTCATGCTCAGAGAGCTGTTGCCGCAGGTATACCATCAGGTTGTCCAGATGGCGAGAGCCGTTTTTTGGGGTTTGCCATAAATACTGTTGCAGCTGCGAGCGGGTATGCAAGCGATTGGGGTACTCACAGAAATAGGCAAAAAGGCGATACGCCTGGGGTTTGAGGTAAATATGCTGGTCTTTGATCTGCACGCTAGCGTGGTCCGGGTGTAAACGTATCGGCCCCCGCTGAATGGCTTGTGCGACAGGCGCAAGCGGTGTGTTCAAACGCCCCTGATAATTCAGCAGGGCCCGACTCTGCGCGATTAACACTTGATCGTTGACGGGTTGTTGCAAACACACAAGGGCACCCAGGTCTAGCATTTCTAAACGGGCCTGTAAATCCTGACGCAGGATCAGGGCGATGACCGCAAGGGTGGGTTTTAGCTTTAGCAGTTGTTTGAGTTGTGCAGGCCGCTTGAATAGCACCTGACTGTTCAGGACCAGCACCCCTGACGGGGGCGTCTTTTTAAGGCAGGCATGAACCTCACGGTAAGCTTTTTTGCACACCACCGAAAAGCCTGACTTTTGGTACAGTTCGGTCAAATACTCTGCTTGTAAGGCGTCGTTATCCCATATCAAAATGTCCATTACAGAGCAATATCAAAGAAAAATTGATTGCCGCCATGACGGCGGCGACGGGCTTGCAATTGGCTATGGAGGAGATTTAAAACATCATGGACAATCAGCAGGCCCAATCCAACTTCACGTCCATCCAGAATGCGTTCAAGCTGCCCCTCGTTGAGCTCGATATCTTCGTCACTCACGCTGAATCGGAGGGCGTCATCAAGGGCGGTGACTTCAATTAGCACCTGACCGGAAGTATGCTCACAGGCATTTTCAATGAGTTGTGTGAGCACCCGCAGCAACAGTTCGGGGTTGGAGTACAAGTCCCGTTGACGACCGCCACGAAAACTGAGCCTGGCCTGGTGAGCACTAAAACGGGCCTCTAGATTTTTAAGAAGGGCTTTCACCGCAAAAGCACGGGGTTCAAGGGTGGGTAAATCAAAGCGAAAGCGCCCCCAGTCCATCAATTGATGAAAGTCATCCACCATCTGGTTAATAAAGTCCTGGTTTTCGGGGACCTCAACCGCTTTCACGGCATGCTTGCGCTGAAGCTCCATCAGATCTGCGCCCAAATGACTGCCCAGATAATGAATAAACCGTTGCTGACTTTGATTGTATAAGCCCAGCATATTTTGATGGGCAAAACGTTCCAGGGCATGATCTAAACGGGCATTGAGCTCCACGGCGTTCAGGGGTTTGCGCAAATAGTCATTGGCACCGGCTTCAAAGGCCGCTTGCAGGTGTTGATCTGAGAGCATCATGCCGGTACAAATGAGCAGTGGGCCTTCAAAACCTGACTGCCGTAAATGTTTCACCAGGGCTAAACCCGAAGCGTCAGGCATTTGCCAATCCGTAATAATGGCATCAATCCGGCGTTTACCGATGATTTTTTGGGCCTGCTCTACATGACGTGCCTGAAACAATCGGGCCTGTCGCTGAGACAGATAGCCCTGCATTTGCTCCAGATGATCCAAATCATCGTCAACAATCAGAATGTGGGGCGACTTGTGCAATAAGTTCCTGATATCTTTCTTCATCAATGGCGCGAATACTTTCTTTCAGTTCATGGTTCCAGGCTGTAATTTGAGGGTCTGAGAATGTGTCGAGGGTTTTGAGTAAAGGCTTTAAGGCGCTTATTTCAAAGACATCTATGGTTTGCAATTGCTGAACACAGGGCTTCAACTGCTGCCGCTGTTGCTCAGACCAGTTCCAGTTTACAGGCTTGCTCTGGGTCGGGTAGGGCAAATAAATCTTAACCCGTGTGCCTGTTCCAGGTGTGCTTTCAATCGCCAGGGTGCCGTGGTGTGCTTCTACAATTTGTTTAGATAAATAAAGTCCCAGTCCGCTGGAGCCTAAGACTTCATTTTGAGGTCCAAAGTGGGCGTATTTATCTGTAATCTGGTGCAGGGTCTCTGGATCGATACCGGGTCCCTGATCGCGAATGCACAGACAGAGGGTTTCACCTGAAATCTCATGGGTCATGATGATCTCAGAGTGGGTGGGCGCGGCTTTGATGGCATTGTCTAAAATATTTTGAATGACGCGGCTAAACAGAAAAACGTCGACCCTGACCTGGCAGTCCCGCGCAATCAAGTTTGTCAGCTGCACCTGCTTACTGTGGGCCCAGGATTGTAAGACATCCGTGACTTGCTGCATCAGCTCAGCCAGTGGCAAGGTTTTGAGTTGAAGCTGAAGCTCGCTTTCTTCCTGATGTTGCACCTTGAGCATATGTTCCACCAGCGCCTTGATACGCAAACTCGCCTGTTGCACCAGGGCCTCGTCCCCTCGGGCCTCAGCAGGCAAATTCAGCAAAACATTTAAAGGGGTTTTCAGATCGTGCACCAACAGTTCGACCATTTCTTGCTTGAACTGAATTAACTCATTTAAGGACGCGTTTTTTTCGGCGATTTCTTCGGTGCGCTCTTGCACCAGGTTTTCGAGATTGGCGTTAATATCTTGTAAGCTGCGATTGAGTTTTTCTGATTGCTTGTGATTGTGTTGGGCGCGCCAGGCCACAAACCCCGTCTGAATCATGCAAAAGACCAAAAAGCCGTAACGCACAATTAACCCTGTGGTCAAAACGTTCAGGATATTCAAAATATCGTGGATAATAAACAGCAAAAACAGCAAACCGCTGAGATTAAACAGCCAGATATTTTGATGGTGACGCAGACGCCAGCTCAGCGTCAGCTGATACACCGTACACAGGGCCGTTAGACAAAACCAAAGGAACATCAACGGCGAGTTTATGCGGCCGGGTAATATCAGGGACAGTGAAAAAAGCACGGCCAGTCCACTGAGCAGCAACGGACCTTTGCGGGAAATTTTTTCGGGAGCCAGGCTGTGAATGTACCAGAAAAAACAGGGCACAATCCAATACAGCCCCAGTCGCAGTCCTCGCACATTCCACTCCAGCGAAATGTCGCCCCATAAATACTCCAAATTGTGCATACGAAAAAACTCCATATACAACACCGAAGACAAGGTCATTAAACCAAACCAGAGCACCGAACGATCCCGAGGAAAAAAGAAATAAAGCACCAGATGAAACACTGCCAGAAAGAAAAAGGCACCAAAAAAGATGTTGAATTCCAGGGTGCGCCGGTGCTCTTTGTGAGAGATGGTGTCGTTATAACCCAACCAGAGGGGGCGTACCAATCCGCTCCAGTGCAGCGTCTGGTTTTCGACTTCGAGTCGAATCTCGGCCTCCTGGCGGGAGATCTCAAAAACGGAAAACTGCGAGATCCGCGACGAGCTGCCCAGGTAGAGACCGTTATAGCCCACCAGTTTATCGTTAAAATACAGCCGAAAAGATGTTCCCGCCATCAACTCGTTATAAAAGCGCAGGTTGTGCTTTCGTGTCTGTGCAGGCAGACGCAAGCGCAGGCGGTAAACACCCTTGCCGTATTTGGGCAAGAATTGTTGGTAGCTTTTCTCCCAGCGGTGAGGGGCCTTTACAAGAAACGTGCGACCGTCAGGGCCTGTGAAATGCCACGTGGTGTTCAGAGCAACCCCCTGGTGTAAATCGGCTTCAGAAAGGGTGATCATGGGTACCATTAACGGTTCTGTGTGTGCAGAGAAAGAGAGCGTCAGAAAGATTCCGACTGTAAAGAGAAAACAGCGTAACATAAGGTACCCCTGACCGTGGTGTTCATACTCTATCACGGCATTTTAGTGGTTGACCATAGCATCGGGGTGGGTTTATGACCGGTTAGACGTATTAAAGATCTTGATTGGGCAAGCTCTCCCGTGTTCCTGCGTAAATCTCACCGGGCGTCCAGACGGGGTTGAGCTCTGGCCAGACAGAAGGTGCTGCAAAGGTGACGTTGTGAACGTTTGCGTTGGGCAATTGCTGTTTATTGCTGTTGATGGGCACTTCAAAAACTGCGGTGGGCTGTCCAGCAAACGAAACACTCAGCTGTCCGCGAGCTCCGAGCGCGTAAACATTGAGCAAATAGGTCTGTTTTGTGGTGAGGGCCAGGGTGTCAAAGCTGTGGCAGCTATTTAAGCTTTTGAGATGGACCAGCGCTTCTGAGGCGGGTGGAATTGCAGGGTCTTCAATGGAGACTGTGCCTGAGATATTGAGCAATGAGGGTGCTAAGGCAATGCACTCCAGTGCGGGTAGCGTTTTTACCTGAAAGGGGAAGTAATTGGTGTGGGGATCGCCCTGCTTGTTAGACTTTAAGCGTGTTTGGTAAAAAGCGCTGGGCTGAAAGGGTACCGAGACTTCGATTTCTACCGGGACGTTCGGCGGCTGGTTTCGCAGTTCATACTCCCCCTTTGCGTTGGTGGTGGCTTCTGCACCGTAAGTAAGGCAGGGCGCCAGGCCTTTGACGCGAATGTGTGCGCCCATGACAGGGTTCTTGTCTTCATCCACCACCTTGCCCGTCATGAAAGTGCGCTCAACGATGGCGATATCCTCGCCGTACTCGTGGGTGCAATCTCCCAGATAGGGGGGCATGGGCAGCTGTGTGGTGGGTGGAAACTCGGGGATGGGCGTAGGCAGCGGAACGGTGGGTGTGGGAATGGGGCCAATGGGCGGCACTCCACTGACAATGGGTGTGGGAAAAGGGGTTGGTGTTGGGGATTTTTCGGGAGCGGGTTCAGGTGGGACTGAAGCTGTGGGCACGGGAGTTGGGCTGGGTGATGGCGACGGCGTACTCGCGGGTGGCGGCGTTGGAGCTTCCAATGGCGGGGTGGCGCAAGCGGTGAGTAAGAGTATAAGAGCCAGCTTTTTAAACAAAACAAACATCCTTTTTATTTTACAGACGTATCTTTATTACAAAAGTTCCCTTATGTGTAAGCGTGGGCGATAGCGCGGATGTCAGCCACCGCATCAAATTTACATTCTTGAAGTAAAGCAGCTTGACAACTTCTAAACGGCAATCTGAGCAGGGACCCTTTTCATAAGCGCAAAGGCTTATTGCGTTTCAAGCAGTGCTTTTAAGGTGGCCAGATCGGCTTCAATGGCCTCTTTGTCGGCGGCAAAGGCTTCGTCAGACATGTCGGGCTGTCGCAGCAGCGAAAAGATGAACTCGCTGCCCTGCCCGTTGGGCACCACGCGCATGGGGTTGTACACCACAAGACCCGATTCCAGCTCGACTTCGTGATCCATGACACCCAGGGTGTTTGTAGCCACAAACCGGATTTTTACCGTACCAAAGGGGGCCTCTGCAATCCAGGTCTCTTGTTCTTTCCTGAGTTCAGAGCGTGCCAGTCCCGCAGCCCAGAGCGGTAAGTTTTCGGGGTTAGCGGCAAAAGCATATACCACGTCAGGGGGGCGGTTAATAAAGACACTGATATGTTGAACGTCCCGTGAGGTGCTCATGGTGCAGTATTCTCGCTTTCATCAATGACTTTATTCCAGAGCCAACCCAGAAAGACCGAGATGGCAATAAGCAGGGTCCACACAATGATGGTACCTATACTCTGTAGGTTTGTAGAAAAAAAGACCGTAAAAATCACGAATAAAAGACTCATGGTGATGATGAATATGCTGGCATTCTGTGTGATCAGGCTTTTCATAAGCATGGGCTTTCGTGTATTTTTAGGAGTTAAGGCGATTTTAGCATCTTGTGCTTGCTTTTACAAATTGGCGAGTGACACATGGGGCGAAGGGCGTTGACGGGCCTTGAGAAAGTCAATCAGGGCTCGCAGCTTGGGGGACACCTGATGCCTGTCAGGATAGTAAAGATAGAAGCAATCGGGCGTGGGTGCGTAATCTTCAAGCAGCAGCTCCAGTTCGCCACGGGCCACCGGGCCAGCAGCCAGATCGCTGGTGGTGTAAATCAGGCCCAGGCCGCGCACGCCACAATCCAGCATAATCAGGGCATCGTTGAGAATCATCGGGCCATCCACGGTGACGGTAAAGGCCTGACCTTGTGTTTCAAATTCCCAACGGCGATAAAGACCCGAACTGTCAAAGCGGTAAGGAATACAATCGTGCTGTACCAGATCGGTAGGGTGCTGCGGACGCCCCCGACGGTTCAGGTAGTCAGGTGCCCCGGCCACCACAAAGCGAAACGGGGGTGAGATACGAATAGCGGTCATGTCAGCGGGAGCTGCCTCGGCATTGCGAATACCTGCGTCAAAACCGCCTTTCACGATGTCGATGAGGCTCTCTTCAAAATATAGTTCCAGCTTGATGTCGGGGTACTGGGATTGAAAATCTTGTAAGGCTGGAGCCAGCACCGTGGGCCAGGCTGAGCGCGGCAGGTTCAGGCGCAAGGTGCCCGTGGGTTGACCGCGAGATTGACCGAGATCTTCAAGGGCCGATTGCAATTGTTGCAGGGCAGGCTGAGATTTTTCAAGCAGGCGTGTGCCCAGTTCCGTCAGCGAAACGCTACGGGTACTGCGGTTGAGCAGAATGCAACCCAGGTTCCGTTCCAATTGTTTGATGGTCTGACTCAGGGCTGATGTTGAGACACCCAGTTCTCCGGCAGCAGCCGTAAAGCTGCCCTTTCGCGCCACGGCCTGCAATGCCAGTAGGCTATGGTAAAGATCCACTTTCATGGCTTTGCCTTTCAATTATCCCGTTTTGCTTCATAATACATCAAGTATTGTCCGCTTTTCTGAAGGCTGTTTTGGGCGTACACTGAAGGCATCAAGATCAAGAAAAGAGATTTTACGATGACGGTTCAAGCTTATGCAGCCTTTAACGCCAGCGATCCCCTGGCTCCCTTTCATTTCGAGACCCGTGAACTCGCGCCCAACGACGTGCAGATTGAGATTTTATACTGTGGCGTGTGCCATTCTGACCTGCACAGTGTACGCAACGAATGGGGCGGTGCCCATTATCCGCTTGTGCCGGGCCATGAGATTGTGGGGCGTGTGAGCGCTGTGGGCGACAAGGTGACCACTTTTAAAGCGGGGGATCTGGCCGGTGTGGGCTGTATGGTGGACAGCTGCGGCGCGTGCCATAACTGCGACGCCGATCTTGAACAGTTTTGTGCCCATGGTTTTACCGGCACCTACAATGGCCGCGATAAGCGTGCCCCTGAACTCAATGACGGTTATACCTTTGGGGGTTACGCTCAGCAGATTGTGGTGGACGAAAGCTTTGTGCTCAGGGTCTCTGACCAATTGCCCCTTGAAGGCGTGGCACCGCTGCTCTGCGCGGGCATTACCACCTATTCTCCTTTGCGTCACCTGGGCGTGAGCAAAGGACACAAGGTTGGCGTCGTGGGCCTGGGTGGCCTGGGACACATGGCCGTTAAGCTGGCTGCGGCCTTTGGCGCTGAAGTCACCATGATCAGCACCTCGCCCTCTAAAGAAGCTGACGCCCGCAAACTGGGCGCACAGCACTTTGCCCTGAGCAATGACGCAGACACGATGCAGCGTCTGCAAGGCCACTTCGACGTCATTGTCGATACCGTGTCTGCCCCCCATGACATGGCGGCCCTGTTGGGACTGTTGGCTACCGACGGAACCCTGGTGACTCTGGGTGTGCCCCCTGAGCCCATGCAGATTCCCGCAGGCTCGCTGATCTTTGGACGTAAGCGCATCCTGGGCTCTCTCATTGGTGGCATTCGCGAAACCCAGGAAATGCTCGACTTCTGTGCAGAACACAAGATCACCGCTGATGTGGAAGTCATTCCCATTGATCAGATCAACACCGCTTATGCGCGGATGCTCAAAGGCGATGTACACTACCGCTTCGTCATTGACAACGCCAGCCTGGCGAAAGCGTAAGTTGAGTAGAGAACGCGCTCCTTCAGGGGGCGCGTTCTATTTCCAGCAGGTGACGCTTCTGATAAGATAAACAGTATCAGAAAACAAGGGACTTTTTTTACCGTGATTCATTCCTCACACGCTGTGCGTTCAAACACTCCCGTTACCCCGCTTCAAAAGCCACAAGGGACTATTGCCAACCCATCTCCTGTAACCCAGACCCAGGCAACCCAGCACGCTGTGGCCCCGCCGATCGCCCGTGCTAAAACCGCTGCCGCAGATAGACCTCTGGATGTACAGGCAGACGTTACGCAGGTTATTGCTCGTATTGATCAGACCAGCTCTCAGGAGATTTTAGGCCATGCCACCCGGCTCAGTCAGGCGGACGTTGTTCCCAAAGGTTTTCCGCGCATTACGGCCGAAGCACTTCAAACGGCCCGTCAAAACCTCCGGCCGGTGTCTCAGCATCAGGTGCTGAATGTGCATGAGGAAGGGGAAAGCGATAGCCATCGCAACACGGTAGTGGAAAGTGGCCGGAGCGTTAAATTAGGCCAGGGAGGATCACCGTTTGGGGTGGGAATGCCTTTAAAAGCGGGGGGAACCCTGGATATTGTGGGTCACGGTTCGCCGGATGGCCGCACGATTGGCGGAAAGACAGCCAAACAGTTGGCGCGACACATTCAAGAAAGTGGCGTTACCCACCTCGCCAGCATCAACTTAAAAAGCTGTCACTCGCAGGCCTTTGCCCAGGCGCTGTCCCGTGAGATTGATGTGCTCAATCAGAACGGGGCCAACCTTAACATTGAAAAAATCACGGGAGCCTCTAGCCGCATTGCCATTGATCGGGCCACGGGCAATACCCTGACCGAGCTACAGGTGTCTCAGGCAGGTCTTTTGGTTAACCATGACGGTCTTTTGGGGTATACCCCAGAAGCCTTACTAGAGAAAGGTCATATCTCTGAGATTGTGAAAGATGGCAAGGTTACGATTCTGCCCTTTACCAATGCCTCCTCCGGTTCCTGTAAAGCGGATGTCATTCAGGGGGTTCAAGCCCATGTGGGGGCAGCCATGAAACAAGCCCTTCAGGAGATTGAAGATGGAGAGTTGCTGGGAAATCTCTCTCACCCGGATAATGTGAAGCGTTTTGCTTCAGGGCATCTGGCCAGTGCCATTGAACACTGCAAGGTCAGTGACGCAGGCAACCCCAGGTACGACTCGACCCTGATTGCCAATGTGGGCTACCTCATTGAAGATCGGGTCACACAGATTCTCATAGAAAAACACGGCTTTGATGCTGCTAATTTTCAATGTACGATCGGTAAATCAAGACCGGATATTGTCCTCGACGGAGGCAATCTTCTTGTGGACTTAACCGCCAGTGCCTCAAGCGGCCATATTCTGCACAAAGATGCGGCGGTATGGTTTTCACCTGGTGTGCAGTCTTTAGAGGTGACCTATCCGAGTTTTACCTTAGACGGCGCCAAAGCGGTGATTAAATCGCAGGTGGTGGATCTGGCGGCCACCGAACAGGCACAAAAAGAGGCCAAAGATAAACACAACGCCTTTGTACAGGGGGTCAAAGATTTTGTGAAAGACCAAATTTATGGCGTCACCACGTATTACGACAAAGACAAAGACCAGATTTATTACAACCCCGATTTGAATACGCACAATAAACAAGTCGCCTTTGACTATGCGGCCACAAAGCTGGGGCTAGGGCGGGCAGAGCTTCACCATGTGCTGGCATACTATCGGGGTACGGATCTTTCGGTGTTTCAATCTCCAGCCAACGCCAAAGCCTCTCGTAGCCTGGAGCAGGCGACCCGGGGGTTAGACAAGCTGTTTGCACGGGTGGATGTCACGGCCAATGCCGACACCTTTGAACTCTTTCAAGATTATCAGGCCCGTCGCAAGCCCTTGCCCGAAGAAATACCTGACGAAAGCCCCTCCGATGATGATATGGTGATGGCGTAAGGAAAGAAGACACAGAAAGAAAGCACACACGATGGTAAGTATAAGTTCTCATTTTGACAGCGGCAACATTGAGGTGGTACAGGCCCACAACCCGCAAGATATTCAGTTAAACATTCGCAAGGATTCTAACTCAGACTTTTTTCAGTGGTTTCATTTTCGTGTGCAGGGGGCCAAAGGGGTGCCCTGCACAATGAGATTGCTGAATGCAGCCGACTCCACCTATGTGGAAGGCTGGCAAGATTATCAGGCGTGTGCCTCTTACGATGGCAAAGACTGGTTCAGAGTTAAAACCGCTTACCAGGACCAGGCATTGGTGATTGAGCACCAACCCGAATACGACTCGGTGTTTTATGCGTATTTTGCGCCTTATAGTTTTGAACGGCATTTGGCCTTGCTGAACACAGCACAGCTGTCGCCCCTGTGTACCCTGCATCTGCTGGGCCAGACCGTGGACGGGCGAGACTTTAACCTTTTAGAGGTTTCGGCCACTTCCAACCCTGAGTACAATATCTGGATGATTGCGCGCCAGCACCCCGGCGAAACCATGGCCGAGTGGTATATGGAGGGCCTGATTCAGAGCCTGCTGGACAGCAACAACAGTGTGGCCCGCGCCCTGGTCAAAAAAGCCCGTTTCTTTTTGGTGCCCAATATGAACCCCGACGGTGCGGCCCGCGGCAATTTGAGAGCGAATGCCGCCGGAGCCAACCTGAACCGCGAGTGGATGGAACCTTCTTTAGAAACCAGCCCCGAGGTGTATTATGTGCGCCAGAAAATGCATGAAACGGGTGTGGATTTGTTCTTAGATATCCACGGCGATGAAGCCATTCCGTACAACTTTGCAGCCACCAGTGAAGGCGTGCCCGCGTACACCGAAAAAATGGCTGAACTGGAGCAATTGTTCATTCGCAAATACATGGCGATCACCCCTGATTTTCAGGATACCCACGGCTATCCCAAAGACGAACCCGGTCAGGCCAATCTCACCGTGGCCAGCAATTATGTGGCCGAGCAGTTTCAATGCCTGTCGCTGACTATTGAGCAACCCTTTAAAGATGATCTCAATAATCCCGACCCTGTCAAAGGCTGGTCCCCCGAACGCGCGAAAAAGCTGGGGGCTGATGTGTTGCCCGTGCTTTACTCCGTTTTGGATTCGTGTAAATAAAAGACCCGGATCGCCACCAAAGCGACCACCAGCAGCGGGGCTGCCAGAGCCGAGCCCATCAGCCCCGCTGCGGTCGAAAAGATGGCCAGTACCCCCAGGGTCAGGGCGGGAGGTAGAGATACGGCCCGCTTCTGGATTAAGGGGGTGAGGATATAGCTTTCGATCAACTGGGCACCCAAAAACAGGCCGCCCACCCAGAGCACGCTTTGCATGGAGATGCCTGCTGCCAGAATCAACGGTGGCACCGCCGACAGGATCGGGCCAATATACGGAATAAAGCTCAGCAAGCCCGCCAGAACGCCCAGGAAAATGCCCATGGGAATATCCAACAAGAACAATCCCGCACCAATCACGACACCGATCAGAGCCATGGACAGCAGACGACCCAGCAGCCAACCCTGAAGATCCTCATGGGATCCTTTTAAAAATTCACCCCAGGCTTTGCGCTTTTCTTCGGGGAGCAGACGGTAAATGCCACCTCTGTACAGTTGAGGCTCTAAGGCCAAGTAGAGCCCAATAAAAAAGATAATGACCGTGGCACTAAAAAGATTGCCCAGAATCGAGAGTAGATCCTGGGCGCGGGTAAACACGCTGAGTTCCTTGAGAAGGGCCTGTGGATTGCTGTCATTGGGCAGCAGTTCTTTGAGTAATGCGTACTGTTCGATCTGCCCGCGCAATTGGGACCAGGACTTTGGCAATTGCTCGCTTAAACCGTGGATCTGCTCATGAATCACCGGAAACATCAGCATACCACCCAGCGTGATGAGGCCCAGCAGGCTCAGCACCACTGTCAACACCGCCACTTTGCGCGGCATACGGGTGTAATGGGTGAGGGGCTTTGCCAGCATATCAAAAAAGACGGCGGCCAGCACGCCTGCTGCCACCAAAAATACCACCCGGTAGGTCAGGTACAGCCCATAACCCGCAATGGCAAACACCAATCCCAGGGTCAGAGCCAGGGCACATTTTTGAGAGAACGTTTTTAAAGAATCGCTCATGATACACAGCCTCTTTAACCCAGTGTAAGAGCGGTTGCATTAAAAAAGCGTGGGCAAGCTGTCAAATTTACATAAAGTATGTGATGGGGGAAGCTTATGCCTCGTGATACGCCTTTTCCAGTTGGGCCACATCGAGTTTGACCATGGTCATCATGGCATCTATGACGGCTTTGACTTTCTGGGGATCTTGATCCTGGATGAGCTCGGTGAACCGTCGGGGGACAATTTGCCAGGAGAGACCAAAGGGATCTTTGATCCAACCGCATTGGGTGGGCGTGGCACCGGCTTCGACCAGTTTGTCCCAGTATTCATCGACCTCTGCCTGATCGGCGCAATCTACATAAAATGAGACGCCTTCAGAGAAGCTAAAATACGGCCCGCCGTTGTAGCCCATAAAATGTTGGCCGCCTACCACAAACTCAGCGGATTGAATGGGGCCATCTGCACCGTTGCGGGCCACGTTACGCACTTCAGAGTCGGGAAAGGTGGCGGTATAGAAGGCAATGGCCGCCTCAAGCTGGTCATTAAACATCAAAAATGGGGTGACTTTATGCATAAGAAAACTCCCTGTGTATTATTTTTTTATACGCATGTATTATTCTCGCCGAGTTCTGGGCCCATGTCAAGATGCAATTTTTGTTTATTGGCGGGCGAGGGCTTCACGATAGGCCTGATTGAGGGCCTGAAAGGTATCGCTCTGACCGCCTAAGTCCGGGTGGTGCTCGCGAGCGAGGCGGCGATAGGTTTTGCGAACGTCGGCTTCACTCAGGCCTGCAAACTCGCTTTGAAAACCATTGTAAGCTTCGCCCAGCTTGTGTAACCAATGAGCGCGGGCTTCAGCAGCTTCCTGTTTGCGCTGCTCCCGCTCCTGGGCCTTGCGTTGCTGCTTGCGGGTTCTGGGTGGAGCAGCCTGGCTGGCCTGAAGCTGTTGCCACACCGCTTGTTTGCGGGGCTCTAAGACATTGAGCAAGCGATACCCCCGCGCCTGGCAGCGCTGTTCCAGGGCTGAGCTTTCTCCGGCGGGCACCTGCTCCCAGGCTTCGGGCGCGGCATTGGCAAAAAACAACCGCTGCCAGTTCCAGCAGGCCACCAGCAAAGAGCGGTCCGGCAGGCGGTAGGTTAAATAGACAGGGTTTGCGCGATTCATGCCTGTATTGTACTGTAAGCGCCTTTGTTTTACAGGAACGATTCATGTATCGGTGGCCCTTTTTTTGAGGGGTTCCATCCAATATTCAGTCCGTATAAAATGATCTTTCTCACGATGCTCGGAGAAATGACGGTTCCATGGGGGACATAGAATGTTAAGCGCTGACCGGGGGTATTGTATTTTTCTACGATAATTCCTAAGCCAGGCTCATTATCGGGTGAAACAACCCATCGATAAACGGTCTCGTTGACGGTGATTTTTCTTGTGCCCTTTTTTGCAAGTCCCATTTTTATTGAATACCTTAGTCCACCCAATAGAAGAGTAAATTGCCTACCGAAAGATTTTCTGACGCACCAAAAAACGATATATTTAAACCTTTGAAAATAGGCTTGAGATCTGCTTTTAAAAGCTCCATCCTACATTAAACTGTGTGGCGAGTTCCTGTGTGTGATGTAGTGAGTCACTGTCCTTCATATCCTGGTTAGAGACTTTCGAGTCAAACAGGTAAGCTTTTAGATCGTTGTTGTATTTGTCTTTAATTTTATTGTAGTTATCTTGTTGCCAAAACAGAAATCCATAATCCAGCCCCAATACACCAGCCATTGCAATGAGAGAGCCTGTGTAATAGGAAAAACGAGAATCCCGATCTAAATCTGTGGATAACGAAGATATCAACATTGGTGTGAGTGTCAGACCGATTAAAAGACCGAGTGACAACCCTCGAACCCGATACGCTGTCTCTATCTTTTCTAACTCAGGGGCTAAACCTGGAGATACCCTTAACATATTTGGATAAAACGTTTTTGCACTGTATTGAAGATCGCTGGAGTTCGTTTTAAGTGCATCTTCATAAGGCAAGAAAACGTTAATCTCATGAATTGAAAAATGATCGTATACACGTTTTTTTTCTGTTGAAGACATAGCGTCTGGATTATCCGGAAGGGTTTCTTTCCAGTACGCGTTCGTCGATGCGCATCCACTCAAGTTGAGTAATAAAACAGTGGACACAAAGAGTCTGATTGTTTTCATGTTTTTCTCTTTTAGATATCTGATGATGACGGTGTTAGCGTTATGAGGCCTTGCGCTAGTGTGCTTGTAAACTACACAATACAAGTTCCCTTGATTATTAAAACATGGTCTGTTTTCTTAATCAAGCATCCAGCGTCTGAAGCGTCTGGGGGCTCTATCTTTGGCCAGCGGGAGCCGTATGACTGAGCAACTCGCCAGTTGACTCATACTTTAGCCACTGGCCATAGTAAACGGTGAGTTCTTCGTAGAGCTTGACCATGCCCACCTGGGGAGCGTACCAGTAGTACAAAAAGTCGGCTTTGCCGTCGCTGTACTGTTTGTGGTGTTCAATTTTAAGGGCCTCAAAGGTGCCTGCAGGGACTGTGACTGACTCCCAGCCGACGACCTTCACGGTTTCGGTGCCGCCCTTAAACAGACGGCCTTCCCAGGCCTGGCCGGGTTCAAAAGGGGCTTTTAAAATGGTGACAAAGTTTTGGCCTTCGGTCTGTGTCTGTGCAGCTGCTTCGGCGGGTAAATCAAACGCGCTTAGAAACTGTTCGGTGTAACGGGACAATTCGACCCGGTCACTGTATAAGCGAGCCAGGGTCGGGTTGGGCGCTACCGTGGAGTCGGGGTAGCCGCGCCGCAACACGGCTTGTACCACCGGGCCATCGGCGGGCAGGGCCTCGGTCCACATGTGCAAGGTTTTGACCTTTGGTCGGGGCTCGCCGTTTTGCTTTTGTCTGAGTTCATAGCTCCACTGGTGCCCGGGGGTCAGGGGGTAGAGATCGGCCACGGCCTGTGGGCTTTGGGATTGGGCTTGAATGCCCTGTGGCGCGCGGGCGGGTGGGGGCACACTGGCAGGGTAGGTGCCGGGGCGGTTGCAGCCCAGCAAGGTTAAAAATAACAAGGGGTAAAGGCGTTTCATGGCAGATCTCCTTACTTTGCATTATAGCGCCCATTGACAAATAACACGACAAATACTTTAATATAGATTGAGAGAGAGAGCCTTCAACATGATTAACAATATTAAAGCCGCTCCTGGCCCGTCTTTGGCCAACATCGCCCAGAAACCTCGTCAGTCAAAACCCATTGCTGCCGATTACCTGTCTTCTAACAGTAGCCTGAGTAACTTTGACAAAGCACGTATTTTCTTTGGCTCCACAGGAGCAGGAACCATGACTTCCGCTGGTGTCGCTTTGGTTCCCTCTGCTGTGATGTATGGAGCAGGTGCTGTACTCAATAAAACACCTTTGACACGTTTTGCTGACACGACTATGCTGTCTTCATTGGCATCAGGTGTCGTTGTGGGAGCCCTAAGTTCTCAGGTTCGAAGTGGCAGTGAGGGAGCCTTGTTGGGGGCTGTTGTCGGTGCAGGTGTGGGTGTGGCAGCAGGCGCATTCAAGGCGGGTTTAACCGGCGCGCTGGTCAACGGTGCTATTGGCGGCCTCTCTGGCATGGCCGGTGGATATATTTCCAGCTCTGTCCATTCAGGTTATCAGTGGTAAAGCGCTCTTCATACCAAAGCCGGTCCCTCAGGCAGCATACCAGCAGGATCGGGCAATGCAGGTCGATGAACCCGCTCAGCTTGTCTGCATGAGCACCTCTTCCTTTCACCATGCCTTTAAAGAAGTCACGCTTAAGCCACAAAGACCAAAATGACAGCACCCATTAAAAAGAGCACCGCCGGGGCAACAAGAAGATTGAACCCCGTGCTGACCATGACCTTACCCTTTTTCTCGCAGAGCTTGATCGGCGCTCCGGCTTTATAAAAAAAGACCAATAAACCATTGTCTGCCACAAAGGTGCAATCTACCCCACTGGCATTTGTGTATGCAATTTCGAGATGTTTGGATTGCGCTGCTCCGCTAAGGCTGGTGTTCTTTACGATGATTTGCGTCACGACACCGTCTTGCTTGTTGCCTGTCAAAATCCACCACCCCCGATAAGCCAATAAACCGATGGCCAGGAGCAGAGTACCATAACCTACGCAGAGAAAATACCTTTCCATCATTGTACAAGTCCTCTCTTAGAAGGTGTATTTGAGCGCAATCTCTGAAAAGAAAAAGATGGGCAGTCCTCCGCAGAGGCTTCCGGTGAGTCCCACGTTTGGGGTCCAGTTCCAATCCACGCCCAATCCTGCGGCGATGTCGGGATTGTATTGCAGTCCGCCCACCGTGTCAGTACTTCCATTGGGGTAGTAGATCGTACTTGCGCTATCAAAGACGTAAGCGCCTACACGGGCCACGGCAAAAAAGTTAAAATCCTGAGCCTCTGGGTTGAAGTAATATCTCCCGCCGATTTGCAGCGAAGAATAGCTTAAGCGAAGCGGAGAAGATCCGTGAACCAGGATCTCCCAATGGTCATCGGGTAAACGGTAGGCCACTTCCAGGTTGGGTGTTGCTGACAGAAAGAGACTTGTTTTTGCGCCAGCGCGTAAGGTCCAAGGGGAGGATTCTCTGGGAGCCTCCTGGGATTGTGCATAAGCGCTCAGGGGGCTGAATAAAAAGAGCAGGAGTAGGGTGAGTTTGCGTGTCATAAGGTTTCCAATGGTGTGTGACGTATTCAATAACAATACCCTTAGGCTAACACTGAAAAAATATATCTGTTGCATTTAAGAAAAGTAGAACACAACTTTGACGTGCTTGAAGGTATTGATGTCCTTCAAATGTTTGAGGCCAGCGTCTTGGTAGCGCTTTTGATTGGTTCATTCAGTAAAGGGATTTGGAACACCAGCATGACGGGGTAAAAGACATGTACAAGTTCTTCGTCTTTCCACTGGTGGCTTTCAAGAAATTGAATAAGTGCTGACATTAAAGGGTTTTGCTCCTGAAGTTTATCTTCTATTCATCGTTCACATTTTGGGGACAACTCAAGTCGATTTCTTTTACCTGAGACTTGATCTCTACATCAGTTCCCGGTAGATAGGCTCTCATTTCTACGGTATGTTTTCCAGGTTGGATACCATATTCCGCGCTCCATCGATTACAGTTTGTATAAATTAAATCACTCCCCTTCTTATTGAGCCAACTTGAGCCAGGTATAAATTGATCGCATAGTGTCTCTGCTGGATACCACCTGATATTCCCATCAATCCATGTTTCATAATGGAGCTGATCCTTAAAGTGTCTGTATTTAACAGGAATTACCATGTCTATTGGTATGGCTGAAGTTGCGACTTCCCACCCACAACTACCACCCGCTGGGACATAAACTTTTTTTTCTGACAAGGTTCCGACATCGAGAATATATGGATGCTTTGGGTTGTTAAAGGCCATTTGATTCACACTTATCTCTACTTTTTGTGCTTTTAAGTTATTCCATTCGGCCATTCCCATGAGTTTTTCGAAGTGCCCCACTTCGGATGTAAAGGTATATTTTTCTCCAGGTATAAAACCTCTGGACGGCTTTACGAGAAAGAGCTTGAAATTTTGCTCGCGCGAAAATACTTCAAATGTAATGGGTTCTTTATTACCCTGAGCGTTGAGAATTTGAAAGGGTAAGTTTTCAGCGTTATATTGATCTTTTCGCAAGTCTCCTTGCCATAATAGACCTTTCGCGTTACTTGGAATCTCGCCATTTGAACTCATAAAACCTAAAGGAAAAGGCCCAGAACAACTACAGGCCAACGCACGGGCCGGTATAGAAGCGAGAAATACCAAAACCATTAAAAGGAGTTTGTGAGATTTAAATACATATAAATTCATACGCTTTACCTTCCTTTTGAGCTATTTTTTGCGTTGCTGAACGCCCCTGTGTGCTGTCAGTATCGAACTGCGTTGTTATAAGTGCTCGTCGTTATTGTTTTTAATCATTATTCCTTGAACCACCTACATCTGAATCGATTCATTTTTTACCAAACTGATCGTTTAAGGCTTTTCCTATCTGGTGCAAACCCAAAACTGTCATATTCTCTGCTGCCCAGGATAAATCCGTTGAAATACATTGAATTTCCTCAACATCATACGCTTCTAAGAAATAGGTCTTTAGTTCAATAAGCTCAGCATTTACCTCACTTATTATATGAGCTAAATTATCTAGTTTACTCTTTACTTCTTTAGGTGTTAGCTTTTGTTGCATCGTTAAACCTGTCGTTTCGGAGAAATGGGTTTGAAAATTACTTGCCTGAGTAAAGCGGCTTACCCTAACAGTCGATCAAAACAAGCCAGGATACGCCACATGCATATAATACACGACTTTTTAAAACAGCTTAAAAACAGGTTTACAGTTCCGCCATCACAGCAAGGGCCTATCACCAAATTTGGCTCATCATGTAGAATTCGATTATGATGAATACATGCTTGATGACATAGAGCCCAGACTCAAAGAAGCGTATTTCCTGCAAGATGGACAGGGCTTAATCGACATCAATAAAAGCCAATAAACTTCATTCTTGAAGGTGCGAGGAAAAGTGGTCGCTTTCAATGAACCTACGGGCATAGATCTTGTCCAAAAGCTTACCAGAATAAGCTTTTCAGATTTTGAAGGAATCACTGAAAAACAAAAATACGTCAGAGAAGTCGTTCACGGTTATTTTTATGCGCACTGTTCAATCCAGTCTCAAATCTTTCATTTTCTCAGGCTCTTTGTAAACGGTCTCTATGAATTGTCTTATTTTCAAGATTTCAACATGGAGCATATTGCTTTAGACTACGAAACACAATACACATCTGTAAGTCAGAGTTTTGAGTATTACCCGTACCCTTTCAATTTTGTATTTACGCAACCCTCGGAAATGCTAGACCCCAAAGTCGTTGAACATTACGTTAAATCTATAAAAAAGGGATTGCTGCCGATAATTTTCGCTGCCAATGTAAAATCGGGAGATGCTTACGGATACTGCGATTATATTATTGATGGTCATTCTAAACTTGTAGCCTACGAAACTTGCGACCGGACTCCTCCAGCCTTTATTCGCATTTCTCGAATACTACCTTCAAGCTAAAAAAGACCGATCCTGCTCAACTATTTCGTGTGCCTGGGCTGTTCGGTGGCTGGGAAGTGGCTGGTGAGAAACGCCAGCAATAGCTGATTGAATGCCTGGGGCTGGTCCATATGGGCTGTATGACCAGCTAAGGGAATAACTTCGTAACGGCAATGGGGCTCTTTGGCCGCCCAGGTCCTGGCCAGACGAGAAAAGACATTGCCATTGGCGCGGTCGAGGTCCCCATGGGTCAATAAAAAGGGTTTGGGAATCAGGTAGTCCTCACCATAACCGGAATCCAGCCACAAGGCAGCAACCCCGGCCATGGTGATCGCGATGAAATCAGTTTTGCTGATTCCAGCCATCGCCTGGACCGCATAGGCTCTGACGGACTCGGATTCACTCAGATGGGCCAGGGTTCTTTGCCGGAAGCTGTCCAGTGATATTCGGGACAACAAGCCTGGAAACACACGGTACAGCAGGCGATGGTGCCAGGACGATCTGTGGGCCATATTGGTCGCGCCGATGATCGTGATTGCGGCGACCCGGTCTGGATGCTGGCGCAGGAACTCCTGGACCACGAAGCCACCAAAAGAATGTCCCAGCAGCGCCAGACGCTAGATTCCGAGTTGGTCGAGAATGGCTGCGAGATCCTCGGCCAGAATGCCGATACTGATACCGTCTCCGAGGGGAAGTGACTTGCCGTGCCCGCGTAGGTCCCAGCTCAGAACCCGGTACCCGGCTGATATCAGAGGCTGAATCTGCGCGTCGAAGCTGTGGTGGTCGAGAGTCGCCCCATGCGCCAGGGCAATCATCGGTGCATCTTCCGGTCCGGCAGTCCAATAATGTAGCGTTGAGCCGCTGCGGGTGAGCGTGTCTGCCTGAATCATGAGCAAAGCTCCCGCACGTCGATGCCAAGGGTTCCGGCAATTACCTGCTTCAAAGACAGTGTGTAACGTTGCTGTCCGGCCTCATCTGCGAGACAGTCGGCCAATAGGACACTTTGCGGAAATGAAGTCGCTGTCCTGAGCAGGATGTCTGCAGTTTCACGAGGATACTGGATCGCAAACAGACCTTCTGCCCGGCCTTGCTCCAGAATTTGGGCAAAGGGATCGAGGTAGTTTTGTGCTTGCAAAAGATAGTACTTATACAAGGTGAAATCAGATTTCATTAGCATACCCAGATACGCGGCGAACTCATGCCTGGACTGCTGGAACTCGGTTTTCAGACGCATGAAGCACTGTCAATTGCTGCCTGACAAGGTAACGCCGCAGCTGATGTGCCAGCGCCCTCTTCAGGAGATGTTGAGCTAAGGTTCATTTTTTGTAAGCCGGCGACGTCGGGTCGATCTGCGGCGTTGTGTGACCTGGGAAGGATTTTGGTTTGTCTATTTCTGATAGATATTGATTCGCTATCCTACTCTGATTCCCATAATAGCTTCACAGAATAGCTCTTAAATGCTCTATCTTTGCTAACAAGGGTAAGATTTTTGACTTGTGCTTGCGAAATTATTAAGCGATCAAAAGGGTCTCTGTGATGAAGAGGAAGAGATTTCAGGTTCGTTATATGCTCAAAATTTAGAGGGAGCAGTTTGAGTCCGGCTTCATCCAGCTTCTCCATCATTTCTTCCAATGAGTTTGGTAGAGAAAGTTTGTTTATTTGAAGTTTTATAGCCATTTCCCAGAAGCTAACAATACTTGCAAAAACGTTGTTCTCGGGTATTATTAGCTGGTTAACCACGTGTTTTGGTAATTGATATTCATTTCCTTCCAGAAACCAAATCAAAGCGTGAGTATCCAAAAGATAATTCATTACATGTACTCAGAAAATTCTTCGAGTGGTTCGTCAAAATCTTCTGACATCCATACTTTTCCATCTAAGACACCAAAAGCGCGTTGTTTGACTTCTTTTTTGCTTTGTGCTTTTGATTTTAGAAATGCGATAAAATCAACAACCTGATTTTGCTCTTCTTCAGGAAGATCGTGAAACTCTGATAAAAGCTTGTTGTCTTGAATCATAAAACGCTACCTCTAACCTTTATTTTAATTCATCAAGATTGCTAATTGTCAACTCTGCCAGAACCCAAAATGACTTCTCTCTGCGAGCATACGCCCCAGCGTGGCGATGTCGGGTCGATCTGCTGGTTGTGTGAGCTGAAAAGCCAGTATGGCCTCTTTTTCATGAAAAGCATGAATTTTTATCGTATAATTTGAATATTGATAAGGGGGCGAAGTAATGTCTTTCTCAATTAAAACACATAACTTTTTGACAAGCTTAGATACGAACAAAAATGGTGTAAGTACAGCGGAAATAAAGAAGCTTGATGCTAATAAAGATAATTTGTTAGATAATAATATCAAGGACAAAGTATCACCTTGACCTTTACTCCAAAAAACAGAGCACCTAGAACAGGTGGTCCTTTAAAATGAAGGTAAAGGTAAAAATTTATGACGAAAAAAGAGTATACAAAAGCGTTTAAAGAAAACGCGGTTAAGCTATCCTACGAAGTTGGTGGTGCCCGGGCCGCACGTCAGTTAGAAATCCCGAAAGGCATGATCTATCGCTGGCGCAAAGAACAGCGGGAAGACGGGGACGAAGCGTTTAGAGGAAAAGGGAAAATGAAAGCAGCACAAGCTGAAATAGCCCGTCTCAAACGTGAACTGAAAGACATAAAAGAGGAGAACGAAATCTGCGCGATGCGGTCCCCATCCGTACGGTTCCTTTGTCACCTACGGCTGAAGCAAAAAAAGCCATCACCATCTCTTCAAAACCCCAGTGAATAAGCTTTACAGCTGGATTGAACAGCAAACAGAGCACAGCACGAGAAAGATGGTGGCAACCCTTGGGGTTTCTCAAAGTGGCTACTACCAGTGGAAAAAGGCCGAACCTGGTAAATTAAAAGCAACAATAGCTCATGAGCTTGTTCATCAACACCACTTCCTCAATGAAAGGTTGTTCTCTCAACCTCTTGGTCAGTCAGAAAAAGAAGCATATGAATTTGTCATTAAGAAAGCGGATCGACTAGATCTATCAAAGGAAGAGATAGAACAACAAAAAGTTCTTTTGAACAAAGTTTTAAAAGACTGGAAGTCTGGAGATGTACCTGGATATGCAAAACCTGTAGTTAAGCCTGAAAATTTTGAAAAATGGAAATTTTTACTTAAATAGTATGATCAAACAATGATTTTATCAGCAAGATTATTCGGTGTTTTGATGCTATCGCTAGCTAATTTCTCGTGTAGTAGAAATATGAATGGTAAGGTTTACGATTTTGACACAGGTAGATCTATTAGTGATGCAGAAATTAGCATCTTGTCCAACTCAGGTTGCTGCGTCGATAAAGAAACAACATCAGACCGAAATGGTAATTTTGACTTTAACTACTTAGAAAAAGACTCTTATACTTTGTCTGTTGCAAAATCTGGGTATTCAACCTTATACATAGACGATTGTGACTTGAAGATATCTCGAAATTGCTATATAGATGCGCCACTTACGAAAACATCAAAGAATGTAAATCAAGATTCACTTTTAAAAATACCCCCTAGCGCTGAATTAGAAGAGGCTAATAATGAGTAGACTTAATTTTATTGCCGCTAAATCAAATAAGAGTATGCATTAGCAAAGCAGTTAAGCCAAAGCTGGGGCGTAAAGTTACCTCACCAACTCTACGAGATCCTAAGATGACTTCCCTTGTCTGGGTCAAGGTTTGGAGCAGGGACGATGTGAAGGGCGTGAGGTCTGCCGTAATGATTTTTTGTTGCTGTAATGCCTGATTACCTCAACATGTGCGGTAGGCCATTGTAGACCCGTGAGGCGGTTATAATGTCTTGCATCTCCGACGATGTCCCGATACCTCACGATTTGAAGTAGCAAAAAAAACGGGGATGTCTGAGGTCTGCTGTAATACATCTTTGTCGCTGTAATGCCTACCTTGCAGCACCCGCAGCCTGTGCGTAGCACGAGGCGGCGTGGTTGTATGGCAAAAAGAGCGCCCTGGGCGAAGCCCGTCAGCTCAGCCTTGCGGGGAACCCGAGAGCTTCTAATGCGTAACGGTAAACCCAAACTAAACGCCCCGATGAAACACGGAAGCGCGACTGCGACCATACTACCAGTGCTTGAACAGATCTATTAAACACGGCTTTTGCGTGTTTAATATGCCCCTCGTTTATCACACACCATTGAACCATACAAAACCCGTCTAAACAAGCCCCAAATCCGCATGAATGAATGCACAGAAGCCTCTCTCTCTAAAAGCGGCTCCCCCTGTATAACACGCAAAAACTGCATGTTTTCACCGCTGTGCGTAAGAGCCTTCTAAGCATCGCCTTTGGCTCTGCAAGAAGCTCTTAACCGACGCGTTTAACACGGCTTTTGTTAAACCTTTTCACCTCCACCCTTGACAGTGAATGATCATTCATTTATTATTGCTGCTATGAGAACATTAGATCTGGCCAAACGGGCAGCGATTTGTGAGTCGGCGGTGCGCCTGATCAACCGCCTGGGTTTCCATGGCGTGTCGATTGCAAAAATTGCAAAAGACGCGGGGGTTTCCCCTGCCTCGATTTACATTTATTTCGAGGACAAAACCGACATGCTCCAACAGATCTACTTAACCCTCAAAGAAGAGATGGTGAGCTTTGTGATGGCAGAACTCAATCCCGATGACGATTACGCGGCGAAATTTCGCCACCTGTTTTTGCGTCAATGGGACTACTTTTTGCAGCACACCGAGTCCTTTGCTTTTATCGAGCAATTCGCCAACTCGCCGTTACTTACCGAATCTTGCGCCACCGCAGGCTCGGCTCACTATGCACCCTTGCGAGATCTGGTACTCCAGGCCCAGCAAGACGGCGTGATCCGGCCCATGACAAGCGCTGTGTTTAACGCCCTGGTGTTTTCACCGCTGTTGACCCTGGCCAAGCAGCAGTCCAACCGTGGCCAGGCTGTGGCACCGCAAGAACTTGATCAGGTCTTTGACATGATCTGGACCGGGCTTCAAAACCCGAAATAAGTCGTTTTTATTTGCTTTAAAAATAAATGAATGTTCATTAAAGGAGAAAATCAATGAAATACCGTTTACTGGGACGTACAGGCATGTATGTGTCTGATATTTGTCTGGGCACCATGAACCTCGGAGGTGAGGGCATTTGGCAGGCCATGGGTGCCCTTGGGCAATCCGATGCCACCCAACAGCTTAAAATGGCCTTTGACGCCGGGGTCAATTTTTACGATACCGCCAACATCTACGCTTTTGGCGAGTCCGAGCGGCTTTTTGGCCAGGCCATCCGCGAAAGCGGCATTGACCGTGATGAACTGGTCATTGCCACCAAGGTGCGGGGCCGCATGGGCAAAGGCCCCAACCAGGTGGGCCTGAGCCGCAAGCACATTCTGGCGCAACTCGACAAAAGCTTACAGCGCCTGGGCTTAGACCATATTGATCTCTACCAGATTCATGGCGTCGATGCCCTCACCCCCCTCGATGAAACCCTCAGCGCCTTAAACGACGCGGTGCGGGCGGGTAAGGTGCGCTATCTGGGCGTGTCAAACCATGCGGCCTGGCAGATCATGAAAGCCCAGGGCATTGCAGAGCGCAAGGGCTTTGCCCGCTTTGAGAGCATCCAATCGTACTATTCCATTGCTGGTCGTGAGTTAGAGCGCGAAATTGTGCCCATGGCCCAGGATCAGCAATTGGGCATTATGGTGTGGAGTCCGCTGGCCGGTGGCTACCTCAGCGGTAAGTTTGACCGTGAAGGCAAAGGCCCCGAGGGTTCGCGCCGGGCACAGTTTGACTTCCCGCCCATTGACAAAGACAAAGCCTACGAAGCGGTCGAGGCCATGCGTGAGATCGCCGCCCAGCACGACGCTTCGGTGGCGCAGATTGCCCTGAGCTGGGTGCTGCACCAACCTGGCATTAGCAGCGTCATTATTGGTGCGCGTACCCCGGATCAACTGGCCCAGAACCTGGCCGCCAGCGAAATCACCCTCAGTGCCGATGAACTGACCGCCCTTGATAAAGTCAGTCAATTGGCCCCCGAGTATCCTGGCTGGATGCTGCACATGCAAGGTCAAGATCGTCAGCCCGACGGCATGACCACCTCTGAGCGCTTTAAGGCCATGCAAAAATAACGGCTTTTAAGCAAGGACTGCTCCTTTTTCGCTAAAATAGGAGCAGTACCTTAAAGGAGCGCAGCCATGAATGTGAAGGCGATACAAATGGACCTCCAGAATCACTGGCAGCGTTTGGATACCCAGGTGGATGCGGTGACCACCCGTGTCAATGAAAGCGTGGAAACCCTCAAAACAGATCTGACAGACACCTGGCAAGACAGCAAGGCTTTTTTATCGCGGCATTTGGCCTGGCTGCCGCTCATTGACGCCGAGCCCGAAGGGCAACGTGCGCCTTCTGCACCAGCGGTGGGACAGGTCTCTGTGGGTACCGAGGGCAAGATCGGCCCCGGCACACGGGTCCTGATTATTGGGGACTCGCAGACGGTGGGGCCTTACGGTCAAACCCTCGACCAACTGGCCCGTGCCACCGGTGCGACGGTATCCACCCAGGCGGCCTGGGGGGCCTCGCCACCCTGGCTCTTTAGCGGCCACGAAACCTACAAACTCTGGACCCGCGACAGCGAGGGGGAAGCCAATACCCAAATGAAAGTGCCCACGCCCTTACTCAATGATCTGCTGGCCCGTGAACGGCCCGATGTGGTGATTGTGACCATGGGCGGCAATATGATTGCGGGCAACGCCAGTCAGGGCGAAGTCATGACCCAGGTGAGCCAGATTGGCAATGCGGTCAGCGCCAGCGGCGCGGAGCTGGTGTGGGTCGGCCCACCCAAATACGATCCCAACAAACGCAGTGCCGCCGTGGTGGATGAATTTTATGGCAAACTGCGCAATGCCGTGCCTGAATACGGCACCCTGATTGACTCGCGCCCGCACATTAGCGAATATGCCGGAACCGATGGCCTGCACTACAGTGGCGACAAAGGCGAGCGCATTGCCCGCGAGTGGGCCAACGGCGTCTTTGGCGAGATTCAGCAATTGGATTGATGAAGACGCTGCGGTATAGCGTATGGCTGGCTCTGGCGATGTGTGTCAGTGGGGTGGCCTCAGCCCAGGGCGCGACCTACCGTCAGGCCCAGTACCTGATGGGCACGGTCTTTGAAATCACTGTCGATACCCACACGCCCCTGAGTGTTGCCCAACAGGCCGATCTCTTTGACCCCCTGTTTGCCCGGTTGCGGGCCCAGGATCTGGTCTTGAGCCATTATCGCGCCGACAGCGAATTGTCGCAGGTGTTGGCCGCTCTGCACGCTCCAAAGCCGTTGCCTCAGTCCCTTTCGCCTGATTTGTGCTATGCTCTGCGTCAGGGACGCCGCTATTTTGAGGCCACAGCCGGGGCCTTTGATATTACCATCGGGCCGCTGGTGGCCCTGTGGGGGTTTAAAGACGATAACTTTCGGGTGCCCAGTACGACGGAACGCTTAAATGCCATGAAGATGACGGGCTTTCGCCACTTCAAATTCCAGCCTGAGACCTGTGTGTTAGCGCAGGTGGCCCCCGCCGATAACGCCCTCGACTTTAGTGCCATCGGCAAGGGCATTGCCATTGATCGGGCGGTGCAGCATTTTGAGCGTGTGTTGAAGCCGCAATATCCCATGGTGGCCGGTCTGGCGGTGCAAGGGGGCGGCAGCAGTGCCTACTTCTGGGGAGCACCGGTGGCCACACCGCAGGGCTGGCCGGTGTTTCCCCGCCACGGCGGCGAGGTGTTCTGGCTCAAAGATCGGGCCCTGGGCGTTTCGGGGCTGGATCAGCGCTTTTTCGTGCACCAGGGCAAACGCTATGGGCATATTCTCGATCCCCGCACCGGGCTGGCGCTCCCGCAGGATGACGCGGTGCAGCGCCATAGTTATGTGGTGGCCCACAGCGCAGAGCAGGCGGACGTGTTTTCTACCACGTTGTGGTTGGTGTCGCCCGCTCAGGCGCAGCAATGGGCCGAGGCCTTTAATTTCCGCTTTTGGTGGGCACCGGAATCACCGGCGCATCATCGGGTTGGGGGATTTTCATCAGACGATCCACCTCGTAATGCTGGGCCTTGAGGCGTTCGAGCAAGGCGTTGTAAATCTCGGGTTTCACCTCGGGGTGACGGCTCATAATCCAGAGCATGCTGCGGTCGGGGTAGCCCACCGCCATGTATTCGTAATTGTCGTCTAAGTCAATAATCCAGTAATCGGCGGTAATGGGCCAAAAGAACTGCACCTTGAACTTGCCGGTGGGTTCGTCTTTGGCTTCCCGGAACAACTTGCCCTTCATTTGCTTTTCGGGGGCGTCAAAGCTTTTCTCGTGGTACTTGTAAATCACCTCAATGTCCCCGTTGGCCTTGGGGTAATAGTTGTCGGTGCCGGCCACCTGATCATCGCCCTGAAACAAATTCGGAAAGCGGGCAATTTCGTACCAGGTGCCCATAAGGCGATCTTTGTCGACGCGGGCCACAATGCTTTGTTCGGGCATTTTGCGGGCTTTGGCGCTCTGGGCTGCCCAGTACAGGCCCCCGAGCGCGAGGCCGCCAATCAGAGAGAGTTTGAGGGTGGTTTTCAGGGGATCTTTGTGGGACATGATGGCGACTTCCTTCTCTTGTGTATGTGGTCTTGAGTATAGGGTATGGTAGGTCATGAAGCAGGTTTGAACCCAGTGCTCTGAGCGCAGAACGCCTGAAAATTAATGGCTTCTTAACGGCCCAGCACAAAAATCACCGAGGCGGGTTGTCCCGTCAGGGGATCCAGGGGCTCTTGCAGGTCCTGTAAGTGCAGCCCGGCCTCACGAAAGCTTTGGCACCAGTGGGCCAGGGTGCGAAAATACCAGGGGGCCGGGTCTTCAAATTGAGAGCCACAGCCCGCCCAGGAGCCTTCGTACCAGCCCGAAATGTATGTTTTGCCCGGCTGGTGCACGTAAGGGTGTAGGGTTTGAATCACACAGCGCCCCTCAGGGCTGAGCACCTGGGGCACGGCCTGTAGCAAGGTGTCCACTGAGTGTTCGCCAAACAGCGAAAAATTGCACACCATGCCCTGGTAAGCCTGAGCCGGAAGGTCTTTCAGTCGGTCATAGGGCAAGACCTCATAACGGGTGTTGGGGGCTTGTGCAGACTGTTGTTCAGCGGCCTGGATCAACGCCGCAATGGCGTCAATGCCGTGCATGCGGTAGCCCTGAGCCGCCAGGGCCCGGCTGAGCCAGCCTTCGCCACAGCCCACATCCAGCACCCATTGCAAAGGATCTGGTGCAGGCAGCCAATCGTGCAAGGCCGCTAAAATAGCGGCGTTGGTGGCCCGTTGGCGACTGGCAATACCG
Organism: Candidatus Sericytochromatia bacterium; assembly: GCA_964229355.1. GTDB lineage: Bacteria > Cyanobacteriota > Sericytochromatia > UBA7694 > UBA7694 > CAXRDE01. The sequence continues at coordinate 200,555 of CAXRDE010000014.1, read as the reverse complement.
GGGCCCTGAATCAGTGCTGTCCAGGCTTCGGCGTTGCGTTGCCAGCTGGCAAGAATATGTTGTTCGGGATCAGGGTTCATGGTGGAGTGTCGCTTTCTGGGTAAGATCGATCCGGCCCCATCGACCCTCTATGGAATTTAGCATAAGGGGCAGCGTGACAAATGGCAAGCGTTGTCCGTCAACAAAGCAAAAAAAAAGCAGCTTAGTGGTAGTTAAGCTGCTGAAGGATTGCTGACCTAAAATACAAAATGGAACCCGCGAAAAGTCCTTAACTAAAGGCCCATAAACGGGAGAACACTGAACGTCTTCGGTATCGCTTAAGAGGTGGAGAAAAGGTGTTGTGGGGATTGCGCAGATGAGATGAAGCATTGGATAGCTCAATCACGGCAATGCCACAGGATTTACACACTGCGATTTGTGCTTGAGGTAACGCACGCGTACCGGGCAAGCCCGCCCCGCAAAGTGAACAATGTGACATAACACAACCCCTTCCCTGTCTCTGGTTTCATCTTGTGACCTTAATGTAACATTTTTGTGACTTTAGAGTCAATACCTCAAAGGCTTTTTTTTGACGGTGATCACAGTGGGTTTGTGTCTGAGCTTATAGTCAAAAGGGCTGGGGTGCGTTAAGCTATTTACGACATCAGCGCGCCTTTACTTTGATGTTATGTAAAGGATGGATAAAGAGAAAATGAATATAAACACCACGGGGCGTTCTTTACAGCCTCTGACCGGGTCTCAGGGGGTTCGGGTCAAACCGACTTCGTCGACGCCGGTGCCCGCGAATTATGCGATTCATCGTTTGAATCAGCCTGTCCAGGCACCGCCTCAGGACCAATCCACCGTCAATACCACCTTAAAGCAGGCCGGGGGCCTTGAAAACCCTGGCATGGTGAGTTTTCCCAATCTTTCCCCTGAAAAACTTGCCAAAGACGTTTCACAAACATCCCCTCACATTCGCCGGGTGCAGCGCATTCCCACGGTGCAAAACCTGTCTCATAGCCGTCCTGTGGCTTTGGGGCCTACGCCTTCCACGGGCGGGAATCCGCGGGTGCAAAGCCGCTCGGTGTCTGCCAAAGCCCCGACGCAGAACGTCAGCGATGCCCAGGCCGAAAAAATGGGCGCGCACTACCGTAAAAAGCTTAACGATCGCATGCAGGCTGCTCCCCCTCAAAGCAAGGTGGGACAATATTACCGTACCACGCAGCTCTTGCAAGAATATGCCTATTACAAGCAAACGGGCAAAGGCCCATTGGCCGATGACCCCCAGGCCCGAGAACTTGTGGAAGCCAACCTGAAGTTTTTAGAACAAAAGGCCCGTGACCTGGCGGAGAGCCCAGAGGTTAAAAAACTTTTTGCCGATGTGCGCCAGGAATCGGTGCAGGCCACCTTTGGCGCCCAGGCCCCCACGGTGGCCAAACATTACGCCAATTATTTGCTCTCCGATGAATTTGCGGCGGAGCTTAAAAAAATGCCGCCCGAGGAGCGCAAGGCGGCGCTGGCGAAAGCCAGTTTAAAGCTGGCGGCGTTGGACCCCAAAATGGCCAAAGAAACCATCCACCAATTGGCCAAGCAACAGTTGCAAGAACAACTCGTTGAAAACCTCAATAAAAAAGGCCCCGAAGGCGATCAAGCCCGTGCCGCTTTAGAAGCCACCTTAAGAGAAAAACTTCAGGGCGCTTTTGGCAATGGCCAGGATGCCGCCGATAAAGTCAACAAGCTGGTGGAGCAGTTGATGGATGCCTTTGAAAAGAATCCAAAGCTCTTACTCAGCCCTGAGGGCATGAACGAGGCCCTACAGAGCGCCGCCAAGTCCTTTCAAAACATGAAAGACTTACCCGCCCGTTTGCAGGCTGAAATGCAAGCGGCCACCAAAGGCCTAACCCGTGGCAATGTGCTCGGCAGCGTGCTGTCGGTGGCGGCGCTGGTGAACGGCGTCATGATTTTAGGGGGCGGGCCCAGGAGTGTCGAAGAGGTGCTTAAAGCCTCTGGGAATATCACCTCGGGTATCGCGGGGCTGGGCGCTGTGGGCAAGGCCCTCAGTCTGGCCGATGATAGCAAAGCCCTGGCAAAACTGGCAAAGCTAGGGGCTTTAGGACCTTTGGGTGACGCCCTGGGGGTGGCCGCAGATATTGCGGGCTTTATGCAAGAGGGAGCCAATGAAGATGAGGTGGGCCGCTACTTAAAGGCCGTGTCAGCGGCCACGGGCATTGCGGCTACCCTGGCGGGAACGGCGGTGCTGCTGGGTTGTAGCAGTCCATTGGCGCCCATTGTGCTGGCGGGCGCGGCGGCGGCTGGCCTGGCCATTAGCGCGGCCGATTACCTGTACGCCGAAAGCGAGAAAACCGGTGAGGTGCGTCAGCTGCTGCGGGATACTGGCCTCAGCGCAAAACAAGATGTCATCAAGGCCAAATTCGAAGAAGCGGCCGGTTTCACCGATGATTATGCCCTCATGCAGAAACAGTTTCAGGGCCTAAAGTCCACAGAATCTCGGGCGCGCTATATTAACCAGATTCTCGATAACAAAGATGTGTGGATTAACCCCAGCCGCAAGCAGGCGGCTTACAAAATGCTGCAAAGCCTGTCTGGCCAGGAGCTTGAAGCTCTGATTCAGCAGGGAGGCCTGCACATGGGCATGGTGGGCCGCAAACTGGGGGATCACTATCCCATTGTGCAGGGCATCATGGAAAAGCTAGATGGCATCAAGACCCCGGCGGCTCAAAAAGCCCGGGCAGAATTTTTAAACGGCGTGGCCAAAGGCGGGCATAAAAACGCCCTGGAATACCTGAAACGCCTCTCGCCCGAGCGCATGGATGCCCTGCTCAAGGGTGGACTGGACTTTGAGACCTGGGGTGCAGGCATGGGGGCGGATCCCGCGCTGGCCCGTCAGGTGATTGATACCCTGAGTGCGGCCAACACGCCCGCTGCGCGCAAGGCCCTGGCGGCCTTTTTGCGGGGCCTGGTCAAGGGGGGACACGACGCCACCTTCCGGGGGCTGTTAGATCCACCCGAAGCGGGTCGCAAGCTCATTGGACAATTGCCTGCAGAAGACCTCAAGGGGATGATACAAGACACCCCGGATCGCCAATTGACCATGAAACTGTTAAACCTGAGCAGTTGGTCTCAATTTAACGAAATCATGGAAGGCCCCGATGCCCGTCAGTTCCTGGCTACCTTGCGCAGCCGTTTTATGGACACAGAAGATGTCGGGTTTTTGGGCACATTGGCGGCCTGGGGCGAAAACCCCAAAGCCAGTAAAGGGGCAAAAGACCGTTTGCGGGATTGGTTTAATGACTCTCAGCTAAATCACAATCTACAGGAGAAAAACTATGGCCGTTCAGCGGATGCCTTTGTGAAAGAACTGAGCGATGAGCAGTTGAAAAACCTGAACCCGGCTTTAAAAACCCGTCTTCAAAGTGCAGCCCAGGTGGCTTCAAGTTATTATCTCACCCCCGAAACCCGTGCGCGCTTAAAAGCCGCCGGCATTATACAGTAAGGAAGTAACGCAATCATGGAATACAAAGTTGTTATCGTGGATGATGAACCAGACATTCACACGGTCAGTCAGATGGTCCTTAAAAAGCTGCGCTTTCAGGGGCACCCTGTGCAATTGTTCTTTTTGCCCGATGCCAAAAGCTTTATTGAGCACATGCAAGGGCACCCGGATACCGCCGTGGTGCTGTTGGACGTGGTCATGGAAGACGAACAGGCGGGCCTGCGGGCGGTCAAGCAAGTGCGCGAAGAGCTGTTGAACGATGTGGTGCGGATTATCTTGCGCACGGGCCAGCCGGGGCGTGCCCCGGAACAGCAAGTGATTGAAACCTATGATATTGACGGCTATTTGGCCAAGGCAGAGTTAACCAACACCCGTTTGTTTTCGGCGGTACGTACCGCCCTTAAAAACTACCATGAGCTCTTGAGTTTGCAGCAGCACCGCGATATGTTGTGGCAGGTGACCCAACTCATGATGAATATGACCGCGAGCGAAAGCCTCACGGAATGTCTAGAGCGCTTTGTGCACAGTGCTGCACTGCTGGTGCCCTCTGAACTGAGCGTGCTCTATCTTGAAACCCCTGAAGATCCCCTCGATGACACCGCGCCCCCGTACCATCTGTTTTTTAGTGGACCCGATGAAAAAAGCGATGCGCTGCTGGCAGAGGAAAGTGCCGCCGTGGTGGGGCTCTTTGCCGAACAAAAAGCGTTAGAGCCCGGTGAAGCGGCCCGTTGGCATGAAGGCTACGTGATTCCCTTTCGCTCGCGCCGGGCCCCCCAACAGGGCTTTTTATATGTGCAACGCGAAGACCTGTCACCTTTAGAGCTCCAGGTGCTTACCCTGTTGTCGAGTCAAACGGGCTTTGCGCTGGAGCTCTTCGCGGTCTAGCGAGGCTTAGCTTTTATCGCTGCTACTCAGGTCGGCGCTGGCCTCAGGACTGGGGCTGGCGCAACCCAGGCTTAATTCTTCGCAAAGGCTGCTTTGGCCCAAACGGCAGGCGGTGCGTAAGTCTGATACCGCTTGTTCGCAGCGGCCGGTGGCATAGTACGCATCAGCCCGCTTTTGAAAGGCCAGGGCAGACTGAGGATTCAGGCGAATCACCTGGGTAAAGTCCTCAATGGCTGAGTTGTACTCTTTTTGCAAACGATAGCCTTCGCCCCGGCTTTCGTAAAACCCGGCGGTGGCTCCCGTTTGGGTAATGGCCTCGCTGGCAATCTCCACCATTTCACGCCCCTGGCTGCGTTCAAAGCCCTGGGCCGGTGGCGTCGACAATTTGTTCAGGGCTTCCTGGTAGGCGGCCTGGGCCTCGGTTTTGCGATCTAAACGAATGAGGGCCTTGCCACGGTAGCGGTGCACCAGCGGGGTGTTCTCACCTTTTTTAATGGCCTCATCTAAGTCGGTCAGGGCCTGGGTAAAGTTTTGCTCCAGCTCTACACGGGCTTGCCCGCGAATGGCGTAGGCTTTCGACAGCTCGGGGTTGAGTTCAATGGCTTTGTTGGTGTCACTCAGAGCGCTGTCATAGGCCCGGTCTTTAATGTGTACTTCACTGCGTACCAAATACGCCCGGGCTGACTCCGGCGACAATTCAATGGCCCGGTTGAGGTCAATCAGGGCTTTTTGCAATTCGTTTTTATCGGTGAAGCCCTCGGCTCTTAAAATCAGCGCGTTGACGTTATTGGGATCTGCCTGAAGCACTTCGCTCTGCCGATTGATGAGCTGATCGGCTTCGGTGGTACAGGCGCTGCTCCAGCAGAGGGTGGCGGCAACAAGGCTGCTGAGACAAAGGGTGCGTAAAAATGATGTGGCCATACAAAAGCTCCTGAGGGTGATGATGATTTTAGCTTACCAGACGTAAAGAAAGTTCAAGAGGTTCCCTTGAAGATTTTTTCTTGTTTTTTTAGTCCTGGTTATTTACAAAAAAGTAAATTTATTTTATACTCAGGTCAGTGAACGTTTCAGCGTCTCACCTATTTTGTGTTTAGAAAGAAGTAATATGATGTTTAAATCTCGACTGGCCTCTTCTGTGCGTGCCCTTTCACTCCTTTGCGTGTTGGGAGCATTCACCGCCTGTGGCCCGACACCTTCGTCGATCTCTGCACCCATGCCTTATCCTTCTGCGGAGCCGTCTTTTGCTCCCGAGGGCAGCCTGGCCAGTTTGTTAACGGGGCAGGTGGTCGACGCGCAAGAGCAGCAATTGCGCGATAATTTGCAGCGTCAGATCGTCTTAGACTTCCCCATTCGGGTGGGGGTGGTGTATTACCAGCTCAATAGCCCCCTCGATAAGGTGGATCAAGAGACGGTGTTTGATCAGGCCCGTGAAGCCCTGGCCGACACCGGCCTGGTGAAAGAAACCCTGTTGATTCCCCAGAGCTTTGTCAGCAGTGCCCAGAGCTTTGAGGGCCTGCGTACCCTGGGATCGCGCTTTCAAACCGATGTGCTTTTGATTGTCACCGGGCAGCACGACTTTTCTGCCAGCCGTCAGCAAGACCGCGGCTTCTTTGACTCCTTTTCAAATACGGTGGCTTACGAGAGCCAGGTGTCTTTAGAGGCCATTGCTTTAGATGTGTACACGGGTACCTTACTGAAGCCCTTTGAAGCCTCTGCCAAAGGCGAACGTATTTTATTGAGCACCGAAGACGCCAATTTTCACGATCAGGCCTATGACTACAAAAAAGGCATTGAAGTGCAAGCCTGGCAAGCCTTACAAGGGCAAATGATCGCGGGCATCGAGCAACTCAAAAAAGATGTGGATGCCGCGCTGGAGTCGCCCACCCCTTAAGTTTCTGCCTCTTTTCTCTTATAATACAAAGCATCAAAGGAAAATAAACCATGTTCAAGTCATCTCGTCGTCTTTTTGTTTCTGCCCTGGGCGCTCTGGCCTATCTGAGTTCCCTTGCCCCTGCACACGCTGCCATTCAACGCAGTGCGGATTTCTCTGAAGGGCACGCCCTCGGTATTGGCCTCTACGGCATTGCCTACGATTACAGCATGTGGGGTGTGTCTGCGGGAGCCTATGCGGTCACCAAGCAGTACAGCAGCAGCTTAACCCCCATTTTTGAACAGTCGCCTGAGCTGGGTCTGCGTTTGCTCGCCCGCAGCTACGATAAAGACGGATTATCGGTGGGATGGGTCGGCGGCCTGCACGTCAGCAGTCGCACCGATTACAGCGATGTAATTCAAGATTCGCGTCAGCGCAATATTTTAACCCCCGATCTGGGGCTGTCTGTGGCCTACGGCTTTAACCTGTGGGAGATGCCCCTGGCCCTGCGGATGAATCTGACCCTCGGGTTTTCGCTACTGGAGCGCGGTGATTTTTTTCAGCGGCTCAAATTTGGTCCTCAAACGGGTCTGGAACTGGCCTGGCAGCCCCGCCAGGATCTCGAAGTCACCGTGGGTGGTGGCACCTTGCTGGGCATGCGCCTGAAGTTTTAAGAAAAGAGAATCCCCTATGTTAAAGCGAACCCTTGCTCCCTTGCTGTTAAGCAGTCTGTTATTTCTGGCCAGTTGTACCAGTTACGGTGTCTCTTCGACGCCAGGCTATGCCACAGCCCCTGAGGCCATGCCCCGCGAGGGGCTGGCGGACCTGCTCACCGGCGAGGTGGTCAACGCCCAGGAGCAGCAATTGCGCGACAATTTACAGCGCGAAATTGTGCTCGATTTTCCGATTCGGGTGGGGGTGGTGTATTACCAACTCGATAGCCGCCTCGATAAGGTGGATCAGGCGGCGGTCTTAACCGAAGCCCGTGAAGCCTTTGCCGACAGTGAAATGGTCAAAGAGACCCTGTTGATTCCTGAGAGTTTTGTGGGCAATACCCAGAGCTTTGAAAGCTTGCGCACCCTCGGTTCGCGTTTTCAAACCGATGTGCTCTTGATCATTACGGGCAAGCACACGTTTTCGCCCAGCCGCCAACAAAACCAGGGCTTTTTTGAGTCTTTTTCAGATACGGTGGCCTACGAGAGTCAGGTGTCTTTGGAGGCCATTGCCTTAGATGTATACACCGGCACCTTACTCAAACCCTTTGACGCTTCTGCCAAAGGGGAGCGCATTTTGTTGAGTAGCGAAGCGGCGGACTTTCAAGATGCGGCCTATGCCTACCAGAAGTCCGTAGAAACCCTGGCCTGGAAAGAGCTTCAGGATCAGGTGGTGGAGGGTTTGACCCAGTTAAAGGCCGATGTCACGGCGCGCTTAAACCCTTAAGCAAATGCGCAAAGGCTAGCGCTGGCTGCGCCGCGTTTTGCGGTGGTGACGATCGGACTCGGGAATGCCCAGCCAGCCGCGGTAGCGAAAAAAGGCGATCAGGGCAATGACCGAGATGGCCATTAAAAACAGGCAAAACGGGTAACCGTACACCCAGTGCAGTTCGGGCATGTTGTAGGGTGAGACACTGTGGTCAAAGTTCATGCCGTAGACCCCGGCAATAAAGGTCAGGGGTATGAAAATACTCGACATGACTGTGAGAAACTTCATGATTTCGTTCATGCGGTGGCCGGCGGCGGACACGGACATATCCATAAGTTGCGTGGCCACGTCGCGATAGGTGTCGAGCATGTCCATCAACTGTGCCGTGTGGTCCAAACAATCTCTTAAATACACCCGTGTGGCTTCATCCACGAAGCGTTCTTCGCGCATGATGGCGTTGAGCATGTCTTGCAGGGGGCGAATGGAGCGATGTAAAAACAAGAGGTGGCGGCGAATGGTGTGTAATTCTGAGGCCACTTCAGCGTAAGGGAATTTTAGGATGCGATCTTCAATGCTCTCTAAAAGATCCACATAGTATTCGAGTTGAGGAAAGTACTGATCAATGGCGGTGTCGAGCAGGGCATACATTAAATAGGCGGCGTTGGGCTGGCGAATGCGGCCCTTGCTCTCGCGAATGCGTTCCCGCACGGGTTCAAACACATCACCGGGGGTGCCCTCCTGGAAAGTGATCAAAAAGTTTTTGCCCAGAAAAAAGCTCACCTGTTCGGTGTCGTTGAGCATTTCGGGGTGGGGCATGCGGGCCACCACGTAGATCACGTTTTCATAGGGCTCAAGTTTGGGGCGCTGGTGGGCGTTGACCACGTCTTCTAAGGCCAGCGGGTGTAAGCGGTAGGCTTTACCCAGCGCTTCAACGGCGCTGGCGTTGCCTAAGCCTTCAATATTAATCCAGGTGACGCTGTGGTCATCGGGCTGGTATTCGGGAGCGCTTAAGATGGCGTCGAGGCGGACATTCTTGTTTTCGTAGAGGGTGTCGATGCTGTATTTGAGTATCTGAAAAACAGGATCCGGTGAATTGGGGTCGGTGACCAGGGTGCCGGGCACTTCGCCAGGGGCTGTGCGGCGATGCATAAATGAAGTGCGGGTATGCACATGAGAAAGAGGGGTAGGGTACTCGGGTGGTGACATACTAAAACCTCCCCAAAAAGAAAACAGTAAAGTGCGGGCGAGAGGACTTGAACCTCCACGTCGTAAGACACTAGAGCCTAAATCTAGCGCGTCTGCCAATTCCGCCACACCCGCACGTGAAAATCAGTCTACCACACCGGAATCCAGTGTGGGAGAAGATTGGGGTTAATTCTCAACGCGGGCGTGAATTTCCGCATCTAAGGCTTCATCTAAGCGCTCTGTGGCCAGATCCAGATCGGCACTTTGCAAGAGGGTGATGGGGCCAGGGGTTACCGCAGGATCCACCGAGGCAAAACCCACCGAAACACTCACGTGGCCTGATTCGTCTTCGTCAAAATCAATGCCCAGCTCGGCAATGGCGCGGGGGATGGCGTTGACCAGCGGGCGAATTTCAGCTTCGCTATAACTGGGGTACAGCAAAGCAAACAGGGTGCCACCAAAACGGGCCAGTAGCCCCCGTTCTTTCACAAAGGGCTGTAAAGCGTCGGAGACACGCACCAGACAGGCATCGCCCTGAACGGCACCTTTTTGCTCGTTAAAGCGCTGGAAGTCGTTCACCTGTACCAGAATCAGCGAAATGTCGCTTTTTTGCACGTAGGCGTGAATCCAATCTTCTTTCAGGCGCTTGTCAAAGGCTTTGCGGTTGAGCAGGCCCGTCACGGGATCCAAAAAGGAGGCTTGCTCCAGTTTGGCGTTGTTGTCCATGAGGGTACGGGTCATTTCCAACAGCTCTTTTTCCCAACGCTTGCGCTGTTTAAGCTCTGCATTCAGACGCAGTGCGGCACCCACGCGCGCTTGCAGTTCGATGGCGTCCACGGGTTTGGTGATGTAGTCCAGGGCACCGGCTTCAAAGGCTTTTTTGAGCAATTGTTTGTCATCAGAAGCGCTGAGCATGACAATGGGAATGTCATTGAAGAGTTCGTATTGTTTGACCTGGTAAATGCCCTCAATGCCGTCTTTGCCGGGCATGAGCACGTCCATTAAAATCAGGTCAATGTCTGAGGACTGGGCCACGGCTTCGTTTAAGAGGTGGATCAGCAGATCCACCGATTCCACGAACTCAATATTTTCGTAGCCCGCCTGTTGTAATACTTTGCTGTAAATTAACGCATTCTCCTCGGGCTCATCGTCAACAATTACAATGCGCTCATCACTCACAGGGATACCTCATACTCGTAGCTTTCTGATGAAAGTTTTTAAAATAGTTTAGCATGGAGTTTACATCGCGAAAATCTTTGCGTCATAAAACGTTGAAAAAACGTGACTTCGGGTTTAAATTCTTACCACTTTCTTGAAAACCCCCTACAATACCTTTAATACTCAACGATTTCAAAGGATCAATTATGGCTGAACAATACATTTACCAAACCTACAAACTCAATAAAAAAGTGGGCCCCAATCACCGTGAGGTGCTCAAAGACGTCACCCTGGGCTTCTTCCCTGACGCCAAAATCGGGATTATTGGTCACAACGGGGCGGGTAAGTCTACCCTGTTAAAAATTATGGCGGGCCTGGACGACGCCTTTCAGGGCGAAGCCCGTTTAACCAAGGGGTTTACGGTGGGGTATTTACCGCAGGAGCCTGAACTCGATAGCAGCAAAACCGTCAAAGAAAACGTTGAAGACGGCGTGGGCCATGTGCGGGATTTAATGCAGCGCTTTGAAGAATTGAGCATGAACTACTCTGAAGAAACCGCCGATGAATTTGCGCGCCTGCAAGATGAAATTGAAGCCCATGACGGCTGGAACTTAGACAACCGCGTGGAAATGGCCATGGACGCCCTGCGTTGTCCGCCGGGGGATGCCTCTGTGGACAACCTGTCGGGCGGTGAGCGCCGTCGGGTGGCCCTGTGCCGTTTGCTCTTGTCTGCCCCTGATTTGATTCTCTTAGACGAACCCACCAACCACCTGGACGCTGAGACCGTGGCCTGGCTCGAAAACCACCTCAAAAATCACAAGGGTGCTGTTATTGTAGTCACCCACGATCGCTACTTCTTAGACAACGTCACCGATTGGATTCTGGAACTGGATCACGGCAATGCGATCCCCTGGCACGGGAACTACTCTTCGTGGTTAGAGCAAAAAGAGCAGCAATTGGCCACCCAGCAAAAGCAGTCCGCCAACCGTCAAAAGACCCTGGCTCAGGAGCTGGAGTGGGTGCGCATGTCGCCCAAGGGTCGTCAGGCCAAAAACAAGGCCCGCTTAAACAGCTACGAAAAACTGCTGGCAGCAGATCAACAACTACAGGTAGACAACGTGGAAATTTACATTCCCAGCGGTGAACGTTTGGGTGATGTGGTCATTGAAGCCCAAAATGTCACCAAAGCTTACGACGACAAACTGTTGTTTGAAAACCTCACCTTTGCGCTGCCGCCTGCGGGTATTGTGGGCGTCATCGGGGCCAACGGTGCCGGTAAAACCACCCTCATGCGCATGATCACGGACCAGGAACAGCCTGATTCAGGCACCCTGCGTAAGGGCGAAACGGTACAACTGGGCTACGTGGATCAAAGCCGCGATGCTTTAGATCCTGAAAAGACCGTCTACGACGAAATTTCTGAGGGCTACGAATTCTTGCAGCTGGGCAAAAAGGAAGTCAACGCCCGCGCCTATGTGTCTCGCTTTAACTTTAAAGGGTCTGATCAACAGAAAAAAGTGGGCCTCTTGTCGGGAGGGGAGCGCAACCGCGTTCACATGGCCAAACTGCTCAAGCAAGACAGCAACCTCTTGCTGCTCGATGAACCCACCAACGACTTAGACGTGGATACCTTGCGCGCGCTGGAAGTGGCCTTGTTAAACTACGCCGGTTGTGCCGTGGTGGTCTCTCACGATCGCTGGTTCTTAGACCGGATTGCTACCCACATTTTGGCCTTTGAAGGCAACAGTGAAGTGGTCTTCTTTGAAGGCACCTATCAGGAGTATGAAGAAGATCGTCGCAAGCGTCTCGGTGAAGATGCCAAGGTACCTCACCGCTTAAAGTACAAGCCCCTGGTGAAAAATTAGGACCGACTGCCATGGCCGCACAGGTCATGGTGGACTTTGTGCTGGACGATGAACAGCACTGGGTGGCGGTGTTGGCCTGTGGCCATCGGCAGCATGTACGACACCGTCCCCCGCTGGTAGAACGACACTGGGTGTTGACCGCCTCAGGGCGGCAGTCCCGTCTGGGACAGACGCTTTGGTGCAAACACTGCGAGCAGCGCGGGTTTATGGCTTCTGAAGCTCCGCCCGCGTGAACCACCTCCCCTGCACCATCACCCCCACGGTAGCGTACACCGCCCGGATATCTTGCAGGGGATTTTCTTTGAGTACCACAAACTGGGCCTTTTTGCCCACTTCAACGCTGCCCTCCTCATGCGCCACGCCTACCACACGGGCCGCATTCAGGGTAGCAGCCTCTAAAATCCCTGCATTGGGAATCCCGGCCTCTGCAAAAAGCTCCATTTCTCTCAGGGCGCTCCAGCCGGGATAAATGCCGGTAAAATTGGCGTCGGTGCCAATCAAGAGCGGGGCGCCGGCATCATAGAGGGCTTTCACCATGGGTTTGGATAACGCGAGGATGTGCGCAGGGTAACGGCGCTTGTCGGCATAGGTCACCTCAAACACGCTGTCGAGGCTGTGCTTCCAAAAAACTTGAAGGGCCCAGTGCAATTGGGTAAAGCGGGGATCGTTTTCAATCAGGTCAAAGCGACCGTACACCGGGTGCTGGTCCCAGATCACCAGGGTCGGGCAGTTATACACCCCCTGCGCGGCGGTGCGCTGAGCTACCGTTTGCCACTGTTCAGGCGGAACCCGGTAAACCCCCGCAAAATTATCCACGTACGCGTTGAGGTGTTCAATGCTCTTCATGGGGGCGTTGAGGGCGCCTTCAATGCCCACGTGCAGGGGTACGTGACCCATAAGTGGAATGTTTAAGCGCCGAGCCTCTTCGCGAATTACGGCAAACATTTCCGGGCTTAGGCGGTTGTAGATTTTGACGCAGTCGTAACCTGCGGCTGCGGTCTCCTGAACCGCCTTGCGGGCTGCCTCAGCCGTGTCAATCACCGTGGTTAGGCTGTTTTGCGGTGGGTTACCGTCCAAAAAGGGACCGCACCCTGTTACCTGAGGGCCTATCACCCGCCCCTCAGCCAGGGCCTCTTTCAAATCCGGCACGTGGGGACTTCCCAGCCAGCGGGCGTACGCGGGGGGAGCCGCCATATTGCGAATGCGGGTAATGCCGTGGGCGAGAAAGCGTAAGAGATCTTTGGATTCGGTGAGATGCACATGCATATCCGAAAATCCGGGCAGTAGAAACTGGCCCTGCAGGTCAATGACCCGGGTGTTGGGTGGCAGTGAGATCTTATCGCTTTTGCCCAGCTTAACAATGCGCCCGTCGCGCACCAGTACCGTGTGATCCGCTAACACACCGGGCGTATGAATGGGAATCACCTGGGCGTGGGTAAAGGCGATCCAGGGCGCTTCCGGTGTCGGTGTCGGTTTCTGCCAACAGGCGCTAAGCACCATCAGCACCATCATCCCCATCCCGCGGGTTTTCCAGGCTGTGACCGGACGCTGCATATCAGGGCGAGAAATAGGGCAGAAACTGCTGCACGGCCCAGCGTTGACTGTGGTGCAAAAGGCTCTCTTTTAAGACCTCAGGACTGACCCAGTCCACCGGGTGCTCGGGCTGTTCTCCCGTGGGGGGGCCCACCTCGGCCACAAAGAACGTACTGGGTTTGCGCACCCCGGTGTCGTAGCCAGGGGTGTAAATATATTCGTCGGCCACGCCAATTTTGAGCATGAGTGTGGCACCGCAAGCGGTTTCTTCGGCAATTTCGCGCAAGACCGCCGTCTCAGGGCTTTCGCCCTGTTCAATGCCGCCGCCGGGCAAAAAGTAACCCTGGGGAAGGGTAACCCTTGCCAACAGTCCGGCGGGGTTTAAAAGCAGGGCATAGGCACCGGGCCGCGCACGGTAGCTGACCTGCTGTTGGTAATTGCCAAAATAGGGTATCGCGGGGTTCATGGGGTGGGCACCTGGTTGTCGCAGGACTGTCCCTGAGCAAACTGGTGCAGATTGAACAGGGTGGTTTCGGCAATCGCCTGCAGGGCATTGCGGGTAAAAAAGGCCTGGTGTCCGGTAATCAGCACATTGGGGAAGGTCAATAAGCGACTAAAAACATCGTCTTGAATGACGACCCCGGAGAGATCCTCAAAAAACAAGTCTCCCTCTTCTTCGTACACATCAAGAGCCAGGTAGCCAATCTGGCCAGACTTTAAGCCCTGAATAACCGCATGGGTATCTACCAGTCCACCGCGGCTGGTGTTTACCACCATAACGCCCTGCTTCATCTGGGCAATGCTGTCGCCGTTAATCAGGTGATGGGTGTCGGGGGTCAAGGGGCAGTGCAGGCTCACAATATCTGATTCGCGCCACAGGGTGGCCAGGTCCACGGGTTCGCAACCGATGTGTAAGGCGTCTTCGCTGGGCTGGGGGTCGTAACTCAAAATACGGCAGCCAAAGCCCTTTAAAATGCGGGCCACACACAGGCCAATTTTACCGGTGCCCACCAGGCCCACCGTTAGACCGTGAATGTCAAAGCCCAACATGCCCTGCAAGGCAAAGTTGCCCTCGCGCACGCGGTTATAGGCGCGGTGAATTTGGCGGTTGAGGCTGAGTATCAGGGCTACCGTATGCTCGGCCACCGCATAAGGGGAGTACGCGGGCACGCGGGTGATCACCAGCCCCAGCTTCTGGGCGGCTTGCAAATCCACGTGATTAAAGCCCGCTGAGCGCAGGGCGATGGTTTGAACGCCCTGGTCGGCCAACTGCTGAAGGGTCTCGCTATCGAGGGGGTCGTTCACAAAGGCGCAAACGGCCTGTGAACCTTTGGCCAGCGAAGCCGTGCGCGCGTTGAGATGCGCTTCTAAAAAGCTCAGTTCGAGCGGTGCTTCGGGATGTTTCTGATCATGGGCTTGCGCAGCGGCCTCTAAATAACGCCGTTCATCGGGCTGGGTGCTAAAGACGGTGACTTGCATCTTTTACAGATCTCCTAAAAGCAAGTGCGGGACACTTTGGGGTATAATCAGTATATATGTTTCACTTTCGTTCTGGGCCCTTTCGGGGGCAGATACCTTTTTCTATAAGCTGCGCTTTACTGCTGGTCACCAGCCTGGCTGCCTGTCGTGCTCCCATGGCTGCGCCTGGGCCGGGTCGCCCCGTTTCTCTGCGGGCTCAGCAAGCGGGTGTGGCATCCTGGTATCGCCAGTTATCTCCTGAGCTACAGTCCTACTACGCCCCGGTACAACATTTACAAGGCCGTGAGCTCTTTGAGGGCTTAAGCACCCTGGTTAATCAAGCCAAAGCCCTGAATTATGGCGAGGCCACCGCTTATTTATACACCCAGGCCGATAGCCGTTTACAGGGCAAAACCCCTCAGATTCGTGCGGCGTATTCGGCGGTGTGGATCAGCGGCGACGGCCCCAGTGGCCACAAGTACAAAGAAGACGGTGATGCCAACGGCGACGGTAAAAATGGCGACAGCATCAATTGCGAGCACACCTGGCCCCAGGGCTTTTTTGACAAGCAAGAACCCATGCGCTCTGATATGCACCATTTGTTTCCTACCTTAATGACCCCCAACACCCGTCGGGGCCATTTTCCCTTAGACAATCGTCCCGCCGACGGAGAAGTTACCTATGCCACCGCCAGTGGTTCGCAACAAATCAAAACCCGGCAGAGTGCCTGGGGCTATGTGTTTGAGCCGGGCGTAGACCAAAAGGGCGACAGCGCACGGGCGCTTTTGTATTTTTATCTGCGTTACTACAAAGCGCCCATTCGCCAGAACGAGTACCGGCCGGACTTCTTTTTTCCCCGCTTGCGCACCTATCAGCAATGGATGGTCCAGGACCCCGTCAACGCGGTGGAAGCCCACCGTCATGAACGCATTGCCCAGGCCCAGGGCAACCGGAATCCCTTTGTGGATATCCCGCAACTGCTCGACGTACTGGGGCCAGAAACCCTGTCGCAAATGGAAGCTGCTGTCAGCGGCTAAATTTCGCTTTGCGCGCTGCTTTGGCTAGCCGTGCAGGGTGCGTACCAAAAATGCATCCACCACCTTTAAAAAGTGCTGTAAATCCGCAGGGCATGCCATTGCTGTGCTTTGCCAGGGTGCCATCTTTTGGGTGTGGGCCTGCCACATGTCGTGTAGGCTCTGGTCTTCCATGACCTGGCGGGTGATCTGTTTTTCGGGATCGTCACCGGTCATGGGATTATTGGTGGTGGTCAAAGATGCACCCGTGACCTGGTGCGAAAAGAACTCTGTAAACACACCAAATAAGGTAAACATGATCATGACGTAAGTGGGGTGATCTGGGTGAACAAAGACTGCATTATGCACATCGCCGCCCGGCTTCCAGATCATCGAACCCAGATATTGAAAACCCAAAGCTTCGAGCTCTTGCTGCAGCAACTCCAGTGCACTGCGTTCCCCCGGAGGGAGTTGTTGCGGGGTGGTGGCCAAAAAATCGCCTGAGTTGCCGACGTAGAGCACTTCGCCGGTGTTGGGTTTTAACAAGCTGTTTTGGATGAGCTCATCCAGGGCCTTCCAACGTTCTGCACTGGCATCCTGACGCTTGAGACCGGCACCCATGCCCAGACGTTTACCGTATCGGAAGGCGCACAGGCGGATGGCCACAAAGCTGCGTTGAAAGAGATCTTTAATACGATAAGTGCCATCTGCATTTTTATGGAAATCGTCTTTCATGAGCTCATAATGCGTGACGCAGGCTTGCAAGCTCGCGGCATATTCTTCAGGACCGTTGAGCTGCAGGGCTTCACCGCTTTCTACCCACCGGGCCAGGTCCAGGGCCTCTAAAAAAGCCGGATGATCGGTGGCGGGGGCCCAGTGGGTCCATGCCAACATCGCAGGTGTCTCAGGGGTGAATGCTGCCGTGACAGTGCCGCCAAACACCTGTTGTACGCCATGAGATGTAGGATCTTCGGCATCAGCGGGTGCTGCCAGGCTCAGCTTCCAGTGTTGACCGGGGGCCCAGACCGTGCTTAAAAAATACAGGGCGTCTATGATTCCGTTGCGCACCCAGAGCGCACTGCCTTCGGCTTCAAAGGCTAAACAAAAGCCTTTCTCTAAAGGACGGTGTTGAATCACATCTTCGGCCTCCGTGGGTAACGAGAGGGCGGGAAAGTCCTCACCGGTCAATTCAAAAACCGCCTCACAGGCTCTGTTTTCGAACCAGAGCAAGGTGTAAAGGTCGCGCAGCAATTCCGGGGAATGCAATGAAGGGGGGCACGCTGTGGGTTCCAGGGCTGTGCAGGCCGTTAATACCCGGTTAAAGGCATCGCTGGGATTGGTGTATCGCCCCGCCATTGCGCCGTACGGGCCTGTGCTTTCGGCAAACATTGGGGTAAGTTTTAGCGTGTGCAGTAACGTGGGCAGAGGACCTCCCGTGTTGAGTGGACTGACGGCCCGTGCGGTTTCGCTCAGGGCGAGCTGGCGGGTGTCTATGTCAGGTTCTAGACCTTCAAAAAAACGAAGCAAGGCGTCGTGGGTGTCGGTATTAAAGGGCGGCAGTGGGCAGTTGAGTTGTTGGTGTTTCTGGGTATCCCAGAAATGCAGGTCCCAATGGTCGGGGTGCACATGCGCCCAAAAGCGTGAGGTCTCGGGGCTACATAATGCGGCATCGGTCTGCACATACGCATGCCACTGTAAGGGCTGAAGGAGTTGGCTTTGCCACCGGCCCTCGGTGTAAACCGGGGCTTCAGCGGTTGCTGGTTTTGCCTCAAGCGGGGCTGCCAGGAAGGTATACAAATGGGCCATTGATGTTCCTCCAACGGGGTGGTATCTTTAGCTTAATACAAAAAGGGAAAACTGAATATGTCTACCTCGGTTCGGCTGTATTATCAGGATGGAAGTTCTCATAAGTTTTGGCAGATCACCCAGGAGGACACCCATGTGGCGCTGCATTATGGCAAGGTGGGCACCCAGGGACAGCACCGTCAGAAAGCCTTTGATAACGTCCAGGCCGCAGCAAGCTATTTCCAAAAACAGGTGCAGTCGAAGCAAAAAAAGGGGTATCAAGCAGAGACTGAGGTCTTGCCCGCTGAGGTTTCTCCTTCTGTGAAGATCCCTTCGGCTGTGTCCTGGCATCAGGCCTGGAAGGCTTTTGTACGTTCTGCACGCCGCCGTCTGTTGATTTGTCAGTTTGAAGATCCCGATCCGCTGGCCCAGCAGCATTTTGCCCAATTGCGCCAGCAAGCCATTGCACCCGAGCCTCCTTCGGCGATTTCAGCGGCGCTGGCTCCTTTGTTTTGGCACATGGTAGAAGATCAAAGCGCTGTGGAGCTGCTCTGGCAGGCCACTGGACCTCTGGCCACGGTACAGGCCTGGCGCGACAGTCTGGTCTATGGCCTACGCACCCACTATGACAAAAACGGTCTGACCCTGTTTCTGGCCCCAACGTCAGTGACCTGTATTGAGGGAGATTTACCCCACCATCTGGCTTTTCAAGGGCTTTACACTTATCTTGACGGGCTGGCTGATTCCGAAAAAAGCGAGCTAAAGGCCTGTCTGCACCAGGTCTTTGCCCAGGGCGATCTGTTGGCTCAGATCATGAGCGCGCTTTTGCTGGCAGACCCCGACTGCCTGCACACCGCCGCGCAGAGCTGGCTTGCGCAGCAAGATTTAAATCTTATGGCCACCTGGCCTCAGGCCACCTTTGAGATTCTGGGAAACAACGCCTTATTTTATGGGGGATGGCTGTTGTGGCCCTTTGTCACGGATGCCGCACTGCAAGAGGCGTTTTTAAAACGCTATTTGGCATTGTCCACCTACGATTTACGCCCCTGGGTCTCTCAGGCCCTGTGTGAGACCGGTTGGGCAGCGCGGGCCCTTACACATCAGGGGGCACAGGCGCTTCCTTTTTTAAGAGCCATGGCTCACCATGCCCAGCGGGTGGGGGAGCGCAAGCGAATGACGGAACTGTTGGGTACTTTACCCACTGAAACGGCAATGGCCGCCCTGATTGAGTTGAGCGGCGAAACCCGACGGGCCCCGTTGATTCACAAGCTCTTGCAAAAAGATCTGGAGCTGGCCCTGCAGGGAGCCGTAAGGCTTTTGCAACAACAGCCTCGCCATGCTCAGGCCAGTGCCCTGGTGCACACCTGGCAACAGCGTTCCGATTGGCCCACCCTATGGGAGGGACTCTCCCCTGAGGCGCAGGCGGTGCTTCCCACCCTGCCCCGGACGCAGCCACCGGGCGAGCAGGTGGCTCTGCCTGAGGCGATTCTGTCCTTCGTGCCCTCTGAAGCACGGGTCTCTCAGGGGGAGCCTTTCCCCTCACCCCATGTGGCCTGGTTCCCTGAAGATCAGCCGGCACAAATTTCCCGTGCGATTTATGGCCCTTTGCCCTTAACGCCCCGGCAAGATGAAGCGCTGATGGCGGCATTAACCGCAGATTTAAACGGCAAGTCCACGGTGTTTTTGGATCGCCTGGACGGTATTTCTGCTTACCATGTGGTGGGCTTTTGGAACCAACTGCGTGTGAAACAGCACCGGCGTTGGTTTCGGCCAGAGCCTGAGCAATTGTTGTGTCTTTTAAAACGTTTGGGGGTAGAGGGCCTGCCTGGATGGCTCAACTATGCCGAGGCTCAACCGACTTTGGCTGCTCCCATTCTGGCCCGTTTTGCCGCTGTTGAAGTGGCTCCCAAAATGTGGCACATGGTGCAGGGCAAATCCCCATTGCGGCAATGGGCTGCCCGGTGGTTTGCCCACCATGGTACGCAGGCGCTACAGGCCTGCGATGAATTTTTAAATGCCCGCTCCCCGCTTTCCACCCTGCCTCTGTCTTTGCCTGAGGCCCTGTTACATCATCCCGTTTGTACATCACGGCTGCAGCCCTTGAATGACGAGGCCCTGGCTCAGCTCAATGCCATCACCGCGCAATTAAGCCTACACTTTCCCCATCCGGTGCTACACGCCGTGCAGACTTGCTTAACCCCTGATTCTCTGGCCCGTTATAGCGATAGCTTGTTCCAACACTGGCTAAAGCAGGGGTGCCCCACCGAGCAGGAGTGGATGTTTCTGGCCCTAAAACACTTCGGCGATGCCCAGAGTATTGCGATGCTGGTGCCCTACCTCTTAAAATGGCCGGGTGAGAGGGCCTATCAGCGGTCTCAGGTGGGACTCGAAATTTTAGAGCAAATGGATGTGCCTGAGGCGATCTTTGCCTTAGAGACCCTTCGTTTGCAGGCCCGTTACCCCAGTTTAAAAACCGCCAGTGAGCAGAGCCTTGCTAACCTGGCTTTGCGACGGGGACTGAGCCCTGAGGCCCTCAGCGATCGCCTGGTGCCTGATCTGGGGCTGGATGCCGCAGGCCAACAGCGGTGGCGGGCAGGCGATGAAAGCCTGCGTTGGACACTGCTAAAGGGTGAACCGGTGCTTTTTCACCGCAAAGGCAATGGCCCAGAAAAGCCTTGTAAGCGGGTGCCGAAAGCCCTGGCTGAAGCCCAACCGCTCTGGAAAACCTTTGCTACCCAGGCCCGCAAGCAGGTGAAATGGCAACACAAGCGGCTGGAGTGGGCCTTGATCGTACAGCGCCGCTGGTCCTGGCATGAGGCCCGGACCCTGGTGTGTGAACACCCGCTATTGCAGCATTTGGTGGCAGATGTCATCTGGGGCGTGTGGCAGCAGGAGCAGGCTTATGACCTGACTTTTGTGTATCAGGATGGCGTGTGCCGTGACGCCCGCGGGCAAGCGGTGCAGGTGCTTGAAGATTGTGAAGTGGTGCTGGCCCATCCGGTATATATGCTGTCCAGTCTGGTCCAATGGCAGTTCCAGAGCGTTGAGGAATGGATTTCGCAGCGACAGCGCGGCGCTTACTTTGCCGAACCGCTGGAGTGGTGTCAGGAAGGCTTTACACAGGTGCCCGAGACACCCGTGGAGAGCACCCGCCTGTTGGCGCTGACAAACCGTCATTGGCGTTCAGCCAGTGGTGACGGCGAACTTTCTTTGCAGCTGCCTCTGGATTACCAGGCGTATTTGTACCTGGAGCATCGGCCCTATATGCTGACGCAAGCGCAAAACACACGGGTATACGGGTTGCAGGTACTCAAAAACCAGGGGTGTCCGCCTTTGCCTCCGGCACTGTTGCCCCCGCATTTCTATTCAGAACTGCGGCGAACCCTCGTCAATCTTTGGGCTTGAGCTTTGGGCTTAACCTTCTCCGAGGCAGCCCAGACTCACAGCCTGGGTGTACACAATATACTGGCCGTCGCCCCCTGAGGCCATGGCCTGATTCCACGAGGCCTGAGCGCTGGCGTCCTGGTAGGCGGTCCATTGCGATTTAAAGCGAAATTTGCTGCCCGGTGCAGCGCGCTCGGCGGCACAGGCCATGGCACTCACGTATTGTTCGCGGGTTAAGGTGTTGCGGGTGGCACCCACCGGCGGCGTTTGAGCGGCCACGTTGGCTTCGGCCTCAGCAAGGGTTTCTGCTGAAGCGTTGGGCCCCGCAGCTGAATTGGCTGTGGGCGTGGCTGCGGTATTCACACTGGCGGAGGACCCGCAGGCGCTAAGAGAAAACGCACACAGGCCGCAAAATAGCGTTTTGATGACGTGATGGGTAGTGAACATACAAGATCCTTTGTTTGGTGTTTGACATTGCTTTTACTGTGTCAAAGTGGGTCCTAATTGCGTGTAAAATCCCCGTTTATTTTTAATAAAAGTTGGCGAGGCTGAGCCATTGCGGGTCGAGTTGGATGCGGTACGCTTGTTTCTCTGCGTGCCTTCACGTATGCTTTGAAAAAGACCTAAAATTCAGGAGATCTGTTCATGGGTGTGTTTCGTGGTTTGTTATGTGCAGTGCTGGTGGGGGGAGCCTGTTTCGCCCCCCAGGGATTTTTGCAAGCGCAGGCTGAAGAATTGGGCAAAGGCTATACCTTCTCTGGCAACGGCAAGCGTGATTTTGCGTGTTTTGAGCCCGTGTATCGCCCGGACACCACCTTAGACCCCGCTGCGGTGATTCACTACGATGCACCCACCTTTCGCAAAGCCTTGCAGCAGCAGCTTCCCCAGGTGCCCCAGAGCCAGTGGGCCAAGAAATTGCCCGCAAAACTCACGGTGGCCGATCTCAAGCACCTGACGCCTCAATTAATCAAGGGCGAAGACGGCTGCGGCAATACCCATTTCACCGCGTATTTTAGCCCCATTATTCAACTCAAACACAAGCCCGAGGGCGAATACGTTTATCCCTTATACGCCCTGCCTCCCGGCCTTAAAGACACCCTGTATTTGGGGCAACCTCTGACCCGTGCCCGTATTGATCAGGACCAGGTGCTGGCGGGCAAGGGTTTAGAGCTGGGGTATTCGAAAAGTCTGCTTGAGAATTTCTTTTTGCAGGTGCAGGGTTCGGGTTTGGCGGAGTACGTGGATACGGGCGAACGCTTAACCTTGCAATATGCAGGTCAAAACGGCTTAAAGTACAGCAGTGTGGGACGTTATCTGGTGACCGGAGGGTATATTCCCGCTGAAGAAATATCTCTGCAGGCCATTCGTGATTTTTTTGCCCAGCACCCTGACAAACTGGTGCCGTTTTTGGGCCAAAATGAAAGCTATGTCTTCTTCAAAAAGGCCCAGCACGGTCCTCGCGGCTCGCTGCACACCGAGGTGCAGCCTGAAGTGTCTATTGCGGTAGATCCCGCCTTTATTCCGTTGGGATCCGTGGTGCTGGCAGAGGTGCCCCAGCTCAGTGCCCAGGGCGAGTTTATGGGGCATCAGCTGCGCTTGCTTCTGGCCCAGGACACCGGCGGGGCCATTAAAGGTCCCGGCCATGTGGATGTGTACATGGGCGCCGGAGACGCAGCGCAACAAAAGGCCAGTGCGCTGCATCATTATGGTCGCTTGTGGGTGCTTAAGACTAAATAAAAGTTAAGATAAGAGTAATAAATGTTTAATTCAAGAAGGTTTTCACAGGGGGTGTGCCATAATGCTGTTATCAAAACCGTAGTGAAAATGTTCAGGAGTTAATAAACATGTCCTTAAGTATTGCTCAACAACCCCAGGCCTTACACAGTCTTGCGCAAACCCAACCCGTCAATAAAGCGCCCAAAACCCAAAGCCCTGCCGAGGAATCCCCCAAAGCTTCAAGTTTAAAAGCTGATTTAGTCGAAACCACTCCCCACAAAGGTGGCTTAAAAAGCAACCTCATTACCTTTGGTGCGGGTACCCTGGCGGGTTTAGCCGCTGGAGCTGGGACCGGTGCCGTGGCTGGTCGTATTCTCGGTGGAAGCCGCTATGCCAATACAGGCATGAGCCTGGGTATTCTTTTGGGTGGTGTCGCGGGTGGCGTAACGGGCCTGGCCGTCAATAGCATCGGTGCCGTACGTGATGACCACAGTGTGGCCCTTGGTGCGGGAGCCGGTGCCGCGGTGGGCGTGTTAACCTCTGTGGTGGCCCCGTTGGTGGCGGGCGGCGGAACCACCTTTGAACCCATGGCTGCCGCTGTGTTTAGTGTGGTAGGTGCCGCTGCGGGTGCCGCTGCCGCTTACACCGCTGTCAAAGCCAACGATTAAGTTTTAGCCCTTTTTAAAAACCCTTCAAAAACCCCTGCGGCCGGTCCATTAGGACGGGTTGAGATGACTGGATGCAAAATGACAGGGTTTGGCATTCTGAGCGGGGTTTTCCCAGCAGAGGGAATGCACCCGCCAAAAGAAACCGTAAATGCCCACGGGGGTTCCCCATTCGGTTTGCACCTGCCAGCGAATTTGTAAGCGTCCTTTGGGGGTTTGGTAATACGAGAGAGCTCCCGCCGGGTAGCGTGGGGTGCGCTTGATCGGGGCGGTATACAGGTGCTTTATTTGTTTGGCCTCAGGCCAGGCCGCAAAAAACACGGTGCTGGCCCCTTCGCGGGTGCCCAACGGATGCTTTTGGGCCTGATGTTGTAAGGCAATACCTGAAATGACCGTAAACACTACCACACACCCGACGAGCCAGGCCCATTTTTGCTGGGGGGTAAGGGGTTTAGCCTCAACACTTTGCTGTATTTCATTATTCATGACGCAACCCTCGCTTATCTTTACAGCATAGCAAGTTCTGGCGGGTTGGCAAGGATCGCCGAGCCTGGGTCTCTCGGGCTAAGGCTGTTGCAGCTGTTTTATCATGGCTTCAAAGCGTTGCCGTACGTCGGTGGCGACGGCTTCGAGTGCCGGGTTGTCGATGGGAGCCATCATGGCGCTGGGGTCAATCGCCGCCACTTCCACCTCACCGTTGCCCAGGGCCCGGACGGTGACGTTACAAGGCAACATCAGGCCAATATTGGCCTCGGCCTGATAACTGGCATAGGCTGAGGCAGGGTGACAGGCTCCCAAAATGACGTAGTCTGGAATATCTTTGTCGAGCTTTTTTTTGAGGGTGCCCTGAAAGTCAATTTCGGTGAGTACCCCAAAGCCCTGTTCCGCCAGCGCGGCACGGGTTTTTTCGCAAAGGTCGGCAAAGTCGCCCTTGAGAGTGGTTTTAATGGCGTAATTCATAACATACCTCGTATGGTTTTTAACTAGCATAGCAGGGTTTGTATTAAGGGGGTGTTAAATTTAAAAAAGACAAAGATTGACGCCTAATACTCAGGGGTTAGGGCATCGTATATCTCTTTCCAGAGAAACTTTCTTGTATTATCGACAGTTTGAGGGCCGAGGGTAAATCTTGCATTCAAACCGTTTTCTCTTACTTCATTTAACCAATGTGCCGCATGTTGGGGATCAATATTCATGTATTTCATAACATTATTGATTAAGACATACTCCTGGGGAAGTCGGGTTGAAAATGTTATGGGGTCATCTGATCCAATAGCTATTTTGAGTGGTGGAAGATCATCTCCTGTGGGATTTACCGGGTTTAAGTACCAGATAGGGTGGTTTTTAAGTTCTTGAAGGTGTGCAATGAGAAAGTTACTAGAAGGGTTGATTTCAATGGTCACTTCTTTTTCAATCATTCGCATACGCACATATCTCTGGAGTTTATTTAAAGCGTCTATCTCGTCAGGGGTTTGACGCACCTCGATGACTTTCTGACTTTCTTGAAAGCAATGCTCGTTCGTAAGGTAATGAATGAGTAACTGGGAGGCCTGGGAGTTGTTGTGGAAAACCTCTCCCTCAGGAAATCCTGCTTGAATGAGTGTGCTTAAACAGAATAGGTTTTCGTATAACGTACTCATGGGCTCAATCAACTCACTCGCTTTTTTTTCCGTCGCTTTGAAGTAGGGAAAAATACTTTGGGCCAGTTGAGTGATTGTATGAATGATTTTTGCATACCGTTCGGCACTTACTTCCACAAGACCCTGGTTATAAATGCTGTATTCCCATACTAGATTCCACAGTCTTGCCTCACTACTCATCCAGACCACGGCATGTTTTCCTGCCCAAAATTCAGGTTTCAATCCCAGAGCAAGTCCGTGACCAATGCGATCGCCTGTATTGAGTGGATAATGGGTAAGTATTTCATCCAGGTGGCGAATACCCTCCATTAAATGACAAAAGTCTTCTCCAGCGTGAATAGTTTTTCGAAAGGGGGGAATACAGAAGCTCGTGTTTTGGGACAGGCGCAAGGATGTTAATTGTCCAATGTGATCCAATCGTTGAATCAATGGGGCCATAACCCAGGTGGGGATTGATAACTCATCGGTACAAGTGTCTATGCCACGAATAAAATAAAGTGCCAGTGGAACCTGTTCAAGCAGGTTTTGTATGGCGCTGATTTCGCTGCACTTGCTGCGAAAATAGTGTCCATACCGGTAGTTCGCATAGTTTTTAGGGTGGCAAGGATTAGCATAGGTGTCATCTGCATTAACAACGAGATGGGTTTTATTCGATGCGCTGCCGTTGGTTTTTACCAGGTGTAAAACCAGCCCCAACTCAGTGTCTTGAGTTGCAGGATGATTGATCCAGGTTTGAAGCTGATCGCGAATCATACTTTTCATGGCCGAAACGCTATCTTTGGGCGGCTTTCTAATTTCAAGAGAACGCAATCCCTTACCTCCTCCAGACAAAGAGAATGCACTTTCTACGGTTGTTTTTTTCAGTAAGCCGTCAAACGCATCCATACGTTCAAAAAAACGAATAAACCATTGAAGACCTGTCACCATTGGCCGTTGTACAATATGGCGATACAAGAGGGTTTTTAAACGTAAACTTTGCCAAAGTAACTGAGCAAAGCAGGTATCTTCAGGATGACTTTCAATATATTGAAATGCTTTTCGGGTTAAATAAAGTTCTTTAAATTCAGGCTTTTCGGGAACCTGAAAATTCGAAATGGGATCGTAGCACCAGAGTTCATCAAGGGTTTTAGGCAAACCCGCCTTCTCCGGGGTTATTTCACGGTATAAGGCTTGCATTCTTTGAAAGAGAGCGCTTAATATCTTGGGATCAAAACTTTCAGGCTGACTAAGCGCTTTTGCTACTTGATTGAGGGTCCAGCTAAGATCGACACTTCGAGTATTTAACTGTGTAGAAACTGCACGTAAATAAGACTGAAAGTTAGAATACTTATCACACGGTTGGCAAAGAAATGCCAATAGCAGCTGACGCATAATGGCTCCTGCCAATAGCCAGGACGCAAAAAATTTGCCGTGCTCAAAAACGGCCTGAGGACTGCTCAATATCTGTGCATTGACGCCATCGGTGCGCAATTGATGCAAGGTACTTACCCAAAACATGGAAAAGGTAAAAGCCGCACCCTGATGTAAGTGAATTTCATTAAAACCTTTGTCAGATAGGTTTTGTTGAAGCAAAGGGTGGTTGAGTTCAATACAATTAACACCAGTTTCAAAGCTTGTGCTGAGAAAAATCTCCTCAGGTAAGGCAAAGCTAAACCAACGCCAGGCCTGTAATTCATCTTTGTCTTGGCTGTGACAGTTTTCAATAGGCTTGGCTTTGCCACCGTGCTCTTCCAGGAGGCCTCTTCCGACATGCCGAAACACACAATGTAAAGGTAAAGGTGTGATTTGCTGAGGTTTGGGAAACCAGATCTTATCTCTCAAATGTTGTAAGACATTTAACGATATACCGGGCACTGCTTTTAAAAGATGAATTTCTGAGTGTCGCCAGAAGTTTTGGAGTTTGTCATCTTGAACATTAACGGTAAAAAAACCTGTGCAAAAAGCAGCTTCAGAGCCCACAAGAATGGCCAGTGTTTCGGCCTCTAAAAACTCGTGTTGACTAATCATTTAAATTAGACTGAAGAAGTCTTTGGAGCGCTCGAATACGTTCTTCAGTAAGTATGTAAGTGGCTTTATATTCTTCTTCTGAAGGTCTGATGAGGCTCATAGCGAGTAAGAGTACTGAGCAGAAGTTTAGAGGATAATCGGTGCCAGGAAAAACATTTTCAAGTTTTTTAGTTTCATAGACATGGTCAGAAGTAATAGTTGTTTCTGAACTAAAAAAATTATTTAAGGGAGTAAGTAGCTCCAATTGCTTTTTTAAAAAACTTAAGAAGTTTTTATCAGCGTCAGACAAGTTGTTTAAATTTGTTTTTTGAACCCGAATTGAGGACTGAATTTCTCTTTTAAAGAGAAGTGTATCAAGAACAGCAGAATAAAGGCTGTCTTTATCTTGATGGCTATTTTTGTTCTTAGATGTTGGTAGTAGAGATGTAAGAGAATTGATGCGTGACATTAGTGAGGGGAGTTTAAACCCCACAATTTGCTTAACTGGGTTTGCCTCTTTGGTTGCTGGAGTTGGGTATCCAGCAGGGGTTTCAAAAAATGACGGGTGTTCTTCGCTATGGACGCCTATTAAATTATCCTTGGCTAGATTTGTTGCTGTGTCTGCAAATGATTTTAACCAATTATACATCTCATTATCACAATTTAAAAACTCACAAAAACCCAGCAAAAAAGATTCAATTCGTTGATGAGACTCTGTAAAAGAGGGTTGTTTTTCCTCTGTATTGGGGTTGAAGCCAATTATTGCGTGAGCTCTTTGTGTTGCTACTTCGTGAAAAAAATCTTTTAAGCGAGATATTTTTAGTTTATTTTGGAGGTCTCTTGATTTAGGCTCATTGATGGCACTGAATATACTAGAACTTACTATGTTGCTAATTTCTGTGGAAACCCCTCGTTCAGGACTATAAATAACTAAGAGGCTTTTCAGTAAGTCAAGGTAATATGGTGATTTAATAAGGGAGTTTACTCCTCTTTTGGCGTTTAGTGGTGCCACGATGTGATTTTTTACCCTTTGTAACGAGTCAGCTTTCACATCTGAAAAAGACAAAGGCAATTTTTTCTTGTCCGTACAAAGATACACAAGTCCTCGTGACCAAATATATGCGTAAAAGTCAATGTTTTCTTGATTAGATGAGCTTTGTCTCGTTGAAAGAGAACTCATAAAAGCTGTCCAATAGCTCTTAAATACTTCTAGATCATGAAAGGTAAGCCAGGGTAATGATGGCCAGGGAAGAAGATGCTCAGAGGAAGGGATAAATACGCTTTGAGCCCACATTTGGGTTGTATTATGCAAATGCAACGAAAAGCTATTTTGATTAAATAAAGATTGATTCAAACTCTCATAGAGCAAAATCCAAGCGGTTTGAGATTCGCTTAAGATGTCACTTTCTTGGTCTATGAGGTTTAAGTCATGATCTAAATATATCTCGAAATTACCCACACTTCGAAGAAAAACAGCTTTTTGTGTTGAAGAATAGTCTATATGACTAATTTCTTGATGAGTGGGGGCTGCGAGATAGAGAGCGGGACGATGTGTACTAAAGGTCCAATCAAGGGACGATTTCGTTTTTCGGCTTTGTAGTGTTTCTTGTTCAATTGCATTTTTAAGTTTTTGTTTAGCAAAATTGATGAGAAGGGTCTGTTGTTCTAAATCATCTAATTTTTCGTTGCTGTTTAGCTTTTTTTCTAATAGCGACAAGTCCAACCAAATATCATAAACTGAGCGGATTGTGCCTGAAAATACTTCTGTCATTTGCGAGTTTTTTAAATGCTGTACAAAGGTTTTTCCTGCTTCTTGCTTTTCAAACTGCTTCTCAAAAAATAACAAGTCTTGAATTTTTGATGTAGGAATATGTCCCTCAATTTTTTCCAGAAGCCCTCGAATTGATTCATTACTATTTTGAACTCGTTCTCCTTTAGAATTAATAAAGAAGTTAAGTGCTTCTTGAATGGTAAGGTGTTTAAGGTGAATCAAGTGAGAGCCGCCAGGAATTAATTTTTGTAAGGCGGCGTGAGCCAGATTATGAGATAGGGAAGAAATATATCCTTGTTGTTCCGCGTTGCGATAAATTTGACCGTGAGAGTGTGGGTTGTTCATCTCGCTAAAATCAGCTGCATATTTTAACTCGAATACCTTTTCTAAGTTCTCGTAATTACCCGCCACAAGGAACAAAATATGGGGCGAGCTAATTCGGCGAATCATATGAAAAAGATCCAAGAAGTGCAGGGGGCTTAAATCGGCGTCATCAACGGGCAATATAAATAGAGGAGGAGAGGTGCTATGGGCTTTTCCCATTTCATGAGTGAGCTGCGAAATAATGGCGTCAAACTTTTTTATTTTGAGTCGTGCGCGCTCGGTTTTTAAGACTTCTTCGGCATAGGTATCAGGATCTGTACTTTGTCTTCCTCTGAGGTTTGGGGTCCATCCGATAGAGACAGAACGCATCAATTGTGAGAATTCGGACCAGGTATTTTCAGAACGCCCTGGAAAAATAACCTCTTCATAGGCAAAGTTTTTTTGCTGATGGCTGCTGCGTTTAAAAGCCTCTTCAATCCGCACCATCAGTGCTGCGATAATATTTGAAGGAGCAGGCATTAGTTCAGGATCTAGCGGGTCTAGAAAAATGACATTTTGGTTTACGAGCCCCTGTAAAATAGCATAAAGATCTTGTTTTCTCTGGCGTTGTTCCTCAGACATATTGCTCTCGACTTGATCAGACCCAGGACGTTTTTCAAGGAATTCTTCCGGGTTTTGGGTGATCGCATTGATCAAAGAGTATAAGACGGTGGATTTGCCTGTGCCGCGATCGCCATCTAAAAATAAGATATTGGACACATAGTTCATGCGTAATGGAAACTCAGCACGAAAAGGTTTAATGGATTGCTTTGCATCTTCTCGATATTGATCAATCATGACCAACAATTGTTCAAGAGCTTCTTGCTGTGTGCTGTCTAGTTCATTCCAGTTCCGAGGAATGCACTCTCTTCGTCTTACGAAATGTTTTGCTTCATTGTAGAGTTCAGCCATTGTACACGCGCCCTTGTTTATAAAAAATGATGAATATAGATGTAAGTATATTACGCTAATTTATAAAAATAATTAAGGGGCGATAACTCAATTAAAGGAGTAAGATTTTAATGATCAAGAACAACCTGATGCTTGCTGAGCCATTGCTCAATAAAGGCCTCTTTGTCCGCCCACATCTCATTTACCCATTGCTGAATTTGCGCCTGGTACTCGGGTTCTTCCTGGTAATTGCGGCCGGTGACTCCTTCAGGAACGGGGCGTCGCTGCAGGTGCACCACAATGCGGGGAATATGGCCTTTGAACAATTGCAAAATCAGGTTCTCAGGTTTGTTCTCTGGGTAGATCAGGGTCACGTCTAAGACTTCACTGAAGCTGTCGCCCAGAATGGAAAGCGCGTGTCCCACCCCCCCGGCCTTGGGTTTGAGCAGGTGGCGATAGGGGGAATTTTGCGCGTCGCGCTTGGCTTCGCGAAAGCGGGTGCCCTCTAAAAAGTTGATTACCGACACAGGATAATGCTTAAAGCGCTCGCAGTATTTGCGGGTGGTTTCCATGTCTTTGCCCTTTTTTTCGGGGTGTTTGGCCAAATAGGCTTTGGAGTAGCGCTTCATAAAGGGAAAGTCTAAGGCCCACCAGGCCACACCCAGCAGGGGCACCCAGATCAGTTCCTTTTTGAGAAAGAATTTTAAAAAGGGAATTTTGCCGTTAAACACGTGCTGTAAGACAAAAATGTCGGTCCAGGAGCGGTGATTGCTGACCACCAGATAGGACTTTTGCAGGTCTAAGTCTTCAAAGCCGGTGATTTCCCACTGGGTTTTTTGGGTGAGGTTAAAAATGGTGCTGTTGCCCGCCACCCAGCAAGAGCCCAGAAACATCAGCCAGCGTGAACCCCATTGCTGAACCGCCGGGCTGAAGAAAAACAGGAGTTTCAGCGCAATAATGGGCAAAAAGAGCGTAAACCAGAACAGGGTGTTGCTGGCAATCATAAGCGGTACCAACACCGCCAGTACAAAAGCAGGTAAAAAGTTCAGCATATACGTCATAATGCCATATTTTTACCGGTATGGGGTGGGCTTTTGTGTTAGCATAAAAAAAATACTTCAGGAGTACAGGCATGTCTGAAAATTATATGGTGGAAACCATTGAGTTTAAAATGAAAACCCAGGCCATGTTAAACTTTGCCCCCATGATTTTTACCCTGAAACAGCCCCGGCGTCGGGATTTGGTGATTGAAGAAAAGCCTTTTTGGGGCGAAGAAGCCCAGCAATTATTGGGTTCAAATTTTATTACCCTGGTGGACCAGGATAATCTTTTACGCCAGATTAAAATCAACCAGTTTTTAAAAGAGTACAGCCGTATTGAGCAGGCTTTTGAGCGCAACTCTGGCATGGTTAAAGACACCTTTACAGTGTTGCAAGAAGGTCTGGTGCGTGTGTCCTTCCCCGATATTATGCGCATGGCCTATAACAAATACGCCATGCAGGCCAAAATGCGCAGTCGTTCTAGCCTCTAGCGCCTTGATAACACCTTATGACTAAATCCCCCAGCCTGAGCCTGTCAGAGCAGCTTGAACTATTGCCCATGCAGCCCGGGGTGTACCTGATGCGTGGGGCCGAAGACCAGATTCTTTATGTGGGCAAGGCCCGTAAGCTGGCCCGCCGTGTGCGTTCGTATTTTAGTGGGCAGCCGCTGCATGGCCCCAAGATCGAAAAAATGGTGCCCCAGGTACGGCGTATTGAAACCATCATTACCGACACCGAAGTCGAAGCCCTGGTGCTCGAAGAACAGCTGATTCGCAAGCACCAGCCCCGCTACAACACCCTGCTTAAAAACAGCAAAGGCTTTCCGTATTTGCGTTTGGATTGGTCCAAACCTTACCCGCGCTTAGAGTTTGCCCACCGCCGCCGCGAAAAAGACAACGCCACGTATTATGGTCCCTATCCCAGTGGTCGGGCGGTTTACAGTTTGCTCAATGCGGTGCGCGAGATGTTTCCTGTTGAAAAGTGCAAAGACCCCGCCAAAGAAAAACAGGTGTGCATTTATTACCAGATCAAGCGCTGTATGGGCCATTGTCAAAAGAAAGTCAGCTCTGAAGAATACAAAGAGATGCTCTCGGATATTCGCTTGTTTTTAGAGGGCAAGTCAGGGGTATTAAAAGAACGCCTCAAGGCCAAAATGCTGGAGCATTCGGCCAAACAGCAGTATGAGCAGGCCCTGCAATTGCGGGACACCCTTAAAGCCTTACAACAGTATATTTTACCGGCCCATCAACAAAAAATCGTGGGCAAGCCCGAGTGGAATCTGGACGTCATCTATTTGTCTCGCAATGCCTTGCTCTGCCATATGATTGTCTTTCCGGTGCGGGGCGGCCTGCTGCAGACGCCTTTGCCGCAAACCTTTAGTATTAAGCACCAGGACGAAAACTCCGAAATTTTAGAGCGTTTTCTTTATGATTTTTATGGCACCTACGGCGATGTGCCCCCTGAAGTCTTGCTGCCCTTTGAATTGGATCCTGAGTTGCAGGACACCTTTACCCAGTGGTTGTCGGCATTGCGTGAAAGCAAAGTCAAGGTGCGCCACCCGCTGCGGGGAGACAAGCGCAAACTGCTCGAAATGGCCGCCAAGAACGCCGACAACGGACTCAAGCAAGCCGAAAAAGCCCACCGTTACGAAGCGGCTTTAGAGGGACTGCACGAGCTGAAGCAACTGCTCGAAATGGAGCAATTGCCCGAGCGCATTGAAGGCTTTGATATCTCACACTTTCAGGGGCAAGAGACCGTGGCCTCGATGGTGGTCTTTGAAAGCGGCATCCCGCTGAAGTCCGACTACCGCCGTTTTAAAATTCAATCGGCCGAAGGCAAGCCCGATGACTTTTTGTCCATGCAAGAGGTGGTGACCCGTCGTTACCAGCGTTTGCAGCAAGAGGGCAAGGCCTGGCCTGACTTGATTCTGATTGATGGGGGAAAGGGGCAGGTCAGCTCTGCCATGAAGGCCTTTCGCAAAATGGGCATTCAGCCCCCGGCGCTGATCGGTCTGGCCAAAAAAGAAGAACTGATTGTCTTGCCCGATCGCAAAGACCTGATTCGTCTGCCCCGCCACTCGCCCGGCTTACGTCTGCTGCAGCAGGTGCGAGACGAAGCCCACCGTTTTGCGATCACCTTTCAGCGGCAGCGCCGCAAAAACCGCACCTTAGATTCCACCCTGAATCAAATTCCCGGCGTGGGGCCGCGCCGACGCCAGCAATTGTTGCAGCGTCTGGGCTCCGTCGAAAAAATTCGGCAGGCCGAAATCACGGAGCTGATGCTCACCGGCGGACTCTCTCGCCAGGTGGCCCAGGCCGTATACCAACACTTTCACCCCCAGGAGAACTGACATGCTAACCCGTAAATTGCGCAAACACGGTCGCCCCCTGATTATCTTTACCCTGATCTGCTTCTTAATGACCGTTTTATTGAGTTTGCTTGTGGGATTCAGCGGAATTTTTATATAATAGAGTTATGAAACGCTATATTTTACTCTCTCTGGCCCTGGGGCTGGGCCTCAGCCAATGGGCTGTACCCACCCATATCCCTTCTTCGGTGGCCCATGCGGCCACTGCCAAAGACCGTGAACGCCTCAACAAACTCAAAAAAAATGAGTCAAAAATTAAGGTGTTGACCAAAAAGAAAAAAGAAGTGGAAGTCAAAATCAAGGAGTCCAAGAGCGAGCTGGCCAAAATTCAGCAGCGCCTGGAGCAGTCTGCCAATAAGCTAGAGGCTTCAAGCCGCCGTTATGAAGAAGTCCACCAGGAAGTGGAAAAGGTCACCGATGACCTGATTTCTGCCGAGGATTCTTTAGAAGCGCAGCTCGAAAAAGCAGAGCAGCGTTTGCGCCAGATGTACAAAACCCGCCAGTATGCCCAGGCCAACCAGTTGATGGAGTCTGAAAATCTATCGACGCTGGTGCGTCGGGTGGGCTACTACCGTTATTTGGCCCGCAAAGACGAGCAGTTGCTGCAAGATCTGTCCGAGCGCAAAGACAAACTGTCAAAGCTGCAATACCAGCAAATGCTCAAACGGCAGACCTTAGGCAAAGAGGCCCAAAACCTGGCCGAAGCCAAAGAGCAGCACGCCATCGATAAACAAAAGCAAAAGGGCTATCTGGAGCGTTTGACCAAAGAGCGCCAGGTGTATGAGCAAGAAATGCGCGCGCTGGAGCGTGAGTCCCGTTCGATTACTTCGATGCTGCAAAAGCGCTATGCCCGTCAAAGCAAGACCAGTTTTAATATTTCCCTGGGTACAGGCCGCTTTACCAATCCGGTGTTGGGCTTTCCCATGACGTCGCGGTTTGGCTACCGTATTCACCCCATTTTTCGCACCAGCAAAATGCATACGGGCGTTGACTTTGGTGCCCCTTCAGGTACCCAAATTCGCGCGGCGGACAGTGGTGTGGTCATTTCTGCCGGTTGGCAGGGCGGGTATGGTAAAGCGGTGATTGTGGATCACGGTCGCGGTCTGGTGACCCTGTATGCCCACACTTCTGCCTTTTACGTGCGTCCGGGCCAGAGTGTCAAAAAGGGTCAGGTCATTGCTGCCGTGGGCAGCACCGGTTACAGCACGGGGCCTCACCTGCACATGGAAGTACGTCAAAACGGTGTGCCGGTGGACCCCTTACGCTGGTTCTAGGCCCTTACTCTACCTGTTGAGGCTCAGAGATCCCGATATTGCCTTTCAGGTCAGAAGCCAATGCAAAGAAAAAGCGGGTGCCCGGCAGCGTGATACTGTCAAACACGGGTTCACCGGACAGTTTGAGCGGCTCTGAGGTGACGTATTCTTCTGTTTCGGTGTCCAGTTTAATCTCTAAGTTGGTGAACTGTAGACTATCGCCTGCACCAAAACGCAGCTGTTCTTTGTTAAAGATGGCGTTACCCTGGGGATCCTGGCGGTAAGGCACTGCCCAGTAGTCCTGCACGTCTCCCTTTTCATCGGTAACAAAGTAAAAGGTTACCGTTTCACCGTTTAAGACCCCGTCTGCTGAAGACAGTAAGTTACCCGAAGCGGTGATGTTTTCGGCATTAAAGGGAATGCCCAGGGCGTTGGAGAGGTCTTCGCGACAGGGGCCATCGCAGAGCATGGGTGCGCTGCCATCCCAGGTAAACAGGGGGTAAAGCTCCTGATCTTCAGGACGACCAATATTCATATTCACCGTGGAGGTAATGATGAGCCGGTTGGGATCTGTGGGATCGAGAACCGCATTCACGCTCACCGCTTCAGAGACGCCCACATCATCTTGAATCGCAAAGCACTGAACGCCTTCTGCGCCGCAGTCTGGCACGCGATTGAGGGTGGGGGCGGTGGTGTCTTGCGACCCTTTTTCAATAAAGCTTTTGCTGAGCCCGCTCCAGGACTTACTCACGTTGGCATCGCTGTCATAGGCTCCGCTTTGCAGAGGGGCCGCATAACGGGGTGAAAAAATTGAGACCCCCTGTGCGTTGGGACGGCTTTCGTCTTTTTCTGAGGCCACCACATAATTTTGAACGGCGCTGATTAACGCGTCTGCCTGGGCACTGAGCTCAGGACTTTCCTTTTTGATATTTTCGGCAAGGTGTGCCAAATCCACCCCCATTTCAATGCTGCCCTTGCTCTGAATGCCATAGCCTTCGGAAGCGCTGACGGCGCTTAAGAGGGTGCGGTAGTAGGTGTTTAAGTCCTGGCCCATGGTGCTTGCCAGCGCGACAAGGGCTTCTTCCACAGGGGCATATTTGCTTAAATCCACCAGAGAGAGGGTCTTGATATTGCTATAAGGGCCGCTGTGTTTGGGGCTGTTTATAAAGCTCGACACAAATTTTTTGCCCAGCGCCAGCGGGCTGGCCTCTGGATTGGCGCCTGCAAACGTGATCAGGTCTTCGTAGTCCCAACCGTGGCCTGGCTCAAGTTCTTCAGAGGCCACCATGTATTTGGCAAAGGGCTGGACCGTTTGCGCTACTTCCAGGGCCGCCATTAAACAGGCGTCAAAGCCAATCATGTCAAACTGTGTTTCTGTTGAACCCAGGCTTTCCGTAAAGTCTTCCATGGTGAGGGTTCCATCCTGCGGATGGTTCATGTCGGGGCCAATGCCCAGGTAAGACGCGCCGTGATCCCAAAAAATAAGGGTGCTTTTGTCGCCGGTTTGACGGTGCTGTTTTCCCGCCTGCAAAAATTGAGTGAGGGTCTGATGATCGCCCATATTGGCTGCAGGATCCTCAAAACTATAGCAGCTGGCATTCCCGAAGGTGCCATCTTCGGCATCGGTTACCAGGCAGGGCAGATCTGCGTAGCGAATGCCTTTCCAGCCGGCTTTATTGGCGCCGCCAAAGCCCACAAAAACAGAGACGTTCTTTTGCTGTGCGGCGCTCAGGGACTGATATCCAGTGACGATTTCCATGAGGTCGGCACTGCCCGCGCCACCGCGCTCAGGGTCGCCCCCGCCGTCTTCAAGATCGCTGCCGATCATATAAAGATGCAGGG
Source organism: Candidatus Sericytochromatia bacterium (assembly GCA_964229355.1). Classification (GTDB taxonomy): domain Bacteria; phylum Cyanobacteriota; class Sericytochromatia; order UBA7694; family UBA7694; genus CAXRDE01. The sequence continues at coordinate 163,966 of CAXRDE010000014.1, read as the reverse complement.
TGGTGGGAGCAGCAGCCTGTTGATCCTCACCGGTGAGGTTAACCTGAGGGGTGGGTGAAGGGGTGGGCGGCGCCTCACCACAGGCACTCAGAGAGAGGCTCAGGGCCAGACTTACACAAGACAAACGCAACGGTGTGACAACGGTCTTTTTAAACAATGACATACAACGGTGATTCCTTTGTTTTTAAAATGTGCAAATTATAGCAGAGATATGGCATTATGGATAACTTCGCACAACACAATCTGACAAGATGAGCGTTTGTTGCGAAGCTTGCTATACTGGAATCGCTCCCGTATTCTAAGCGCATCAGGATATTGCTATGACTTTTGGTTCTTTGGCCCTGCGTTGTTTTGTGGGCTTTTCTTTGATCTCGTCTGCCTGGGCGGTACCGTCCCAGGGGACTGCATATGCTGCAGAAAATGCTGTTGATGCAGATATATCGGTTTTGCGCGTGGTTATTTTGCCCTTTAAAAACATCACTCGCAATGCTGAAGATGACTGGTTGAGCGATAGTTTTGCAGAAAGTTTAACCATGGGTTTGCTGCAGGTAGATGCCTTGCATCTGATTGAACGCGCGCAGTTGCAGCAAGTGCTGAAAGAACAACAATTTTCACAAAGTCCTTACATTGACGAAACCACGGCTCCGCAGGTAGGTCGCTTGCTCGGGGCGAAGGTGGTGGTGTTGGGCTCTTACCAAAGGGTTGGCGACCAACTGCAGGCAAATGTGCGCTTTGTGGATGTGGAAACGGGCCGTATTGATGCCCGAAAAGCAGCCCAGGTAGAAGGTGCTTTTCGAGATATTTTTACCTTGCAAAAACACCTTGCCACCCGTTTAATCGGTCATCTGGGCGTGCAGGTGCGTCCCGAAGAGGTGCAACAGCTCGAAAAAACCCTGATGGCCACAGATTCTCCTGAGGCGTATCGCTATTATATGGCGGGAGTCGAGCAATTGCGGCGCGATGGCGTGTGGAAGCAAGATGAGGCCATTAAAAACTTTCAAAAAGCGCTGATTGAAGATGAAAACTATGCTTTGGCCTATGCCGGTCTTGCTGAAGCCCATGCTTTTCGTTACCGAGAGCGGTCTCGCTTGCTGGTTATTCCACCCACACAGGGCTTTGAAATACAGAGTGGTTTGAGCGACGAAGTGCAGGCCGAAAAATATGCCGCCAAAGCGTTGGCTCTCAATCCTCAACTTCCCCAATTGTATCGTGCGATGGCTTATTTGAAACAAAGCCAGGGGGACAAAAAACAGGCCATGGCTTTGATTCAACAGGCCATTCAGATGAATCCCAAAGATGTGGATTCATTGATGGCCTATTTAAGTATTCGCTTTGATGACGGACCCACCCGCGTTCCTATTTTGCAATTGACGCAAGAAGTGCAGGCCATGGGTGCAAACCTTAAAGATCCCTGGGTGCAGTACACGCTGGGGGTACACGCCTTTAGTAACGAAGCCTTTAAACCGAACCCTGATTTTACCTGGGCGCGCGAACTGTTTGAAGCAGCAGCTCTCAAGCTTCCTAACTACCCCTATATTCCCTTAATGCTCGGCACACTTTTATACCGTCAGGGGCAATCAGAAGCTGCTCAGTCTTATTTTGATCAGGCTTTAAAGCTGGGTGCTGATAATGCTTATATTCTGTTGACGCTCAGCGCTTTGTACAACGGACTGCAGCGCACTGAGGAATCCCTGGCGCTGGTCAATAAAGCAGAAGCCTTAACCCCCAACGCATTCTTTATTCGGGCAGCCAGAGCTGATGTACTTTATGCCGCCGGTCAACGGGCTGCTGCCGAGGTGATTTACCAGCAGCTTGAGCAAGAAGCCCCTGAAAATACCTACATTCCCTTCAATCGCGGTATTCAATATTTTACGCAAGAGCAAAATTACACCAAATCCCGGGTGTATCTTGAGAAGGCCCTTAAAAACTGGGATAACCACCCTGCAGGACTTTCACGGGCTTTCATTGCTTACTTTTTGGGCATTGCTTATATGGCCGAAGAGAATTATGCGCAGGCCAAAAAAATCTTCGAAAGCTTGCGAGAAGACCCCGTTTATTATGGTCAGGCCTATGAACTATTGGCCCGTATCTACGCGGAACAAAATCAGCCTGCCGATGCTTTTGAAGCGTACACCGCCTATTTGACCATTGATACCGAAGCGGCGAAAAGTGAGGCGGTGCAGCAGCGCTACCGCAAGTATTATTTGTTGAATCAACTGGTCAGCCAACCGCACCATGTGGGGGTCTTAAATGATCTGGGGCAACTGGCAGCCCTTGAAGAAAAGCATGCGAAGGCTCAGGATTATTACGCCCGTGCCCTGGCGATTGCGCCTGAGAACGCCGTGATTCATTACAATCTGGGATCCTTGTATTTGGCCCAACAACAAACCAAACAGGCCTTTTCTCATCTGGCAGCCGCGGTGCGCTTGAAACCTGACTATGTTAAGGCCTGGTATAACCTGGGTTTGGCGCATCAGCAGCTGGGGCAAACCCAGGAAGCCAAAGCCGCCTGGCAAAAAGTCATTGAACTTGAGCCGACCCATACCGAGGCACAGGCTGCTTTAGCGTCTCTTTAAGCGGAACCCTGACTTGACCAGGGTCACATTCTGAATGTATCACCGCTTATAGGGGGGCAGGTGAACTCTTGTTATACTGATGTCTAAGAAAGGGTTGAGTCATGTTTAAACAGATTTCAATGGCAGTTTTAAGTGCTGCACTTGTTGCCGGCAGTTTTGCGGTGACCCCCGTCTCGTATGGTGCTGGCGCCAACGCGACGGTGACCGATGTTTTAGGAACCGTTCAGGTAAGAACCCGTGTGGGTTGGCGGGGTACCTTCCGCAATGTAAAGTTATTTCCAGGCATGAGCTTGCGCACGGGGCGCAATTCCCGCACCCAGATTCGTTACGATGACGGCTCAGTGGTACGTTTGGGCTCCAATAGCTTAATGCGTATTCGCCCCTCGCGCTCTGTGCGCCTGTTGCGCGGCAAAACCTGGATTAAGAAAACCAAAAATAACCAGCGTTTTCAGGTGCGCACGCCCATGGCCCAGGCCACGGTGCTGGGTACCGAACTTTTTGTGGCCCACAGCGAAGAGCGCAATGCTAGCCATGTCACCACCTTAACCGGTCTGGTGGAAGTGGAAAGCAATAAAGGCGAAAAAGTCCAGGTAAAACCTGGCCAGTGGGTCGAAATTGAACCGGACAAAGCGCTGGAACAGCCCACGCCCTTTGACTGGAACGAGCTAAAGAAAAAAGAGCGTCTGCTTTTGGATATGGACTTTATGCCAGAGCCTGATGCCCCTGAAGAGGTGGACGAAGACTGGATGTAAATCCAGCGCATAAAAAAAGACCGTGGCACATCATTGTCCTCGGTCTTTTTTATAGGGAGTGCGCCTGGCAGGAGTCGAACCTGCGACACCTGGCTCCGGAGGCCAGTGCTCTATCCACTGAGCTACAAGCGCAAACAACGAGTGCTATTTTAGCATGTAATGTTCTGAAACGAAAGTAGTTGCTAAGCTGTTCTGGTGGTTGGGTTATAATGGGTGGGCCTCTGGCATAAGTTTCACCAAAAGAATGGATGTTTTATGAAGCGCTCATCACTCTCGCGTCACACCCTCTCGCTGGCTACCCTGCTCTGTTTTACCACCTTTGTGAACCCCACGGCGGCCCAGGCCTGGGATGCTCCCTTCTCTTTCTTTAAAGCCCAAAGCCAGGCCCCTCAACTTGATCACATGCACTTTACCCTCAAAAATGGCCTCAATGTGTATCTGAGTCGCAATCCCCTGGAGCCCCGCTTTTATGCCCAGGTGGTGGTCAATGCCGGGGGAAAACAAGATCCCGCCGATGCCACGGGCATTGCCCACTATTTAGAGCACATGCTCTTTAAGGGCACCAGCCGTCTGGGTACCAGCGATTTTGCCAAAGAAAAAGTATTGCAAGATCAGATTGTGGCCCGCTATGAAACCCTTTTTACCCTCACTGACCCCGCGCAGCGGGACGCCCTGCTGCGTGAAATCAATGAGCTCTCGGTGCAGGCCAGTGCTTACGCTATTCCCGGTGAACTCGACACCCTGTATGCCAAGATGGGCGCCGAAGGCCTCAATGCCTATACCTCTAACGAAGAAACCGTTTACCTGGTGTCTTTGCCCAAAAACCGTTTAGAGCAATGGGCCATGGTGGAAAGTGAGCGCTTTCGTGAGCCGGTGTTCCGTTTGTTTCAGTCTGAGTTAGAAACCGTTTACGAAGAAAAAAATATTAGTCTTGATGACAAAGACGATCTGCTGCGGGAAGCGGTGGATGCCCAGGTGTTTAAAAAACACCCTTACGGTACCCAGACCATTCTAGGGTCCGTCGAGCATTTGAAAAACCCGTCCTTGCGCAAAATGTATGCCTTTTATAACCGGTACTATGTGCCCAATAATATGGCGCTGGTGATTTCAGGAGACATTGACCTGGCCAAAACCCGCCAAATCATTGAAAAGTACTTCTCATCGTGGCAACCCACAGAGTTTAAGCCTTTTGAACCCCCCCAAGATCCTCCCATCAAGGGGCGTGAAGTGGTCAACGTGCAGTACAAAGGCGAAGAAAAAGTACTGCTTGGGTTTCAGACGGCCAGCCTGTCGAGTGAAGACAGTGATGCACTCACCATGATTGACATGCTGCTCGACAGTGGCGATGTGGGCATGATCAAATTAAATCTGGTGCAGCCGCAAAAGGTGCGTTCCGCAGGCTCTTACCCTCTGATTAACCGCGATGCGGGCGCTCAGTATTTGTGGGCGGTGCCCCGGGCCGATCAAACCCTTGAAGAAGCTGAAGCTTTATTGCTGGCACAGATCGCGCAATTGAAGCAGGGTAAAATCGACCCTGAGATTATGCAGGCCATTGCCCTCGATATGGAAATCTCAGCGAAACGTTCGTTGGAGAGTAACCAGGGTCGGGCCAGCTTAATGACCCAGGCCTTTTTACAAGGGGTGTCGGTAGAAACTTTAATGCAGCGGGCAGAGCGTTTGCGCAAACTGACGGTACAAGACATTGTGCGGGTGGCCAACCGCTATTTTGGCGACAATTACGTGGTGGGTTACCGCAAAGATGCAGAATTTGAATTTCCGAAAATTGCCAAACCCCAGCTGAAAAAAATGCAGCTTAACCCGGATCAACACAGCGCTTTTGCCCAGCAGGTCGAAGCCCTGAGTCCTGCTCCGGTAGAGCCTGAGTGGGTCAATCTAAAAGAAACCCTCAAAGCCAGCTCTTATGCGCCAGGTGTGGTGTCTTACGCCACGCAGAACCCCATTAATGATCTGTATTATCTGGGGCTGAACTACGACTTTGGCAACAAGCACTACCCTGAATTTTGCACGGTGATGTCTGAATTGAACAATGCGGGCACCACCAACCAATCGGCGGCAGCGGTGGCCAATGCCTTTTATAAGCTGGGCACCAAGGTGAGTTTTAGCTGCGGCGATTACAGCTTTTCGATGGGACTGAGTGGCCCCGATAAAACCATGGAGCCTGCTTTAAAGCTGGCTGAAGAGGTATTGTGGTCCGCTGAGCTGGATGCAGAACGCTTTCAGGCCCGTATTGAAAACGCCCTGGCCAGTCGTGCCGATGAGAAAAAAGACAGCCGCACCCTGCGCAACGCCCTCAGAAACTGGGTGCGATATGGTCAGGAGTCTTATTTTTTGAGCCGTCCAGGGGCTGAAGAACTCAAACAACTTTCGGTGTCAGCTTATGCCCCCATGCGCGATGCTTTAAAAAAACAGAACTTCAAAATTTACTACTCCGGCCCGCGCCAGCAAGGGGCGGTACACGACCTCTTGCACAAGTACCACCAGCCGCAAGATATCGCTTTGCCATTGCTCAACCCGCGCCCTGAGCCTCCCATGCGTTTGGAGCGCCACACCGAGGTGCCCATGAAAATTTACTTTGTGCACAATCCCAGTGCCCAGGCCAGTATTGATCTGGTACAGGCCGGGCCACAGGTGAAGCCCGAGGAAAAGGTGTTGGTGGACTTTTATAACCAGTATATGGACGGCGGCATGGGAGCCATTATGTTTCAAGAGGTGCGTGAAGCGCGGGCTCTGGCCTATTCGACCTTCTCGTACTACGCCCAGGGTGGGCGCTTAGGGGACGAAGATCAAATGCTCGCTTACATTGGCACCCAGGGCGATAAAACCGTGGAGTCGCTGACCTTGCTGATTGATTTGATCCGTAACCCCCCCCAGTCTGAGCAGCATTTTGATCGGGCGCGCCAGTCCCTTGAGAACATGTACCGCACCGATCGGGTCACCTTCAAAAACGTCTTTGGTACCATGGAAAGCTGGCACCAATGGGGTTTTGCCGACGATCCCCGTCCACAGTTTTTTGCGCAGTTGAGTCAAACCCAGCTCAAAGACATGGTGGCGTTTTTAAAACAACGCATTGCCAGTCAACCGCTGGTCTTTACGGTGGTGGGCGACCGCGACAAAGTCAATTTGTCTGCTTTAAAGAAATTGGCCCCTGTAGAAGAGGTCAGTGTCTCACAATTGTTTAAGGACTAATCACTATGGGTGTGGCAGAACGTTCTACAGATTTTTTTCAGCATCTGTTGCAGGCGTTGGCAGTCTTGCAGCGTCCGCAAGCGGTCTTGCCCACCCTGGCTCAATTTCTGCCCCGCTTTGAGGGGCTGCTGGGTATTACGGTGCATCAGCATGAAACCCTGGTGTTGGTTTTAGAAGCCTCTCACCCTGGGGTTCAGGTACGTCAAACCCAGGGTGACTTTGTGTTTGACTATGTTTTTGCTGCCGAACCCGCACCTGAACCGTTGGCCCTGCTGACGGCTTTGGTGGCGGCGGTGCTTTGTTTGGATCACAGTTACCGACAGATGGAAATTGTGGCTCTTCAAAAAGGTCAAGAGGCCTATGATGCCTTGCAAACCCTGCGGCAAACCCAAAACCAGTTGGTGGATGCCGAAAAAATGGGCGCTCTCGGAACCCTGGTGGCGGGTATGGCCCATGAGCTCAACACACCGTTGGGTATAGGCGTCATGGCGTTGAGCTCGCTGCAAGAAGGCTTGAAGCATATGCAACAGCATTTTGAGCAGGGTACCTTATCTCGACAGCTCATGCATCAAAACCTGACGGATATGCATGATGCGGCGATGCTTTTACAGACCCATCTGCAGGAAGCGGTGGTTTTAATTGACGCGTTTAAACGGGTTGCTCCCCGTCAGGTCCATGATCATTTACACCTTGTAGAGCTGGGGTCGCATATACATGCGGTGGTGGCAGCGCACCGTACGGAGGCAAGTCATGTGCCTTTTGCCTTTACGCTGGAAGCTCCTGCGCCTTTTGAGGTGCGCACCTACCCCAAAGTTTGGGACCAAATTTTGCATGAGTTGCTAAAAAACACACAACAGCATGGTTTTGTCGCAACAGAAGCCACAGACTTTCGCGTGCATTGTCAGCTGTCACTTTTTTCACCGGCTCCCCGCAGCGGGATATCGGCTTTGTTAAATTTGATGGATCATCGTCTGGCCGGCCAGGAAGGACAGGGAGCGTCTTTGACAGACATCCCTCAGGCTCAGCAAGGGCGTTTTGTGTATCAGGACAATGGGGTGGGCATCGCACCCCATCTCAACGGGGTGCTATTTGAGCCTTTTAGTACCCGCTCCCAGCGTTTATTCTCGGGTTTGGGACTCTACATGGTGTATAATTTAGTGCATCAAAAACTGGGGGGCGAAATTCATTTACTGCCATCTGAAACAGGTGCGCGGTTTGAAATTATCTTCCCCCTGTGTATATCAGAGTCGGAGATGTAGCCCTTGTGACAGAACCTTTAAACCCCGATCTTTACGCTCATGAGCCCATGACGTTTATGGATGATAACGAAGCCCATGAAACTCCCTCTCCGGCCTGGCTTGACATTGATCGCCAAACCTCCTGGAAGGTGCTGGTGGTGGACGATGAAGAGGGTATTCATTCGGTAACCCGCCTCGCCTTGCGTCACTTTACCGTCGAATCTAAACCCCTGACTTTTTTTCATGCATACACCGCAGAAGAAGCCCGTGAAGTGCTTGCTGAAAATCCAGATATTGCCGTGGTGCTGGTGGATGTGGTCATGGAAAGTGACCACGCTGGCCTGGATTTGGTGGAGTATATTCGTCAAAAACTTCACAATGATTTTATTCGCATTATTCTGCGCACGGGACAACCCGGTCAGGCCCCTGAAATGGAAGTGTTAGAACGTTTTAAAATCGACGACTACCGTTTAAAAACAGAGCTGACCCAGGATAAACTCTGTGCCGTGTTACTGGCCAGCATTCGTACCTACGAAGCCATTTTAAAGGTCGAAAACTACCGTCAAAACTTAGAGCACAAGGTCGAAGAACGTACCGCTGAAATTCGCGCACAAAATGAGTTATTAGAGCAACAAAAGCACGAGCTGGAACAACTCAACCAGCTCAAATCGAAGTTGTTTTCGGTATTGGCCCACGATATGCGTTCACCCCTGGGGACGCTGCAATCGCTGCTGGCCATTTCTGACCGGGATTTGCTTTCCCCTGAAGATTTTCAGCGGATGCTGAAAAACATTCAAAGTCGTCTGGGGCAAACCACGGAGATGCTTGAGAAATTGCTGACCTGGGCCAACAGCCAGCTCAAAGGGGCGAAGGTAACCCCCGTGCGGGTACCTGTGGCTTCATGGGTTGAAAACCTGCACCGTCTCTACACCTTAAGCGCCATGCCCAAGCGCATCACCCTGAGTACTGACATTCCCAAAGATCTGTATTTTTATGCCGATGCGGACATGATTGCACTGGTTCTGGGCAATTTACTCAATAACGCCATTAAATTTACCCCCGAGGGTGGCTTGATTCAAATTCAGGCCCGTGCTCTACCCGATGGCAATACGGAAGTGCGGGTGATCGACAATGGAGTGGGCATTGATGCTGAGCGCCAGACCAAGTTAACGGGATATGGTATGGATTCGACCCTGGGCACCGACGGTGAGCAGGGCACCGGTCTCGGCTTGATTATTTGCCGTGACTTTATTCACCAAAATGGCGGAACGTTTGGTTTACAGAGCGAAGTGGGCAAGGGCTCAACCTTTTACTTCATTCTGCCTTCTGAGGCAGAATAGCCAGGGTTTCATAGGGCATCTCCACACCTGCTGTGCGCAGGGTGTTAAAGACCAATTCCCGCAGCGCAAAACGCTCTTGAATGTGTTGCCGTTCTTCAGTGATCCAGGCGCTCACCTGTAAAGCCAGATTATAGTCATTGAGAGCGCTCAGCACCACCTGTGGAGCGGGATCTGTCATGTATTTTTGTGTGCTGGCCATGGCCTTGAGCAAGCGTTGGCGTACCGCCTCAATATCTTCTTCCACGCCAATGGTGACGTCAATATCTAAGCGCAGGTGAGGAAAATTCGTATAGGACACGACTTTATCGTTCACAATATTGGTATTGGGAATGGCCACCATTTTACCGTCCACGGTGACAATGCGGGTGGAGCGTAAGGTGATTTCTTCCACCCGTCCGTAAATTCCATCGATTTCCACAAGGTCGCCCGTGGTAAAGGGGCGATCCCAGAAAATGAAAATTCCCGCAATAATATTTGAGAGAGTGTCTTTGGCGGCAAAGCCTAAGGTGAGACCCGCGACGCCAAGAGAGGCCAAAATAGAGGTGGTATTAATGCCCAGGGCACCCAGGGCGGCTAACAGACCGATGCAGAAAATGGCGTATTTTAGCACCTCCTGCACAAAACTGGCGGCGGTGGCATCGAGCTTCACCCGTTTAAAGATCAAACGTAATGAGCGCGACACCACCATCCACAAGAGGCTAAAAAACAGCAGGTAGACCAGCGCCACCACCATGCCCGAAAAGTTTTGTAAAAACCAGCTTTCGATGCGATCCACGTTGAAGTTTGCGCTGAGCTGGTTTTTAACGGGTTCCCACAGGTCAGGGCTGGGCAGTACAGCGGGCAAGGGGCTTGGACTGGCCATCAGCGTTTATTTCTTTTTGCGTTTGGGGCGGTACACATGGGTGCTTTCCCCAAAATACACTTCAGCGGATTCCATGACGGTTTCAGACAGCGTCGGGTGGGCGTGAATGGTCAGCTTCACATCGGAAGCTACCGCAGCCATTTCCACCGCCAGGGTCCCTTCGGCGATCAGCTCACCGGCACCTTTGCCCACAATGCCGACCCCTAAAATCCGTTCGGTTTCGGGGTCAATAATGAACTTGGTGAGGCCTTCGGTGCGATCGAGCGTCAGGGCCCGGCCTGAGGCTGCCCATGGAAACTTGGCCACTTCCACGGTTTTGCCCTGGGCTTTGGCTTCTTTTTCGGTGAGTCCACACCAGGCCACCTCAGGGTCGGTAAAGACCACTGCAGGAATGGCGTAAGGTTCAAAAGCTGCTTTGTGGCCGGCAATCACCTCGGCGGCCACACGGCCTTCATGAGAAGCTTTATGGGCCAGCATGGGTTGGCCTACCAGATCGCCAATGGCATAAATCGAGGGCACGTTGGTTTGCAATTGCTTATTGACTTCCACAAAGCCCTGTTCACTGACCTTGACGTCGGTGTTTTCTAAACCAATGCCCCGGCTATTGGGGCGACGGCCCACAGACACCAGCATTTTGTCAAAGTGGCGGGTAAAGGCTTTGCCCTGAGCATCTTCAAAAGACACTTCCAGGCCGTTGTCCACTTCTTTGGCTCCTGTGACTTTGGTGCTCAATAAAATGTCTTCAAAATAGCCTTTGACCCGTTTGTGTAGGGGTTTGACCAGATCATCATCGGCCCCTGCCAGCAGGCTATCCATCATTTCCACCACGGTGACTTTGGCGCCCAGGGCGCTGTAAAAGGTGGCCATTTCTAAGCCAATATAGCCACCGCCAAGTACCAGCAGGGTCTCGGGAATATCTTTCAGTTCCAGGGCGGCAGTGGAGTCCATGACCCGTTCGGATTGGGGCAAAAAGGGCAGCACAATGGGATGAGAGCCCGTGGCCAGAATAATGTGCTCAAATTCCAGCACTTTTTGGCTGCCGTCGTTGAGATCTACTTTCAGGTGGGTATTGTCCTGTAGGGTACCCGTGCCTTTGAGATGGGTCACTTTGCGGGCTTTGGCCAGTTGGCCGGTGCCCCCCGTGAGCTGTTGCACCACGCGGTCCTTCCAGGCGCGCAGTTTATCGAGGTCAATCTCGGGCTTACCGAAGCTGAGCCCCCATTCGGCGGCATGTTGGCTTTCGCGGATCAGTTCGGCAGCGTGTAAGAGGGCTTTTGAAGGAATACAACCTTCGTATAGACAGACGCCGCCGGGGTTTTCGCGTTTTTCAACGAGAGTTACGTCGAGGCCAAGGTCAGCGGCCAAAAAGGCGGCGGCGTAGCCACCGGGGCCACCGCCCAGTACAATTACCTGGGTTTTTTCTGTGTTTGTCATGGGTTTTCACTTTCCATCATCATTGTTAAGGGGCTTTCAAGGGCCTGAGCAATCCAGCGCAAAAAGCGAGCTGCGTCGGCACCGTCAATCAGACGGTGATCGTAAGAAATGGCCAGAGGCATGATCATGCGGGGCACAAAGGCACCGTCTTGCCAGACGGGCTGCTGTGAGGCGCGTCCCACGCCCAAAATGGCCACCTGCGGCCAGTTCACAATGGGGGTAAAATAGGTGGTGCCTAAACCCCCAAGATTTGAAATGGTAAAGGTACCGCCCTGCAAATCTTCTGCGGAGATTTTACGGTCGCGGGCCTTTTTTGCCAATTCATTCAATTCCACCGACAGTTCGATAAAGCCCTTGCGTGAGACATCGGGCAATACGGGCACCAGCAGGCCCCGAGGGGTGTCTACCGCAACGCCGATATTATAGTATTTCTTGTAGATGATCTCTTGTTTTTGCGCATCAATGCTGGCGTTAAATTGGGGGAACTTTTTCAGCGCCAGGGCACAAATTTTCACCAGTATGGCGGTCACCGTCAGTTTTGCTCCGGCTTTGTCCATCACCTTGCTCTGGCCTTTACGGAAGGCTTCGAGCTCCGTAATATCAGCCTGGTCAAACTGGGTTACATGGGGAATGTTTTGCCATGAAATGGACATTTGCTGAACGGTGGCCCGACGGACGGCGTTCATTTTTTCCACTTCAATGTCTCCAAACCTGGAAAAGTCAGGGAGCGGAGGTAAGGTGCTCGGTGCAGGGCCACCACTTGCGGCAGGTGCTGAGGAGCTACCTCCTTGCATCCGTGCTTTAACATGGGCCTTTACATCGGCTTCTGAAATGCGGCCCCGGGGACCGCTGCCGCTGACCTCCTGGATATTTACGCCCAGTTCACGGGCAAAACGCCGCACAGAGGGGGCTGCAGGTACGGGGTTGCCCAGTGAAGGGGCCTCAGCTTTGCCGGTGGGCAAGGGCTGGCTCTCCTGGGGCTCGGTGACACCTTGTGGGGTGGGGGCTGCAGGAGCGGTGGGTTTGCTTTCGGCTTTGGCTTCAGGGGCTTTGGCTTCAGGGGCTTTGGCTTCTGTTTTGGCGGGGGCTGGTTTGGCGGCGGTCTCCGTGCTGCTTACCTGACCTATCACCTGTCCAGGTGAAACGCTGTCGCCCACTGATACCGTGAGTTCGGTCAAGGTACCGGAAAGCTCTGCAGGAATTTCAACGGTGGCTTTGTCAGACTCCAGTTCGAGCAAGGTATCGCCTTTGCTCAGAGTATCGCCCACCTGTACCAAAATATTGAGAATTTCAGCACTGTCTACGCCGTCACCCAGTTTGGGGACCACCAGGTTCTGGCTGCTCGCCTCGGTTTTTGCTTCAGCCGGGGTTTCTTCTTTCGCTGAGGGCTCCTCTTTCGCTGAGGGCTCCTCGGCAGGGGGCTTTGCTTTCGCTTCGGTGCCTTCACTGCTCAGGGTCAGAATCAGCTGCCCTTCAGAAACCGTGTCGCCTTCGGCCACGGCCAGGCTTTCAATGACACCGCTGGCGGTGGAGGGCACTTCGACGGTGGCTTTATCAGATTCCAGTTCGAGTAGAGACTGCCCTTCAGAGATGCTGTCTCCCACCTGCACCAGAATGCTGAGGATCTCGGCGCCGTCAACGCCATCACCAAGTTTGGGTACGTGTACTTCTGTCATGAACAACTCCTTATTACAGTGTCACCGGATTGGGTTTTTGGGTATCAATGCCCAGTTTTTCCTGAGCGGTTTTGAGCACATCGGCTTTGAGCTTTCCGTCACGCACCAGTTGGCCCAGGGCGGCCCAGGTGGTATGGGCGGCATCCACTTCAAAGTGGCGACGCAGGGCTTCGCGGCCTTCACTGCGGCCAAAACCGTCGGTGCCTAAAGCCACCAGCGGCTGTTTGACCCAACGGGCAAGGGAGTGCGGCAGAATTTTAATATAATCAGAGACCGCAATAATGGGGCCTTCGGTCTGGGCCATCACGTTTTCTAAGTAAGAGACCCGTGGCGTTTGGTCGGGGTTGAGAATATTCCAACGGTCAGTGTCCATGGCGTCTTCATAGACTGCTTTGTACGAAGTAACACTCCATACATCAGCGGCCACCCCATAGTCTTCAAGCCATTTTGCGGCTTTTAAGACCTCGGGTAAAATCGCGCCTGAACCCCACAATTGCACCCGCGCGGTGGCCTTTGCCAGCTCAGAGCGCTGGAACAAGTACATGCCCTTTAAGATGCCCTCGCGAGAGCCTTCGGGCATGGGGGGTTGTTCATAGGCTTCATTGCCCACGGTAATGTAGTAGAACTCGTCTTTTTGTTCGACATACATGCGGCGAATGCCTTCCTCAATGATCACGCCAATTTCATAGGCAAAGGCGGGGTCATAAGACTTCAAGTTGGGGTGCGGGTGGGCCAGGTGGTGTGAGTGTCCATCCTGGTGTTGCAGTCCTTCACCCGCGAGGGTGGTGCGGCCTGCGGTGGCGCCCACCAAAAAGCCTTTGCAGCGCATGTCGCCAGCGGCCCATACCAGGTCGCCAATACGCTGAAAACCAAACATCGAGTAGAAGGTAAAGAAGGGCAGGGTGTTAACGCCGTGGGTGGCATAAGCAGTACCTGCCGCCACAAAGGAGGACATGGAACCGGCTTCGGTAATGCCCTCTTCGAGAATTTGCCCATCGCGGGCTTCGCGGTAGCGCATCAGAGAGTCTGAATCCACGGGTTCATATTTTTGACCCTGGTGGGCATAGATGCCGTGTTTGTTAAACAGGGACTCCATACCAAAGGTGCGGGCTTCATCGGGAATAATTGGCACAATCAGATGGCCCTGGTTTTTGTCTTTCATGAGGCCTGCCAGCAGGCGTACGTAGGCCATTGTCGTCGACACTTCACGGCCTTTGGAACCTGCTTTAAACTCTTGAAAGAGATTCTCAGGGAAGGTCTCCATGGGTGCCAGATCGCTGCGTCGGGTGGGCACAGAGCCACCGAGCGCTTCCCGTCGGGCCCGCATGTACTGCATCTCTTCGGAGTCTTCAGCGGGTTTATAAAAGGGAGCGTTACCGGCCAATTGGGCGTCAGAAATGGGAATGTTAAAACGAGAGCGGAAAGCCTTGAGCTCTTCTTCATTGAGTTTTTTCTGAGAGTGGGTAATGTTTTTGCCTTCACCGCTTTCGCCGAGGCCATAGCCTTTGACGGTCTTGACCAAAATAACGGTAGGGGCATCGGTGTTTTGCACTGCTGCCTGGTAGGCGTTAAAGACCTTAAGGGAGTCGTGGCCGCCCCGGTGCAATTGAGCAATTTGTTCATCGCTCAGGTGCTCTACCAGCTTGAGGGTTTCAGGACTCTTTCCAAAGAAATGCTCGCGTACATATTTACCTGACTCTGAGCCCATGCCCTTGTACTTTTGATACTCCCCATCAATGGTTTCATTCATGATTTGTACCAGACGACCGGATTCATCTTTTTCCAGTAGCGGATCCCAGTCAGACCCCCAAATCACCTTCACCACATTCCAGCCGCCCCCGCGGAAGATGGCCTCAAGCTCTTGAATGACTTTTTGGTTGCCGCGTACGGGGCCGTCTAAGCGCTGCAAGTTACAATTGATCACAAAGGTGAGATTGTTGAGTTTTTCCCGGCTGGCCAGGGTAATGGCCCCCAAAGACTCCGGCTCGTCCATTTCGCCGTCGCCCAAAAAGGCCCAGACCCGCCCGGTGTCTTTTTTAAGGCCGCGGTTTTCGAGATAGCGGTTAAAGCGCGCCTGGTAAATGGCCATGAGCGGTCCCAGACCCATGGAAACCGTGGGGAATTCCCAAAAGTCAGGCATGAGCCAGGGGTGGGGATACGACGACAGACCGCCGCCCTCTGCCAGTTCCCGGCGGAAGTTTTCAAGGTGCTGTTCGGTGAGGCGGCCTTCTAAAAAAGCGCGGGCGTAAATGCCGGGTGAGGCATGGCCCTGAAAGTAAATTTGATCACCACTTTGGTCGCCCTGCTTGCCTCTGAAGAAGTGGTTAAAGCCCACTTCATATAAGGTGGCCGAAGAAGCAAAGGTAGAAATATGGCCGCCAATGCCGTCTTCGTTACGGTTGGCCCGTACCACCATGGCCATGGCGTTCCAGCGAATAATGCTTTTGACGCGACGCTCTAACTCGTAACTTCCGGGGTAAGGCTGTTGCTGATGGCGCGGAATGGTGTTGATGTAAGGGGTGTTGGCCGAAAAAGGCAATCCGACGCCAAACTTGGCGGCACGGTTCTGCAAGCGTTGAAATAAACGGGCGACCCGTTCGGCTGAGTTGTTTTTGATGACGTAGTCTAAGGAGTCTAACCACTCCTGATCTTCAATGTGTTCGGCCTGTTGTTCGATGTCTTGCGCGTTGTGTGTCATCAGACGCTCCTCGTAAAATAAAAACTTTGCCCCTATTGTACCAGTTGCACCACCTGACGGCAGGGGCAAGAAAACCGTGCTCTCCGTAAACGCTAAGCCCGTTAATCCAGCTTCAGGTTATTCCTGTGCCATAATGGCTGTAAAAAAGAAAGTGTGTTTTGATTCATGTCCTCAACTCCCTCCTTATTGTCCGAAATTCAAGAGCGCTGGAGTCCCCGTGCGTTTCGCGCTGAAGCGCTCTCTGCAGCGCAGTTGGAATCACTCCTTGAAGCGGCCCGTTGGGCGCCTTCTTGTCGCAATGAACAGCCCTGGCGTTTTCTTGTTTTTGGCAGAGATAACGCTGCACGCACGCAGATTGAAAGTTATTTGACAGGGGGGAATTACTGGGCGAAGGCCGCCAGTCATCTGGTGGTGGTGTGTACCTTTACCCATTTTGATGCGGGCTCCGGTGATCCCAATCGCCATGGGTTTTACGATGCCGGAGCGGCGGCAATGGCTTTGAGCTTGCAAGCGCAACATCTGGGCATTGCGGTGCATCAAATGGCCGGCTTTGATCACGCCCAATTGGCGCAGGATTTGCGTTTTCCTGACCATGTAAAAGCTGTGACGATGATGGCTCTTGGTTTTCAGAGTGACGACCTGAGTGACTTATCTGCAAAGCACCAGCAGGTAGAGCAAGGGCCGCGCCAGCGTAAACCTCTTGAACAGCTGTCTCTTCAGGACACCTTAGACGTCGATGGATTATTCTGAAGCTGAATCCCATTTTTTTCGCCAGCAGGATCATATGAGTGTCCGGCAAAGCGTATTGCTGCTTTATGGGCAGTTGCGTACCCTGGTGAAGAGTATCCAATATATTGTTTTGCAAACCCGTCAGGCCCCCCTTGATGTGAAACAGTGTTTGCACAAGGCCTTGCAAGTTATTGAAGAGATACAGCGCCAGCATCTGCAGTATCCGGCTGCGCCGGAGCACGTGCAACAGTTGATGAAATGCTATGGGCAGTTGCAAGCGCGTTTTGAGCAGACGGAGTATGCTCCTGAAGACTTTGTGGAACTGGTGCCCGAGGTGTGTCAGCTGGTCAATCACTATCAACAGCAGCAGGGCATTAAAAAACGGAGGCCTTATGCAAGGCCTCCGCTGAATGTGCACCGCAGGGGCACCTGAGGCTATTTCTTTTTCTTGTCTTTTTTGCCAAAGAGCCCGCTAAATAAGCCTTTTTTCTTGGGTTTTTCGGGCTCATAGTGTTTTTTGGCAATGGGTTCGTTGGGGTTGAGCACCAGGGCCTGTTTAAAAGAAGCCTGGGCCATGCCCGTCCAGCCCTTCATCAGGTATGCCCGGCCCAGGTGGCTGTGATATTTGGCCTCATCAGGCACAATGGAGACGGCCCGCTGAAAGGACTCTACCGCTTCATCCAGTTTTGACTTGTTAAAAAAGTACTGACCTTCCTCGAAACAGGTATTGGCTTCTTTCAGCTTAAAGTCTGTGCGGGGACCATCCCTTTTGCTCTCGGCCGCAGGGGTTGCGGGTGCAGCAGTGGCTGTGCTTTGGGACTGTTCACCGTTGCTGCCCGGGGTTGTCGGCGCTGCCGCCGGGCGCTGATCTTCAGGCAAATGGTCAGCGAGCAAGCGACGGGTTTCAAGGTATTGCTTGCGCTTGGTTTCATTGCTGAGCACCTCATAGGCCCGGCCAATGTCCGAAAATTTTTCCTTGGCTTCTTCTTGCTCCGCCGACCCTGCGGGAAAGCGGTCTGGATGGTATTGCTTGGCCAGGTTTTTGTACTGTTGTTTAAGCTCTTTGGCATCGGTGGCTTCGGTAACATCCAGAATTTCAAACAAATTGACACGCCAAAGATTATCGTCATCTACATCAATCATGAAACACCTCTAGCGAAATTGTTGGGTTAAAGACTTCCAGATGACCCGGTAGTTGATTTCTCGACTGCCCTCACCCACTTCAGCCACAAACACATCACGGGCCAAACGTCCCACGGCGTATTCGTTCATGCAACCGTATCCACCCAGCAGATGGCGGGCCTCGCGAGCCACTTCTTCACAGATTTGTGCCGCATAGTTTTTGCACACCGATGCGGTGACGTTGGCGTCGGGGTTGCTTTCCACTTCTGCAGCAGCCTTCATAATATACGTCCAGGCCAGTTCCAGCTTCATTTTCATTTCGGCCAGTTTAAACTGGGTGTTTTGAAAATCTGCGACCCGTTGACCAAAAGCGGTGCGTTGGTGCACGTAGGCTAAGGCGCCGTCAAAGCAGCCCTCGGCAATGCCATAACAATGGGCGGCGTAGGTTACACGACCCTCGTTCAGGTTATCGGTTAAAAGCTTTAAACCACCGTTCAAGGGACCGAGCAAGTGGTCTTCAGGAATGCGGCAATTGTCTAAAGTGATTAACGCCGTGTCTGAAGAAAACCAGCAGTTTTTATCGATGGGGGAGGTGATAAAACCGGGTGTATCTTTGGGCACGATAAAAATACTGATGCCGTATTTGTCGTTGGGGTCGGTTTTGGCGGACACCAGGGTGTAGTCTGAAATATTGGCGTTGGTAATGAAGGTCTTGGCGCCGTTGAGCACCCATTCATTGCCCTCTTTGACTGCACGGGTTTGTAAATTGGTGGCGTCAGAGCCCGCATTGGGCTCGGTGAGACCAAAGGCTCCAATCATTTCGCCTTCAATGGTGGGCAGCAGGTATTTTTCTTTTTGGGCATCGGTGCCGTAACCCAGCATTTTTGCGCCCAGGCCGCAGGCCACAGAGGCAGAAATGGCAAAGCCAGGCAGTACCCGCGCCAGTTCTTTGACCCAAATGCACATGTCTAAAATACCGCCGCCACCGCCGCCGAGTTCTTCAGCGTAGCGAATGCCAGGAAAACCCAGGGCTGCAAATTCCCGGTAAAGCTCTACCGAAAAGTGTTTGTCGTGTTCAAATTTTTCGGCCTGGGGCGCCAGCTTTTCTGCGGCCCAGTCACGGACCGTTTTCTGAATCATTTCTTGTTCTTCAGTTAGTTTCCACATACAGCTCACAATATCCTCTTATGACTTCATCTTCTAAAATTATAACAAAGACTCAACATGGCTGGTCCAATCCTGTGAGAAGAGGCACAATCCTGTACAATAGCAGTAGATATTTCTTGAACACGTATGAATAGGACACACCATGTTTTTTGAAAATGTAAGCATCGCGGGACTGGCTTATCAAGATGCGCCGCTGGTTACCACCTCGGTAGAGCTTGAAAACCAACTGCAAGACAATCTGACACGCTTTGGCATGCGCCCCAATTTGATCGAGGCCTTGACGGGTATTCGTGAGCGCCGCTTCTGGGAAAGCACCGATCAGGCCATGGCCGCCACCGTGCAAATGGTTGAAGGCATCTTAGCGAAAGCCGAGATTCAAAAATCACAGGTGGGTGTATTGATCAACAGTTCAGTGAGCAAAGAGTTTATCGAGCCTTCAGTGGCCTCCATTGTGCATGGTGATCTCCACATGCCTCCAGAATGCATGAACTTTGATATCAGCAATGCCTGTTTAGGCTTTCTTAACGCCATGCAAGTGGCAGGGAATATGATTGAGCGGGGCCAAATTGAGTATGCCATTATTGTGGATGCTGAAAATGCTGCGCCTTTGACCGAAAGTACGTTAAAGCGCTTGCAGTCTCCCGACTGCAGTCTTGACGCTTTTCGGGCGCGCTTTGCTTCGCTAACCCTGGGCTCCACCACCGTGGCCATGCTGCTAAGCCACAAAGATAAATCGCCCACCCAACACCGGTTTTTGGGCGGCGTTAGTCGTGCGGCCACCCAACACAATCGTCTCTGTGTGGGACGCATGGACGATATGACCACCGATGCTTCCGGGCTGTTGGCCACAGGCATTGAGCTGACCACCGCCACCTATAAAGAAGCCTGCGAACGCATGGCCTGGCATCAAAAAGATTTTGCCCATTATTTATTGCACCAGGTGGGCGAAACCCACTTAAACAAAGTGATCAAAGCCATGGGCGTCGATCCTGACAAAGTGCCCCGTTTTTATCAGACCTATGGCAATACCGGACCCGCCTCGATTCCACTGGCCATGGCCAAAATGGATGCGGAGAACCGTCTGAGCTCAGGAGACCGCATTGGCCTCATGGGCATTGGCAGCGGTATTAATTGCTCCATGATGGAGGTGCTCTGGTAAATGCTGAGGCGTTTCCTCTTTTCTGGGATGACGGCGGCAATGCTAGGGGCTGCGTGTTTTCCCGCTGCTAGCTTTGCCCAATCTCCTGTCCAGGCGATTCCGAAGGTGGACTTGAAGCTGTACAGCGGCACCTGGTATGAAATTGCGTCTTTTCCGGCCCCTTTTCAGCCTGCGGACTGTACCGGGACCACCGCCACGTATACCCTCAATGTCGACGGCAGCATTAAGGTGTGGAACCAATGCTATCAGCCCACCGCTGCGGGGGTGGACCAACTCTTGCGTGTTGAGGGACGTGCTGTGCCCGCCAATGCTGGCAACAGCCAGCTGAAGGTCTCTTTTTTTGGCCCCTTCGCGGGAGATTATTGGGTGCTGGATCTCGACGATAACTACCAAACGGCACTGGTGGGAACGCCTGACCGTCGCTTCTTATGGATTTTACACCGTGATCCTCAGCTGGATGCTGGCACTTACCAACGCTTACTGGCGCTTGCCCAACAACAGGGCTTTGATACTCAAAAACTGCGGCGTACTCCGCCTCGGGAGCAACGTTTTGAATGAGCGACGCGTCTTTTAAAACCTATCAGGGTGAGCAAATCACCGTGTGTTGGCACCGCCAACTCTGTTTACACGCTGGCGAATGTGGCCGGGCAGACAATGACCTGTTTGTGGTCAAACGAGACCCCTGGTGTGATCCCGATGAAGTGGATGTGAAGACCGTGGTCGAGGTGGTCGAGCGCTGTCCCACGGGCGCGCTGAGCTACCAACGCAAAGATGGGGTTCAAGAAAAACGACCCTCTGAAAACACCGTTCACATTGCCTGTGATGGCCCTCTTTTTCTGCAAGGGCAGCTCGAAATTCAGGGGGCAACCCCGGATATGCCCGGCGTCAAGTACCGGGCGGCTTTGTGCCGTTGTGGCCACTCTCAAAACAAGCCCTTTTGCGACAACCGCCACCAGGACGTGCATTTTCAGGACTACGGCGCGGTGGGTGAATCGGGCTCGGAACCCTTACAAATGGGCGGGCCTTTACAGGTCAATACCATTAAGAACGGTCCCCTGATGGTGCGGGGCAATTTAACCCTTTACAGCGGCAGTGGCCGTAAAGCCTGGCAAGGCAAAAGTGCCTCGCTCTGCCGCTGCGGTGCGTCCGCCAATAAACCCTTTTGCGATGGCAGCCACTGTCGGGTGGGCTTTAAAAGCTAAGGCTGATACTGCAATTCCTGGGCAGGAATGGCATAGGTCCACAGACGCTCCCCCTGATTGCTGAAGGTTTCTAAATGCAGTACCCTGGCTTCAGGGGGGCCTTCAACACGCAGTTTGCCATAATTGCGCTGTCGGAACAAAGAGCCGGGCACACGCCAGCTATCATTCATTTCGGCATCGCTCAAAATTTTGGTGGGCTGGCTGGTTAGCGGGGAGTTCACGTAATTATAAAAGGGGTAAGCACCGGGGCGCTCCATTTTAGTGAGATCACTGTGGTGCCGATCCCCCGATAAAAAGACGACACCTTCAATTTTCTTGTCGTGCAGAAAGCGCATGAGCTCTTCATACTCGCCTGTGGCTTGCATAAAGCTCTCGTTATAATAGCGGTTGAACACAGGGGAGCCGATCACCACAATTTTAAAGGTGGCATCACTGCCCAGCAGTTTATTTTTCATCCAGTCCATTTGGGTACGTCCAAAAAAGCTGCGGGTCATGGGATCTGGAAAATTATTGGGATCGCGGTAGGTGCGGTTATCGGTGACAATAAACTCCACATCTTGCCAGCGCTGACTAAAATAAATGCCGGGGCCTCCGATGCTGCCATAGCGGGGGTTGGCCCAGTAGGCTTTAAACAACTCGGTGGCGGCGTTGGCCCCTGAAAAACGGCGGCTGGAGTTATTGGGGCCAAAATCGTGGTCGTCCCAGATGGCATAGTGGGGCATTTTCACCAAAAAGTCTTGCAGGGCGGGGTGCTGCCGCTGCTTTTTATACCGCTGGTTCATATTGTAGCGATTGGAGAGATCAAAGGGGGCAAAATAGATGTTGTCACCGGTCCAGACCATGGCGTCGGCGGTTTCTTTGGCCATGGTTTCAAAAATTTCGAGACCACTGCCGTAGCTAAACTGAAACAAAGTCATCAGTGGATCATCCAGGTAATAACAAGAGCCCACCAGAAAGTGGAGTGGACCTACCGCCTGGGTACGGGGGGTAATGGTTTTAAAGGAGAGGGTGTCTGGGGTTTGGCGGGTTTGACCAAAATAGACCGCGTACTGGTATTCCTGGGTGGGGCTCAGATCTTTGAGCACAAAGGTATGGGTTAAAAATTGCTGTTCTGAGAGATGTACCGCAGGTGTGTTCTGCTTGTTTTCGGGCGCTTGTTTGGGCCAGTACACCACATGGGCATCGACTTCGCTATCGCTTTGAATCCAGATTTTTGCTTCGGTACTTCCCACATGGCCCAGCATCATGCTGGCCAACTCAGCGTCCGGTTCCTGGGCCCAGGCCTGGGTGGCAAAGCCCAGCACGCTGAGTCCCAGTATATTGAGACCCAGTAGAAAAGGTTTAAGCTTGGCTGCTTTCATGGGGGGTGTCTGTCTCCTGGTAAAGTAAGGGAATGTGGATGGCACGACCGGGAAAGAGGGTACTAAAGACCCTGGGAAACAGGTGCTCCACCCAGTGGGTATACATTTTACGGGCATAGTGGAGTCCGTCATCACTGAGATACAGGTCTCCCCGACGGGCATCCCGTGACATTTCGGTCACGTGAATATACGGAATGTTCTGGTCATAACACAGGCGGGCGGCCACCGCGTTAAAGGCTTTAATTTCTGCGGCAATCTGCGCAGGATCTCGCTCAGGCGTTTGGATTTTGGCATAAGGGGTGACACTCCAGTCGGGAATCGAGAGCACAAAGACCCGTCTGGGGCGGTTTCCTGAGAGGCTCAGGGCCTGCGTAAGCAAGCTTTTAAAGCCTTCCGTATAGCGATCAATGCCGTGGCCCCGGTATTGATCATTGACGCCAATCATTAAGGTGACCAGTTCATAGGGCGGTGTGAGCGCATGGTTAGCCATTGCCGTTTGCAGTTCTTCGGTGGTCCAGCCGGTTTGGGCAATGATTTCGGGACTGGCCACGGGGGCATCTCGCTTGCGCAGGGCATGCACGAGTTGATGGGGCCAACTGTCTTCAGCGGGCACGCCTTCGCCGAGGGTGTAAGAGTCTCCCAGACACAGTATTTTCATGGTGTTTGTGTTTCCTTGTGTTGTGGTCCCAGATGGGCACGTTGCTCAGATGGTAATTGTAACAGTTGAGACAGTTGGTGATGCGCTTCTAGACAACGTTGTTGCAGTTCAGGGATGTGGTGCTGTTGTTTTTCCAGGTCATCAAGGCCTGTGTGAGCGGCCCTTTGAAGCTGTGTCAGGTGGTGCTGCATGGCTTCAAAGTGATCCAATAAAAAAGCGTACTGGCTGGCGGGAGACCAACTGTCGGGATCGGGCAGACAATCGTACATAGAAAACTCCTAAAAAAATGAATGTTCATACGCGTGCAGGGTGTGTGCTGCTATCTCCAGGGCCTGAGGAGAGCCCAGGAGGGGCCGCAGCCGTGTGGCGGCCTGTTGAAAGGCCATGGGCTGTAATTGGGTGACACAATCAATAAGCGTTTGGGAGTTAAATTGCTGTAAAAACTCGGGCACGACCGGGGCTTGTAACAGCAGATTGGGTAAAGTAATCCAGGGGGTTTTGAGCACGCGGCGCGCCACCTGATAGGTCAGGGCAGAGACTTGATACAGGGCGACGGTGGGTTTTTCGAGCAAAACCGCTTCTAAAATGGCGCTGCCCGAGGCCCCGATGACCTGTTGACTCTGGTTGAGGGCCTGGTAACGTTGCGCGCTGGGTACCAGGGTCACGGGTAAGTCCCGGAAGCTCTCAGTTAAAACGGGCTGTAAATCGGGATGCGCCACGGGCATGACATGGGTATAGGAAGTATGGGCCGCATAATGGGCAATCAAGGTCCGGAGGATGGGGGTGAGGCGTTGGACTTCAATGGCGCGGCTACCCGGTAGCCAGCAAATTTGGGGGAAGGACTTCGCGTTGCAGACCGGTGAGGGTAAAAGGGTGCGTAGCGGATGTCCCACAAAACGACTGGGCAGACCGTGTTTTTGATAAAAAGCATGTTCCGGTGCGAAGGTGCTTAAAATCAGATCGCAGCTGGCCCCAATACGCTTCAGATCACCAGGGCTGCGCCAGATCCAGGCCTGGGGGGCCATAAAATACACCACAGGAATGCCCAGCTCGCGGGCATAACGGCCGATGGCCAGATTAAAGCCCTGAAAGTCTACCAAAATAACGATTTTGGGACGGCACTGGCGTAGCCAGGCTTTGACGCGTTGGAGTAAGCCCTGAAAATAAGGCACGTGCACCACATTTTCACTCAATCCTACCGCACTGCGGGCAAGCACATTTTCGAGTTGCTGTTGACCTGCGGCTTTTAAAGCCGGCCCCCCCAGGCCAAAGCAAGGCTGGGGATCGATAGCTTGTAAACGGTCGAAAAGGGCTGCTCCAAAAAAATCACCAGAAGCCTCACCTGCAGAAAGAAAGCGCATAATGTATTATACAAAAGATGCGATGGTTTATGTGGGCCCTTGGGGTCGTTTACGGGTTTACTTTTATGTATGGCTTGCACCAATTTCAACTGATAAACAGCGGTGGATTATTGGGTGCAGCTTTGGGTTTTGGGGTGTTGTGGAGCTTGCTTTTTGTGATTTTGCGGCGATTTTTGCCCGCTTTGTCCTGGCGAGCGCTGGTGTGGAACGGTGTGAACCTGACGCTGTTGTATTTATTACTGGCCTTTTACGCTACCGACACCAGTAAGTACCTGAACTGAGTTGCGAATCACGCCCACGGCACTGTGTAAAAACAAGCCTGAAATCAGAAAACCCATTAAGATATCGGGCCACTGGCTTTGAGTCTGGGCCACTGCAAAAGCGGCTCCAAGCACACCTACATTGGCGATAATGTCGTTGCGAGAACAGAGCCAAATCGAAGACATGTTTACATCATCTTTGCGATGTCGGGTTAACAGGTAAAGGCAAAAGCTGTTGACTGCCAGTGCAAGCACAGCCATGATGCCCATGGTGTGTTCGCCAGGTATCACGGGGGCATAAAGCCGCCAAAAGGCTTCTGCACTGACCGCAATCCCAAAACCGGCCATAATGAAGCCCTTGAGTAAAGAAGCGCGAGCTTTCCACTGTAAACTGCGGTGCACCACATACAGACTAAAGGCGTACACGAGCGCATCGCCCAGCATATCTAAAGCGTCTGCTTTCAAGGCGCTGGAGTGGGCGAAAAAGCCCGCTGTCATTTCAACACCAAACATCGCCGCATTCAGAAACAAAACCGTTTTTAATATTCTGGATTGTTCTGCTTTCAGCGCTTCGAGTTCACAGCTTTTGTTTTCACAGCAGCCCATGGCGAATCAGGGCATCCCGACACGTATAATCATGTCTTTCATTATAACCGATGACCGTATTTATGAAAAAACACCTCAAACGCGGTAATAATTGCTGGGCACCAACTCGGCATCAGAAAAGGCGGTGCGTGAAGGCATGAGGCGGCCCCGGATGCGAATGGCTGAGCGGTGCTCTACGGCGGGCAGGGCCCGTACAAACTCACCGGATTGGTGGGTCAAGTCCAGGCGAGAGCCGTTGCGCAGTAAGAAGTGGGCGCCCTGTTCATCCACGGCATAAATGCCGGTGAGTTCCACTTCTTCACCTGTGACCACGGCGGGAAGAGGCTGGCGACGTAAAGGGGGGGCTTGTAAGGGCGCTTGACTGAATTGCGGCGCCGTGGTGGGAAGGGTTTGCAACATCCCGGGTGCAGTACAAGCACTTAACCCTGCGAACATTCCGAGTACCATCACTAACGCTTTCATTTCTCTTTTCCTTACCTTTTTCTTAATCTTTGTTTAACCTTATGACTCTAGTATATATAAGTTAAATTCAAAGGTCAATACGTTGCTTTGGTTATTTTTATGTTTTTTTAAGTACAATAGGTTATATTAAGGTGGGAATCAGGGCTGCTATGCGGTTGTGGCAATCGATGCTAAGATCAAAACATGATACCCATTCACTGGACACAACTCTGGCAGTGGCAAGGCCGTCTGGAGCGCTTGCCCTATGCCCTGTGGGGCGTTTTGCTCCTGGCTTTAAAATACAATATGGACCGGGCCGTTTCGCTGTTCTTTTTTGACAGCTCCTGGTCGATTTTTGCCTATTACGCACCCTTTGCAAAGCTTTCCACCTTGCAGGATCTTGAAGGTTCTCAGACCACCTTTTATCTAACGCTCCTGATGTTGGCTCTGCCGTTTATCGCCGCTGGTGTGGGGCTGACTGCTCAGCGGCTGCGTTCTGCCGCATTGCCTGTGCCGCTGGTGGTGTTGTTTTTTGTACCTTTTATTAACCTGCTTTTCTTTTTATTGCTTTGCCTGTGGCCAGAATCCCGCACCGCCGCCGATGCGAGCGACCCAAACGACACCTGGCAACGTTATATTCCTCGCAGCTTCTGGGGGAGCGCTTTGGCGGGCGTGGGGATTTCTTTGGTTTTGGCTTTGCTGATGATTGGCATTTCGGTCCTGGGTTTTCAGGCCTATGGTATCGCCCTTTTTGTAGGCCTGCCCTTTGTGTTGGGCTTGTGTACCACCCTGATTTTTACGGCCCATGAGGCGCGCAGTGTCTGGGATTGTATCAAGGTGTCTCTGCTGTCGTTGCTCATGCTGGGCGTGGGGATTTTAGCGGTCGCCATGGAAGGCGTGATTTGTGTGTTAATGGCCGCACCGCTGGCGCTGGTGTTAACTTTGCTGGGCACCGCGGTGGGCTGGACCCTTCAAAACCGGCGGCGTTATAATGCGACCCAGGGCGTGCTGATGATGCTCTTTTTGCCGGGGTTTATGGGTCTCGAAAAAGCCGCAAATTTTGCACCGCCACGGATTGAAGCCGTCACCACCCTGGACATTGCGGCGCCCCCGGAGGTGGTCTGGGAGCACGTGGTGAGTTTTTCTGAACTGCCTCCGCCGAGTCATTGGCTTTTAAAAACGGGTATTGCCTATCCCATTAAGGCAGAGATCAAAGGCACCGGTGTGGGAGCCATTCGCCACTGTATTTTTTCTACAGGGCCTTTTGTGGAGCCCATTGAAGTGTGGCATCCGCCCCACCACCTCAAGTTTTCTGTCAGTGCCCAACCTGCTCCCATGAAAGAGTTGACCCCCTACCGTATTAACCCACCCCATTTGGACCATTTTTTACGTTCCGAGGCCGGGCAGTTTGTATTGACCCCCTTGCCCAATGGCGGCACCCGCCTGGCGGGGACCACCTGGTATGTGCACGAAATTTGGCCCGCTCCATACTGGCAGTTCTGGTCTGACGCCATCATTCACAGCATTCACACTGAGGTGCTTCAACACATTAAGCATCTGTCAGAGGCCCCGGCGGCGTGAACATTCTCTTGACGGGAGCTTCTGGAGCCCTGGGGCGCGTACTGGGCCCTGTATTGCAGGCCCAGGGCCACAGGGTTCAGGGCTGGTGTTGGCGACATCTGGCTTCTGAAGCTTCGGTGGCTGTGGATCTGCGAGACCTGCAGGCGGTGCAGTGGCATATGGATCGCTTGCAGCCTGAGCTTGTCGTACATACCGCTGCCCTCACCGATGTAGATGCCTGTGAAGAAGACCCCGATAGGGCCTTTGCCCACAATGTGACGGCTACGGCGCATTTGCGTCAGGCTCTGGGGAACCGTGGCGTCAAGGTCATTCACATGTCCACCAACGATGTGTTTGATGGTGGTCGCGGGGCTTATACTGAGGCCGATGTGCCTCAACCTATCAATGTGTATGGCCGCAGTAAATATCTTGCCGAACAGGTGTGGCGAGATATGCCTCACGCCCTGGTTGTGCGCGCCACCTTTTTAGCGCCTCACATGCAGGGCAAGCAGGGATTTTTTGCCTGGGTTTGCGAGGGGTTGCGGGCACAGCGGCCGCTGAACGTGGTCACAGACCAGTGGAATGCGCCTTTATCGGTGTGGACCCTGAGCCAGTGGATGTCCAAGATTTTAGACGCTGAGGGCATTTGCCACCTGGCTTCAGAACGGCTCAGTCGTTATGCGCAAGCGTGCGCTATCGCCCAGGCGCTGGGTGCGGACGCGGCTTTGATCACCCCCTGTACCCGAAGTGAACTGTCCGCTGTGTGGGCGGCTCCACGGCCTGCAGATGTCTCGCTGGAGCAAGGGGTTCTGGCCCGGTCTCGGGGCCTGCACACCACTTTTGCCCATGAAATCACGCATTTGCTTAACGTCAGGGGTTAAAATTAACTATAATCTAGACAACAGGATCAGCAAAGGAGTCAGCCATGGGTGTTCGTTTTTCTTCTGTGGTGGGGGGATGTTTGTTAGGAAGCACGCTGTTATGTGCTCAGCCTGCGCCAGCGGCCGCGCTGCTGGGACCCTTTGACGAAGCCCTGACCCGCTCCTTAAAAGACCAGGTGCTCGACAGCCGCGAATACAAAGCCCTGAACGACATTTACCGGGGACAGCGACTGCAGGGCGCCGATGCCCGTTTGGCGGATCATTTTATGGGCTTTATGCAAAAGCAAAAACAGTTTATTAAAATCAGCTATAGCTATTACCGTCACCCCAAAAACAAAGTCAATTTAAAGTTTGCCTTTTCTCCCACTTACGCCGAAGATCTTTTGCTGACAGGCAGCAGCTACCGCGAAGTACTGGGCAAAATTTCGCAAAACGATTTATTGCCAGAAACCTCAGGCGACGCCCATCGCTGTGGGGCGGCTTCGCTGCTCGCCGCCCACTTTCTACTGTATGGCAATTTCAATGAGGCTTTTAAGCGTTTGAATATGGGGGCACCGGCTCTGACCTATCGTTCTATTCATCTGGCCCAGGAGCGCCTCTACAATTACGCCAACACCGACAAGCAACCCGGTCTGGTGACCCTGTTTCGCTATGAGTACTTTAGTGATGGCCGCATTCAAAACCCGCGCTCTGAGGGGGAGGTCAAACGGGCTGCTGAATTGATGGGCGTGCGCAATACCCCGCTGGTGGGCCCCAGCAAGGAGCGTATTTTTGATCGCCGAGAGGCGGTGATGAACTTCTGGGCCAGCAACCCTCAAGCTCCCCTTCTGGTGGGGGTGTATCTGGATACCAAAACCGGTGTGGTTTACCCGCCTCAGGAGCGTACCCGCGTCCAAAACCACTTTGTGGTGGTGTTTCAAGAGGATGGGCAGTATTGGTTGGCCAACAGCGGTGTGCTCGACAACGGTAGCAACACGGCCCTGTATATTTTAAATGAACGTAACTTTGAGGCTTTTGTACTGCGCACCACAGGAACCTTAGAGGCCCTCACGCGCTTGTGATGTTTTTTCGACGCGATATTCCCACGCGGGCCTATGCTTACCTTGCGACGGGGCTGATGCTGGCCAGCATCAGTCTGTGGATTTTTGCGGAGCTGGTTGATGAAATTCTTGAAAAAGAAGTTCAGCTCTGGGACACCTTTATGTATTTTGTTTTGCAAAGCTATGCCTCTTATCCGATGGATGTATTGATGTACTGGTTAACGGCCATGGGCTCAGGATTGAGTGTGGTGGGGTTATCGGTGGCGTTTCTGTTGTGGTGGTCGGTCTTGCATCGCCATGTGCGCACCTTGTATTTGTTTCTGATTGTGAATGCCGGTGGGCTGGGCTTTAATCTTTTTTTAAAGCATGTCCTTCAGCGTCAGCGGCCCAGCATCAATCCAGATATTGGGGCTGTGGGCTATAGTCTGCCCAGTGGCCACGCCATGGGGGCCATGATTTTTTACGGGTTTTTGGCCTATTTAATTATTCGCAGCCAGCGCCGTGGCCCTGTGAGTACGGTGCTACTGAGTGCGGTGTTGTTTGTTTTTATTGCAGGCATTGGCGTGAGTCGCGTTTATTTGAACGCCCACTTTGCCAGTGATGTACTGGCGGGTTTTTGTGCGGGTAGCTTTTGGCTGGCGGCCTGTATTTTTGCTTTAGAGGTTAAGCCCTGGTACAAAAAGTATTGGAAGCCCGATACAAATGGGTTAAGATGACAGCACCCCTGTGATAACCCCGCCCAAAGGTTGGAGAAAAGATGATCGATACAGCAGCGTGCACCCATCTCAGAGCAAAAGAGGTTGAGGTGCTTCGGCAGCTCCAGCAATCTCTGGGGGCTGAAGAAAGGGTCACGTATTTACCCAGTCTCTTGCCTTTAAAGCCCGTAGACTACGTGATTGTGTCGCCCGAACCTTCGTTGAGTTGGGCCAAAAACAAAAGTCTTACCGAGATTGAGCGCCTGGTGTCAGTGGGGTACCGCAACTTTATGTACTCCTGGGAAGACTTTATCCTTCACCATTGCCTGAAAAAACAATTGCGCCTGTACCATCTCACCAGCATTTCCAAGGCGGCGGTGGCCCAAAGCCGCGAAGAAAGCGGTAATTCCCTGCAGCCCTGGTTGCCCTGTTTTCGTGAGGAGTTGGCGTTGGTGAGTCGTCCCCAAACCCGTTTGATTCCCCTGGGCCAGAAGGCTGCCGAGCTTTTGCAGGCACTGGATCTGCCCTATCCTGTAACAGAGCCGCTGATGCATTTTGCCCGTACTGCCTCCCGTTGGCGCGCCCGTCTCCCCGAACAGTACCCCGAGGAATACGCTGCGCTGGCTGCGCAATGGCAAACCCTTCACCTGATGCGTTCCGCAGATCACACCCTTATGACCTCTTTTCAGATCGAAGCGCGTCTTTTTGGAACGCCAATTCCCTATGACCTGATTCAAAACCGGCTAAGCTATCTCAAAGACAGCAAAGCCGGTTTATCAGAGAGTCGTAAGCAGCTGATGTTCACCTATTTTAAACAGTTGGACGCAATACGGGCGGCTTAAGGCGACTTTACGCCTTACCAGGGCAATACTTCACCGTTTACGTGCCAAAAGGTGCCCGTATTCTCAAGATTGAGCCCTTCAATGCGGGCCAGAATACCCTCCGCTGAAGTGGCGGTGTCGATGTGTCCCTGGTGGCCGGTCATGCCTGTTTGTACATAGCCGGGGTGAATCAAGGCCACGGCGATGCCCCGAGGTTTGAGATCGTGAGCCAGCGAAGTGCCCGCGCTGTTGACGGCGCTTTTTGACATGCGGTAGCCGTAATGGCCGCCACTGCTGTTATCGGCGATGGATCCCATGCGGCTGGTAATAATGACCACTTTACTGCCTTCGTGTAATAGAGGCAAAACGGCCTGGGTTACGCGCAAGGGGCCATAGGCGTTCACGTGCATTTGGGCTTCAATGGCCTCAAAGTCCAGGGTGTTTAAGGGGGTGTTGATCAGCAATCCTGCATTATTAATCACCCAGTTCAGGCTCTGGCCCTGTAAGGCTTCGGTCAACACTGTGCCGCATTGGGCCTGGCCTACATCCACGCCCTCAATAATGTGAAGACGTTCTCCTGCCAGGGCCTGTAGTGCTTCCGAGGCTTCGCGGCAGGCCGCGAAGACCTTGTGGCCTGCCGCGTGCAATTGCTGACTCAGTGCCAGGCCAATTCCGCGATTGGCGCCGGTAATTAAAATATTTAAACTCATGGTGCGTTTTCCTCCCATTGCACCCCGTGTCGTTGTAAGAGGGTGCCTTCAAAACGATAAAATTGTGTCAGGGCTTTTAAGTAGGTAATTAGACTTTCGGCTTCGCGAATCTGGGCCTGCAAAAGCTCCCGTTGGGATAATACCACCTGATACGCGTTGGTACGCCCTACCCGGTACCGCTCCAGTTCTGCATCATAACGGGTTTGCTGGAGCTGACGGGTCAGACGTGCCGCCTGAATCTGTTCCAGCGCCACGGTGAGATTCAGGTGACCCCGTCTGAGATCCAGTTCAATTTGCTGGGCCAAATTCTGCAGGGCTTCTTGCTGTTGCGCCTCACTGATTTTTGCCCGTTCATATTGGGCCTCTGCGGCACGGGCACCCAGGGGGTAAGCAAAGGTCAGTCCCGTCGCAAAGTCAAAGCCAGAGCCCGGCAGGTCCGCCACCGAGGTCCAAAAAGCATCGGCATAGCCCGTTTTGCCCAGGGTGAGAAACACATCCAAAACGGGCAGTAGGCCATCGCGGGTACGCCGTACCTCAAGCTGACGCTGTTCGGCCAGCACCTGTGCCTGGCGTATTTCAGGGCGCTGTTGTAGAGCCAGCTCAATGTGGGCGTTTAAATCATCCAACTGCACCGCGGGAACGGCCACTGCCTCTTTAAGATCGAGTCGGTAAGCGGACCAGTGTTGGGGGTGGGGATTAAGCAAGCGCAACAGTTCCAGCTCGCGCTGGCGCGAGAGTCCTCGTGCTGCAATGGCTTCTTGCTCGCGCAGTGCCATTTCTGTTTCCAGGGTGACTTCTTCAATGCCCGCCACCCGTCCCACCTGAATGCGCTCACGGGTGTTGTTGAGTTCATCGCGGGTTAGCTGTAGTGCCAACTGGCTCAGTTTGTACTGCTGTTGGGCCAGTAAATAGTCCCAAAAAGCGGTTTCGGTTTCGGCCACCAGCGCTTCGGCAAAACCGCGTAAATTGTAGCCCACCAGGGCGGTTTCGAGCTCAGCCTGGCGAATGCGGGCGGTATTGACTGCCGGATCGCGACCTTGCAAAAGGGCCTGGGTAAAACTCAGGCCGAGTCGCGACACCTGCTGGTTGCTGGTGCCGTTGGCGAGACTGCGGTTGGTGGCGTTGGTGCTCAAGCTGAGGTTCACCTGGGTCCCGGTTTCAAAGTCTTTTTGAATGCCCACGCTATAGTCCTGGGAGGTAGAGAAAACATCCAGGAACTCAGTGGAGGCACCCAGCAAGCGCTTGGCGTTTTCTGAGCCCACCTGGCTATTGGCCACAATATTGGGATCAAAAATGGCCTCTTGCTCCGCCAGGGTTTGGGCGGCGATCTGACGCTCAAAACGCTCCAGTTTAAGCCCGCGGTTATTGGCTAAGGCCATCATAACGGCCTCTTGTAAGGTCAAGGGCAGCGTTTGCACGGCGGGTGCTGCGGGTTTGCTTTGGGTCGACGACGCTCCTGGCGGCAGGGGTTGCGGCAGGGTTTGAGCGCTGCTCGCATAAAACCCTGTGGTGAGTGCCAGACTGCCAATGCCAAGCGCGGCATAGCGCGAAAACAGCTTAAACATGTTGGGCCTCCACTTCATTGCTCAGGGCGTTGTCTTTGGATTTGCGAAACGGCTCAAGCAATTGGTAAATAATGGGCACCACAAACAGGGTCAAAAAGGTAGACCCGATTAAGCCACCAATAACGGTACGGGCCATAGGCGCCTGGGTTTCTGAGCCTTCACCTATACCAATAGCCAGAGGCAATAAGCCCAGCGCCGTGGTCAAGGTCGTCATCAGAATGGGGCGCAGCCGCCTGAATCCCGCTTCTTCCAGAGCCGTCTTGAGGTCGTAACCTTCATCCTGGCGGAGCTGGTTGATTTGATCCACCAAAATAATGGCGTTGTTGACCACGATACCGCCTAACATAATGCAGCCAATGAACGACTGCAGGTTAAAAGTGGTCTGGGTACTCCAGAGGGCCAGCACCACCCCAATGCCCGCCAGGGGTACCGAGAACATGACCACCAGCGGGTCCAACAGCGACTCGTACTGGGCAGCCATAATCATGTACACCAGAATCAGCGACAGCACCAGGCCCATCAATAGATCGCGAAAGGACTTTTGCTGTTCTTCCACGTCTCCCGCCAATAAGACAGTATAGCCTTGCGGCGGGGTGAGCTCGCGAATGGCGGTTTGCACTTCCGCCATCACCTCATTGAGGGGGCGATCCACCACGTTGGCACGGACCGTTAGGACCCGTTCCTGATCTTTGCGTTCAATGCTCACCGGTCCGGTGCGCTCCTGGATGGACACCACATTGGCCAGCATGACCGCCTGTCCGTCAGGGGTATAAACGGGCAAACGCAAGATGCGATCCAGTTTTTGCGAAGAGGCGTCTTCAATTTTGAGGCGAATATTGTACTCATTGCCGTCCGCCCGAAAGCTATTGGCAATGGACCCCGTCATCAGGGTCTGTAGGGTGCGTCCAATATCTGCCACGCTAATACCCAGGGTTTCGGCCTTGGCCCGATCCACCACCACGGTGGTTTCAGGGCTGCCCAAATCGCGGCTGAGCTGGGTGTCTGAAATGCCCTCAATTTTTTGAATGCGGGCTTGCACTTCATCGGCCAGGGCAAAAGAGGTTTCGGTGCCGTAACCGCGAATCTCGACCTGCACCCGTTCGTTGTTGCCGCCGCCACTGAGCAAACGGAACACAAAGAACGACGAACCAGGACGGGTGCGCACGGTCATGCCGGGAAACTGTGACAGCGGTTTGCGGAGCGCGTTGGCAATGTCGGTGCTGGAGCGATCCCGTTCGCTTTGCCCCTTGAGGTAAATGCGCATTTGTCCTTTGTAGGCGGCATCAGAGCCACCAAAGCCGGTGGCTCCCATTTCGGTGAGCACGTCGGTGGCCTCGGGAACTTCTTCCCGCACCACCCTTTCCAGATCCCGAAAGCGCTCTGAGAGCACATCCAGACGGGTGCCCACTTTCATCTCGGCATTAATGCGCACTTCGCCTTCATCGGCTTCGGGAATAAACTCCACGCCAATGGTGCGGGCCAGCAGCAGGGAGCCCGCAAAGCAAGCCAAGACACCGCCCAGCACAATCCAGCGGGCTCTGAGGGCCCGGTTGAGACTGCGCCGGTATAGGTTGTCGAGCTTTTCGAGAATGGGGCGGCGGGCCTGAATGGTCATGGGTTTTTTACCCCCCAATAAGCGGGCGGTGACCATGGGCACCAGCGTGAGCGCCATCACCAGTGATGAAATCAAGGCAAAGCTGACCACCATGCCCAGGCGTTGGTAGGTGACCCCTGAAATCCCCCGAACAAACACCAGCGGTAAAAACACCGCAATGGTGGTCAGGGTAGAGGCCAAAATAGCAGCACTCACCTGTTGCGTGCCCGTAATGGCGGCGCTCAGTGGATCCTTGCCCTCCTGGCGGTTGCGAAAAATATTTTCGAGGACCACAATGGCGTTGTCCACCAGCATGCCCACCCCCAGAGCCAGACCACCCAGGGTAATGGTATTGAGGGTGTAACCCGCAAAATACATCAGAATGAAGGTGGTAATAATCGAGATGGGAATGGCGGTACCCATGACCAGCGTGGTGCGGAAACTGCCCAAAAAGAAGTAGAGAATTACCACCGCCAGCAGGCCCCCAAAGAGCACGGACATGGCGACGTTTTGCAGCGAACGCTTAATAAACACCGAGGTGTCCACCAGAACGGTGAGTCGAATCTGAGGCAGGTCCTCATTGATTTCGTTTACCGCTTCAATGACTTGTTTCGCCACTTCCACCGTGTTGGTGCCCGATTGCTTTTGAATGGCCAGGCGAATGCCGTTTTTGCCATTCACCCGCACCAGGCTGGTGACCTCCTGGTAGGTGTCTTTGACACTGGCCACCTGATGCAGGTACACGGGGTTGCCGTTGCGCAAGGCCACCACCGTCTGGCGAATTTCATCTAAGCTTTCAAACTCTTCCTGGGTTCTGAGCAGCATACGTGAGCTGCCTTTGTCCACGTAACCCGCAGGTACCTGCAGGTTGGCGGCCTCTAAACGGCTTTCAATCTGACTCAGGGGAATTTTGAGGGCCTCTAAGCGGTTGAGGTCTAAATCCACGTGAATTTCACGGGTCAATCCGCCCAGGGCGCTTAAGGAGGCCACACCCGCCACCCGCTCAATACGGTTTTTAATGTCGGTGTCAATTAAGGTGGCGGTCTGAATGGGATCGAGATCGCTTTCGACCCCCAAAATAACGATGGGAAAACTTGCCAAATCGAATTTTAAAAGCCGGGGGCGATCGGCGTCTTCGGGCAGTTGGTTGATAATACGGTCAATGCGCTCCCGCAGATCGTTGGCGGCTTCTGACAGGTCAGTGCCAAAATTAAAGGTGACCCGTACGCGGCTGTCGCCTTCGCGGGATTCTGAGGTGATTTCTTCAACACCGGGCACCGAGCCAGCGGCTTCTTCGATGGGGCGGCTGATCAATTCTTCGATTTCTTCGGGGCCAGCGCCATTGTAGGTGGTGGACACACTCAGGGTGGGAAAGGACACATCGGGCACCAAATCAATGGGCAGACGACTAATACACACGATCCCGAGCACCATGACGATCAAAATGCTCATCAGGGTGAAAACGGGACGCAGAATAAAAAAGCGCGACATTAGCGTTGACTCCCCTGCGGGGCTTTCGCAGGCGCACCTTCTACTTTAACTTTGGCTCCATCGCTCAACAGGTGATTGCCGAGGGTGACCACTTCGCCTTGAATCACAGGCGAGATAATCTCTAAGTAAGGATCTTCGCTAAAGCCGGTTTTGACCTCTACAAATTTGACGCTCTGGTCGGGTTGCACCACAAACACGCCGGGGGGTAAATCCTGACGCTCTACCAGGGATTCAAGGGGAACACTCTGGGTCTGAGGGTGGGTGGCCAGAATCAATTCACCCTGTAAGAACATACCGGGTTTGAGCTGGTGTTTGGGGTTGGCCAGCTGAATTTCTACTTCGGCGTTGCGGGTTTCGGGGTCGAGCACCGGAGACATGCGGGCAATGGTGCCCCTGAACGCCTGTTCAGGGTAAGCGTCAGAGCGCATATTTACGCTCTGGCCCACTTTGACCAGCGCCAGATCTTTTTCAGAAATGGGGGTTTTGACCACAATCGGGTCCAGGCTGACCAATTCCACCAACGGGGTATTGGCACTGACGGTGGCTCCCGCATCGATCAGACGTTGGCTGACCACACGGCTGCCTGCACCGGGCCATTGGGCATAAATCCGGGTGTCGGAAAGGCGCAATTTGCCCCCTTGAATGGAGACATTTTGCTGTCGCTCCTGGGCTTCGAGCACCCGCAGGCGCGCCCGCTGGGTGTCTAAGGTGTTGCGTGAGGCGGCCAACTCGGTTTGTGACACCAGTTTTTTGCTGTACAGGGCCGCGTCGCGGGCGTATTCTTCCTCTGCCAACCTGAGGTTGGATTGAATTTCTTGTTTTTGGGCCTGGGTTACCGCCAGGTCCGCCTGAATCTGACGCAGATCCTGTTGAAAGTCTTGTTCTTCCATCTGTGCAATGAGCTGCCCTTTTTTGACGTACTGTCCCACCTGTAAGGGCAGTGACATGAGCCGCCCGCTGGTTTGGGCCGCAATGGTAAAGCGTTCCGCGGCGGTGGCGGTACCGGTCAGTGACAATTTGTTTTGCAAGGTGCGTTTTTGCACCTTGACGGTTTTTACAGGTGTGAGCGGCTTCTCGCGACCGCCGGGACGTTGTTGAGATCCTGCGGTTTGTTGAAACAGCAAAGAGGCAGAAATCATAAAAGCCATGATCAAGATATAGTGGCGATTCTGCAGTGAAGCAAGCTTGGACATAAAGGGGCACCTCGGTCAGTATGGAATTCACAGCTTAGCAAAGCTTACAGCTTGCAATTGTATAGAAAGTGTAAAGTCCCGCGATTTTGCCCGAAAAAACCTTGCTATCGTGGGGCTACCTCGCTCCAATCCTCAGGGGCCAGGTGGTATACTGCTAGTTCTTAAGCGCGAAAGGAAAGCAACGCCGAAACCATGAACACACTCAGCATTATTCGTAAAAAACGTGATGGTCAGGCCCTCACCCAGCACGATATTGAATTTTTGGTGCAAGGGATTGCAGACGGCAGTATTCCAGATTATCAGATTTCAGCCTGGCTGATGGCCACCTACTTACAGGGCATGAACATTGAAGAAACCACCCATTTAACACGGGCCATGGCTTATTCAGGCGATACGCTCGATTTGAGCTCCATTGACGGCTTTAAAGTGGACAAGCACAGCACTGGCGGTGTGGGCGATAAGGTGACCCTGATCCTGGGGCCCCTGGTGGCCAGCACGGGGCTGGTGGTGGCTAAATTGTCCGGTCGCGGCCTGGGTCATACCGGCGGCACCATCGATAAACTCGAAGCCATTCCCGGCTACCAAACCCGCTTGAGCCCTGAGGCCTTTTTTAGCCAATTGAAGTCCATTAACGCCGCTTTAGCTGGCCAAACCCAAAACATTGCGCCAGCTGACAAAACCCTTTATGCCCTGCGGGATGTCACGGCGACCATTGAAAGCCTGCCTTTGATCGTGGCTTCGGTGTTGTCGAAAAAAATCGCCAGCGGGGCCAACGTGATTGTCTTAGACGTGAAGTATGGCTCGGGCGCGTTTATGCCCACCCGTGAAGCGGCTTTAGAATTGGCCGAGTATCTGGTAGAAGTGGGCAAGCGCCTGGAACGGTCGGTGTCGGTCTTACTGAGCGCCATGGATCAACCCCTGGGTATTGGCATTGGACACAGCTTAGAAGTGGCTGAAGCCATCGATATGCTCAAAGGCAAAGGCCCTGAAGACCTCAAAGAGGTGGTCTTAACCTTAGGCGCCATGCAATTGGTGTGTGCCCAAAAAGTCGAGGATTTAGAGGCCGGCAAGGCGCTCTTGCAACAGCAAATCGACAACGGGGAAGCTTTGGCAAAGTTTCGGGCCATTATTGAGGCCCAGGGCGGTGACGTGGGTGTGCTTGAGGATTATAGTCTTATGCCTGGTGCAGCACACACCTGGGATTTGGTGGCGGATCGCGCCGGTTATGTGAGCGAACTGGTGGCCTTGAATATTGGCGAAGCCACCCGCGAGCTTGGCGGGGGCCGCTGGAAAAAAGAAGATGTACTGGATCTGGGTGTGGGTATTCAGCTGCATAAAAAGCGGGGTGACAAAGTGTCTCAAGGTGATGTTATGGCCACCCTGTATTACAACGACAAAGAAAAACTGGCAGCAGCCCAGGCAGAAGTTCAGTCTGCATACACCCTTTCCGATACCGCGCCTGCTGCCACAGCATTGATTGGAGATATTATATGGGCAAAGTAAATCAAGGTGCCCTGGTAGCCATTGTTGGCCGCCCCAACGTGGGTAAATCCACCCTCGTAAACCGTTTCGTGGGAGAGCGCATCGCCATTGTCGATGACCAACCCGGCGTGACCCGCGATCGCATGT
Source organism: Candidatus Sericytochromatia bacterium (assembly GCA_964229355.1). Taxonomy (GTDB): domain Bacteria; phylum Cyanobacteriota; class Sericytochromatia; order UBA7694; family UBA7694; genus CAXRDE01. The sequence goes on along the minus strand of CAXRDE010000014.1, from coordinate 124,938 downwards.
ACCTCAACTGTGAGTGGGGAACACAAGAATTTATCGTGATCGATACCGGCGGACTGATCTTTGAAAAAGAAGATGACATTCACACCGCCGTGCAACAACAGGCCTGGATGGCCATTGATGAAGCCGACGTCATTGTCTTTTTGGTGGATGGTCAAGAGGGCGTAAACCCTGTGGATCACATTATTGCCAAAGAACTGCGTCAGCGCAAAAAAGACGTAATTTTGGCCGTTAACAAGGTAGACGACGTGTATACCGAAGACATTGCCACGGCCGAGTTCTTTGAGCTGGGTCTGGGCAATCCCCAGCCGCTGTCTGCCATTCACCGTCACCACACGGGCGATCTGCTCGATAACATTGTGGAACGCTTAGACAGCGATGTGGTCATTGAAAAAGAAGACACCCTGCGCATTGCCGTGGTGGGCAAACCCAATGTGGGCAAGTCCTCGATCGTTAACACCCTGTTGGGTGAAAACCGCATGACGGTCTCTGATATTTCAGGCACCACCCGCGATGCGGTGGATACGGTCTGTAAGCACAATGGCAATAGCTATACCCTGGTGGACACCGCCGGGATCCGCAAAAAGTCCAAGGTGCGTTACGGCATTGAGCGCTTTTCGGTGGTGCGGGCCATTAAATCCATTCAGCGTGCCGATGTGGTGGTGCTGGTGCTCGATGCCACCGATCCCGTGTCTGAGCAAGAGCAGCGTATTGCCGGTATGGCCCAGGATATGGGAAAAGCCAGCTTGATCGTGGTGAACAAATGGGATTTGGTGGAAGACAAAAGCTCTCGCACCATGAACGAGTTTGCCGATGAGATTCGCGAACGCCTGTACTTTATGAACTACGCGCCCATTCTGTTTACCTCTACAGTGACCAAAAAACGCCTGTTCAGCATTTTTGAATTGTCTCAGGCCGCCAGCGACGAAAACCAACGCCGCATTACCACCGGTTTGTTCAACGAAGTGCTCAACGAAATCGTGGCCATGAACCCACCGCCCGCTCGCAAAAACCGCCGTCCGAAAATCACCTACGGTACCCAGGTGTCCGTGGCACCGCCCACCTTCGTGATTTTTAGCACCTATCCTGCTTTGATCGAAGATCCTTATCTGCGTCATATTGAGCGCCGGGTGCGTGAAAACTTTGGTTTTACAGGAACGCCACTGCGTATTTTACGCCGTGAAGATGACAAGCGTAAAAAACGGGGACAGGCCCGTCGTGCCGGACAGTACGGCAGCGGCCGCTCTGAAGACATGACCGTCGATGAGGCCCGTGCTCAGGATTAGGATCTGAATACGCCCTGTCTTTAAAAAAAGAGACGCCAGATAGCGTCTCTTTTTTATTTATTCAGATTTAGGGATGGGGCGTCAGCAACCAAACCCGTTCCGTGGCGGGTACTTTACCACGCAGCCCACCGGGTACATCCACCGCATCCAGTGCTTCCAGCTGGTAGATGGATTGGTAATGCTGTTCGACTTCGCTGTCATGAATCGCAAAGGGAGGCCCTTCTAAAGCGCTTTGATCATAGCGGAAGCAGATCAGCAATTGAGGGGCGCCATGGGTCAGGTGGTGTAAGTGCGCTGTATAGCGACCTCGCATGGACGAAGGCAGAGCCACCAGAGCCGCGCGATCGTAAACCCCGTCCACGTGTCCCAGCAATTCAGGGCTGAGCTCAAAAATATCCCCACAAAAAATGTCGATATGCTCTGCGTGGTAATGCTTGAGATCCCCGTGTTCGGTGATGGTGGGCGTCTTACCCAATTCCGCAAACAATTCGTTCACGGCGATGGCGCTGAGTTCTGCGCCCGCGACGGCGTAACCCTGGGCCAATAGCCAGGCGATATCGCGGGTTTTGCCACAGAGGGGCAAAAAGATGCGACCGTCTGCGGGCAGGTGTTCGCTCAGGGCGGCAAAATGCTCGGTGAGTAAAGGGTTGGCACGGGGCAAATGAAATCCAATTTGCTGTTGTTCCCAGCGCTCATGCCAGAAGGGGGCGTCCATAAGAAATTCTCCTTGGGGGTTTTTAGCCCTAGCTTACCGCAAAACAGAGGTCGAAGCCATGTTTAGGGGCGTATTTACGGGCGCATTTCGCCCCGTAAGTTTTGGCCCATGAGCAGGCGTACCTCCGGGGGGCTATACCCTTCAGAGAGCAAGTAATAGAGTTTGGCGAGGGCCGCTTCGGTGGTCAGGTCCTCACCACTCACCACGCCACAATCCGCCAGGGCGTGTCCGGCAGCGTAAGCCTCCTGGCGAATGCGGCCCTTGCTGCACTGTGAGCAGTTCACCAGCACAATACCCGCCGCGGTGGCCTCTTTGAGCACCCGCAAAAAAATGGGGTCATTGCTGGGGCCGTTGCCCACCCCAAAGGTTTCGAGCACCAGGCCCTGCAAGGGAGGGCGCAGGATGTTTTCTAAAACCGAGGCTGAAATACCGGGGAACAGCCGCAAAGCGCCCACCGTGGCCTCATGCACCGCACGAATTTTAAGGGGGGCATGGGTTTTGGGCATGGCCTGAATGCGCTCCCAGTAGATGTCGATGTCAATGCCCACATCACCCAGCAGGGGGTAATTGGGTGAGAAAAAGGCCTGAAACCCCGTGGCATCGAGCTTGGTGGCGCGACAACCACGCATGAGCTTGCCCCCAAAATACAGGCATACTTCAGGAATGGGGTAATGGGCGGCAATCATTAAAGAGGTAACCAGGTTTTCTTGCGCGTCGTTGCGAATTTCGCAGAGGGGGATTTGCGAGCCGGTCAAAATGACGGGCTTGCGCAGGTTTTCAAGCATAAAGGGCAGGGCTGATGCGGTATAGGCCAGGGTATCGGTGCCGTGTAGAATCACAAACCCCCGGTACTGATCGTGATACTGCTCAATGAGTTTGGCAATGCCCCACCAGCGGTCGGGATGCATGTGGGCCGAGTCAATCAGGGGGTGCTGCTCAATGATGTCATAGCGGGGCAAACCGGGTTTGGCAAAGGCGGGAATGCTCTGCATCTGCTGCTGTAAATAGCCCGGCACCGGGGCATAGCCCTGGTCTGAGGGCTGCATGCCAATGGTGCCCCCGTTGTAAATAATGAGAACGTCAGCGCTCATAAACCGGGTGGGGCAGGCAAGGGCAGGGGCTGAGGCTCGGGTACAGGGGGCACTTCGACCGGAGGCAGGGGAATCTGTGCGGGTTCACCGTTGCCAGCGATGGTTTGGGGCACTGGAGCCTGAGCGTTTTCATTGCGGGCGTCTTTTTCAGAACCGGGGGGCAAGGGCGCTTCAAGGGGTCCTGTGCTGACGGCTTCTGTGTTGACCTGCTCCAGGGGAGAGACCCATTCTCGTACCTGACCATCGGGCAGATAGGTCAAATAGGACACGCCGTCGCTGCTGCGAAAGACAGGGCGGCTTTGATCGATAATGGCATCGCTGTTTTGGTCATAACCCACCTGGATATCCCGAATGAGGCCCTGGCTATCAAAGCCCAGGTGCACGCGCATCTGCACATTGACTTCAGTGTCTTCGGGGACCACCAGCGGTATTTTGATGTCTTGTGAGGGATCTTGAAAGCTGAGTTCGAGCACATGAGAGCCCGACTCAAGAAAACGGAAGGACTGGGTCAGCACGGGGGCCTGTTGCAGGGCATCGGCTTCCAGGGTGAATTGGCCATCAAAGGTCAAGCGCACCAATTTTGCTGTGCTCAGGGGCGTATAAGATACTCCACCCTCGGGACGTTCATTGACGGCAAAGAAGGCCACTTGCACTTGTTTTCGGGGATTCAAACGGCCTGCAGCGGTCATGCTTACGGTTTCGGGGGTGGCATTTGCAGTGGCAGAGAGGTCGTTGCGGGGCAAGAGCAATAGGCCGTCGGGGCTGCCGCAGGCGCTCAAAAGGCTCATCCAGGTGAGCAGAATCAGGGGTTTGCGGATTTGCATGGGCAGCTCCTTTCGAGCCATTTTATTTCGAGTCATTGACTGGGTTGTGCTAGTTTTTAAGACGGCATGAACCGGCAGAAGGTTCCCTCAGGACCAGGTGCGTAGAAAGCGGCGGTTGATTTCGTCCTTACTTAATTTTAGCAAAATGGGGCGCCCGTGGGGGCAAGTATAGGGGTTGCGCGTGCGTGACCAATTTTCGACGATTTTTTGCATTTGACTGAGTGCCAGGGTATCACCTGCGCGCACGGCACTGTGACAGGCCACGGTTTTGCACATGAGTTTAAAACCTTTGAGTTGCGGGTCTGCCACCCCTGTGGTTTTGAGATCTTCTAAAATATCCTGAAAGGTTTCTTCGGCTTCGCTGAGCTTGAGACAATGGGGCACGGCCCGCAGGGCAATGCTGTCGGGTCCGTAGTCTTCGTAGGCAAAGCCCGCGCGCTCAAAAGCTTCCTGGTAGCGGGCCAGCAGATCTTTTTCTTCTTCATCCACGTTCAGTACCACCGAAATCAAGAGGGGTTGCTGCAAAATGGACTCACTCTCAATGAGATCTTCGTACAGATAACGCTCTTCGGCCACATGCTGATCGATCAAGACCAGATCCCGGCCAAAGCTGCCCACAATGTAGGTGTTTTCACATACCTGGGCCAGGGGGCGAATGGTTTCTAAAATGCGGGCCTCCTGGACATCCAGACGCTGGTGGTCCGTGGGCTCGGGCACGCCGGGCAGTCGCAATACCTCGGGTGGAGGCGTGGCTTCCACCGTGTAACGGCTGCGGGGCTCCGCGATGGCAGGGGGCGGAGATGTCATCCACGGGGGTTGTTCGCCCGGCGAGGGGGCACTGGGTGAAGGTTCTACAGCAAAGGGGGCCTCAGTGGTGCTGGCAAAGGGAGGCGCTTCGTGGGGTAATTCTGCTTCAAGTCCCACATGCTCGCGATCCAGATGGTAGCGAGAGAGGGCGTTTTGCAAGGCTTCTTTGAGCAATTGGTAAATCAGGCTGAAGTTTTTAAATTTCACCTCTCGCTTGGAGGGGTGCACGTTAATATCTACACTTTCAGGGGGCAAGTGCAGTTTTAAAATGGCCACCGGGTAATGGCGTTTGGGAATGAGGTCAGCGTAGAGATCGTCGAGAATTTTACTCAGGGCAGGCACCTTTACCCAGCGCTGGTTGACGAAAAAATACTGGTAATTGCGGTTTTTGCGCACTGCATCGGGGTAAGACAAGACCCCTTCTAAACGGGCACCTCGCAGTTCATGACTCACGTGAAACACCGAGGCGGCAAAGGTTTTGCCAAACACCTGGCGCACCACGCCCATCAGATCACTTTGACCCCGGGTGCTCAGCTGCACCTTGTCTTTTTTCTTCCAGGAGAAGGCCACTTCAGGGTGACTCAGGGCAAAGGCTTCCATGAGCTGACCGATGTGTTTGTACTCGGTATTCTCCTGGTTCATAAACTTCAAACGGGCGGGGGTGTTGTAAAACAGGTCCTGAATGGTAATGGCCGTGCCCACGGGCGCACCTGCATCGCTTTCGCTTTGCACGTGTCCCCCGTGCAAAATCACCTTGCGGCCCAAATCCGTCTGGGGCGTGCGCGAGCACACTTCGACTTTGGACACCGAAGCAATACTGGGCAGTGCTTCGCCGCGAAAGCCCATGGTGTTGAGCTGCCATACGTCTTCGTAGTCGGTGAGCTTGCTGGTGGCAAAGCGTTGAAAGGCCAGGGGCACCTCTTCAGGGGCGATGCCTTTGCCATTGTCCACCACCCGCAAAAAGCGGACGCCGTGATCCGCTTCTACCTCAATGCGATCGGCACCCGCATCCAGCGCGTTTTCCACCAGCTCCTTGATCACCGAGGCGGGGCGTTCCACCACCTCTCCGGCGGCAATTTGGTTGGCCACCTGGGGATCCAGAATGCGAATGGAAGCAGCGCTGTGCATGATGGTTTTATCTCCGCTCTTCGTTCAAGACGGCAGTGGTCTTACGGGGTGTGGTTTCACCGTTGCGCAGATAGGTGATCTCCAGCGAATCGCCAATTTTCTTGGCGGTCTCTAAGTAATTCACCAGGGCTTCACGGCTGGTTATTTTTTTGCCGTCTAAAGCCAGAATAATATCCCCGCCCAAAAAGAGCTGGTAATGGCCCACGTAGACCTCTTGCGTGCCGCCGCGCAGACCTGCTGCGTGGCTGGGGCTACCGGGGACGGTGCGCATGACCAGTAAACCTTCTTTGACGGGCAGCTTGAGGGCCTCGGCCAGACGGGGGCTAATGGGCACTGCCGATACACCCAGCGATGGGTGTCGGGCGCGGCCATACTGAATTAAATCGGGAATAAAGCGCTTGACGGTGTCGATGGGGATGGCAAACCCGATACCCACTGAACCCCCTGAGGGACTGTAAATCATGGTGTTGACGCCAATGACGCGACCGTTAGAATCAAACAGCGGGCCGCCGGAGTTGCCCTGGTTAATGGCAGCGTCCGTTTGAATCAGGCCCGACATAATGCGGCCTTCTTCGGCTTGCAGCGTGCGGTTCAGCGATGAAATCACACCGGTGGTCATGGTTTGACCAATGGCGAAGGGGTTGCCGATGGCCACAGCGCTTTGGCCCACTTGTAAATTGCTAGAAGTGCCCAGTTCCACGGGCTTGAGCATGTCAGCGGGGGCGTCCACTTTTAAAATAGCAATGTCATTATTGGGGTCTGAACCCACCAACTTGGCGGGGAAGGACTCCTCCATATTGCCAAAGGCGACAAAAAAGCGCTGAGCCCCTTTGACCACGTGAAAGTTGGTGACCACGTAGCCTTCTTTGTCGATCACAAAGCCTGAGCCCGCGCCCTCGCGGGGAATCAGCTGCATAAATTCGTTGTATTGGAAAGAGCGGGTGGTGACATTCACCACCGAGTCGCTGTTGCGTTTATAAAGATCAATGGTGCGTTTTTCAGATAAATCTAAATCGGGGGTGGCTGCCTGGGCGGCGGGGCTTGAAATGCGCTCCACCAGACCGGTGTTGTTTTCGCTAACGGTCGCGGTGGCCGCTGTGGGCTGTTGCCTCTCGTGATAATAGGCATAGCCCAGGGTGAGCAATGCAGCGCTTAAGCCCGCGATAATGAGTTGAGGAACCTTATTTGCCATGATACATTCTCCTTTTAAGGTGCTGTAGGCGATGATGGGCCTGCATTTAACGGATTTAAGGTAAGCAGGGCCAACTCGCTCTCAGGATCGGCATAAAGGGCCGAAAAGCTTTTGATGCGTTGTCCACTGGCATGGTAGACATACGTATGAAAAGCCCGCAGAAGTGAATTTAACTCTGCTTCTGTGAGCTGTATTTTAGCGGGATTGGGGGTTTCCCGTAAAGTTAATAGGCTTTCATGCTGGGCTTCGCTGAGGGCCAAATGCGGGTGCTCTTGCGCTGATGGCGTGCAGGCATCGCACTGCAGGCCCGCCCGGCGGGTCTCAAAAAAGACCGGGTCACCGGGAAAGAGTTCGAGATCGCAGCGGGTACAGGTGTCGAGATCCGCCAGGGCGCCCTGTTGCCCCAAAAAGAACAAGAGATACCAGAGCAATTGCAATTTGGGGCGCGGGGTTTCGGCCAGAAGTGCCAGGGCCATAATGGTACCGTCAAAAACTTCCGGTTGAGCGTCTTCTTCCTGACAAAACAGAGCGATCAGCTCGGCCATGACCAGGCCACACATGAGTTTGTCGTAATCCTTTTGTAGCGCAGACCAGGCCTGCACGCCTTGTACCTGACGGATTTTGTGCAGCCCTTTACCGGCCACCAGCTGAATTTGACTGTGGCGCAGGGGCGAAAGCAGTGGTCCCATTTTGCTGCGGGAGCTGCGGGCGCCTTTGGCAATGGCGCGCAACAGGCCATACTCGCGACTGAAAAGGACTGCAATGCGATCGTTTTCTGCAAAATTGTAAAAACGCAGTTGCAGGCACTCGGCGTTAAAGGGTAAGCGCGGATTCGGCAATTTCGACATGGTCGACTATCCCCACAATAATACAGCGAATGGGGGCGTTATTGTACAGAATGATCTGACGGGCAGAACCCCCTTCATCGAGCAAGAGTACCCGATCGCCCACACCGCTCTGCACGGTATCAATGACCACTTGCTCTTCGCCCACATCTTTACCAAAGGGGTCAATGGGCTGCACCAGCATCATTTTACGTCCGTGAAGTCCGGGGTGTTTTACAGTGGCCACGACGTTTCCTGTGACCCGAGCCAATTTCATGAATCTGCCTCCGCTGCGGTGGTTTGGGGTGTTTCTATTGTACCCCCCAGACGGTAGGCCTGCAAAACATACTGGCAGTGCAGGTCAGGGCCGGGCTCGGCTTCCCATTGCATGACCAGGCGCTGGTTTTGCCAGGTGGCTTCGCTTTGCAAGCGGGGGCTGAGCAGGCTTTTGACGGGGGCGTTGGCCGGTGGCGGCGCTGCTTTGAGCGCTTGCAAGAAGGCGGTGTACTGGCCTTTGTCACTGAGCCATTGGCTGGGGGACTCGGGGCTTGTGACGCGCTTCAGCAAATCGGCGGTGGCGCGGGGCAGCTCGCTTTCGGGGCGACAGAGGCTGCGCACATGCCAACGGCGCGAAATTTTCATTTCTTCGGGGTATTGAATAAAAGCCCACAGCGCCTGGGGAGCTGCGTTGCTGCCTTCGGCCTGGGTTTTGAGCTGCCAGCGCCATTGACGGGGCTCAAAGGTTTGCTCACCGGTTGACCATGCGGTCAGGGTTTGCGGTGTGTCTAATTGCAGATCTTTCAGGGTCTTTTGTAAGCTGTCGGGATTGTACTGACGGCGTACGGTGGGATGCAGCTCTTTGCCCAGCCGATCGATGGGGCTGCGCCCGACGGCTTCTAAAAAGTAGCTCAGGGTGGTGCGGGCTTTGTTTTCTTCTTTGGCCTCTGGACTGCTAATGCTTAACCAACTGATGATCATCAGGGCGCCCACACAGGCGATCATGAGGACAATTTGTAAGGGGGGGCCTTTTCGTGCCATGGTTTAAACTCCTTGCGAGGCGCTGAGGCCCGCTTGTTTGGCTTGCCAGGCGCTAAAGGCGGCGCGGGCAAAACCTTCGTGCTCTCGGTGCCAGGGTAACTGCGCGGTGGCGGCTGCGTTGAGATCAAACCATCCCGTTTGCAACACCTCGTGAGGGGCCAACTGGGGTTCTGGCTCGGGAACAGGGGGCTCACACAAGTACACCATATGGTACGAGGTTGACAGCGCACCGTATTCGCCCGGCAAACGGGTAAACACGTTGACAATCTCTTTTACGGTGACCTGCCAGCCAATTTCTTCGTGCAGTTCCCGTGCTAAAGCCGTTTCAGGACTCTCGTTGACGTCACACCAGCCGCAGGGCAATCCCCAGCACTGGTCATCAGCCCGCTGGATTAAAAGGATCTCGCCTCGGTCGTTAAAAAGGGCACCGTCCACACCCACTTTGGGGGTAATGTGGCCTAATTCCGCTTGCAATTGCTGGAGAACGGCAGAAGGCGGCGTTTCTAAAATGAGGCCATAAGCTTCAGAAGCCAGGGTGAGCAGGGTTTGATAGCGGTCCCGATCATACGTGTCGCCGGTGTTGTAATGAAGGCCCTGCTGAGCGATATAGCGCAGGGTTTCTAAAAACTGCAGTGTCTCTTTGTTTTTCGCGTCCACAACGTACCTTATTTATGTCCTGTTTGTTGCCGGGGGCTTGATTTCATTTTCAGAGCAAGTATAATTAATTATAACCTATAATACATATAGACATCCCATTCTAAAACAAAGTTTGTGTACCGGTTCTCATGAGTAAAATTAATTGCAATCTGTCTCGCCTGCGTAAGAGTAAAAATTTAAGACAAACCGACCTCTCCAAAATGACGGGGATTTCTCAGAAAGCCCTGTCAGAATTAGAAACCGGTAAATCAAAAGGGGTGTCGTTCTCGACCCTCACCAAGCTCTGCGACGCCTTAGGCGTTTCTATCGAACAGCTGTTTGAGCTGATTCCCGATGAAAAAATGGCCACCCCCGCGATTCGCCTGGTGGAAAAACCCTCCTGCTCTTTCTGTGGTAAAAAAGAGCATGAAGTCAGCCTGCTGGTGGTGGGCAAGGCCAACTCCAAGAACCCGGTGTACATTTGTTCTGAGTGCATTGGACGCTGCAACTCCCTGATTAACGAAGAAGCCAGTTAGGTTACGGCGCCAGCCATGAAGCACGCCAGCGATGCCGCCCTGGATCAGTTAGAGGCCTTGCTGGTGCGCCTGCGTACCCTGCCCCGCCTCAAAGAAAAAAAGCGGGGCATCTTTTATGTTAAGTCCCGCGCTTTTTTACACTTTCACGAAGACCCCACGGGACTGTATGCCGATGTGCGCCTCAGTGGCGACGCCTTTGAGCGCTTTGCGGTGAGCACCGAGGCCCAGCAACTGGCCTTCGGCAATCGGGTGGTGGCCTTTTTTGAAACCGTCTGAACCCCATTTTTTAGCGGGCACCTGGTGCATTGTCAGCACCAGCCTCAGCTTCTGGAAGACCCGCCAAAATCCCCGCATTCGCTATACACCTGAACCTGTGCTCTCGCCTTGCCGTGAGCTGTGCTTGCGCGATGAAGTGCTGTATACCCGCAATGGAAAACCCCAGACCGTGCTGGGTTACGACACCCCGTTATCTGACACCCGCTTTGTGTGGCGCGGTGAGCCCTGGTATATGCGCTGGCTGATCAGTCATTGGCAGGTGGCGCTGCGGGGGCCTGAGGACCGCTGGGTGGTGACGTATTTTGAGAAAACCCTGTTCACCGATGCGGGGGTGGATGTGTATGCGCGGGAGTCAACCCTTGATGAGATGGTGTTGCATGAGATTTACGGGCAGATGGCTGAGGTTGAGGTGTTGAAGCCCTTTGTGGGGCGGATGTTTTTGACGGCGTGGGGGTGTTGATTTTGTTAATGTAACTCAGTTACAATTGGGTTATGGTTAAAAGCAGTCGTCCAAAACGAGAGAACCTTTTGCAAGACATACGGAAGGCTATTGAATCAGGCTGCTATTTTGATACTTCTCATGCTGTACAAAGAGGTTCTGAGAGAAGTGTCACCAAAATGGAATATGAATATGTACTCAAAACGGGTTGGCATGAGAAGGCAAAAGACCAATATGATGTACAGAATAAGGCCTGGAATTATGCCATTCGAGGAAAAACCGTTGATACTAGAGAATTGAGGGTCGTTGTGTCTTTTGATGAGGAAGGTTTATTGATTATTACAGTGATTGACCTGGAGGTGTAAGGTGATGAGCAAGCTCAATCTTCGGAAAATTCAAGCCCAGTATACCGATATGAGTTATGGCTTTCCGGTTGTTTTAAAGCGTGTGCCGATGCGTAATATACGCGGTGTATGGGTTCTCGATGTGAATCATCAGGAGCTGACGCGCCAGGTCTTTACTGAACTCAGTTTTAAAAAGAGCCGTTTAACGGGAAATGAAGTGCGTGCAATACGTCTTTATTTTGAGATGACAACTCCTGAATTTGGTCAGCGTTTTAACGTGAGTCACGTCGCCGTTTTAAAATGGGAGGCCCAGGGAGATTCCCCTACCAAAATGAGATGGCCACAAGAAAAAGATATTCGTCAGCAAGTGATTTATAAACTGGGTGGTGATATGCGGCGTGCCTATGAAGAACTCAGGCTGCCTGCTGCTGATGTGCCTTCTCCCGTTTCTATAGTTATGGCGACAAAGCCATGGTTAAAGGTGAGGCTGGGTAGATCGCGTCCAAAAGTCTGGTATTTTAGAGCTTTTCAGCGGCATCAGGCAAAACAAGAGTTGGCAAGTCATTGATTCATCTGAAAGAAAGCCCTTGATCTGTATAGTGGACCCCGGATTTAGGACCAGTAGCTAAGGAATTTTTCAGGCAGTTACAATGTGATTTAAAAAAGGACAAATTCGTGGGTCGTAAACGAAAAAGACACAGTTCAAAATTCAAGGCAAAAGTTGCTTTAGAAGCGATCAAAGAACAGCAAACATCTGTAGAGCTGATGGCTACTTACGAAGTCTCAGCCAGCCAGGTGAGTACCTGGAAAAAGAAGTTAGTCCAGGAGGCACCACAAATTTTTGAGGCCTCGAAACAGGCCCTTGATGAGGAAAGCCTTACAGCACCACTGTATGAAGAAATTGGTCGGCTTAAAATGGAGCTAGACTGGCTCAAAAAAAAAGTTGCCCTTTTCGACTGATGTAAAGCGTGCTTTGGTAGAAAAAGAGCATAAAAAGCTCAGTGTTCGTCGGCAATGTGAGTTACTCAGTGTCCCTCGTTCAGGCGTCTATTACGTTGAGAAACCAGTGGTTTCAGGCAATTTGGAGGTGATGAATCGTATTGATGTTATTTACACTCGAACACCTTTTTACGGTTCTCGAAAAATTGCCAAAGAGTTGTCGTTAGAGCTTGAGGTCGCCGTGAATCGTAAAAAGGTTCAGCGGTTGATGCGCGAGATGGGTATTCATGGAATTGCCCCTGGTCCCAATACAAGCAAGCCCCATCCGGGGCATAAAATATATCCGTACTTACTTAGAAATTATGCTATTGAAAGGAGTAATCAAGTGTGGAGTACCGACATAACGTACATCCCAATGAATCGCGGATATATGTATCTGGTTGCGATCATAGATTTATGCCCCTTTGAGGGTACTGGTTTAGCCGGTATGTTTTATCTTGGGAACTGTCAAATACTCAGGATGTTGACTTTTGCCTCAAAGCATTGAGTAATGCTATATCTCAGGCCAAACCTGAGATATTCAATAGTGATCAGGGAAGCCAGTTTACTAGCGAAAAATTCACTGGTATTCTGAAAGATAAAGGCATCAAAATTAGCATGGACGGCCGAGGTAGAGCTTTAGACAATATTTTTGTGGAAAGGTTATGGAGGACGGTAAAGTACGAAAATGTTTATTTGAATGACTACCAGAGTGTCTCAGATTTGAGGAGCGGATTAAAAGATTATTTTGATTTCTACAATCAAAAACGCTTGCATCAGAGTCTGTCATATTTGACGCCTGCACAGGTTCATTTTCAGGCATGATGAAGGCCAAAAAATTCCTTAATTTTGACGTTTCGTGGTCTTGACAGTGGGGTCCACTTTAGACCCACGCAGTGACGGCAAAGCATTAACCGGACACTACAATGGGCTTTGGCGATACCGCGTAGGCATGTACCGCATTATTTGCGAGCTGCAAGATGACGTTGCGATTATCCTGGTTATTGAAGCAGGCCATCGCAAGGATATTTATCGATAGACCGCCGAATAGGCAGCAGTTGTGCTCTTCATGTAAGTGGGGATGTGCTGATTGAGCACATTTAAATTTTCACAGGATTTCTAGATCAGATGCCTCAAAAAAAAGTGTGTCACGAGAAATACCGCCTGAAAAAATATCGCAACCTATTCGACCCGACTTTCTTCCATCTGAATAATGCTGTGAATGACAAAATACTTTTTTCTGACCACTGATATTCACCCAGCTTCCAAAGCGGTTTATGGGCTGTGCTTTTGGTTTTTTTATTTTTGCCATAAATGAACCGTATTCAACGGCCTGTATGGGCGTGCAATTCCAGACGGATTTGATAAATGCGCAAAGGGTCAACGCCAGAGGAACCCATGGCTTATAAGAGGCTGGTAAAAACACTTTGTGAATGATGCAAAATGTTTTGCATGATTTGAAAAAGGAAGAATAACCCTAAATCAAGGTAAAATTTTAAAAAAACAAGCCTTAACTGCTGCTTTTCTAAAGAAAAGCATATTTGGCTTTATCTTGTTTTTAAGGTAAGCTAGCTTACGGTTTATAAAGTTTTAGATCTGTTTTTCTAAGGGTAGGCGATTAGAAGCGCAAAACTTTCTCTCTAACTTCGTTACCCATAGGTTCAATTAAAGGAAAATTCAATGACACAATTGCCAAAAAGGTCTTCTCTTTGTAAACCATTTTATTGCAGCGCTCTATTGGGGGTTCAGGTACTAACCCTGGTGGCTTGTCAGAACACCACCACGAATCTTAGCGTTCCTCAGGCCAATACTCCAATACCAGCCTCCATACCCGTTCCTGGTTCTGAACCAAAAGCATCAGAACCTCCGATCCCTAAAGAAGTTATTCCTGAGTTTAATCCTTTACCCTCTCCTGATCTGCCTACGCCAGGTGCAGTACCCAGCACAGCTCCGGCACCGGCTCTTTTAGAGGCACGGCCTGAGGCTCCTCTGAATCTACGCGTTGTAGAAAATGCCACGGACGCTATCACTTTACTCTGGGATTTTGACGCCGGGCAGCCTGTTAGCTATAACCTGTACCTTAATAACCAACAGGTTGTAAGTAAGCACACAAGCCCCAATTATTATCGTTTTAGTCAACTTGAAAGCGGCACCACGTACACCCTGGGAATCAGTGCCACCAATACAGCAGGAGAAAGTGAACAAACCAAAGTAACGACTTCTACCACCAGGCGTGGGCGCACGGCAAGTGGCAACTTTAGTGGTGGTGGCAGCGGAAACACAACAATTAGCCCGACACCTGTTGCCACACCCATCCCCCCAAACTTATTTGAAGCAGAAAGACAAATCAATACAGTCAGCACAGGTGGCCAGGAAAACCCAGCAATTGCGATGAACACCGCAGGTGATTTTGTAGTGGTCTGGGAAAGCGGAGCTGATTTTACGGTGGCGACTTCAGGACCTGCCTTAAATACCCAGGATGGATCCGGTAAGGGTATTTTTGCCCAGCGTTATAATAGTGCGGGTGAAAAGGTTGGGAGTGAGTTCCGCGTCAACACCTATACAGAAGATGACCAAAGCCAGCCTTGTGTTGCCATGGATGACGCAGGGAATTTTACGGTGGCTTGGCAAAGTAAGGGGCAAAGTGGCAACAGCGGCCAGACCGATATTTATGCCCAACGCTACAACGCGGAGGGTATCGCTCAGGGTAGCGCTTTTCTGGTCAATAGTGATCTGAATACCCATAGCAGTCAAAAACCCACCATCGCCATGCTCGGTAACGGAAATTTTTTAATTGCATGGGAAGATCTGAGTCGTAGCCTTGATATCTTAGTACAACGTTATGAAGCAAACGGAACCGCAATTGAAAGCCCCATCAGTATCGGTGTAAGCAACCGCATTGAGATTCATCCCCAACTCAGTGTTAATACCAACGGAAAGGTTCTGCTTTCCTACAATCAGCAAAACTTAGCGGGTACGAACCGTGCCAATTACAGTTTATTTCCTTTTGACACTCCCACTGATACAATCAGCGTGAGCATTTCTTCATCCAATGAAATACATCCTGTCGGTGTTCCATCAGAAGGGGGCGGATTTGTACTCTTTTATGAATCAGGAGGATCCGGAAACCGACGAATTATGGCGCGAACCATTGGCGAAACAGGTAATATAAGTTCTGCTTTTGAGGTGGTTCCGGCTCAGGATTTGTCAAACTTCACTGCAATGGGCACGTCCACTGGCCAGATTATCGTAAGCTGGCAATCCCGGCAAAATGACCAGTATGATATTTTTGCACGGCGTTATGCTAGTGTTGAAGATATCAAAAAATTCAGTGATATTTTTCAGATCAACACGTATCAAACCAATCAGCAACAAAATCCAGGTACATCCATTACACCTGATGGAAAGTTTGTGGTGATTTGGGACGGAGAGGGTACAGACGAAAGCAGCGGGGTCTTTGGCAAAGCATTTACAGCTTCCGACAACCCTCTCATTGAGCCCGAATAAGCCCTTTTTGCGTAAGTATAAGCTAAAATTTAAAAAATCAAGATTGTAATTTATTCTGTAATCTGTTAAAATCTTAGCATTACCTTCAAAGGAAGTGCTTCACGTGACAGGCCCCATTTCTTTTCGTCCCACCAGTCCTGCTGCAACACCCACAACGCCCACACCCATTCAGCGGAGTGCTCTCTTAAATGCACCTCCAGCTCCACCACCCCCACCGCCGGTGCGTTCGCCTCAGGCCTTTCAACGCTCAACGGCGGCTTCCGGGTCGCGCCCCCTCGATTTACAGGCTGAAGCTGCCAGCATTAACACGGCGATTACGCAGGCAAATCCTGAGCAGATACAGGCCAATGCAGCCCGTTTAAACCAACTGGGTTTGGTGCCTCAGGGAATGCCTGGGATTACCCCCGCAGCCTTGCAAACCGCCCGTCAGAATTTAAAGCCCGTATCGCAGCATCAGGTATTCAATGTGCACGATAAGCACGAAAGCGATGCCAGCCGCAGCACGGTGGTAGAAAGTGGTCGCAGCGTTAAGCTGAAACAAGGCGGCTCTCCTTTTGGCGTGGGCATTGTGCTTAAGCCTGGTGCCACGGTAGAAGTGTTGGGGCACGGTTCCCCCGACGGCAGAACCATTGGGGGCAAAACCCCTCAACAACTGGCAAAGCAGCTCAAAGCGGGTGGAGCAACGCAGCTGGCTGTCCTGGATTTAAAAAGCTGCCATTCAGAGGCGTTTAAAGCAGAGCTGGAACAGTGTTTAGCCAGCGAAGGCATTCAGGTGGGTCAAATTAAAACCTATCAGGGGAGTATTGCGGTAGATCGAGCCACCGGAAACGCTTTGTCTCAGCAGCAAATTCTGGCGTCACCTGTTCCTATTGAGCATGATGACTTTCTAATTCGAGGTTTAGCAAACCTTAAATATGCTGGGAATGTAACCAAAGATACCACTCAAGGAGAAGCTGCTATTCTTCCGTTTCTGAACCATCAAACAGGTGTTGAAGTATCCGATGAGGTCATTCAGGCAGTAAAAGATACGGTAGGAAAAGCGCTTGATCAAGCACTTCAGGAAATAACCAATAAAACCTTTATTAGCAATCTACAAAGTTCAGACAATACGGCTCTTTTTGTATCGGGGCACCTGGCACATGTGTCGGCAAATGTAGATAGTCCAGATCATGAGTCTCTTATGATTGCGGGGGTGGGGTATTTGATTGAAGATCGGGTGACTCAGATACTCTTAAAAGAGCATGGTTTCTCCAAGGATAACTTTCAAGCAACGATACGTTCGACCAGGCCAGATATTGTCATGGGCGATGGCAAGGTTTTGGTCGATCTTACGGCAAGTAATTCTGCCGGTCATATTTTAGATAAAGATCAATCCGTTTGGTTTCATCCCAGCATACAGTCTTTAGAAGTGACCTATCCCAGCTTGAGGATAGAAGATGCCAAAAGTATTATTAAGTCAGAAGATATTGATCTTTCGGCCATTAAAACAGCACAAGCTCAAATGAAAGCTGAACAACAAAAGTTTGATTCTGATATGAAAAACTTTTTGAGAAGAACAACGAATCATATTACCCAAGGCGAGGTGTATCAGGGGCTTTCATTTCAGGCTGGAGTTCCTGCTCAACGAAAATATGTTGCGGAACAATTAGGAATCACTGAAACACCAGCCGCTTCGCTTAAACATGCCCTATTAAAATACGATAGAAGTAACAATTTGCTAAGAGCTGATGAAAGAATTGGACTTAACTCCGATAAAGCGAATGAGGTTGTTGGCAATTTATTTCATAATGCGACGCTGAATGAAGAAGATGATGAATTATTTAAACGTTTTAAGGCTAGAACGGATTGGTCCCCACCAGTTGTTGAGGTGGAAATGTCTGATTCGCTTGCTTGAGGGTTAGGAGTAGATTAAAAGGACTATTATGGGGCTTCGATTTAGAAAAAGTATTAAGGTAATGCCCGGAGTTAGAGTGAACGTTGGACTTCGGGGCGGCAGCGTTTCTCTTGGCGGAAGAGGCTCTTCGATTAACATGGGAACCCGTGGCGTTTATGGGAATGTTGGGATACCCGGTACAGGGCTTTCTTATCGTACAAAACTTAGTGGTAGCAGCAGTCGTCGAGTTTCTGGTCAGAGGCATCAACATCGTCTTGAGCGTGAGCAAGTGATGAAAGAGGTTCTTCAGACTTTTAGAGCGAAATTCGATGAAAAAGGTAATCTGCAGTTATTTGATGAGCATGGAAATCTTCTGAGCGGTAAGCTCAAAACACACGTTTGGACAGAAAAGAGAGATCTTCTAGAAAAATTTTTGCAAAAGAAAATGGAAACCATTAATGAGGATTCTGAAGATTTAATTCGTATTCATGAAGATACTCCATCTCCTGATGAGATTTTAGAGTATGAAATTCAAGAGTTTAGTATAGCCAGGCCCATTGTTCCCTCGAAATCTAGACTGCCACCGAAACCTCAGTATAAAGAATTACCTCCTCTGTCTTTCTGGGCAAAGCTGTTTAAACAACAAGCGAAGTATCAACTTAAACAAATTGAAAATAAAGAGGTTTTTGACAAGGAGCTTGCTGACTGGGAAAAACGAAAGTTTTATATTGAAACTGAATTTAATCAAAAGTATGAAATGTTTCAGAAACAGCTTCACGTATGGGAGGCTAATAAAACTGAATTTGAGGAAAATCAACAGCAACTACAAAGTCAATTCTTAGTGTCGCTTCAGCAAGATAAACGTTTTATGGAGCAAGTCTTAGACGATAGGTTATCTTCTTTATCTTGGCCAAGAGAAACGTTGATTTCTTATATGATTTCTGATGATTTGTCAGTAGCACTGGATGTGGATTTACCTGAAATTGAAGACCTTCCTCAGCAACAGGCAACTTTAGCTGCAAGTGGTAAAAAGTTAAACATAAAAGATAAACCACAATCTACTTTAAGAATGGAATATGCTACTCATATTCACGGAATTGGCTTGAAAATTCTGGGTACGGTTTTTGCGACATTGCCATCTTGCAAGCAAGTTACGGTTTCTGGCTATTCACAGCGCTTAAACCCAGCCACAGGTTCTGTTGAAGATGAGTATTTATATAGTGTTAAAGTGCTAAGAAAGCAATTTGAGCAGATTAACTTTTCAGCCCTTGAATATGTGAATCCAATAGATGCTCTCGAGTCCTTTGAAATACGGAAAAAAATGACAAAGACAGGGGTTTTTAAGGCCATTGAACCTTTTGAGTCGTGATTTTAAAAATAATCGCACAAAAAAAGAAAGCCCAGGGTTTACGACCCACGGCATACGTTTGTTGATGCTTTTGTGGCTGCTGATTTTACCCGCTCACGCCCAAAGCTCACAGGCCGTGCAGGTGCGCAATGGTTATTTAACCACCACCCAATCTGGCCAACAGGTCACCCACAAACCCCTGCCTTTTTTTGCCAACCCTGAACAGCACGCCGCGCGCTGGCGAGCCATTGATCAGTATTTTGCCCATCGCTTTGGCATTGCGGGGGTCATGAGCTATGCTTTTTGGCCCAAAGCGATTGTGTTGCATTCCACCGAAAGCGAGCACGAAGCCAGTGTTTATAACACCTTTGCCGAGAGTGGCGACGCCTATTTAGGCGGGGTCTGGACCACCTTTGCGGTGGACACCGACGGTACGGTGGTGCAGTACAGTCCCCTGGATCGCCTGAGCAAAGGGCAGGCGGGTGTTAATGATCTGGCAGTGGGCATTGAAATTGTGGGCTCGGCCAGCCGGTATCAGGGGGATCAGCGGCAGCAAGCGGGTTCCATTGCACGCCGTTACGAAGCGGGCAATACCGCACAAATACAAGCCCTTCAAGATCTGGTACTCACATTGCAGTCCTTCTGCGATATTCCCGCTGAACGGGTCTACTCACACGAAGAAGTGGCTCACATTGCCAGTTTGTCGGGGCAAAACCCTGACTTTGACTGGCTTAAATCCCAGATTCAAGATGCCGTCTATTTGGGACAAAAGCCGTTGTTAAATGCCCAGGGGCAGCCCCTCAAAACTTACGGCTATTTGGAACCCTATGGCCGTAGTGATCCCGGAGCCGATGTCATGGCCTGGGTCAGGGCTGCTTTGCATCGCCCATGATGGCGAATGTGGTATATTTTTTCACTTAGGAAGTACCGCTTGTGATACGACGTATTGTACTTGTGTGTTGTGTGGTGATTTTTGTGGGTGTTCTGGGTGTCTTTGCCATGAATGAACAGGTGGGAAAACCCCTCAGGGGCGTTTTACATCAGTATGACTTTCATCAGCGGATGGATATTCGTGCCCATTACAAAGGCTACCTTGATCGATCCACCCTTGTGATTGATGTAAAGTCGATGTCTCAGGAGAATAGCTTTGCAGAAGTCTTTGGGGTTTTGATGGCCTATGCCGCACAATTGCAAGGGCAGCGTTTTGAAACGGTCATTTTGGCTTCTCGTGGAAAAGGCAAGTTCAAGCTAAGTGGCTTTTCTTTGCGGCAGTTGGGACATTTGGCTACCACTACCGAAAACCCCCTTGAAATCATGCACGCTTTTCCAGAAATGGTCTATTTGATGAATAATCGCAGGGCTTATCCTGAGGCAAACAGTGCAAACAAAGCTGCAGATGGACATAGCGTTATTCATTTTATTGACTTTCATAGCCGCTGGTATGCTGAAGAGATAGAAGGATTTGCTTTTGGTGGAGATAACCCCTCAATCACAGATGTGTTGAAGGGGAAGGCGAAAATGCGTGAAGATAAAAAAGGGTTTATAAAGAATGAGTAAAGTCAGTAGCTGGATGGCAACGGCGCTATGGGGACTTGTGCTGTGGAGCGGATTACAAGGAACCATGCAGGCCCAGGAAGCCATTGAGGTCATACGCCCCCAGGTGAGTGTGCAAGGGCGGCCGATTCCCATTTTTCGCTTTGGTGAAGGCCATCAGGAATACCTGTTTTTGTTTGCGGGCTTTCATGGCAATGAACCCCAGGGGCCGTATATGTTAGAGCAGCTCATGGAGCGCTTTAAACAGAATAGTGCCTATTATGCCGAAAAATCTATTTTCGCTATCCCCAGGGTGAATCCCGATGCGCTTGTTCACAAGCGACGCACCAATGCCAATGGCGTGGATCTGAATCGGAATTTTCCCACCCGTAATTTTGTGGCAGGTGCTTACAAAGGTCGCCCATATTATGCCGGTGCTGCTGCCCTGTCTGAGCCCGAAAGCCAGATTGTGCATGAATTGCTGAGCCCCTTTACGAGCCCTGAACGCCGCGATAAAGTCAAAATTTTAACCCTGCATGCGCCATACGCGGTCAACAATTACGATGGCCCTTCTCGTGAGCTGGCGGTGCAAATGGCGCGGCACAATGGCTACCCTGCCCGTGCAGATATTGGTTATCCCACGCCGGGCTCCTTTGGCACCTATTATGGCAAAGAGCGGGGACTGCGGGTGATTACCCTTGAAACAGATAACGGTTCTCCGCAGGCGGCCTGGCAACGCCACGAAAAAGCGCTGTTGAGCTTCTTGCAATTTCCGCAGCAGGAACTTTACCCCCAGCCTTCCCCGCTGCCGACACCCACCGCCGCGCCTGCTGAGCCTCCCGCTGAGCCTGCCGCTGAATCCCCTGCCGAAAATACCCTCACGCCCTTGCCAGCGCCCCAAGAACTTTTGTAGAATCAGCCATAGGGCTGTAAAAAGGAGCGTTTGATGGCTGAAATAACCCCTGTGCAGGTCAACAGCAACGGTGCGGTGACCTTTGAGAAATTAGAAGCACCGCCGTTGGTGAAAGAAGTGGTCAAAACCGGCGTGAAAACCTGCAAACCCGGTGGTGGCTGTACTGACGAGGTGGTGCTGTCGCGACCGCTGCAATCGGGACGCAAAAAGAGCTATTTTACAAAGCCGCCGGCCGCGCAAGACGTCAAATACCTTGACCCGGAAGACTTTAAAACGTCCACCTAACGTCTACTTAAGAACGGGGCGCAAACACGTCTTGCTGTTGGGCCTGTGCTGTCAGATCATGATCTGAAATTTGCGCTTGCAATTGCATTTGGATGTTGCCGGTGGCGCTCCATTGGCTTTGCACCTGCCATTGCACGTCTTTTTCAGACAATTGACGCTGTAAGAGGCGGCTGATTTCACTAAAAAAGCGTTGCGTGGCCAGGCGTCGTGCCTCATCGGGCGTGCGCGCTTGACGGGCGCTTTGCAACGCGCTGTTGAGGGCCTGACTTAAAGGACCCACCAATTGCGGGTTCATGACTCCACTGTTTTGCTGTGCCAACAGGGGCACCGATGCGGTGGGTGAAGGGCTACTACAGGCGCTCAGGGCCAGTAGGCCAGCGCAGCTGATCAGAAGGGTTGCGTATTTCATGGACACAGCTTAGCACCCTAAGTTGTGCATGGGGAGGGCTTTGCAAAAAAACCATGACGCAAAATGTCGCAGAGCTGTTGGGTGTGGGCCAGCACCTCTTTTTCGAGCTGTTCCGGGGCCATTTCTGCGCGCCAGCGGGCCTCCGCTTGCTGTTTAATGCCTGTCAGGGCCCACTCTAACACCTGTAAACAATCTTCGAGCGGGTGATTGAGCTGGCGGGTGTCAATGTCGGCAAAGGCCGCGCGAAAGAAGTCGCCAATGGGCGGCGTATAGTCCTGGAGATAGCGCTGCTGTAAGGCTTCGGGGGCCTGGCGAAACTGCATAAACAACCCGTAGCACTGGGGATGGCTTTGCCAGACCCGCATGCTCAATTGGGTCCACTGGGTAAAGCGGGTCAACAGGTCCTCTGAAAAGTCAGGGCGACTACGAAAGGCCTCGGCCAGGGTGTGGTGGGCCTGTTGCAGGGTATACAAATACAGTTCGGCCTTGTCGTCGAAGTAATTGAACAGGCTGCCCTTTGAAATACCACAGGCTTTGACGAGCGTATTGGTCGAAGCCTGGGCGTAAGGGGTGGCCGCAAAAAGTACCTGTGCGGACTCCAGAATGCGGGTCTGTTTTTCAGGGGCCAATTGAAAGAAGGCGGCTTTAGGCATGGTCAGTAGCTTTCAAGTAACGTTCAATAAAGGCAATGGCCTGGGCGACGCCGTCTTCGTGTTGAAGCTTTTGGGCCAGGGCTGCGGCGTTCTGGGCATAGGCGCTGTGGTGTTTGAGCTGTTGCAGGCGTTGGGTCAGGGCCGTGACGCTGAGCTTTTTTTGCGGCAGGGGTTCGGGGCCAATACCCAGGGTGTGCACCCGTTCTCCCCAAAAGGGTTGATCCCCAAAAAAGGGGCAAATCAGGGTGGGTTTACCGGCCCGTAGACCGGCGGCGGTACTGCCTGCGCCGCCGTGATGCACCACCGCTGCCATGGAGGGAAACAGATGATCGTGGGGCGCTTCGCTGATCACGTGGACGCCCTCAGGAATCAGGGCGTCGGGGCAGGCGAGTCCGCCCCAGCCCGTGGCAATAACGGCCCTGACCTGGGCGTGTTGCACCGCTTGCAAGATCAGGCGGGCGGTGGCAGCAGGGTCTTTGCCGCCAATGCTGCCAAAACCGATGTAAATGGGCGGCTCACCCTGATCTAAGAAGATTTGCAGGTCTTTGGGGGCGGTCCAGGGTTGGACGGGCAAAAAGGCGTAGCCGGTCACGCCAATGTGTTGCGGCCAATCTTCGGGGCGAGGCAGCACATGAGCGCTATACACATGTAAAAAGGGGATGGGGCGACCGTCGCTGTGGTGTAAAAAGTCCACGTTTTGGGTTTGTGGGGGCAGTCCCAGGGTGTGCTCGCGAAAATGCTGGATTTGTTTGCGGTAGGCGTTCATGCCCATTTGCACCAGCCGGTAGCTGTGGCGGTGGTAGGCCTGCTTCCAGGCGGTGGGTACAAAATCCGGCAATTCAGGGGTGCCCAGCAGGGCAAAATCCTGGGTGGGGACCATCACGGGCAAGGGCAGGGTCATGATGATGGGAATATTTAAGCGCTCGCCAATGGCGGTGCCGCACAGGGTTTTGGTATGAAAGATTAAGCCTTCGGGTTGAAAGGCTTCGGCCGCCTGCCAGCAGGCCTGCATAATGCCTTCTTGCATGGGCTTGACCTGCCCCAGTAGTTTAAAGGCCGTGCGCGCAGCCCCCAGAATGCCCGCGCTGTTTTCGACAATGTCTCGGCCCATCTGCGAGTCCAGCAGTTTTAAAATGGCGTTGGGCATGGGCGAAAACGCCAGGTCGTAGGCACCAATGAACGCGCGAAAGGCCTCGGGAGCACAGATCATGACCTGGTGGCCCTGTTGTTGTAGACCGTGCCCGATGGCCACATAGGGCTGAATGTCGCCGCGGGTACCCACGGTCAGGATCAAAATACGCATGCTTGAAGCCTCCCAGATCAAAAGATGTCCTGAATGACCACCTGGTCATTTTGTGTTTTGCTTTTGACTATACTGCGTTCTGCACTTTTTGTCAAAAAAACAAAGATTAAGAACACATTATGTAAATGTTATGCTAGAATAGTTTAGATTATACGCTTACGGGCGTGTAGCCTTTATCCTGTTCAGTCCAAAGGCTGAACCGTAGACCATAGGAAAGGACCCAAACCATGCAAAGATCCTACGAATTGATGTATGTCCTGAATACCCGTCTTGACGAAGAAGCGCAAACCGCTGTCAATACCAAAATTTCTGACACCATCAAAAAAATTGGTGGAACCATCGACAATACCGAAGTGTTCGGTCGCCGTCGTCTGGCTTACCCCATTCAAAAACAAACGGAAGGTTTGTATATGATCACCAACTTTCAAGCAGACTCTAAGTCTCTGAAAGAACTCGATTATATGATGAACATTACCGAAGGATTGCTTCGCCACCTGGTTATCCGGCGTGACGAAGAGTAGGCAGTGAGCCTCAACTACATTGTGCTCAGCGGTAAGCTGGCACAAGCTGGGGAAATCCGGTACACCGCAAACGGTAAACCGGTACTCGAATTTCACCTTCAACCCCACGACCCTGACAACGCCCCTCACATTCGTGTGATTGGCCAGCGCACGCAGGCGCTCGAACTGAGTGAACAACTGCAACGG
The DNA here is from genome assembly GCA_964229355.1 of Candidatus Sericytochromatia bacterium. Classification (GTDB taxonomy): domain Bacteria; phylum Cyanobacteriota; class Sericytochromatia; order UBA7694; family UBA7694; genus CAXRDE01. The sequence goes on along the minus strand of CAXRDE010000014.1, from coordinate 100,296 downwards.
GGTACCGAAGTGATTGTGGAAGGCCAGCTTATTCAGCGCAAAGTAGAAGCTTCAGGGCATCACCGAAAGCTGCCGGAGATCCGTATGGATCACCTGATACTCTCAACATAAAAGGAATTAACACAAATGAGCGAAGAACAATTAGAAACCCAAGATACAGCTCAAGAAGAGCGTGGCGAGCGCCGTGCACCTCGCGGTGACCGCGGTGATCGTCGTCCATCTACTGGCGGTCCTCGCCGTCGCAGTGGTGGCGGTGGTGGTGGAGGCGGCGGATTCCGTCGTCGTCGTCGTCACAAAGTCTCTAAATTCGATGAGTGGGGCATTACCGACATCGATTATAAAGATGAGCGCCTCAAAGAATTTTTGAGCGAGCACGGTAAGATTTTATCTCGTCGTGTGACCGGCTCTCGCGCCAAGCACCAGCGTCGTCTGACCCGTGCCATCAAGCGCGCCCGTTTCATGGCTTTACTCCCTTACGTGGGTAAAGTAGAAAAGAACCGCGATCGCCACTAGAGCTATCGAAAACATATTTTAAAAAAAGCTCCGGTTAAGATTTCTATCGAAGTCTGTGACCGGGGCTTTTTTGCGTTACAATGTCCTACATGTCTATTCGTTATCTGATTATTGCCGGACCCATTGGTGTGGGTAAATCCACGCTCACCCAACGTATTCATGAAGAAATGGGCTTTGTACCCCAGTACGAAGAACCCGATAAAAACCCGTATATTGAAGACTTTTACGCCAGCCAGTACCAGGAAAAGGCCTTTGAGACCCAATTGTCATTTTTGGGGCAGCGTTTACACCATTGTCGCCACATTCAAGCCCGTTTAAACCAGGGATCTCGGGTGGTGCAAGACCGTTCAATCTACGAAGATTGCCATATTTTTACGGCCCACCACTATCAGCAGGGGTTGATCTCAGAGCGAGATTTTCAAACCTACCAATACCTGTATCAGGGCATGATTGACTTTTTACCCCAGCCCGATTTGATTGTGTATTTGTCGGCCCCTGTGGATCATCTGTTGGCGCGCATTTCTGAGCGAGGTCGAGATTATGAACAGGAAATTTCGGCAGCGTATTTGACCGATTTGAATACCTTGTACACCCAGTGGTACGCTCGGGCACGCCGCAAAGGCCTGCCGATTTTAGAGCTGCCCACAGAACGTTTGTCTGCTGAGCAGGTCTTTCAGACCCTAAAAGCCCATGTGAGTTCTACCTCACTGAGTGCCTGAATAAAACAGAGGAAGTAAAGTCATGCAACTTGCCCGCGTCACCGGCCACGTGGTGGCCACCCACAAGGTGGATAGCCTGAATGGGGTGAAGCTTTTGATTGTGCAGCCTGTGAGCAGTGCCGGTGAGCATGTGGGTAAACCCAGCATTGCCATCGATGCCACCGCCCAGGCGGGGATTGGCGATCAGGTGCTCATTGAGGGCGGACGGGATGCTGCCATTGCGATTTCTCCCGATTTCAATCCTGCAGATCAGGCGATCCTGGCGATTGTGGATACAGTGTACACACCGGCGTAGTACGGGTGTCGGGGGGGCTCCCCAGGGCTTCCAGCAGCGGTAAGAGATCCTCCGGCAAATCGCTGAGAATCACTTCTCCTGACGGGCCAATGACGATTTCAATACTGTTGGTATTGGTAGTCTCCGCCCTGGGTGCTGGCGTAGTACTCGGGTTTAAGCTCTCGTTCATCGACTGCTCCCAATGCCTCTTCTAAGGCGCGGGTCAGGTCTTTGCAACCGGGCCCCTGCACGCCTTTGACTTCAATTTCTACTTTCCCCTGAGGGGTAATCACGATTTCAAGTTCTGGTGAATTCATGGGGTACCTCTTGTTCTTATCCTAGCAAGAAATCTCCAAAAAAAGCGTGCGATGGCTGAAGTTTTTTCTTAAGTTTTTTGTATTCCTGCCGATAAGATCCTTGAGCAAGGAGGCTTTATCTCAGTGAAAATAGAAGATAGCTCAGGACTTTCGGGGGCTTTTGAAGCCCAGCCCGTGCAGAAAGCGGTCCCCGCTTTTGACCTGTTTCAGGTGTACGGCGCTGCGCCCACTGCCGCCGGTGCGGATCATGCGCAAATGTCTGTCCAGGCCCAGGAAATTCACAAATATGCTGAGCAGCTCAAAGCGCTGCCAGATGTTCGTGAAGAGAAAGTGCAGCCGCTGGAGCAGCAATTGCAGGCGGGCACGTACCGGGTACCGCTGGAAGACGTCAGTGAAATGATGTTTCGCCTGGCCGAACTGGATCGTTCTTAAATGACGGCTGCAGCTCCTCTGGATGTCAACGCCCTGTTGCCTTTTTTGCAGGCTTATAGTCAGGCTTTGCAAGACGTCATCAAGGCGTTTACCGCCCAGCAGCAAGCGCTCATGAATGCCGATGCAGAGGCTGTTCTGCACAGCAGTCAGAGCGCAGAAGCCGGACTGGCGGCATTGCAGCAATTACAGCAGCGGCTGGTGGCGGTGCAGTGGGCGCAGCAAGCTGAGGCCCTTTTGACGTTGCACGCCGAGACCTGGCCTGCCCAGGGTACTCAGGTGCGTTTGTTGGTGGACATGCTGTCTAAACAGCAGCGTGCTTTGCAGGTGCTACATCGCGAAAACCAGGCGCTGATTCAGCAGGCCCAGCAATTGAACGAAGCGCAGCTGGAGGCTCTGGTGGCCTTGCACCAGAACACAGAGCCTGTGGTCTATGGTGCGCAGGGGGATAACACCACCGAGTTTCAGTCGGCCCGCTCCGCTTATGATTTTAGTGCCTAAGTGCCCCATATTGTCTAAAGAGAAGAGAGAATACCCATGCGACCCGCTTTTTTAGGTTTAAATATTGCCCGTTCTGCGTTGTTTACCCAGCAGCAACAGTTAGATATTACGGGTCACAATATTGCCAATGCCAGTGTAGAAGGCTATAGCCGTCAGCGCCTGGATGTGTCGGCGGCACCTGACCTTTATGGCCTGGGGGCACAGTATCCGGGTTCGATTGGCGAAGGGGTGCAGGCTCAGCAACTGGAGCGCTTACGCAATCAATTGCTCGATAAAGACTACCGTCGGGAACAGGCCCAGCAAGAAAATTTCACGGCCCAGGCCGACTATCTGGGCCGTTTGGAGAGCATTTTGGGCGAGTTGGGCGAGACCGGACTCAGCGCTGAAATCGACGGTTTTTTTAACGCCTTTCAGGCGGCCTCACAACGGCCTGAAGATTTGGCTCTGCGGCGCGTGCTGGTAGAAGCGGGCGTGCGTCTGGGCGCACAAATTCAAAATATTGATGCCGATGCCCAGGCTTTGCAGGGGTCAGCCCAGCAAGAACTTGAGCAGACCGTGGTGCGGGTCAATACCCTGACGGCACGCATTTCTGATCTCAATACTGAAATTGCCAAGCGCACCGCCTATGGGGACACGCCCGCCGATTTACTCGATGAGCGGGATCGGGCCCTGGATGAACTGTCAAAATATGCCCAGTTTACGGTACGCACCAATGCCCTGAACAAGGTAGAGGTGCAGATCGATGGCAAGGCGGTGGTGGATGACGAACGCTCCCACCCCATTCGTTTGTTTGCAGAACCCGATATCCTCCGGGGCTCCACCACCACGGCCTTTCCGGTAACCCTTCAGGGGGGCGATCTGGTCATTAACGGCGTGGATGTTTTTGCGGGTTCGCCGTTGACCTTAAACAGCATCGCCGACAAAGGTCTGTTGGTGGACCGTATTAACCAAATGACTGCCAGTACAAATATTCGGGCCAGTTTAGACCCGGCGAATCAGCTGGTGTTGCAAGGCACTGCACCGGGCACCTCTTATTTGCGTTTAGAGCAGAGCGGACAGGGTCTCAACGCCACGGGGCTAGAGAATAACACCTATACCCTGACGCAACGCACCCGTCTGCAATTGCGCACGGGCACCTTTATTGAAAATCCCGGCGGACAATTGGCGGGCTTAAGCCAGGTCAATAACACCGAAATTCCCAAAACCCTGTCCCAATTGCACGAGATCACCAACACCCTGATTGAGCGGGTGAATGGCGTACACGAGCAGGCTTACAATTTGCAGGGGCTCTCCGGTCAACCCTTCTTTACGGGTTCGCATCCGGGCAATATGACGGTGGCGCAAAGCCTGGTGGCAGAACCCGAGCGGGTGGCGCTGGCGGCCACGGCGAATTTTCCGCCTGGAGACGGTTCTCAGGGGCTGGCCATTTACAATCTCCGCAGCCAGCTCAATGTCGATACCCGTTATCAGCAGATGATCAGCGATCTGGGGGTGCGCATTGAAAGCTTTCAAGAGGGCGCTGAGCGGCAGGCCAAGGTGGTGTCTCAAATTGAGAACCAGCGCCAGTCGGTGGCAGGGGTAAACCTCGATGAAGAACTGGCCAATATGTTGCAGTTTCAGCGTTCTTTTAACGCGGCGGCGCGGGTGTTAAACACCTTTGATGAAATGTTGAATCAAATTGTGAATGGCTTAGGATTGGTGGGACGTTAAGATGCAGCGCATTACCCAACGCATGTTGGCACAAAATAACTTAGACAATATTCAAAGCCGTCAGCGGGACTTACTCAAAACCCAGCGCCAAATCAGCACGGGCAACCGTTATGACAAGCCTTCAGAAGCTCCCCGCGACGCGGCGGTGGCCCTGAATTTGCAGCAGGCCATCAGCTACCAGCAGCAATTGCGAGACAATGCCCAGGTGGCCCAGGACTTTAACAGCGCTGCTGAAGTCGAAATGCAGTCCGCTGAGAGTGTGCTGCAGCGGGTGCGGGAACTGGCGCTGCGCGCGGCCAGTGAGGCGCTCAATGAGCAGCAGCTCGATGGCATGGCCGCAGAGCTAGACGGACTTTTGGATCGCATGGTGGACATCGGCAACAGCACCCACGAAGGCCGCTTTTTGTTTGGGGGTTATCAAACCCAGCAGACGCCCTTTGTCATGGAGCACGATCTCAGTCTACAAGGGAATCAGCTCGGTGCCTTAGGCCTGGCTCAGGGCGACTTTTCGACCCGCATTGAAACTCAGTCCCAATTTGCGGTGGATGCCGGGGCCTTTGCCCTCAATGATGGAGACCTCGTGATCAACCAGGTGGACATGGGGAGCTTTTTTGTGAACGATGCCACCCGCAGTGCCGAAGACAATGCCCAGGCCCTGGTGGAGCGCATTAACGCCAAAACCGCTGAAACCGGTGTGAGTGCTCGGGCCATTACCTTGCCCAGCGGCACCTATGATGCCCCCGGCGGTGGTCCTTTGACCGGTATTGCATTGGTGAACCGCGATGCCGAAGGCAATACCACCGAATCCAATATTCAGGTCAGTGGCGATGGCTTTCGCAATGCTGCGGCTCAGGCGGTGTTTCGCCGTGAAAGCCTCACCTTAGACAGCGTGCGTTATCGCTCGCAAAGCTTAGGGGCCGGAGCCATTGGTGATGTGCCTGCGGGCACCTTGCAAATCAATGGGGTGAGCATCAACAGTCCCATGACCTTTAACGCAGCCAATACCGCCGAACAAAATGCCCAGGAAGTGGCGCGCGCCATCAATACGGCGGCGCAAACCTCAGGGGTTTACGCAGAAACCGATGGCTCCGGGCAGGTTAAACTCATTGCCCAGCGCCCGTTTACCCTCAGTGGTGCCCCGCCCCAGATTCAATTGCCCAATCAAACCTATGCCCCCGCCTATGATGCAGCGCCCAGCACAGGGCCGGTGGGAACTGGCGGCTCTTTAACTCTGGGCTCAGGGGCTTTGGTCATTAACGGCATCGATATCTTCTCCCCTGCAGTGACGCTGGATGCGTCCCTTACGGGCCCTCAGCGGGCAGAAGCGGTGGTGCGGGCCATTAACCTGAAAGCCAGTGAAAGTGGCGTGGCCGCGGCCAGCGATGCCAGCGGTCAATTGTTTTTTAGCAATAACCACCAGCGCATCACGTCGGTGTCTTACCGGGGTGATGCCGGAGATAATCAGGCGCAAATCGGACGCGAAAGTCTGGTGCCGCTGTACTTAAGCGGAGATGAGGCCTTTGCGGGCCATCGCCAGTCGGTGAGTTTGGTGAGCCAACAGGATTTGCCCGCAGCAGGCCTGGGTTCTGCGGTGAGTACGGCGCCGGTGAGCTTTAACGCAGGCGACACCCTCGTTGCCGGTGACCTTGTCATTAACGGTACTTCCATTGTCGCGGGGCCCTTTGGGGGCAACGCTGCTGCCGATGCCACCACCCTGGTGGCGGCCATTAACGCCCAGAGTGCCACCACCCAGGTGAGCGCCCAGTTAGACGGGACCAATCAGGTGCGCTTAAGCTCCGACACGGGCAGTGTGTTTAACGTGCAAACAGCGGCCGCTGGTCTGCAATCTCAGATTCCCGCGGGCGATTATTTAAACGCCATTGAAGCCGGTGACTTTTTAATCAATGGTGTAGATATTGGTCCCATTCCCGCAGTGCCTGCCAACCCTGGCAACCCCCTACAAAGTCGTCAAGACCTGGCCAATGCCCTGGCCACTGCCATCAATAACCAGTCAGCCCTCAGCGGCGTGACGGCTGAGGTTAACACCGATAACGTGGGCAATGTGCGCTTGCAGCTCAACACCCGAGGCCAGGATCTCACGGTGACTACCAACGATCCGGTGACGGCCAGCTTATTGTCGGCCACGGGCTTTCAGAACGGGACTGAGGCGACTCAGAAGGTCAACGTGTTTCAAAGTATGATTAACCTGCGGGATCAGGTGCTCAATGCCAAAACCCAGCGCACGGCGGTGACCATTTCGAACCAGTCGGTCAAAGAGGTCTCTGATGCCTTAGATGTGGTCATTGCCAAACAGGTGGAGCTGGGCGTGCGGGTCCAACGGGCTGAGCTGGTGTTTAATCGCTCTGAACTGCAATCAGAGACTCTGGCGGTGCAATTGGCCAATAACCGTGAAGTGGACATTACCGAGGCGATTTCGCGCATGAACTTAGAAGAAACGGCGCTCAATGCTGCCTATGCGGTGACGCAGCGCTTAAGCAGTCTGAGTCTGCTCAACTTTATTTAACGGCCGCCTGTGTCGCGTTTACGTCCCACCCCGCCGCAAGAGGCTTTGCGCCAATTACAGGCTCAGCAAGGTCGATCTTTTTGGCAGCGCCCCCAGGCTCGTCTCACGATGGCCTGCGTGCTGCTGTTTATATTGATTGGCGTCATGCGTCATCAGTTTCGTGATGCCTCAGCCCCGACGCGCTCTGACGCTCAGGTGGCCGAAGAACTCCTGACGAATCCTTTAACCCCTGAAGATCTCCACAGTCCTGAGGCCTATTACACACGGGCCAGGCAATATTTAGAAAACGACCGTCCTGCCGAGGCCATTTCCGATTACAGCCATGTGTTAAAAAAAGATCCTCAGGCGGTGCTGGCCTACAAAGGACGAGGTCAGGTGTTTTTACGGGTCAAACAGTATGCGGCAGCCCTGGCAGATTTTGAGCGGGTTCTGGCTTTACAACCGGCCCCTGAGCTACAGCGTGAAACCTTGAACAACAGAGGACTGATCAAGGTACACATGGGACAATACAAGGCCGCTATTGTAGACTATTTGGCAGCTTTAAAACTGTCGCCGCCACCGGCCCAGGCAGCGCTGTTGTACAGCAATATTGGGGTAGCCTATGAGGCCCTCAAAGATCTTGAAAAGGCGCATCTGGCGTATCAGACAGCCCAACAGCGCGCCAGCACCTATACCCTGGCCTTTTTATTTGAAGCGCGCTTGTGGGCTGTACAAAAACAACCTGTAAAGGCTCTGCCCCTGTTAAAAAAAGTGACCACGGACCGGCCTGACCTGGCAGAGGCCTGGCAATTACTGGGCGATACTTACGGTGCCTTACAGCAGTGTGAACAGGCAGAGGCAGCCTATGCCAATGCCTGTAAACTTGAGAAACGCACCCCTTGTCCCTTAAGGTGTAGAAAGGAAAAACCATGAAGATGACCTTAGCCCCGGTGGCCTATGTGCACAGCACCCGCCAGGCGGCACAAGACGATCACTGGGATCAAGAGTCTGTTTTTATTGCCTTGACCGAGGACTATACCGCCGACAGCTTAAAGGCGTTGGAGACCTTTTCTCATGTGGCCGTTATCTTTTACATGCATCAGGTCACCAAAGTGACCACGGGCGCCCGTCACCCGCGCAACCGCAGCGATTGGCCTGAGGTGGGGATTTTTGCCCAGCGAGGAAAAAACCGTCCCAATGCTTTGGGTTTAACGGTTTGCCGTATATTAAAGCTTGAAGGCGATCGGCTGTACGTGGAAGGTCTGGACGCCGTTGATGGCACCCCGGTGTTAGATCTCAAGCCCTGGGTGGCCGCCATGGGGCCTCGCGGTGAGGTGTTTGAGCCCGACTGGATGCACGTCCTCATGGGGCAATACTGGGCTTAAGCAGGGGCAAAACACATATTCCCAAAGTTTAAAAACCGTGATATATTTTCTTTACTTTGTTAAGTTAGATGAAGTCTTTTTGCGCCCACTCAAGGGGGCTGCTTAACAGGTAAATTATCAAGCATCAGTAAGGATTTTTATGCAAGCATCCATGATTCGTCTGTTCTCTACCGCTTTGGTTTTTGTTGCGCTTAGCGCCTGTAGTGTCAATGTAGCCCCTTCTTCTCCGGCTAACCCCAACGGGACGTCGAATAACAACAATGCCAATGGCAATAATACATCTGGCAGCAGTGCCGGGGGGACTTCGTCAGGTAATAGTGGTACCCAATTGGGCGTACCCACCGAAGGCATGGTGGACTATTTAAGTTTTAATACACCCCCTGGGGCGGATGTAGAAGGGGTGACCTTAACCGCTGATCGCTTTGGAACCCCCAATTCCGCTTATAACTTTAACGGTCAAAATTCGTCGATTAAAGTTAACTTAGATATTAATCCTGAAGCCCGGCCTGCGCTGACCCTGAGCGCCTGGGTGCGCTACTTGCCTCTACCTGACGCGGGCGAAGATCTGATTTACCAGGTGATTTCTCATGATGATGGTGCTTATGACCGCAGCATGGGGATTGACTACCGCAGTACAGGCGGACAGGGTTGGTCTATGTTTGCCGGGGATCAGAGCGTGTTGGGTTCAAGCCCTCTCAAAGCAGGGGAGTGGGTGCAGCTGACCAGCGTTTATGATCAGGCCAGTAAATTGGCGGTGCTCTATGTCAACGGTCAAGAGGTCTCCCGCAGCACTGAGGCTGAGTTGGGCGCTGGCTATGACTATCTGTTAATTGGTGCCAACCCTGCTTTTGTAGAGCACTTCCCCGGCGATATTGACGAAGTGCGTATTTATGAACGGGCGCTGTCTGAAGCGGAAGTTAAGACCCTTTACGAGCGCAGCAAACCTTAAGCAAACCTTAGTTGCTGAACGCTCTGTTTTAGTCCAGGGTGATGTTGAAAATGAAGTTCTTTTTAAAGTCGTCGAGCTTCATTTTCTGCACGCCCCCACCGCCGCGGGTATCATAAAAGCTGACCTCGGTATCTGAAATGCTTCTCATGGTGACGTAGTGCAATTCACCTTCACCGGCATGAAATACCGCCATGGGCTCCTTACCCGCGGCGGTATTCTTTTTCATCTCATCAAAGGTGCCCCAGTTCATGCCCATAATGGTTACATCACGCACGTCGATATCGTAACGGCTGCCGGTCATACTGCTTAAGAGACCCGACAGTTTCCCCGGATGGGCGGCGGAGTCTCCTTTAATGACTGCCGACGGGCCCCCGTTGTCTTCGCGTACATTGTAGTTTTGATTGCCTGCGGCACTGCTTGCGGCCAGGCCGAGGGCGCCAAAGGTCAGCGCTGTGGCTGCTTTAGAGGCAAATCCTGAACCATAGGTTCCGCCTACCAGGGCGGTACTGCGCATGACCGCCGACTGAAACAAAATGTTGAAATCATTGCGGTTTTCGGTGCCGCCTCCTTTGATGCTCATGCCACTGTGAAAACCAAAGCTGTTGGGATCGGCCTTGAGGGTGTGATTGCCCTGGCGTAAATCGCTTTCGCCTTTTTGGGCCAAATTGCGCACGATGCGTATCATTTCGGCAGGGTCTTGTTTCCACATCGCTTGTTGTAAGGTCGCTGCGCCGCAGGTGCCATGTGGACCCTGGGTGATTTTATTGCGATCGGCCAGCACGTCTAAAGCTCCGGATATGAGAGAGGTGGGGCGTACGCCTGTTTTGACGCTCTCGGTTTTTAAGGCGTATAGATGCGACAAAATGCTTTGGCCTTCATGGTCTTTTTTGAGGAGTTTTTGACTGTTAATTAGAGCAAAGAGATCGGTGTTGTTAATGCCCAAAAGTGCTACCACTTGCTTTTGTTGAGCGGTACTCAAACGTGAAAAATTTTGCTGGGTACGGGCGCTGGCACCTGCTTTTTGCAGGCTTTCTGCAGCATCGTCCACAAAGGACAATTGCCCCTGAGAGCGTCCCTGAGGGCTTAACTGAGAGCGATCACGGGTGGCCTGCGCCGTGGGTGTTACCCGGGCGGCCGGCGTTGGGGTGACTGCCGGGCTGGCAGGCCTGGGAGTTGCCCCTGTTAAGGGCTTTCCAGAGCTTGTGTTCGTTTGGCGTGCGCGTGAAATATCCATAATAAAAGCAGTCCTTACCAGAAGTCTGCTTTTATTATGGAACGATGTAGGCGAAAACTTGCGCGGAACCCTAGTTAACAGCTCCTGCCAGGGTCAAAATGCCGAGCATATCGTTGTCGGGATTTTTGTCAAACAGGGTTTGCAACAGGCGTTCTTTTTGCAAGTCTGTCATGAGCGGCGGTTCCATTTTTTGGGTTTCGCTCAGCAGAGCCTCTGTGCTTTGACGCAGTTGTTCTAAGCCCATGGCCTCTGCCGTATTCGCAGCGCCCACCTGGCCACTCAGGGCGGCAATGCCCTGGCCATCGCTGGCCGCGTTGATCAGGCTGTCTTGCAGGGTGCGTTGAATCATTTGTTGCATGGAGTTGGCCATGCGCTCAATAGCGTCCTGATGGTACTTGTTGTTTTTATCGGTTTTGTCCTTGTAAAAGGTGGTGATCGAATCCGTCATCATTTGATTGGCCAGTTGGGCCATAATCAACTGACGGGTTTTGTAATCCTGGTCGCGAATGGTGTCAATAAATCCGCTAATCAAATCACTCAGTAACTCGTTGCTATTGGCACCTTCCGGGGTTAACGAGAGGCGATTGGCCAGAGCGTTGGCTTCTTCTACCAGGGCTGCGGCTCTTTGTTCTGCGGCGGTGCCGCCTGAAGGTCCAGTACGCGTATAATCGAGCTTTCCTGCGTAAGCAGGAGGCGTATAGGGGATACCTCTTTCCTTGCTTATTTCCATGAAGTTCTCGCGGTTGGCCTGAGCCACTTGACTGCTCATGCGGCCTACCGTGTTGCTGAGGTTGGTGGCCAGCGTATAGTCACCGTTTTCATCACCTCGCTGATACGCTTCTTTCATCGTTGCGGCATTGTCGATATCTGCGGTTCTGCGGGCTTCAGCGTAGTCCGTTTCTGCGTAGTGTTGCTCAAAAGTACGCAGGGCTTCGGGGTCTTCTGATCCTACGTTAATCACAGCAATTTTATGGTTAGCAGTGGCCATGACATTGGCAAATTCAGGGTTTTCAGCGGCGGTGCCATTTTTTACGGCGGTTTCTACTGCCGTAGCGTCCGCTTGAATAAGCCCCAGTTCTTTCTCTTGGCTATCGATGAATTCAGCAAAGATGGGTTCATCAGAGAAAAATTCTTGCTCTAAGCGACGGTAAAAGTCAATACGCTCCTGAGCGGTAGCGTGAGGATTACTTTGTTCAAAGTTCTGAATACGCTCAGTGACGGCGGAGCCTTTTTCGGGTTCTGCCACCAAAAGTGATGTAACCACTTCGCCCAGAGCGCTAGAAGAGGTGTTGGCAAAGACTGCATTGGTGGCCTCTTCTGCGGTGGCTTCACCGTTGCCCAGTGCTGCGACGACTTTGGTGGTATCATTACCTCTTGAGACGTTACCCAGAGCCGTACGGAGTTCCGTAACGGCCACCGTGCTGTTGTCGTCGCCCTGAAGGCCTGAAGGCAGTAATGCTAGTGCTTCGGGGGTTTTTCCTGTGGTGCGGTAATGCTCAATGGCTTCAAAACGCGTCATGTTTTGGCCATTGACATTGATCATTCGGCCCCCTTCAAGGCCGTTAATATAGGCTACTTTTTGGGGGTCGGATTTAAAGTCATCAATTTGACTCACACCGATTTCTGCCGTGCGATGACCAAAATCAAACAAGCGCTCAAAAGCGGCTGTTTCATCGCCGATACGGGTCTGTTCAAGACGATCAATGCGTCCGGTAACAATGCTTTGTGAAGATCCGACGTTGTTGAGTAGGGTCTGCATGTTGTCTGGCAGCGTGCCACCCCGTGAAGATTCTTCAATTTCTTTCTGAAGGCGTGCATATTCTGATTTCAGCGTATTGGGATCCAGGCTGTCTCGTCGAGACTCCAAATCCACGTATTTTTGTAACATGCGCTCGTAACTGCTTAAAGAACCGCTGGGTTTTAAAGCAATATTTTGAATGGATTGATCTTGGCTTTCTAAAAAGGCCTTGATTTGTGCTTCTGTTTCTGCTGAGGCAGCCGCTCCTGGGGTGGCATTGCTCAGCTCTTCTGCGGAACCCAGGTTGCGTGAAGAGCTCCCTTTGAGTTGGTTCACAATGGCCATTTGTACCGCTTTTTGTACGGGCATTGTTTCACCGTTTACGGTGGTGGTTCCTGTATTAAAGTGGTTCCAGGCTTCATCTACAGATTGTCCTTGCTTAAAGGCTTCCTGGTTAAAGTAAGTCACAAGTCCTTTGGCATAGGTTGCCTTCAGATTTATGTCTTCTGTACTGAGACTGTTAACGTGGGTCAATAAGCGATCCATATGATCTATGCTATCGGCGACAGTGAGGTTAGAACCGGGTAAGGGCGCTTGCATGGCCGCCTGAATTTCAGCCTCGCTGCCATTTTGCGCCAGGTTGGTTAAATAGCTGGCAAAACCAAATGCTTTGAGGGTTCCCGGATCAGCCATCGAGGGATCTGCGAGCACTTGTTTTCTGAGTTCATCTAACAGGTCGTGATTGTCTAATAAATTAGAGACCTGTTGCCGTTGTTCCGGGGGAAACTTATTGATAATGGCTTCCCGTTGAGCCGGATCATTATTGATGGTGGCCAGGGTCTCCATGGTTTGATCAATCTGAGACTGCATTTGTTCGGTTTGCGTATCAGCAATCAGGTTTTGGGCAATGCCCCCTTCGGTACTATTGTTAGAGGCGACCCCTTTATTTCGTAGGCTATCCATTACAGATTGGAGTTGCTTTTGAGAGTTCGCGTTGTCACCGCCCAGAATTTGGCCGGACTGAGCCAGCGATTGTTGAGCCTCTTGAACGCTTTGTAGCTTTTGTTGTAAGCCAGCACGGGTGGCTTCATCAGGGGCCTGTTCAAGGGCTGCTTGAATCTGAGCTTCTGCCACAGCGAGATCAGAACCCACGCGGTCTTGTTTGCTCACAAGGGTTTTGACACTTTGACGGGCCTGATCCATGTCTGAGTTATCGCCCCAGAAAGCGCTATCAAAGGCTTCTTTGGCATCGAGTTGCTGTCTAAGCCCTTCCAACTCAGGGGTGTCGTTAATAAAGCCTGCAATATCACTGCTGTGCTCTTTAAGCTGTGCGCGCAGTTGTTGTTTTTCTGCCAATGCGTAGGCTGCTGCTGTTTTTTCTTCATCCGTTGCGTTGTCTGGGTTTTCAAGGGCCTGGGGATCTTTCAGCAAGTCTAAGAGCTGGCGCACATCTTCGGTGGTATAGCTTCCCAATGCAAGCTTACCATCCGTGTTCACAAGGGGGCTATTGAGGCTTAATGCAGGGGTTTGTAGATCTAAACCAAAGCTTGCTTTCGCGGTGGTGTCATTTAGGCTTAAGCTGTAATCGGGTAGGCTACCCGGTAAAGGTTGATCCAGTAAGCTGGTGGACGGTCCAGTGATACCCTGACAAAAGGCGGTGTCCGCGGCCCCTGGAATGACGTTACAACCCCATGAGGTTAAATAACTGGCGGGGCCGACGTTCCAAATGCTGCCAAAGTCACCAAACATGTCGTTAAACACAGCACTGTTGTGCTTGGCTAGAAGTTCGTTAACGGCTTGTTCAGGATTATCGCTGCTAAACAAAGCTGCTTTTAAAGCTGCGTTTTTAGGGTCATCCAGGACTTTTAATAAGTCTGCATACTGTGCAATTTCGGGTTTTGTGGCCAGAATTTCACCGGCTGGACTTTTTTGAATGGTGTTCCATTGCGCGATGGCTTTGGGGTTTCCGGCTTCGGTTTTGCTCTGTAGTTCTTTAAAAAAGTCCTGGGTGATCTCGCCGGTTTCGCGATCCAGGCCATTTTGCATGCCCACCGCTTCGAGGGAAGCCCAGATTTTATTGAGGCTTTCCAGGTGTTGCTGAGTAATGGGTTGTTTGACCTGGGGTCTACCCTCGGCATTTAAAACCAATTGGCCCTGCTCGTCTACTTCGACCACTTCGCCCAGTTGGCTTCTTAAGGCTTGCACCTCTTCATCGCCAGCATTTTTGCTTTCTACCTGTTTTAAAAATGTATTGACATTTTGGGCCAGGTCTTGAATTTCTGTGACCGCTTTTTGGTTGTAATTGCCCAGTAACTGGTTATCGAGCTCAACGTTGGTGGTTGAGATGTTTTCATTGCGGGAAATGTTTTTGGCGCGGGCTTCGCTATCCTGGTAGTTCAGTAGGCTGGTTTTGAACTGGCTATAGCGCTGATAATCTTCTTCAGGCACATTTGCCGGGTTCTCAAAGATGTAGTTGGTGTCATACAGGAATTTTTTGGCATCGCTGAGGGCTGTACCGGTTAACGGACTTTCACTGGTGGCTTTATCAATGACCGTATTGATGCTCTGGCGATAGGCCTGAATATTCTCTGGGGAAACCTCATAGCTGCTCAAAAAGGCCTTCATATCTTCGGCGCTTTCGCTGTCTAAATTCTCAGGCAGCGCAATCTTCCAGTTTTGAAGCTGGTTTTTAACGTAGGTCATATCATAGCCCTCGTTGTCCGAGTGCTCTACCAGCGACTTAATATCCTGGGCGATGACTTCATCAGGTACCTTGCTGAAGGCGTTTTTAAGGTAGTTCAAATCCTCTTTGAGCTGGGCTTCGTTGGCGGTGTTTTGGGCCAGGGCTTGCTCGTGATAAGCCTGGCGGGCTTCTGTGCTGAGGGCTTTTTCAGGATCTACAGGTGGTGTTACGGGCGTCGGGCTTGCCACGTCAGGACTTAACGTGTTTTCCGTTGTCGGGCTGGGGGTGTTGGGGGGCGCCGGTGTTTCAGAAGGACCTGTGGTCTCCCCTGTGGGAGTCGCGTTATTTGCAGGGGGCGTACTGCTGTCTAAATCCACCATTTCCATGCGTAACCCGCGGGTTTGTTTTCCGCCAAAAAAGCCAGAAACCCCGTCCTGGGTGGTCACTTGAATGCTGCCATCACCAAAATTTAGGGTGTTGGCTTCGCCTTCGTGTTTACGCAGGGCTTGTAAGTTGGCTTTAACCACCTCGCGGTTGGTGCCAAACATCCCCCGGGAATCTAAAGCATCCATCAGAGAGTTTTCTTCACCACTCACTTTGCCGTCTTTTTGAGCGGCGGCGGTCAGTAAAATATTTAGCTGTTTGAGCTGGGAGTCATCTAGCTTGTCAACGGTACCGTCGGCTAAGATGCCGTTGATTAGTTTTTGAATTTGTTCACTGCTCAGGGCCTTGGCCATATCTTTAGAAATCACCAAATCGGGCGTAGCGGGTGCCGTGCTGTCCGTGGGTTTTGCCGCAGCGGTTTTGGGAGTATCGGAGGCTTCTCCGCTGGCTGACGTGGCTTCAGGGGAGGCTTGTGGGGCGGCATCAGGGCTAGTGACAGGGGCCGGTGGCGTTGCAGGGGCTGCAGGAGCACTGGCAGCGAGTGCGCTATTGGGATAGTTATTGGGGTTGATTGCGACCATGATGTCACCTCTTATTTAATCTGGATCTTACTTATTCTTATTCCACGAAAGCGTTCTTTTTAAACAGAAATTTAAAAAAAGACTGCCCTATCATAAAAGATTAGGGCAGCTCTGGTAAGCAGAAATATGGTGGAAAGCTTTGTTTAGTTTACGCTCAACCCGGCCAGGGCAATAATACCCATGGCATCGTTGTTGGGGTTATTGTCAAACAGGCTTTCGAGGATTTTTTCCTTTTGTAAGTCTGTAATGAGCGGCGGTGTCATTTTTTGCGCTTCAGAGAGCAGCTGCTCACTGCTGGCTCGCAATTGTTCTATGCCCATGGCTTCAGCGGTATTCGCTGCACCCACCTGGCCACTGACCGCTGCAATGGATTGACTATCGCTGGCCTGACTCACCAGACTTTCTTGAATGGTGCGTTGAATATTGCGTTGAAAGGACTCCGCCATGCGGGCAATAGAATCCTGGTGGTATTTGTTGTTTTTGTCGGTTTTGTCTTTGTAGAAGTTCGTAATGGAATCGGTCATCATCTGGTTGGCCAATTGGGCCAGAATCAGTTGACGGGTTTTGTAGTCTTGATCCCGAATGGTATTAATAAACCCGTTGATTAAATCCATCAAGAATTCTTCGCTGTTTTCACCTTCAGGGGCTAGCACCAGACGATCCGCCAGAGCGTTCGCTTTGTCGATCAATTCTGCGGCCCGTTGGTCGGCGGCACTTTGGGGGGGGGGGCCAGAAACTGCTCTTGCGTTGCTTCCCCCATTTAAAGGCGGAAGACCTTCAGATGCCCGAACAACGTTAAGCTCGTCTACGGCTTTTGATAGTGACTCACCCACACTATCAAAAGAACGCTGATAAGCTTGCATAGAGGCTTGAATATCTCGTCCAACTTCAATCAGATTTTCAGGCGGAATATTAGAGTAAATAGACTCTCCTCGCTCGATAGAGTCATCAACCATTTCTAGGGCGCTAGGATTCCCTTCAGGACGTTGGCTTATAATTGCCTGAACTTCCTGTGTACTCATTTCATCAAAAGGAGGTAGCCTTTCTGGTTCTTCCCCTCTTTCTCTTCGATCAATTCTGTCTTGTTGAAGGGCCGCTAGATTTGTTGTGAGAAGGTTCGACTGTATGACAACTCCTGCACCACCTTGTGACATTCCTTGTGTAGAGACAACCAGAGGTGTTCCACTACTATCCCCACCAGAATCAGATGCCGATGGTCCTGAAGGCCCTCCTTCAGGACCAGAACCCGGTGTGCTTTGTGCTGAAAACCCACCCCCACTTCCATTACCTGGGTGCCCTTCAATGGCATCTTGAAGGTTTCTACGGTATGCTTGCTTATCACTATTGTATCTCTGCACTGCATCTGAAGCAGCAGTTGGTGATCCGGCAGTGGCTAACTCTTGTGAAAGATTTGCTAAAAGCCCTGTATTGGTCATTGCAGCGTGGGCCCGTGCCTGCAAATCCAAATCAATGTCGGCTCCCGAGTCAATACGTAGTGCAACGTCTGATAGTACATTCAAGTTTTCTGCGCCCTGGATAATTGTGTCCATTCTAGCGTGTTCAACGCCAGCAGGTTCAGTTGGGAGTGTACTTAAATAAGCTCGACCTCGATCCCTTAACTCATTTGCATAGGCCATCATCTCGTTGTCATAATTTGGGTTTAGATTCCCATTTGGAAGGTTTCGCTCGGGTCTTGCACGAATGGGGTTATTCTCAAGAAAAGTTTTGAAACCGGGGGTTCTATTAATATCTGTATCTAATGTTTCTATTGTGATACCGATATCTCCTCGAATATCTTGTGAAAGATTTTGAGCGATACTACCCCGAGAGTTGAGGAGCGGTGTTATTTCTTGACTACTGAAAATGTCTTTGATTTTGTCATTCAGGGTATTCACACTCCCTGATGTTCTATTCAATGAATTGAGTTGTTCTACTGCTGCTTTAACCCGAGAGTCGGTAATTCTGCTGGTATCGTAGATTTCTTGTGAATTATAAGGAGGATCTAATTCGACCCCTTTTATTTCATTAAGCAGATTATTTCTTTGTTGTTCTACTTTGGCCCGTTCTTCGCCATAAGGCATTTCCGCTATAGATTTTTGTAGTGCTGACAATTGGTCAGGTGTAAGTTCGCGAAAAAGAGCTTCTCTGCTGTTAATCTTTGAGAGATCGAGGTCTGGAGCTATTTTTGATAAATGTTGATCAAGAACGGCTCGGCCTTCTTTTGCTTCTTCTGAATCCCCAAAAAGATTATCTAAAAGGACTCCTGATTCACTAGCATTAAACTTTTTTGTGGATTCTACGTACTCTGTTAATCGATCTTGTCGGGCTTTTGTTACACCGCTATCGATGGCGTCGCTTCGCATGGCGTTTGTCAGAGCTTCTCTGCGAACTCCTCTGTCAGCATTACTTAGAACAGCGTTGATATCTTGTTGACCTGCAATGCTATTTAGGATTTCGGTTTGAGTTAAGTTTAGCTTTGGATCCTGTGATTTTTGAGTAATAGTGTTTAAGCTTTCAAGTGCCATAAACCCTGAATAAAAGTCACGTTGTACGCCATCTTGCTCTTCGAGCTTTTTTCCCTGAGCATAGTTGGCTTTTAAGGTTTCTACGGTACGGCTTGAAGCACTATCAATGACCTCAACGGCACGGTTGGTCTGGTTAAGAAGTAACGCGAGCGCGTCAGGGCTAAGATCGTCGTCTTGCAGTAGTTTTGTAAGTTCGTCAGGGTATTTGTAATTGTCTCCATCTTTGGCAAAGATATGATTGTAATTGGGGTTTCCACTTAACGCTTCTTCTAGCTTTTGCATATTCGAAGGTGTTGCTGCTGCTTTAAGCGCTTCAATTGTAGCTTCTCTTTGGAGCACGAGTCCCACGTCAAGGGGAGGCGTTTTATCGTTAGAGGCAATGGCATTGAGTACGGTATCAAGGACTTTTTGATCTTCTCCCATGGCTGAAGTATCATCAAATTTACCTTGCTCTATCAAGGTTAGTGCTTTGTCAATGGCTGCTTTTTGAGCGGTTAGTTTCTCTTTAACGCTGGGCGCAAGATCGCCCTGGGTTAATGCTTTGTCAATGGCCGTTTTTGCATTGTTTAATTCAATTTGGATATTCGGTTCTAAGTTTTGCTGGTTTTGCAGAGCCAACTGAGAGGCATCAAAATCTGAGTCGTCTCTAAGATAACCCTGTTGTATAGCGTTACTGGCTGCTTCAGCCCGACTATAGGTTTCGATAATGCGCTTCACCTCAGGATCATTTTGCATTGCGTTGATAGCTGCGACTGCTTCAGGAGACTGTAAGTCAGCAATCAATTGGGCTCTTTCTTCGGGAGCCAGATTTTTGAGGGTTTCTCCTAAGGCAGAGGCGTCTAACCAACTGCCGGGTAAGCGTTGAGGAACTTCTTCATTGGCTTTCGAGATTAAGCTATTTGTAAAGCTATTGCCCAGGTTCAGACCTGTAACAGAGTTTATTGTACTGCTGACAAAGCTCATGGCTCCTCCCAGACCAAAGGAAAAACTCGACATCATCTCATTGAGATAGAGGCTGTTGATGGCGGCTGTGTCTCCCTGCTCAAGGGCTGTTTTTAAAGCCTGCTGGTTGGCGTTTAAAACAGCGGTTCCGTTTAAAGTATCTAAGATGTTTTTGTAATCTGAAATTTGAGCTGCATTTTTTAATAACTCAGGATGTTCTTTAAAAAATGCAATCGCGGTTTTGGTTGCTGTGCTGGTTTGGGGATTTTCACTCAGTGCTTCGAGCTCACTGAGAACTTGCTGATCATCAACACCTGCGGCTCCTTTCACAATCGCTGTATTTTCGTGGACGTTATCTAAAAGAGGACCAAAACTGTTAATGATATCTAGTTTCTCTTGTGCTGTTTGTGCCTGACTTAAAGATTGTAGCTTGCTTTCCAGTTGTGCGGTATCAGCAGCCTGCGCGGCATATTGTCCAGGGTTTTCTTTTAGGTAGCTTAAAACGCCATCCATGTTTTCTGAGAAATCCTTGATGGTTTGTTGGGGGTTGGTTTGCGCATTATTGACAGCGTTAACCAGATCTTTAGCCGAGCGAATACTTTCGGCTTGAAGGGCGCTTTTTTCGCCCTGGAGAATGGCACTCCGGTCAGCGATGTTTTCCAGTTTTTGGTTGGCGTTACTGATTGCTGGAGACAATTTGTTATAAGCGGCTTTTTGCTGAGGGCTTGCTTCTGAAAAAACATACAGATTATCGTAGAGTTCTGACTTAAGCTGTTCCTGATTTTCTGCACTGGGGTTGGTCAGATAGTTATCTGCGCTGGATACCAATGAGGTCCGATAACCATTGAGTTGCTGTTCGGACAGGGGATTGTCTTTTAAAAACGCTCGAATGGCGTCTGAAGTGTTTTTCCCACTCTCCAGGAGACGTCCAGGAAGTTCTGTAAATTTACCAGGATCCGCCAGGTAGGTTTCAAGGGTTGAAATATCTTTGCTGGATATTTTTCCCTGTTGCTGCATGAGTTCAAGAAACTGCTTGTCGTTGGTGAACCCATTTAAACGCGCCAACTGCTGTATAGCCCGTGCAGGATCTTTTTCGATCAGGGTTTGTATACCCGCTTCGAGTTGAGCATTGGAGACCTGTTGAGGATCATTAAGCATCTCGCGTACGCTACGAACATCGTTTTGTAAGGCTGTTACTGCCTGGTTGTAGTCTGCGACTTCACGACTTAGTTGTTGGGCATTTTCAGGGGCAACAATGGTGGGGGCGGGTCCTGCTGTAGGGGCTTCACTGGAAACATATTGGTTCACAGGAGGTGTAGGGGTTACAGGGTTTCCTGAGTTTTCCTCCGTCGTGGGGGGAGTAGATACCGTATGGGTGCCTTCATCCGTTGTCGGGGTTTCATTGACTGTAGGGGACGTACCTGTATTTGTTGTGTTGTCGGTGCCGGTGTCTGGGGCAGTAGGTAGGCCGTCTCTTAGGCGCACCACTCTTACTTCATCACTGAATAGGCCATCAGTGGTTATCGTTAATCCGTCAAAGTTAACCTCGCTGGGCTCTCCTTCCGCGCTTTTTTGGAGATTTTTAACTGCTGTGAGGTTTTGTGCTAGATACGTTTCAGATGTACCTGCATTGACCCCTAAAATATAGTTGTGGTTGGTCAGCGCACCAATAAGCTCTTTTTCTTCACCATCAAGTGTGCCGTCCTCTTCTGCTGCTGCGGTAAGAAGTGTTTCGAGCTTTTTAAGGTTTTCTTTATCGGTTTTGTCTACTTTTCCGTCCGTTAAGATCTCGTTGACCAGTTGTTTTGCTTGCTGTGTTCCCAATGCGCGCACGGTACTGTTTGAAACGTTTAAATTAGCCATGAAATGAAAAATCCTTTGCCTATGACGGAATTTTTATATATGGCTTTACTATACCCCAATAAAAAACGCTTTAAACATTCCCCGCTTATTTTCGGGTTTTAATGCTTTCAAAGGCCGCCAAAGCGTCCTCTCGCGCTTGTTTGTGGTTCACAATGGGCTCTGGATACGTTTCACTCAGGGTAATGCCCGCCTCAAGCAAGGTTAAGGGTGGAGCCTCCCAGGGGCGGTGCAAGTATTTATTGGGCAAAGCGGCCACTTCGGGCACCCATTGACGCACATAGCGGCCTTCTTTATCAAATTTTTCGCCCTGTGATACCGGGTTGAAAATGCGGAAGAAGGGAGCGGCGTCGGCACCACTGCCGGCGGCCCACTGCCAGCCTAAGCTATTGCTGGCCAGATCCGCGTCCACCAGGGTATCCCAAAACCAATCAGCCCCCATCTGCCAGGGCAAAAGCAGGTCTTTGGTTAAAAAAGAGGCCACAATCATCCGCACGCGGTTATGCATCCAGCCCGTTTTCCACAGTTGGCGCATGCCCGCGTCCACGATGGGATAGCCCGTCATGCCTTTTTGCCAGGCTTTGAGTTCACCGTTGTCGGGTTTCCAGGGGAATTTTTCAAAGCGCGCATCCATGGATTTTTCTGCGGTATCAGGAAAGTGGAACAGCACATGGTAAGCGAACTCTCGCCAGCCAATTTCACTTAAAAAGACCCGTTTTCCTTCGCTGGGGGGACAGTCCTGCGCGGCTTGCCACACCTGGCGGGGACTCAGCTCGCCAAAGTGCAGGTGAGGAGAGAGCAAAGAGGTGCCCTGAATGGCGGGCAGATCCCGTTTCTCATGATATGCCTTAACCTGTTGTGCTAAAAAGTCTTGTAATTTCTCCTGGGCCGCTTGCTCGCCCACTTGCCAAAAGTCAGTGATGCCGATGTCCCAATCCAGGGTGGGTAAGAGTTCGAGGGCTTCGAGCGGCGCACTGGCGTATTGGGTGGCCACGGCGGGCAGCTCGCGGGGTTCTGGGGCCAGGGTAATGCTGCGTTCCTGACTCAAGCAGTTTTTCCAGAAGGGGGTAAAGACCTTGTAAGGCCCACCGCCCTGGGTTTTAATTTCCCAGGGCTCAAAGAGCAGGTGGCTGTTAAAGGATTTGACCGTTAATCCCTGGGCCTGAAGCTCGCTTTTGAGTTGGGTATCGCGGGCAATGCTGGCGGGTTCGTAACAGCGGTTCCAGAAGACGCTGTCCACCTGGCATTCTTCAATCAGGGCGTTGAGGGTTTCTGCGGTGGGGCCTACCCGAATAATCAGGCGTGAGCCTTTGGCTTTGAGTGCCGCTGAAAGCGCCTGAAGGCTGTGGTGTAACCAGACCCGTTGGGCGCCCCCAGCAATCCAGACTTGCTCGGGATCCCAAATAAACACGGGGATCATATGCTCCGCCTGGCGGGCCTGATCTAAGGCCGGATTATCTGCCAAACGTAAATCCTGTCGAAACCAAAGTATCGCCCGTTGCATGGTAGTGCCCTCATCTTTTTTTTGCAATGCATTCTAACCTTTGACCTGACTTGGCCGTAGAGTGCAGTATACTGAGACAAAATATTTTCAAAGACGAGGGTTTTATGCAAACACCAGCAGCAACACATTCCAGCCAGGGCTATTACCGTTTTCCGACGTTGCACCAGGATCAGGTGGTTTTCTCCTGTGAAGATGATCTCTGGCGTGTACCGCTCAGCGGCGGTGTGGCCGTGCGCTTGACCGCAAATTTAGGCAAGATTTCTTGCCCCTTGTATTCACCTGACGGTCAGTGGATTGCGTATATTGGCTCCGATGAGGGCCATGAAGAGGTGTACGTTATTCCGGCCGCAGGGGGTGTACCCCGACGCTTAACGTATTTTGGCACCACCCGCAACCGTGTGGTGGCCTGGAAGCCGGACTCTAGCGCAGTCATTTGCAGTACCAACGCCAAACAGTCCTTGCAGCGCCAAATGGATCTCTTTGAGGTGCCTTTAAATGGCGGCGTGCCCCAGTGCCTGAATTACGGCATGGCTCACCAGATTGCCTATGGCCCCGGCAAGGCTTGTGTCATTGGCCGTCACACCTGGGATGTGGCCCGTTGGAAACGCTATAAAGGCGGTACCAAAGGCTATCTCTGGATCGATAAAACCGGAGACGGTCACTTTGAAAATTTGATTGACCTGGCGGGCAATATGGCCTCACCCCTGTGGGTGGGCGACCGCATTTACTTTATTTCAGATCACGAAGATCACGGCAATATCTATTCGTGCACCCTGGATGGCGGCGACTTAACCCGCCATACCCATCACGAAGATTTCTTTGTGCGCTTTGCACAGGTCGAAGGTGAACACATCGTTTACCAGTGTGGCGGCGATTTATTTCACCTGGATCTGAATACGCAGCAGAGCGAAAAAATTGCGATTCAGTGGACCAGCCCCCAGGTGCAGCGCAACCGCAAGTTTGTGTCGGCTGCCAAATACCTCAACTATTTCAGTCTGCACCCCAAAGCCCATTCCATTGCGCTGGTCACGCGCGGTAAAACCTTTGCCATGCCCTTGTGGGATGGCGCAGCGCAGCAGTACGGCGACAAACAGGGCGTACGCCACCGCACCGTGCACTACCTGCCCGATGGTAAGCGCATTGTCATGTTCAGTGATCGCAGTGGTGAAGAAGGCCTTGAAATTCACCACCTTGATCACAGTGAACCCCCGGTGTTTATTGAAGACTTTGACGGTTTTCTGACCGGTCGCCCAGATCATGTGCGGGTATCGCCCGTCAACGATGAGCTGGCTTTTGTTAACCACCGCAATGAGCTGGTGTGGGTGGACCTCGATAAACAAGCGGCCAAAGTGCTCGATCATAATGAAGAGTTGCGCGGTATTGGTGCACCAGCCTGGTCACCCGATGGCCGCTGGCTGGCTTACAGTGCCAAGGTGGCCAACGGCATTTCACTGCTGCGCCTGTGTGAGGTGAGCACCGGTCAAACCCACGATATTACCGAAGCGGTGAACGAAGATGACTCGCCCTGCTTTGATCCTGACGGCAAGTACCTCTACTTTATTTCCTCCCGCGAGTTTAACCCGGCTTACGATGCCTTGCATTTTAGCCTGGGCTTTCCTTTTGGTTCTCGCCCTTACCTGGTAACCCTGCAAGCAGATTTGCGCTCGCCTTTTTCACCGGATGCCGCCATGGCTACCGCCGAGGCCGAAGATAAAAAGGACAAAAAAGAAGCCAAAGGTGCAGACGCTGAGGCTGATGCGAAGACTGAGGCTGATACCGACAAAAAACCTGAGCCCATCACCATTGATCTCGAAGGCATTCAGCAGCGGGTGGTGGCCTTCCCTGTGAAGGACGGTCGTTACTACAATTTGCGTGCCATCAAAGGCAAGGTCTTCTATTTAACCTATGGGGTTCACGGCACCTTAGATGCTCAGTTCAGTGACAATGCGCAGGTTAAAGGCACCTTGCAGTGTTACGATCTTGACAAGCGCGAGCAGGAAACCCTCCTAACGGGTCTCAATAGCTATGGTGTTTCGCCCGATGGCAGCAAGCTGGTGGCCTGGGACGGCAGCAAATTGCGCGTGATAAAGGCGGGTGAAAAACCCGCCGAAAAAATGCTGTCTGCCAGTGCACCGGGTCCTAAATCTGGATTGATCGATTTCAACCGCCTGCGTGTAGGCGTTGTGCCCGTGGAAGAGTGGACCCAGATGTTCCATGATGCCTGGCGTAGAATGCGGGATCACTTCTGGACTGAAAACATGTCGGGCGTGGATTGGAATGAAGTGCGTCAGCGCTATGCGCCTCTTTTGCCCCGTCTGGCTTCACGTACTGAGTATGCCGATCTCATGTGGGAAGTCCAGGGCGAACTGGGCACCTCTCACGCCTATGAAATGGGCGGCGATTACCGCCCTGAACCCGCGTATCGTCAGGGGTATATTGGTGCAGATTTTGTCTGGGACACCAACGCCCAGGGCTACCGCGTCACCCATATTGTACGGGGCGATCACTGGGACGAAAAACAAGGTGGGCCTTTGGCCAAGCCCGGTTTAGGCATTGCCGAAGGGGATGTGCTGGTGGCGATCAATGGAGAATTACTCAACCCCCACTTTACACCCGGTGAGGCCCTGGTGAACCAGGTCAAGGCCGATGTTCTGTTGCGCTTTAAAAAAGCCGACACCCACGAGATAAAAACCGTTCAGGTGCGTACCTTAACTACCGATGCTCCCGCCCGTTACCGGGATTGGGTGAACGCCAATCGGGATTATGTCCATGCTCAATCGGGCGGTACCATTGGCTATGTACACATTCCCGATATGGGCGCACAGGGCTTTGCGGAGTTCCACCGCAATTATCTCAAAGAGTGCCAGTACCCTGCGCTGTTGGTGGATGTGCGTTTTAACGGCGGTGGCCATGTGTCGCAATTGCTGCTCGATAAACTGAGCCGCAAGCGTCTGGGTTACGATATCCCCCGTTGGGGTAAGCCTGAACCCTATCCCTCTTATGCGGTGATGGGTCCCATTCTGGCACTCACTGACGAGAACGCAGGTTCTGACGGTGATATCTTCTCTCACTCTTTTAAAATGATGAAGCTAGGACCTCTGGTGGGTAAGCGCACCTGGGGCGGCGTGATTGGTATCGATAGCCGAGGACGTCTGGTAGATGGCAGCGTGACCACCCAACCCGAGTATTCCTTCTGGTTCCACGATATGGGCTGGAATGTAGAAAACTACGGGACCGATCCGGATATTGAAGTGGACTATGCACCCCATCATTATCGTGGGCAAGAAGATCCACAGCTGGATCGGGCCATTGCGGAGTTGCAGCAGATGATGCAGGCGCAGCCTGTGGCACTGCCAGACTTTTCACAACGGCCCAATTTAAAGCGCCAGCCCTTGCCGAAATCCTGAGTCAGGACTTTTTGAAGCCTGCTGTTTTAAATGCGTTCCGCAGGGTATAATAAGAAAATGTGTTGTAAACGCAATACAAATGCGATGTGTTTTTTTTGCAGGCACTTAACTTGCCTCCATAGGATTTGAAGAAAAAAGGAAGAAAATATGCACGTTTTAGCACGATTGAGTCTCCTGGGGAGTCTGGCTTTGATGTTGACCGCTTGTGAAGGGGGAACGCCCGGTTCGCCCACCGAGCCCAATGCGAGTGCGAGCCCCGGCGCTTCGGCCAATGTTTCCGCTGAAGTTAAATTGCCTGACCCCACCGATATCGCGACCTTTGTGGGATTCAAGGCCATTTCTTGTGATCAAGAAAGCAGCTTAAAATCCAGTCAGGGATCTCCCAGTAATATTGTGGTGAACAACAATACCGATGCCACCATTAAGCTGTACTGGTTAGATTTTAACGGCAAGCGGGTGGAGTATAGCCCCGGTGGGATCAAGGCCGATGCCAGCCACCGTCAAGGTACATTTGTGACCCATCCCTGGGTCATTACCAACGCCAATGAAGAGTGCCTGGGTATTTATGTGCCTGAAACCACGGACACAGCGACCCTTAACGTGAACAAAACTGTCGACGTGGTGGGCAGTGTATCCGGTAATGTGTCGGGTGCGGTGAGCAGCTCAGGCATTACCCGTCAGCAGTTTATTAACCTCATGCAGTGCTACAAGCAAAAGTTACCTGCGGGAGCGTCTTTATCTGTGGATGTTATTCTGGCCAATGTGAACAGTATTCCTGATTCTGCTTTTGCAGGGGCCAACTTTGATGTGCAAATTCAGCAGGCCCGTGCGGCAGGCTGTACCATTTAAGCGGCTAAGGCTTTTTAAAGGCACGCAGACGTTTGGTGCCAAATAAACTGCGCCGGGTCAGAATTATCTTTTACTGACCCGGCGTTGTTCTATTTCGCGGCACAATTGTCACATTGCCCGTAGAACTCTAGACGGTGAGACACATCGCGATAGCCACGTTTCTGCACCAGTTTTTCGAGATCTTTGACCACGCAATACTCCAACTGCTCCACCTTGTGACAGTCTCGGCAGATAATATGGTGGTGATGCTCATGATCGTCACCGGACCATTCGTAGCGGGTGGTGCCATCGCCAAACTCACAGGGTTCTACCAGTTTTAAGCTCTCAAGCAAGGTGAGGTTGCGGTAGACTGTTGCCAAATCACAGTCTACTTCCAATTTTTGTTGGATGTCTTCGGCTGAAAAGGGACCATGCTCATGCAACAGCAGGCTCAATAAGGCTTTGCGGGCGCGGGTGTTTTTATGGCCCGCTTGCTTGAGGGTGTCTAAGGCGTACTGCAGGTCTTCTTCGGGATTGTGCACATGATGATGGTCGTTCATAAGCTGGCCAGGCGTCCTCCGTCTACGGGTAGGTTAATGCCGTTAATATACGCGGCAGCAGGTGAAGCCAAAAAACCGATGGCAGCAGCGGTCTCTTCGGGTTTGGCAAAACGCCCGGCGGGCACGCCGGCTTTCATCTCCTGCGCAATCTGCTCTGCGGTCACGCCGGTTTTTTGGGCCCGTTTGGCAATGAGCTGGGTGAGGCGTGGGGTTTCGGTAAAGCCCGGTAAGACGTTATTGACGGTAATGCCGTGAATGGCCAGTTCATTGGCCAGGGTTTTGGCCCAGTTGGCCATGGCGCCGCGAATGGTGTTGGAGACCCCTAAATTGTCGATGGGGGCTTTAACGGAAGTGGAAAGCACATTGATAATGCGGCCGTAGCGAGCCGCTCGCATGCCGGGGACCACCGCCTGGGTTAGCAATTGTGCAGCCAGCACGTGTTGTTGTAGCGCCTGAGCAAAAGCCTCTGGGCTGGCCTCTATGATGGGGCCGGGGGGTGGGCCCCCTGTGTTGTTCACCAAAATGTGAACTGAAGGCGTTTGATCTAAACCCTGAGCAATGGCCTGGGGCAACTGGCTGAGATCTTGAAGATCCAGGGCCAGTACCTGATGGCTCAGGGGGTGTCCCAGCTGCTGGGATACCGCTTGCAATTCAGTTTGCAGGGCCTCTAAACGGTCTTGACGGCGGGCGATCAGTGTCACCTGAGCACCGTTTTGTGCCAACGCCAGGGCTGTGGCAGCGCCAATACCCTGAGAAGCACCGCAGACCCAGGCATTTTTGCCCTGAAGGGTAAGTCCATTAAGATTCATGGTGAAGCTCCTTTTCGGCGTAGAATCCCAACTGTCGTTCGACTTCAAGGGGCAGGACCGGCAACTCAGAACGGGGAATTAAAAAAGTCGTAAGTTGGGTGAAATCGTTGAAAATACAGTGGGACTCTAAGGTTTTGATCAAATAATTATACCCCATGGAGCCGCCGGTACCCTGTTTGGAACCGATCATGCGTTGGACCATTTGCGCATGGCGATAGCGCCAGTTGGTGAGTAACTCGTCGATGGTGGTAATGGAGGTGAGCAGGCGATAGGGCAAGTGCAAGATGGGGCGATCCCGATACAGTAGAATCAGTAGGGCTGCCTGGGTGGCACGGTAAGACAGGCGTTTTTCGCCTTTATCCCGTAAGTCCTGGTAGGCGTTTGCGTTAAAAAGGGTTTTAAACTCGTGCTCTGTATTGTCCAATTGACGCAGGCGGAAGGCGACGTCTTTTTCAGAAAGGAGGTCATTGTCCTGAATCATCTGACGCTCCTGAGCAAACATGGTTTCCACCGCCTCGCGGTAGCTTTGCCAAAAATCAAAATTGCCAAATTGCAAAAAAGGGGTGCGCTCTAACCAGGCTTCGACGGCTTCAAACAGTGATCGCTGGCTTTCGGCGTGTTCCACCACCTGTTGATGCATGGGGCACAGGCTTTCCTGGTATTCTTTTTGGTGGTATTTTAAGCGGCTTTCTTTTTGCAGGCCCAGGCGGTTTTCGATCAGGCGAAACTGCACGCTTTGAAAGCCTGATGCCGGCACCAGTAGATCGCGAAACTCTAAAAAATCCAGGGGACGCATGGTTTCCATAATTTGGATCTGCTGAATGAGTAAATGCTGAACCTCAATAATCCGCTCCAGTCGCGCCACGGCGGTGCTGAGCAGGTGGTCTTTAACGTAAGGTTCTTCAAAGATGCTTAAAACCGAATTCAGCTCGTGCAGAATTTGTTTGAACCACAATTCATAGGCCTGGTGGGTAATAATAAACAGCATTTCATCATGGGCCGGGCGTCCCAGGGCCTCGCTGCGGGGCTGCTGTAATTCCAGTAAGGGGTCAATGCTTAAATAATCCCCATAGTAGGTGTTGCTCATGAAAGATCTCCTTAGGGGTAGTATAACGGATTGTACAGGCTGACTTTTACCTTTTCAGCCAGCCGTTGGCGTTCTCCCGCGGTTGCAAGAGTGTTTGTAAGAGAGAGCTGTCATCGGCGCTTGAGAGGCTGCGCAAAATATACAGCTGCCGCTGGGGCGTGCTGACACCATACACAAAAGCGCCTGCGGGGGCCTGTGACAGGATTTCGTTATAGGCGGTGTTTCCCAGCACGCTTTGCCAGGCTTCAAGGGGACTGATATCTTCACCCAGCAGAATCACCCCGTTGAGGCGTGGATACCGCGCAAAGAAGGCCGGTCCTGTTTGTCCCACCACGAACTGGGCCCAGGGTTTGAGGCGCCCTTGCAGTTCAGGCAACAGGCGCTGCAAGTCGGGGGTGGCGGCGTACACTGCCGACAGCCGCAAACGGGGCACCGGGTGGGTGAGATCTAGCGCTGTGCGGGTGGTTTGGTAATAGTCGCTTAAGAAAGTGTCAGAGGTAATGGTCTGTCCTTTAAACAACAGATTTGCCTTGAACAGGGCTTTTCCATTGGTGTCAATCCAGGGATCATTGAAAAAGGACAGCGGTGTGGTTTGCATCTGCGCAAAAAAGTCGGGCCGCAGGACTTTTTGGTTGACATAGCCATTGCCAAACGCGGTGGCAAGCGACTCGTCCAGCAGGTGATAAGCACTCATGGCCTCGGGTTCGGTTTGTTGTGCAAAAAAATTTTGGATTTGTGCCTGAGCGGTGGCGGGCATTTGCTTAAAGAAATAATGGGTCATTTCGTGCAGCATGACGTCCAGTTGGCTGTGTGGAGACTGACTGCTGGAAACCTCTAAAATGCCGTGGGCCAGAATCTGTTCGGCAAAACTGAGATCTTCAGCCCCGGGGGCCTGCAGCAGCAAATGAAATTGAAGGGCCTGGCGTT
The DNA here is from genome assembly GCA_964229355.1 of Candidatus Sericytochromatia bacterium. Taxonomy (GTDB): domain Bacteria; phylum Cyanobacteriota; class Sericytochromatia; order UBA7694; family UBA7694; genus CAXRDE01. The sequence continues at coordinate 69,927 of CAXRDE010000014.1, read as the reverse complement.
GTGTGGGATTGATTTCATAAAAATTCCCGACCTGGTTTATGAAGCCGTCCAAAGCATAGGTGTCGAAGGTTTCTTGATAGCGTTGCGTCAGATTCTCGGCCTGGCTTTTGCCCTCTTGCTGCCACCAGTTTTCAAAAAATGCATCCGACAGGCTTTGCAGAATAGAAACCATCTCGTCGCGCTCGGCTGTGCTCATAAGGGGCGTGATTTTGGCAGAAAACGCGTTCAGAGTATCTGAGGTGAGGGCTGCTACCCGTACCTGATCCCAGGTGTTTTGGCTTTGAAAGACCAGCGGTTCTGCCAGGGGGCTGATTTGTGTTGACAGCACACGGGTTCGGTCCAGGGTGTTTTTTAGGGTTAACCAGCGGCTTAATAAAGGGTTGCCAGTGCTCTGAACCCCCAGTCTTTGCCAGTGTTGGGCGTAAGCGGACCGAGAGCAATTGCCCTGACCTGCTAAACAATCCCATTGATAAAGCAACTGGCCCACATACCGGGCCTGAATTACGGGTGGGCCCGGAGAAGAGGGTTCCACAGAAGGCGATGGAGCACCCGAGGGCAATGGCGTAACCGAGGGCGGGCTTGTGGTGGGTTGAACTGTAGGGGCTGGAGAAGCTGTTGTGGTGGGAGCCGGTGTGGGGAGACGTGCCGCCGTGGGCTGTTGGCAACCCCATAACCCCCCACACACAAGCGCCAGAGCAATGTTGATTCGGACTGTTTTTTTCATGCACACCCCTGCTTTTAAAAGGCCTGAAAAACACCCACGCGCAGGGTGTGCAGTCCCGCTGCTTCGGCGTCACTTAAGCGCTGAGACCATTGGTAGGTGCCAAACAAGGTGGTCTGATCCCACACCTTAATGCTGGCCTGGACTTCATGGGCCACCACATCGGTGCCCTGCAATTGATCTTCCACAAAGGCCGATACACTGGCGTCTTGTTCCAAATACTTAAAGAGATAGCTGAGTTGGCCCTGACCAATGTCTCGGGCCTGACCCAAAGTGAACTGTCCCTGAAAGGCCTGATTTTTGCTGGGCATGAGCACGTTGTATAAATAGTCACCCGACAGCTTCATGGGGATCTCAAAGAGCTGCCAGCGTAGCGCGGCAGTGCCGTTGGCAATGCCAAATTTGGCGTCGGTGCTATTGCGCAGGGCGTTGCCCACCAGGCGTGGGCTTAAGCTGGCTTCCTGGGCGAGGGTATTGGCCTGCAGTAAGACCTGTTCCCCAAAATACTGATGGTAAGCCGCGCCCAGATCCAGGTTGGCAAAACCCAGATCAAAGCCGGTATCCCCTTTGGCGCTCAGTAAAAAGCTGTTGTCGCCTAAGGCCTGGTTCATCGAAAACAAGGTTTCACCCAAAATCAGGTTGAGATGGCTCCAGCCTGGGCTCAGGTTTTCAAAGTGAAGCCGTTGAAAAGCGCCTTCGGGCTGTACATCCATATCCATAAACAATTCGCTATTGCTATAGACATTGGCAAATTTACCGGCGGTCACATCAAAAAATGACGTGGGTTGCCACCGTACAAAAAAGCGATCGAGGGCAAATTCCACCCGTGCCGAAAAATCACCCAAACGCCACCAGGGGTTGGTACTGTTGCGTAAATTGCCCACGCTGAGGCGTGCGCCATAGGCAAAAGGGTCGAGGGTCTCTGGGCTGTGATCCACACTGTCTAAACTCAGAATAACCCGGCTTTGGGGCGTCGAACTCAGGGGGGTGGCGGTGAGGTCGTTGGTGAGATGTTCGTGTCGCAAGGCAATGCTGCCACTCAGTCGAAAAGGCAGCTGGTTTTGAACGCTTTGCAACAGGGACTTTTCTTGTTCCATTTGCTGCACTTCGAGCATATCTAAACGATCTAAAATTTCTTCTTGCACATTGCCTTCTGCGTTTTGCAGGGTATCGAGCTCCGTTTTTAGCCAGGTGCGTAAGGATTCCATATGACTGTCGTGATCAAAAGTCGTACCTGGGTTTCGCTCTAAAATTTTTAAGAGCACGGCGGCCATTTCATAGCGCGTCAGGGTACGATTCCCCTGAAACGTACCGTCAGGGTAGCCCAGGCGCAGCTGGTGTTTTTTTAACAATTGCTGTAAGGCTTCCTGGGCCCAGTGATCTGCGGGCACATCGGGATAGCTTTCGGCTGCAGGGGGAACGCTTTCTGCCAGCGCAGGGTGAATACCACTAACCCCCATGACAAAGCTAAGACTGCACAAACTGGCCAGAGTGAGGCGTTTCATAGGGATGCTTCCTTTTGGATGATTTTATTCGAGTGTATAAATTAAAGCACGATCTCTGCCCCACGAAAAGGTCGCCTTGACTTCGTGAGAGAAGCGAAAGCCCTCCATGTCAATGGGGTGGGTCAGGGTAATGACCTGGCTGCCGCTTTTGGCCTCTTTGCGTACCTTTTTGAGCAAGCGGGCTTTATAGTCCAGGGGAAAGCACGTGCCCGCAATATAAAACACGGTGCCGCGACTGAGATCGGCCTTAAAAAAGTCCATATTATAGAGTTTGAGTTTTTCGGGATGAGGCAGTTGGGGCAATTCTTTTTTGATCAGGTTGCCGGTGTCTATAAAATTAGCCAGGGCTTCAAAACCAATGCTTTCAATGCCATAGCGTTGATGTACTAAAAAACACAAATGCCCCATGCCGCAGCCGGGCTCAATAAACACATCGTGGGGCTGAATTTCAAGGCTGTCTAATACCTTCGCAAAGCTCAACCAGGGGGTGGTGCCATACACGAACTCATCTTTATCGGTCATGTTGCGCTGTCGCCGCTCCAGCAAAGAGCGATCGTGAGCGCCATACTCGACGGCAATATAGTGTTTTTCAAAGGCCTCCATGAGGGCTTTGAGGTCAGGGTGTTGAGGATATTTACGGGCCATGCGCATTTTTTCTAAGCGAAAACGCCAGGGGCGGGTCAACGCATCGGCCCGCACAATGGTGGTCCCAATAAGGCGAGCTAAGTTCATGGGGGCAGTTTAGCATTTTAAGGGGAACTTTTGAACAAAAATACCGGAGATTGCGTCCTCGTTATCTGGAGACACCGTAAAACCCCACTCACTATTTTTTATGACTGGCCTTTTGCGGCTGTATCCCGCGGGCGTCAAGACTGGTATTTGCGTCGCACAGATTTTGAGCGAGTAAGGTCAAAAAAATCTTAACTTGTCAGAAGAGGGTTTAAAACTGGTAAATAACGCCTGTGCCGATACGAAAGCGGTCCTGGGCAGTGGGATCTGCGTAACTCTGCCAGGCAGGCAAAGAGACCACACCAAAAAATGAAACGTTATAACCAGGTGAATAGTAAATGGTAGGGTGCAAAAGCAGCCCCTGTCCGCCGGTTTTGTCATCTATGGCGCCATTAACCACATCAGCAAAATAGGTTTCATATGAAAAGCTTAGCTGAAAACTCAGAATATTCTGATCGTCTACAGGGGTATAGGCAATGCCTCCACCCGTAAAAAGATTGTCCCCTGATTTGTCTAAAAGATTTGCTGCATTGTGGCGATAAAAGGTGTAGGCGATCGCAGAGAAAGGCCCATATTCTAAGCTACCCATCATGGCTCCCATGCTGTCGATTGGTCCTTGAAAACTGGGGTGGTCAATGACACCGTTGGGAATCTCTACACCTGCCATGCCCATAATATAGTTGCCCTCACGCCCCCAGAGTTTTTGCAGATACTCTAAGTCATAACGGTAGCGGGCCGAGAATAAAATATCTTCAATACCAGAGATATTACCACCCTGACCGTCGAGGCCATTAATACTTGAAGCTGGCGCAATAACTGATACACTCAGTGGAATCTCTTTGACTGGAGTGACACCAACGGTTACCAATGGGGTGGTTTCCTGAGTGCGTTCACCGGCGGTGCCTGTTTGTCGTGTGAAAATTTGAAAGGCGGCGTAGTTTGCGTTACTTAAAATTGAAGAGGATTGGGGGCCAAAAATTGCTTCGTGGTGAGCCATTACAGGTGTTGTAAGGCTTGAGAATAAAAGGGTCGTGCAAGCAAGGAGTGCACTTTGTTTTTTAAATAGAAATTGCATTGTCAAGGGATTCTTCTTTCAGGAGAGTGTAAATTAAAGTATCACAATTAAAGTATCATAATTGACAAAACTTGACAACAGTCAACTTTTGAATCCTAAGTACTGGGGATAAAGCATTTGGGTTGGGTATGCCTAAAAAGCGAAGGCGAAATGGTTTCATCATAGGGGTATCTGATCATATGTACAAGATGAGTTTAAGCTCTCGTATAAATTCATACGCTATAATACTCGCTCAGCGCACCAAATGCAGGCCAGGATTAGAGCCGCATATGCCAGGGTCGGGCGCAAGATAGCGTTCAGACGTTCTTGCTTACGCAAGAGCATTAAAAAAGACCAGAACAGGCCCGCCAATACTAATTGACCGGCTTCGAGCCCAAGATTAAAACTGACCAGCGCTAAGGTTCGCTGTCCCACCGGAAGCACCATCTCTTTGAGAATACTTGCAAAACCAAGGCCATGAATCAAACCAAAACCAAAAACTACGCCCGCAGAGGCTTCGCGCTTTTTCCAGATCACATCCACAATTAGTACATACACAATCGAAGCCGCAATCAAAGTCTCAATTAAACGAGAGGGGGCGTAGACCCATCCTAAAACCGCCAGAGAAAGCGTGATAGAGTGCGCCAGGGTAAAGGTGGTAATAATCTTAGCCAAATAACGAAAACGCTCTCCTACCATTAACAGAGCAAACAGAAAAAGCAAATGATCATAGCCGGTCAAAATATGCTCAAGTCCTAGTATCACAAACTTTTGCACCTGTTGCCAGCGACTTTGATCTTGCAGACTAATTTGCGGAGCCGTAGGCTTTAGTACCCACGAAGAAACCTTATCCGCTTGCTGAACAGAAACCAGACAATGGGCATTAACGGCTTCAGGATCAAAAAGCGTATAACTCAGAGTGAGAACCTCTGTCTTTCCTGCCCATTGCCATTGCAGTCCCAGTAGCGAAAACCCTTCCTGTGAGACGCCCTCAAGCATACGTGCACTCAAGCGAGCTTTTTCGTTATTTCTAGCAAGTGTGATGTGTCGCTGCAAGAGATCTTCAATGGCTTTTTGATGGGACTGAAACTCTGTTGTCTCAAGGCGACCATTTTTGTTTACATCAGCAAAGTCGAAAAAAGGAGTGGCGACCGTGAGCTCGGCTTCAGCAGCGTGTTCCTGGAGTGTGATTTCGAGCGCAGCCATATCGGCCCAGTGGGCAAAAGCAGGGGATCCCAGCAACAGCCACAGCACGGAAAAACTCAGAAAAAAGCGATAAAACATGATCCGTCACACCCATTTTGTTTTATAATTTTTGATTTACTTTTTGACTTTACTCTGGTAAAGTATATTAGTCAAGCTCTAAAATAAACAGAGTGACTTAAAAAGAAAGGGTTACTTTCCTCTATGAAAAAAATACTATCCCTAATCAGCGTTTTTGCAGCCACCGCAGGGTTTATGCTCGGCAGTGGCCTCGCTACTGCGTCTGATCATGATGACATTACGCCTCCAGGCACTCAGACCACTGCGCCCAACTTAACTGATCTCTACGTTTTCAGAAAAGGTGAAGAGCAGGGCACAGGCACGAGCGGTGATGCAAACACTCTCGTCTTTATTATGAATAGCTTTGACCGCTTACCCGCGAGACAGGAAGCCTTTTTTAACACCAGTGCCCGCTACGAATTTCACATGAGCCGAATCACCGGTGACGCCAGCACATCCACGCCGACTGCCGCAGAAGACGCCGTTTTAAGATTTGAGTTTAGCGCGCCCGATACCAATGGCCAACAGAGAATGACGCTGACCTACATTGCCGATGGCCAAGAAACCTCAACCCGTCAGACCATTAGCAATTCAGATATTTTAACAACTCCCCTTTTGGCGAAAGGAACAGGCTCTGCCGGAACCATTGCTAACGACGTTGATATTAATGGTCAAACCGTCAAAGTTTTTGCGGGCTTGCGCCAGGATCCTTTTTATTTTGATGTAGACAAATTCTTTGCTTTGCGCACGGATATTGCCGATGGAAATGGTCAAATCACCAACCTCTTTGCTGCTGAAGGTGACGAGGTGGACTTTACCCGTGGATTCAACGTTCTGTCAGTGGTCGTCGAGGTACCACGAACCCTACTTCAGGGTAACGGTTCCGCCACCACCTTTGACGTCTGGGAAACCATCTCTATCCCCCAATAAATCTTTGAAAGAATTTTGATTATGAAAAAGTATATCTTTGCACTTTCTATTTTAGCCACCAGCTTAAGCGCCTGTGCTCCGCAGCCCGTTAATGATCCCAACCTTCCGCAGGCATCGGCTACGCCAACCGCGATGCCAACCGCGATGCCAAGCACCATGCCTTCCTCAACAACGAGTGCAGTGCCCTCAGCACAGCCTTCTCCATCACAGCCCGTGAGCACTGTAGCCCCCACGGCTGTGCCCATGATGACCGCAACGCCGATGGCTACGGCAACTCCCGATGCGATGCCCACCTTAAACCCCAGTGTGCCCAGCCCACTGAACTTAAGGGTCACGGATCGTACCGGCACCAATATTTTTGTTAGCTGGACAGCCCCTGCCACAACCAGTCGCACCACCTATAACCTATACCGTGATGGTGAGCGCGTGGGGACGAATATTGACAGAGAATTCTACACTTTTGCTGAGCTGAGTCCTAACAGTAGTTATACATTAGCGATTGAAACCGTTACCGATCAGGGCCTCAGTAGTCGCGTCATGATCAGCGGTACCACCGGCGGCGTTAATTCAGGTGGAGGCGGTGGAGGCGGTGGAGCGACCGTACTGAGCTTTACGCAAGTGGAGCGTTTAGCCCGTCCGGCCATTAATGAGGGTTTAATTCGTCAGGATGTTCCTGAACGCGCGCAGTTGCTTAGAACCTGGAACAGTGTTCCCCCTTCAGTGGATACAGCCGATATTGCTGCCGCCGCAGAGATTCGCAATGAAGCCGTTACGGTACTTAGCGCAATTCAAAGTCAGGTGCAGATTGTTTTGGGATATGATAATTCTCCAGGTAAACCTCTCAGAGACACCAATGCCCAAAACACCCGTGTCGGTCAAATTGCTAGTGTATTTTTACCCGACGTAATGCGTATTGACACTACCGGACCCAGTGGCTATGCCATGGGGATCACAGATCTAGCCGCTCCGCGTCCTTTCCGAGGACGCCGCATTGATGATGATGTTATCGACATCACCCTCGCCGTGCTCGTACCTGGCGGAGCCTTAGATCCTCTGGATCCAGGTCAGTCTTTTATTGACCAGGTCGAAACGGATAATGTGGAATACACAGATCTCGATGATGACATGATGCGTATTCACGACGATCTGCCCACCACCTTCCCTTATTTGGCTGCACCCAACTAAGATAGAGACGCTTCATTGAGGCACATAAAGCCCCTTTATTTTGCGGGTGGGGCTAAATTTTCTTTTGGTTCCACCCGCGCATAAGGAATCCCATGAAATCTTCTAAACGCTCACTTTTCTTATCTGCCATTACCGTGCTCATTTTGAGCGCAACAGGAGCCTACTTCTTGTCTCCAGGCTTTTTAAAGAGCCCTTCTTTAAATACAGGGGGCTCTGAAAGTACACACGATATATTTAGCTCTGACGCTGTAGAACTTACTCCAGAAAATGTTCTGCCCTATACCCTTATGTTACCCGACCGCGAAAAACAAAAAGCAGATCACGAACGCAATCTGGCTTTTTATCAAAAACGCGCAAAGCAAGCACCTAAGAGTTTTATGGATCAAAATCTTTTGGCTAACGCTTATATGGCTCAAGGCAAATTTACCCATGACACCAGTTGGTATCTATTGGCACAAAAGGCGGCAGAGCGCTCTTTGGCTTTACAAACCGTTAATCCCGGAGCCTGGCAAGTGTTGTTTTCTATTGCTCAGGCACGACATGACTTTGTCACTGCAGAAAAACTGCACCGGCAAATCACAGAAGCCGCTGTTGAAGCAAACAACAATATTTTAGCCAACCATATTAGCCAACGCATGGCTCAAAATAAGCTTCTTGAAGCCAAAGAAGCCGCCAAGCAGTGGGTTCGAAAAGAACCCCTGATTTCTGCGCTGAGTCAATTGGCTCTTGTGGAAGAAGCCCAGGGACAATACGATGATGCACTCGCCCATTTATACAAAGGCATTAGTCGTGAACAAATCGGTGATACCCTCAATTCTTCTCAGGCCCGAGCATGGGCCGGGCGTATTCTGGCTAAAAAAGGCTTCTTCGACCTGGCCAAGCGCTTTTATACCGAAGCCCTGCGTATTGAACCTCAAAATATGTTGGCTCAAGAACTTCAGGGAGATCTCGCTTTCAAAGAAAAACAATACAGTAAAGCCCTGGAAGCGTATGGTAAAGCCTATGCTGTAGATAACGCTCCACTTTTTTTGATTAAACAAGCACAGGTATACAGTGTTTTAAACGAGGAAGAAAAAGCCAATACTTTAAAAAGCCAGGCAGAAGCTGCTCTCCGCCGAGAGCTAGCAACCCATAGCTTTGGCCACCGTCGGGAACTAGCATTGCTGCTTCTTGAAAAAAATTTGCCTGAATCTCTTCTTGAGGCCAAAACCATCATGGAGCAAGAGTATCAAATGCGACAAGATCCCAAAACGGTATTTGTGCTGGCTCAGAGTCTGAGTGCCAATCAGCAATGGAATAAAGCACAAGAAGTTATTCAAAAAGCATTGAACCAGGGCGCTGTAGAAGGCGTTCTTTTAAAAGAAGCGGCCCGTACAGAAGCCCATTTGGGAGACACACAAAAAGCAGCTTCTTATAGCCAGGCTGCTGAGCGTTATGATCAAAGTTTACATGAGTTAAGTTCGTTGTAGACGTCTTTAGCTAAAGACTGAATTGCTCCCCTTTGCCAATACATGAAATCACGCCATCTAATGTCTGATGGTATTTTTTCATTGTAAGCTCGGAACATAGTGTTTCACACTTGAGTCGTCGTCCGTCTTTTTTGCTGGATGAAACACGACAGGCCAAATTGTTTCAGATCAGGAATTTAATTTCACACGATTGCTGTCCAATTTCTGAGGAGCAGTGTGCTAGAGCCTTGGCCTATAGCTTAAGAACAGGTTATACTTGCCCTCTATGAAGCCATTGAAACCCTTGAAATTCGCCGGTTTATGTTTTTGTCTGCTGGGGCTCCTGCCGATGGTGGGAGATTCTGCTGCCGTGCAGGCACAGAGTGTCTATGCCGAAGACATGGCCACAACGCCGGCCGTACAGGTGCTGCGGGGCAAAGAGATCCTGGGCGAGTTAACGATTGACTGGACCCTTTACGGTGAGTCTATGCCGCGTTTACAGGCCCAGGCCGAGGCCCTCAAAGATCTGTGGCAAAGGCAATGGCAAGTGCTGGCTTCTGCACCGACTTCTGGCCAGCCTGTGGAGGCCCTTAAACCCCTGGTCACCGCTTTGCAGCAGGCCTGTGAACACACGCAGGGGGCTTTAAACCCCCTCGATTTACCCCTGCGAGAAGCCTGGGGATTTACGCCCCAGAGTTTGAGTTATCAGGTGCCTGAGGCCGGTGAGCGTCAGCGGTTGACGGCTCAGGTTCAGGCGCAAGGGTGTCAGGGCATTCGAGAAACCCAGCCTTTAAGCCGTGAATATTTTGCTGCCGGTTGGCTGATTGATCAGAGCAAGGCCCTTCTCTCAGCTCCTGCGGTGCGGGCGGCGCGGGTTCAAATGGGTCCCGTCGCTTACTATGCGGGGGTACCCCCCCAGGCCCCGGCCTGGAAGGTGCCCGTTTATCATCCGCGCAAAGAAGATCAGCTTATTCAATATTTTTATCTCAAAGATCAAAGTCTGGTGATGTTGAGAGACGCCACCAGTCATTTCTATGCCAATGGCTTACGTTACCCTGATTTTGTCGATGCGCGCACCGGCCTGGTGCACAGCGAAAGTGCGGGTGCCTATGTGCTCGGCTCTTCAGCGCTGGCAGCCCAGCTGTTGGCGCGGGGTGTGGTGTTGTTAACGGCTGAGCAGATAAAGCCCTGGATGCAACAGCAACCTGAAAAAACCCAGGTGATTCGCTGGCGAGAGCGCCTGGAGCAGTTGACCCCAGAGGAGTTTCGCTCTCCATGAACACCACTTTTTACAGTGCGTTATTTTTGGCCAGCCGTCAGTTAAAAACCCGCTGGAAACAAAGCCTCTTGTCGATATTGTCGGTTGCTGTGGGCGTCATGATTTTGACGGCGGCGCTGTCTTTAACCAACGGCTTTGAAAGTGATATGATTCATAAGATTTTGGGCACCACTCCCCATGTAAGCTTGAAGCCGGGTACCACAGATTATTTAGAGAACTACGCTACCTTGCAACAACAGGTCATGCGTGACGCACGCATTCAACAGGCCTTCCCGGTGATGCGGCAGCAGGCCCTGGTGTCGAACCCTTTGCATACCACCGGTGCCTTGGTGTTGGGCATTCCCCCTGAAAACGCCAAACAGGGGTTGCAGCGCTTTTTAAAAAGCGGAGATTGGCAAACTCAGGGCAAACCCAGCGTGGTAGTGGGCTCGGCCCTGGCCAATAAAATGCAGCTCTTTCTTAAAGATGAAATTCAACTTATGACCCCTGCGGGTTCTACCACCTTTGTGGTGAGCGGTATTTTTCATTCGGGGCTGTATGACTTAGATGCTCGGATGGTGGTGAGTCCCCTGGCACAGGTGCAGGCGGTGTTTCAAACCAATGATGTGGTCAATGAATTGTTTGTGCAGCTCAAAGATGTGTTTCAGGCCCCGGAACTGGCCGCTCAGCTTCAGCAAGAGCATCCGACGCTGTATATTCGCACCTGGATGGAGAGCAACCGCAATCTTTTATCGGCCATGGCTTTAGAAAAAAAGGTGATCTTTTTGGTGATCCTGTTCATTATTGTGGTGGCCATGATGGGCATTGCCAATACCCAGATTATGGTGGTGATGGAAAAAACCCCGGATATTGCGATTTTGCGGGCCATGGGTGCGCGACGCCGTCAAATCAGTCAGATTTTTTTATGTCAGGGGATTATGATCGGTACCATTGGGGTGGTGTTGGGGGCCGCACTGGGTGTCGGTTTATCCACCTATTTGCGTTATTTTCCCGTGCGGATTCCGGGCGATGTGTATGATCTGGATTATTTGCCCGTACAAATGCAGTTTTGGGATTTTGCCATTGTGGCGGGCGCAACCCTGGTTATTTGTATCCTTGCCAGCTTCTTTCCGGCGCGACGCGCCAGCCGGGCTGAACCCATGTCGGTGTTTCGGCGGCATATTTAGCCCATTGTGGCGGTGGCCTGAACGAGGTCGCGGCACAGGCGGTAAAAACGCTGGTGCACAAAGCCCTGTTGGATCTTGGGCTGACAGAGCCAGTCCAGGAGGGGAAACGAAATGCTTTTTCCTTTGGCCCATGTTTGACCCTGGAAACGCCAACTAAAATTTTCGGTGTTTAAGGGGCTGCGGAAGACGGTCTCAGGTGCTGAAAGTTGCTGATGCACCTGGGTAAACGCAAAGGTAAAGCATTCCAGGTCAAGGGAAGTGCGCCACTGCAGGTGTGAATTCAAAACGTATTGCATGCCCCGCATGACATCATAGTCGTAAAACAGAGGGAACATGGGGGTAAGCCACGCAGTATCAGCCACCTGTTGCTTACTCAGGGATTTACAGAATTCCCGCTGCTGTAAGTAGCGGTTTCCTGAGGCTAAAAGCGCTTGTTGGGCGGGCGTGAGATGGGACTGTTGGAGCAGGGCTTCGTACATGGGCAATGAAGATACAAAAGAACTGCGTGGCGGCTGCTTCAGGTAAGCTTGTTCGTCACAATTGTAGCCCCCGTCGGGCAGGTGGTACCGTTCAAACCAGTTTTCAGCCCAGGCGAGATAAGCCTGAGGATTTGGGAGTTGCCAGAGGGAACCCAGGGCACAAAAGCAGAGAATATCGAGGTAGGGATCGCAGCCGTCGGGCAGCTCATCCTCGGTGAGGGGAAAGGTCCGTAGATACTGCTGATCGGCCTGTTGCAAAAGGGCGTCTAAAAGGTGACGAGGGACTTCATCCAGGGCGCCTGCTTCTTTCAGGGCCATGATGTGCCACCAGGGGCTGTCCCATTTGGGCCAGTAGACATCCTGTTGAAGCATCTGGGTTGCGGCATCACTGGCTAAAAAGGCCAGGGTTTCTTGACGCAGGCTTTGAAAGTCCCCTTGCTCCAGGGGCGGTGGAAGGGGAAACTTCCCCTGTTCATAGTCGTGACAATAGTGTTGGGCTGTTTGGTGTAAATTCATAGGGGGAAGAAACACTCTTGTTCTGTGAGTTGGCGGCCACAGGCCTGGGCTGTGCGCCACGATGCCGTGTTTTCGGAATGAATGGTACCCCAGATGGCTTCATATTGGCTGTGCTGTAGGGTTTGAATAAATTCGGCTTGCAGGGCTTTGCCGTAGCCCTGTCCCTGATACGTGGGGTAAATAAATTCCTCAAGCATTAAGACCCCGTGCTGGTCGCGGTAGGGGGAAGGCAGTCCCGCGATAAGCCCCACTTCTTCACCCTCTGGGGTACAGGCCCGATAGCACAGGCCAGCGGCCATGCTTTGCTGGAGCTCCTCTGCACTGGCGGGCTCCACCCAGGGTGCCAAATCGTGGTGTAACAAACGCCAAAATTGATACTGGCTCTGAAAACGTTCAAGATCCAGTTCTTCTAAGGCTTTCAGCGGGTACAAATGCAGGGGGCGGTGCGCTACCTGAGGGCAGGCTGCCAATTTTTGCCACCACACCTGGCTCCATACCTGATGGGCCGGCAGTGAGCCTACTTCAGGGGGCTCCGCCACGGGGAGGGTCAGGGTAAAACCATGGGGTTCAAACATGGCATAGTGGGTCTGAATCACTGTCCGCACTTGTGCGTGCAAATGCGGGTCTTGGAGCAAAATTCGGGGATCTTGCCGGGTTAAAATATCCACAAAAGGGGTGCGGGCATCGAGATTGCGAAAGCGAATGCCCAACCAACCTTCAATGAATGCAGGGGGCCGGCTTGACCCGTTAACCGGAAGGGCAAGTTGAAAAGGGTGCTCCAGATAATCCTGAGGCGCTACAGGAAGGGCAAAAAAAGTGTGACGGCTTGTGGCCACAGGCATTTTGGCCAGCTCCTGGCGCTCTTGCCACTGGGCTTGAAATTGCGGGTCTGATCGCGACATGGTGTCCTGCTTTTTATAACATTTCAATGGTTTTTCAACGGCAATTATACCCTGTCTTTGGTTCAATCAAATCAGAGATTTTAAAATCAGTTGTTTAGAAAAAGGAGCAGAATCATGATTGTTCAAGTTTTACCAGAGGACCTTCAGGGCCTTGAAAACATTGAAGTGGTACAGGAGGTGCCGGTGCAAGCCGTGACTTCAGAAACAGGCCGCCCCGCACGGAGAATTCCCTGGAACACCCTGGCCAAAGGGATATCTGTGGCCACCGGATTGCTGTCCCTGACGGGGGCTGCACTGTTAGCCCTTCATCAACTCAAATTAAGACGGGAACTCAAGCACAGTGACTTGCCCACGGTACCCGGCTTTCAGTTGGAACATTTTGTGGGCTCCTGGTATGAGATTGCCAAATTTCCCCATGCAAAAAAAAATAAAGAGCGCAAGGTGGGAGTCATGGTGCACTACCAGGTGATGGACCCGCTTACTCTCAAAGAAAATTGTATTTACCAGGAAGGTGACTTTGAAAGCAAAATTATCGAGTCCACCAGCACTTTGCATTTGGTAGATCCACAAAATACGGCACGTATGCAAAAGCAGCGCGGAGGTGCACTTTCAAGCCCCTTGTGGATGAATTACTGGGTCATTGAGGTGGGCGAAAATTACAATTACGCAGTGATTGGTACCCCCGATCGCCAGCACCTTTGGATTTTAAGCCGCAGTCAGAATTTCGGTCCAGAAAAATATGAGGCGGTAACCCACCGGATGAAGCAATTGGGCTTTGCGGTGGAGAACCTGGTGCGCGTGCCCCATCACGGCATTACGCCCAGCGCCTCAGCACGCCCGGTGATCCAAAGCGAAATTCAAGAGCGCAACACCCCACACTCACCTTAAGGGGGTGTAGTGTGTCATGGGGCCCTTGACCCCATGATACACTGTAAAAATACCCCTCAAGGAGCCATACGCGAACCATGCCCGACGAAACGTTATTGAATGAATTTGTAGAACGTTACCTTCAGAAACAAATTCATCAGGCCCAGGCGTCGGGCATGACGCCACAATCCATTGAAGACAGCATGGAGTTGCCGTCTTTTATGCTCAGTGTCAAAATGCTGAGAAATTACTTGACCACCGCTGACCTGCCGGGTGGAGAAGAGGTGGTGGAGACCCTTGCGCTTTTGATGCAGGAGACCCCGGCACAGGCCCGCGAAATTTTGGCGCGCTTTGTGAAACGGGGGTGGTTAAACCCCGATTACACCCTCACGGCAACGGGACAAGCGCTGGTGGGTGATGATTACTAAGATGATTGACCTGCATCATGATGGATAGGCATCACGAACCCCAATCTGCGGAAGACTGGATTGAACGCTCCCGGCCTTTTGGAAAGTACCATTTAACCTTTCAAGAAATTGCTTGCCTGGACAAAGCGCTGGCTCTCGAACCTTTGAATTTTGAGGCCCGCCGAAGAAAAATTTATGCCAAGCATTGGATCCGTGAAAAAGGCTATTTGGATCAAGAGTTTGTGGATTATTTTCAGGATCTGTACCAGCAGCGCGAGCAGATGGATCCCCGTCACTTCTATTATTACAATCAGGACGTGGCTTCAATGTATCTCTTTTATCTGTACGGTTCCCCTGAGCATACAGATGCTGAGATTTTGAAGCACTATGGAAGCTACGTCCAAAGCGCGGTCAGGCCCTGGGATGGCCCTCTTGAAAAGAGAACCTATCCGACCCAGGACACCTCTCAAAAATTACGTGTGGGCTATATTGGGCGAGAATTTGATGACACCTGCAGCTGTATGCAATTGTTACGTCCCATGCTGCTGCACCACAGTGCGTCCATTGAAGTGTTTGTTTACGACGATACCCCCCACTTCACCCTCGAAAAGCGTGAGCTTTTTAAACACAAAAATATCACGTGGTACGGTACTGCTGACGTGACCAACCAGGCGCTTGGTGAGCGCATTCGTGCAGATCGTATTGACGTGCTCGTGGATGTGGCTGGTCCTACCTTTCTTATGCGTAACGGGGTGTTTTGGGAGCGGCCCGCTCCGGTGATGGTGGGCGGTTTGGGCTTTGTTTATTCCTCAGCTAAGTATTTGGACTATTGTCTGAGTGATCGCGTTTTGACGCCCCCTGAATTGGCCGTTCATTACCCGGAAACTATAAAATATTTGCCTTCTATTTTTCTTTGGGATATGCCAGAAGCTTTCCCCTGTGAGCGACGCCCCGGCAACGGTTTAACCCTGGGTTCTGCCAACTCTTTAAACAAACTCAATTTAGAGGTGATTGCCCTCTGGTCTGAACTGCTCAGGCGTTTGCCTGAGGCAACGCTGTTTATTAAAAACAGCCGCTTTAATGATCCCCTGACGCAGCAAATGTATATGAAGCTCTTTGCCCATTTTGGCATTGATGCCTCGCGCCTGCGCCTTGAGAAAGGTCTGGTGAAAGATCCCCACCTGCCCCATTTTTATAACCAGATCGACATTGCCTTAGACACTTTTCCTTATCAGGGTGCCATTACCACTTGTGATGCCCTCTGGATGGGGGTGCCGGTGGTGTCTTTACGTCAACAGGGCTGGGAAGGCCGGGCCCTGGGAGCCACCATTTTGGATCACGTGGGACGTTCGGAGTGGGTGGTGAATACCCAGGAAGCCTATCTGCAAAAAGTGATAGAGCTGGTGCACGACGGGCCCGCCCGTGAGCGCTACCGTCACCAACTGCGCCAGGAGTTAGCCGCCAGCCGGCTTTGTGATCCCGTGGACTTTTGCGCTCACATTGAGCAGGCCTATTTTGAGATGTATCAAGAAACCCGTCAGCGGGCTAACGCAGCGGAATAAACGGCCCGTCTTCTTGTAAATTTTGCTGCTGAATAACGCGATTATGCCCCTGACGACGGGCTTCTAAAAGCCCCTTTTGGGCCAGCTTAATAAACACATTGAGATCCGGGTTATCCTGTGGGTTTTGTAAGGTGCAGCCAATGCTGAGAGTCACAATGGTATCCACTTCTGAAGTGCCGTGTTCAAGGCGGGCTTCACGGGCTTTTTTGAGCAGGCGATCTGCCAAATGCCGCATATCTTCAGGGCTGTCTTCGGTTAAGAGCACCGCAAAAACACTGCCGTCATAGCGCAGTGAAAAGGTGTTCTGGGTGTTGACGGGCAACCACCGGGCGATGGTTTTTAAGAGTTGATCGCCTTTTTCACGGCCATAATGTAGATTGTATTCGTTAATGAAGTCTACGCAGATCATCAAAAGGGCCAGGGACTTTTTTTGTTTATACGCCTGGTTCCATTGCACCCGCAGCACATGGTCAAAGGCTTTGCTGTTGTAAAGACCCGTCAAGTCGTCCTGGTAACTGCTCTTCTGTTGCGCCGCTGCTCCGGCTTCAAGGGCCTTTTTCTCTGCCATCAGATGCCGGGTCAGTTCCACCAGCTCTGTTTCCCGTTGCTTGCGTTCATCCATTTCGTGCTTAAGCCGCAGCGCAGAGCGAACACGGGTCACCAGCTCTAAGGGGCTATTGGTTTTAACGATGTAATCAATGGCCCCGGCTTCAAAGGCGGCTTTAAGGGTGTTGGGATCTGTGGAACTGGTCAACATGAGCAGGGGAATATCCTGGCAAACGGGAATTTGCCGCACCTGCTTACAGCCTTCAATGCCATCCACGTGGGGCATGTGGACATCCATGAGAATCAGGTCAATGGTTTTACCTTCTCCGAGCGAGGTGGCAATGTAGAGGAGCAAATCCTGGACGGAGTCCAGTCCCTGCATGTGACCGGGCTTTAATTCTTGCAAGATAATTTCAGTGAGTTGACGACGATCTTTTTCGTCGTCAACGATAACAATATGCGGAGCGTTCAGCATAAAAAAAGATTCCTTGATCCCATTAATCTTTTTTAGGTTAGCAGAGGCCCATACTCAAGAACAATGAATCTTGCTACAATTTAAAAAATCTCACACAAGGAAGCCCCCATGAACGAACTCTTACTCAAAACCTATGAAGTTGCTGTGGCCAATCATCCCGTTCTTTTAAAAGAAACCTTAACCTGTGCTAAATTATTGACCAAAAACGACGACTGGAAAGCCCTTTCAGAGCACGTGATTGAAGAAAACCTTTTAGAAGCCCGTAGCATTAATACCACTCAGACTTACTTGCGGGCCATTCGCTTTCGCCTGGATCATGTACCTGAGGAGCTTTTATCTATGATGGCGGGCCGCCACCAAAAGACAGCACGCCTGGCGTTGTTTTATGTGTTGTTGAATAAAAACCGTTTGCTGCGCGAAATGATGGAAGAGCCGATTCGCGATGCCCTGCTGGCAGGGGAAAGCCAGGTGGCTCGCGAAGAACTAGAAAGCTTTTTTGAATTTAAGCGCCAGCATGACAACGTGCTCAAAGGCTGGTCAGATACCACCTGGAGAAAGTACTGGCAAAACACTTTAAAAATGGCTGTAGAGGCCGGTGTCCTTGATATCCACGATGAGTATGTCACGCTGGTGCAAGAGCCCACGCCGAAGAAGCTTGCCAGTTATCTTGAAGAACAAGATGAACAGGTCATGCTGCACATTATGTTGGACCCTCAATACTAAATTTTGATGCGTCTTGCGGCTTTTTTACCCTGTTTAAGCTCTGCTGAGGTTGATGTGATGTTGCCTCAGCCTCTTTTTTGTGTGGGACCGTGTCCTCAAGCCGGTTTGTCTGAAGATGTTCAGGGGCAGGCTTTTGCGGCCGATGTTTTGGAAATACCCACCTGGGCTGAAGCCTGTTTTGGTTTGCCAGCTCCTTTGAGCCCCCTCAACAGCTGGGGGGTTGCGCAAATTGAGCAAGAGTACAGTGAAGACCTGGTGCGTACGGTGCAAGCGGATGGAACGCAGACATCCACCGTTTTACCCGTGCGTTTTGTGCCCAGGGCCTATGGGGCAGTGCCCCATCAGGTGCCTGTGTTTGCAGATCTGACGGCTTTGCTCAGCTATTTTCGGCAACATTTCACGGTGGACAGCCTGGTGCTCTGGGGACAGTGTGAAAGCGGCTATTTTCCGATGGCTTTATATGCTTTGCATTTATCCGGTGAGTTTAAGGCCCATTTTGTGCCTGTGTACGATCTACAGGCTGCCCAACCCTATCGCCATTTGAGTGCGCAATTGCTAGAGGCTGCCGCTACCGAATGGGCGTTGCGCGCCTTGCCTGAGTCGGTCAGTGACGGCCTCGATGATCCACGACCGCTGGTGATGTTGGGGGCACAACCCTATTTCCAGGTGGCCATCAGCACACTGCTGCTTCAGGGGCAAAAGGTTAATGAATCTGCGTTGGCCGACGAAAAGACCCGTGCGGTCTGGGAAACTTTTTTAATTCCTCACCAGGACCTTTCCGGGTATGTCAAGCAGTGGCAGGAAATTCTCTATCGCAGCTTGCCCGTTTTTTGCCAGGCCAGCCATGGCCTGGCCCGGCAAGCACAGAAATTGGATCAACGGGATTTACTGACCCCCTGTTTTCAGCGACGGGTGACGCTCCAGGGGCATATTCAACAGGACAGTGAAGGGCTGCGCGAGTGTGCCCAGCTCATTCAGGCCCGTCAGGAGACCAGAATGACGCCACAGCAGCTTTTGCGGGTGCCTGAAATGCAGCGGCGCTGGCAGCTGTTTTTGAACGATCACGGGCACTGGGGCAGTTTAGATCTCTCTCAACCGCGCTTGCATGAACAGGCCACAGAATTTGTACAGAGTTTGCTTTGTGCCTGGCATACGGGGCACCTGCAAGAGGATCTCACCCTGGCCCAGCGCCTGGGGGCTCGGCTGAGCTGGAAAACCTTTCAATCCCTTTACGATGCCCGTGAAAACTTCTGGAGCAACGCCCTCTGGGCGTTGGATCAGGTGAAACGCCGCATTCAGGAAAAAGTGGTGGATGATGCTTTTTGGGATTATCCCCCTGAATTGCTGGCCGCGTCAGAGATGCCGCCACCCGCTATAGCACAAGATCAGAGTGTAGCTGTTGCGCTGGTTTTCCCTGAGCCGGAGCACGCTGAGCTGAAGGGCGTGGGCTTAAAAACCGGCATGGCCAAAGGCCGGCTTTGGTGTCCGAACGTGGGGCAAGCAGCGCAGTTAGCACTGCCTGAGGGGTGGACCCCACAAGATACCCTGTTATGTTTGCCGCGTCTTCAGGTACAGCACTGGCCCTGGGTGGCTCAGGTGGCCGGGGTGATTTTAACTGAGGGCCACGTCTTTGATCAAGGCAGTCATTTGCTGCGAGAGTGGAATAAACCCGCTATCGTACAGGTGGGGCAACATGGGCTCTTAACTGAAGGTCGTTGGGTGCGTATCGATAGCGCTCAGGGCAACCTGTATATTGAGGCATAATGAACACCTAATATCTCAGAATGGAAACAGGTGAAAAATCATGAAACAAAAATATTTAACTTTTGCTCTCGCGGCAGGACTGCTGCTGGCGATGCCTTCAGTAACGTCGGGTGCGGCTCAGGCTGCGGCCTCCCAGGTGACGCAGACTTATACTCTGCCTCCGCTTCCCTATGCTTATGATGCCTTAGATGCTGTCATTGACGAAGAAACCATGAAGATTCATCACGGTAAGCACCATCAGGGTTATGTTAACAATTTAAACGCCGCCCTCGCGGATTACAGAACGCCCAAAACTCCCATGACCTTAGAACAACTGCTCTCAGAAATTTCGAAATGGCCAGCTGCGGTACGCAATAATGCGGGCGGGCACTGGAACCACAGCTTTTTTTGGACTTCATTGACGCCGATGGACCAATTCAAGGCACCCCAGGGCGCTTTTAAAACCGCGCTGGAACGCCAATATGGCTCCCTTGAAGCTTTTCAAGACGCTTTTGAAAAAGCGGGCGCCTCTCAATTTGGTTCAGGTTGGGTGTGGTTGATTCAAAAAGCCGATGGTTCACTGGCGATTACCAGCACGTCGAACCAGGACAATCCTCTGATGGATGTGGCGAGCGTTCAGGGCCAACCGCTATTGGGTTGGGATGTGTGGGAGCACGCCTATTATTTAAAGTACCAAAACCGTCGCGCAGATTATTTGAAGTCCATGTGGAAAATCGTGAACTGGGAACAGGTAGCAAGTCGTTATCGCCCGCTGCAAAGCGCCAAATAACCACAGTGCGCTAGATAATACACTCCACGTCTTTCATCAGGTGGCTGTAGAAGTGCTCACAGAGCACCACAGCCACCAGTGACGCCACCGTGGCTTTGCCCAGTTTCTCTTCAAAAATCTCCAGCAGCTCAAGCTCTGCTTCAGTGTTGAGCATCCAGGGGTTTTCACAAAGCAATTGCAGCAAATCGCCATAACTAAGGTTCATGACCAGTTCTACAGCGGTTTGCTGGGCTTCGTTGGCGATATGTAAATATTCAAGTTTTTCGACTTTTTTGCCCCGGTAGGGAAAGCGTTGCTCGATGATTTGTAGCAGATAACCCAGGGATTCTGAGTTCATAAACCAACTGTCTAAGGTGATTTTATCCACCACCTTGGGAATCATCGAGCGGCTGGGAATCAAATCACTGTATTGATTCATGGGCGGGATCTTGAAGTGTTTGATCCTGGCTGCTTTCAATGTCCTGGGGATCTGTTATAACCGGGGTTTCAAAATTTGCGCCCACTTGCAAACCGAACACAAAAATCAGTAAGAGGGGCAAATGACTCAGGCCTGAAAACAGACCCATCACGCCCAAAATCATAAATAATACGACACTTATCACAGGGGGTTCCTCAATCATATCCGTGGCTACCTTGTTATTTTTATAGCACGTTTTCAGAGAAAACCCCGTGTAAATCCCGCAAAAATTCTGTCGTGGCGTTACAATAGATAAAAAGCCAGTCAAAAAAGGACCCCAGTATGTTAAAAGTTATTCAAAAAATTATGGGCGATCCGCACAAAAAAGTCATTAACAAGATTATGCCTGTTGTGGAACGCATTAATGCTCTGGAAAGCGAAATTGAGCCCTTAACGGATGAGGAACTTCGCAATAAAACCTTCGCGTTTCGCCAACGCTTAGCGCAGGCCGTGGAAGGCATTCATGACAAAGAGAAGCGCTTTGCCAAAGAACAAGAATTCTTAGAAGAAATTCTACCTGAGGCCTTCGCCACGGTGCGTGAGGCCTCTAAGCGTGTGTTGGGGCAGCGCCACTACGATGTACAGCTTATTGGGGGGATTGTGCTGCACCGCGGACAAATCTCTGAAATGCGCACCGGTGAAGGTAAAACCCTGGTGTCTACCTGTCCGACTTATTTAAACGCTATTTCAGGTCGCGGCGTTCACGTGGTGACCGTCAATGATTATCTCGCCGAGCGGGATTCAGAGTGGATGGGCCGCGTCCATCGCTTTTTAGGCCTTGAAGTGGGTGCGATTCTAAACCACTTGACCCCTCACGAGCGCCGCAAAGTCTATGCCGGTGACGTCATTTACGGTACCAACAATGAATTTGGTTTTGACTATCTCCGGGACAATATGGCCCGTGATATTTCGCAGTGTGTACAGCGCGAATTGCACTACTGCATCATTGACGAAGTGGACTCCATTTTGATCGATGAAGCCCGTACCCCGTTGATTATTTCAGGGCAACTGGCACAACCTGCCGATACCTATGTGCAGTTCCGTAAAATTGTTCAGGGCTTAGAAGGCAAGCACAAAGAGTACAACAAAAAGAAAAAGCTACTGGACGAAGTCGACTACGAAGAAGACGAGCAGGATTGCGATTACGTCATCGACGAAAAGCAAAAGAACGTGATTTTAACCGAGCGCGGTATTTTAAAAGCCCAGCGCATGTTGAATATTCCTGACCTTTTTTCGTATGAACACCCTGAATATGCTCACCATCTGCTCATTGCCCTGAAAGCCAAAGACCTGTATCGTCGCGATATTGAGTATGTGGTACGTCCCAACGAGCAGGGGGAACAAGAGGCGGTTATTGTTGACGAATTCACCGGTCGTATTATGCCCGGTCGCCGTTACTCCGATGGTTTGCACCAGGCCATTGAAGCCAAAGAGGGCATTAAAATCCAGGATGAAACCCAAACCCTGGCCACCATTACCTTACAAAACTACTTCAGACTGTACAAAAAACTGTCCGGTATGACCGGTACCGCGGTCACCGAAGAGGCGGAGTTTGGCAAGATTTATAACCTGCCCGTGGTGGTGATTCCCACCAACCGTCCCGTGGCCCGTGTGGATCTGCCCGATGTCATCTACAAGACCGTTAACGCGAAGTTTGAAGCGGTAGCCGATGAGATCGAGCGGGAGCATGCTAAAGGTCGTCCGGTGCTGGTAGGTACCGTTTCGATTGAAAAATCAGAACGCATTGGCGATATTCTGCAACGTCGCGGTGTCAAGCACAAGGTGTTAAACGCCAAGAACCACGAAAAAGAAGCGGAAATTATTGCCCAGGCCGGTCGTCAAGGGGCCGTTACCATCGCCACCAACATGGCGGGCCGCGGTACCGATATTCTGTTGGGGGGTAACGCGGAGTTCCTGATGATCCGCCGTTTGCGCCAATTGGGTGAAGATCCCGAAACGGCTGATGAAGAGCTAAAAGCCAAAATTTTGGCTGAAATGAAGCAACAGGTGGCCGATGAATCGGTGGTGGTGAGAGAAGCCGGTGGCTTGCATGTTATTGCCACCGAGCGTCACGAGTCCCGCCGGATCGATAACCAGTTGCGCGGTCGTGCTGGCCGTCAGGGTGACCCGGGCTCAAGCCGTTTCTTCCGGTCTCTCGAAGATGATCTGATGCGTATGTTCGGGGGCGATCGCGTGGCCAAAGTCATGGATATGCTCAATGTCGACGAAAATGAACCCATTGAATCCGGTATGGTGACCAAGGCGATTTCTAATGCCCAGCGCAAAGTGGAAATGTACCACTTTGGGGCCCGTAAGAGCGTTCTGGACTACGATGAAGTTATGAACGGTCAACGGACCATTATTTATGACCAGCGTCGTAAAATTCTGGAAGGCGAAAGCCTGCGTTCGGTGGTCGATGATATGCTCAGCCGCAACGTAGAAGACATGATGTACCGCTACGTTCAGGCCGGTATTCCTGAAGAAGAATGGGATTTAATGGGGTTACGCCAGGAACTGGTGGCGATGATTCCTTTACTAGATACCCTGGAAGTTCAGGAAATGCGCTTGCCCATTGAAGGTCTTGAAGTGTTCTTAAAAGAACAGGCCAGTATGGCTTATGAAGCCAAAGAGACCCTTTTAGGCGCCGATGAACTGCGTAATCTGGAACGTATGGTGATTCTGCGGGTGATTGACCAAAAATGGATTGATCACCTCCATGAAATGGACGCCCTGCGCGAAGGGATTGGTTTGCGGGCCTATGGTCAGAAAGATCCCCTGATTGAATACAAGCGGGAGTCCCGCGAACTCTTCCAGGAAATGATGGCCAATATTCGGGTAGAAGTGATTACCAACCTGTTCCACATGCAGGTGCAGTACCAAATGCCTCAAATGCCCGAAATGGTGTCTTTAGAAGACCTGCCACCCGAGCTGTTGCAGCAATTGTTGGCGGATGCTGAAGGCATGGAAGGCCTGGATTTTTCTCAGATCGAAGGTCTGGAGATTTCTGAAGTCCAGGACATGCCCGTGGAAGAAGACTCTAAAGGACTGGCATAAATGGTAGAGCTTTCTCCCCTTGCAGAGATGCGTGAAAACTATACGGCAGGCCAGCTTGTGGAACAAGAGGTGGCGAAGAGCCCCTTTGTGCAGTTCGAAAAATGGTTTGCCGAAGCGCAGAGCGCGGGTCTGTACGAACCCAATGCCATGACCGTGGTGAGTGTCAGTCCCGAAGGGCAACCCAGCGCCCGCATGGTCCTGCTCAAAGGTTTTTCTGAAGCGGGTCTGGTGTTCTATACCCACTACCACAGTCGCAAAGCCCGCGAAATGCTGGCCACTCAAAAAGTGGCTGCGGTCTTTTTCTGGGGGCCTTTAGAGCGCCAGGTGCGTATTGAGGGCGACGTACACAAGGCAGATCCTGCGGTATCAGACGCTTACTTCGCCTCACGTCCCCGCGGGAGCCAATTGGGTGCCCATGTGTCCCCGCAGAGCGAAGTGATTCCCGACCGGGACTATCTCGTACAGCGGCAAGCCCAACTGGAGGCTCAATTCGAAGGCCGCGACATTCCCCGTCCTGAAGATTGGGGCGGGCTGGTTATTGTGCCCCGCATGTTTGAGTTTTGGCAGGGAAGACCCAGCCGCTTACACGATCGTATTCGCTACGATCTTCAAGAACAAAACTGGTATTATCAAAGGCTTGCACCCTAAGCAAGGAAGGAAAACGCAGATGAAAAATGGTTTAAAAAAAGGCTTGTGGGCCACTCTGATTGGCGCAGGAGGTGCAGCGGCTGCTTTTGAATTGTGGTATCGTACCCGCGAAACCCGTCCCTGCCTGATGCTTCCTGCCCACCGCCACCCCTGGCGCATTCAAAACTTTAGCGACGCCCAACGGGTGTTCCGCACCAATATTCCCATTCGCAACTTCAACAGTCGCTATGAAGCCACCGTGGTGGACGTAAAACCTTCGGTTCAGGTGCTGGCTAAAAAGCAATTGCCCACTGAAGAGGAATTAAAAGTTCATGTACACGTGAAGCCCTGGCACAGCGATACCCGTGAAGACGGCTACTGGCCCGCCTATATTTTATCGCCCCAGAGCACGCTGGAGTTTGAACTGGCCATTCACGTGGAAGGTGACCTGGATCGTCTGGCTGATATTCATGCCATTGTGGTGGCTCTGGACTATGTGACCTATAGCCGCCAGCGCAAAGTGGCCCGTCACGAAGAAGTGGTGCTCATCCCCCATCAAGAAGTGGGGGCGCAACCTGAGCCGCAGCAAGAGGGCAATGTGACCCTGCAGCCCATTAAAACCCACATTTTAACAGACGCCGACAATATGGCTGACGTCATTGCCAAGTATGTGTCTCCGCTGGCGCAATCCGGTGATATTGTGGTCATGGCTGAAAGCGTTGTGGCGATTACTCAGCGTCGTTATCTGATCCCCGATGAGCATGTCAAGCCCGGTTTCTGGGCCAGTCGCCTGTGCTACCTCATTCCCAACGTGGGCTCGCTCTCTTCGCGCTACGGCATGCAGTGCGCCATCAATGAGGTGGGACTGCCCCGTATGTTGACCGCCATGGCCGTGGGGGCTCTCATGAAAGGCGTGGGTCAGAACGGATGGCTGTACCGCATTGCGGGTGTGCCTTCAGAGCTGATCGATGATCTGACGGGCACGATGCCTCCTTTTGACAAGTACATTGTCCTGGGGCCTGCCCACGCCCAGTCGGTGGTGAATGAAGTCAAAGCCCGTACCGGCTTAGAAGCAGCCATTGCCGATGTGAACAATTTGCGCAAGGCTGCGATTATTTCTGCCACCAAAGGCGTAAATCAAAAAGCCCTGATTCAGGCGATTTTAAGCAACCCCTCCGGCAACGGCAATGAGCAAACCCCCATCGTGGTGGTGCGCATGGCTGAGCAAGCGGTGGAGTCTTCGCGTCAATGATCATCAGCTTAGCGCGCAAACGGGATTTTGAGGGCATCAAAAAGATTTTTGAGCTGTCTTTTACCGAAGAATACGCGCGCCGAGAAGTGGATATTGTGCGGCGGATTGAGAAAATTGCAGCGGTTTACCCCCTGGTGAAAACCCTGTCTCTCTTTCCCAATCCGTATCAGCATTTGTTTACGGTGCACGTGGCTCGTGTGCCCGGTGCGTCCGGTGTAGAAGCGATTGCGGGAATGGCGCAAATGTCACCCCGCAACGCCAAGGAAACCCGCTGGCATGTGGACAACATCGCTGTGCACCCCGATTTTCGGGGGCAGGGCATTGCCCGGCAGCTATTGGATGACGTCTTTCGCTATTATGTAGAGCGGGGTGCGGATCGCTTTACGCTAGAGGTAGATACCACCAATACGGGTGCAATTCAATTGTATGAAAAGCTGGGCTTTCGCCGTTACTCGACCCTGTATTATCACAAGATGAGCGCCCGCAAATTGGGTGAATTTCGGGATCTTGCTGAGTTAACGGTGCCTCCTGGTTTGCGAAAACGTACCCCCGCCGATGATGCAGCCTTGCTTGAACTCTATGAACAGTCGATTCCCCAGCATATTCGCAGTGTAGAAGATCGGTGTGAGGCGGACTTTCAGCGGGGGCTGCTGCAAGAGGGAACCCGTTGGCTAAAAAAATCTTTGAAGCGCTCAGAAAGCCTGCACTGGGTCGTGGAAGATCCACAGCGGGAATGTGTAGTGGCCAGTCTGGAGTTGTCAGCTCAGTTGCGCGCTTTGCCTCACGTGATTCAAATGACCGTCAATCCTGGTTATAGTGATCTGGCGGAGGTGCTTTTGCGTTTTGCTTTGCACCAACTGGCTCAGGTGCGTATTAACCCGGTCTTGATTGGTTCATTTGAGTGTCAACGCCCCAAACGCGAAGCGGTGAAAGCGCTGGGTTTTAAAAAACTTACCGCAGACTTTTTGATGGTGAAAGAAGCCCGCGAGCGAATTGTGATTCCGGCTCACAGCGAAAACGAAGAGGTCCAGGAAGGTTTTTCACGGGCCTAAGCAAGTTTCGGTGAGCCCATGCAGATAATCATGTTAGCGTCATCTTGAAATAAAGGATATTCTTATGAGCCGTATTCCAGCTTCTCCCCAGTCTGTTCAAGCCCCGGCAGCTTTGCCCCCCACTGCAAAGTCTACTCCTACAGCGCCTGCTGCAGCTCCGCCGGTCCCAGAGAAGCCCCCTGTTGCGGCGCCCCAGGATCAGGTTTCGCCGCTTGAAAAATGCGGGTGCAGCATGCCCCATCTGGATTTAAATATTGAAGAGACGACGCCGGTTAAAGCCCCTGAACCGGTCAGCGAAGCGGAGATCAAATGGGCCCTGGCTCTTGAGGAAAACGTGGTGAAAGGCTATCAGCCCACCGCTGCAGAATTTGAGAAATATGCAGACATTGCTGCCCGCTTGTCTGATGCCAATCCAGCGCGTCAGGTGCCTGAAACGGAAGCTGAAGTCAGTCAGGATGAGATGGCCTGGGCCCAAAAGCTCGAATCCCAAATTAAGCAGGGTTACCAGCCTACCGCCAAAGAAGTGGCCCGTTATCAAGATATCTTTGACCGTTTACAGGCCCAGCCTCAGACTGAGGTGACGCCCGCGCCCGTCAGCCAGGAAGACCTGGACTGGGCGTTAGCTTTAGAGACAAAAGTGAAGCAGGGTTATCAGCCCACGGCCAAAGACGTGGCGCGCTATGAAGCGATTTATAATCATATGCAAACGCAAAAACCCTCACAAAAACCCTCAAAATCTGAGCCTGTGGCACCGACAGAGCGACCCCCAGCTCCCTCTGCACCCGTTGCTCCTGCGGCTCCTACAGCCCCTGCGGTCTCTCAAGAGGACCTGCAATGGGCCGCTGATCTGATGACCAAAGTACAGCAGGGCTATACGCCAGGTACGAAAGAAGTAGAACGCTATACGCGCATTTATGAACGTTATCAGGCCCAGCAATAACCATGGGAAATCTTAACGTTAACGGGCGAACGGCCGACCCCCAGTCTATTCGCCAAATTCCCGTGCCCGAAGGCCAAAAACCTGCCGATTATCTTAAGGCCAATGAGGCTTTGATTCGCAAAAATTTTCGCGACGAGCTTTATTTTGAGCAAAACGGCGAGCTATTTGTTACGGAAGATAAATTTGTCATTCAGCATCTGGGTCTGCGCAACCTTAGTGACACGAAACTGCGTATGAACGCGATCCCCGCCATTCCCCTCCTGCTTGATAATGAACCCGAGTCCCACAAAGCGACGGCTTTAACCGTTGAGGGAGCAGGGGCTCATGAAGATTGGTTGAACAAAGCATTAAAGGTTAAGCCTGGTGGCCGTGTCAATTTACACGACTTACAGCGCGAAGCAGATCGTCTGTTCGCCAGCGATCGCTTTTTGGCGGTGGATTTTATTCCCCAGGCCAGCGACAAAGGGGTTGCACTGACCCTGAAGGTGCAGCCAGTGCCTGAAAAACTGCAATGGCAAGGCCAGGGCTTTTCTGCTGAGGCGGTCGCCGAGCTGTTTCCAAAACCCTATACCCGAGAAAATATTGCCGCAGGGGTTGAACGTTTGCAGGCCCAGTTTCAAAAGCATGAGGCCTTTTTATTACAAGGTATTTCTGTGGACGTGCAGGGCGATCAACTTCTGGTCTCTGCCAATCAGGTGCAACTCCCCCAGGCTTTACGCCTGCAAGGACCAGCCTCTGAAACCCTCAAAACCTATTTTCAGCAACCCTATACCCAGGAACATATTCAGGCTGGTGTTGAGGCCTTGCACCAGCATTTTCAGACGCAGGGCCTGATTGTGCCCGAGCTTAATACCCAGGTGTCAGGTAACGACCTGCAGGTGACCTATAAAACCACTCAGATGCCTCAGCAACTCAGTGTTCAGGGCAGCAGTGTTTTTGGCGCAGAGACCTTGACCGCGCTGATTCCCAAACCTTTAACCATGGCCAATATCGAAAAGGGCATGCAGGCCATTCAACAGCATTATCAGGACGCAGGCTACGTGCTTTTGGAGCCTGAGGCCGTGGCCGCTGACTTGCAGGATGGCAAACTTCAGCTGCAGGTCCGCGAAGCCCGTCTGGAAGAGGTGGTTTTTACAGGCAACGATAAAACCCAGGCCGAGGTGCTGCGCCGTGAAATTCGTACACAGCCCGGTCAGGCCATTAATTTAAAAACCTTAGATGCGGATTTGGCACGCATTGGTGGCAGTTCTGCTCTGGGACATTTACAGCACCGCCTTGAGGCTGCTGACACCGAGGGCAATGGCGTGAAGGTTTACGTGCATGTGTCCGAAGAAAAAGCGTCAGCCTTGAACGTGGGAGCTGGCTACAGTGTCAGTAACGGGCCTTTTGGGACCGCCACGCTCAATATGGGGAACCTTCAGGGCAAAAACCGCAAGCTCAGCGCCGATGTTAGCCTGGGTACCAAAGTCATTGGCGGCGGGGTGAGCTATTACGATCCCTGGGCTTTTAAAGATCGCACGTCTCTAGGGGCAAGTGTTTATCACCGCCACTGGAAAGGCCCTTTCTCTGATGAAGACCGGACCGGTGCCAAAGTCACCGTGGGCAAGCCGTTGGGCGATATTTATACATCGCCCTGGCGTTTAGATTTAACGGCGGGTGCCGAGCGCATTGGTATCGATAAGCCCTTTTCGATGGACGGCGATGGGGTGGACTTTCGCAGTTCTTTGCGTACGACCCTGACTTATAACACCTTAGATGACCCTGTGATGCCGCGCCAGGGTAAACACTGGCAATTTGCCGTGGAGCCCGTGGCCATTGACGGTCAGCTGTTGGGTAAGGTAGATACCAAGTATGAGCAGCATTTTGCCTTGAATCAACGCTTTACCTTGAGTGCGGGCATTCAAGGGGGAAGTACTTTTGGTGAGGCACCCCTCTACGAGAAGTACAACAATGCTGCCAACGGGCGCACGCTGATGGGCTGGGAGTCTGATGGCTCTCTGGTGGGGTCTAACTATGCCCTGGGCAGCGTCAGTTTGCGCTCAGAAATTTGGGGGCCCGTGAGTGCCACCGCCAAAATTACCGCCGGGGATTATTTTGAGGGCATGAACATGCAGCCCAAAGTGGGAGCGGGCGTCGGTGTGAACGTCAAGCTCGGCAAATTTGGGGTGTTACATGCAGGCTACGGCATGAAGGTTCTCGGTAAAGAATCTGGCGATAAGAGCGGTGCGTTTCATATCGGTTTTGGCATTCCTTTCTAAGACCTTAAATTAGGTTTAATCTTTAACCGTAGAAAGCCATCTTTGATCGGCTTTTTTATTGCAATTTAACGCGCCGCATCTTGATTTTTTCGTAACATATGTCTTAAAATAATCACACATGCAACAAGCTATCACAATTTAAATTCAGCACCCCACTATTTTGTGGTTGGTGCATACAATGGCTTGACAATCTATCCCCCTCTCCCGTAAACTAGAGAACTGCAATTTGCAATTTAAGAGTGGGTCCATAAATAGCTGCATGCAACATACGATTTAAATTCATTGAATATGCCCGTCAGAATCATACTATTCTGATCGTGGCATCTTTGTCTTTTTAGGCCGTTTGCAGCCCCGCTTCCCCACCGTAAAGTGGATATCTAACATTTAAGGTAGGTTGAATATCTGGATGACTTTAGCGAAACATGCTACCCGCAAAAAAATCCACGAGAAGGTATCTAAAAGTTTTGAACAGTTGCCTGATCTGATTAAAATCCAGAAAGATTCCTTTGACTGGTTCCTCAAAGAAGGTTTGCCTGAAGCTCTTGAATCTTTTTCTCCAATCCAGGACTATAGTGGACGCCTGGAATTACACCTCATGCCCAATTATGAGTTGGAAGCCGCTCAGTACTCCGTTCCCGAGTGCCGCGCCCGAGACGTAACGTACGCCTCGCACCTCAAGATCCCCGTACAGCTGATTAACAAACAAACGGGTGAAATCAAAGAACAGAAAATTTTCATTGGTGAACTTCCCCTGATGACCCCCCGGGGAACTTTTGTGATCAACGGCGCCGAGCGCGTTGTGGTTTCTCAAATCGTGCGTTCGCCTGGTGTTTACTTCAAGCGCGAAGGCGCCGGCGCCAGCGGTAAAGTGCTGTACTCTGCCACCGTGATTCCTAACCGTGGTGCCTGGTTGAAATTTGAAATCGACACCAGCAGCCTGATTCACATCCGTGTAGACAAAACCCGTAAGATTTTGGCCACCACCTTCTTGCGTGCGCTGGGTTACCAAACCCAGGATATGCTGGAATTGTTCCGTCACCGGGATTTCTTGCAAAAGACCCTGGAAAAAGAACAATCCAACGGCATTGAAACCACTGAGCAAGCCCTGATTGAAGTGTACAAAAAGCTGCGTCCCGGAGATCCACCGTCTGCGGAGGGCGGCCAGCAAATGATCAAGAGCCGTTTCTTTGATCCCAAGCGTTATGACTTAGGTCGCGTGGGCCGTTACAAAATCAACAATAAACTCAAACTCGATATTCCCGAAGATATTCGCACCCTCGATAATCAAGACATCATTGCGATTATTGACTATCTGGTGGGTTTTACCTTTGATATGTCAGAAGCTGACGATATCGATCACTTAGGTAACCGCCGTATTCGCTCTGTGGGCGAATTGCTGCAAAACCAGTTTCGTGTGGGTCTGACCCGTATTGAGCGGATTGTACGCGAGCGTATGACCATTCAGGATATTGATAACCTGACCCCACAAAATCTGATTAACTCCAAGCCGCTTGTGGCGGCGATTAAAGAGTTTTTCGGTTCCTCTCAGCTGTCTCAGTTTATGGACCAAACCAACCCCTTGTCTGAATTGACCCACAAGCGCCGTCTGAGCGCCCTTGGACCAGGCGGTTTGAACCGTGAGCGCGCGGGCTTTGCGGTCCGTGATATTCACACCACCCACTACGGTCGAATTTGTCCCATTGAGACCCCTGAAGGTCCCAACGCCGGTCTGATTAACTCCATGGCCACCTTTGCCCGTGTCAACGAGTACGGTTTCTTAGAAACTCCTTATTGGCGTGTTCAACACGGTATTTTGACCGATGAATTGGTGTACATCACTGCCGACAAAGAAGATAATCACTATATCGCCCCCGGTGACTTAGGTTTTAGAGATATTCAGGTGGAGCGTGATGGCGAAGTCGTGACTGAGCGTCGCTTCCAGGATGAAAAAATTCCGGTGCGCTTCAAAGGCGATTTCTTTGAAGTAACCCCTGAAGAAGTGGAATTTGTCGGGGTGTCGCCTGTACAAATCGTATCTGTGGCCACCTCTTTGATTCCTTTCCTGGAGCACGATGACGCCAACCGTGCGTTGATGGGTTCAAACATGCAGCGTCAGTCTGTACCTCTCGTGGCGCCTGAGCGTCCGCTGGTGGGTACCGGTCTGGAGTCTCGCGTGGCCTATGACTCCGGTGCTCTGGTACTGGCTGAAGAAGCCGGTGAAGTCACCTACGTGAGTGCCAATAAAGTGCGCGTGAAAAACGAAAAAGGTGATACCAAAACCTACGACTTGCTGAAGTTCTACCGTTCAAACCAGGACACCAGTATCAACCAGAAGCCTGCGGTAACCGTGGGTCAACGCGTTGAGAAAGGTCAACTGTTGGCCGATGGTGCTTCTACCGTTAACGGTGAATTGGCCTTAGGACGTAACGTGCTCGTGGCCTTTATGCCCTGGGAAGGTTACAACTTTGAGGATGCGATTCTGGTGTCTGAGCGCCTGGTACGTGATGACGTCTATACCTCGATTCACATTGAAAAGTATGAAACCGAAGCCCGTACTACCAAGCTGGGTGCCGAAGAAATTACCCGTGAATTGCCCTCTGTGGGTGAAGATGCCGTTCGCGATTTAGACGAAGACGGTATTATTCGCATCGGTGCTGAAATTGAACCCGGTGATATTCTCGTGGGTAAAGTGACCCCCAAAGGGGAGTCTGAGCACCCCCCTGAAGAAAAACTGCTGCGTGCGATTTTCGGTGAAAAAGCCCGTGATGTGAGAGACACCTCTCTGCGTGTGCCTCACGGTGAAAAAGGCCGCGTGGTTGACGTGCGGATCTTCAGCCGCGAAGCCGGTGATGAACTGCCTCCTGGCGTGAACAAAGTGGTTCGCGTGTATATTGCCCAGAAACGTAAGATCTCTGTGGGTGATAAAATGGCGGGACGTCACGGTAACAAAGGGATTATCTCTCGCATTCTTCCCACCGAAGATATGCCTTATTTGCCTGATGGTACCCCCATTGATGTGGTCTTGAACCCACTGGGTGTTCCCGGTCGTATGAACGTGGGACAGATTTACGAGTACCTCTTGGGCATGGCTGCTCACCTCAAGGGCACGCCTATCGAGATTACGCCTTTTGACGAAATGTTCGAAGAAATGGCCTCTCAAACCCTGGTGGAAAGCGAAATGCTGGATGCCCAGGAATTCCAGATCAACAAAATGATCGACGAAGCCCGTGAGCGTCACGCCCATGCGAAGCCGCAGCCTGTGCTGGACGAAGAAGGCAATGAAACCGGAGAATTTACCGACGCGGGTGAATTTGACGAAGCCGCGGCCCGTGCAGAAGCCGAGGCCAACTGGAGCTGGATGGAAAAAACCGGTAAGATCACCCTTTATGATGGTCGTACGGGCGAACCCTTCCTGCAAAAAGTGGGTGTCGGCAGCATGTACATGCTGAAGCTGGTTCACCTGGTAGACGATAAGATTCACGCCCGTTCTACTGGACCTTATTCGCTGGTAACCCAACAGCCTCTGGGCGGTAAAGCCCAGTTTGGTGGACAGCGTTTCGGAGAAATGGAAGTCTGGGGTCTGGAAGCCTATGGTGCGGCCTATACCCTTCAGGAAATGCTGACCATTAAGTCTGATGACGTGATGGGTCGTGCGGCAGCGTACGAAGCCATTGTTAAAGGCAAAAACATTCAAAAGCCCGGAATCCCAGAGT
This sequence comes from Candidatus Sericytochromatia bacterium, assembly GCA_964229355.1. GTDB lineage: Bacteria > Cyanobacteriota > Sericytochromatia > UBA7694 > UBA7694 > CAXRDE01. The sequence goes on along the minus strand of CAXRDE010000014.1, from coordinate 36,284 downwards.
CCTTTAAGGTACTGATCCGGGAACTGCAGAGTTTGGCCCTTGATATGCAGATTCTGCGGGTCGAAGAAGATGGCATGGAAACAGAAATTGAACTGTTTGAAGAAACCAGCCTGCAACAGTACAAGGACCGTCTGCAAGAGCAGTTGGGTCGTGCAATGCCTTCTTCGGCAGATATGATGGACTAAACCCAGGATATAAAGGATAAAACATGATTACCAATACTGATTTAATTTACCCCGAGGGCCAGCAGGCCCCCGATAATGATGGTGATGTATTTGATTGTATTCGCGTAGGCATTGCCTCTCCCCAGCGTATTTTGGGTTGGTCTCGTGGTGAGGTAACCAAGCCTGAAACCATCAACTATCGAACCCTCAAACCTGAAATGGGCGGTTTGTTCTGCGAACGCATCTTTGGCCCTTCTAAGGACTGGGAATGCTATTGCGGAAAGTACAAGCGCGTCCGTCACCGCGGAATTATCTGTGAGCGCTGCGGCGTTGAAGTGACCGAGTCTAAAGTGCGTCGTCACCGTATGGGCCACATTAAACTGGCTGCGCCCGTGGTTCACATTTGGTATCTGAAAGGCATCCCCAGCTATTTATCATTGCTGTTGGACGTGCCGCTGCGCCAATTGGAAGATGTGACCTATTACAACGCCTATATTGTCTTAAACGATGCAACACTGGTGCGTGATGACGCTGAAGTGGAAGCCGTGAGCGACGATGAAGACGGTGACGGTGAAGAGGCGGCCCCTGCGAAAAAAGCAGAGGGAACCATTCAACTCAAAAAAGGTCAGCTGATCAGTGAAGATCAATACGATCAACTGTGTGACATCTATGGTGAAGACAGTTTTGAAGCTGAAATGGGCGCCCCTGCGATCAAAAAATTGCTGGGCGACATTGAAATCAAAGCCAGTGCCGATGAAATCTGGAAGACCCTGAAAGAAAGCAAGCCCACCGGCCAGAAGAAAATCAAGCTGGTCAAACGCCTGCGTGTTCTGGAAAACTTCCTGAACTCCAACGCCACCCCCACCTGGATGGTGTTAGAAATTCTGCCCGTCATTCCCCCCGATTTGCGCCCCATGGTGCAGTTGGACGGCGGCCGCTTTGCCACCTCTGATTTGAACGACCTTTACCGTCGTGTGATCAACCGGAACAATCGTTTGAACCGCTTGTTGGAGATGGAAGCGCCAAACATTATTATTCGTAACGAAAAGCGGATGCTGCAAGAAGCCGTAGACGCCTTGTTTGACAATGGCCGTCGTGGCCGTACTGTGGTAGGTCCTAATAACCGTCCGCTGAAATCCCTGTCAAATATCGTGTCGGGTAAACAGGGCCGTTTCCGTCAGAACCTGCTGGGTAAACGGGTGGACTATTCAGGTCGTTCCGTTATCGTGGTCGGTCCAAGTCTCAAACTGCACCAGTGCGGTTTGCCCAAAGAGATGGCCTTAGAACTGTTTAAGCCTTTTGTGATGAACAAACTGGTAGAACAGGGTATTGTTCAAAACATCAAGTCAGCCAAAAAGCTGATTGAGCGTCAGGACACCATGGTATGGGACATTCTCGAAGAAGTGATCAAAGGTCACCCCGTATTGTTGAACCGCGCTCCGACGCTTCACCGTATGGGTATTCAAGCCTTTGAACCCGTGCTGGTAGAGGGCCGTGCCATTCAATTGCATCCGCTGGTTTGTACCGCCTTTAACGCCGACTTTGACGGTGACCAAATGGCTGTACACGTTCCGCTTTCCATTGAAGCGCAAACCGAAGCCCGTTTGCTGATGATGTCTTCTAACAACATTCTGGTACCTGCGACCGGTTTACCGATTGTGAAGCCTTCTCAGGATATGGTTATTGGTTGTTACTACAGTACCGTAGACAACCCAGAAGCCGATCAAGCGGATTCACAATTGCTGGGTAATGGCAAGCTCTTCAGTTCGATTCACGAAGTGGAGTCTGCGCACCAGGTGGGTCAGGTGGATATTCAGGCGAAAGTGATCGTCAGAATGCCCGTCGAGCGTTTAGAATCTAGCGAGCTGGTGATGGCCACCGTGCAGCAAGAGGTGGAAACCGATGCGGACGGACAGCCTGTGCGTGACGCTCAGGGTCGTGTGAAAGTCGCTTTCAACGGCGTGCCTTTGGGTGAGCTGAAAGCTGAATATGCGGAAGCCGGTAAAACCTTGCCCGCCTCTGTTTATGTACGCACCACCCCTGGTCGTATTTTAATCAACGCCACCTTCCCTGAGGGCATTAAGTACAAAAACTACGCCTTTGGTAACGCCCAGTTGTCAGGTTTGATTGCAGAAAGCTTCAATATCTATGGTAACGAGCGCACCTCTGATCTGGCGAATGACCTGAAAGACTTTGGTTTCCGTATGGCCACCCGCGCGGGGGTTTCTATTGCCATTGCTGATTTGGTGATTTCTCCCGAGAAGAAAGACATTTTGGCGGCTGCTGAAGAGCGCATTCAAACCGCTGAACACCTCTTCCACCGCGGTAAAATTACCGAAACCGAGCGTTATACCCGCGTTATTAACACCTGGCACGAAGCCTCAGAAAGTTTGACCAAGCTCATCGATAAAGATGACTTAGAAAACAAACTGAACTCTGTGTACATGATGGCGTTCTCCGGCGCACGGGGTAACATTTCTCAGGTCCGTCAGCTGATCGCAATGCGCGGTCTGATGGCCGATCCTTCTGGACGGATTATCGATTTACCGATTAAGTCAAACTTTAAAGAAGGTCTGACCGTGACCGAGTACGTGCTCTCCTCTTACGGTGCACGGAAAGGGATTGTAGATACCGCCTTACGTACCGCTGACTCAGGTTACCTGACTCGCCGTCTGGCTGACGTGGCCCAGGACGTGATCATCATTGACGAAGATTGCGGTACCCACAATCACTTCCGTCTTTTAGATATCCGTGAAGGGGATTCGAAACTGCTCGAATTGTCGGATCGCTTAACCGGCCGTACCCTGGCTACTGATTTGGTCAACAAAGCAGGCGAAGTGGTGCTGGCGCGTAACGAACTGATCACCCCGGCCAACCAACACCTGGTGGAAGCCTGGTTAGAAGAGCGCGATGAACACGAGAAATATGTGGACATTCGCTCTCCCATGGGTTGTGAATCCACCTTCGGCGTTTGCCGCCTGTGCTATGGCTGGTCTTTGAACAGTCAACAGCTCGTGGATCGCGGTGAACCCGTGGGTATTATTTCTGCCCAGTCCATTGGTGAGCCTGGAACCCAGCTCACCATGCGGACCTTTCACACCGGGGGGGTATTTGAAGGCTCCTCTGCAGAGAAGATCTACGCCCGCTACAAAGATAAAAAAGCCTTTGAGGGTAAAGTTAGCTTTGATGCTTCAAAAATGAAGACACAAACCATCCGTACCCAGGCCGGTGACAACATGCCAGTGCTCGACGAAGAGTTTACGGTAGAAGTTGTGGTGGGTCGTGGTAAAGAAAAAGTTCAGATTATTCCTGGCTTCTCTTTGCTGGTACAAGACGGTGATACCGTGACCGACAAAACCCCTCTGGCGATTGCGGTTCGCGAATCCGGTAAATTTGGCCGCGGTTCGATGGAACGCAAGTACAAAGAAGTGATTGCCGGGGTAAGTGGTGAAGTGGTTCTCGATCGCATTGAAACCGAAAGCCGTAAAAACCGTGCCAAGCAGCAAGAAGAAACCATCGTGACCAGTCAAGACGGGATTCTTTGGATTTACAACGGTGACGTGTACTCCATGCCTCCGAAGTCTGAAATTCGTGTGGAAGACGGTCAAAAACTCGATGCGGGCGCAACCATTGCCAGCATTGCCACCAGTACCGAGTACGGTGGACGGGTCAGCCTGTCTAAAAACGAAGAAGGTTCTCAGCTGTTGTCGATCGTGACCGCTGAGTTGGAACTGAAAGATGCTTATGTGGACAAAACCAAAGCTTCTGAGCCTGTATTGGTCTTTGAAGACGAAGGTCTGCCCATGACCCACTTCGAAATGAATGTGGATGATCAACAGCGTCTGGAAAACAACCAGCTCTTAGCCAAAGCGCCTGATATCCGTTATGTGGTTGAACGCAATGGTGTGGTGCACTATGTTCAGGACATCAACGAAAAAGAACCCATTGCTAAAGAAATCGAAGTGCTCTTGCTGGCGCAGGAATCCTTCAATATCAAAGGCAAGGCCGTCTTTGTGGAAGATTCCATGACCGTGTCTGCTGATACCGAGATTTTTGAAGGCCATAAGGTTGAAGAGTCTGGTTTCGTCAACACCGATAACATCGATACCTCTCACGAAATCTTGTTCTATCCTGGCGCGGCAGCCTATCTCTTCATGATGGAAGATGATGGCACTGAGTTTAAGGTAGAAGAAGGCGAGATTATCAAAAAAGGTCGTGTGATTGGTACCCGCTGGAACCCTGAAACCGAAGAAACGGAAGAAGTGACTTCAGACATCGACGGCTTTATTGAAATGATTCCCCTGGAAGAACTGGAAACCCTCGTGGTGGTCCGTCCTTTCAAGAAATACAAAGTGAAGCCCATCGACAACTTCTTTAACTATGAAAGCAGCAACGACAACATTGGTTTAGAAGCCGTGACTCGCTTCCAGCACCGTCAGGGCGATCGGGTGAAAGCCGGATCTGCGTTGGCCCGTGCCGAGCTGCAGTTCAAATTGCAAGGACCCATGGTTACCCTCGGTGGCCGTACCAATCTGGTACCCACTGAAACCGAAGGTCAATTTACGCTCAATCTGTCCAGTACCGAGAACTTAACCGGTCAAAAAGGCAGCATGCGCGGTACCTTTATGGGTGACTATCAGGAAATTGGTATTTACATCGATCCGCTGGTTAAAGATGGTGAAGTGGTGCCTGCCCGTCACAAGGTGGCCTCTACCGAATACCGCATTAAGTCCAGCGGGATCATTACGGTGCGCAAAGATGAGCACAACGGTCTGATCCGCATGATGCTGCTCACCGATGAGCATGAGCGCGTGTACGAAGTCAGCAAGCCGCTGGTTAGCGCGGGTGACAAGGTCTTTGAAGGTGATTTAATCGCTGAAGGCGTTGAAGCTCACGAAACCTGTGTGGTTCAAGAAGTGACCAAAGGAAAAGTCTTTGTACGCAAAGCACGTCCTTACCTGGTCAGCCAGGGTGCACAGCTCGTGGTGGAAGATGGCAACATGGTCCGCCAGGGTGAAGAAATTGCCGTGTTGATGTACGAACAAATGAAAACCGGAGATATTATTCAGGGTCTTCCACGGGTTGAGGAATTGCTCGAAACCCGTAAACCCAAAGATATCGCTGTGTTGAGTGAGTACCAGGGTGAAGTGGTGGATATCAGCCGCGGAAGCGACGAGAAAACCATCGTGGTTATCAACGGTTCTGTGGCCGATGAGCCGCCAAAAGAACACAATGTGTCACTGCCTTACACGGCGTCTCCCATTGTGGCGGTGGGTCAACGGGTCACCCGGGGTGAGCGCATCACCACCGGTTCGATTAATCCACACGAGCTGCTTAAATTGAGCGGCGTGGCTGCGGCGCAAAAATATCTGGTGGACTCTGTTCAGCAGGTATACCGTTCGCAGGGCGTTAAGATTTCCGATAAGCACATCGAGGTGATTGTTCGTCAATTGACGCAGAAGAAGCAAATCGAAAATCCAGGTCAAACCACCTTCTTGCCCGGTGAGAAAGTGTCTAAAACCCGCATTGAACTTGAGCGCAAGCGCATTCGCGAATTGGGCTTAGAAGATGGCGATTTAGATTACACGCCGATTCTGCTGGGGATTACCAAAGCCTCACTGAATACCGAGAGCTTCTTCTCTGCGGCTTCTTTCCAGGAGACCACCCGTGTCTTGACAGAAGCAGCAGTGCAGGGTAAGCGCGACTGGTTACGTGGTTTGAAAGAAAACGTCATTATCGGGCGTTTGATTCCTGCCGGTACCGGCATGCGCTCAAAGCTGAGCCGTGATGTACTGGCCCGTAAGCAACGGAGTGTTCGTGACCTGGCAGCTGCCGAGTACGACGCGCTCTCAGAGGAAAGTGCAGAATAATGAAATTTAGGCAGCGGTTAATTTTAACCGCAGCCTGTTTAATGGCAGTCTCACAACCGATGGCATTGGCTGAACAAGCCAATCCGTCGATGTGGGGCTATAGCGGCCTCCTAAACGTTCCCACTGCGGATACCTTAGGTGGCCGTCGCTTTTATACAGGGCTGCGTTATTTTCCTTTAAACTCTGGGCTTTCGGCTTCTGCAGCGGTCAGCCTCTTTGATGATTTTGAAGCTTCACTGGTCTTTGGCATTCCGCCTGCCGATGGCTTTTCGGCACTGGCGGCCAGTGTGAAGTACCGTTTTATGGATCAAAACAAGGGACAACCCCTCTCTCTGGCCATTGGCGCTTCGCTTTTGGGCCTGGACACCCGCAATCAGGTGTCAGACATTCCTGGCAACCAACTCTACCTGATGATGAGTCGGGGCATCGATTGGAATACCCAGCGCATTGTGAACTTACATGGGGGCTTTATGGGCGGGCTCGGCAGTGCTCGGCTGGTGGCTGGCTTTGATGTGCCCGTGGGCGATATTGCCCGCTTCGAAATGGAGTATTTGGGCAGCGTGAATTTTGATCGCCAGGTGCTCAATTTTGGTGCTGTGGTGACGCCTCATCCTGACTTTAGCATTGAACTGGCGTTGATGCAGCAGCCCTCCACGAATTTTGCCGACCGTGATATTACCCTCGGGGTAACTTACCATGGGGATTGGGGTAAATGGATGGGGGCGAGTGCCCCTGTGGCAGTGCCGACGCCCGCTCCTTCTGCCACCCCTGCTCCCACCACCCCTCCTGCCAGCACCCGTGGCAATGCACGGGTACGTATTCTCGACCAGGAGCGCATTATTGCTCTGGAAAGTGCTGAGGTGACCCTGAAACAGCCCGAGACCGGTTTGAGTTTTTCGGCCAACACCGATGTCAACGGCGAAATTTATTTGCCCGGTATTCCCACGGGTAAATATCAGGTGAAAGTGGTGAAAGACGGTTGGAAAACCGAAACCCGTATGGTCTTGATTCAACCCGAGTTAAATACCTTTCTCGAAATTCCCATTTCGGGGATTGCAGGTTCCATTTATGGTGCCTTGAGTGGCGTTCAGAATAATACTGACACCTTAATTGAGGTTTTGGATGCCGCAGGTAAGGTGGTGAAGCGTCAAACCGTAGAAGGCAACAACTACGGCATTGATCAAATTTCACCAGGCCAATATACTCTGGTGATTAAACAAGCCGGGGTAGAACAAACCCGCTTGAACATTCAGGTGAAGGGAGACACCCGCAGCCAGTACGATATTGACCTGGGATTGACGGGCAACACACCACAGCCGACGCCAACGCCCACTGCGGCTCCCACTGCCACGCCTGAGGCCACTCCTTCAGTTGCGCCCAGTGCTGCACCTTCAGAAGCCCCTGCAAATATGCAAAACGCAGAAATCAAAGGGGTGTTGAAAAACAAGGCGGGTGAACAATTGTCAGGCGTACGCCTGGAGTTAAAAAATGAAGAGCTTTTGGTGATTACCCTGACAAAACCTGACGGTAGTTACGCGTTTCGAGATATTCCCAAGGGCGTGTATCGCCTGGGTATTTCGGCGGAAGGCTATGTGGGCCGTGCCTTTCAAATTACCATTAACAAACCTGAAGTGTTACAACATGACTTTACCCTGGAGCCTAAACCATGAGCGATCTTGATGTGAATTTTAAAAGTGGCTTTATTTCGCTGGTGGGCCGCCCCAATGTGGGCAAGTCCACCTTAATCAACCACCTGGTGGGCGAGAAAGTGGCGATTGTCTCTTCTAAGCCCCAAACCACTCGCACGTTGATTCGAGGGGTTTTAACACGTCCGGGAGAAGCCCAAATGGTGTTTGTGGATACCCCCGGGATTCATAAACCCCGCTATTTGTTGAGTGAGCAAATCGTGGCCCAGGCCATGTATGCCCTCAATGAGGTGGATTGGCATCTCTTTTTGGTAGATGGTACACAAGCGCCAGGTAAAGGCGATGAATTTGTGGCAAAAGCCCTGGGAGAACAGGCCAAACGTACCTTTTTGATTCTTAACAAAATGGACCGCATTCCCAAAGCAGAGCGGGCACGGCACCTTGAGGCCTATCAGGCCCTGGGGGATTTTGCGCAAACCTTTATGATTTCTGCCAAGCATGAGCAAGGCCTGTCAGGACTCGTCGAGGAAATGACCGCTGTTTTGCCGGTGGGTCCTATGATGTACCCTGAAGACGAATACACGGATCAAACCACCGCTGCGATTGCCGCGGAACTGATTCGTGAGCAGGTCTTCCGTCAGACCGGTGAAGAAATACCCCATGCTTCATCGGTGTATATTGAGCAATTTAAGCCCCGCAGTGAAAACTTGACCTATATCGCCGCTGTGATTGTGGTGGAACGCCCTGGGCAGAAGCAAATTGTGATTGGCAAAGGGGGCTCTAAGCTCAAGGAAATAGGGGCTTCTGCCCGTAAGAGTTTAGAAAGTTTTTTAGATACAAAAGTTTTCTTAGAGCTTTTTGTCAAAATTATGCCCCGCTGGCGAAATGAGCGTCATCGTCTCCGTGAGTTGGGCTACGATGAGTTGATTCGAAAAAAATAGCTTCCACTTTTCCTATACTTCATAAAAAATCCCTGTTTGCCGCAGAATCTTTAGGATTCTGCGGTTTACGTTCTTATATTCCAATGTTAAAATTTATGAGTAAACATTTATGTTTATTGTGCACAGATATCACAGATATCTATTTTTATAGAATTAGGAAAATTAAACAGGTATGGCAGAAGCTATTAAACGTACGCGTCGTAACAAAAAACGTCCCTTGCTCCCCACCGGGCGCTTAATCAAACAACTGAGAAAGGCCAGTGGTTACACCCAGGAGGAACTTAAAAATATTTTGGGTTTTCAGGCCACCAGTGCCATTTCGAAAATTGAAAGTCGTGACTTTATTCCCGACATTTTGCGTTTGCAAAAACTTTTGACTTTATTAGCTCCCAATGATGAGCAAAAGGCAAAAATTCTTGATTATTATGGCTACACGCCAGATGATCTCCCCAGCAAAGAAGAGTTTGTGAATGGTTTGAAAGAAAAAGCCAACAAAGGGGATATTCTTTCGGCCTTACACACCTTGTTTTATTTGTTTGTGTATAAGAAAAATTACGCGGCAGTGACTGAAACGGTACAGGAGTTGTTCCAGCGTAAATTTTATATTCCCCAGTCTGTCAAAAGCTGTGGCAGAGAAGTAGAAATGGTGGTGCGCGAAATTTTTTCCTGCCGCCGTATGCTGGCCCAGGGCATGTTAACCCATCAAGATGTGCATCTGGAAGAGGCGCTGCAACGCGCTGGTATGGCCAATGAACTCTTGAGTATGACCTTTGACCGCTACAAGAAAAAACTCAAACCTGAAGGTTTACTCTTTTTAAACCAGCTGCGCTTACACATCGCTTTTTGCGCTGAAAACACTTATTTTGGACGCTTTCAGATCAGTCCGCAAACCCAGCCCAGCTTTTTTGAACAAAAACGCTACGAACATCGCGATGATCGCAAGCTGCCCCGCATTCAAGAGGTGATGGACAATATTGAAGCCATTAACCCTGAACACAATTTGCAAGACATTCGTCAAATGAACCTCTTTATTGAGCGTGAAGCTTTACATTTGCTGTATTTACAGTCTCAAAAGAATTCAGAAGAAGCTTATAAAAACTATTTAAAAGGCTTAGAGATTGAAGTGGACGGTGATTTGACTGCTGCCCACTGGGTTGATGCCCTGAAGAAGAAGCGGGCCAGCGGTGTCTTTAAAGAGCTCTACACCTCATTGTTTAAAACCTTTAAAGCCGATGACAGAATGTGGGAGCCTGTATTTGAACGTTTCCGTCAAATTCTGCGGGACCACCAGAAAGTGCAAAATTGGGACGGCAACACCAGTCAGAGCGCGATTGTAAATACCTTTTTGAACTATCCTGAGTTTTTGGCTCGCCTGGGTCATTTTGGCTGGGCTGAAGACGTTTTGAACTTGCTTTATTTACAATTGACAGTGGCAGAAACCCACTTGCGTTGGACCATCAAGTTCGCCATGGTTAAGGGTTTTGAGTATATTCGCCTCACCAAAATGGACACCACCAAGTTTTCCGATAAAGACCTGCAAGCCATTGAAAGCGTGTTGCTGGAAATGACGCGCTTACTGGAGCGGGCTGTCAAAGACCTGACCGAAAGTAAAGGTCTTAACGCGCCTTTGAACTTCCGTAAAATTTATCTGGAAGATCCTGTATTTTACCTGGTGTTTTTACACGCCAGTAAGCACAGTCAGCTCAAAGATCGTGAAGACGTTCAAAAGAACCTGGCGCGCATTGAAGAGCAAATCGCGCTCGCTACTTCTGAAGAACAAGCGTAAAATCCACGGGGTACAGACCTGACTTTGGGGTGCCATGTTACAATACAGGCACTTCAAAGACGGATACGTACCCATGGATAATCGCTTTACGATCTCCGTTGCTTCTGGCGACGGAATCGGGCCTGAGATCACGAATGCCACCTTGCGCATTCTGGAAGCTGCTCAGGCCCGTCTGCATCTCGAATATGTTAGCATTGGCGAAGCTGCCTATCAGGCGGGCTACCCATCGGGATTTTTGCCCAGTGCCTGGGATTCGATCCGTAAAAATAAAGTACTGCTCAAAGCGCCGGTGGCCTCCCCTGGCGATAATCGCTATAAAAGCCCCAATGTTATTTTGCGTAAAATGTTGGGGATGTACGCTAATGTACGCCCGTGTAAAGCCCTGGCCCCCTTTGTGGCGACGCAGCACCCGGATATGGATGTGGTCATTATTCGAGAAAACGAAGAAGATTTCTATGCGGGTATTGAACACCGTCAGTGCAGTGAGGTCACCCAGTGCACCCGGCTGATTAGTCGACCCGGCTCAGAAAAGATTATTCGTTACGCCTTTGAATATGCCCGGGCCCATTACCGTGAGAAAGTCACCTGTTTTAGCAAAGACAATGTTTTAAAGCTTACGGATGGTCTTTTTCACAAGGTGTTTAATCGCATCGCCCAGGAATATCCTGACATTGAGCATGAACATTGGATTGTGGATGTGGGCACCGCCCGCCTGGCAGATACTCCCGAAAATTTTGATGTGTTGGTGGTGCCCAATCTATACGGCGATATTCTCAACGATATGACCGCGCAATTGGCCGGATCCATTGGTATGGCGGGCTCTGCGAACTTTGGCACCCATTGTGCCATGTTTGAAACCATCCATGGAGCTGTGAAGCATCGGGCGGGCAAAGATATGGCCAACCCCTCAGGCATGATTATGGCGGCGGTGATGATGTTGAACCATATTGGCCAACCCGATATTGCGGAGTGGGTACACAACGCCTGGTTAAGTACTTTAGAGGCGGGCCTTCACACCTACGATATTTACAGTACCGCCAGTCAACAGCGCGTGGGGACGCAAGCTTTCGCCGATGCGGTAATTGCCCGTCTGGGCGAAGAACCTAAAAGCTTAGAGCCCGTCCGTTATGAGCGCAGTTTTGCTCCTCACTTAACTCAGATGCCTCCGTACCGTCAGCGTTATGCCCACAAAGAACTCTATGGCGTCGATATTTTCTTTGATGATACCGCTTTGCAAAATCCCGAAGCTTTTGTGGCCCGCTTAAATCAACTGTTGGCAGCGCAGGCTTTGCGCGTGGTCTATATTACCAACCGGGGGGTAGAGGTGTGGCCCAGAAGTCGCTCAGATATTTTCTTGACCGATCATTGGTGTTGCCGTTTAGAGGCCCATCAGCCGGTCTCCCATCAGGCGATTTTAACGGCGCTTGATACCCTGGTAGAAGCCGGTATCTTTTGGTTGAAGACGGAGCATCTGTACACCTTTGATGGGGTGAAGGGCTACTCCTCACTGGTGAAACTGCATGGCTGAAGCCTTTGCTGAGTCACCCCGTCAACGCCCCAGCTTAGATCCTTCGAATCACCAGAATATTTTGCGTCAGCGCTCGAAAATTTCTCAGGCTCCTACACGGCCTGAAGCCCGCAGCTACGCCCTGGATGAAAAACTACGCCAGGCCTATTTTTGGATTGTCAATTACGCGATTATTAGTCCCTATTACGACATTGCCTACGAAGAAGGCCCTTCGCAACGCTATGGCATCGGTCAAAGTGAGATAACCTTACCCTCTGCCCAGAGCTATGCCAGCTTTGTGCTGCTCCCTTTGCTGAACTTTGCGGTACGCCGTAAGTGTTTGCTGACGGGAGGGCCTGGTCGAGGCAAGACTGCCAGTGCCGTGCTAATGGGGGTGCTGGCGGGTTATGATGTCAAAACCGTGCGCCGCAGTGTGCAACAGGGCCAGCCCCAAATGACGATTATGGACCTGTTAGGGAATCCCCTGCCTTCGGATTTGGTGCAAGCCACTGACATGGATCAAATCAAAATTGCCTGGCGGAAGTGGTTGGGCATGCGCGTTAAAATTATCGATGAGTACAATCGGATTCCCACCCGTACCCAGTCGGCCTTGTTAACGCTGATGGGCGACAACTATGCTGAGGTGTTGGACCAAATTTATGAGTGCCCTGAAGCGGCCTGGTATTTAACGGCCAACGCCGATGAACAGGGGGGAACCTACGCGGTGATTGAAGCCTTGCGGGACCGCATTGATATTGTGGTGCGTACCCTGCACTTTTCGCCCCGCTTTCTAGAGGATTTGCTGTTTCGCCTTGAAAATCAGCTCAAACCTGAAGATATTGTGCCCCCTGAAATTATTTTCACGGCTGAAGAAACGGACCAAATGTACGAAGAGATCCTCAGTGTGCGTTTGCCCGCTCCTCTGCGGCGGCGGATTGAGCACTTTGCCAGCCAGTTTGAGTTCTGTGAGGGTGCAGCCCAGCAGTTTGAGTACAAAACGAAAGACACCTTGCGCTTGTCGCAACAGCCGATTCCCGTCTCCCGTGAGGCAGGACACCTGGGAGAACAAACGCAAAATGGTTTGTCCGTGCGTGCGTTGCTCACGCTAATTTTGTTTTGTAAGGCCCTGGCTTATTTTCGAGGGCAACGCAGTGTTTCGCTAGAAGATATTCGTCAAATCCTGCCCTTTGTACTCCATGACAAATTGCATCCGAATCCCCAGGCTCCTTTTTTTGCCGATGCGGCCCATCAGGTGTACTTATCGGATCGCATTTCGTGGCTGCGCATGCTTTTTGATGCCTCGTGTCAGGAGTATTATCAGCTCAATTTGGATGATGAAGATCCGATTCGGGAACTCAGTGAAGAATTTGAAAAAGGCCTGCAGGAGGTGGATGGAACCCAGGTGCGTCAGCGTTTACAGCACATTGAAAACCTTTTTTATGGTCTGAGTCAAAGTGCTTCAGAATCAGTGCGTCCGACCCTTTATGACGATCTGATTAAATTGAAATACTTTCATCAGCGTTACACCAATTATTTGGCCTGGTTGGAGTGGAAGGAAAAATAAATTCCGGCGATAGGGTTTTATTTTTACCGGCTTTTCCCTTATGATTGTTAAAGGGTGTTAAAAAACAGTTTTCAATAGATTGTTTCTATTAACAAATTCTATGTACACACTGCGACACCTTTTCAACATAAGAAAGCGAGTAATGAATGAGACTATTTATATCCAATTTGCATCCTGAGACCACCGGTTCTGATCTGCGCCGGGCCTTTAACGCCCACGGGCACGTCATCAAGTCCTGGATTGTACTTGATGAAGAAAGCGGCCGCTCCAGAGGCCATGGCTTTGTGGAGATGGATTTTAAGGATGCGATGAAAGCGATGAAGGCCCTGGATCGCTCCTGGTTTAAAAACCGGCGTATGCACATCCAAAAATCCCGTTTTATGCCCCATCGCCGCCGCAACAAGAGTGAAGATCGACGCCATGAACATAGCGGTGCTGGTTTCTAGTCTCTTTCCAGCGCTTTGAAAAAGCCCCTCATTTTGTGAGGGGCTTTTTTCGTGTCCTGACAGGGGCTATGACATACCGTATAATGCCCATGAACCCTTTGACTGTGAATAGGAGTCCCTTTTATGACCGCATTGCCTGAATCTGGCCGCAATAAAAACGAGTTGTTGGCGCAAATGCATGCCCTGAAAGAACAAGATATGCCCTGGCAGGAAGGGCGTGTGTTTAGTTTGGTGTACTCTGCGGGTGAAGAAGTTCAAGAACTCCTCAAAGAGGCTCATAGTATTTTCATGTCGGAAAATGGCCTGAATCCAGGCGCTTTTCCGAGTCTTCGTAAGTTTGAAACCGAAGTGGTATCCATGGTGAAGCATTTGCTGCACGGCGACGCGGACGTGGTGGGTAATATGACCACGGGTGGCACAGAAAGTATTCTGATGGCGGTCAAAACCGCCCGGGAATATGCCCGAGAAAAACATCCTGAAATTACCCAGCCTGAGCTGGTGCTACCGGTCAGCGCGCACCCTGCCTTTGATAAAGCCTGCCACTACTTCGATATTACCCCCATTCATATTCCCGTGGGTGAGGATTTCCGTGCTGACGTGGGGGCATTTAAGCGGGCTATTTCAAAAAACACCATTCTCTGTGTGGGGTCTGCTCCTGCTTATCCCCACGGGGTTATGGACCCCATTACCGAAATGGCAGATATTGCGCGCCAGAAAGGTATTCTCTTTCATGTGGATGCCTGTATTGGTGGGTTTATGCTGCCCTTTGTGCGTAAATTGGGTTACCCCGTGCGGGATTTTGATTTTAAAGTGCCTGGCGTGACCTCTATTTCTACGGATCTGCACAAATATGCCTATGCAGCCAAAGGGGCTTCGGTGGTGCTCTACCGCAATGCGGAACTGCGTCGTCATCAGTTCTTTGTATACACCGAATGGCCCGGTGGGATTTACCCCTCACCCACCATGGTGGGCACCCGCCCCGGGGGCAGTATTGCCGCGGCCTGGGCCGTCATGAATCATTTGGGAGAAGCAGGGTATTTGAAACTGGCCAAAGGGGTGATGGAAGTCACCCGCAAGGTCATGGATGCCGTGAATGCGATGGAGGATCTCTATGTGATTTCTCAGCCTGAGATGAGTATTTTTGCCATTGCTTCAGATACCGTGGATATTTATAGCGTGGGCGATGAAATGTCGGTCATGGGGTGGCATATGGATCGTCAGCAATCGCCCCCGAGTTTACATGTGACCATGAATCATGCCCACGTGCAAAGTTATGGCCAATTTATTGCAGATCTTGAGAAAGCCGTCAAAAAAGCCCGCCGTCTCAATTGGAATACGGTGACCACAAAAGTCTCTGTGGGGCTGGTAAAAGGCCTTTCTAAGGTATTGCCTGAAAAGGTCTTTAGTAAACTGGTAACGGCTTCAGGTTCGGGAGCGGCTGGCTCAAAGCGTACCTCGGCCATGTACGGCATGATTGGTTCTTTGCCTAACCGGGGAGATATTCACACCATGGTGCTGGATTTTATGGACCAAACCTATCGCGAGGACACGCCATAGCCCTTACGTCATAACGAGGTCACTATACCTATGGCCTGTGGTGGGCATGTATCCAAAAAACCGGTATAATGACCCCTAAGATTCACAAAAACTTAATGGAGTTACCCAATTGTTTTATGTCTAAGAAATCAAAAAAACACGACAAACACAGCGATAAGCCCAAAGCAGACAGCCAGGAAGTCCACACCAAAACCATTAGCTTAATGGCGTCTTTTGACTGGAGCATGCGCTATGCCATGAAGTCTTTTGTCGACTTTTTGGATCGTCCTTTAACCTACAAAGGCAAAACCTATAAAATTGAACTGGAGCGGGTCATTGCTCAACCAGTGGCTTGTGGTGAAGATCTCAGCGGGACCACAGATTTTGTGGTGGACCGAACCATTCACTGGAACGATTATTACAAATGCTGGGCGGGTACCGCAGTGAACTCGGGTATCTCTTTTGCCAACCACAGCTATACCTTTAACGTGTATGACAAGCACAGCACCACCGATATTTTAACCCGTGCCACCCACCCCAAGGATCGCGTGCCCACCACGGTGCTGTTGCCTCAATTTAACCCCTATACCCAGGCGCAAAAACTCGATGCCAAGTGGAAGTACGAGCAAGAGCTGATCATTGATAACACCACCCACGGTTGGTCTGAGGAGCACCGCCAGACCGACTGGAACAAAGTCCAGGATAAACTGCGCCAGTCAGAAGCCTTTGAAAACAAATTGCAAATGATGCGTGACGATTTTTACGTGAAGGGCAATTACATCAAAGATGCGGTAGACAAATATTTTGATGGTCAGTTCCCCCTCTTTTTGAAAAAGCCTTTTGGCGGTGGCGGCAGCGACGTGTACAAAGTGGATTCTCTGGAAGAGCTTTATGAAAAGTACGATACCCTGACCAAAGGTAAAGCTTTCCATATTCAAGAAGCCATTGAGGACTACGATATCTTTATTCGCTGTATGGCCATTGGACCGCAAATTTTGCCCATGCGCTTTTTGCCCGACACCCCACTGCACCAGCACTACAGCCCTGAAAAGCTGCAGGTGAACGAAGATATGTTTGAGCGTCTGGCCTCTTATGTGCGTTTTATTAACGCCTACCACCGCTGGACCTACAACTCTTTTGAGGCGCTGATCAAGGGCGAGAGCATTCACCCCATTGATTTTGCCAATGCCTGTCCCGATTCCAACTTCACCTCTTTGCACGTGCACTTCCCCTGGTTGATTTGTTCACTGTATAAATGGTTTACCTTCTGTGCGGTTACCGGTAAAGATATGCGTCTTGACTTAGAGCAAGAAAAAATCTTAAAGGTGCTTAACGACAAGGACAAAACCCAGGAAGAAAAATACGAGTACTGTAAAAAAGTGTCCTTAGATTACTTCGACGTGGATAAGTTCGAAGCTTTCTGTGCCGAAAACTTCACGGATCTTGAGGACAAAATGATTGAATTCTATGATGCCCACTTTGATGAGCTGATCAAAATCTTTATTTCCTTGTCTGACTTCCCTGAGTACGAGCATGAGCGCTTCTACCAGGAGTACAAAGAGATGATGGATACCCAGTTCCGCCCCAATGCGAAACAGTATCTGACCAGCGTGATTTACGCCCAGTAACCTAGACAGTAATAGCCTCTACTCATAAGCATAAGGTAGGGGCTATTTTTTTTGTCTGGCAATGACCAGTTGACGGACGCGGGCAATCGCGCGCCGGGCGAACTGCACCTGCAGCCAACGCCCAAAAATAAGAAAACCCAGTCGGTAAAACCAGTTGCTAATTCGACCTGATTTTGAAAAGGCGTCAATGTGAAAGCTGACGGCACCGGTATCAAGATATTTCCAGACTGCAAAGGTCATTTCGCCCATTTCAAAATGCCCCTCTAAAGTGTAGTAGCTATAGCCCCAAATTTTGACAGGCTGGCCATCTACGGTGCGGGTTTCATTAAGGATTTCACCCACCCTGACGCCCATCCAAAAGGTGAAGAACAAAAAGCGAGCTTTTAAGAGCATGACACGGTTTTCAAGGGGTTGATCCGGAATATAAATGCCTGTCAGAATGCCAGGATCCGGAAATTCATAGCGCTCCACGATGTCACAGGCCAGATTAAAGCTCCCGTCATCCGAAGGGGGACCCGGATCTTCAGGGGGCAGGGCAATCTGATAATGATCAAGCTTCCAGCCGTGCTTTTCGTGGTGAGCTTCGGCTTGCGTGCGGTCGAAGTTTGCTTTGGCGTCGGTGTAAGCCGCTAAGCGATCCTGATAGCGTTCCCATAAGGGCGGTCTGTTCATTGCTTTGTTTCCATATCACGGCGTTCTGTGAAGACATCAACCTCGCCCTGTTGCTCTCCCCCGCTGGCCTTGACCACTTCTTTACAGAAAAACACCCACATGGCCGTTTGGGCATCCTGGGCAACCCCTATTTTATCGTAGGCTAAGTCTACCCACTCATCTTTAGATCGGCTCCAGGAGTGAATTTCAAACTGCAACGCGCCATCTTTTTTTTCGTGGGCTTTAAAATGAATTTCGCCTGCTTCCAGATGGTCTTTGAGGGTTCCAAAGACAAAATGCGTGGCTGTGTTATGTAAGGTTTTAACCGGACCGTTCCAGGGACCCAGAATATGAATTTGATGATGATCGCCTACCTCAAAGGACTGCGGGTGCCCCAGGGTTTTTTCAAAGCGGGCCAGCTCCGGCGGCACAAAACGATTGATGTCGGCGCGAATGTCATGCATGACCTCCGCAGGAGAGCGGTTTGCTGTGCGAATGCCCACCTGGTACCGTCGGTAGAAAAGAGGGCCTACGCCGTCATTAAGGGTTTGCAGATCTTTTCTCAACGCGCTGTCGTGCGGCAGTTGATGAACAAAAGGACTGTCCCCGGAAGATTGCTTTTGAGGAGCGTGGTGGGTGTTTGCCCGGCTACGTCCAAAATAGCGCTGAAAGAGGAGGCCGATGACGGCGGTGGAGGCGGTCATGGCCACAAGAGAACCAGCATACTTAAAAAAGGTTTTATTCATACCTTATAGCGTAAGGCTTGCCATAGGTGGACTCTGAAGATTACGCCGTAAGAATGTTATAAATCATGGGTATTGGGGTACAATTTAAAGGTATTCTCTTTTTATTCTAAGCTATCATGAGGTTTTTATGCCAAATCTAAACCATCGCATTACGCAGGCTCCACCCCCTCTACCTGCAGCGCCTATCGAAAAGCCGAAAGCCTCTCAAGCTGCTCAGGCCCCCATTGCCAGACCTAATCCCGCAGAGCAAAGTCTATCAAAAATTCTCGATAAAAACCTTTTGGCAGACATTCAAGCTGCAAAAATGGATCCCGTCGACAGTCAGGTGACCTTTGGTCAGCAGCCTGTGAAAGATCTCACCCATGTTACCCTCAATACTGCGGGTAAAAACGCAGGGGTTTTGACCATGACGCCTGTGGGGCAGGATGAAACACCGCAGGCGTATCTTTTGAAGGGGAAATCAGGTCATCTTAATGTGCACCTGGGTAAAGGGGAATATGAGATGTCCGGAATCGGCGTAAAGCAGTGGCCGCCAGAAGCTGTGAAGTTTAAAGATCCTGATAGTGGTGAAGTCATGAACGGATTTCACGTGGCGCTCTCTTCGGGGGACGCGCTTTTTATTCCCAACGGGGTGAAGGTGAGCATCAATAACGATACGATATCCCACAATCAGTTCAACCCGGCTGTAGATTATCAGATTGATGCCAACGGCTTGATCGACCAGGACATGGGGCCTCTGATGCGGTACGCCTCGATCTTTGCGCTGCGTGACTAGAAGTCTCCGAGCGCTTTGACGGTCACCGCTTATTGCCAGCGCTGCTGCATTCCTGAAAAATTGCTTCTTTTTCAGGATTATTATCCTGTGGGAGAGGCCTTTGTACGGGCGTTAAATCCTCGGGAACGCCATCAGGTCACTGAGGTGGTTCTCAATGCGGAGGGCTACTGTATGTATTGTCAGCGCTATTTAAAGAATTATCATGCTGAAACCTTAAAGCAGGAACTGACCCAGTTTATACAGGTCGCGCAGCAAAAGCCCATTGTTTTAGCACTTTCGGGCGGGAAAGACAGTTTGACGGCGCTTTATCTGGCCAAAGCCCTGTTGCAACTGGAGGTGCGCTGCGTACTCTACCAAAATGGTTTTATTCCAGAGCACGTGGTGGCTCAGGCCCGGCGTATTTGTGAGGATTTAGCGGTGCCTTTCGATGTGATTTCACGGAGTTTAAAGGCCGCTTTTAACGCTGAATACCCCTTACATCAGGGACAACGAATCGCCAAAACAGGCCTTGATTTTTGTCAGGTGTGCGCCCATCAATTGGGCAGTATGCTGGTGCCTTATCTACAACAGCACCAAAGCCAGTGGCTGCTGCTAGGCAATAAAAGCTACGCCAGGCTAGCGCCTACTGTAAGTGCTTTTAAGGCCCATCACAGGGGAGCTTTTGCGTATCACAGCGTCAACTTGCTCTTTGCGCTAAAGATCACGGCAGCACAGCAGCGCGAGATTTTAGCGCTCATGAAATGGACGGATCCCCAATTGCCAGGATATACCAGCAATTGTTTGATTCCCGGCCTGGTGGAATCACCCCGTTTACAAAAACTGGGGGTAGCTTCAGATCGGGGCTATATTGAGTTGGAGTTGCGCAGTGGCGCTTATACCCTCGACGAGGTGCGGCATTTATTGACTTAGGTTTGGTCCGTTGGGCAGGACTCAAAGCGATCAAAGCGATCAAATAAAGGGCGCACACAGCGATAACCTGTGTCAGCTTCGGCTAAATTGCCTCCGTTGCAACGCCCCAGAAAGGGGCAGGATTGGCAAGCTACCGGTAAAGCCGCCTCTCGGTAGGTGCGAAACCCTGTTTGCCAGAGCTGAGGTATCTTATCGTTACGCAAATTGCCTTCAACGGGCAACTCTTCTGCGTTAAAGCCTTTTACATCACCATTGGGAAGAATATAAAAGCTGTTCCACCCCACGCTATTGGCATAGGGCGTGTCTGAAAAAACGCCATCCCAATTTGCCAGATAGCCCAAACCGCTTACCGTAACGGCATAGCCTTGTTGTAATAAAGCATAGGCCTCGCATAACAGTGCGTAGATGTTTTCTAGATCAGGACGCATGGCGGCCTGGGCACGTCCTGCCACTGCCACCGGACGTAGAATCCAGTGGTTGGCGCCGGCTTCAAAAATATCTGTGGCCAGAGCGGCAAGTCCTGAGATGTTCTCAGGGGTTACACAGGTGTTTACATTCCGAATAGGAACCTCCATATCACGGGCATAGCGCAGTGCATCCAGCGTCTGCTGATAACTTGTAGGGTGGTCTCTGAGAGCGTTATGCGCAGTTGCCAAACCATCAATACTCACTGAAATAGAGTCCAATTGAGAGACCACGGCTGGAAAACGATCCAAATAATGACCGTTGGTGACCATGGCGGTTTTTAAGCCACTGTATTTTAACAATTCCAAAATCAAAGGAAGGTCTTTGCGCACCAGCGGCTCTCCCCCGGAGAGGGTGATGTACTGAAGGCCCAGACGCAACAAGTCGGGTAAGTGAAGGGCAAATTCTTCCAGGCTCAGATCATCGTAGCGTTTCTCGCCGCCTCTGACACCGCAGTGTAAACAAACTAAATTGCAGCGATTTGTGACATGCCACACCACATGTTCACAGCGCAAGCGTCCTTCGTGCCATTCCTGTGTCCATTGCTGATGTCTGCGTTGTGCGTAATCGTGAGGAGCTGTACTGTGCTTTCGGTAGGTGTAGGGTTTGCGGGATTTGAGCCAGGTTTGTAACGTATAGGATTCAGAAGGTGGTCTCATGAGGCGGCGGATTTGTTCAGGGCTTGCTGAAGCGCCAGGCGACTGGAGGCGATTAGGTCCAAATCCTTAAGCTGTTCACGCTTTGCAAGGGCTTTTTGAAAAAACTCAGCCGCTTCGGACCAACGGCCCTGCGCATAGGCATTTTTGCCTGCGTGTTGCCATAAAAAGTGAAGATAAGTATCTTGTTGTTCTCTCTGCCAGTGTGCGCTTTCTTCTAAAAGGGTTTCAAAGGCTGGATTGGAGCGGACAAAATCTTCGGCCAGATGATAAGTGTTTGCCAGACGTAAGCGATTGCTTAACAGCCGTTGCGGGGCTTCCGGGGTGTTTTGATTTTCCCAATGCTGGATCAGTAACACAAAGTCCTGAATGGCCCCTGTAAAATCCTGTTGCAGCTGCCGTAACAGGGCCCGTTGCGTAAGACAGTAAATGTAATCTGAACTTTCAGGTGCAAACCAGCGTAAACGGGATTGTAAATACACCAGGGCGCTTTCCACTTGCAGGGGATGCAGGGCATAGGCCTGAAGACTTTGGGGATCAAAAGCCGTTTCTAAACGAAAAGGAAGGGTTTCAAACATATGTTTAGCCTAGCAAAAAAACAGCAAGGCCGTAAGGCCCTGCCGTGAAAAGAAGCAAGAATGGTGGGCTTAAGCGGCCTCTGGCTCACCCAGTTCTAATTTACGAGAGAAAAACATAACCAGGGCAAGGACACAGAACAGACCCAGGCTGCCCATGAGTAAGGCGTAATCTTGTTGATAAATAATCACATAGATAAAGCTATAAAGGGTGCTGAGGATGGTACCCATGGCCAGGGTCAGGCGCTTGCTCTTTAAGAAGCCAGCGGCATAAGCGGTAATCAATCCCACTGTCATCACTGCCGCAATCCCATAGGCTTTGTCAAATCCCCATTGTTCTGAAATGGACAACAGTAAGGTATAAAACACCGACAGGGCAAACCCCACCAGCAAATACTGAAGCGGATGCACCAGACGCCGGGTTAAAACCTCCACAAAGAAGAAGGTCAAAAAAGTGAGCCCCATAAAAAAGAGAGCGTATTTTACCGAGCGTTCGACTTTATGGTAGTGATCCACCGTCTCAATCAAATGCACCCCAAAGAATGATTCACCGAAACTGTACTGACTGCCCTCAAAGCTTTGCGGGTAGTTGCGGTTGAGGTGAAGCACTTTCCACTGGGCGTCAAAATGCTTTTCAGTGACGGTGCGTTGGGTGGGCAAAAAAGCGCCGTCAAAGCTGGGGCTGCCCCAGGGGGCCTGCAATTTAACCTGGGTTTCTTTGCCCACAGGGGCAAAAAAGAGGCGTTGGTTGCCTTTGAGGTTTAAATTGAGCGCAAAACTTTGGGTGTTCGGAAGCTTTTTCTCTGCAAGGGCAAGGGGCACATGGACGCCGGTTTCAAAGAGCGTGTTGGAAACAGTTCCGGGATCAAAAACTTTTTTTTCGTTGCCCCATTGCAGCACGATACTGTCTTCAATGCCCCGTAAATCGTTGAGTCCCAGAGAAATAAAGGCCTGATTCCAGTGAATGTTTTCTTTGGGAATATTGCTTTGGCGCAAGGCATTAAAGTTAAAGCGCCCCTTCAGGGACAAGGTGCTGCGGTACACCACAATATCATAAATACCCCGATGGAGTTTTTCGGGCTCAAGATCGCCTTCGATATCGAGATTTTCGGGAAGCAAATGAAGGTATTGACGGCTCTTGAGGATTTTTTTCTTGCCGTTTTCTTCGGTGGTGACCACCATTTGATCAAAAGGCACGCTTAACACAGGGCCTTGCAAGGTTTGCTCATCGGCCCATTTTTGGTTCACTTCGCTTTCTGCTTGTCGCTGTAATTGCTGCCGCTCGTTGACCAATGCCTGTACAAAGGCGATAGGAATCATGGAGATCAGCAACAAAAATAGCATTAAGAAGAGCTTGAAGGTCACAGAATGGCGCATTTTTTGAAAATCAAGGGGCGGAGGGGGTTCTGGATGTGACCTGGGACTTGCGTTGAGAGAAGGGGGAAGGGATGCTTCTTTGTCTGACATAACGGGACTCCTTAAAAATATATCAACAAAGCACTTTGTAACACAAAGCGATTGATTGAGACTAATATAAACTACTTTATGATACAAAGTAAAGCTTTTTTGCTGCTTTGATCTCCGGGGGATTCCTCTGTAAGCTGTTTAATTTAGGTAACACTTGCAGTATCATTGATACACCGTATTCAAAATTATTATTGATCACAAAAGGACTCCTATGAGCTACGACCATCACAAACTGGACGCCAAATGGCAAAAATACTGGGAAAAGCACAAGGTTTATCGCACCCAATTGCGCAGTGATAAGCCCAAATACTATATTCTTGATATGTTTCCCTATCCTTCAGGTCAGGGGCTTCATGTGGGGCATCCCAAAGGTTACGTGGGCAGTGATATCGTGGCCCGTTACCGTCGCATGAAGGGGTTTGAAGTCCTTCACCCCATGGGTTGGGACGCTTTTGGTTTACCCACAGAGCGCCAGGCCGTCAAAGAGGGCATTCATCCGGCTGAAATCACCCGCCGCAATACGGACACCTTCCGTAAGCAATTGCAAAAAATTGGCCTGAGCTATGACTGGGAGCGGGAAATCAACACCAGCGAGCCTGACTATTACCGTTGGACCCAGTGGATCTTTTTGAAGCTCTACGAAAAAGGTCTGGCGTATCAGGCGGAAGTGCCTGTGAACTGGTGCCCGGCCATGGGCACTGTTTTGGCCAATGAAGAAGTCAAAGATGGCGTCTACGTGGAAACCGGAGATCCCGTAGAACAACGCCTGATGAAACAGTGGATGTTTAAGATCACTGAATACGGTGACCGTCTTTTGGAAGATCTTGAGACCCTCGACTGGCCCGAAAGCCTCAAAGAAATGCAGCGTCACTGGATTGGTAAATCGGAGGGTGCACTGGTCCATTTTGCCGTGGAAGGCCATGAGGAAACCATCGATGTGTTTACCACCCGTCCAGACACCCTGTTCGGGGGGACCTATTGTGTATTGGCACCTGAACATGCGCTGGTGGAGACCTTGACCACAGACGCACAACAAGCGGCCGTAGAAGCCTATGTGGAAGAGGCCCTTAAGCGTTCAGATCGCGATCGCATGACCCAGGTGTCCAAGAAAACCGGCGTGTTTACAGGGGCTTATGCCCTCAATCCTGTCACCGATGAAAAAATGCCCGTTTGGATTTCTGACTATGTGCTCGGAAGTTATGGCACCGGGGCCGTATTTGCCTGCCCAGCCCATGACGAAAGAGACTGGGAATTTGCGGCTGCTTTTCAATTGCCCATGATTGAGGTGGTTTCCGGTGGCAATATTGATGAAGCCGCCTATACCGAAGACGGACCCCACGTGAACTCAGACTTTTTGAATGGCCTGAATATTGCGGAGGCCAAAACCCAAATGATTGCCTGGCTCGAAGCTGAGGGCAAAGGCAAAGCCCAGATTAATTACCGTCTCAGAGACTGGCTCTTTTCGCGCCAGCGCTACTGGGGTGAGCCTTTCCCTATGGTCACTACCGCCAGTGGTGAAGTTAAGCCCGTGCCCGAAAGTGAATTGCCCGTTACCCTGCCCCATTTAGATAACCTCAATCCCACAGAGGACGGTCAGCCCCCTCTGGCTCGCGCCACGGACTGGCTGCACACCACCCTTGAGGGTGAAGCGGCCACCCGTGAAACCAATACCATGCCGCAATGGGCGGGGTCTTGCTGGTATTATCTGCGCTACCTGGATCCCCACAACAAAGAAGAACCCTGGAACGGTGAAATTGAGCAAAAATGGATGCCTGTAGATCTGTATGTGGGCGGCACCGAACACGCGACCCTGCACCTGCTCTATGCCCGCTTTTGGCACAAGGTGCTGTACGATCTGGGTCTGGTGTCGACCAAAGAACCTTTCCAAAAGCTCTTTAACCAGGGGAAAATACAGGCCCGTAGCTACAAAGATGCGCGCGGCAAATACTACTATCCTCACGAGGTAGAAGAACGCCAGGGTGAATGGTTTGTTAAAGGCACCGATACCTTGCTCGACACCCGTATTGAAAAAATGAGCAAGAGCAAGCACAATGTGGTGACACCCGATGAAACCATTGAGGCTTTTGGGGCTGACGCGCTGCGGGTCTATGAAGTGTTTATGGGGCCCTTAGAAGATGATGCCATTTGGCAAACCGAAAACATGGTGGGCGTGCGTCGCTTTTTAGACCGGGCCTGGCGCTTGTACTTTCCTGAAGGGGGAGATAAAGCCCCACAGGCTTCTGTGCAACTGGAACGTCTTTACCACAAAACCCTGAAAAAAGTGGGTGAAGATCTCGATCAGATGCATCCCAATACAGCGGTGTCAGCCATGATGATCTTTGTGAATGAGGCTACCCGTGAGGGCGGATTGCCTCACGCGTTCCGCAAAGGCTTTGCCAAAATGCTCTCTCCCTTTGCGCCACATATTGCGGAGGAGTTCTGGGCCAGCACTGGTGAAAAAGAAAGTGTGGCACTCAGTGCCTGGCCGGTGTATGACGAAGCCAAAACCGTGGATTCTGAAGTGGAATTACCCGTGCAAATCAACGGCAAAACCCGGGGTAAAATCTTTGTGAAGCCCGGCTGTACCGAAGCGGCAGCCCGTGAAGTGGCGGAAAACGATGAAAAGCTTGAGAAATACATCAAGGGCTTTGAAGTGGTGAAAGTCATTTATAAAGCGGATCGTCTGCTCAATCTGGTGGTACGCCCACCTAAGAAAGAATAAGCCGCAATCAAAGGGCTAAGGACGGGATTGGAGCAGCTTTTCGACGGCATCAATAGCCCAAAGCTCTCCGTCTCGTACGGCCTGGGTTAAAGCCGTGATCTCTGCGGCCACGTGGGTCTGGCCATAAAAACGCTGAAGCACGGCTTCTTCTAACAATTGCTTAAACCAGATTTCACGCTGGCGAGCCCGTTGCTGATGCCACAGTCCATGGGCTTGAAGATGTTCAAAAAAAGCCGCAATGCGCGCCCAAAAAAAGTGCAATCGCTCTGGAGAAAAAGCAGATAAAGTCAGGGCTTCTAAGGTCCACGCTGGGGTGTAGGGGGTCAGATAGTGCAGGCCGGTTCGCACCTGGCGTAGGACCTTTTCAGCGTTTTTTTCGTTGTCACCATCGGCTTTGTTGATCACCAAAATATCCAGCATTTCCATCACGCCTTTTTTGATGCCCTGCAATTCATCGCCTGAGCCGGTGAGGGTGAGCAAGATAAAGCAATCCACCAGATCTCGCACGTGGGTTTCACTCTGGCCGACGCCTACGGTCTCGACCAACACAATATCATAGCCGGCGGCCTCGCAAAGCAGAAGGGTTTCGCGGGTCTTACGCGCCACACCCCCCAGCGCTCCGGCGGTGGGAGAGGGTCGAACAAAAGCCGCCTCTGATCGAGACAGGTGTTCCATGCGGGTTTTGTCGCCTAAAATACTGCCGTGGGTTAAAACGCTGCTGGGATCAATAGCCAGAACGGCGACCCGGTGTCCCTGGTTAATGAGTGCCATACCTAGCGCCTCAATGGTGGTGCTTTTTCCTGCGCCGGGTGTGCCTGTAATGCCGATGCGCCAGGACTTCCCCGTATGGGGCAATAATTGACGCAAGAGCTCACGGGCTTTTGCTTCGTGCCGCGGTTGCTGGCTTTCAATGAGGGTGACGGCCCGTGCCAACAGGGTGCGGTTTTGATTTAAAATCCCCTCTACATAATCTTCAACCCGGGGAGCTTGAGGACGCGGAGGGTTAGCCGCCATCGGAAAATTGTTGTAAGCGTGCCTCTGGACCTAAGATCTCGCTAATGCGCACGCCAAAGTTTTCGTTGACCACCACCACTTCACCCCGCGCCATCAGACGACCGTTGACCAGTAAATCCACGGGTTCGCCCGAGAGTTTATCCAGTTCGACCACGGAGCCCTTGGTCAGCTCTAAAACATTTTTGACCTTGAGTCGAGAACTGCCCAACTCAACGGTAACCTTCAGAGGAATGTCTAAAATGCGATCCAGGCTGCCGCCGGTTTGGGGCGAAACGCCCGGAGCAGCAAGGGGGGCGAATTGCACGGGCTGCACCGAGGGCGGCGGGCCACTGGGTACAGCCGGGGCTGGCGCACTATAAGCGGCCGCGTTGTAATGGGGCGTTGCGGGAGAGGCTGTATAAGCAGGTGACGGCGGAGCCTGTTGTGCCGCCGCATTAACGGGTACCGTGCTGGCGGTTGGTGCCGCCGACGGAGGTGCTACCGGTGCGGTATACTGGGTATAAAAAGCGCGTGCCTGTTCGATAGGCCACAGCTCAAAAATTTCGCTGTCTAAGACGCCTTCAATGGTGAGTTGGTAGCGAATCGCCAGCAATTCACCATTCACATACGCCTGGGGCAGGCTTTGTTGCTCTAAATTCAGGCTTTCACTGGCCGGGGGTTTCATGGCGAGTTTGGTGCTGAGTTCACCTGAAATGGCGGTGGCGGCAGCACCAATCAATTGGTTCATGACTTCCCCAATGGCAGAGATCTGTAAGTCTCCAATTTCGAGATCTGGGTTGCGACCATCTTTGCCCATTAAAATGTCAAAAATCACTGCCACATCATAATCTTTGATCAAATACAACAGGGGAAAGCTTTTGCCGGCTTCATAGCCCGTTTGAATCATGATTTGGTGGGGAGCCGTATCGTTGAGCAACTGTTCAGCGCCTAAAACGCTGACTTCAGGGTGAGAGATAACTACGGATTTTCCCAGGGCCTGGGAGATCGCCTGACTGCCTGCGGTGCCTCCTTTTTCAGCCAACTGGTGAAAAAAAGTTTCCAGGTTCAGGCCTGGGGCCGCTTCTTCGTAGGTTCCGGTCCCTTCCAGGATTGCGTTGATCTGTTCTTGAGACAATGTCATAGGGCTTGTCCTTCATCAATAATATCTGTGATTTGTGCGGCCATTTTTTGGTGAATGGTGCCTGGTTTAGCCCAGAACTTGGGACTGTGCTCGACCCTTAGGCACAAAGGATCGTTGACACGGGTGTTCAGGGGCACCACATCGCCGATTTCCAGTCCCATCCATTCGTGAAGGGACATATGCGTGGCGCCTAATTCCAGGGCCATTCTGAGGGTGACCTGCTCGACGTGATGCGTCACCTCAGGTGCATAGCCTTCAGTGGGAGAAGGACCTCCCTGATTCATGACGTATTGGCGGCTGAGGCGGGGCAATAGCGATTCCACCGTAGGATATGGCATACACAGTCGCATCGAGCCGGTGGTCTCTCCGAGACGGATTTCAAAGGAAACCACTAAAACGCTGTCAGAGGGCGCTGAAATTTGCACAAAGCGAGGGTTGGTTTCTAAGGTTTGTTGCACCGGCTTCAGGTCCGGCAAAATATTTTTCCAGGCTTCTTGTAATGAGCGCATGCCTTTGTTCATGACCGTGGTCATCAGATTCTGCTCAATATCTGTCAGCTCGCGGGGCTTGGTGGGAGCGCGGCCAGGACCGCCTAACAAACGTTCAATCAGCGCAATGGCCGTTCCGGGGGTAAACTCAAACAGTACGTTGCCTTTTAAAGGGTTGAGACGGTAAAGCAGGACCACCGTGGGATTGGGAATAGAGCGCATAAATTCGTCATAGGTGAGCTGATCGAGAGAAATCACTTCACTTTGCACCGGTAAACGCATTTGGGTGGTCAGCTGCGTACTGAGTAAACGGGCAAATAATTCATTAATGGCCTGAAAGGACTGCACATGTTCCCGTGAAAACTTAGACGGGTAGCGGAAATCATAGCTTCGCACATCCCGTGGCTGTGGCGCCGCCACCTCTTTCATATGCTTCACTGAAGTGCTGCCTTGATCAATGGCGCTGAGTATGGAGTCAATCTGATTTTGGGAAAGCACTTCGTGGTTGGTCATAATGGTGCTTTCCTTTCTTCAGATTGATGGTTTAATGACGTGTATTATACCCGATAAGCGCTTCAGGGGCACCCCTTGATAATAAAGCCGCCGGAACGTTCGTCTCGCTCGAGTTCAATCACCCCTGCTTTGGCTGCCTCACTCAAGAGTTCTCCAAAACTGCGAAAACCGTAATAAGTTTCGTTAAAGCCTGGCTGACGTCGCTTTAAAGTCTGTTTGATCATGGAACCCCAGATTTTGCTGGCATCGCCGCGCTCCTCCAACAAGTCTTCGTAGGTTTCGGTAATCAGCTCCCAGGCTTCTTCCTTTTTTTCTTTTTTGGGTTGTTTTTTCTTTTGGGTACGCCGCTGCTGTTCTCGTGCCTGCTGACGTGCCAAATCGTCATAGTAAATAAACTCATCGCAGTTGGCGGTCAACAGATCCGAAGTGGAGTTTTTGACGCCGACACCAATCACTTTTTTATTGTTTTCGCGCAGTTTACTCACCAGTGGGGAAAAATCAGAGTCTCCACTTAAAATCACAAAGGTATCCACATGTTCTTTGGTGTAGCAAAGGTCTAGCGCATCGACCACCAGACGAATATCTGCAGAGTTTTTACCTGAGATACGCACGTGAGGAATATCTATCAGCTCAAAGGCCGCCTCATGCATGGTGACTTTAAAGTCCTGATAACGCACCCAGTCACAATAGGCTTTTTTGACGACAATATTGCCTTTGAGCAGAAGTTTTTCGAGAATAAGAGAAATGTTCAAATGGCCATAGGGCGTGTCTTTCACCCCCAGAGCCAGATTCTCAAAGTCACAATAGAGCGCCATAATACGTGTTTCAGAAGGATCGGTCATCGTTGTCACCTCACTTATGTTATGGTGGTCAACATACCACGATACAAAAGATATAAAAGTGAGTTTTCCGAACGTGACCTCTGAATTAAAAACCCCTCCCTATCTCATTGATGGCCATCACCTCAGCCTGGCTGACGTGATGGCTGTTGCCCGTCATCAGCGTCCGGTCGCCCTTGATCCCAGCACCTATGCACCCGTGGCTGCAGCCCGTGCGGTGGTGGAACAGGTGATAACAAAAGATGTAGCGGTGTATGGCATCAATACGGGTTTTGGCTATCTTAAAAACAAGCGTATTCCGCCCCAGGACCTGGCGCAATTGCAGCGCAACCTGATCTTAAGTCATGCCTGTGGGGTAGGCACTCCCTTCTCTGAAGAAGTGGTCAGAGCCATTATGTTATTGCGAGCCAATACGCTGGTGCAAGGGCACTCGGGAGTGCGTCAGTGTGTACTCGACCGGCTTGTCGACTTTCTCAATGCCGGAATACATCCTGTGATTCCTTCACGAGGTTCGGTGGGGGCCAGTGGCGATTTAGCACCGTTGGCACACCTGGCTTTGGCTTTAATTGGTGAAGGTGAAGTGATGTTTCGGGGCGCATGTTGGCCCACGGCGCAGGTGCTGGCTGAGATGAGCTGGGAGCCTCTTGAACTGCAGGCGAAGGAAGGTTTGGCCTTAATCAATGGCACTCAACCCATGTGTGCTGTAGCCTGCGTGGTTTTAGACGGGTTTGAGGCTTTGCTTGAACAGGCCGACCTGATTGCCGCGATGACCTTGCAGGTGGGGATGGGATCTCGACAGGCTTTCCGACCGGATCTTCATGCGTTACGCCCCCATCCAGGGCAAGTGCAAACCGCTGAAAACCTCTGGCAGTGGATGGACGCCAGCGAAATGGTAAACGCCCATGAAGCCTGTGATCAGGTTCAGGACTCTTATGCTTTTCGCTGTATTCCTCAGGTGCATGGGGCCAGTCGAGACACCTTTACCCATGCGCTGTCTGTGCTCAACCGTGAAATAAATGCCGTGACCGATAATCCCATCATTATGCCGCAGACCACAGCTTATGGTGAAGCGGGTGATATCATTAGCTGCGGTCACTTTCATGGCCAACCCATTGCTTTTATCATGGATTTTGTTGCTGTGGCCATGAGTGAACTGGCCAATATTTCTGAGCGACGGATTGAACGTCTGGTGAATCCAGAGCATAGTCGGGGACTTCCGGCCTTTTTGAGCCCTGAAGGCGGTCTGAATTCAGGGTTTATGATTCCTCAGTATATTGCCGCTGCACTGGTCTCTGAAAATAAAGTTCTGGCGCACCCTGCCAGTGTGGACTCTATTCCCACCTCTGCCAACCAGGAAGATCACGTGAGTATGGGCACCACAGCGGCCAATAAGGCGTTACAAATTTTGGAACATTGCCAACAGGTTTTGGCCATTGAATTGCTCTGCGCCGCCCAGTCGATGGATTTACGCCGTCCGCTGCAAGCCTCACCTGTGGTAGAGGCGGCATGGCAAGCTTTACGGCAAGAAATACCTGCGCTGCAGGCAGACCGTTATCTGGCGCCTGATCTGGCCAAAGCTTGCCAGTTGTTAAAAAGTCGGGTTATTTTCCCTGGGTAGGGTTGGCGGGTTGATTAACCCAACTTAAAAGTTCACTCAGGGGAGTGAACATGACTTTGCGCAGCACACTGCTGTCTTCAGGGGACTCCTGGCGCATGAGGCGTCCGTACTCCTGGGCCAATTGGCCTCTCAAGGATGTGGCCTGGGCTTCCACCACGGGAGAGGGGCTATGTCCCACAGGGTCAGGCACGCGGGCAGGAGGAGGGACCAGGGGAGCGGTGGCGCGTAATCCTTGCATGACCCGCGCCAGTATCACTAAATCTTGTTCCGCAAGTTCATCCACCAGTTGGTGCAATTGCATTCTGTTCATTGGCTTCACTCCGGTTCTTTACATAACTTAACATTAGCACACAGAACTTCATCTTGGGAAGCGATTAATGATCCACTTTCAAATGTTCCTGGTAATTGTTAAACATGATTTGTCGGTAGCGTTGGTGCACGTTCCAGAAATGAATGCCTGCTTCTGCGGTACTTAAAAAGACATGGCAATCGTTGGGTAATTGCAAAAAAGATTGAAACAGCATGTTGATGGTGCTGTTGTGGGTGACAATGCCAATACGTCGATCAGGGGCTTCCTGACAGAGACGGGCCCAGAAGGCTTCAACGCGCATGCGCTGTTGTAATTCAGATTCTCCGCCGTGAAGGCTCTCGTGATAAGCGCGGCCCTCTGCAGGGTAGGGAAATTGAATTAAAGCTTCGGAGCGCAGCATGCCCGAAAGCTTGCCATTATCTCGTTCGATGAGGCCCTGTTCTTCGTATACTGGAATTTGCAGCGGTTCTGCAATACGATCGGCGGTTTCACGGGCACGCATGAGCGGACTCGTATAAATACGATTTAAAGGGTAGTTTTGGTAAATAAAACGGGCGATTTTTTCGGCCTGAGTGACCCCCTGGGGACTGAGCTTAAAATCAGCCAAGCCCTCGTGACGATCTTCAAGATCCCCATAGGATTGACCATGACGAATAACCAGTATTTCCACGCTGACAGCTCCTTTTGAAGGTATGTTAACATGAAGCTCGAATGATGGATACTTTTGAAAGAAGCAAAAATGCCTGAACAACCCTACGTGAAGCTTATGCTACAGGTGTTGGCCCAATCCCGTGTGGAGCACTACCAGAATGAGAACCTTCTGCAGTTGACGCTGTGGCTCACCTATCGGGTTTTAGATATTAACCCCAGGTGTGCTGAGGCCTACTTGGTGTTGGCTTACTTCTTCTGTTTACTAGGCGAATCAGATCGGGCTTATCGGGTTTTGTTGCACCACGTACAAGCCTATCGAATTCCGCACACGGGCATTGACGCTTTCCTGACGCTCTTAAGTCCCCAAAGCTCGCTGGAAGCCGTTACCCTGACCCCTGCGGAGGTCTCTGAGGGCCTGCCCAGTTTACAGGATACCCTGCAGCGCTTTGCTCGGGTACCCGCCGTACCTTTTGCACACAATGTACAGGTGGCAAGTCCTGCATTGTCGCGCCTGGCCGAGTTGGTGAAAGGAATGGAAGCCTAAATGTCCCATGAACCCCCAACGTTTTTACACCCGCGAGCCGTGCGGACGGGTCTGGAGCGTGTCATTGAGCACCAACGGGTACCTCTACAAGAAACCCCAAAGCTAGCGGCACTCTACGAGGAGCACCTTCAAACAGAACCTCTGGAGCTAAACGCTGCACAATTGCGCGATTTTTTGAGTCGAGAGAGCAAAGCCGCCCAGGAAGACTGGATTCAGCAGATTTTTAAAATTTAGGATACAGGTGCACCGTGCCTAAATCTGAGACATAGTGGGCTTGCCAATTTTGTTTTTGGCAGGTGCGTAAAACCTCAGGGCTTGCCAGTAATTCCGCGCTCATCACCACGGCACCCTGGCTTTGGTTTGCCCCTTCATTCAGAACCCTTACCTGGTTGCCTAAAACGCGCCAATGGCCTTGTTGGGGGTAAATCTTCACGGGGCCTTGGCTCAGGGCAATTTGAGGTACAAAGCCTTGAGATAAGAATCCCCATTTTTCCCAGGTGGGGGTCTCAGCATAAAAATCCAGGAGCCAGGTGAGGGCCTCGCGAGGGTATTGAAAGGCCAATAAAATGCCCTGAGCACTGCTGAGTAAGAGGCGACCTTGCCTTAAGCTGCTTTCGAGAGAGTGGGCCATTCCCCCGGCAAAATAATGGGGCTCAGCGGTGGAAACAAGACACAGGCTAAGCTCTAAAGTTAAAGGATGGCTTTCGGGCCACTCTTTAAAAAGATAAGGGGTGGCCCTGGGATCCGTAAACACCTTTTCGAGACGATAACCGGAGTGCCTGGGTTCACCGTAAGCCAGCGCTTCGGGGGCTTTGCCCTGGTTTATAAACTGCTGTTCGCCGGTGGGGTGGACCCATTGATAACGTGCGTTGGGAACGGTTTGCAGCGGCTGCTGTCTTTGGACAGAAGCCAGGGGATCTCGGGCTAGCCAGGCAGGGGCCTCCATGTGTTTGTGTTGCCAGGGGATGGGGCTGGCTGTGGGGGCAGGCAGCGCAAAGCGTTCCCGGGGCCAGAGGTAATGCTGCTGTTTGAGGGCATTTTGGGGCCACAAAATTTGGTTTTCTTTGGCTTCAGGATAGAAAAAAAGGGCTAAACCTTGTCCTGTCGCCAATTGTTGCCAATGGGTGGGGGTGTGCAATACGGTGCGGCCAGGAATATGGGCCCACCGGGCCACGCAGCGAGAGGTGTAGGTAAGTTCTTGAAACCACGTCCACAGCAACTCATCGCTTGCACCGGTTAAGGCCTGACATAGCTGCTGTTCCGCATAACCCCAAAGCGAGAGAATGTCTTCCCCCGCGGTGCGCAAGTCCTCCAGATGCTGTACCGGAAAGCATGTAAAAAGACGCTGTAAGATAGGCAATGCAGACGCGATAGCCGCTGTTAAGCTGTGCCAGCGTTTGTTGAGTAAGGCCTCTTGTTTCCAGTGCCACTGACAGCTGAAGCTTAAGCGACTGCGTCTTGGAGAGAGGGCTTCGCAATGGATTTCCCAGCAGAGATAAGCCTGAGGACCTGCGGTGTGCTCAATGCGAAAGCGTTTCTCTTCTTGCCAAAAAAAGGGCAACTCAAGCCAGGGGCGGGGGCCTGTCCAGGCCAGTTCACCCGTGATCCAGCCGGGGTAGCGTAAACTGGGGGCCGGTGCCGCCAATGCCACATGATGGCGTAGCCAGGCCTGGGCAAAGGTCCATAATTGGGGCAAAGGAACATCCACGTCCCAACTTTGAAACTGGCGACGGCTGCTTTTGCGTTGTGACTCAAGAACTTGTCGTGTCAACATTTTTGCTGCATGCTGAACCTTAATGTTTTTCAAAAGTATGCCATGTTCTGGTGCCCAATGACCAAAGTTACCCCACAGATTGTGATGCGTATTCTGCTGTTCAGTACGGTATGCTTTGTGTTGCTCGTCTTGTTTTTACAGGCACGGCTACCTGAATTATCTCAGCAAGAGGTAGAGCTTCCGGTGCGTCAGGGTATGATCAAAGGCACCTTATGGTTGCCGGCCTCTGCGGTGTCAGCGAGGCCGGGTGTCTTGCTGGTGCATGGGGTCGCTTCTTCTCGGCGCAGCGTTCAGTCACTGGCCAAAACGCTGGCCTATCAGGGCTTTGGTGTATTTACTCCCGATTTGCGGGGGTATGGCGAGTCCCTGGATCGCGGTGAAAGCCCTCTGCGGGTGGAGGACTATACAGAAGATGTGGAAGACAGCCTTGCTTTTCTGCGCGGGCATCCGGCCATCAAGGGTGGAGAACTTGCCGTGCTCGGCCACTCTCTCGGGGCCTCTGCCGTGGCGGGTTTGTCAGTGCAGCCTTTGCAAGCCATGCCACGCTTACGCATTGCCCTCAGTATGCAGGGTGCCAGTGTGCACGGCGATAGCGCTGGTGGGGCTTTGGCTTTGCAAGGGTGGACTGGCTTGTATGATCCTTTTCATCCCCCTTATGTTTCTCCATTTCAGTATGTATCACCCTGCGCAAGCCATGGGCTGGCTTTGGAAGATATCTGTGTTAAAAAAAAGCTGCTAGAAACCTTGTCTCGTACGTTCCAGCGGCCTTTTAATGCAGCGGATTTTTGGCTGAGTGTGGGCTTGCAGGCTTGCATGGTGGCACTGGGATTGAGCCTGGTGGGGTTGTGGGTCTGGGGGCCGCTGGCCCCCGGGGGCTATTCGCTGTTGTTGGCCAGTGTATCCGCTTGCGCTATGTTTAGCCTGGCGGGCTATTTTCGAGGGTTATACCCGCCCTATTGTGCCACCGCCATTGCGCTGCTCACCTTTGGCTATGTGCTGCGACTCGCTTACAGGAACCCCTCATTATTGAAAGTCTTCAAATGGTCTGTGGTGATTTATCTGTCCTATGTTAGCGCCAGTATTCTGCGGGGGCTTATGGCCTTAATCGTTACGGATTTACCGTTGAGTGATCTGCGCTATTTACCTCTTTTTGTGGTGCAGAGTGTTGGATATGTTCCCCAGTGGCTTCACGATAAAATGTTAGCCATCTTTTTTCAGCAGCAGTACGCCCGTCTGGAGCCTACGCTCGTTTTTTGGTTGTTTTGGGGGATTGAGATCCTTTGGCCGGGTCGCCTGGTGAAAAGCCTTGAGCAGGCAGTGGACTGGTGGGAAGACCAGACCTTTCAGAAATCTTGGGAC
>CAXRDE010000013.1:0-35676 GCA_964229355.1 Candidatus Sericytochromatia bacterium | reverse complement strand
ACCTGGCAAAGCAATGGCCAGGACGGTGACTATTACGGTATTTATAGCAAGCAATACCAGGCCAACGGAATGGCGAAATAAGGAAACATTCAATATGAAAATTCAACACTTGCTTTCAATCTCTCTGTCTCTTAGCCTCATAGCCTGTCAAGTCTCTGCGCCCCTTGTCTCGGCACCCACGGCCAATACCGCATTGCTTCAGACCCAACCCTCTGATCAAACCTCTGATCAACCCGTTGCGCTGAATCACGGGGTCAGCTTGCACTTTGCAGGTAACACGGAGCATCTGCGCTTGCAGCTTCAGTTACCCGGCTTTCGCACCCAGTTGGCACAGCCCGAACAGCTCGCCTTTGTTAAAGTGACCCTGGTGGGCGAAGGCATTGCCACCCCCATTACGCAAGACGGCGATGAATACTTGCCCGTAAACGGCGACAGCCTTAACGTCACCCTCTCTAATATTCCCACCGACAACGGCAAGCTCCGCCTGGTGCGCGTCGAAGGCTTTAATGCCAGTCAGGAACCCCTTGAGGCTTTTGAGGCCAGTGCCTGGTATCGCTCGCAAACTGGAGTAACCACCGTTAATTTCACCCTGAACCGCGCCCGAAATTTGCTGTATGACCTGCTTTACACCCTGCTCACTGAGCGGGTCAGTGCCCTTAACGGTTTAGATATACCGGCCCTGCAAACCCTTTTGTTGACCGAAGTGCTGCAATACAACGCACAAACCGGCGAATTTGGCCGGGACCCTGCCTTATTTGATGGGGCGGCCATGGCGGACCTTGTCACTGGCGGCCAGGCTCTTCCTACAGCCAGTGCTTTGGCCGATAACACCGTCACAACACAGACCGTTCAGGTCAACGTCACGACAACCAATGGGGCAAACTTACCCAATGCCGTCCGCTTTGTTTTAAATGACCCTTTGTCTAAACCCCTGATGCTTGCCGAAGGCAGCGCAAGCGGGAGCATGGTGAGCTTTGCTCAGGTCATTCCTGGCAACTGGCTACTTAGTGCCTACGATACCAGCGGTAACCTGTTGCAGAGCGCAGCGGTTAGCGTCAGTGATGCTTTGGTTATAGTGCCTCTGGTGGTGCCTGGGCTTCGTGAGGAATTCAGGGTGAATACTTACACCACGGGTAGTCAAACCAATACTGCAATAGCGATGGACGACGATGGCGACTTTGTGGTCACCTGGACAAGTTATGGGCAGGATGGTAGTAATAACGGTATCTATGGCCAGCGGTATAATGCCGCGGGTGTAGCTCAGGGTTCTGAATTTAGAGTCAATACCTACACGATGAATAATCAAATCAATCCTGCAATAGCCATGGACGACGATGGAGACTTTGTAATCACCTGGGAAAGCTCTGGACAGGATGGTGCCTATTACGGTATTTACGCTCAGCGATATAATGCCTCAGGGGTGCCTCAGGAGTCTGAATTCAGGGTCAACACTTACACGACGAATAATCAACGTAATCCTGCGATAGCCATGGACGCCAACGGAGACTTTGTGGTCACCTGGCACGATGATAGCCAGGATGGCAGTAGTTATGGTATTTATGGCCAGCGGTATAATGCCTCAGGAGTGCCTCAGGGTTCTGAATTCAGGGTTAATACCTACACGACGAATAGTCAATTCAATTCTGCGATAGCCATGGACGACGACGGAGACTTTGTGGTCACCTGGCGAAGCAGTAGCCAGGATGGCGGTAATTACGGTATTTATGCTCAGCGGTATAATGCCTCGGGGGTGCCTCAGGATGCTGAGTTCAGGGTCAACACCTACACTTCAAGTAATCAAAGCAATGCTGCGATAGCCATGGACGCCGACGGTGATTTCGTAATCACCTGGCAAAGTAATGGTCAAGATAGCAGTTATAGCGTTTATGGCCAGCGTTATAATGCATCGGGTGTGCCTCAGGGTTCTGAATTTAGAGTCAACACTTACACAACCAACGCCCAACGCAATGCTGCCATAGCCATGGACGCCGACGGCGACTTTGTGGTCACCTGGGAAAGTAGCCAAGATGGTAGTAAGTACGGGGTTTATGGTCAGCGGTACAATGCTGCGGGCACGCCCCAGGGTTTAGAGTTTGGGATCAACACTTACACAACGAATAATCAACAAAATGCTGCGATAGCCATGGACGACGACGGAGACTTTGTGGTCACCTGGCAAAGTTTTCAAGACGGTGATAAGTACGGGATTTATGGCGAACGATACAACGGCAATGGCATCATCCCGTAGTGCCATCCCCTTTTACGTTCCATAGTTCTATTATACGCTGTCTACAAAAGCAACCCATCTAAACCCTGACAAAAAGCGGCGACGGCTTTGGGGTCTTCAATCACCGCGGATCGACGTTGTACAATCGCGTCTACAGCAGCCTGGCGTTGTTCAGGCTCTGTAGCCAGCGCTACAGCCTTGCTCACATAAGCCTCTGGGCTGTGGGTAACGCAATCGGTATAACCCATCTGGGTATAAACTGCAAGCGTAAAGCGGCTGCGATGAAGCGGCCCGACCATAGTTACCACGGGTGTGCCTGCTTGAAAGGCATCGTAGTTGGTATTGGCTCCACCGGTGTAACAAGTGGTGTCGAGCATGACATGGGCTGCTTTGACCCAGCGCAGATAGTCTACGGCCTCCATACGTTCTAAAAGATGCAAACGCCTGGGGTGCTTTGTGGTAACCGCTTGCAAACGCTGAGCAAAACGCTCGGTAATGGCCGGGCGCTTGTCGGCAATAAAAAACACCTGTGCCTGAGGGTCTTTTACCAAAATCTGTTCAAAGAGCATATCCATCTCTGGCTGAATTTTACGCAGGTTTTGGACACACAAATAGATATGTGTCTCTTCGCTGAGGCCCAGCTGCAAAGCCAGGGCGCGACGTTCATTGGGGTTCATTGTTGTAGATACAGGGGGAGCCGAATAGTAAATGGGTAGGCGCTTACAAAGCATTAAAGGCTCGGTGTAGTATTGCTCAGCGTGCTCCGGCTCAAGCGATGCACACGAGATAAAAGCATCCAGATGAGAGATGCCTGAGGTCACCGGCCAACCCCAGGAGGTGACTTGCAGACGCGCCGTCTTAAAAAAGGGCAAGAAGTAGTTGACGCTGTCGGTGCCCACTTCCCAGTAATACAGCAGATCAAAGTCTGCTTTTTGCAATTGTTTTGCAGCGGTCAATAAATCCGGGTCAAGGGCCAGGTACTGACACTGGGGCAATTGCTGAGATAAAATAGCCTGACCATTGGGCTGAGAGCACACCACCCAGACCTCGTAGGCCTCAGGCAAGCGTGAAATAAGTCCGGCCATACACTTTAAAAAGACCCCTTCGTGGCCTTTGGTGACCACAAAACCCACACGGGGGCGACTGCGCCGCTTACCAGCGGGGGCTAGCACCGGAATAACACCACTGCGATCGATAAATTGCGCATACTGCTCGCGCAAAAGGCGATCGTCACGGCCATAATAAGTGATGCCGGATGGAAAGGCCAGATTGTATTCACTCAGTTGTTTTAATGTGAGGTCTTGAGGGTTACTCTGGATGAGGGTCGTCGCAAGATGGTTCAGGGCATCATCCACGGCCTGAACATTAGCGGGAATAATGGGTACAAGGCCTGCACCCACAAGATTCAGAGCATTGTGGTCCTTCGGCCTTAGGCTTTTGAGGGTATTCAAATGCTGCAATGCAGCATGGGCGTGGTCATTCTGCTGATGAAATTGAAACAGATTGTTATGGGCACTCTCAAAATCAGGCTTGAGCTGAATGGCTTGTTGGTAGTGGTACAAGGTACTGTCAAAGTCTTCCCATTCACTTTGCAGTGTGGCCAGGTTATTGTGGGCTTCAGCATGCTGAGGGTTTAAAGACAACGCTTGCTGGTAAGCTGCGGTGGCTGAGCGCAAACGCCCTACATCGCGCAGGGTATTGGCGTAATTATACAGGTACTCAGGGCTTTTTTTGAGAGCAATCGCCTGCTCATAATGGGCAATTGCCGCATCAGGTTGGTGCAAGGTTTTGTAAACATTGCCCAGGTTATAATGGGCGAGCGCCAGCTGGGGAGCTTTAAGCAAGGCCTGCTTCAGGTATTTAATGGCCTCTTCGTGTTTTTCGGCTCTAACCAGCGCTTCGCCCAGATTGAGCAAGTACATGGGGTTGGCGGGTTCCTGGCGCAGGGCACGGCGCAGATATTTGAGAGCTTCGCTTGTCTTTTGCTGTTGCGCGCATACGGTACCCAATAAATTGAGAATACCGGCGTGACGCGGATGCTCAGCGAGGGCTTCAAGATATAGAGACTCGGCATGGGCAAAGGCACCGGATTGGTGAAATTGTACCGCCTGCTGCATATGGTGATCGAGGTTTTGAATGGCCATACTTTAGCGGGGTTGCTCTGTATGATTGGGATTGGCCCAATAACTCTGTCTCGGGGTAGACAAAGCAAAGGTATGCAGAGGTGTCTCCGTGTTCAAAATACCGGGATTGGGCAAGCCGGCCAAAACCTGCACATCATAAATTTCTTCCACAGCATTCAGGTAATTCAGTTCGCCAAGAATACGTCCGCTGGGCAAGTGTACGGCGGTAATTCCTGCATGGTGGGAGTTTTGTCCCACGGGCAGGGCCTGGAGTTTTTGAAAAGTGGTAGAGCTTTCTCGCAGGCGAGAGCGCCCAATAAACACATAGTCTCCCACGCGTGTCATGCCGCGCACAAAGGAACCCAACTCACAGACCGTTTCCATGTGACCGCTCTGGCGGTCGATGGTTACGAGTTTGCCACTGGCAGACAAAAGCACGTAGAGTTTACCGTCCCAAATTCTGGGCGAATGGGGCATGGCCAAATTGTGACTGATAACGCTATTGCTGGGTACGTCCATTAAAATGCCCCCCTCTGTAATGCGGGGCTTCCAGCCTTTGGGAGTATGGGCCTCACCCAGTGCCGTTACATAAGCTGGCTCGCCGTGGTCCATGGCCAGGCCGTTCAGATGGCAATAATCATCATGTTCTAGATCTTGAATAAAGTAGGGCTGCCACTGCGGCGTAAAACTGTAATCGTCTTCAATGAGACACAAACACGAAAAAGACGTGTTAACCGCCCATAACCCCGCCTTGCCCCACTCTAAATCGTGAATATCTACAAAGCCTGTGTAATAGGTGGCACGCGGCACATACAGGCTACTGTAAGCCCCTGGTTTTTGAGGATGGCTGAGCGCAAGACCTTCGGAGTGCGCCAAAACTTCAACGGTTTCTTTGGTCGCCACAGCCATTTTATGACCGTCAATCGCAATGCCCATGGCTTTATTGTAGTTGCGGGGCAACTGGGTTAGCTGGCCCTGAGCGTTCACGCCAATAAAAATCACCTTGCCTGCCTGATAGGTACTAATGGCTAGTGATGCCTTTAACTCCGTTAAAAGGGAGGCAAAATCTGGACTCACGTTACAACTAAAGGGCGGGAGATGTTGGGCAGAAGGAGGTGATAGCATGGGAGTATCCATTCCAGCGTAAAGATTGAGTAGGCATTATACGGTAAATGGGGGCATTTTGTCTGAGCTTGTTTCTCACCTGAGCCTTTGCTATGCTAGTAACCACCTTACTTTGGAGTCTTTATGTCGAACGCCGAACGGTTTAATCAGGGCACACAATACGCCGTACAAAAAAACTTTCGCGCGGCCCAAAGCTGTTTTACTGAAATTTTAGATCAAAACCCTCGCCATGTGGGAGCGATCGATGGCATGGTGAGGGTTGCTCTGTCTTTGTGTGACTGGCATCTACTGCAGCAGTGGGCACCCCAACTCATCGCCATTGCCAACACAGGCGACAATGACGCAGTGGGCATCTCACCTTACAGTAGCCTGTTGCTGGGCTTATCGGCAGAGCAGCAGTGGCGCGTGGCCCGGGCCCATGCTCGCAGTATTCATACGCTGCCTTTATGCTCTTTACCCCCCGCCCCTTCACCTCCATCGTCCCACCGTCGCTTACGCGTCGGTTACCTTTCAGCAGATTTTCGCCAGCACATCCTGGGCGATATGATCTGGGATCTCTTTGCCTGGCATGATCGGCAGTGCTTTGAGGTTTTTGCATACGCCACCCAGGGCGACGACGGCAGCGTTTATTATCAAAAGTTTTGCCGAGAGGCGGAGCATTTTATCGCTCTCGAACATCTTGACCCGCAGACGGCTGCGCAGCGTATTGCTCAGGACCAGCTTGATTTGCTGATTTTTTTAGGCGGTTACACAGCCCATGATCATCCTGAGATTTTGGCGTATCGCCCTGCTCCTTTACAGGCCACCTGGCTCGATTACCCTGCCACACTCGGGGCGGATTGGGTCGATTATATTCTCGTGGATCAACACATTGTGCCGCCTGAGATGGCGCGTTGGTTTTCAGAAAAGCTGGTTTATTTGCCCCTGACTTACCAAATGAATCATTATGTTAACCCGCTGCCGCCCACCCCCTCACGCGAGACGCTGGGTTTGCCACAAGGCTTTGTCTTTTGTTGTTTTAATAAAAGCAATCGCATTCACCCTGAACGTTTTGACAGCTGGATGCGCATCTTAAAACAGGTGCCTGACAGTGTGCTCTGGTTGCTTCAACCTGATTCCGATTCTGCTTCTCCAGAGGAACATTTGCGGTCCGTTGCGGCACAGGCAGGTGTGGCGCCTGAGCGCCTGATTTTTGCTCCAGGACTCCCCAAAAATCGCCATATTGCCCGTCAAAGCCAGGCAGATCTGGTATTAGACACCTGGCCTTCTAATGGTCATACCACGGTTAGCGATGCCCTCTGGGCAGGTGTTCCTGTCTTGACGCTGCCGGGAGAGTCTATGACGGGTCGTGTGGCCACGGGATTGTTGCATGCCGTCGGCTTAGCAGAGCTAGTGGCCAGAGACATCGATCACTACGAGACCTTAGCGGTGCATTTGGCTACCGTACCCGGTGATTTAAAAAACTATCGAGATCGTCTAGCTCAGGCTCGCACTGCCGGCTCACGGGGAACCGCGTTCAATTTATTCAATACCCGTGCCATACTGCGTTCTGTAGAAGCCGCCTATACCATGATGCACAACCACCGCATGACGGGCATCTTGCCTGCCATCATTGAAGTGCCACCTGAAATATCTGCGCCTTATGGGCCTGAGTCCTCAGCGCAACAGGCCCTTTTGAGCCAGGCCGACCACCTGGGGCAATCGGGCAATTTCATCGCAGCGCGAGCCCTCTGTGAGCAGGTGCTGGCGATAACGCCAGGACAGCCCCGGGCTTTACATTTGCTGGGACTGTCCTGGCTTGTGTCGGGTCAGCCTCAGAGAGCCTTAAC
Organism: Candidatus Sericytochromatia bacterium; assembly: GCA_964229355.1. Classification (GTDB taxonomy): domain Bacteria; phylum Cyanobacteriota; class Sericytochromatia; order UBA7694; family UBA7694; genus CAXRDE01. The sequence goes on along the minus strand of CAXRDE010000013.1, from coordinate 28,372 downwards.
ACCTTTACAACAGGCCCATGAACTCTGTCCTCAGCAGGTTGATGTCTTAAAACACCTGGGGGCTGCCCAATGCCAGTTACAGCATTTTCAAGCGGGTATTGACACCTTGCAAAAAGCCCTGGCTTTACAGCCCAATGCCCCCGATGTACTTTATCCGCTGGCGCTGGCCTATCAGCGAACACAGCAAACCGACGCCGCCCGTTTCACGATTCAAAGGTTATTACGCTATGCTCCTACCATGCAGCAGCCCGCAAAGCACTGCATTTGCTAAAATAAAGCCCATGGAACTTCTACAGATCATGACCTACGATGAGGCATGCACCCAGGATTCTTCTTTTCTGGGCAACCAACAGAGATTGCTGAGCCCGGCGGGGCATTTTTTGTGTCCGCTGCCTGAGTATCCCGTGCCTGAGCTGGCCCGGCCTTCGTTTTTTCATGAAGGCCGCAACCCTATTCAGGCCTTAAATTATCCCTATCCGGCCCGCTATTTACACCAGTTGCCTTCGGCGCGCCTGGTGACGTCGATGTATGCGGTAGTGACCCACAATGGCGTGTTGATCTCTGACTCTTATCATCATCGTGGGCGCCTGGAGCAAACCGGGGAATTTCAAATTCGTCATATGCAAATTCAGTCTTCGCCCACAGCGACCCAAACCGTTAATTTCGCGCTTTATCAACCCAGAGCAACCCCCCAAAGATTAGAGGGTATCAGTTATCTGCCCTTTTACTATTGGCACCACAATTACCACCATTGGCTTCTGGAGTGTTTGCCTTTACTCATAGAATATGTCACACGCCATGACCCCGCGCAGGTCAAGCTGCTGCTACCCCAGCACCTGAATGCTTTTCAAGCGTCCGCCCTCGATCTCTGCGATATTCCCCCTGCTGTGCGTCTGTCGTTTCCTGATGAGGGTTTATGCTTAGAAACCCTTTATGTGCCAGATCTGGGTAAATTTTCAGCCCCTCAGCTCCAAAGCACCCGCGAGTATTTGCTCAACAAACTGGGATTGAGTCCCCAACCAAAGCGCAAATTGTATATCTCTCGCCAACACGCCACGGGTCGCCGGGTATGCAATGAAGCAGAACTCCTGCCCCTTTTACAGGCAGCGGGTTTTGAAGTACTACACCTTGAACATTTATCTTTTGCCGAACAGATTCGCATATTTAGTGAAGCTGCTGTGATTATGGGTCCCCATGGAGCGGGCTTAACAAATCTACTTTTTGCGGCCAAAGGCATCCGGGTGATTGAGTTGCTGCCTGAGGATTCGATAAATCACTGTTTTTGGATAATGGCCAGCGCACGCGAACAGCGTTACACTTATGTAACGGGCGAGGTTAAGAACGCACAACGCGACTTTAAGATTTCATTAGAGCCATTACAACGGTTAATCCATGCCTTTCGCTAAGTATTTTTCAAAACGAAAATCCTGCTTCAATAACGTGAACTCGGTTCAATAATCTGGCAGTCTCGCTGCCGCAAATCGTCGTCTAGCAAACGAAAAGCCCGCGGATAAAGATAAAAGGGCAGTCCGGGGTGCAAGTGGTGAATCAAATGGTAGTTTTGCGCCATTAATGCTGGCGTCAGCCCCCACCACCCCAAAAACATGCGGGTGTGTAAATACTTGTCTTGCTCACGGTGCGGATGATGGGGCAACCAATTAAAAACCAACGCTAAAATACCTGAAGCCATCAGCGCGGGGCCCCACCACAGCACCAGTACCTCACGCCAAAAATGAAGCGGTAGACTCGCAAAAGTGATGGCATACACGACTGCAAAACCCAGCACACTGTGCCATACGTACTTTTTTTCGCGGGCATTGGGTTGTCGCGGCAAAAAATGCACAAAGTGCCAATAATACCCCACAATAATACTCATGCTTTTGAGCCCCACTTGCCACCAACGACTGGCCGCCACCCAGTAGTCGGGATCCTGTTGAGGGTGATTGGTATGGGCATGGTGCTTCAAATGCAAATAGCGAAACACCGGAAAGGGAATGGTTAAGAGCGCCCCGCTAAGCCAGCCCACAAGGGTTTCTAAGCGCCGCCAGGCCGCGCTTCCGCCGCGAATATTGCCGTGGGCCGCCTCATGCAAGACGGTGAAATTGAGATAGACCCACAGGGTATTGAGTACAAAAGCTGCCCCTGCGGGTAAACGCCCTTGCACAAACAAAAAAACGGTCATGCCCCAGGCGAAAATCACCCCCAGAAAAAGCGCCAGGGTGAGCCAGGCAGGCGTCGAGCGAGCCGATTGTTTTAAGGTGCGAAGTGCTTGCATATGCTCGATAAAAACACAAAAACCCACAAAAGGCAAGCGGGGCAGAGCGGAAGACCCTGCAAATCTGATACACTGCCCCCATGACCGAATCCCGCTATCACGATGGTACCTATTTACAGGCCAACCCCTCCTGGCACCGTGAAGACTCCCCCTGGAAAGCCCAACATGTGGCCCAACTCTTACACCACCATCGCCTCCAGCCTGAGCGCTTGTGTGAAGTGGGGTGTGGTGCAGGTCAGGTGCTGACCGCTCTGCAAAAGACCTTCCCTGAAGCCCGTCTGCAGGGCTGGGATATTTCCAGTCAGGCCATTGCGCTGGCCCAACCCTTTGCCAATTCGCACTTAAGCTTTACCCACGGTGACTTTTTCAGTAGCAGCGAGACCTACGACGTGGTGCTAGCCTTAGACGTGTTTGAGCATGTAGAAAACTACTTTGACTTTCTCAGAAATCTGCGCCCCAGAGGGCGCTACTGCGTTTTTCATATTCCCCTGGATCTTTCCGCCCAGGCGGTGGTGAGAGGTTTACTTTCACGCTGGCGACAGGATGTGGGGCATTTGCATTATTTCACCCGCGAGCTGGCCCTGGACGCCCTTCAAGAAACCGGGTATCGGGTGCTCGATACACGCTATACCGCCTACGCCATCGATCGCACGGCCCCCACCTTGAAAGCCCGGTTAGCCCGCTGGCCAAGACGTTTGGCCTTTCAGCTCGCCCCCGATCAAGCCGCCCTCTGGCTGGGAGGATTTTGTTTATTGGTGCTGGCAGAAGCCGATACCGCCACGCGATAAAACATTGAATACACAAAGTATTTTGTTGTATAATTTAAACAGGCTTCAAAAAAACTTGTGATCAATGTCTTGGACAGCAGATCCCCGGTAAGCTAAACTAATCTTAACCTTGTAAGACCCGAAGACCTTGTGTTTGTTTAATTTTGATAATTTGCGGTAAGTATGCATTATAGTGAAATTCATGAGCTGTTTCAGACCTCTGAAGCTGTTCGTCTATTCAGGAGCGATCATGCCCCCATGATCCTGGGCTTCTTTCACAGTCTGCGAGAAGAAAACATTCTCGTCCTGCCTGAATCAGACCTGATTGAGCGGCTGGCCAACTTCTTAGAAGACATTGACTTTTTAGAGGTGAGTGAAGGTCATGAAAACACCCAGCTCTCTTATTTTGAAGCCAAAGCCAAGCAATTTGTAAAGCGCTGGACCGATCAGGGCTATTTGCGCAATGACCTGGATTTAGAAGGCGCCGTGCTCTATGAGCTCACCCCCGAGAGCGAAAAGGCCCTGCAATGGCTCGACACCCTGAAAAAACGCGAGTTTGTGGGCACCGAGTCCCGCATGAAAGACATTATTAACCGCCTGCGGGATCTGGTAGAAAACACCAACGCAAACCCCGACAGCCGCCTGCAAGAATTGGCCCTTAAAAAAGCCAAAATTGAACAAGAAATGGATCGCATTCAGCAGAGCCAGGAAGTCTACACCTTCGACGATTACCAGATCAAATCCCGCTTTCAAGAGGTCAATCGCCTGGCGCAACAATTGCTCTCTGACTTCCGCGAGGTCGAAGGCAATTTCCGAGAACTCACCCGCGACATTTACCACCGCCATATGGAATTGCGCGGCGGCAAAGGGCAAATTCTGCGCTATGCCTTTGACGCCTTAGACGCCCTCAAGTCCACTGATCAGGGCAAAAGCTTCTACGCTTTTTGGGACTTTTTACTGGTGACTTCGGGTCAAGAAGAATTGCAAGCCCTGACCGAAAAGGTCTACGGTCTACTCGACGAGCGCGCCATTGACCACAAAGACGCCTTTTTAAAGCATTTACGCACCTATTTGCACCAGGCGGCACAAAAGGTATTAGAGAGCAACGACCGCATGGCGGAGCGCCTCAGCCGTATCATTGTGGACAAAGATCCCCATGAATCCCGCAAAATGAAAGAGACCTTCTCGCGCATTAAAGAGCTAGCCGTCAAACTGGCGAACCAGGACTTTAGTGAGGAAAACTTTTTTGAAATTGAGTTGCGCCCCCATATTTTCTTGCCCATGGAACGCAAACTCTCGCTGGAGCCCCAGGAGTTTGTAGACCTGGAACAGCCTGAACTGGAGCCCGACGACTTCAGTGAGCCCCCCGAGGTGCTGGACTACCTGTTCAACGCCTTTTATGTGGACAAAGACCAATTGCGAGCCCGCGTGGAGCGCATGCTCGACGAGAACCCCGGTGTCAGCCTGACCGAGCTGGTACGCAACCATCCCATTCAGCAGGGCCTGCCCGAAGTTTTTGCCTATTTACACATGTCTGCACGCCGCGAAGGCGTCAACGAAAAGAACACCATGCTCATTCCTTTTGACTACGAAAAGAAGCGGGCCCTACTCATGCCCGAAGTGAGGTTCCATAAACCATGAATGAAATGTTAGCCATGAAAGATTATCCCGGAAATGCGCCCGTGAACACCCCCAATAATATTGTCCCCCTCTGGAAAAACCCACCCCCAGAGCCCGAAGAAATTCCCGAGGACATTTCAGAGGCACTCTATGAGCAGTCCTTTGAAGAGAGCCAGGCCAAACCCCTGACCCCTCAGGAGCAAAACGTGGAGCCTTACGCCACTGTGATTGTACGCCTTCTCAGCTCTGAAATCTACGAGAGCGAAAAAATCTGGGAAAGCTTGCTGGAGCATCGCTTGCCCATTATGGACTACTTTGCCCGCATTGGTTTAGAGGTCATTATTGACCAACGGGAAGGCTTTGCCTTTTTAAAGCAGTTGGAACTGGACGACACCGGACGCACCATCGGTCTGGTGAAGCGCACCAGTCTCTCTTATGAGGTCACCCTGCTGCTGGTGCTACTGCGCGAAATTTTAGAAGATTATGAGCTACAAGACACCACCTCACCCGCTTGCTTCGTGAGCCACCAAAAAATCCGCGACGAACTGGAGCTGTTTTTTCAGGAAAGCGCCAATAAAGTGAAGCTCTTAAAACAGCTCGATCGCTATATTCGCCAGGTCATGGACATGGGCTTTTTAAAGCTCATCCAGGATGTGCCTCAGCCCGAGGAGCGTCTGTATGAAGTGCGCCGCATTCTCAAAGCCAAAATTGGTGGCGACGTACTAGAAGATATCCGGAGGACCTTAGAGCACCATGTCGAGTCTTGAATTAGAAACCAAACCCGAAAGTGAGCACGCGCTCAGCGAACTCCCCATTCCAGCGGGCTACCGCTTACAGTACATGGAGCTCTTTAACTGGGGCACCTTCGACAGTCAAATTTATACGATTAAGCCGGAAGGCCGCTCATCGTTGCTCACCGGCGCCAACGGTTCGGGCAAAACCACCCTGATCGATGCCATGCTCACCCTACTCGTGCCCGAAAGCAAATACCGCTTTTACAACCAATCTTCAGGAGCCGAAAAGAAAACCGAGCGCTCTGAAGAATCTTATGTGATGGGGCATTACGGCAATATTCAAGAAGCGGGCCGCACCTACTCCACTGCCCAAAAGTTACGCAAAGACAAAAACAACACCTACTCGGTGCTGTTGGCCTGCTTTGGCAACGCCAAAGGCCAATTTGTAACCCTGGCCCAGTGCCGCTGGTTTAGCAACCAGGACCTCAAAAAAGCCTGGGTCATTGCCTATGAAGCCCTGACCATTGCCGAAGATTTGACCCCCTTTGACCCCCGGGGCCAATGGAAGCGGGATCTCAAACAAAAATACCCGCCGCGGGACCACAAAGACACCATTGAGTTTTTTGATGCCGCCAGCAAGTATTCACGGCGCATGATGCGGGTCTTTGGCATGCGTTCCCCCAAAGCACTCACCCTCTTTAACCAGACCGTCGGGATCAAGGTCCTGGGCGATTTGAATGTGTTTATTCGCGACAATATGCTGGAAGCAGGCGACACCCGAGATATCTTTGATAACCTCAAAGGCACCTACAAGCTTTTGCTTAACGCCAAAAATGCCATGGACAAAGCCGAAAAACAGCTGGAAATGCTGGAGCCCGTCAAGGCCCTGGCGGAAACCGTTTCTGTGTTAGAAGGCTCTCTGGTGAATTGGCGTCGCGATCGCCAGATCGCCGATCTGTACTTTGCCAGCCGCCGCAGCGAAGAATTGCAACAACACATCGAAAAATCTCGCGAAGCCGTCGAAGCGGTGCGCCAGCAAATTGAGGGCATCAACGACAAATTAGAGCAGCACCGCGCCGACAAAGAAAGTCTGGCACGGGCCATGCAGAGCAACGAAACCGGACAGGAGCTGGTGTTGCTAACCCGTCAAATTGAACAGCTCGAAGAACAAAAAAAGCAGCGCCAGGAAGCTCTGAATCGCTATAACGTGCTGGCCCGGGCTTTAGACGTGGCCGAAAACCCCGACGAAAACACCTTTCAAAAGAACCTGCGCCGCTGCCAGGAGCGCAATAACGACATACAAAGCCTGCGCCGCGAGTTGGCCCAAAAAGGCTTTCAAAGCCAACGCGATATGGAAGAGCACATTGGCAATATTAAACTGCGTCAGAATGAAATCCAGCAGCTCAGCCAACAAAAGAACAATATCACCGGTCGGGTGGCCGAAGTGCGCGAAGAAATCGCCCGTCACTTAGGTATTCGTCCCGACCAATTGCCCTTTATTGCCGAGCTGATTCAGGTCAAGGCCGATGCCCATGACTGGGAAGCGGTCATCGAAAAACTGCTGCGCGGTTTTGCCCTGCGCTTGATTGTTCCCGAGAGCCATTACTCTGAGGTCAACAGCTACGTCAACCGCGTCAACCTGGGCACCCGCCTGGTGTACCACAAGGTGCCCGACAATTACCTCTCCGAAGGCCGCGTTTTTGCGCCGCCCAAATCGCTGGTGAACAAACTCATGTTTCACCCCGAGTCCCAGTACAGCGCCTGGGTCAAAGACCAGGTGTTAAGCACCTACGACTTCTTGTGTGCCGACACCCTGGGCGAGTTTGAAACCTACCGCAAGGCCATTACCCGCGAGGGTCTGATCAAAGCCGCCTCTCGCCACGAAAAAGACGACAGTGCCCGGGGTCATGGCCGCAGCCAGTACGTGCTGGGCTGGAGCAATACCGGTAAAGTGGATCACATTGTGGCCGATATTCACCGGGAACAGGCCAGCGTCGAAGCCTGCCTCAAAACCCAAAAAGAGCTGCAAGAACAACAAGATCAGCAAGACTGGCATTTGCGCAACATCGCCAAGCTGGAAGAAGTAAAAAGCTTTGAGAGCATTGATTGGGAAAGCATTGCCGATCGCCTGGAGCACCTGTACCAGCAACAGCTCAACCTCGAAAACAGTGCCGGAGACCTGCAAAGCCTGCAAGGCCAGATTGACACCTACGCAGAAAAGATCAGTGCCCTGGACCAGGAGCGCACCGGCTATTTGCGCCGGGAACAAGAGCTGCAAACGGGCATTCAAGATTATCGCAATCAGCTCGAAGAAGCCCAGTTATTGCTCAAACACGCCCGCATTGACGGCGAAGCCGTTCCCGTGGACCAGCTTCAGGCCCTGCAAGCGGACTTTGCCCAACGTTTTGGTGAGCAGTTGCAGTCTTTGCGTCTCGATAACGTGGCGCTGCTGTCTCGGGCCCTCAAAGAGGACATGGACCGCCGCATTCAAGAGTTTAACCAGCGCTTAGAAAGCACCCGTCGCCAGTTAGAGCGGGCCATGATGACCTTTAAACGCCCCGACAAAGAAATGTTGGCGCGCTTTCCGGACTGGGCCTCTGAAACCTATAAGCTGCCCGAAGACATCGCGTATATTGAGGACTATCTCAATTTCTACAAGCAGCTCAAAGAAGACGACTTGCCCTCATATACCCGCGAGTTTGAACGCTATCTCACCACCCACATGATCCAAAAAATGGCGGACTTTAGAGAGAGCTTTTATCAGCGGGAACAAAAAATGCTCAAAACCATTGAAGAGCTCAATGCTTCACTGCATAAAATCAACTTCCGCAACCTGCCCCTGACCTACATTCAATTGCAGTCCGTAAAATCCACGTCGCCTTCCATTTTGACCTTTAAAGAAATGCTCGACGCCTGGGTCCCGGTGGCTGAAAACGAAGGTATTTATGCCCTGGACAACCTCAAAGAGAGCTTTGAGGCCATTCGCACCCTGATCGAAAAACTCGATACCGAAGAACACTGGAAAAAACAAGTTACCGACGTGCGCCGTTGGAACGAATACTATGCCGAAGAGTTCTTCCGTGAGTCGCAAAAGCCCATGAAGGTGTACCGCAGCATGGGTGAGCTCTCGGGAGGTGAAAAGGCCCAGTTGACCTATACCATTTTGGGTTCTGCCATTGCCTATCAATTTGGCATTGCCGAATCTGAACAACAAACAGACCCCAGCCAGTCCTTCCGCTTTATTGCAGTAGACGAGTCCTTCTCAAACCAGGATGACGAAAAAGCCACCTATTTGATGGACCTGTGTAAACAATTGCACCTGCAATTGCTGGTGGTCACCCCCAACGACAAAACCCATATCGTTGAGCCTTATATCTCATCGGTACACTTTGTCTACCGCCGCAGCAACCAAAGCTCACACCTGCTGGATATGCCCATTGTGGAGTTTCAGAACCGCCGCAACGAGTGGCAAACCATTGCTCAGATTATGAGCTAGGACGGGTGATTTAACGCCTATAGCTTTTGAAAAAAGGCTTTTTCTGCGTTGAAGCGACTTCTAACACCCGCCCACGCTTTGGGAGAGCTTTTGAAGAGGGTGGGAATGCGGGCCAATTTGTAGTCCGACAGGGCCACCCCAATTTCCTTGACGGTCAGCGGACGCTTTTGGGATTTCTGTAAGGCCTTGAGATGGTCAGCCATTTTATCTGCGCTGCCAAATTGATTGGTGGTTCCCAGCACAATATCTCTGACTTCGGGACGGGCTTGCATTTCCGGAGAAATATTGGCCCGCTTAAAGAAGCTTTCCACGCGCTTTTTTGTGTCAGCTTCTACAAAATTTTCCTGGGCCAGACCAAAGGCTTTATTTTGTTTTTCTGCCAGGGACTTCCAGGCTTTATCAAAAGCCGATGAAGCCACTCCCTCTTTACGGGCTATGGCAAGTAAATCCGCGCCAAAGGGGTTTTTAGGGTCCTTTAAAAAACGCATCAGGGTACTGTTTTCTACATGGTTTTCAGAACGTTTTGAGCCATCACGATACACATAGGTTTCAAATTGGTAGGTACCATAAGTTTTACCCCCTTTGTCTTGTGCCCGTGTGGGATTGCTGATCGCCCCCACTGCGTAAGGGTCATTGGCTTTCCGATACTGTCCTGACTCGTGATAAGCCATGAGAGAATAGCGGGGCACAAAGGCTTTGTCATCGTGATTTTTAGCGCGCTGATAAATTTTGGCAGGGGCGACTTCAGCCTTTGGAGGGGGGGGCTCAGTAGCATCTCCCATGAACTGAATTTGCGTGGCAGCTCCGCCCCGGGCCAGAGGGAGTGTTAATAGACCATCTGCTGCCATCCAGGGTTGCGCCAGTTGAGAAACACTACTCTGGGCTGGGTTGACGATGGGTGGTGTAACGGACGGCACCGCATTCTGCTGTGATTTCTTCCATAATTCCTGTGGAGATTGGAGGCCCAGTGACTGGATTCTCGCCATGTAAATAAAACCGCGCTTTCCTTGTGTAGTGTGTCAAAGGCCCCTGTCTTGTGGGGTTTATCGGACGAGGCGTCTAAAACTGTCGTCAAAGCTTTAAATTAACCCCTTTATAAGATTAATTTTTGGTTAAGCAAAGTTTAATTTTTGTGTTTTTAAGTAAAGTTTAATCTAAACCCCCGGATAATAACCTCAAGTTAATCTTATCCCAGGAGTCTGCCATGCCTGCTATTCGTTCCCTTTCTACGCAACCCATTCTGTCCCAGCCCCTTGCCAAAGCGCCGACTCAGACCCGGGCAGCAGATACCGCCGCACAGCAAACAAAAAAAAGCGGCCTGTCTCTGGGCGATAGCGTACGCATTGGAACACAGGCTCAAAAAAGTCGCTTGCAAAATATTGGCACTGGAGCTCTGGTGGGCACCGGTACCGGCATTGTTGCCGGTGCGCTGTTTGGCAAACTCTTGCCCACCGTAAACCCCGCTAACGGTGTTGCCATTGGTGCAGCCGCCGGGGCCGGGGCCGGGGTCCTGGCCGGTGCCAGTGCCGGGTTTGTGGTGGACAAGTTTTTAGACGGTAAGATCAGCTCGACTGCAGCAGGTGCAGGATTGGGTGCTGTAGCCGGTGCTGCCAGCGGATTTGTTATGGCCAAATTCATGGGTGGACACGGCCTGATGAACGCAGGCTTTATGGCCATTCCCGGCGCCGTGGCCGGTGCCATCAGTGGTTTTGCTACCGCCGCCACAAAATAATCTCCCTGCGGTTTGTTTTCTCACGAAAATGGGTATAAGATATTATGAACCCATGACCTGAGGTAAACCATGATTCACGCTGGCCTACATGCCTCCAAACGCTCCCGCACACGGGGACAATTTTTGGCGCAAGATCCCCATAACTTAGACATTGCCTTACGCAAAAGCCTGCGTATTTCACCGCCAGACTGGCAAAGCGCTCGCGTAACCCAGGCCCGTCGACGTCATGAGCAAGGCCAATCTCAGGAAGCCCTGCGTATTCTACAGCAAGAAGCGCCCAGCGAAAGCCTGAGCGTTATGACCCTCTACGCCGAAATTTATACGGCCCTCAACGATTATGAGGCAGCCTTAAAAGCCTATCAGTATCTGCTCGACAACAGCCAGGCCTTTTATGAGCTCCACGATATTGACCAGGTACGCATGCGCGGCCTGGCCTATATGAACATGGCCTGGTTAGAGCAGCAGCGCGAGCATCACGACACCGCCCTTCGTTATTATTCTGAGTCCATTGAGCTCTTGCGCAGCCTGCATCCGCTTCAGACCCCGGCCCTGCTCAACAGTCTCATGACCGCTTATCAGCAACGGGGGCAGGTGCACCGTAAACAACAAAAAGTTGAACTGGCACTGCAAGATCTGCGGCACTCCATGAAGTATCAGCAGCTTTTATTGCAGCAAGACATTAATGAAAATTTGGTCAAAGACTGGCTAGATTTGGGCCAGCTTCAACTGGAGCAAGGGGATACGGAAGCCGCCCGGCGAAGCCTGCAAACCGCACGCCATGACTGGCAATACTTGCCTTTGTCTGAGGCCGATCAACTGGTCAAACCTTTGCAGCACTTCGAAGCCCAGTTGGCCACGGCCTGTGGTGAATTTGAAAGCGCCAGCAAAATTTATAACAAACTGGCCGAAAAAAGCAAAAGCCTGACCCAAAAGATCATGTATCTGCTCATGGCCTTAGCAAGCCTGTTTAAACACAGCACCGAAGAAGGACTGATGGCCAGTGAAGCCCTCAAGCCCCTCGTGGTGGCTCTGGAGTCTCAACCTAACGTGCTGTCTCAAGAACAGCTCACACTGCCCTTGCTGGCCGCTGCTGAACTGTGTGAAAACCATCACCATGCTTCCCTGGCTTTGGATTATTACCAGTTTGCGCTACGGGCCGCCGCTCAGGGACAACAGGCACCGCAGCAGACACACTGGCTTCAAGCAGCAGCCGGACGGGCGCGCATGCTCGAACAGCAAGGTGACTTTACCCGTGCCATTCAGGCCTATCGCGACATTGTGCGGCATTTGCAGGGCCATATAGAGGTCTCACAAACCGGTGAGTTTTTACTCAAGCTGGCCCTGTGTTATCAACAGGGGGGTAAAATCGCACTGGCCGAGAAAACCTTTGGCCAGATCATTGCAGAACACCCGGCCCCCGCCCAGGCAGACCCCGAGGATCTCTTGATTCGGGCCCTGTATTTTCGCGGCTTCTTTTATGTGCTCGAAAAACAGGATCTGGCGCAAGCCCAGACGGACTTTGAGCGCATCGAAAGTTACCTTCCTGGCTATGCAGCCTATGACCTGGCCTGTCTGGCTTGTGGGCGCGAAGATATCGAGACGGCCTTTGGCTTTTTACACCAGCATTTAGCCTCTCCTTATGCACTGCCTCTGGAAGACATTCAAACAGACACTGACCTACTGCCCTTGCACAGCGACGTCCGCTGGCAAACCCTGACAGCTTAGCTCCACGCTGACTGCTCTATTCGCTGACAAAAACAGATGGGGGCACAGGCAAGCCCTCTAAGGCCATAATGCGTAGGGCATTGGTGGTGGGGCAGGGGCCCAAACGCAAGCGGTAGTCAAACACCATTTTGCCCCCTTCAATAAATTCCCGAAAATGGTAATTGCGCCATTGGGGATAGTCATCGGCAATATGCACCAGCTCCAGATCGTGGGTGCTCACGCCCCCCAGGGCATCTGCACCCGCCAGAGCCTTTAAGTAAGCCTGGGAACCCAGTAAACGCTCACGGTTGTTGGTGCCTTTAAAAATTTCATCTACCAGATAAAACACGGGCATTTCATGGGGTTGTTTTAAGGCATCTAAAATAGCCCGCAAACGCCGCACCTCTGCATAAAAATACGAAAAGCCATCGCTGACAGAATCCGTGACCCGTATACAGGTCATCAGGCGCACACGACGCCAGGTCATGGCTTCTGCATCCACCACAGAACCCACCTGGGCCAGCACCAGATTAAGACCGAGGCTCTTTAAAAAGGTGCTCTTGCCCGCCATATTCGATCCCGTGATCAAAAAACCATCACCGGTGCGCGCCAACGAAAAATCATTGCGCACCTTGGGCTGGTCATGGGCACCCACAGGGGGCAATAGCGGATGCCCCACCGCCTTAACCTGCAGCCCTTCGGCTCCCGGCACCGGGAATGCCGCCTCAGGGTGGCCCCAGGCATAATGGGCCAGACAACTTAAAGCCTCTAGCTCCCAAAGGGATTCCAGGCACTGGGGCAAACGCTCCCGCAGTTCGGGTTTGAGCAGACCAAAACGCCAGGCAAAAAACATATCCCAGGGCAACACCAGATTGATCATGCCCCACAACAAGGGGTTGCCCTGCAAACTCGCTGCGGCCACAATGCGGCCCAGACGCTGCAAAAGACGTGAGGGGGGGTTATGGGGGGGCATAAAAGGGGCAAAGACTTCCGCCAAGACCTCATAGCGGGATACCGGAAAGCGTTCCAGTTGCGCAAACAGCGCCGCGAGGCGGTGAAATTCAAACTGTAAGCCCTGGCTCTCTGAAAACAGGCGTCCTACATGATGACGGTGAGTCCAATACACCCCAATATAAAGGCCCAGAGAGAGCTGCCAATACAGAGCCGGCCATGCCCCCCACTGCGCCAGAGCGTAGAGAAAAGCCGTCACCAGCGCATTTCCTGCCAGAAAGGCCAGCACCCGGCCGGAGCGATGTTCTTCTAAATGGCTCAGACGCTGCAAAAGCAAGGCACTGGACCAGGGTGCAGCGCTTTCTTGCGCCTGCCGGTAATTGCTGGCGGCCTCGGCCAGATGAAGATGCAAGCGATCGCGCCAGGCCACAAAAGGACGCAGGGCGGCCACCCGCTGCTGACGCTGGAGCAGGGCTTCTGTACTGACTGCCTCATGGTGCAACAACCATTGTTTTAAGCGATCTCCCCCTTCGGCCGTGAGGCAGGTATGCAGCAAACGGTACAAAGAACGCGGCCCGGTAATATCCAAATCCGTCTCATAAGGATGATCCGACAAAGGCGCTTGCAAAGGCACGGCGGGTATATGCTCCCATTGCCGTTGCAAACGGGCACCATGGGCTTGTTTTAAAGCCTGGGCCCGATCACATTGTCGCTGCAGCAGACGCACCCGTTGATGACGCCGCACCAGAACGCCAAAACCGAACATCCCCAGCAGCCCCACCCCCAGACTGGCAACAGGGGAAATCAGCTCCAGGGCCAGGGCGGCAAAAAGCAAGGTGACAAAGAAACAGGCAATGCGCCAGCGGGTCAGCGTGGCACTTGTTTGTTTTAAGCGCAGCTGTAAACGCGCCACGCGGCGCTGAGAAATCGAAAGGTAATCTTGTGGTGTACGGTAGTTCATAAAGGGTATTTTAACGCGGTGTATCGGTTAAAATAGAAACTATGAAGAAAAACATGACCGATCAGCCCTTCTTTTTTACCCTGTTGCTCTTGCTCGGATTTTTGCTGACCTTTTACATGCTCTACGGCATTTTTGCCCCTTTCTTGAACTCGTTGATGGCTGCTGGCATGATTGCCGTGGTGTTTTTTCCCCTGTATGAACGCATCTTGAAAGAAACCGGGCAACGGGCCAATGTGGCGGCGTTGCTCATGTGCTTTTTTCTCACCTTTTTCGTGTTATTGCCCACGGTCATTTTGTCAATGCTGGTGTTTCAGCAAATCACCGAGAGCGCAGAAACCATCAATAGCACCGTGGAAGGCATTCGTTTTGAGCGCATTGTAAACCACCCTCGTGTTACCGCAGCGCTGGCGTATATTGGGCGCTTTGTCAATCTGGAAACCCTCAGCCTTAAAGAACAGCTCATGCGCGCCGCCGAACAGGTCAGCCAGTTTATGTTGGCCCTCTCCACCGGTTTTTTCTTGCTGTTTTCAAACCTTTTGATGACCGCCCTGCTGGTAGAAATCAATCTGTTTTTTCTGTTTCGCGATGGCAAACGCTTTGTCAGCTACGTGCAAACCCTGTTACCGCTGTCCCATGATACCCAAAACATGTTGGGACGCCGCATTTACGAAATTGTACAAACCTCTGTGATTGGCTCCTTTGCCACCGCGGCCACCAACGGCTTAATGGGGGGCTTTATCTTTGCGGTGATGGGCCTCTCAGCACCCATTTTGTGGGGTGTACTCATGGCGATTTTATCCTTTTTACCCCTGGTGGGTCCCCTGTTGATCTGGGGGCCTACAGCCGTTTACCTTATGTTCACGGGCTATTTTTTCTCGGGTCTGATTATGATTATCTGGTGCAGCATTACCATGTTGGGCTTCGCCGACTATATGGTACGTCCCCTGCTCATGAACCGTATCTCTTCTGCAGAGACCCAGCTACACCCGCTGGTGTTGTTTTTGTCGGTCTTTGGCGGCATTCAAGTGTACGGTGTTTTGGGTCTGGTGATGGGCCCTTTGATTGTGGTGGTGGCCCTCACCTCCCTTGAAATTTACCGACAGTACTTTCACATTCCCGTCCCCCGCCCCATCCAGATTCCCAAACGGGCCAAAGCCCCGGAGAGCGAGTCCAACCCGCTTGAGGCTGAAAATGTTACACTGCCTCCAGAACTAACCTGAAAGACTCTCTCTGCTATGCTTTTAACGCCCTCTCGTCTGGCCTTTTTTTCGTTGGCCTTAAGCCTCGCGACCCTTAGTCACCCACTCCCAGCTCACGCGGAACCCACCGCCCTGGACAGCGTGATCCGCTTTGAGCGGCAAGACCCCCTCGATCCCGCCCTGATGAAGATTCGCCAAATTACAGTGATTGGCACCCAGTACGAAGATGCCGTCCGTCTGGCTTTACGCACCCGCGTGGGCGATGAAGTCACCCCTGAACAGGTCAAACAAGAGCAGCAGCGGATTTTGGAGCTGGGCTATTTTTCAGATGTGACGCCCCGGCTGCTGGCCCAGAGCGAAGGCTATGAACTGGTTATTTACGTGCGCGAAAATCCCACCATTCAGACCGTGCAATTGACCACCCAGGCCACCCGCATTCCCCAGAGCGACATTGAGCGTGAACTGAGTATTTTAGAAGGCCAGCGCCTTAACTACCGCCACTTAGAAGACGTTAAAAACGCCATTGAAAAACGCTATCGCGAGGCGGGCTATACCTTTGCCCACGTGAGCTTTGAAAACGGCGAGCGGGGCCCGGTGACCGATGGAACGCTCAAAGTGGGCGTTTACGAAGGCCGCATTGAGTCCCTGGTGCTTGAAGGCAACACCCGCACCGAAGATCAGGTCATTTTAAGAGAACTGCGCATCAAGACCGGCGATCTCTTTCAGCAAGCTCCCTTTCAAGAAGATCTGCAACGCCTGCACCGACTGGGCTATTTTGAGAGCATTGACGTGATTCCGGGCCCGGGAAAAAGCAACCCCCATGACTTTGAACTGCGTCTGGTGTTTACCGAAAAAAAGACCGCAGATATTGGACTGAACTTTTCGCTCAATAACCGCGATGGTCTCCTGGGTGGGGTTCACCTGACAGACCCTAATTTTTTGGGCAAAGGCCAGTACTTCAACGCCAAGTTTCAGGCCGGATTAGACGTACTCAACCTGTTTGGCGGCAATGCCCAGCAGTCTCAGCGCAGCTTCTTTGGGCGCATTGATTTCTCTGAGCCCTTTTTACTGCCCGACCGTACCGCCTTTGGCGGCAGTCTGTTCTCAGACCGTACCCCCCTGTTTTTTAACCAGGCACTCCTGCCCGACGACAGCGCCGCCGGTACCGGACTGTTTCAAACCCGTACCGGTGTGAGCTTAAACCTGGGCAAACCGCTTTTCGGGGATATGTATTCGCCCTGGCGCGGGGATCTTTCTTTTACCGCTGAGCAGGTGACCCTGCAGGACTTTAATCGCCAACCGCGCCCTGAGCTAACCTTCAGCCAGCGTTACGACGCCAGCGATACCTTCTTTAATGTGGCCGGGGGCCTCTCGTTTGACAACCGCAACAACGCCTTAGACCCCACCTGGGGCACTTACGGCTCACTGCGGGCGCAACCGGTATGGGGCGATGGCAACTACCTGAAGCTGGCGGGCAGCGTGGCCACTTTTTGGCCGGTTCTAGATCCGGGCTTAACCCTGGCCATGGGTTTACAAGGCGGCGCGCTTCTGGGCAAGCACCCCATTTATGAGCAGTTTTTTGGCACCGGCCCCAGCACCATCCGGGGCTGGCAAGAAAACGGTTCTCTCGCAGGCTCGCAGTATTTTATTGGCTCCTTAGAAGCCCGTTTCCCCGTGTACAATCCCGTCTCCGGCGTGGTCTTTACGGACATGGGCAATTTCTTTGGCAGCCCCATTTCGCGCATGGACGAACTGTTTTCTCTCAAATATGGCGTGGGGGCCGGGGTTCGCATTAACACCCCCCTCGGCCTGCTGCGGCTGGACTACGGTATCCGCGACTTTTCTCGCCTTAACTGGGACTCCTGGCTGGACGCCGGACAACTTCACTTTAGTATAGGACACAAATTTTAATGCAAGGCCCTTATGTTTACCCCCCCACCGAAACCTGTAATCAGGTGGACGACTTCCACGGTACCGCCGTGGCGGACCCCTACCGTTGGCTAGAAGATCCAGCCACCGCCGAGAGTCGCGCCTGGACCCAGGCCCAGAACGAGCAAACACGGGCCTTTTTGGACCGCCCCGAGCGGGACTCCATTTTGAAGCGCCTGGAAGCCGTATGCCACTACACCCGCTGGTCTGCCCCCACCAAGCGCGGCAACCGCTATTTCACCTGGAAACACGAAGCCCTGCAAAACCAGCCTGTGTTGTACTGGCAACAACGCTTTAGCGAAACCCCCAAACTGTTATTAAACCCCAATGCCATGAGCAAAAAGGGCATTGTCTCGATTATGAACGCCCAGCCCAGCCGCAACGGCGAGTGGCTGGCCTACAGCATGGCCCGCAGCGGGTCCGACTGGCAAGACATTCGCATTCGCCATGTAGACACCAAAGAAGACTGCCCAGAAACCCTGGAGCACACCAAGTTTGCGGGCATTGCCTGGCACCCCAAAAATAACGGCTTTTTCTACAACCGCTATCCTGATCCAGCCACGGTGAACGAAACCGAAACCTCCTATTATAACGCGGTCTACTGGCACACCCTCAACACCGATCAGGCCGAAGACATCCTCATTTATGAGCGGCCCGATCACAAAGACTATGACTTTTTTCCGCAGGTGAGCCACGACGGCAAGTTCCTGATTCTTACCGTTTATCTGGGTACCGATCGCCGCAACCGTATTTTTTACGCGCCTTTGGCCGAGCACGCGCCCCACAACCGGCCCGAACAGCCTGACTTTCAAGGGGAGTTTATTGAACTGCTCAACGATGGCGATGCCCACTACCGCTTTTTGGGCAACCATGACCACACGTTTTACTTTTTCACCGACAAAGATGCCCCCAAAGGCAGCGTGGTGTCCCTCAATGTACAAACCGGAGCGCGCCAAACCGTCATTGCCGAGCAAGAAGACACCTTAGAATCGGTGATTATTGCGGGCTTCCATTTTGTGTGTGCCTATCTGCATCACGCCCACCACCGGGTGTTCCTGTATGATCTCGACGGCACTTTCTCTCACGAAGTGCCGCTGCCCACCCTGGGGGCCGTCATGGGCCTGCAAGGCAAACCCCAGGACGACGAAATCTTTTTGAATTTCACCTCGTTTTTGTTCCCCACCAGCCCTTACCTGTACCAGGAAAAAACCCGTGAATTGAGTGCTCTGCACCCCGTTAAACTTGACTTCGACACCGAAAATTACGAAACCACGCAGCATTTTTGCACCTCCAAAGACGGAACCCAGGTGCCCTTTTTTCGGGTACGCAAAAAAGGTGTCGAACCCACCGCTGACACCCCCACACTGATGTATGGTTACGGCGGCTTCCGCAACGCCATGCCACCCTCTTTTAGTGCCCTGCTCTTGCCCTGGCTTGAGCAGGGAAACACCTACTGCCTGGTCAACCTGCGCGGTGGCTACGAGTACGGCACCGCCTGGTATGAAGCCGGCACCTTAGAACGCAAACAAAATGTCTTTGATGACTTTCAGGCCGCGGGCGATTACCTGGTGGCACAGGGCTGGACGTCTCCGGCCAAACTGGCCATCCGCGGCGGCAGCAACGGCGGCTTACTGGTGGGCGCCTGCATGTTACAGCGCCCCGATCTCTTTGGGGCCGTGGTCTGTCAGGTGCCCGTGCTGGATATGCTGCGCTACCATCGTTTTACCATTGGCCGTTACTGGGTCAGCGATTACGGCAATGCCGACACCGATCCCGAGCACTTTAAGTTTCTGTACGCCTATTCGCCCCTGCACAACGTCAAAGCGGGCGTGAAGTACCCTGACGTGCTCATTACCAGTGCCGATCACGACGACCGCGTGGTGCCAGCCCATGCCAAAAAATTTGCCGCCACCTTGCAAGCCGCCTCTACCGGCGAAAACCTGGTGCTCTTGCGGGTGGATACCGATGCGGGCCACGGCGCAGGTAAACCCCTGAGCAAGGTCTTAGAAGAGCAGGCAGATATTTACGCCTTTTTAGGACAAACCCTGGGCTTTGACTGGCAGCTGGCCTAAGCGCTGAAGCTGAGACCAGGCCTTTTGCCACACCAGACGCGAGGCCTGGGTGCTCCAGAACATGCTGGCCATATCAGACCAGTACAAATGCGGTGACCCACACAAGTACACCGGACGCCACAGGGGCTGAAACTTTTGTTTGAAGTGAAACAGGCCCCGTGCGCGGTAGGCAAATTCAATCTGCTGGCCTGTGGCCACAATGGCACGGGCCTTTAAGCCCTGAGGCGGCGCAGTGGGGTAAAAGGGCACCTCGCCCAGGCTCCAATAGCGCTGGTTCTCCTGACGCAAGTCCTCAAAGACCCGCTGCACCAGCGCCTCCATAATGCCCACAGGCGCTTCAGGGTCCCGCATGAGCACTTCCGTGTGCCAGGCCCCTGGCCCGCTGGCAATCACCGAAATGGCCCCCAGTAGCTGGTCTTGCCCGTGACGTCGAAACACCCACAGGCGATCACTCTGTAACACCTGACGGCGATACATATGAATTAAGGGCACCTCGTAACGCGCCGTAACCCGCTGTTTTAAACGCCGGTAAGCCCCCTGCAGAGACGGAGGTAAATCGTCAATGCGATGCAAATCCAGGGCCAAAATCTGACCGTGGCGCAAACCCCGACGGGCCAGGGCTCGAATCGCTGGCCGGTGCACATGATGGGGGTTGTGCAAATCGAGCAGGGCCTCACGCCCCGTAAGCGCCACCTCTACCGGCAAGCTTTCAAAAAAGCGGGGATGCACGCCGCGAATCACCCAGCGATCCAGGTTGTGGGCTTGCAGGGTGTTCAAGAGCAAGGCCGAGGTTTCTGAGAGGGCTAAACCCGCAGGCACGTCCGCAAAGGTGATCCAGGCGGTGGGCCTGCGCAGCCCCCGCAAAGGCAGAGCCAACGTGCGAAAATCAGGTCGAAGCCCCTGGGCCTGTTGCCGCCAACTCAGGGGCAAAAAGGGCTGCGGAAACGTGCTATTATTCTTGTTCAAACCTTCGACCTCATTTCTACAGTATCACAAGGAGGAGCCCATGAGCCGACTGGTTATTCCCAAGCCTGCCTTTTTGATGCATATGCCAGACAGTTTTTTTTATTACCATGCGGTGCTGGAACTGCTCCCGCCCGGCTCCTTTGATATTATTATTCCCGACGACGCACCGCCCGCCTTAAAGGCCCTGATCGAAAAAAGTGCCTATACTGCCCAATACATGAGCGACTTAACCAGTGCCCGCACCCTATACAAATACCTGATCAGCGACCATATTTTTCTCGACGACTACCACTTGCTCAGCGACCTGGGCACCCGTCAGGTACGCTTCTTTTGCGAATTGGGCTATGATCAGCTTATGCTCAGCAACGACAACCGTTTTTATGACCTCTTTTTGTGCATGGGCAAATACCAACCCAAACAATTGCACTTCTGTGGCCCCGAGCATTTTCATCAGGTGGGCTGGCCCCAGTACGACCGCTGGTACGCCGGTATGGATGTGGATCTGGCCCTGTTACAAGACACCTTTGACTGCGATCGTTACCGCCCCATTTTGGTGTGGCAACCCACCTTTGGTGAACTCAGCAGCATTGAGATCTACGGCCCCCTGATTCAACGGCTCAGCACCCGTTATAACATTGTCATCAAACCTCATGATTACACCCTCTACGAAGAGCCCGAACGCATGAATTATCTGATGGGCCTGCGCGGTGTACAGGCCGTGATTACAGAACCCTTCGACGCTGTGTACTTGATGGTGCTGGCGGACTATGTGCTCGCCGATTATGGCAACACACCCTTTGGGGCCGTGTACACCGATCAGCGGGTCATTTTGCTCAATGTGCCCGAGGCCCACAGCCACCCCTTTACGGGCATGGGTTCTTCAGACATTACCCTGCGCAATTATTACCCCTCGCTGGATCCTGACAGCACCCTGGAAGACGTGGTGCGTCTGATTGAACAGGAAGATCCCTGGCAGAACAGCATGCGTTTGCAGCGCCTGCGGGAACGGCTGTTTCTTAACTTCACAGGCCGCGCCGCCCAGCAGAGCGCAAATTTTATTCAGAGCTTAGAGCGTTATTTGTAAGCTCAATCCTGAGGAATCCCCCCCAATAAACCCTGTGGAGATTCATGAACCCGATATTTCCAGGTGGGATCCACACGGTCCAATAAAAGCGCCGCATGCAAGCCAAGGGCGTAGTAATATTTTCCCTGCGGAATGCTGCGGTTGATCATTCCCTGATACCCTTGACCACGAAAAGCCTGAAAACCTGAAAAATGAGGATCATTGGCCAGTAAATTATCATACTGGCTAAAATCCGGGCTCACAAGAAACTGGCTTTCCACGTAGCGGGCCACCCCTTCAATATATAAATACACCGATTCATCATATGCCAGATCACCTGTATAACAGGCAGCAAAACGCTCAAGACGTTGCTTCCGCATGAACAACCAATGGTGCAAGGCCTGGATTGCTCCCTCAGAAGATAAATTCTGTTGCACTGCCCGTGCTAAAAAGGTGTATTCGCGATCTACTTCCGCCCGAAAATCAGATTCTGAATAAAGGGAATCAAGTGCTTGCGGACGTAAGCTCCCTGTCAGTATACGCTCCCAGTCTGCCTGGATCATCGACTGTGACAATTGGCGGGCATGAAAAAATTCATGCACAAAAATAGACAGCCATTCTTCTGTGGTACTATCAGGCCCAAAAGCGGGATGATAAGCTTGCAATGCTTCAAGGCTCGAAATAAATAGCCAGGGTTTGGCTTTGGCAAAACCTGTTATGTGTGCCTGGGTCGGATGGTAAACCATTACCGTGCCGACCACCTGCTTAACAAAATCAGCATAGGCTGCCTTTTGAGAGCCTAAAACCGCATGATCACTGCGGTTTTCATAAACCGTAAGCCCACGAAACATCAGACCAGAAGTGCGATAAGGACTGCCGGGTGGAGGCTCACAGAGCAAAAGATATTGCACATCTAAAGCTGTAATCACGACACAGGTTTCGTCCACAGACAGCCATGGCCACTGCTGCTTTTGAAGGTCTAGCAAACTGCGCAAGGCATAGTCAACCCTTGCCAGATTATGCTCAAGCGAATGTGGATCACGCTCTGCAGCGATTCCCATCAAAGGCTTTCCCAGAACCAACATAAAGCTTATGATAAAAAGAAGATGTTTTGTCCACTGCCGCATTGAAACAATATATCACGCCAAGCCAAAGGAAAAAATCCATTTAATGGGTCTTAGAGGGGTTCAGGCCGTTATCACCGAACCCTTTGGGGCCATCTACACAGACCAGTAGGTGATTCTCCTCAATGTGCCCGATGCCCACAGCCACCCCTTGACAGGTCTGGGGGCCTCAGATATTAACCAACGCAATTATTACCCCTCTCTCGATCCCGAAAGTACCGTCGAAGACGTGGTGCGCCTGATTGACCAGGAGTTGACCAGGAAGATCCCTGGCACAATAGCCTGTGCTTGCAGCGTTTGCGGGAACGGCTCTTTTAAAAATTCACGGGCCGCGCCGCCCAGCAGAGTGCAAACTTTATTCAGAGCTTAGAGCGTTATTTATAAATTTTTCTTGCAAAATAAAATGAATTAAGATATTATCAAGATTATCTACATCTTAGCCTCATCGAAAGCACCAGAGATTTACTGTTTATGAAAAAACATACTGCTTGCATTTACTGCCTGCCTACATTTTTATGTATTGCTTTTTCTTTGGGTGCCTGTATTCCATCAACACGAACACCTCTGGTGGTAACAAAAAATACACCATCTGTTGTTTTACCCACCCTCAAACCGAATGTAAACACAGAACCAACCCCAACACCTACAGCTGTTACACCACAGGTAATACCTGGCCAAACACCTATCATTCTAGAAACACCCCTCACACCCACGACGCCAATCCCCAACCCAAGCCCATCTCAAAACGCAAATACTTCATCCGGATCATCCGGGGGATCTTCTGGAGGGTCTGGAGGCTCGGGCCAATCAGGAACTGTGGTCACATCTTCATTTCAGATTACTGATGTACGCCTGGTCAGCACAGGGCAGAGTATTTCAGCACAAAAAAATAGCGAAGCCTTAGATCCCATTTTTAATAGCCCTCATGAGGTAGAACTTGCGCTTATTGGGAATTTTACCCAACCTACGTTATCGCTAGGTGATTTCACTTTTACTCAGGTGCCTGGGCTTCTTCATCTCAGTGTCGGGAAAGATGAGCTTCCTTACCGTATTACTTTGGGGGAAAGTCTTTTATTGACACCTATCTCTATTTCGCCTCATGAAATAAGGGTTCGTCTGAACACAGAGGGCTTAAGCGACTTATTCTTAAATGGAAACCAGGCTTTACGCATTACAGCAAATAGCTCTGTGACGAGCCACTTGATCCGAGTCCAGGCGACGGGAACCCAAAGCTCTTTATTACCTCAGATTCAGTCCATTGAATTGATTGACACCACAGTACCGCCTCAACTTAAGATCACAGGCAAAAACTTTCCGTTACAACCCCACTTAAGTCACGTCAGTATTGATGAGCAAACCCTTCATCCCTTACAAACCGCCATTAAAGAAGTCGATGGTGAACTTATCTGGGAACATTGGGCTAGCTTTAATACCAACACACCACCCGAAGGGGATTTCTCAGTTTTTTACAGCTCTCCTTTTGGCGTCAGTTTTTATACATTCTCACAGGGGTCCGAACCATGAAAACCACACTTAAATTTCTGATTGCTTTTAGCCTCTTCGGCGTCGCATGTGGAAAACCCTTACCCACGCAAAAATCCCCCGTAACAACACAAAGTACAAAGCGTGTAGCGGTACCCCGAAAGCCCGTGGCCCCTTATACCGGCCCTGTAGATATTTCCTTTCGCTCTGATGCAGTTTCTCCCACTTTAGCAGCCTATGGCTTTCACGCCTCAAAAGGTGTCCATATTCCCTTTGTCACAGAGAAGGTTTTTCACACGCAATCCACATCATCCACAGCCCTGTTTGAAAACACCTCTGTTATTGACAGCGATGATTTTTATACCGAAAAGACCGTGTTAGCCACGGACACACAACAGCGCTATACACTGCAACTTAAAGTGGATACGCCTCTCTCTGACAATGTCGAGCTGGAAGTGCTGATCAACGGCTTCCCCTGGCTCAAAAGTAAAGACATTTCTTCAGATAAGCTGGTATTTGCAAAAGAAGGTATTTTGCTCGAAAGCAGCAATAAAATTGAACTTAAAGTCAAAGGGGATTATCGTGGGGGGGTTCAATTATCCCTTATAGATGCAGGCAGTGCGGGTATCATTCGCAACACCCTCAATCCATCGACATCATATACAGGACCGATCTTTGATCCAAACAATCCGCTCACATTGGGTGCGCTTACACCCCTTCCTCAAATACCCAAGGTGAAAGATGGCCGCGTCATTCCCTCCGTCTCTCTGAATGGAGGCGTGGGATCTAGCTTTAGTGCGGGTGAATTTCAAGTCAGAGTCAAAGCCCCTGTTGAAGACAATTTGCAGGAAATCTTATCTAAATATGCGGGTTCTGTTACCAGCATTCTCGAAAATGACGAATTTGCCCTGTTTTTAGATATCTCAAAAGCCGATCTCAAAGCCTTACCCGAACGCCTGAGAGAACTGAATGCCTTACTGGATGGCGATGCGGCCCTCAAAAGTGTCGCCTTTGATAGCTTAGAAGGCGCTCAAAACTTTGCTTTGATGGTTGAACTTTTGTTAGCAGCCCAAAAGGGTGAATGGATCGAGTCCTTAGACATTAATCCAGTGCTGGTGAATAATAGTGCGGGCAGTTATGAAGGCCGCAGCACCAGTCAAAACCTGTCGATGAATGCTCAAGACAGTTGGTGGTTAAGAGATACAGGCGTATTAGAAGCCTGGAAATACACCATGGGGTACCAAAGACAAAATAACCGTCCCGTTAAGGTTGCTGTGGTGGACTCGAGCTTCAAACACCTGGATAAACTCCAAGAGCCTGGGCAGGATATGCAAGGCCAGATTCTTACAACCCGTTTTGCTGAAGTTGGTTTTGAAACTATGCCCCAACAAAGGGGTAAAGGCGCTTATTATAACCGTGTATTAAGCGAAGCCGCACAAGAGGCATTTATCACAACTGAAGATCCTGGTAATAAAACGGCCCATGGAACCAGTCAAATATCTACCATTGCCTCAAATATCAATGACAAAGTTGGCGTTGTAGGCATTGCTCCTCATGCGAAGATTATTCCTATCAAAATTGGCGAAGAAATAGACTCTGCACATGCTCCGATAGAGAATGACTATGTTATCGTCATGGGTTGGAGTTTACGGGTAGCTCTAGAGGCAGCAGGTATTTTACAGTCAGATGTGGTAAGCATCACTCACTCAAATATTGTCAATGCTATGGACAATTGGCTTCAGCGTGTAAATGCGGTGACAACCAGTTCACCTTATGGCTGGTTAAGTTCTCTTCAATACCAAGTAGACCTTTTAGAATTACCTAAAGGTACAACACCTCAATCCAACCAGGTTATTTGTGTCTTTAACGCAGGTAATATGGGGAATCACGTAAGAAACACACTTCCTGCAGGTCGCTTGAAAAATATTGTTATTGCTGGGGCTCTTTCACCTAACAATGGCTCTTTTGAACGTGCGATATTCGACAATGACAAATCCCATGCAGGAAGAATACTTTTTGACAATGGAAATTTAGACAGCAATCAAGAAATGGCATCAGCCTGGTGGACGAACTCAGGCTCACCTGGTACAGGGGGGAATATACCTCTTTTTTCTGCTATTTCTCAATGGGAATCTGGCAGCGGTTTTTATAATCTAAAAATATGGGCTCCGGGTAGAGATATGGGGGCACAAGGAGTGTACCCAAAGGACATTAATGATCTGCCAGAGGAACAGAGACCATTATCAATAAGAGAAAACTGGGGAGGAACAAGTGCAGCTACCCCTTTTACTGCAGGAGCGTTGGCTTTATTAAAAGCTGTTCAGCCTAATGCTACTGTAAAGAGTATTTTGGCACAAAATCTGGTCAAATACAAAACCATTCAAACCCAGGATAATCTTCTCAAAGATTACTATGACGATGGCGAAAATCGCAGAGGGGTTCGCTTAGAGCCTTTCAACCTCTCATTATCAGTTGTTGATGTTGAAGAAACAATTAAAAGCCATAGCTATGCCCAGAATATAAATAATCAAGCCCGTACGTTCACAGGTGTACTGAAGAAAGCAGCCAATAACCGTCCTTATTTAAAAAATGGAGATCAAGAAATTGATTTATCTCTGTTTACCGAAGAACCCGAGTTTCATACAGCATCAACTTTAAATGTGGGAGCAGGCCCCAGATTAAAAGCGCTTTCTACACAATTAGAACAAGATCATTACCAATCCTTTTGGAACCAAGTGGCTTTTGCAGCCAATGGTTATGGAGTGACGCATAAAGCCTTAATCAACAAGCCCATTCGGGTAACTGGCTGGTTATACCAGGCTCCTGAAGAAACAGACCCTTATAATATAGAAATTGCTGATGTCAGTAGAGAAATTCAGCAACAGGATATTGTTCTATTACCCATTGACGAAGGTGGATTCAAAGCCCTTTCTGTCAATGGTACTCCTCAAGCCTCTCAAATACCCCAGAACAGTTATGTTTATGACAAAACTGGCAATCGCTGGTTGGTCGAAGGGCAGACATTGAATGTAGATGTCAATGATTTTGTAGGTATTCAATTTAATCAACCTATACGCACACTTGAGGTCAAAATAGGCCCTGTATTGGTGCCCATTGTCGACATTATTGAGAACTTAGCTGTCATCGGTATCCCTGACGATTTACCCGCTGGTGTTCATGACGCCATTATCACAGCCAGTGGTCAAAGTCTCACCTTAGAAGATGTGGTCAGCAAAGCCACTCAACAAGCAATGCCCTACGTAGAGCCCGCTGCAACCCCTGCAAGTGTATCTCCAGGTCAAGATAAGCGAGTTCGCGTTTTTAATATTTCTGAAGGCGATCAAGGGAAAGTGTATCTGAATGACATTCTATTGGCCACTGTCAATGGAGGAGAAGATGAATCCATTAACTTAGGGCCTTATACTGAGTACCCTTTACGCAGTGATCAACGTAACGAAGTTCGTTTTGAGTTAGAAAATAACCAAGGAGATGGATATACCTACGGTTTTGAAATCTACATGGAAGGAGCTTCTATTTTTAAAGATGTTCAGGGGCAAGCCAACAGTCACTGGGTTAAAAACAGCTCGAATGAAATAGATACAAAAGAAGGCCTTGCTTACCAAGAGCGCGTTTGGCTTCATAACACGGGAATACTCCCTGTGGGAGCTGGTGATTTTTGGATTAAAGTTTCTCAAATGGATAATGACGAGGAACTTGAAATCTCGGTAAATAACCATACCGGTGATAGTCAATGGAATAATGACCATTTCGTGGTCAAACCTGAATTTCAAACCTTTTACAAAAAACTACCCTGGACATCAGAGAGTTGTTCTAAGAACGAGAATTGTTGGTGCGAATCTTACGATGCCTATTGCTGGACTAGCAACTACCTCTCCTATAGTCTCTTTAATCAGAGTGGCGGGTATAGCCATAATATCGAGATATATAAAGGCATTTATTTGATTTACCGTGACCGTGCAGGTCAAAAAGATGGGTGGGGAGCAGACCAAAATAACCAAGACACCTCAACTTCCTGGCCCGTTAAATCAAATGGCATAGCATTTTGGAAGTTTGGTCCAAAACCATGAAAGAAAACAAAATGAAGAGCAAACTTAACACAATCCCTTTCTTGATCTCATTGGCACTGCTTTCAGCTTGTGGGCAAGAACCTAACACAACATCATCACCGGAGCCTACTACATCACCAACACCTGGCGTGATGCCTTCGCCCACTCCTGAAGCGACACCTACACCCAGTCCACTGTCAACACCTACACCAAGCCCGACACCTCTGACC
>CAXRDE010000012.1:0-172094 GCA_964229355.1 Candidatus Sericytochromatia bacterium | reverse complement strand
TGAGACAGTTCGGTCCATATCCGGTATGAGCGTAAGATATTTGAGAGGAGCCGTCCCTAGTACGAGAGGACCGGGACGGACAGACCGCTGGTGTATCGGTGGTTCCGCCAAGGGGCCCATGCCGAGTAGCTATGTCTGGAGCGGATAAGCGCTGAAAGCATCTAAGTGCGACGCCCACCTCACGTTGAGATATCTCATCCGTAAGGAATAAGACCCCCGGAAGATAATCGGGTAGATCGGCTACAGATGGAAGTGTGGTCACACATGCAGTCGAGTAGTACTAATCGGTCGAAAGTTTGACATTTTCAGTAAATTCTAGCAGAGCCTTAGGGCGATGCTTAGAAGAGACTAATCCCGAACGTATGTTCGGGGAACACGTTGGTTTTTTTAGAGAAATTCTTTTATTCACTATGCAGTTGTCAGGGTACGCCCTGGTGACAAGGCGACGCGGTCCCACCTGTACCCATTTCGAACACAGAAGTGAAACGTGTCAGCAGCGACAATACTTGGCTGGAGACGGCCTGGGAAGATAGCCCGCTGCCAGGGCATACCTTGAGTAAAGAGCGCATGAAGTACCCCCCTACTTCATGCGCTTTTTCTGTTTTTGGGTTACGAATAAAAACTTAAAAATACTGGGTCCAGAAGACGTTGGTGAGTAAGCGATGGCGCGAAATGACCCGTAGGGTACTGCCCGTGTGTTTTTCAATCAAGCGGTAGTTTTCGTCGTCTACCTGCAGCTCGGTTTCTAAGGTGTTGGTGAGCAATTGGTACATCATGCGGGTGCAGGCTCTGGCGGAGCGTACCACCAGAATGCCGTTAAGGACCCCGCTGGATAAAATCACCTGAAGGGCCAGGGGGTGAATCTCTTTAAAGGTGTGGGCTCTTTTTTCAAATAAGAGGGCTACCTTCACCAGTTGTTTGATTAACAGTTCTCGGATTTCAAGGGGTGGCTCAGGGCGTGTGCTGTGAGAGCTGCGCGGATTCAGGGTCAGGGCATCTAGATATTGCAAGACAGCAGCTCCCTGTTCGGTGGGCAAATTTTTGATCTCGCCGTAAAGGTCAAAGTCAGCCCAGTGCTTGTCCACCAGGCGGGCCAGTTCCTCACCGCTGAGTTGCCCTAAACGGGCTTTGAGAATCTGCTCGACCCACCCCTGTTTGTCGAGGTTTTCTTCGATATCTAACTGCAGTTCCTGGTATTGCTGATGCACTTTGGCCTCGCTTTGGGCCATGAGTTTTTCACTGTTAATGCCCAGGCGTTGATCGTACAGACGAGGTACATAGACAATGACAGGTTTGCCCTGACCCAGGGCCACGGAAGCTTCGGAGTCTTTGCCAAAGGTATCGCTTTTTTGCGCCATGTACACGGTGAGTTTCGCCCGCTTGAGCATCAGGGCCTCCACCAGACCTTTGGCCACGCGGTCAGAAACCCAGGAGAGGGTGGGATTAAAGTAGCGCAAGTGCAAAGGGGCAATCAGGGGATCTTTAAAGAGGGTTTCCACAAAAGCATTGACCGAGATAAAATCGGCCCGCTCCCGCATGGAGGTGGCAATATACACATCCATATGACTTTCGGTCAAATAGGCGCTCAGATTTTGCATGCCCCGTTCCTGGGTGTCAGCAATGCGGGCCAAATCTTCGTTTTCGGGGGCCAGATGTCGGGCTTCGCGTCGCACCTGTTCAGGGTCGACCCGCTGAAAGAGGTTCTCTTCAATTTCCAGGGGCGATTCAAATTTGCGCAACAGGGTTTGAATGCGATGCAGTTTGCGACCGTCAAAGTTTAATAGAGAGCCTTCGCCATGGGTTTCGAGCCACAGGGCCAATTCTTTCAGGCGCTGGCTCAATTCAGTGCGCTCACGGTTCTGTTTGCGCACCCGTTCCACGGAAATATATCCGAGGTCGTCCAGGCGCTCTCGCTCAATGGGCTGAATGCTCGTAAAGGGCAGACGGTTATGATAGCTCTCAGGATCAATGGGTTGTAGGGCCTTAAGATGTTCTGAGAGATCTTCCAACATGGATAGGGTTTTAAAGGCTTTACGAAAAGAGCCGAACATGCGCATGGCTTCTTTTTGAAAGCGCCTCAGGGCCTGTTCGAATTCGCTCAGGCTTGCAAAATTACCGTGGTCCCAAAAGGTGTCGTAAAAGGCCTTGCTCACGGCCTGTTCCCCAAAAAACGTGAGCAGGCTGTTAAAGTGTCGGTGGGCTTGCACCTGGCTCATCGGATGGTGCTGACGATCGAGAAAGTGGTGAATTTGCTCCATTAACAAGCGTTGCGCCACGCGATCCAATAAAGATAAATTGAGGGCTTTACCCAGCAACTCGCTCAACAGGTCTTGAAATTGATGGGCCAGCACGTATTGATGGTGGCTGAGCACTTGCCACTCTAAGTCTGGAATATCCAGGATTTCGGCAATTTGATCCAGCACCTCAGGTCCTGGCAGACGTCTTCCTTGCTCTAAGAAAGCAATGGTATTGCGACTGCGTCCAATGCGTTTGGCCAGTTCATCTTGCGAATAGCCGTGTTGTAAACGGTATTGCAGCACGTGCTGACCAATCTGACGAATGCCCGCAGCGGGATTCATGGCAAGGCAGATTCCAGACTAAAGCGCACCTTGTTACCGGAGCGAATCTCCAGCAGGAAGGCTTCAGCTGCACGGCGAATATTGCTTTCGCCGCCGTGTACCAAAAAGCCGCGCTGTTGGGCAAAATCGCTCAGGGTCATGGGTTCCATACCGTACATGCTTTCGACCACTCCCGGAAAATCGCGCATCAGCAGCGACAAGCTGGCTTCGGCCAGTTCGGTGATGTCAGCGGCATGCTCCGAAATAGAGCCAATCAGGGCCAGTTTCAGGGCCAAATCCTGATTTTCGAGATTGGGAGGAATCACCCCGGGTGTGTCGAGTAATTCCAGGTTTTTGGCAATGGCAGTCCACTGTAAGCCACGGGTGACCCCTGGCTTATTGCCCACCTTGAGCGAGCGTTTGCCGATGAGCGCGTTAATCAGCGAGGACTTGCCCACATTGGGCAGTCCCATGACCATGACCCGCAGTTTGCGGGGCAAACGTCCGCGCTTCTTCATTTTTTCGGCCAGACGATCGTAAAACACGTTCAGGGCCTGTTTGAGATCGTTTAAGCCCTTGCGCTGGGGCACGTCTAAGGCCACGGTGGGGTAGCCCTGACCTTTCCAATAGCTCATGGCCGCCTCCACGGCTTCAGGGGGAGCCAGGTCAATTTTATTGAGCACCACAATGCGGTCTTTGTGGCTGGCCAATTCTTCGACAAAGGGAAAGTGGGAGGAAAAGGGCAGACGGGCGTCCACCATTTCGACGACACAATCCACCATGCTGATTTTTTCTTTCAGCTGGCGCTGGGCCTTGGCGATGTGACCGGGAAACCAGTTGATTTTGTTTTGTAAAAGGGTATCGTTGTCTTCAGGTATCATTTCGGGGGTCATGGGGTCGGCTTTTCTAACTGAATCACAGACATTTCGTTGCGAATCAATGGGTGCATTTGTTGGCCTTTAACATAAGGCTGAACCAGTTTGTACTCTACGTTGGTGTACAAGAAGATCCAGGGCGCGTCTTCAATAATGCGGCTCTCCGCTTCCTGGTAGAGGCTTTTGCGGGTGTCCCAGTCGGTGGTGGTACGGGCGCGGTCCAACAAACCGTCCACTTCGGGGTTACTGTAACGTACGGCGTTGTCCTGGCCAATATTGTCGCTGTGGAAGAGGGTCCACAGGTAGTTGTCAGGATCGGGGTAGTCGGCAGCCCAACCAAAGCGGAAGAAAGAGGCTTCACTGCTCAAGATATTGCCGTTTTCGTCTTTGTTGGGTTTGACCTTTTTCAGGTAAGGCGCCCACTCTAGCGACTGCACATCAATGTCAATGCCCAGTTCCCGCAGGTCGGCCTGCACTGAAGAACCCAGCATGGCATAAATCATGCTCTGGTTATGCCAGAAGGTAATCTTAAAGGGTTTGCCCCCTTTATCCAAAATGCCGTCTCCGTTGGTGTCGCGCCATCCGGCTTCTGCCATTAAGGCCTTGGCTTTGTCTAAGTCATAGGGGTAGGGCGCTTTACGATCTTCCTTAAAACCGGGAAAGCCATCGGGCAGTACACCTTTGGCTTCGATACCGCGACCGTTGCGCACCACGTCAATAATTTTGCGTTTGTTCACGGCATAGTTAAAAGCCTTGCGAATGCGCAGGTCTTTGAAGTATTCAGACTGGGTGTCCATGCCTAAGTACTGAATGGTCCACTCGCGATCTTTGATCACGTTGGAGCGGCTGGGGTCATTGATGCTTTCAATTTCGCGAATGGCGCGGTTGCCCATGGCGTTCCATTTGGGATCTGACAAAATACGGTCAAAACTGGCGGCGGGAATCGGCGGCTCTAAGTGCTCCAATTCGCCGTTTTCGAACCACAGCAAACGAATATTTTCATCGGGCACAATGTAAAAGCGCAGCTCGTCTAAATGGGGCTTGCCGGTTTCAAAGTAATTTTCGTTTTTCACCAGGGTGACTTTTTGGTTGGGTTTCCAGGATTCAAACTTAAAGGGGCCGGTGCCCACCGGATGAAAGGTAAACTGATCGCCCCATTTTTCGGCCTCGTCCTGGGGGACGATGTAATAATAAGCCATGGCCAGTACGTGCAGGGCAAAAGGCACCACCCGCGAAAGGGTCAGTGAAAGGGTGTGGTCATCAATGACTTTAATACTATCCAAATGAATCTTTTCGCCATCGCGTCCGGCGGCTTTACAGGCTTCGCGGTATTCGTCGATGCCTTCTAAGGCAAAGGCGTTCAGGGTCCAGGCGCCGGTCGAGGCATTGCGGGGGTCCGCTAAGCGTTCAAAAGAGTATTTGACATCGTGAGCGGTAAAGGGTTTGCCGTGGTGAAATGTGACACCCTGGCGCAGTTTAAAGGTATAGGTGCGACCGTCTTCTGAAAGGGTCCAGGACTCTGCCAAAGCGGGCACTAAATCAGAAAGGGCCTGATCGGGTCCGGTGATTTCAGGGCGGTATTGCACCAGACCATTGAAGAGGTTGTGGGCCACGTCGTGAGAGGTGGTGTCCCCGATTTTAATGGGATCCAGCGAAGGCAAGTCGCTTTCAAAAGCCGATCGGTAAACGGCGCGGCCGTCTTTGGGGGTGGGATGGCAAGCACTCAGGGTGTTGAGGGCAAGGGTGGCCCCTAACAAACGGGCCGTTAATTTTAATAATTTAGTCACGACGTGAGCAAATCCTTTCAGCGGGCGTTTGTCTATTATACCGCAAGCCCATTCAGAACAGGATTTTGCCGCTGTTTAGGCGGTTTGGGGAACGCGATCCGCGAGAATGCTGCGGGTCGACACAAAGTGGTCGGTGCTTAAAATTTGTTCACCATTCCAGCGGTACGCCATGAGTGCACCGCCTTTGGCCACACTGTAGTCCAGACAGCAAATATTGTCGGTGAGCAGTTGAGGGTCACCTTTTAGCCAGTAATGGCCAAAAAACACGGGCTTCTCATGGGGCGAATACGCAGGACCGGGCAGGCTACGTTCAAAGCGCACGTCGTTTAAGGGGTGATCATGGGGCATGCCAATGGAAATGTCTTTCCAGGTGTTGCCTTCGACAGGCCACCAGCGTACGCGGGTAAAGTGACGGGCGTTGCCCTCTTTATCGTGGAAGACCTGACCGTCAGGCAGTTCGGCTTCCCAGCCTTTTAAAATGTTTTCAATGGCACAATAGGCCGGAGAGTCCACAATCGAAGCCAGGTATAAAAAGCTGGGGTTAATGCGTCGGTCGGGTAATTTGGCGTTGAGGTAGTCAATGCATTGTTGATCCCAGCAGGCGTGTACCACCCGCAGCCCTTCGAGCTCTAAGTACAAAGGAATGGTTTTAAACCACTCCACGTAGTCTAACCACTCATCGCGGTGCTGGTTAAAAGACTTTAAGGTGGCTGAGATTTGCGCCGCGTTTTTGGCGGTGTGGGGGCGCAAAAAATAGCCGTCGATCCAGGTATGGTAGCAAATCATATTGTATTCGTGATTGCCCATGACGATCAGTGCCGTGCCGTTGTCGACCATGTTGCGAACGATGCGTAACACTTCGCGGGCATTGGGCCCCCGATCAATTAAATCACCACAGAAAATCACGCGGCGCCCTTCTGGGTGGCGGTAAACCCCCGCCCGGTCGGCTCGATAATCGAGTTGTGTCAGCAATTGCTTAAGTTCTTGTGCATGGCCATGAATATCGCCGATTAAATCGTAGCCGTCCATGTCGCTGCCTCATTGATAAGCTCTTAGCGTGATCATAGCATGAAGCAAAGAGAAAAAAGATCAAATCGCTCACATAAATTTGCTTTTTTTGCGGGTTTGTGGGGTTTAATCCGCAAACCCTGGCAGACGGTAGGCATTACAATAGGCAATGGCGCTGTCGGCATCTTCAGTAATAAAGCGCTCGACGCCACGACGCATGGTGTCGAGCCAGTTCGGCAGGGCGTCTAATTCGGCTTTGGGAAAGCGTTGAAGCACAAAGCTGGCCAGGTCCTGGCCTTCGCGTTTGGGTCCCACCCCCAGACGCAAACGGGCAAATTCTTCGGTGCTGAGCCGCTTAATAATGTTCTGAATGCCTTTTTGGCCGCCTGAAGAGCCTTTGGTGCGCAGCCGGGCGCGGCCAAAGGTCAGCGTCACATCGTCAGACAGCACCAGTAAGTTTTCGAGGGGCACATTGTAGTAAGCCATGAGGGGCTGGACCGCTTCACCGGACAGGTTCATATAGGTGGTGGGTTTACACAAAATCACCTTGTGGCCCTGCAAATGAAAATCACCCAGATAGGCTTTTTCTTTGCTTTTGAGCTGCAAGCTACAGCGGTTGCTGTCGGCCAATTCATCGATCAGCATCCAGCCAATATTGTGGCGGGTTTTATGGTATTGCTGTCCGGGGTTGCCCAACCCCACAATGAAATAGGTGCTCATTTGCGGGGCCGTTTGTGCTCTGACCAGCCTAGCTTGTTGCTCTGGCGGCTGCGCCCTAAAGCCAGCGCGCCTGCAGGAACGTTTTCGCTCAGGGTGGAGCCTGCGCCCACAAAACTGTTTTCTTCTAAGCTGATGGGGGCAATCAGGGTGCTGTTGGAACCCACAAAGACGCCATTGGCCATTTCGGTTTTGTGCTTGTGGGCGCCATCGTAATTGCAGGTGATGGTGCCCGCGCCGATATTGCAGTGCTCGCCAATAATGGCATCGCCCAGATAGCTCAGGTGAGAGGCCTTGCTGCCCACGCCCAGACGGGTGTTTTTGAGCTCGACAAAGTTGCCCACTTTGCCTTTAGACAGCACTTCGGTGTCAGGGCGAATGTGAGCAAAGGGCCCAATATGTACATGATCATGGATCTTGGCCTGGGTGATCACCGATTGATTAATGACACTGTTTTCGCCAATGTAAGCATCGGTTAAAACGCTGTGCGGCCCAATGGTACAGCCGGTTTCGATATGGGTTTTGCCTTTGAGTAAGGTACCAGGCAAAATTTCCACGTTGCTTTCTAAGGTCACTTCACAATCCAGCATAATGCTTTCAGGATTGCGCAACATGACACCCGCATCCATCCAGTGGTTGCGCAAGCGCTTTTGTAAGAGCCCCTCGACGTAGGCCAGTTCGCGCCGGCTGTTAATGCCCTGCACTTCGCTGGGATCGTTCATGCAGTGGACGCCAATGGTGTAGCGCTGTGAGGCCAAAATGCCCAACACGTCGGTGAGGTAGTACTCGCCCTTGGCGTTATCGTTTTGCAATTCGGGCAGCACCTGGGCCAGATGTTCCCAGTTAAAAATGTAAATGCCGGTGTTGACTTCTTTAATGCGCAGTTCGGCGGGGGTACAGTCGTTGTGTTCACGAATGGCTAAAAAGCGGTCGGCGTTGTTTTTGACAATGCGCCCGTAGCCCGTGGGATCCTCAAGGGTGGTGGTCAAAAGGGTGGCAGCGTTGATTTCTTCGAGGTGTTTTTTGAGGAGTGCGGTTAAGGTGGAGGCGTTTAAGAGAGGCACATCACCGTTAATAATGATCAACTGGCCGCTAAAGTTTTTGAGGTGGGGAATGAGTTGCTGGACCGCGTGGCCCGTACCTTTTTGCTCTTTTTGTTCGACCCATTGAATGCGGTTGAGCATGATCTCGGGGGCTTTTTCGTTAACATGCTGCTGGACTTTTTCGCCGTGGTGCCCAATGATGGGCAGTAAATGTTCGGGGTGTAATTGGTTGGCGGCATGTAAAACGTGCATAATCATGCTGCGTCCGGCTAAGGTGTGCATGACCTTGGGAAGCTCAGGGGATTTCATGCGGGTGCCTTTGCCTGCGGCCATGACCGCAATGGCAAGGGTGGGAGTAGAGGTGGTCATAAAATTGTGTCCTGTGAGTTACTACGAGTCGTAAGACAGTATAGCGAACCCACGGTGGGAGGCGTCAATAAGAAGCTTCTGCCCACAGAAAGGTTGGGTGGTGTTTCGCGGCCTGAAAACGGTATAATAAACACGTGGACAAGCAACCAAATCGTAAAAAGCGCCGCTCCCGTGGAGATGGCGTAACCTCTTATCGGGTGACCAGCTCTCTGAGCCTGAGTGATGCCGCCTACGAGCATCAACAACGGGCTGCGCAACAAGCGCCTGCGCAGGGAGCTGCTTCGCCATACGCACAAGCGGGCTACGAAACGCCCCAGGCTTATGACCAGCAGGCCTACGATCAGAATTACGACTACAGCCAGCAGCAGGCCTACGATCAGCAAGGTTACGATCAAAACTACGATTACAGCCAGCAACAGGGCTATGATCAGCAAGGCTATGATCAAAACTATGATTACAGCCAGCAGCAGGGTTATGAGCAGCAAGGCTACGACCAAAACTACGATTACAGCCAGCAGCAGGGTTATGAACAGCAAGGCTATGATCAGCAGGCCTATGATCCCAATTATGATCAACAGGGATACTATGATCATGAGGGCAATTACCATTACTACCAGGATCAAAACGGCTATCCTGAAGAGCAGGCGACAGCTGAGGTGCCCAGGCGCAAGCGCAAAATTGAGTCCGTGGGTGACTACTACGCCGAAATCATGGGTGAAGGTCAGGTGTTTGCCACCGATGCTGAAGATTCGCCTTATGAACCGAAACCCTCTCAACAGCGCTCGCAGTATTTGAACCCGGCCCACTTACCCGCGGGTGCACAACCGGCGGGTATGCCCGGGGTCCATATGGGGGCGCATTCGCCCCTGGTGCAAATGTTGGGGCCAGCTGCCGGCGCCATTGATTTGTTTTTTAAGCTGCAGGCCAAATGGAAGCAGCTCTCCGAAAAAATTGCCTATTACACCGATATGGTGCTGGACTTACAAGACTCTGTACAAAAAGAGATGAAAGAAGCCGCGACCCTCGCTTTTAAAGGCTTTATGAACCAGTTGAAACAACGCAGTCCGCTGGCCGTGCCCTATCAAAATCCGGCCTATGCGGGCGCACCGGGCGCCGCACCTGGCGCGCCGGGGGCTTATCCCGTAGGCGAAGACCCTGCCCTGGCGCAGGCTTCTCGTTTTAAGCCGGTGAGTTTTGTGGATTTGCAAGAGCTGAATGTGGAGTTCACCGACAATTACGACCAACCTCTGTTTGACTTTGCCAAATTTGCCAATAGTCAGTACAAAGTCAGCAAAATGATTGTGGATCCTGCGGCCATGGAAGCTGCCCTCTGGGCCATTCGTGAGTGCGCCAGCCGTGCGGGAGCCATTCCTCCGGCCCAGGAAGGGCCCTATGCCAATATTCCCCTGAATGAGGTCATGGACAATATTGTGGAAGAAGACCTTATGGCCTTTTTAAACTACGTCAAAGCTTTTCCCGGTAACTACGTGTCACGCAACTTAAAAATCTCAGAGACCTTTGCCACCTGGGTGGTTTACGGTGCCCCCACCCCCTAAATGGTACATCGGGCCGAGCTGCTTCACGCGCAGCACTTTTCAGATTACTACCATCGCTTGTCACCCACTGCGTCGTTGGCAGAATACGTGGACCATTTTTGGCTGCTCAAAAGTTATCAGGCCCTTGGGGATGCGGTATCTGAAAGTCATTTTCCCCGTTTGGCCGCAGAGTGGGTCTTTGTACAAGAGGCGTCTGTGGGCGTGTTGGCAGGGCGTTTGGATACTTTTTCTGCGGTGTACCGCCCGCCTTTACGTCGCTTGACGCCGTTTGTGTATGGCTCTCATACGGTGGCTTTTGGGGTGCGCTTTCAGCCGGGCGTGTTTCCGGATATTCAAGGGGTGCCTGAAGCCCTGAAAGCGAAAATCCAGCAGGTGTTACGCGCCTGTGAACCCGCCAATGCGGCCTTGTGTTTAGGCCAATTGCAGAACTTGATGCTGCCTGTACTGGCCACCCATGGGGTGCCAGAGGGAGACACCCGGGACACCGTGCAGCTCTGTCAGCAAGCCCTGTGGGCTTTTCGTGAGCCTGAGGCCACCGTGGCCTCGGTATGTCAGGATCTGGGAGTGACGCCTCGCACGCTCCGCCGCTACTTTCAGGGGTTGTGGGGTCTATCGCCCAAAGCAGCTCAGCGTCAGGTGCGCCTGCGTGAGGCTTTACAGTACCGTTGGGTTCAATGCTCTCACACCCGGGGCGAGCTGACCCCTTACTATAGCGATAACGCCCATTTTTATAAAAGCTTTCAGCAAATTTGTCAGGTGTCTTTGCAACAGTTTTTACAGCGCCATGCCTGAGTGCATTTGTCCGTTTTTTACCTCGCGGACAGCTTGTGCTTCGGGTATGATACTGCCAGAATATGTTGAACAAGTTGAGCAAAGCGAGAAACCTTCATGATAGTGACCGACGCCAGCGAGGAACAAGCCCTACACGAAATTGGCCAAATTGTAGCCGATGTATTGCAGCGCATGGGCAAAGCCATTGAGCCTGGACTCACCACGCGAGAACTCGATGCCATGGGCCTGCGCTGGCTCACCGAAGCGGGGGCCCGTTCCGCGCCCCAGGTGATGTATAAGTTTCCGGGTGCTACCTGCATTTCTATCAATCACGAAGTGGCCCACGGCATCCCCGGCGATACGGTGATTCAAGCGGGGGACCTCGTGAACATTGATGTGTCTGCCGAAAAGAACGGCTTTTTTGGCGATACAGGCACCAGCTTTTGTGTGGGAGAACCCACCCCCGGCCAGCAGCGCCTGTTACAGGCGGGACGCGATATTCTGGCCCTGGCCATGGAAGTGGCCACCGCTGAAGCCAAAATCAACGAGATTGGTCGCGTGATTTCGGATACCGCCCGCGAAAGAGGGTATACCTTTATTCGCAATTTGGGCAGTCATGGGGTAGGGCGCAGCCTGCATGAAGCCCCCAAGTTTATTGCCCCTTATTATGACCGCAAAGACAAACGCCGTTTAAAAAAAGGCATGGTGATTACCATCGAACCCTTTATTTCTACCGGTGCCCAGCAGGTGTCAGAAGCCGCCGATGGTTGGACCTTATTTACCTCGCCGCGTTTTCAAACCGTGCAATTTGAACACAGCATGATTATCACCGAAGGCAAGCCCATTGTTCTGACCCTGCCCCCGCAAAATTAGTTTTGTTTTCTGAACAAATCGCAGTATACTGAAGCCCATGAAATCAAAGTACTTGCTTTTTCTCTGTGTCTGCGTGAGCGTATTGCTGTTGGCCTGTAAACCCCGCTCTGAAGGGACAGACGATACTGCTGATGTCACCCTTCAGCGCACAAATCAGCCCGTGACAATTTCCTTTTGGCATACCTTTAACGCCGATGAAACCGTCACTTTAGAGCAGGCCCTGAAAGATTTTAAACAGGCTTATCCCCACATTACGGTGGCCCTGCAACAGGTGCCTTTTTCTGACGCGCTCAACAAGTACAAAACCGTGGCCCAGGCCGGACAGGCCCCCGATGTCTTTCGTTCAGAAATTGCCTGGACCACTGAGCTGGCTTCGCTGGGCTATTTAATGTCTTTAGATGCCTTTTTAGATGAAGAAGCCCAACAAGATTATCTACCCGCGGCCTTACGTTATGCCAAATACAAAGGCCATGTGTGGGGCGTTCCTCAGGTCACCGACTGTTTGGCCCTGTTTTATAACAAGGACAAAGTGGGTGCTCCGCCTAAAACCCTTGATGAGCTGGTGACCATTGGTAAGCAGTTGACCAGTCCTGGTGTGCAGTACGGTTTCTTTTACCGGGGAGACCCCTATTGGTTTACGCCTTTTGTGTGGGCCTTTGGGGGCGAGCTGATTGACAGCGAGAGTTTGCAGGTGGAAATTGCCGAGCCTCCTGCGGTACAGGCCCTTCAGTTTTTAAAAGATCTGCGGGAGACCCACCAGATTGTGCCCCAGTCCGTGGACTTTGCCAACGACTACGACAATATGATGATTGGCTTTAAAAACGGCGAATACGCCATGATCTTAAATGGTCCCTGGTCCACCGCAGACGCCCTGAGCGGCCCTGAATTTAAAAATCCCGATAATCTGGGTATCACCCGTATTCCTGCGGGTCCCGGCGGTTACGGATCCCCCACAGGCGGTCATAACTATGTCATCTCCGCCGATACCCAAAAGCTTTTTGCCGCCTGGGAGCTGGTGAACTTCTTGTCTCGTCCGGAGTACCAGGCGCAGTTTGCTCTCAAAAACAATCTGTTGCCCACCCGACAAAGTACCTATGCCTTACCTGAAGTCAAGGCCAACCGCATTATTCAGGACTTTAAATATGTGCTTGATGCGGCCAATACCCGTCCTGTTATTCCGCAATCGGGGGCCCTGTTTATTGACCTTAAACCCGCTTATCAGGCGGCGCTGCTGGGTGAAAAAAACCCACAGGCTGCATTGGATGAAGTGAAAAAAGCCTGGCAAAACCTGCTGGAGACAGATTAATGCTTAAAGTCAAAAAATCGACGCCTTATTTCTTCTTATTGCCCGGTCTGAGCATGATGCTTTTGTTGGTGTTTGTGCCGCTGATTATGGGGGTTAACTTTAGTTTTCAGAACATTACCCAGCGCAATGCTTATCCTCGCACCTTTCGGGTGACCGAACGGGTGAGTGAAGACACCGTCAAAATTACCACCCAGAGCGAAGCGGCACAGGTGAAGTATGTGGGCTTAGACAATTACCGCAAGGTGTTTCAGAGTCAGAGCTTTTGGAAGGTCTTTGGTCAAACCCTGATCTGGACGTTTTTTAACGTGTTCTTTCACTTTGTGCTGGGGCTGGGACTGGCCTTAATTTTAAACCAGCATTTGCGTTTAAAAGGCCTCTGGCGCGCGTTGTTATTGATTCCCTGGGCTGTACCGTCGTATATTACCGCTTTTTCGTGGCGCTGGCTCTTTAACGGGGACTACGGTCTGTTTAACCATATCCTGGCCGGTCTGGGATTGGACCGCATTTCATGGCTTTCTGATGCCTTTTGGTCGATGTTTGCGGTGGTAACCACCAATATTTGGCTGGGCGTGCCCTTTATGATGATCACCCTATTGGGCGGCTTACAGGGCATTCCCGATGAATTGTACGAGGCGGCGCAAATTGACGGGGCCAGTAAATGGCGTCAGTTTTGGTCGGTCACCTTGCCCATGTTAAAGCCTGTGGCCATGGTGACGGTGCTACTGGGTATTGTTTGGACCTTTAATATGTTCAATATTATTTATCTGGTAACCCAGGACAACCCCCACACCGATATCCTGGCGACTTTTGCCTTTAAAGCCTTCTTTGTACGGGGTGAGTATGGTTTGGCCTGTGCCTATGCCGTGGTCATTTTGGTAATTCTGGCCCTGTTTTCTCTGCTGTATCTGCGCATGAGCAAAGACAATCAGGTGAGTGCTTGAGACCTGTGTGTTGCTGCGGTCTGCCCTTAACGTGATGGTATAATGGGGGGACTTCATGAAATATACGCACGTTTTTCTCACGCTTATTCTCACACTGGCCTTTTCGCATTGCGCGACGGTAACGTCGCGCCCCCTTGAGCTGACCCTCTGGCTTGATACCAACGATAAAGAAATTCGCTATTTTAAGCAAATGGCGCAAAAGCTACGGGAAAAGCACCCCAATTACCGTCTGAAAATGCGCTTTATTGCCTTTGACAATTTAAAGCCGCGCTTTCAAGGGCAAGTGGGTGAAACCCGCGAGCCAGACATTTTGTTTATGGCCAATGATTGGATTGGGGAATTGGCGGAGCAAAACCTTCTGCGTCCGTTGACGCTAGATACTTCTGAGATTAGTCCTTCGGCGCTGGCTCCTATGCGCTACCGCGATCGCTTGTATGGTGCGCCTTTTGTGTTTCAGACCATTGGCCTGGTGTATAACAAGGCCCATGTCAAGACGCCTCCCGCTGACGCAGCTGCTTTGCTGGCTTTACAGGCGCGCCCCCACGATAAAGGGGCGTATACTCTGCTTTATGATATCGGAAACTTTTACTACCATGCGCCGTGGTTCCATGCCTGCGGGGGGCGCTTGTTTGACCGGCGGGGCAAGCTGGCCATTGAAGCGGGCCCGCTGTACCGTTCCATTCAATGGGCTCAGACCTTACAGCGGCGGCAGGTGGTGCCCAAAGGCTCAAGTTATTCGGCCATGGTCAACTTATTTGCCTCTGAACAGGCCGACCTCATGATTACCGGCCCCTGGTCTTTAAGTGTTCTGGATGAGAACGAGTTATCCTATGGGGTGGCCCCTCTGCCCCAAAGCCCGTGTGAGGGTGTTTCGCAACCTTTTTTGGGGGTGAAAGGTTTTGGCCTCAATCACCTGAGTGAAAACCCCCAGGCAGCGCAAGAGGTGATTGCTTTCTTTATTTCTGAAGCCACCCAGCAGGCGGCTTTAAAAGGACTCGATAATTTACCGGTGCATAAAAAAGTACTGGCTCAACCCTTGCCCCCTGACAAGCAAGCCTTTGCCCAGCAACTTAAAACCGCTATGCCTTTGCCCAACCACCCCATGATGAAACACATTTGGCAAGAGTTAAACTTTGTGCTGGGGCAGGCCTTGCATGGTCCTGAACTTCAAGGGGAAGCCCTGAACCGTCAAATCACAAAAAGTTTAGAACGCTTACATCACGAGGCCAGAAAATACGATGCCCTTTAATTTTCGCTCGATACGGGTGCGACTGCCCCTGTTGTTTACGCTGGTCTCTGCCTTGCCGGCACTGCTTTCGGTGTTCTGGATCTCGAATGTGCTCACTGCCCGTATGGAAGAAATCTTACAGCAGCGGGTCAATGAAGGGGTGTCGGTGGTAGAAAATGTCCTGCAACAATACACCGAAGACCTCTTGCTCAAAGGTCGGGTGGTGGCCCAGACCCAGCAAATCCAGGAGTACCTTCGCAGTCGCAATAAAATTGCCCTGATCAATGAGCTGAACACCTTAAATCAAGATCTACAGCTCACCCTTTATGGCACGGTCATTGAAGTTTTTGATGAGTCCGGGCAAGCGGTGGTGAGCGAGCCCAAAAAACGCACCCAACAGGTGCCCGATCGCATGATTTATACGGCCTTGCACCGCAACGAGTTTAAAGTGTCACGTTTTTTTGCCGATAACCAACTGCGCATTGCCACGGCCTTGCCGATTTTTTATCCGGGGCAGCCTCGGGCCATTGGTGCGGTGACCCTGTCTTTTAACGTCAGCGATCGCCTGGCCGATGAAATTCGTAAAATCGCCATCTCTGAAGTGATCTTTTTTAGAGGGCGGGCCCAGGATCAATCGTTGAACCTATTGGCTTCTACCTTAGATGAAGCCACCACTGCAAGTCTTATTGCCCGCAGCCAACAGGGGCAACTGGCCTTGCACAATAAACCAGACTATGTGTTGGCGACCCGGCAGAGCAGTGCCCGCAATGGGGTTTACCAGTTGGGGGTGGCCGTGGATACCCGCAATATGCTGGCGGTGATTGCCTCGTTGCGGGCTCTATTGTCTTTGATTGCCGTGGTGGCGGCACTCGTGGCGCTGGCCAGTGCACTGGGGCTTTCTCGGCGTCTGGTGCAATATATTGTGTATCTGGTTCAGGCCGCCCGCAAGGTGGAGCGGGGAGAGTTGGATGATCCCATCTATTTAAAAAGTCAGGACGAACTCGGGGGATTGGCGGAACATTTAGATGCCATGCGCCGTGAAATTAAGTCTACCCTTGAGCAAAAAGAAGTCATGATTGACAATCTCATGGTGAGAGATCAGCTCAACCAGGCCATTATACGCAAAGTGGGCAATGAGTTGTTAAAAGAAGTTCTCATGATTATTATCCACTCGGTCAATGCTCAAAAGGGCTCAATTATGATGGTGGATAAAGTTCAGGATCAGGAGCGCTTATTGCTAAAAGTGGTGTATGACCCCATGCAGAGTGAACAGCCAGAAAATGTGCTGGAAGAAGTGAGCTTTGCCCTGGGAGAGGGCATTGCGGGTGAAGTGGCCCGAACGGGCGAAGCGGTGATTTGTAATGATACCCAAAACGACAAGCGCTTTAAAACCTATCGCTTTCAGCAAATGGACAAACGCATTTGGAATATGATTTGTATTCCCTTGCAGGTGGGCGAAGATATTTTGGGCGTGGTCAGTCTCGACAATAAGGGTGAAGGCTTTACCCAGGAAGATTTAACCAAGGTCAACCATCTGGCGG
This sequence comes from Candidatus Sericytochromatia bacterium, assembly GCA_964229355.1. Lineage (GTDB taxonomy): Bacteria > Cyanobacteriota > Sericytochromatia > UBA7694 > UBA7694 > CAXRDE01. Next base: position 155,521 of record CAXRDE010000012.1, on the reverse strand, counting down.
GACAGGTGGCCATTGCAGTACAGAATGCAGAGCTGTATGAACGCTCCATTACCGATGGTTTGACGCAGCTGTTTATTCGTCGGTATTTTGATGATCATTTAGAACAAGAAATGAAACGTACGTTGCGCACGGGCAGCAGTGTTGCCCTTTTACTCTTTGATATCGACCATTTTAAGCGCTTTAATGATACGTATGGCCACCAGGTGGGCGACTGGGTCATTCAGAAAGTGGCCGCCGTCGCCCGGTCCTGTATTCGGGACGGGCTGGATATGGCTGCGCGTTATGGTGGCGAAGAGTTTGCCATTGTCATGCCTGACACGACCCTTGAGGGGGCTGTACAGGTGGCTGAACGCTTGCGTCAGGCCGTCGAAGAAAGTTTTGTCTACCATGATGGCAACAAGCTTAAAATCACCATTAGTCTGGGTTGCGCCGCTTTTCCGGCTCAGGCGAATGACCGAGAAACCCTGGTGCAACTGGCCGATACCGCCCTTTATGCTTCTAAACACAAAGGGCGTAACTGTACCACGGCCTATGACGAGCGTTTGTCGGTTTATACGGGGCCTGCGTGACACATCTGCGGCTGTGGTGGGCAATCCTGTTGGGGGCATGGGTGTGGTGTGCCTCATCCGCAAAAGCGGAAGAAACCCTGCATATGGCCAGGGCCACCTGGGATACCGGCTGGTTTCAAGCTGAAATTTACCGCGAGCTTGTGCAACAACTGGGCTATCATGTGCCCCGACCGGCAACCCTTGAAAACGATCCGGCCTATGATAAAATCAACCGCGGAGACATTGATTTTTGGCCAAATGGCTGGTTTCCGGGGCATCAGCGCTATTTTTTGAAGCGCCCTGAGCTGCAGCCGGTAGGTAAAGCGGTGGCAGCGGGCGCACTGCAAGGGGTGCTCATTGATAAAAAAACCGCCCGCTCTCAGGGCATTACCCATCTAAAGGACTTGCGCGATCCGGCCATGGCGGCTCTATTTGATTGGGATGGAGACGGCAAGGCTGATTTAATTGGCTGTGATGCAGGATGGTCTTGTTACGGTGTTTTAGAGGACTTGCTGGACCAGTGGGACTTGCGTAAAACCGTAACCCATGTGTCGCGGGACTACTCGCCGTTGATGTTTGAGGTGCTGAGGCGTTATCAGGCCCAGAAACCGGTTTTGTTTTATACCTGGACGCCCAACTGGACCACCGGCGTATTGCGGCCCGATCGAGATGTGGTGTGGCTGGCGGGCACTGAAGCACAAAAGGCTTTTTCTCCCAACGATATTCGGGTGGTGGCCAACCGCCGTTTTTTGCAAACCCACCCGGATCTCAAGTCACTTTTTGAAGATGTGGTGATTTCGCTGGCGGATATTTCGGCGCAGAATGCCTTATTTTTAGAGGGCGAGGATACTGAAGCGGATATTCATCGCCACGCGCAAAGCTGGTTAAAGACCCATGCTGTGGATGTCAAGCGGTGGTTAGACAAAGCCCGTTCTCTACAAAGTTCGGTCCAAAAACAAGCCCAAACCCAACGGGTGGCTCAGGCTGTGCCGCCGGTGAAGCTGCGGGTGTTGGTGAAGCGCTTTGAACCGTTGGTCACCTTTGAAAAACTGAATTACAGTGGATTTGCCCTGGACTTATGGCAAGAAATGGCTCAGGAAATGGGAGCCAGCGTTGAATTGAGAGCCGTAAACTCGTTGGCTAAAATGATTGATGAAGTCGAGAATGGCTCGGGAGACGTGGGGATTTCAGGGGTGAGTATCACCGCAGAGCGAGAGGCCCGCATTGATTTTTCGCAACCGTTCTATGCCGCGGGACTGCAAATTTTAGTCAAAGCTGAAGACAGCGGGCGCTGGGCCTTTGTGGGGACTCTGGCTCGGGCTTTGTTTTCGCAAGGGCTTTTATTGACCCTGGGTTTTCTGGCGCTGTGCCTCTTTGTGGCGGCCAACGTGTTGTGGTGGTTTGAACGCAATCATTACCAGTCAGATTTTTCGTCCCATTATGGGCGAGGCATTATTGATGCCTTGTGGTGGGCCGCCGTGACAGTGACTACTGTGGGAGACGGTAAGAAGAGCCCACGCAATGTATCGGGTAAAATTTTTGCGATTGTGTGGATGTTTGCGGGTTATTTTGTGCTGGCTTATTTTACGGCCAGCATTAGTTCATCCTTGACCCTGGAGCGCTTAGAAGGGCGTATTCAAGGACCTGAAGATTTGCGCGATAAACGGGTAGCCTCTGTGTCTCATAGCCAGGCTGCGGAATTTCTGCAACGGGAAGGTATTCCCTTTGAAGCGTTTGGCGATGTGGAGCAGGCCATGGTGGCACTGCAAAATCAGAAGGTTGATGCACTGGTTTATCATGAACCCGTTTTGCGCTATTATGCCTCTCACCGCAAAGACAGCAGTCTTAAAACCGTGGGGGATATTTTTGAGCCTCAGAATTATGGGTTTGTCTTGCCCACGAACAGCCCCCACCGCGAAGCCATTAACCGGGCCTTGCTTAAACTCAAAGAAGAGGGGCGCTATGCGGTTTTACACCGAAAATGGTTTGGAAAATAAGAGCAGTGCCATGAAAAAGCGCCCGGTGTTTTGAGCAACGGGCGCTTTTTTATTTTGCTTTTGGGGCGAATTTAGCGTCCTAAAAAGTCGCCAGCTACCCAGCCAATTTCACCTTTGGCGGTGCGAATTTTGTACCAGCTATAGCCGTCTTTTTTGACGGGCGTGGTGCTCAATAAGACCACTTCAGAACCCTCGCTCAGCCGGGTGAGTAAAGCTTCTCCTACGCCAGCTGCCTTGCGAATATTGACCTGATCTCCCCGAATGTGTCGGGTGGCGGCTGCAGTGCTGCTGCCGTTTGAGGTCGTGGGCTTCGCACCTAAAAATTGGGTGACAATCCAGGCCGTCTTGCCACTGAAGCTAATCTGTTGCCACACATAGCCGTCCTTTTTAACGGGAGCAACATTGGCCATCACGACTTTTTCAGGGGCCGATAATTGGGTGACAACACTGGCATCTGTAGAAGGGCCACTGCGTACGTTTACACCGGTGCCGGTCACATAAGCGTAGCGTACTTTGGGTGCAGCGGCGGTGGTTGGGGTGGTAGCGGGTGTAGAACTTGCGGGTTTTGCCACAGGCTGTGCGCCCAGAAAATCGCTGGCGATCCAACCCACTTGACCGTCGGATAGACGAATTTTGCGCCAGTTATAACCGTCGGCGCTCAGATCTCGGGCGGATAATAAAATGACAGGAGATCCCTGGCGGGCACGGCTCACCAGGGTGCCATTGAGAGATGGAGAACGACGCACGTTGACCATGTCACCGCTTACATACCGGGTACCATAGGTTTCGTTGCTATCGCTGGTGTCCTCCACCTGTTGGGGACGGGTGGGCAATGGGGTGGCGTTGGTGGTCACCTGTGCCAGGCTGCCTTTTAACAAATTGGCAGCGACCCAGCCTACTTTGCCCCCTTTGCTGCGTACCTTACTCCACTGGTAGCCATCGGCTTCATAGCCTTTGTCTAACAGCAGTTCCACGGGGCTGTTGTTGTTCAGTACCTCTAAAGACTCTGCGTACAAATAGGGAGACTGGCGTAGATTTACCTTGTCCCCAATAATATAACGCAGATTTTTGTCGGTACTTACTTCAGGAGGAGCAGCCGTGGCGGTGGCGGTGTTTCCGCCTTTGCTCAGCGCCTCTTCCCATTGGGCAATTTTACGCTTCACGTTGTCATCGTCAGCGTCGGGCGCGGTGCGAATCTTGGCTATGGCGTCATTGTATTTTCCCTGGTAGGCCAGGAGAGAGGCTGCCTCAATGACATCCCGTTGGGTGTCTTTTTGGCTGCTGCTTTTAAGCTCTGCCTCCCACAACGCTGCTTTGGCGGCAATCTCTGCATCCAGCGGTGTGTTTTTTGGGGCTTCACTTAACAGCTTTAAAGCCTTGGCGTACTCTTCATTTTGCGCAATATTGCTGGCACTGTAGTACTTCAGACGCGCCTCTTTGTAAAGCGCCACAAACGGGTGGTTGCGATCCAGGCGCAAGACGTTTTCGTAAGCCACTTTTGCTTCTTCGTTACGGTTGTACTTGGTGTACAACTGGGCCAGGGCAATATGGGCTTTTAAAAACTCAGGTTTAACCTGGGTGGCTTGCAAATAATAGGCAATGGCCTCTTGCTCTTTGCCCTGACCTTCAAGGGCCAGTGCATAGGCAAAGAGGGCATCGGGATCATCTGTCGCGGGGGGAGTGAGTGGGGTTGAAGTACTGACCTCAGGCTTTTCTTCGGGGACTTCTTTGGGCTGCGTCGCCGCACAAGAAGCCAGCATTAAAGATGAGCACAGGGCCAGCAAAAGCGCTTTAGGCATTCGATTCTCCTTTGACCTCCCAGGTATCGCCTGAGAATAACAATTTTTGTAGGCTACCCTCACCTTTCTTTTCACGAATGGCTTCGATTTGGGCATGCACCTGTTCATTATATACAGGTGCTTCTACCGCGCGGAAGACACCCAGCGGTGTGGGGAACTCAGGCGCCTGCATTTTGGTTAAGAAATACGCGATGTTTTCATCGGTTTCATCGTGGACCAAAAGGTCTGCTTCGGTGATGCCGTCTTCACCCAGGGTCACGACTTCCAGCTTCAGACCGTTTAAGCGGATGCCTTTGTTTTTATCAGCACCAAAGATCATGGGCTTGCCATGCTCTAAGCGCAGCTGGTGGTCATCCTGGGTGGAGCGTTCAGTGGTCCAGCCGTGGGCTTTGTCATTGAAGATGACGCAGTTCTGCAGAATTTCTACGACAGAGGTGCCTTTATGAGCGGCGGCACGGACCAAAACCTCTTGCAGGTACTTGGGATCGGTGTCAATGGCACGGGCAAAGAAGCTAGATTCTGCGCCCATGGCCAGGCTAGAGGCGGAGAAGTTACGATCCACAGAACCGTAAGGGGTGGACTTGGTGATAATTCCTTCTTGACTTGTGGGAGAGTATTGTCCCTTGGTCAAACCGTAAATCTCGTTGTTGAAGAGCAACAAATTGAGGTCTACATTGCGACGGATTAGGTGGATAAAGTGGTTTCCACCAATGGATAGCGAGTCGCCATCACCGGAGATCATCCACACGGACAGGCCAGGGTTTGTCAGTTTCAAGCCGGTGGCAAAAGCTGCCGCCCGGCCGTGAATGGTGTGAAAACCATAGGTGTCCATATAGTACGGAAAACGAGAAGAACATCCAATTCCCGAAATAATGGCAAACTTTTCTTTGGGAATGCCCAGTTCAGGCAGGGTGGCTTGTACGGCATTCAGAATGGCGTAGTCCCCGCAGCCAGGACACCAGCGGACGTCCTGATCCGATTTAAAATCTTTTTTTGTTAAGGTTGTTGTTTCTGACATGATGTTTTCCTCTCTATGCCAATAACGCATCAATGGCGTCGGTCAGCTCGCGAATTTTGAAGGGTTGACCCTGAATTTTGTTAAAGGGCTCTACTTCAATGCCATAGGTGGACTGAATAATGCGGGACAACTGCCCCATATTGAGTTCAGGCACCAGAATGCGTTTGTAGTTTTTCAAAATGGATTCCAGGTTGCGGGGCAAAGGATTGATGTAGCGAACGTGGGCGTGAGCCACGGACTTGCCTTCTTTTTGCGCCTTGTTTACCGCAGAGAATACGGAACCATAAGTGCCGCCCCAGCTGAGGACGAGGACGTCGCCAGACTCAGGTCCAAAGACTTCTTGTTCAGGAATAAAGTTGGCAATACCCTGAATTTTGGCTTCACGGGTATGGCTCATTTTTTCGTGGTTGAGTGGATCATAAGACACGTTACCGGTGCCTTGCTGTCCCTCTAAGCCACCAATGCGGTGTTCAAATCCAGGCATGCCAGGAATCGCCCATGGACGCGCCAGGGTGTCTTCGTTGCGCTGGTAAGGCTTGAATTCACTGGGGTCGGTGGGACGCTGAATTTGAATGGGGGCAAAGCTTTCGGGGTCAGGGAGTTGCCAGGGGCCACTGCCGTTTGCAATGTAGCCGTCAGAGAGAAGAATGACAGGGGTCATAAAGGTCAGAGCAATGCGCACGGCCTCCATGGCGGTGTCAAAACAGTCCGTAGGACGGCTACAGGCCAAAATACACAGGGGTGATTCGCCGTTACGACCATACATGGACTGTAAGAGGTCTGACTGCTCGGTTTTGGTGGGCATACCGGTAGAAGGGCCCGCCCGTTGGACGTTTACAATCACCAGGGGCAATTCGGTCTTCACCGCTAAACCAATGGCTTCGGCTTTAAGGGCCATACCTGGGCCAGAGGTTGAAGTGACCGCGAGGCCGCCGCCATAGCTGGAACCAATCGCGGCGCACACTGCTGCAATCTCGTCTTCCGCTTGAAAGGTAATGACCCCGAACTCTTTGTACTTTGATAATTCGTGCAGAATGTCGCTGGCAGGGGTAATGGGGTAGGTGCCTAAAAAGAGCGGCAGTCCGGCCATTTTAGAACCTGCAATCAAGCCATAGGCCAACGCCTGGTTTCCGGCAATGCTGCGATAGGTACCGGGCGCAATTTCAGCGGGTTTGATTTCAAAGGAGCGCGGAATGAGGTCGGTGGTGTTGGCGTAGTTGTAACCCGCCATCATGGCCAGTTTATTGGCTTCTACCAAAATGGGCTTGCGGGCAAATTTGCGTTCAATCCACTCGTTGCTGGGCTCTACAGGACGGTTGTACATCCAGTACATCATGCCCAGGGCACAGAAGTTTTTACAGCGGGTTTTGGATTTGTTGTCTAAATCCAATTCCTCTAAAGCGTTGAGGGTGAGTTTGGTAATGTCCACTTCAATGACATGGAAGCCGGCTAAGGATTCGTCTTCGAGGGGGTTGCTGTCATACCCTGCTTTTTTGAGGTTGTTTTTGGTAAAGCTAGAGATATCGGCCACGATGGTACCGCCCTTGGGCAGCGTGTGAAGGTTTGCTTTGAGCGCAGCGGGGTTCATGACCACCAGGACATCGGGTTCGTCACCGGGGGTGTGAATGTCAATTTCGCCAATTTGTACCTGGAAACTAGAGACCCCAGGAATGGTACCGGCAGGGGCGCGGATTTCTGCAGGAAAGTCAGGAAAAGTGGCCAAATCATTGCCCACTACCGCAGAGGTATTGGTAAATTGGGTGCCTGTGAGCTGCATGCCGTCGCCTGAGTCACCAGCGAAACGAATGGTGACGCGATCGAGCTCAACGCGTGCTTTGGTTGTCATGGTAATTTAAGCCTTTATTCTGGTTGTTTCGAGTTTTCGGGAGGGAGTAATATGTGAAAAATCAGGGATTTTTTCCCGAAAATTGTGCGTTCATTGTAGCATGTTACCTACCTTTGCATAGGCAATTACCCTCGGTTTTGTAAGCGTTTTGTAAGTTGAGACCCTGCTTTTTTTGAAAGTTTGCACCAAAAAAACGCAGCGTGTTAACACACTGCGTTTGATCAGGGCTCACGGTAATTTTTAGAGAGCTTTGGCCTGAAAATCAAAGACAAAGCTTTGGGGGGTTCGCTGGCCCATATGGGTGACGCGAATGCGTAAGTTCCCGGTTTTTTCGATGGCTGGCACCGCGATCAGTCCGGTGCTTTGCCCTCCTGGAGGCAAGTCCATGGCTTTAAAGCTGTGCTGATCGATGTGCTTTTCTGCGGTGATGGCGCGCTCTTGCTCCATAAAGTCAGGGGCACCGGTAATGGTGTTGGTGTTGAGATAGTAATAATGACGCCATTGTTGTTTCAGGGTGTTGGCGTCAAGATAGCTATAGGGAAGACCGTTAAAGCTCACCTGAATTTTAAGCTGGTCTGCAGGCAAGACCTGTCCGGCGTTATTGTGTACGGTCAGGTGAAAGAGCTGGGTGTTGACCACCTGCTGATAGTCATAAGGAGAAAACAGATCGCTGAGCTTGCCGTTGCCATTGGGATGAAAGACGCGGGCCTGAGAAGGGCTGTCGGCCATGCGCAGAGAAACCGAGAGGGGGTTGCCTTCCTGGTTGAGGCTCTGGTAACTGTCTAAATTTTGGTTGCTCTGGGGCAGCGGAGAGAGCGCAATGGTAAGTGGCTGAGCAGTGGTGATGTTTTGGGCAAGCACGGGGCCGCTTAAACTCAGGGTGGCCAGAAGCGCGCAAGTAAGGGTTTTTAACATAGGTTCCTCTTTAACAGCTGATATAAGGTTATTGAGACGGCATTGGCCTTATTATAGAGTTTTTGATGGGCTTTTCTCTACCCTTTTTGCCCATGTCCTTCAAAAAAGCAGCTTTTTTAAGCGGTCTTCAAGCTGACTTAGGCTGTGCTGCCAGTTGAGCTGTTGCACATACTTTTGACGGCTGGCGTGGCACAAGGCCTGGTACTGTTCCGGGTGCGTCCTGTACTGCATCAGCCAGTGGGCATAATCCGCAACGGGGGTGTCGGGTGCAAAACGTTTGCCGTTTTCTTCGTCCACCACGGCGGCAACGCCCCCCACATCACAAGCCATACTGGGCAGTCCATAGGCCGAGGCTTCGGCATAGACAATACCAAAGCCCTCAGCCCGCGAGGGCATGACAAAAAAGTGGCTTTCCTGCCACAGTCTTTGAGATAAAGCGGCGTGCTCAGGTTTGTTTTTGTCAAGGAAGCCGTGCACCACTACGGCGGACTTCAGATTTTCGGGTACCGGCGGTTCACAGCCGACAATGTGGAGTTCGGCATCTACCTGGTGAAGGTGAAAATAGTCCATGAGCGCCATGAGCGCCGGGCCACCTTTGCGCTCCCACTCCTTGCCTACAAACAACAGCTTTAGCCCTGCGCTTGCCAGTGTCGCGCAGCGTTGTGAGATCCACTGCGATACCTCAGAGGGCGACGGCGGAGTTAAAAGATTGGCTCCAAAGGGCAGCACCACGGTTTGGTTTTCTTCAACCCCCTGGTGTTTCACCACGTAGTCCCTGGCCCAGCGCGAGGGATACCATATCAGATCGGTGCTTAAAAAAGCCATGGCTTCTAGCTGTTCCCAGGTTTGTAAAAGGTGGGGCGGTGCGTTTTGATAGCGTTCGGTATAGGTGCTGTGCAGTAAGTAGGCGGGTAAATCGCTCCAGTACACAATGGGTACAGCGGTTTCTAAATAAGCAATCCAAAAGGCCCCCTGCGAAAAAATGACATCGGGAGGCTGCTGTTGCAATTGCTGTTGAGTCCATTGATTTGTGAACTTGAGGGTGACCGGGCTAATGTAGTGCCAGGGTGAGTCTTCGGGCTCATAGGCATAGGCTGCCATGGAGCGTAAGACGGCTTCTTTCATGGGAGTATGGGTGTTGTAGACCGTTACCTGGTGTCCCAGTTGTTTGAGCCCCTGGTAGACAAAATAGGGAATACCTGACCAGGCACTGATCTGCTCGGGGTCATGGTTGCTGAGAAAGGCAATGTGCATGGGGCCTCCAGAAGGTAAATAAAAGTATATGTTAATTATAAGCTTTGTTTAAGATCTGGCAATGCTCCCCTGAAATAGAGGTTTTATCCCTTATGATGAAGGTATCACATTGCGTAAGAGGATTTTCATCATGTTTAGCCGTAAAACCACCCCCGCCAAATTATTTGCTGCCTTAACTTTAGTGGGCATGACCCTGCTGGGTACCACCGCCTGTGGTAGCCGCACGGCCCCCATGACACAATTCGCCAATGCTCCTCAAATGGGTGCCCTGCGCGCTCCGTTACAAGCCCAGGGCACACAAAACTTTGGCTTTAGTCGCTTTAGTAGCGACGCCGCTGGCGAGCCTGCCGGTTACTACGCCGGGGCACAGGGGCAAAGCGGCCAGGGCATGATTCAAGCTTTAAACCAAATTGTCGCCCGTCACCAGGATTTAGGCTATTCTCAGGGACGTGATGTGATGTTTTCAGTGGTGGATGATTTAGACAATGATGACGTGGTCGAAGGCGTTTACACGGGGCGTCGTTTAGACAAGGTCAATGACCGGACTACGGCTTACCGCAATGGCAGCGGCTTAAATGCCGAACACACCTGGCCCAAAAGCAAAGGTGCCGGTGGTGGGCCCGCCAAGTCTGACCTGCACCACCTGTTCCCCACAGATATTAACGCCAACAGTGCCCGTAGCTCTTTCCCTTTTGGTGTTGTTACCCGCACGGATAAAAACTTTGCGGGCAGCAAACTGGGCACTGACGCCCAGGGACGTACGGTGTTTGAACCCCGCGATGAGCACAAAGGCAATGTAGCGCGCGCCCTGTTTTACTTCTACACCGTGTATGGCCGCAACGGCATTAGCACCTCTAACTTCCGTGTAGAAGAACCCGTACTGTTACAATGGCACAAAATGGATCCCGTTGATGCTGCTGAACGTGCCCGTAACCAGGCTATATTTCAAGCCCAGGGCAATCGCAACCCTTACATCGATCACCCTGAATTTGTTGATGCTGTCGGTCGCTTCTTGAACTAAGGCCTTAGGTCAGACACGCTTCCGCAAAATCCAATAAACGATTCTCGCCCCACAGCCGATCCCGGTCCTGTTGGGCGAGTTGCTTTTGGTTATAAAAACCCACATGGCCCCCTTCGCTGGTCATTAGCCAATGAATGTGTGGGTTTTGCAGGGCCATGGCCTTGAGGTGCGAGGAAACGGGAATAATCGGATCATCGCTGGCGTAAATAATGCGTGTGGGGGTGCGAATGTCTGTCCACCACTGTAAGACGCTGTTTTGCGTGTAATAGTCCTGGGCGTCGACATAGCCAAAAGAGGGCCCTGTAATGAGGTTGTCAAAGTCGCGCAGGTTTTTAGCCTGGGCCAGGCTGTCGAGGCGGGTGGTTTCGGGCCAATAGCGTCGGCGTTTTCGATAGCTTTGCTGCATGCTATAAAAAAAGTGTCGTTCATAGATGGCGTTATCCCAGCGCATGATACGTGCTGAGGCGAGTGCCAGTTCTAAAGGGGGGCTTACCGCACAGGCACCGCGTATGGCCTCAGGTATCGTGCTCCATTGGGCCAACATTTTTAAGAGCATGTGCGCGCCTAGCGAAAATCCCCCCAGAAACAATTTTTGGTACCCCAGCTTCAGGGCGTATTCACACACGGCCTGAAAGTCCTGAGAAAGTCCAGCATGGTAAGAGGTGGCGCTGGCATGGATGGTGTCGCCAATGCCGCGCAAATTCAGGCGAATGACGTCGAAACCCATGGCCAGGGCTTTGTGACTGGTGGAAACCATATACTTTGCATGGGCACAGCCTTCCAGTCCGTGGGCTAAAATCAGGCAGCTATTCGCCCGGTGAGTGCTCGCCTGATTGTAATCACAAATAAGCTCTACCTGGGGCTCTACGGTCACCCGCAAGCGCTGTTGCGCAGGCAAGGGGGCCGGCTGAAACAGCGTGGCCACAAAGAGGGTTTGGGCATGGCCACTTTTTAAAAGCAAGGGGGTTGCAAAAGGTGGCGTATTTAGAGGCTGCATATTTTAACGCTCTGAGTTAGTCTTTAAAATTGAACGCCCCAGCCCACTGAAACCCGATCCCGCGACACTTCAAACTCCACTTCACTGCCCCGCATAAAACCATCGGTGCTTTGGCTAAACTCAAGGTCTCCTCCCGAGGCCAAATTGGCTAAACCACCGGCGATAATAAGTCCATCGGTGACATTTTCACCCAGCGCGTCTTCCACGCGGTCGCGAATTTCCCCGGCACTCAGGCGCTCATCAGAGGGGGGCGCAGCTGGCGAAAAGTCCAATTCACTGGGCGAAAAATCGCCAAAACCTAAATCTGGACGGGCTTCTGAACGGTCTTCAATCAGGTTTTCTAACGACCAGTCGGGGTGGACGGGCACGTCAGAAAGCCGGGGGAGAGATGGGGTTTCTGGGGCATCCGCCGGACGGGGCTGAGGTCGGATAGAGGTGATGGGTGCTGAGGGAGAAGACTGAATGTTCATGGTGGGATCCTCATTTTCTGGCCTTTATTATGGCAAAAAAAATTAAAAAACGCAAACTTTATTGACACCAGAAAGCGCAAAACTTTATGCTGCCTTGTAAGCGCCTTTTCTGCCACTCAGAACAACTTCCTGCTTTAGAAAGCTCTCTTTATGGTTCCGACTTTTCTTTCTCGCACATTCTGGTTGGGGGGAATAGCCTTGAGCTTGTTCGGGCTGACTGCCTGTCAGGATTTTTCGTTAATGGGTGTGCTCTCTGGTCAGAATGCTGCACCCTCGCGTGATTATGTACTGCCAGGGGAATACGAGCCTTTGGAAGCCGTGATGGTTTCTGAGCATCTGGCCACTTTTCGCAATGGTCAGGAATTTATGAAAGCTCTGGTAGATGCCGGGGTTGATGTGTGGCTTTTGGCCAGCAGCGTCCCTCAGGTGCAGCAAACCCGCCAAATTATGCAACAGCGTTTTCGGTTAACTTCAGAAGAAATGCAGCAGGTAAAGCCGTTACCTGTGGCCACACAAACGGTATGGGCTCGCGACTGGGCACCTCTTTTTGCAAAGAACGTGCAGCATCCTGAACGTTGGGGAATGGTGGACCTCAAATATTATCCTGACCGTCCTGTGGATGATGCCAGTGCGTCGTTTCTTACTCAGGTGCTGCAGAGACGGCCTCCCCATTTAAGTTGGAGTAGTGCTTCGAGCCCGACCTTTCAAAGCTTGCCCGTGCCTGTTGAGCTGGAAGGGGGCAACGTCATGTGTCACCCCAAACACTGTTTTGTGACCCGTGAAGTGTTGCTGCGCCTGGAAGAACGGGGCGAGGTGGCTGACGAAGCCAGGATTGTCGCGCAATTGGAGCAGTATTTACAGCAAAGGTTCTGGGTGGTGCCCCGCATGCCCTACGAAGGCACAGGTCACATTGACATCTGGGCCAAGTTCTTAAGCCCCACCCAGGTGATTGTGGGAGAAATCAGTGACGAGAGTCTGGCGTTGATTCCTGAGGAGCAGGCGGAAACCTATCGCGCGGTTCAGCGCTTTTTGAATGAGCAGGCCACCGGCAAAGACGTCAATGGCGACGAAATTCCCAATGCTCTGGCCACGATTTTGCGCAGGGAAGCCCCTGAAGTGGAAATCTTGCGTATTCCGATGCCCACACCGGGGGTGTACCGTGGGGTGGAAACCTTTCGTACCTACACCAACTCTTTGTTTGTGAATCAAACGGCGATTGTACCGCGCTACCAGCGGGGGAGCCGGGCCGAACGCGAAAATCGCGATTTGCTCAAAGAGCAAGAGCAAGCGGTGGCTGATGTTTACGAAAAGGCAGGATTTCAAGTGAAGTGGATTCTTGCAGACAATTTGATTCGCGATGGCGGTGCCTGGCACTGCGTGAGCATGCAGGTGCCCAAACTGGTGCCTTAGGGCACCTTCTGTGAGTCAGAAAAAACCCCTGAAGTTTTGGGCTTCAGGGGCTTGTGATTCTATACCTTAATCGAGAACTGTTTTAACGATCCTTAGTAAAAATGGGGGCTCGTATGCCATTTCCTTTCCTGTTTAGGGGGGAAGTTTCGATCTCGTCGCATTTTCGTGGGTTTTTGATGTCTTTCGACATATTGCTGTCCCCACTCTTCGAGATCTTCATTCAGGTAAACGGAAACATCTACAGGGGCGTTTGGTCGCCCGTAATTCGCTTGCATAAAAGCCTCCAGTTGATTTCTGTTTCGGCAGAAACTGCTCTTATTTTATGACGAAAAACAGTGAATAACAAGCCCTGTTTTGCATGAAAAAAGCGCATATTTATTTATTTTTATATGTATTTTAAAATAAGACATGTGCTTTTGTTGTTTTGAAAAGGCAATTGTTAGCGGGCTGAAAGGGCATCCAGATCTTTACCCAGACGCTCTAACAGGCGGTCGGTCAGGGTGAAGTCAACGGCTTCAGTATCTCCAGTGCTGCGCTGATAACGCTTACGGGAGAGTTCGGTTTCGCCATTCTGCTGCAGAAGCAACTCGTAGTAGATCAGGCTATCCGGCTCTTGCTCCGGTGAGACACTCCGTAAAATCACTGCCTGGCGGGCTTCGTCTTGCTCAACAGTGTGCAGTTCGTCTTCAAGATAGCGAACTTGTGTTAAGGCCTGTTCTGCCTTGGCTTTTAAAGCGTTCATGTCGGCCAGGGTAGGCCCCTGGTGAACAATTTTTACCAGGCGCGAACTTAATTTGTCTTGCTCAACGGTTTCAACCGTTAAACCATAACGGTTGAGGGTTTGTGTAGGTCTGTGCATCAGCGAGATCTCCTTTTCTTTTATTATAGGTCGCTGATGCACAGTCATGCTAGCGTCTAGGGCGTTTGAATCACATGGTTTGCCAGGTCGGGGCGGCGTCCCTGTGCTTCACAGAGGGGGTAGCCTGCCTGGATTAGGCCGACCAGGAGGGTTTCTTCAGGATTGAGGCCCGTTAACGCGTAGGCTTCAGGGCTATCAAAGGTTTTCCAACCGCTGGCGATGCCCTCTGACCAGAGGGAAAGGGTCAGGTTCTGGATGGCGCAACAGGTCGAGGCATAGTCTTCTTGATTTTGGTGGGCGTTACCCAATTGGGTGCTATAAACAATAATTTGCAGGGGCATTTTTTCTTGACGCGCACGACTTTTAGCCACCAGAGCGGGAATTTCTTCGGCAGGCATGCCGCGGTTTTCGAGTTTGCGCTCCAGTTTATGGGCAAAGTATTCAACGAGTTGTGCCTGCATTTGCGGGCCGGGAATCATAAAACGCCAGGGCCAGGTGCGCTTGTGGTTCGGCGCCCAGTGAGCCGCTTCGAGGGCGCGCTCTAGCGCGCCAGCAGGCAGAGCTTGATCGGTAAATTGAAAGTGGGTGCGGCGCGTGCGCATGAGTTCTTGCAGGCGGGTGCTATGCTCGAGGGTGTTTGACATGGTGATTCGTATCCTTTGAGTAGAACAGTTTTTCTTTATTTTAAAGGAAAACAGACATTCGATACTATCGATACAAATCAATAGTGATTATCTAATTTTTCGATAAGCCCTCTCGGTTGAAGTTGAACTGCATTTTCAGGTACACTAAAAGCAAAAAAGGGAAGTATCAGCACCATGAAATTTTTTCGCGTCCCCTTTAACCATGATGACGAAGGGGCGGCACAACAGCCCAATCAACTTCATGAGTACATTCAGTCTCAATCCATGCAAGACATGGCCCGATTGGCTTCAGAAATTAGCCCTCAGGTGAAACAAATCATTGCGGGCAATGTGCAAGCCTTACTGGGCTATTTGCCCGGTCAAGAGTTTCAAACCACCGTGGCTGCTGAAAAAGGCAGCTTGCAAAACCTTCTGGCCTCTGCCATGGTGACCGGTTATTTTATGCACGCCATGGAAAACCGTATGAAGATGGAGTCTCTTTTTACCGAGGCACCGGCATCCTCAGAAGAAGCGTCTGAGCCTGTTTTTGGTCCAGAACCCGCTGCCAGCTCCGCTGAAGTAGAGCCCAGCGACACAGAGGGTGCCTTGCAAAATGGTTTGCAGCAATTGATTAAAACGCGCCTTGAGGAGGCTCAGCGTCGCAAAAATGCCCTGAAAAACCCTGAAGAACTTTTCGGAGCCTTGATTGAGCGCCACTTGAAAGATCTCGAGGATCTGGATGATGCCGAGCGCCTGGGTGAGTTTGTATCGGGCGAGGCGTTGCAACGCCTGGCACGTGCCAAAGCGAATGCGTCTTCAGCAGCCCCTGTCGCTCCTAAAGCCAAAGGCGATACGGTCAAAATTCAGGTGGAAATCAACACGGAGCTAGGGCAAAAAGCGCTCACGGATCTGTTGCGGACACTCGGTACCACGATGGGGCGCAACTCAGAGACCTGAGCGCGTATTTGACTTAAAATAAGACGCCAAAAGTAAAATGGGTAGCGGGTTGTGGGTATAACCCGCTAAAATACTCCATAGACCTCTACGGAGGAGTCCTATGGAGTATTCCCTTATGCAGTTGTATTTAAGTAACACCCTGACCCGTCAAAAAGATGTCTTCACACCGCTGGTGGCCGGCGAAGCCAAGATGTATACCTGTGGTCCCACCGTATACAATTACGCGCACATCGGCAATTTGCGCAGCTATATTTTTCCGGATCTTTTAAAAAAGCTTTTGCTGCATGATGGTTACACCGTCACCCATATTATTAACTTCACCGATGTGGGACATATGACCTCTGATGCCGATGATGGCGACGATAAAATGGAAAAGGCCGCCGCCAAACTGGGCAAAAACGCCTGGGAATTGGCAGCCTTTTATGCTGAAGCCTTTCAACAGGATCTGCAGCATCTGAACATTGCCTTTCCTTCTCGCTTTACCCCTGCAACGGCGTATATTCAGGAGCAGATTGATCTGGTCAAAACCTTAGAAGACAAGGGACTGACGTATACCATTGCTGATGGTGTTTACTACGATACGGCCAAATTGCCCGATTACGGTAAGTTGGCGCGCTTAGATATTGACGGTCTCAATGAAGGTGAGCGGGTCAGTGCTGAAGGCAAGCGCAACAAAACCGACTTTGCCCTCTGGAAATTAAGTCCTACCGATGTCCAACGTCAAATGGAATGGGACAGCCCCTGGGGCAAAGGGTTTCCGGGCTGGCATTTGGAATGCACCGCCATGATTTTTGCGGAGCTGGGAGAACGTATTGATATTCATACCGGTGGTACCGACCATATTCCTGTACACCATACCAATGAAATCGCTCAGGCCGAAGGGGCCATTGGGCACCCTTTTGTAAACTACTGGCTGCACGGTGAATTTTTGGTGCTCGACAAGGCCCAGCGCATGGGCAAGTCGGAGGGCAACTTTATTACCTTGCAAACCCTACTTGACGAAGGGTTTTCGGCACGGGCCTACCGTTATTTGGCTTTGGGTGCGCATTACAAGCAATTTTTGACTTTCTCCAGAGACATTTTAAAGTCGGCCCAGACCGCCTATTTTAAACTCAAGCGCCTGATTCAAAAATTGGACGATAGCCCAGCGGGTGAAGACATTGCCGCTGATTATGCCCAGCGCATGTTGACCGCACTTCACGATGATCTCAACGCTCCCAAAACCCTGGGCTTACTCTGGGAAATGGTTCAGGATAAAGCGGTGGGCGGAGCAGCCAAACGGGCTGTGATCACCCAAATCGACAGCATTTTAAGTCTGAGTCTGCAGGACTTCTCGGACTTTCCTGAGGATCATGTGGTGATTCCTGAGGCGGTTCAGGCTCTGGCTGCCGAACGCTGGCAGTATCGTCTGGCCAAAGATTTTGCCGCTTCAGATCGCTTGCGCGATGAACTGACCGCAGCCGGCTATAGCGTCAAAGATAGCAAAGACGGCTACGACCTACTGCCCCTCGACCTTTAACACGTTGCTCAGTCCGTGGACTTAAACCCTTTGGCTGGCCTTGCAATGGTGTTCAAAAACCGCTAGCATAAAAGCAAAAT
This sequence comes from Candidatus Sericytochromatia bacterium, assembly GCA_964229355.1. GTDB lineage: Bacteria > Cyanobacteriota > Sericytochromatia > UBA7694 > UBA7694 > CAXRDE01. Next base: position 138,208 of record CAXRDE010000012.1, on the reverse strand, counting down.
TGGTGCTTGAGGTGTGCTCATGAGACAAAAGATAACGGGGTGGGTGAGCCTGTTTGCGGTTATGAGTTTAATGCTGTGCAGTTGCCAGGCTTTTCAAGAAGATCTGGCCCTGGTGGATTTACCCGGTTTGCCCAACCTGTTGTTTGATCTCAAATGCGGAGAATATACCTTTCACACCTTTTCGACCCAGGAAAAATGCGGTGGAAAACAAGACAGCTTTGGTTTTTTGTACGAAGCCGACAAAGTGGTCAAGGTCATTCTTAACCCTACCGAAGGTGAAGAAACCAGTCTTTATATTCCCAGTGTGACGATCCTTATGCACACAGACTATTTAAAGGCGGGGCAAACCCTCGATAAAACCCAGGTGCTCGCCACCTGTTCGCGCTTTCGTAAAGAATTGGCTTTAGACAATCCCACCTATTACACCGAGCCAGCGGCAAGCGTGGTGTGGAAAGTGGTGGCTCACAAAGGTGAACAAACCCACCGCATTTTGGATGATCATACCCAATGGGAGTTTGAATGGGATATTCAATGCCCCCGACTCACCATGACCGCCAAAGGCAAAGACCAGATTGATATCAGCCGGGATCCGACCCCCGCCCGTTGGGAACAGGCTGATGGAGGTGCTTTACCTCCGTCTCCGGAGTCTTAGCTGGAGATAAAGGCAAGTTTTTGAGTGCCTTTACTATAATTGTATTATTCAAGTAATACACTAAATTTGCATAATAGAAAGCTGCATAGCTATGGATAACTCGGTGGGCGTCAATCGTCGTTTTAAAGATGAATCTTTGTTTGTGGGAAAGTCTTTAAACGCACAAGGCTTTGGCAGTGGAGAAGCGGGTCGCAAAAAAGCGTTAGATGCTGCCCTGGCCAATTCAGGCTCTGAGCTGATTTATCAGGATGAGGCCGGTGTTTGGTTTACTCAGGAAATCGGCGAGGCCGATACCGAGTTGGATTCACGAGAGGCGCTGAGCAAGATTGATCGGGACCAGATCAAGCTTCACCCCACCTTGCCCACCCGCCAACACATGCATAATGCTTTTATCTCATTCAAAGACGATATCGCAGATTTTGAGGCCCCTGAAAACCCCGCTGAGTTGTCGAGTTGGCAAAAGTTGAAGGTGGGGAACAGCCATGCTTTGCGCGCGATTGCCAACGAGGGTATGGTCTGGGTCAAAAATCCTCTGTCGGCGGGCTCGGATCTTGCCAAAGGCATGGTGGTCAATACCTGGACGACTCTGCGTCATCCGGTGCAAACCTTTGAGGCCGTCGGCGCAAGCTATCAGCAGGACAAGATCGAAGGCGTGATTCACGGCGCTAAAATGGCAGGTTCGGTGGTGGCCTCTGCAGCGCTGGTGGTGGGCATAGGGGTGGCCGTGGGCAATACAGGGATTAAGCTCTCGTCTTTGCGCACAGGTAAGCAATTGCACCAGGCCTTAGAGATAGGAGCCAGTGCACAATACCAACCTTTGATGGAGAAGGCCTATCGACTCTCACGAGCAGGTCAGACCCTGGGGCGTGTTGGTCAGGTTACAGGCACCATTGGCAAGGCGGCCAGCCTGACGGTATTGGGTGCCACATCGTTGTCCTTGCTGAAGAGCGAAGTGGATTTGGCCCTGGCAAAGACCCCTGAGGCCATGCGGCGTGAGGTGAGTCAGATTACTCAAGATGCAGGAGCCCTGGCTCAGAGTGCAGCCAGCTATGCCATCAACAAAGTGTTGACCCGATTGGCGGAAAAAACCCGGCAACTGTATACCGAAAATCGCAATTATCAACAGGTTAGCCCAGAGGCCCAGGCTTTTATGGATCAATTTATTGATGAGCAAAGTCAAAAAATTGCCCAGCGTATTCAGCAAGAAATTCCTGAGTTTAAGCCTGAGATTTGGAAATCTTTACCTGAAGCAGAAAAAAAGGTTCTTTTAGATAAAATCAACCGTATTTTTGTAGACCAGATGCAAAAGGATGTCCCGTTATTGTCGGGTGACCCCAAAGATGTAAAATTTGAGCCGCCTTCTGTGCATATTGAAGACCTGCCCGAACAAAGCCTGGGCTATTATTCTCCCCGAGACAACGCGATTACTTTAAACCGCAGCCGCCTTGACCTGACCCATGAAATTGGAAATACGCTGACCCATGAAGGGTTTCATGGCTTTCAGCAATACATGATGGAAGTGCTCTTGAGTGGTGATGAAAACACCAGCTTCGGTGAGGTTTTTGATGAGCATGTTTATTCCTGGGCAGATAATAACTACAGAACAGGTTATGCTAGCCAGTCCAATAATGCCGCCCAACGGGTGTTGGGTATTCCTGCAGATCGTTTGTCTAAAGTCACGGGTATTTATGACTTTGTCTTAGAAACGACTCTTTTTCCAGGTTTGGACTCTTACTCGGAATACGAGAGCCAGCCTGTTGAAACCGGCGCCTGGCGCATGGGCAATCAGTTTGAAGCCGCTCACAAAACCTTAAACCCGTTGCCTGAAGGGCCTTAAAAAGAAATATCCCACTGTAGCCACAAGCGCTGAGCTGCTGAGGTACCTCGTGTGCCGGGATCCTCAACGGTGAGATGGCTTAACTGTAAACTCAACTTGTTGTTGTGTCCATGAAAAAAATAATTGATGACACCACTGAACTCCTGCTGGAGATCGCTGGCGCGGTTGAGGTCTGGATCCACAAAGGCATAGCGGGCTGCCAGTTCAAGTTCTTTGGGCAAAGCGGCCCAGGCGGCATGGGGAAAATAACCTATCTGTACCAGATTGCCCATCATGGGGGTGGTGCGTCCGGGGGCAGTGGCTTCTTTTTTATTGTCAATGACTTCTTTGCCATGCCACTCTTGTTTTACCGATAAGCCATGCCATTTAAAGCGGGTTTCTTGCATCATTTGGTTGAGCCGGTACTGACCGGGTTCACCGATTTCAAAGCCGGGTAAGCTGCGGCAGCTTTCTAAAGCGGTGGCAAAGGCGGTGCAGCGACTTTGATTGCTCGCGGCGGCCACAGCCAGGCTGAGCGCAGGACTCTCGTGCAATTCTAAATCAGACTGCGAAAAATCCACACCACCGCCCAGCGGATTCCACTGGAGACGACCTGAGTACATGAGTGCATTATCGTCGTTGTCGCGCTCGCCCACGCCCTTGCCTGTAAAAATGCCCGTGGCGTAGTTAAAATGGTACCACTCTTCTTCAAACAGGCGGCCGGTGAGTTGCAGGCCTTGTTGGCGATCGACGGTGAAAATATCGTTGAGAATGGAACGGTTTACAAACTGCTGTTTGCCCGATGAAGTGACCCGCTCATCGTTATAAACCACTTTGCCCCGCCCCACCCACAGGTTAGCCCAGGGGTATTTGTCAAGGGTCAGATTCAAATCGCGAAGAATCGGATCTGTCCAGTCATATTGAAAGTAGTACTTGAGCCAGGGCCAGTAGGCATGACCTTTCATTTTGGTTCGCCCCCGGCGAATCATAAAAGCGGTTTGCTCGCGTTCAAGATCTTCTACTGAACGGGGATCTCGATCAAAGGGGTTGGCGTAGCGAAATTGAATACGATTTTGAATGGCCAGCGAAAACAGACCGTCAGGACTGGTAAATTTAAATCCCTGATCGCCGTAACTAACGGGTAGCACATTGGGGGAGGGACGCTGTTCTTCTTGCGCTAGCACAGGAGAGCTGAGCCAGTCTGTGGTGAAAGCGTTTGTTAAACCCACAAGAGACAAAGAGAGCAGAAAGAAAAGACGTTTAAGCTGCATGAAGTCTGCCTTTGAAGAAAAAAGATTAAGGCCTATCATACAGGAAAGCAGGCGGGGTGGTGACGAAAGTTTGAGCTTTTTATTTCAGATTGGAGGGAAAGGTGCAGACTTTTGTGGCTTTTTTGTGTTTTTGGCATGACTTTGGGGGTGGTAATGAACCATAGGTAATACCTATCTAAACCATAAAATCAAACAATCATAAGCAAATTTGTCTTTTGTTATAGTGGGGTTACGCACAAAATTCACCTTAAGGAGTCGACACAATGTTTAGAAAATTTAAAGGCATTATTCCTGCTTTTGCCTTATTGGCTGTCACCATGCCGATGGTTTCTCCGGCATTGGCTGCCCCCATGACCAATCGAGACTGGTGGCCCGATCAGCTCAACCTTCAGCCTTTGCGCCAGCATGCTGCTGAGTCTAATCCCATGGGAGCCGACTTTGACTATGGGGCTGCTTTTAACAGCCTGGACTTAGACGCTGTTAAAAAAGATATTCGCGCCGCCTTAACCACTTCTCAGCCCTGGTGGCCCGCAGATTATGGTCATTATGGCCCTTTCTTTATTCGCATGGCCTGGCACAGCGCCGGAACCTATCGTACCGTGGATGGTCGCGGGGGTGCCGATGGCGGTCAGCAGCGTTTTGAGCCCTTGAACAGTTGGCCAGACAATGCCAACTTAGACAAAGCCCGCCGTTTACTCTGGCCCATCAAGAAAAAATACGGCCGCAATATCTCCTGGGCCGATTTAATGGTGTTAACGGGTAACGTGTCCCTTGAAGACATGGGCTTTAAAACCCTCGGTTTCGCGGGTGGACGGGAAGACCAATGGGAGCCCGATCTGGTGTACTGGGGCCCTGAAAGTGAAATGCTCGGTGACAAACGCCACACCGGAGATCGCAAGCTGCAAAATCCGCTGGCCGCTGTACAAATGGGTCTGATTTACGTGAACCCCGAAGGCCCCAACGGCAACCATGACCCACTGGCCGCGGCCAAAGATATTCGCCAGGCTTTTGGGCGCATGGCCATGAATGATGAAGAAACCGTGGCTCTGATTGCCGGTGGGCACACCTTTGGTAAAGCTCACGGCGCGAAAAAGCCCGATTGTGTGGGGGCTGAACCCGCTGCGGCCGGAATTGAAGAGCAGGGTTTTGGCTGGAAGAACAAATGCGGCAAAGGCAATGCTGAAGACACCGTGACCAGCGGATTAGAAGGTGCGTGGTCTGTAAATCCCATCGCCTGGACCACCCAGTACTTTGATAACCTATTTGGGTTTGAATGGGTCCAGGCCAAGAGTCCTGCGGGAGCAACACAATGGGTTCCTGCCAATGGTGCCGCTGCGAATTTAGTGCCTGATGCTCACGTGGCTGGCAAGCGTCACGCGCCCATTATGTTTACCACCGACCTGGCTTTAAAAGAAGATCCTGCCTACCGCAAAATTTCTGAGCGCTTCCATAAGAACCCCAAAGAATTTGAGTTGGCCTTTGCCAAGGCCTGGTTTAAGTTAACCCACCGCGATATGGGGCCTCGCGCCCGCTATTTGGGTAAGGATGCTCCCGCCATGGTGCTGCTGTGGCAAGATCCCCTACCCGAAGTCAAACACGCCCTTGTGGATGCTAATGATGTGGCCGCTTTAAAGGCTGAAATTCTCAAGTCTGGCCTGAGTACTTCTGAGCTGGTAAAAACCGCCTGGGCTTCGGCTTCATCATTCCGTGACACGGATATGCGTGGGGGAGCCAACGGTGCTCGCGTGCGTCTGGCTCCTCAAAAAGATTGGGCAGCGAACGAGCCCCAGACGTTGGCAAAAGTGTTGAAGCGCCTGGAAGGTATTCAGCAAAAATTCAACAAGGCGCAGACCGGCGGCAAGCAGATTTCGATGGCAGATATGATCGTGTTGGGTGGTGCTGCAGCGGTAGAACAAGCGGCCAAACAAGCCGGCTACACGGTACAAGTGCCCTTTAAACCCGGCCGTGCCGATGCTACCCAGGCCCAAACCGATGTCGAGGCTTTTGCGTTTATGGAGCCTCAGGCTGACGGTTTCCGCAACTTCTACCAAAAGGGCTACCGTTTGTCGCCTGCGGAAGCACTGGTGGATAAAGCTGACACCCTGGGCTTAACCGTGCCCGAAATGACCGTGCTGGTGGGTGGACTGCGCACCATGAACGCCAATGTGGGCAATACCCAATACGGCGTGTTTACCAGCCGTCCCGGTAGCCTCAGCAATGATTTCTTTGTAAATTTGCTGGATATGTCGACCCAGTGGAGTAAGTCCAGCAAAGAAGGCTTATACGAAGGCAAAGACCGCCAAAGTGGCCAGGTCAAATGGATGGCCACCCCTGTGGATCTGATCTTTGGCTCAAACTCCGAGCTGCGCGCCGTGGCCGAGGCCTATGCCGCTGATGATTCCCGTGAGCAGTTTGTGCGGGACTTTGTCAAGGCCTGGACCAAAGTCATGAATAACGATCGCTTTTAAGCATTGATCGCACGTTCCTAAAAAAATAGCCCCGTTACTTAAAACGGGGCTATTTTTTAGGGCTTTAACCCTGGACTTGCTCGGCTTTCACCAGACGCAAGTAAGGCTTTACGGTTTTAAAACCTTCCGGGTACGCGGTATGGGCCTCTTCATCGGAGACCGCTGGAGAAATAATCACATCGTCGCCGGGGTTCCAATTGGCGGGGGTGGCCACCTTGTGCGCGCTGGTGAGCTGCATGGAATCGAGCACCCGCAAAATTTCGTAGAAGTTGCGGCCGGTGGTCATGGGATAGGTCAAGATTAACTTGATCTTTTTATCGGGGCCAATCATAAACACGGAACGCACGGTGGCATTGGTAGCCGCTGTGCGCCCTTCAGCACTGCCGGACTCATCAGCGGGAAGCATATTATAGAGCTTGGCCACGTGTAAATCGGTGTCGCCAATCATGGGGTAGTTCACCGCATGGCCCTGGGTTTCTTCAATATCTTGTGCCCAGGCACTGTGGTTTTCGACGGGGTCCACACTGAGGCCGATGACTTTACAGTGGCGCTTTTTAAACTCGGGCTCTAAAGCGGCCATATTGCCCAGCTCGGTAGTACAAACGGGGGTAAAGTCTTTGGGGTGAGAAAAGAGAATGGCCCAGTGATCGCCAATCCATTCATGAAAATTGATTTCACCCTGGGTGGTTTGGGCGGTAAAATTGGGGGCTTCGTCATTGATTCTCAGAGACATAAAGGTTACCTTCTTTTGCTGTTTCGTTTCGCCCCCTAAACATACCCGTTGATCTAAGTTCGGCACACAAGATGTTTGTGTTCTGCCCGTCAAAAAGATCGAGAAGTGCTACAGTATAGGGACATTGAAAAAAACCATGAGCATGACTATACTATGAACCAACCAACATCCGCTAAAAAACGTATTTTAACCGGCGATCGCCCCACCGGGCGCTTGCATCTGGGCCATTATGTGGGCTCGCTTGTGAATCGGATTAAGTTACAGCACGACTACGAAACCTACATTTTAATTGCCGACGTTCAGGCCCTCACCGATAATTTCCAGCACCCTGAAATTTTGCGAGCCAATATTCGCGAGGTGGTTTTGGACTATTTGGCCGTGGGCCTGGACCCCAAAGCCTGTGCTTTTGTGATTCAATCTTTGATTCCTGAAATTGCCGAACTCACCGTCTATTATATGAACCTGGTATCTTTGGCGCGGGTGGAGCGCAATCCCACCGTTAAAACCGAGATCAAACAAAAGTTCGGTCACGATGTGCCCATGGGTTTTGTGGCCTACCCGGTGTCACAATGTGCCGACATTACCGCTTTTGGCGCGCATTTGGTGCCCGTGGGCGAAGACCAAAAGCCCATGATTGAGCTGACCCGCGATATTGCCGGACGTTTTAACAGCTATTATGGCGACACCCTGGTGCTGCCTGAGGGCATGTACGCAGAGGTGTCTCGCCTGCCGGGCACCGACGGTCAGGCCAAAATGAGCAAAACCTTAAACAACGGGATTTATCTGGCCGATGACGCTGACACCCTCAAGAAAAAAGTCATGTCCATGTATACCGACCCCCAGCGCCTGCGCGGCACCGAGCCCGGCAACGTTGAGGGCAACCCGGTGTTTACCTATCTGGATGCCTTTCACCCTGACAAAGCCCTGATTGAGGACCTGAAAGATCGCTACCGCAAGGGCGGGGCCAACGAAAAAGGCAAGCCATTGCTGGGCGATGTGGTGGTCAAGCGGGAGCTGATTGACTGTTTGAACGCCCTGTTAGACCCCATTCGTGAGCGCCGTGCGGCCCTGGAGCAAGACGAAGCCTACATCTGGGAAGTGGTGGCCGAAGGCACCCGTCGCGGTCGTGAACGCGCCAGTTCAGTGATGAGTGCTGTGCGAGAAGCCATGAAGTTGGATTATCCGCTGACAGGGCTTTAGTCGTTTCTCAAGCGCTGAGTCAGCTTTTTTACATATTCCTCATAGGTCGTCTGGTGCTTCAATCATCAGGTTTTGCGGGTGAACACTTTTCTCCACAGCCAGCGCAGCAGCAGGTAAGCCCCAAAACCGAGCACCAGCAATTGCACAATGGACCCCCCAAAGAACACGCCTACAAATAGCTTGTTTAATAAGAGCAGTCCCAGAAAAACCAGACCCATCAGGCCCATCAATCCGCTCAGTCGATCAAAACCGGGCACGAGAGCAAAGGGGATCTGGGCGTGCACCAAACCCAGGGTGAGCCCCATAGACAGGGGCGGTAAAAAGTACACCATTAAATTGACGTCTAAGAGGTTTTCGCGCACAAAAAACAGGGTGTAGGCCAGCAAGGCCAGAGCAAACATGCCGGGAATGCAGCTCAAGTGTAAGAGTGCAGAATACACCCAGCGGGTGCCGGTGGCGAAGCGCAAGGATTTGGGCATCACAAAACCCAGCAGTGCCAGCACCGGCAAGCCGCCAAAAAAAAGAAAGAAAGCCTGAGGGTGTTGTCCCCATTGCTGAATCAGTTCGCGTAATGTCATGCCTTTTACTCCAATGACGCAAGTCTAAGGCCATTGTAACCGACAAAAACAGACAAAGGAGCACTTGTGCGTATGCCGTCATTATCTTCGCCTCAGGAACCTCAGCGCCCACCCGCGATCCGCTTAGATTTAAAGTCTCAGGTGCGCACCCATCCCGCCACCTTAGGAGACACCCCGAGCATTGCCAATCCCGCCTGGGGCGGTGATCAGCGTCAGTCTGTTAAACGCGTGAACTCACCGCAGGGCTTGCCCGCCATGATGGCCATGGGTCAACTGCCCGGCTTACCGGATTACCATAAGGCAGTAGGGAATCTTGAGCAAATGATTCAAGCCGATGTAGATCTGCAAGATACCCGCGTCAAACGGCCCCTCTATTTGCGGCAAAACTACGAACCCTATCTTTTGGCCCAACCCCAGCCCACCGCCAAAGGCACGGTGGTTATGCTACATGGCTATACTGCAGGCCCCTGGCAGTACAAAGATGCGGCCCAGGACTTTTTTGCCGCGGGCTATAACGTCTATGTGCCCCGCATTCCAGGCCATGGTTTTATGAAGCCTGACGGCACGCCCACCGGTGAAAAAATGATTGGTCAGGCCAATCGCAGTGACTATGACGCCTTTGTGGATCAGGTGTACGAGAGCGTCAAAGATCTGGGCGGACCCGTGCAATTGGTGGGTTTATCAGGGGGCAGTAATTTGGCTTTACGCATGGCAGAACGCCATCCCGACATTAAAGGCGTGGTGGCCATGGCACCCTACCTCGGGCCGAATGAGGCGGTGCGTCCGCTGGCAAAAGCCTTTCAATTTTTAGATCGCTTTGGGCCACTGCGTCCCCATGACTTTTTGCAAATGAAAGACTATAATCAAAACCACCGCACCACCCCCGACTTCGATATGCCCCATACCCAGGGTACCTTAGACAACGCCACCGCCATGCTGTATGTGGGGGCCAATGTGGAGACCCTGCAAGTGCCTGTGCAATTTGTGACCACCGAAGGCGATCAATTGTCCGGTACCGGTCCGGTGGGTAAGCTGTACCAGCGCTCCGGTGGCGCTGAACGCAACGGCTGGTTTCACTTTGAAGCCGATGAGAAGGTGCCCCACGCCATGGCCAGCCATCAGCAAAACACAGAACCGGGGCGGTATGCGCAGCTGTGGCAAATGACCTTTGACATGATCGACAAGGGCGAATTGACCTCGCGCCCACCCTCGCCTTAAAATGCATATTTTAAGTTGAGTTCTGCCTGGGGCAAGGGAATGAAAAAAAGACGATCCATGGAAAACTGCCCGCCCAATTGTCCGTTGATCCCCCAGTTTTCGTTGAACATAAAATCTGCGCCCATGCCGAAATAAGCAGAGAATACATCGGGATCCCGGTGCGATGTGTTTTCGGGGCTAATATACGGATTTTTTGCCCCGGTGGGGTTCAGGGTTGCGACGGCGGCTCCGGTAAGGTAGAGGGTTGACCAGGGGGTATCTGTGGCAATAGGATAATAGCGCGCGCCGAGCATGGCAGTATGAAAACGTCCGGGAAATGCAGTGTATTCAGCCGTCAATGGCGCATAAGAACCATAAATACTCACATGATCTTCAAGTACAGGTAAGCGGTAATTCACACGTACCTGATATTCCAATAACAACATTTTAATACCCGCTTCAACAGACCAGCGTTTGCGTTCTACCTGGCGTTGTGGTTCGTTTTCCTGGGCCATCGCCCCCGGGGTTAGACAAAGGAAAGAGAGTAGACTGAGTGCGATAGTGCGACGAATAGACATGAAGAAGTACCTGTTTGATAAAATATTTACTTAATTGTAAATATATAGACTCACATTGTCAAGCGATCGGGTGAATTCTTGCGCTATCTTTGCAATAAGCAAAATAGTCTGCTTACAGCGTACTCCAGAAAAGTGCTAGAATGTCTTTCATGGATTTTTCTGCAGCCTTAACAAACATTTATGAATTGGTGCGCGCAGGGGGCGGGTTTATTATCCCCCTCTTTTTATCGGCCATTATCACCGGCGGTATCTTTTTAGAGCAGTGGTGGTACAGTCTGCTGTCGGGCCGTCGTCTGAAGCAATTGGTGCTTGAACCGGCTTCCTGGGAGCGGGTGCGCGGCATGGATATGATTTCACGCATGGTGGGTTCACTCGTGATGAACCGCGAGGCACCTGCTCAGGCACAAAAGCGCGATATGGAGTTGGTTTATGCGCACTTTGAACGCCGTATTCATTGGCTCAGTACCTTAGCGGCCATCGCACCCATGCTAGGGCTGGTGGGCACCGTGGCCGGGATGATCCGCATTTTCGCCACCGTGGCCGCCGGAGACATTAAAGATCCGCTGGCGTCACTGTCAGGGGGGATTTCTGAAGCCTTATTCGCCACCGGCGGCGGCCTGATTGTGGCAATCTTCGCAGCCCTGGGCTTCCATTACCTCAACGCCCGCCACGAAGCCCTGGGGCAAGAAATGGCCCGCTGGTACGAAACCCATCAAAGTCACCTGCGCGCTTCGCGTTAGGCGTTTTCAATATGGGCTTACAATTAGATATCTGTACGCTTTTTCCGGATTTTTTTACAGGCCCTTTAAACAGCAGTATTCTGCACCGGGCGCAAGCTCAGGGCCACGTGAATTACGCCTTGCATGACATGCGCGACTATACCGACGATAAGCACCGCCGCGTCGATGACCGCCCTTTTGGTGGCGGTCCCGGTATGGTACTTAAGCCCCAACCCGTGTTTGACTGCCTTGAGGCTTTGCAATTGCCTCCAGAGGTACCGGTGATTCTCACCTCGCCTCGTGCCCCCTTGTTTACCCAACAAGACGCCATTGCCTTAAGCCAGGAGTCCCGTTTGGTCTTTCTTTGTGGTCACTATGAAGGCATGGACGAACGCATTCGTGAGCAGCTGTGCTCGCACGTGTACTCCATTGGCTCTTATGTGCTCACCGGAGGCGAACCGGCTTCGCTGGTGATGCTAGATGCCATTGTGCGCCTGATTCCCGGCGTCGTGGGGCGACAGGCCTCTGTAGAGCAAGACTCGTTTATGGAAGGGCTTCTGGACTGTCCCCATTACACCCGCCCGGCAGATTTTCGGGGCTTCAAGGTGCCTGACGTGCTGCAGGGCGGAAACCACGCGGACATTGAGCGCTGGCGGCATATTCAGAAGATGAAAGAAACCCAGCGTTGGCGGCCTGATGTGTGGGCTGAGTATGAGCCCACGCCCCAGGAACTAAAATGGTTAGAGGAATCTCAATGAAGACAATACCACGGATTTTACTTACGGCCCTTTGTCTCAGCGCGCTGGGAGGCTGTGCCGCTCAGCAAAATCAGGACAAGGCTGCTGCGACTGCTGTTGAAAGTACCCCCGCTCAGCAACAGGCCGCTGCAGTGCGCTTTGTGGAGGCCTTTTTTCGGCAAGACATGAATGTGTTGCAGGAGAGTGTTGCGCTCCCCTTCTTTTACAACCAGCAGGCGATTTTGGCTTATCCTCAAGAGTGGAGTGCGGTGCTCTCTCAGCTTAAAACCCAGACCCAACCCGCCGATAACTTTAGTATTTTGTCGGTGGAGCCTTTGTTGCCCGGGCAAATTTTGGCCGATAAACCTCGGCTGTGGTCTACCTTTTTAGAGTATAAATTTGAGGACAATCGCTTTTTCTTGTTTACAGTGCGTCAGCCCTTAAGTGCTGAAATGCAGAAAAAGGATCCCCAGGGTCGCCGCTTTGTGGATGGCAAGATCCTCTTGATGGTGGACCCTGCCACCGCCAAAGTGCGAGGCTTTGTACTTTAAGCGGAGCGCATTTTGCGCGCCAACAGGCGGCCCTTGCGGGGTTGGATTTGATCCAGTTGCACCTGAATTTCATCTTCAAGCATGTGACCAGCGATTTCTGAAGCGGCCATGGGCACATCCACACAATAGTCGGGCAAGTGGATCCAGGCCCGATCCTCTTTAATGTTTTGCACAATACCCCGCAGCACCCGCGGTTTTTCGAGCCGTGAGAAGTAGGTGTAAAGCCAGTACTTGAAGTTTTCGCGCTGAATGAAATTGGCACTAAAAATGGCCTGATCTGCCAAAGCAATCATGTGCTGCAATTGCTCTTCGCTGTAAAAGGCCTCGCCCGTGCGCAGCCAGTGTTTGATTTGACGGTGCAAAATCAGGTCGTTGTACCGGCGAATGGGCGAGGTGAATTGCGTGTAGCAGCTTAACCCCAGACCATAATGAATATCTGCACGGGTGCTCATTTCGGCCCGCTTCAGCAAAGGGCGGCCGTCGGGCAGGGTTTCTTTGGGGGCCTCTTGCACCTTGTAAATCAGGGGGATTTGCACCTCGCGCATAATTTGCGCCACCTGGTTATTGGCCAAAATCATCAATTCAGACACCAGTTGCTGGGCTGCTGAGTCGCGTTCAACGGTTTTCAGGGTAATGTTTTTATCGGCATCTACATAAATACGCAGCTCAGGTCGAAAGAACTCCACAGCGCCCCGTTCCAGGCGTTTCGCTTTGAAGGCTTCGGTGAGCTTGAGAATATCTGGCAATTGGTGCAAGGCTTCGGGCGCTTCTTCAGGGTGGGCAAAAAAATGGTCCACCTCACGGTAGCTGAGGCGTTGCTTGACCTCAATGACCGATTCAAGCAGCGTGGCCTGAAAAACCTCGCCCTCGGGAGTGACTTCCACAGACAGGCTGAGGGCCTGGCGGGGCTCGTTTTGTACCAGACTGCACACATCCTGAGACAGGCGGGCAGGCAGCATTTCAATTTTGCCTTCGCAGAGATAAATCGAGGTAAAACGACGGGCGGCTTCGGTGTCGAGCAAGCTCTCGGGGGTGACGTACTCAGCGGGGTCGGCAATATGTACCCACAGGCGGGTATTTCCATTATCCAGGGCTTCCCAGCTCAGGGCATCGTCGATGTCGCTGGTGGACTCATCGTCAATGGTAATGCTGTACAGAGCCGTCAGGTCTTGACGGTGGCTGAGGTCTGAGGCGGTATTGGCCAGGGTTTCCATTTGGCGCAGCAACTCTTGTGAAAAGTGCTGGGGCACATCGTACTCCATTAAGTGGAGGTTGATATCTTTGTCCCAGACCCCGGATTTCACCATCAGTTCAAAGCATAAGTCTTCGGCTTTGCCCTTGATGCCCAGGTCTTGCAACATGCGATTGACACTGCTATAAAACTGAGATTTATCCTGGCGGATGGCCACGTCTTGCAATTGCTTAAGCATGTCTTTGGCCCGCTCGGGGGGCGGTACGCTTTGGTGCTGTTTGAGACATTGCTGAACCCAGTGTAGGGTATCCTGACGTTCTTTGAGACGTTCTTCTTCTTTTTGGCGCTGGTTGCGAATTTGACTCAGCGTTTCTTCGCTGCGGGCCATAAAGCCTAAGTCGCCTTTTTGCTCAAAATAGAGGCCATCCTCCAGCACCCGGCGCAGTAAAACCGCCACCGCCTCATCCGTGATCTCGCTAAAATACATTTCGGCTATGGTGGCAATGTCCATGGGCTCACGCTCTTCGCTAAGCACTTCCCAAAGGGTGGGCAAGTCGATGTCTAAGTCGCTTTGCTCCAGGCGTTGGTTCCATTTTTTCAGGGCGTCAATTTGCTCGGTGCGAGAGAGGTTGGCGCTGAGTCCTTGTTGAAATACGTGTAAGAGTTTTGCGGTTTTAAAGCTGATTTCACGGCCTGCGTCCGTGAGCAAGCGGATTTGTTTGGGGCCGTCTTCGAGGCAAATGCCCAGGGTAAGTTTGTTCTTGAGTTGGAATTCGACGATACTGCCTTTGTGGATGCTCAAAACTACATTTCTCCTGGATTAAAGCCGGGTTTGGGCTCTGGGATGGTTTTACCCTCTTGTTTGGCGGCGCGTAACCAGGCGGCCATGGCTCGCTCCACTTCTTCAAGGGCTTCGCGGGGGGTGCTGCCAAAGGCGGTGCAATAGGCCAGATCGGGAATATCTGCCAGATAACCCAGGTCTTGTTCGCTGTAGCTGATGACAATGGTGTATCTATTCTGCATGGTTCGACGACTCACTTTCGTCTTTGGCGCGCAGTTGGTAGCGGTACACCAGGTTAATAATCTGCTTGACCTGAAAGGCTTTCATTTCGCCGTTAATATTTTGAATGTTCACCAGTTCGGGAATCCGGGGGTGGCTAAAAATATTGTGCAGGCGGTTCATGCTGGCCAGACGAAAACCAAACTGCTCTAATAGCATTTTGAATTCGTTGTAACGGGTTTTTTGCCCATGGCGCGCGGCCTTGAGCAATTGATCACGGGTAGAGGGTTTCATAAAGTATCGGCAAAGTGTTCCTTGATTTTTGTTACCAGTTCGCTGGCAGCGGTGGGAATGCGGGTGCCTGGGCCAAAAATGGCGGTGGCCCCTTGTGCATACAACGTAGCATAATCCTGTGCGGGAATGACACCCCCACAGACCACGAGAATATCTGGACGGCCCACGGCTTCCAGGGCTTGAATGAGCTGGGGTAAGAGGGTTTTGTGGCCACCTGCCAGGCTGCTCATGCCAATGACATGGACATCGTTGTCAGCGGCCTGGCGGGCGGTTTCGGCAGGGGTTTGAAACAGCGGACCCACGTCCACATCAAAGCCCAGATCCGCAAAGGCGGTGGCAATGACCTTGGCGCCCCGATCATGGCCATCCTGGCCCATCTTGGCTACCAAAATCCGCGGACGGCGGCCCTGCTCAGCGGCAAAGTCATCGGTTTGTTGACGTACGCTTTCCACGGTGGTGGCGTCGCTGTGGGCATAGGTTTTGCTGTAGACGCCGGTAATGAGTTGACTGCGAGCCTGAAAACGGCCAAAGACCTCTTCTAAGGCATCGGAGATTTCACCGAGGGTGGCGCGGGCGCGGGCGGCATCCACGGCCAGGCTTAAAAGGTTTGCGTCACCACGCGCCCCTTCGGTCAGGGCGTTTAAGCAGGCCTGCACGGCAGCTTCGTCACGGGCGGCCCGTAGGCTTTCCAGGCGGGCAATTTGCTGTTGGCGCACGCTGGTGTTGTCCACCTCTAAAATGTCTAAGGCTTCTTCTTGTTCCAGTCGATAGGTGTTGACGCCTACAATGGCTTCCTGGCCCGAGTCAATGGCGGCCTGACGGCGGGCGGCAGCTTCTTCAATGCGTTGCTTGGGAATCCCGGCTTCAATGGCGCGGGTCATGCCCCCATAGGATTCCACCTCTTGAATGTGTTGCCAGGCCTTGTCAAACAATTGTTCGGTCAGGTGCTCTACATAATACGCGCCGCCCCAGGGATCGATGGCGTGGCAGACATCGCTTTCGCTTTGCAGCACCAATTGGGTGTTGCGGGCAATGCGGGCCGAAAAGTCGGTGGGCAAGGCAATGGCTTCATCTAAAGAGTTGGTGTGCAGCGATTGGGTGTGACCAAACACCGCCGCCATGGCTTCGATGCTGGTGCGCACCACATTGTTAAAGGGATCTTGCTCTGTCAGGCTCCAGCCCGAGGTCTGGGAGTGGGTGCGCAGCATAGAGGACTTGGGGTTCTGGGGTGAAAAGGGGAGCAAGAGCTGGGCCCAGATCAAGCGGGCGGCGCGCATTTTTGCTATTTCCATAAACATGTTCATGCCCTGGGCCCAGAAAAAGGACAGGCGGGGCGCAAAAGCGTCGATATCGAGGCCGGCGGCCATGCCCGTGCGCACGTACTCTAAACCATCGGCCAGGGTATAGGCCATTTCTAAGTCAGCGGTGGCCCCGGCCTCTTGCAGGTGGTAGCCCGAAATGCTGATGCTGTTAAAGCGGGGCATGGTACTGGCGGTGTAGCGAAAAATATCCCCAATAATGCGCATGGAGGGTTCAGGGGGATAGATATAGGTGTTGCGCACCATATACTCTTTGAGAATGTCGTTTTGAATGGTGCCCGACAGCTGTTGGGGAGCTACCCCTTGCTCTTCGGCGGCCACAATGTAAAAGGCCATAATGGGCAACACAGCACCGTTCATGGTCATGGACACCGACATTTCATCGAGAGGAATACCCTCAAAGAGAATCTTCATGTCTTCGACGCTATCGATGGCAACCCCCGCTTTGCCCACGTCACCAATCACCCGCTCATGATCCGAGTCATAGCCCCGGTGCGTGGCCAGATCAAAGGCGACCGAAAGGCCTTTTTGACCAGCAGCCAGATTGCGGCGGTAAAAAGCATTGCTCTCTTCAGCGGTCGAAAATCCGGCATATTGGCGAATGGTCCAGGGGCGCTGGGTGTACATGGTGGGGTAAGGCCCCCGCAAATAGGGCGGCAGGCCCGGCAAATAGGCTGAGAAATTGTACTGTAAATCGCTGGCACTGTAGCAGGCTTTGAGGTCAATGCCTTCATAGGTGTGGGTACGCAAGGTGGGGTCAATCTGGCGATGGGGATTAACGGTGGGGGCCTGTTGATCGTACAGGGGTAAGCGAGAGAAATCGGGGCGCTTCATGACTGGGCCTCTTGCCAGGCTTCAAGACAGCTCTTGCAGTCTTCGGCAAAGTCCTCTAAGGCGTCTTTGGCGTCGTAGAGATAGCTCTCGGCTTCAGCCAGTTGCTCTGAAAACTCAGGTTGTTCTAACAGAGGCTGCAAGGTGTTTAAAAGGGTTTGAAGTTGTTCTTGCAGAGCCTGGTGTTGCAGCAAACTTTGCTGAAGGATTTCGGTTTCGCGCTGTGCCATGGTTATTCTGCTTTCTTAAGGGTCTCTGGCTACCTATTTTACCACGGGCGCCACGTCATTCCGGTCTTGAACCTGAAAGCCTTAAAACACATATTTTAGGCCCGCCTTAAGCTGCAGTAAAAAAAGCAGTACATTGGCTTCGACGTTAATACCTATTTGAGGGGTGAGCATATAGTCTCCGCCTACCCCACCGGCCACGACGGGAAAAAAAAGAGGGCTAGAAGGACCGATGGTGGTCGCGGCTCCTCCTATAGACAAGGTGAAGTAGGGACTCACAGGCCAGTTGAAATCAAAATAATATCGATAGCCCAGCATAAGGGTTTGAAAATCGATGTGCGTCTCAAAGTCACTGATCATACCGGTCATTGTGGTGTAATGACGTTCCCATTCGTAATCCAAAAAGTAGACCCAGGGACTTTGCTGTGAAGAGGAATACAAGGCTGTGATGTCAACTACAAGTCCGGGATCAAAAATAACAGGAGGGGTGCCAAAGCCGATTTTGGCTTCAAGGCTAAACAGGGGGGATTCGCTTTGTTCTTCTGCGTGCGTGGGTAAGACAAAGGAACCAAAAATACAAAGGCTTGTCAAAAGTCCTTTTGTCATTCCTTTGGATTTTCAGGATATGCAGTGGGTGAAATAGGCGGCGGAGCCGTCTCGTTTTCTGCGACGGTGCCATCATGGGGTGGGTAATCGTCCAGCACCGCGACACGGATTGTAGAGCGTCCTTCCAGGTAGGCACGGGCAATACGGTGTGCTCCGTCAATTATCTCGCCCCCGCGGATTTGAATAATGGGGTACCCAAGATCTGCCTGAAAGATGTCGCGTGCCCGCTCTGCAACCCGTCGGATGGTGGGCTCAATGTTTTGATGCCCTCCAAACCAGACCACTTCATCTAAGATCTCCAGGCTGGCCACTTCCACCTCTTGAACCTCAGCCTGCTCAGCGGCTTTCCAAAGGGTTTCTGCGTACCAGTATTTGTAGCGTCCGTGTTCATCGGGACCTGCGTAAAGGACCCTTGCGCGTGCCTGTTGAGACATGAATATTTTCCTAGTCTGGTGCGTTGAGATTTTCGCGGGCCGAGTCAATGGCTTTGTCTGCACCATCTAAGGCGTCATTGGCCACGTCTTTGGCCGTATCCGTGGCGTCTTCCAGATTCTTTTCAGCCGTCTCCGCAGCGGTATCGGCTAAGTTTTCGGCCCTGTTGATGGCGTCTCCGGCCATATTGCCGGCCTTATTGAGATCCTGGTTGAGTTCTTCGGCCTGTTGTTCTGAACAGGAGCAGCCGTTTAAGGTCAGCACGAGTCCTGCCACACATATCAGTGATTTCCACATGTTTCACATCTCCTTTTTCAGATTAGCTTAGCAGTTTTTTGCGCATTTGGCCTGGGTAGAGATTGGGTTTTTAACGGCTTTTTTATTGACTTTTTCCGACCTTTTAGGCTGATTTTATCTAGGCTAAACACTGAAACCTTAAAATTTGAAGGAGTGCGAACGATGCAATATTTTGATGTACAGGAACTTAAGCAGTTGATGACGTATAAGAACGGGCCAGCGATCTCGATCTTTCTGCCTACAAATGAGGTGTCTCCACCCCAGGACCGCCGGGACCAGATTGCCCTGAAGAACGCCATTGCCCGAGCCGAGCTTTTGTTGCAAGAGCACGATTTGCGGGGCAGTGTGTCAGATGCGATTCTTAAACCTGCCAAAGACCTGCTGTCTGACGGTATGTTTTGGCAATACCAAAACAAAGGGCTGGCTCTCTTTTTGGCCCAGGATTTTCATAAAATTTACCGCTTGCCCTTGAATTTTCAATCGCAGGTGGTGGTGAATCATCATTTCCAAATCACGCCTTTGATTCCTTTCTTTGACACAGAGCAGCGTTTTTATGTGCTGGCTTTGAGCATGAACCAAATCAAGCTCTACGAAGCCGATGCCATGAAGATGCGGGAGATTCCGACGGCGGAATTGCCAGAGAATTTACAAGAAATCTTGCAATACGACGTCTTTGAAAAGCAATTGCAATTTCACACGGGCGGTGGTGGTGGCCAGTCCCCCGTTTACCATGGTCACGGTGAAGAAGGCTACACCCGTAAGCAGCAGATTCACGCCTATGCCCAGGCCATTAACAAAGGGCTCAGTGACATGTTGAAAGTGGCCAAGGTGCCGCTGGTGGTGGCTGCGGTAGACTATGTGTTTGCGATCTTTAAGCAACACTGTGATTACGCGGGACTTGTGGAGAAACCCATTGCGGGCAACGTGGAGCACCTGAGTGTGAAAGAACTGCACGAAAAGGCGTTAGCTCATGTGAGCGAGCCCCTGGCCCAGCAACGTCAAGAGGCCCTGTCTGCGGTGCAGGCCCTGAAAAACAGTGAACGCTTGCTCAGCGATGTGGATCAGGTGATTGAGGCCGCAAAGCAGAGTCGCATTGAAAAATTGCTGGTATTGCAACCTGAGGCCGTCAGTGATACTGCCGTCATTGAAGTGCGGGAGATGGACCCTGTCAATACTGCAGCGGTAGAAACTCTTTTGCACGGGGGCGAAGTCTACACGGTCGATGCTGATACCCTGGCATCTGCCTCAAATGATACGCAAAGCCCTCTGGCTGCGGTCCTGCGCTTCTAAGGGTTAAAGACGAAAAAAATGGGTGAGCAATATATTATATTGCTCACCCACAGGGGGGGATATTTAAATGTAATGCAGAGATTAATCTTTTAAGAGAGCGCCCACGGCCAGGCCGACCACTGCACCGATGGCAGCGCCGCCGCCAATGATGGCATGGGTGGGGTTAATGGCATAACCAATGGCAGCACCTGCGCCAGCGCCTACGATGGTGGTACCTACCATGGCACCGATACCACCACCAGAACCAATTTGACCATAAGGATAGCCAGGTTGCTGGGGCATGGGGGCGTCAGGGCCATAGCGATAAGGGGGGCTGCCATAACCATAACCTGGATTGCCGTAGCCGGGACGGGGATAGCCATAACCATAGGTGGGGTAAGCCTTACGGTCTGCGGTAATATACACATCACCACGCATCAGGGAGTAAGCCAGCTCTTCGGTGCTGACACGGCCGTTGCGATCAAAATCCGCTAAGCGCTTGCTGTTGTTGCGAAACTTGAGTTCACGCGACTCAATCTTACCATTGCGGTTATAATCAATATTGTTCGCAATCATGCGAGCGTGATAAGGCGTAAGTTGAATTTGCATGGTGACATCCCCTTTGGGTTGGCTTTAGATAAGTTTAATCTTTACTTAATCTTCTTATAGAAACCATAAGAAACAAGCTTGCGTAAAAAAACACAAAAAATGCAAAAAATGTCAAAAAGACACTAATTCAGTACTTTCAGTAAGGCGAGGACCCGAACCATTCATCACTTTCACTACCAACACAACACCCTCTACTGTGAGCAAGTGCCGCTCAACACCATTGCCAAGGCCGTGGGGACCCCTTGCTACATTTACAGTTCGGCGACCTTAAATCGGCATTTTGAAGTGTTTCAAGCCCCGCTGGTGGCCTCAGAAACCGACCATATTATCTGTTATGCCATGAAGGCCAATTCCAGTCTGGCCATTTTGGACCTGCTGGTGCGTGCGGGCAGCGGCTTTGATATTGTGTCGGGGGGAGAATTGTATCGCGCCCTGCAGGCCGGGGCCAATCCCCGAAAAATTGTCTATTCGGGGGTGGGCAAATTGCCCCACGAAATTCAGGCGGCCTTAAACGCCAATATTTTAATGTTTAACGTGGAGTCCGCAGACGAACTGGAGCGCATTCAACAGGTGGCCCAGGCCATGGATAAAGTGGCGCCCATTGCCCTGCGGGTGAACCCGGACATCGATCCCAAAACCCACCCGTATATTTCCACGGGCCTGTACGAAAGCAAATTTGGCATCGACATTCGCGATGCCTTTGCCGTGTTTGAGCGGGCCAAAGCGTTATCGCACATTGAAGTGGTGGGCGTGGATTGCCATATTGGCTCACAAATCACCAGAATGCAGCCCTTTTTAGACGCCCTGGCGCGCATTAAAACCCTGGTACAAGACCTACAAAAGCAGGGCTTTCAGATTCGTTACCTGGATATGGGCGGGGGGCTGGGCATTCCCTATGATGCTGAAGAACCGCCTCTGCCTTCAGAGTACACCCAGGCTATTGTGGAGCGCACCCGCGATCTGGACTGCACGCTGATCTTTGAGCCCGGTCGTGTGATTGCGGGCAATGCGGGTGTGCTGTTAACCGAGGTGCAATACCTCAAGCAAAACCGCGAAAAGCGTTTTGTGATTGTGGATACGGGCATGCATCACCTGATTCGTCCTACCCTTTATCATGCTTACCAGGCGGTACAGGCGGTGAATCCCCGTGAGGGCGCTGGCTTTGTGGCGGATTTGGTGGGCCCCATTTGCGAAAGCGGGGACTATTTGGCCAAAGATCGCCATTTGCCTGAAGTGCAGCAAGGCGATCTGCTGGCCCTGATGAGTGCCGGGGCTTATGGGTATAGCATGGCCTCTTTTTACAATTCCTACGCCCGCCCGGCAGAGGTACTGGTCAAAGGCGACCAGTACGCTCTGATTCGTGAGCGAGACACCCTCGAAGATATGGTGCGGGGCGAACGCCTGCCCCAGTTTGATGGGGACTAATGGGGAATATCTGCCTTAAACGCGGTCGAGAATTTTTGCCACGCCGTTAAAGACCGAATCTAAAATGCCGGTGGTCAGACTGCCCACATCTCTTAAAATAGAACGAACGTTGGTTCTGACGCTGACCAGTGCGGGGTCACGGCGGATCACGCGCACTTCTGCTGGGGACAGATCTACCAGGTAGCGGTCGCTGGACTCCCGACGGGCAGCAATCAACACGGCGGTACTGTCTACATCCAGGGTCAGGCGGTAATCCGGGGTTTCGTCGACGTTAAAAACGGCGCCCAGAAAAGGTTCATTTTCAGGGGTAAAGACTTCGACAGCGTAGACCCGATCCCGTTGAAAAGTGGGCAAAGCGCTCATTTGGTACTGGATATAGGTTTGACCGTTGGCAACCCGTGAGCTGGTGAGGTTTAAGTTCACCGTTTCGCCATTCACACGGGCACTCAGATTCACGAGGGCATCGCCTTCGAGGCGCGATTGAATGCGCATGTTGCCTTCGGCTTCATAGGGCAACACCATTTCACCAGAAAGCATTTGTTGGTTTTGGGTATTGTTCTGAGAAACGTTCCCCTGTGAAACAGTACCTGGTGTTGCGGGCTGACCACATGCTGAGAGTACGCTCAGGGAAATCATGGCGGTGAGCGCCAGGGGAGTGAAAGGTTTAAAAGACATCGGTAAATCTCCTTGTTTATACTGTGACTTTGTTATGCCATGTTTGTGCTTAAAATTCACGAAATCAGGCATCAAGAACCTGTTAATTTGAACGTCGAGCGGCGATTGACAGCAGAAAATTTTTTTTGCTATACTTTCATAAGTTGACATAATGTAAACATAGAGGTGTGATGTGATGAGATATTCGTTATTGGCGTTGAGTCTGAGTCTGGCTTTGTTATTGGGCTGTCAGCCCCATGGAACCCCTGTAAACCCTGAAGTGTCGCCAACTCCTGTCAATTCTGCGGGACCTGTCGGCTCCCAGGCACAGCCCCCTGCTATTCCCAGCTTTCCTTCTCAGGGAAGCATTCCTGAAGGCCGTCCAGGCGGTGGACGGGGTGGCATGTTTGGCGGTGACGAGATCAGCTCGGCTCCCATGTTGTCTGCACCGGCTGCCGCCGAAATGTCTGCGGGTGCGGGTGCCGTGGCCGATAGCAGTGCGCCGGTTTCTCGCAGCGGCGAAAAAACCTCTCGTCCCATCGGTCCCATTATGCCACCTTATGACCCTGATTTTCCTGAAGAACCGCAGGTACAGCCTGAGCCCGGTTTGCTTACTGCGGGTCAATGGGATGACCATGCCCACTGGGACTTTTGGTTAAAGCTGACGAACAATCAGGAATGGTCCCAGTACCTGAGCCAGTGGGGCATGAATACCAAACAGCGCGTGGCGGTGCAGGTCAACGGGCCACAAGGCCCCATGGGCGATGTACCTGTGACCTTATACCAGGGCCAAACAGCAGTGTTTCAGGCCCGTACCAACAATCAGGGCCAGGCCTATGTCTTTAAGCAATGGCAAGCCAACGCCCAGGCTGAAGGCGATTACGAGGTGCGTGTGGATCTGGGCAGTGATACCCTGACCCAGAGCTTAAGCGGTGATGCCCAAAACCTCAGCTTTCAGAGTGAAACCGCCCTGGAACCGCTGGTGAATGCGGACCTGATGTTGGTGGTCGACACCACCGGCTCCATGGGCGATGAGCTGGAGTACCTGAAGCAAGAATTGAAAAATGTCTCGGGTCGCATTGCGGCCCAGAGTCGCCAGGATCTCAAATTGCGTTTATCGGCGAACTTTTACCGGGACACCACCGATGACTATGTGGTGCGTTCGTTTCCGTTTACCGAAGACAGCAATACCGTGGCACAGCAATTGTCTGAGCAATCTGCCGGTGGCGGTGGCGATTTTCCTGAGGCGGTGGATTATGCCCTGATGGACGCCATCGATGAACACCAATGGAGCACCACTGCCAAAGCCCGTCTGTTGTTTTTGGTGCTCGATGCCCCGGCCCACCAAAGCGAGAGTGTTTTGCAGCGTTTGCGCACCAGCGTGGAGCGGGCCGCAGCAAAAGGCATTCGCATTATTCCGGTGGCCTCCAGCGGTATTAATAAAGAGACCGAGTTTTTGTTGCGGGCCATGGCTGCCAGCACTGGTGGACGCTATGTGTTTTTAACCGATGACAGTGGCATTGGTGGCGGTCACATTGAACCCACCGTGGGCGATTACACTGTCGAAAAACTCAATGATTTGATGATCAAGATTGCCACCGCGTATATTGGAGAGGCGACCGTCGCGCCAGAGCCGCAGCAAGAAGAGCAGCAACAAGACGACACGTCGCAGCAACAACAATAAAGCAGGAGGCCGCCCTTGGCCCGTCTCAAACAAAGTTATGCCTCACCCCATTTTTTTGGGGTGGGCATTTACCATCCGCTTCACGAAGAAAATATTGGCACCCTGTGGCGCTCAGCGTACATTATGGGGGCCGCTTTTATTTTTACGGTCGGCCAGAAATACAAACCCCAGAGTGGCGATGTGGTGCAGGCCTGGACCAAAATTCCCCTCTACCACTACAGCGATTTTGCAGACCTCAAGGCCCATCTGCCCCACGCGACCCGGCTGGTGGGGATTGAACTCAGTGACGATGCGATGCCCCTGGCGGGTTACACGCATCCTGAGCGCTGTGTGTATTTGTTGGGTTCAGAGCGCGATGGTTTACCGCCTGCGGTACTCCAGGCTTGCCACGAGAAAGTAGCCTTGCCAGGCCATTTTAGCTTAAATGTTTCGGTGGCTGGCAGTATTGTGCTTTATGACCGCATTAGCAAGGTGACCACGCAGTTGCCCCATTAATACAATGTGCCCATGACCTAGGGGCTGGTCACCAGGCTCTGTTCGCCCAGCACGGGTTTTAAAATGCTGTTCATAAAACGATTCTCGAAGTCGTAGCCCGACAGGCGGTTGTGGTAGTAATAGAGCAAGCGCACGTCTTGAATGCGCAAGAACTCCCCGTCGTCCACCACCACTTCTTTCGAGTAAAACATTTGCAGATAGTGCAGAGCCTCAGAGAGGGTTTCCTCGCTGGATTTATTGCGCAGGCGGGTGGCCAGGCGCAGGGTGCCTTTTTGTTCTTCTTCGGCCAAAAACTTTTTAAAGCGATCCATGGTTTCGAGCAATACATCGCGCTGAATCAGGGTGTTACGTCCGCCCACGCGAATCAGCTGGTACAAATCCAGGTGGGGGTTGTTGTGCACCAAATGGCCAAACAGCACGTAGCTGACCAAATGGGGCGAGAGCACCACGTTGTTTTGCAAATAGCTCTGGGCCACCCGCTCACCGGCTTCGCGGGTGTATTCGCGGTCGCGGTTTTCGTCGAGGGTGACCTCACCCTGCCAGTTTTTAACATAGCGGCTGGGGTCGATTTCGCGGCCCTGGTCGTCGTAGGAGCGGCCTTCTTCGTCCACCTGGTTGCCAAAAATGTCCAGGGGCGGGCCGTAGCGAATAAACATGCTGCCGTCGAGATCGAGGGTCTTCTTCATGTAGCTGAAGGTTTTGGTGAACTTTGAAGACTCGTCGTCTTCAATAATGTAGCGGGATTGTCCTTTCTCTTTGAGGTAATCGTCGATCAGGGTTTCGGCTTCTAAGGTGACGTAATAGTTGATGGTCATGGGCACCAGGTAAATATTGGGTTTGGCTTTGCCGTTGCGTAAATTGTTTACATAGGCCTCTAAGCCCGTGCCCATGAGACCCAACTTGAGTTTTTGTTCAACGCGTCCTGAACGGCTGCGGGTGCCTCCTGGAAAGAACAGACTGTGAAAGCCCCGTTCTAAAATGACCAGCGAATAGGTTTTGAGGGCGGTTTTGTAGGCTTCGTGTTTTAAGCGGCGGTCGAGACGGTAGGCGCCCAAATTGTGCATAAAAAAGCTGAGAATGGGGTTGGTAAAGAGGTTTTTACCGGCCCCGTAGGTGACCGGGGGCAAACCCGAACAAAAGGCTGACCAGCCCGCTACCATGGAGTCCATATTGCTGCTGTGGGTCGGCACCAGAATCAGAGTGCCCTTATCAGAGAGCTGGCGGGCGGTTTCTACATGGCCTTCAATGAGGACTTTTTCGCGGAAGGCGTTACGGTGTTTAAAATTGAGCTGGGGATCGAGCAAAAGGCTTAAAATGTAGGGCACCATGCTGGTGGCAAAGCGATACACTTTGGGATCAAAGCGGCCAATAATATCTTCGGTGTAATCGGTCACCAGCTTGAGCAAGAGGCGCTCTTGCTTTTCGCTGGACATTTTGTTGAGTCCCCGGTAAATATTTTGCCAGTATTCCACTTTGGGGTGCTTTTTGTTTAAGCGCAGCAGCTCTTTGTAGGCGGCTTCGTTCAAGACGTATTCGGCACTGTGATCAGCGATTAACTTCTGCAACGAGCGCTCGCTGACCTCGCGGATAATATCTGCCTTGTTCTCTTGCATTTGAAAAATGGGCGAGTTCTCATTAATGTTCACACTTTTCTGCTCCTTTTATATTGATGCTTTTCTTCAATACATTCTATACTAGAAATATGCTCAAAACACTGAAAATCAAACTGTTTCCTACTTCTGAACAAAAGAAAAATCTCTTGCAAACTATGCGTGTTTTTAATCATGCTTGCACCGAGATTGCTCAGTATGCAGTTAAAGAGCAGATTTTCAGTAAGTTTGAGATTCAAAAGCGTATTTATCACCCACTCAGGGAGAAATACAGCTTGTCTGCCCAATTGACCATTCGTGCGATCGCAAAAACCATTGAGGCACTGAAAGCCAACAAGAAAAAGAAGAAAGCTTCGACCCCAAAATTTAGGGTAACGGGCTCTATTGTTTATGACCAAAGATGCTTTAGTTTCAAGGGGCTGGAAGCCGTGTCTCTGCTGACACTTGAGGGCCGCACTATTGTACCGCTGGTTATGAATGGGTATCATTCTGGTGAGCTGGCGGCATACGGTAAACGTGGACAAGCTGATTTGATTTATTCTCAGGGCAAGTTTTTTCTTTGTGTTGTCGTAGAGGTTCCTGAGCCTGTAACAGACTCTGGTAAGGGTAGTCTCGGCGTAGATCTGGGCATTGTTAATATTGCTGTGGATTCTGACGGACAGAAGTTTAGTGGCTCTCACACCCGCAATCTGAGTAAGCGATATGCACGAATTAGAAAGCGTTTGCAATCGAAGCAAACTAAATCTGCTAAGCGTCTTTTGAAAAAGCGCAATCGCAAAGAAATGCGCATGAAGCGCGACAAAAACCACTGCATCAGCAAAGCGCTGGTCATGAAAGCCAAAGACACCGAACGCGGTATTGTCCTTGAAGAACTCAAGGGTATTCGCAAACGGGCAACGGTTCGCAAGGCTCAACGACGTGAACAGCATAGCTGGTCTTTTCATCAACTGCGTCAATTTATTGGCTACAAAGCGGCTATCGCAGGCGTTGAAGTAATGGTGGTCGATCCTCGCAATACATCCCGAGAGTGTATTCGTTGCCATAATATTGATAAACGCAATCGCTCCTCTCAATCGAAATTCAAATGTGTGAAGTGTGGCTTCGTTGGTCATGCAGATCATGTTGCTGCTTTGAACATTCAGAGCAGGGCCGCAGTCAATCGGCCATACGCGGAAGCTGCTTAGCACCTATCTGCAAGCTCCGTCATTCATGGCGGTGTGGTTGACGCACGGCCTCACGACTGCTAAATTTTGCACTCATCATACCATTGGGATCTGTGACTTTCTAGACGCAGCGAGTTAATGCAGAACGTTAAATGTTGATTAAAAGCAAGAAAACGCCCCTGTAAAACACCTACACCTTTGCGTATGCTAAGTTTATGAATTGTCAACGATTGACCTGTTTTTTACTTTTACTGACCTTAAGCGCCTGTGGTGTACCCGCAGGTGGCAATATATCTGACGTTACCCAGGATGCTTTTGTGGTGGATTCACCGACCTCAGCGTCCGAATCCTCTCAAACCTTATATTTGGTGGCTTTTTATGGAGAGGTGCCTGACTGGGTCCAGCCCCATGTGGTACGTGCGGTCATGAAAGCCCACGGTTTGTACGTGGTGCGCCCGCCTGACCAGGACTTTGTGACGCGCCTGAAGGCCGATGAACGGGTCAAATTCTGTGAAGAAGAAAAACATTACCAAACGCCCTTGATTCAAGGAAAGCCTTTGCCCGAGCGGTTGCTGTCTTATTTAAAAGGGCGTCAGGGCTTTAAAACCCAGTTTACGCCCAATGACGAAGCGTATGACTTGCAGTGGAACATGCGAGCCATTCGAATGGAACAGGCCTGGGAGTTGCGCAAAGATGCTGCAGACATTGTGGTCGCGGTGATTGATTCGGGGGTGGATCCTGGCCATCCTGATTTGCAGGAAAATCTTCTGCCCATGGAAGATGTGTGGCAAGAGTTTGGCGGTGGCGACCGCCTTTTGAACCGTCGTACCCGCGATATCTATGACTATGCGGGCACCGATGGCAATGGCCATGGCACCCATGTGGCCGGGGTCATTGGTGCCGTGCTCAACAACGCCCAGGGGGTGGCGGGCATTGCCGGACAAAAGGTTAAAATTTTACCCATCAAGGTGACCAATCTCAGAGGAGAAACCAGTGCTGCTTTACTGGTGGAAGGGATTCAGCGTGCCATTGAACGCAAGGCCAATGTTATTAACATGAGTATTGGCTCTGTGGGAGCTGACCAGGGTATTTCCCGCAGCTTGTCTCTGGCTCTGGATGCTGCCCTGAATGCAGGGATCACCATTGTGGCTGCTTCAGGCAATGAAAGCGAGCGCTCCCGCAATGTGGTCGCCGATGTGTCTTTGCCTGCGGCCTTCCCAGGCATTATTGCCGTGGGCTCTTTTTTAGAAAACAATGCGGTAGCGGACTACTCCAACGGGGGGGATACCCTGGACTTACTGGCTCCTGGCGGGAACGGTGAGTTGGGCGGTGAGGGGTTTCCGATTATCTCAACCTGGCCCACGTATCCCACCTATGAATACCTGACCGGCCGGGTGCCTACCCTGGATTATGCGGGGATTTCGGGAACCTCAATGGCAGCCCCCCACGTGACGGCAGTGGCGGCCTTGATTTTAGCCCAGGAGCCTGCTTTAACCCCGCAGCAGGTGCGCTCTCGCCTGATTGCTACGGCCACTGATGTGGGGGCGGTGGGCTTTGATAGCGACTCTGGCTACGGCTTTTTAAACGCCGAAAAAGCGTTACAGGCCCGTGGCGATGGCCCTTTGCTTTAAGACCTGCGGGCAGCGTTTTGCGCTTGCCAGTGTGTTATGCGGTGGTTTACTTGCGGGCTGTGTCTCCCGTTCCATAAGCGCTGCTGACACTGTGGCTGCCGCCTCAGCGTTGACTAACCCCCAGACCTTAAGCCTGCGTTTGCAAGATATCGCGGGAGATCCGGTGCAGGGCGCTGAAGTGACCTGGCGTCCTGTGTTTAAAGCCCCAGATCAGGCGATGCGGGCAAAAAGTGACGTGGCAGGTGCTTTAAACCTGACCTCTCTCTGGCCCGGCGTGCGCTATGTGATTCAGGTGTTGACGCCTTCGGGGGAACGCTTTCAGCGGGTCTATACGCCCTCTGCTTATGCCCAATGGCAATGGCGACTGGCTCAGCCGTGGTCCTCTGAAGAACCTTCCCGTGCTGCGATTCAGCGTGTGGTGCTGTTGAGCCCTGAAGCGAGCCTGCCTGAATATGCCTCTCTTTTGCAACACACTGCGGTGTCTCTTACGGTCAGCACGGCCCTGAGTCCCACTGCGATTGTCGACCTTACCGCTGAAAGCGACACTTCACTGGTGTGGTGGATAGCTCACCGTAGTCCGCAGGCTCTGACTGCGTGTGCTGAACGCTGTGTATCTGCATTGGTGGATTACGTCCATGCCGGAGGCACGCTGCTGGTCACCGGGGAATGGGCAGGATTGGGGGCTGATCCTGACCTGTTGACGGATCAACTGGGACAGGCCCTCAACTTTAGTGTGGGGCGCGATACGCTGGCGCAACCCCAAAACCGTTTAAAGGTTCGCAACCTTCATGGCCATGCGCTGACCGAAGGCGTTCAGCAAGTGGTATTGCAACGCAGCAGCAGCGTGGTAACCGATGCGCTGGCTCAGGCCCAGGAGCTGGCCTTTGCCTCGGCAGAGCATTACCAAATCTTACAGACCTCAGCGGAAACTCCTCTAAAGCCCGAGGCTACCGTTTTGGCGGTCTTGCAGCAGGGCAAAGGCCAGGTGATTGTGGTGGGCGATAGCTCGCTCTGGAGCGATGCTGTGCTGTGTGAGGGTGATAATCTGCAGCTTTGGCACAATATTTTAAGGGGAGCGGAAGCCACGGTGGGCAAGTCTGGGGCTTCTCCCTGCGATAATACTTTATCTTCACAGGGAGCTGCTCAAGAGACGTTATGAAAATACGACCCCATGCTTCACAGGCTTTACCCCCCCAGGGAGCCGCATCCGCCTCTCAAAAAACCGCGATCTCGGCGGATGCAGGCGCCTTGCCTGATACGGACAAGCCGGCCTCTGAGGTGGCCGATCGCTTTCAGCAAGCGCTGAAAGACAATACCCGCGTGGCGAAAGCTCTGCCTTCAGTGGCCTTTGCCGCGACTGAAAAGACACAAGCTATTCGGCCCAAAGACTGGGGCAGTGTGACGGTGGCAGAGCGCCAGGACAATATGCTGGCTTTGCAAGGTCTGGCCCATCGCCTGCGGGATCAGGGCACACCGGGTGTTGAGATCTGGGGTGCCTTACGCCGTGAGGCAGTCAGCCGTTATGCACGCACGGATCTTTCGCCACAGCGTCAGGCCGACTTTGTCATGCAAGATTTAACCCTGGCCACCGTGGGCAAAGATGCTTTGAAATATCTGGCCCAGTATGAAGGTTTGCCCCGTATAGGAAAAACGGATCCGCTGGTGGACACCTTTCAAGGGGACTGGAAAGCCATGGGCGTTCCGCCTGCCGATGACAACTGGGAGGCCGTGGGCTGGGCCGGTCAGGACCTGGACACCCACACCGCCAAAGATTTTCGCCCTGAAATCAATGACAACACCAAAAACCAGATCTTTCACACCATGTTTTACGAGTTTATGGGCTATGTGACCCAGGATGATCTGATGATTCGGGCAGGCAGCATTGTGCATGAAGTGCGAGACGGTCTGGCCGATGGGGGATTGAGTACCGAAGACCACAATGCTTCTTATGTGGGCACGGCGGTGGGCAAGGCCTTTCGTGAAATGCGAGACGGCCAGCACACCGAAGCGGCCTTAAAGCAATGGGGGGCCTTGACCCTGGCGGCCTATGGTAAAGACGGTGGTCCCGAGGTGCGCAACGGTACCGCCAGCGGGGCGGCCCAGCAGATGCATCAGCAGGTCAGCCAAAAGCTCAAAGACAAAGGGCTGATGTGGCACACCGAAAACTTCTTAATTCAGAGCGTGGATCAGTTAAATAATGGTTTCCAACGCTTGCGCGAGCTGTTTTAGGAGGCTTTTATGACCACCAACCCCAGTACTCGCTCCCCACATAGCCCAGAACGGCTGTGTGATGACACGATTTTTAAATACACCCTGCCCCGTTCACTGGTGGCGGCAGCCAAGCGACAGGTGTTGACCGATCTGGCTCCGGGTCCCGGTCAGGTGGTGATTTTTCAAGAGCAGAGCCTTAATGCCCAGGACGTGGCACTGTATGTGATTACCGCCGCCCTCAACCCGGCCCAAAAAGACGCCTTAGAAGCTTTGCAGGGCAATGAAGTCCTGGTTAAAAAAGTGGCTGCGGCCCACTTCCAGGCCAATCAATTGCAATTTGGCCCTGCAGAAGCAGAGGTTTGAAATCCGGTGCAAACGGGTATACTAATAAGCAGGGCCGTCGATTGAGGACCCCTGAAGATAGGAATAATTTATGGCAAATTTAAATGTACGCGTGGGCAATGTGGGCCCTTCTGGGCAAGGGGTTCGTCAGTTTGAAGCCGCTGAAAAACCCTTAGAAACCACGATTATGGGGATCAACTTTGACACCAGCAATGATTATTCAGTGCCGCTAAAGTTTGACAAGGGCCAAACGGTGTTTATTACCCCCACCCAGGCGCAAGCGATGAAGCTGGTGGCTGTCAGCGCTCGCACCAACGAAATGTTAAACGGTAACGATTCCGTGTCGGTGACGGTGAATGGCAAGTCCTACAGCATGTCTGCCGAGGAAATGGTTCGGCAGCTGCCCTAGTTCGCTTTAGAATGTGAAATTGGCCTGGGCATGGGGCCGTGCGAGCAAGCGCTCCACGTAGGCCTGAATGGCAGGTAATTCTTCGGGCTTGCCAAACACACGGCGGTAAATAAACATGGAGCCGACCATTAAATCTGCCAGGCTAAACTGTTCACCCAGCAGATAGGGCTGGTCACCCAGTGCCTGCACCACCACCTGCTGAACCCGGGCCATATCGGTCCAGCCTCTGGCGGGAGAGACCTCGCCAGCGTTTAAAAGCTCATCGCCCATGGCGGGTTCAAGCTGACTGGTGGCGTACACCACAAAGGTCAGGTACTTGCCGCGCAGGGTGCTGTGGATATCGGGGGCTAAACCCGCTTCCGCGAAGCGATCGCCCAGATACAGGGCAATGGCACTGTTTTCAAACAGGGTTTGCTCACCGTCGGTCAGCGCAGGCAGTTTGCCACAGGGGTTAATGGCTAAAAATTCAGGACTTTTGTTCTCACCGCTTTTGAAGTCGATGGCTTTCAGGGTGTATTCAGCGCCACATTCATCCAGCATCCATTTGGCAATGCTGGCCCGGCTTTGCGGGTTATAGTACAGTGTGATCATGTGTGTTCTCCATGTATTTATTCGTATGTTTTTAGTATACAGGAGTCCTTAAGCTTTGCCAATGGGCCGAAGGTGGGGCGCTTTTATTTTAAGTCAACACGAACCGTTTTCACAGCGGCTACCGCTTCTTTTTCAACGAGAACGCTGGCCCCTTCGGCACGAATAAAGTCATTCAGCATGTGGTCTTCGTTCAGACGTTCTTCTTGATGGTATTGCACCCGAAGCGTGCCGCCGGTCAGGGTGACCCCTTGAATTTCCCCTGTATAGCCGTAAGCCGAGGTGATTTGATTGACGCTGAGCACACAAAAGCGCTCAAAGTCCGGTCCTTCAGGATTCTCGATGGTGCTGCGATGGGCTCGGTTGAAAGACGGTTTATCGCAATACAATTGCCCTTCGGGAGTATGCTGTGTCGAAGCAAGGCGTTCCCCAAAGGCGGTGCTATTAAAATCATAACCGGTTAAGACGGAATAGCTAAGAGCTTGTGGATTCTGGGTTTGAGGGCTCTCGGGTAGCGTGCTGACGGGGCTTTCTGTGGGCGTGCAACTCCAGAGCAGACAGGCAAAGAGGGGGGCTAATATTTTTTTCATGGTTGGCCTTAATATGAAGTGATTGAATAAGATAAAGGCGCAAAAAAAGCAGCTTTGTTCCCTCTTTCTCCTTTCATCACGGCCTAAAAAGACAGGCTGCGGTAGCTTTTTTTGGTGGTGTTCACGACAATCAAATCGCAGGATTTGGCCCCGAAGGCCGGGCTGTAGTCCTTTAAATAAGTCTGAATCTCAGCCAGGGGCAGTACCCATAAACATGCCGGGGCCGGTGCCTGAGCGGGTGGGAGCGTCCCAGTGTTTGCACAGGGAATCGTGTGCTCTTCAAAAAAGGGCTGCAACAGTGCCTGATAAGCGGTCTGGGCTTTTTCAGAAAGCGAGTCAGCCACGTAGACCTGATCCAGGCGCAGGCGCTTAAGGCTTTTGTACAGCCCCTGTTGGGCCTCTGCTTCCAGGGGAGCCTGGGCATGAAAGAGATAAATCACATCGGCTTTAATCATCAGCTGCTACCTAGACCAACACCGGTTCTTCAGCCATGACCGAGTCTGCCGAGGGACGGGGCTCGGGTACAAAGAGCTGGACCTGATCTTCGCCGAGATGTTTGCGCAGGCGCTCTAAAAGGGCGGGTTCCGGGGTTACCCAGAAGTCTACACCCACTGCCACCATGTCCTGGGGGTGGCTTTCAGCCTTGAGCATGACGGGGGTTTCACCGGGGTATTCTTGCAGAGCATAGCGCACCGCGGTAAGTTCTTTGAGATCAAAGTGTTGAAAGTTCAGGGTCAGGGTACTGAGGTCGCGCATGGCGTAGGCCGCGTCTAAAATCAACGAGGTGCTGTCGCTATCGTCCCGGCGTTCTCCCACCTTGCCCTTAATGAGCAGACGATCTTCGCTGAGCAGCATTTCTTTGCATTTCTCGTAGGTGCGTGGAAACACCACCACTTCAATGGGTCCGGTGAGGTCTTCAAAACTCAAAATGAGCATGTGCGCGCCCTTTTTGGTAATGACCGGGCGGCGGCCCATGACAATGCCCGCAATGGCGGTTTCCCGGCCTGATTCTATGTCTTGCAGCTCAATGGCAGTATGGCGCGAAAAGGCCTCTACCATTTCGGCTTCTTTGTCTAAGGGATGACCGCTGACGTAGAGACCAATGGCCTCTTTTTCAAAGTTCAGCATTTCTTCCCAGTCATACTCCTCAAAGGGCTGCATTTCGGGTTCCTGGGTAAAGTCCTCGTCACCTACCAGATCAAAAAGGCTGATTTGGCCATTGCTCTTTTGCTTTTGATCCTGTGCCGCCAGTGACACCATGGTGCTCAGGTTTTCCATGAGTTCGCGGCGGTTGTTGTGCACACTCGTAAAGGCCCCGGCTTTGATCAAGCTTTCAATGGCCCGTTTGTTGACCACCCGCAAGTCCACCCGTGAGCAGAAGTCAAAGAGTGACTTGAAGGGGCCGCCTTCGTCGCGCACTTCAATGACGTTTTCAATGGCGTTAGAGCCCAGGTTTTTAATGGCCCCCAGTCCAAAGCGAATATTTTTGGTGTCGACACTGAAGCTGTTTAAGCTCTCGTTGACATCGGGCGCTAAAATATTGATTTGCATGCGACGGGCTTCGGCCACGTACACGGGTACTTTGTCCTGGGTGCCCATGACGCTGGAGATCAATGCGGCCATATAGGCCACGGGATAATTGGCCTTTAAGAAGGCGGTTTGGTAGGCCACGTAGCCATAAGCCGCGGAGTGACTCTTGTTAAAGCCGTATTTGGCGAATTCTTCCATGACGCCAAAGAGTTCTTCAGAGACCTTATCGGGGATTTCTTTGTCGCGGGCGCCCACAATGAACTTTTCGCGCATTTTGGCCATGACATCGAGTAGCTTTTTACCCATGGCTTTCCGCAGGGTATCTGCTTCACCGGGGGTAAAGCCCGCCACGGCCCGCGAGATCTGCATGATCTGCTCCTGGTACAGAATCAGACCGTAGGTGTCTTTTAGAATCGGTTCCAATAAGACCGTGAGCTTGTCGTGGTAATACGAAATTTCCTGACGGCCAAATTTTCGTTCCACGAAGTCCACGTCCATGCCGCTGCCCAGCGGGCCGGGGCGGTACAGGGCCACCAACGCGATAATGTCCTCAATATTATCGGGCATCAGGCGGCGCACCAGTTTTTGCATGCCCGCCGACTCCAACTGGAATACGCCCACGGTGTAGCCCGACGACAGCAGCTCATACGACTTGCGGTCATCCACGGGGATGGTGCTCATGTCCAGCTCAAGATTCTGCGAGTTTTTCAGAATCTCAAGGGTTTTGGAGATCATGGTGAGGTTGCGCAGGCCCAAAAAGTCCATTTTGAGCAGGCCCACTTCTTCCACCTCGTCTTTGGTGTACTGGGTAATGAGCTTGCCATCTTCCGCTCGCAGCGGCACTGTAGTATCGAGGGGATCGCGGGCGATTACAACCCCCGCAGCGTGAACCCCCACCTGGCGGGCAATGCCTTCGAGCTTGAGGGCGTAGTCGATGAGCTTGGTGACCTCGGGGTTTTTCTTCATTTCGGCGTGCAGCTCGGAGCCTTCGCCAATGTGTTCGCCCAGTTTGGTCCCCGGCTTGGTGGGCAGCATTTTGGCCAGACGGTCCGCTTCACTGGGGGCAAAGCTCAGGGTGCGGGCCACGTCGCGCAACACCATTTTTGCGCCCAGGGTGCCGACGGTTAGGATCTGGGCCACCTTTTCGGCCCCGTATTTGCGGGTAACGTACTGAATCACTTCTTCGCGGCGTTCAATACAAAAGTCAATATCCACGTCGGGCATGCTGATGCGGTCAGGGTTTAAGAAGCGCTCAAACAGCAATTGGTAACGCAAGGGGTCAATGTCGGTAATGCCCAGGGCATAGGCCACAATCGAGCCCGCAGCCGAACCCCGACCGGGGCCCACGGCAATGCCGTTTTGGCGCGCGTAGTTCATAAAATCCCAGACGATCAGGAAGTACGAGCAAAAGCCCATGCGTTCAATAACGCCCATTTCAAACTCAGCCCGGTCGCGGATCTCGTCGGTGAGGGTGTCGTAACGCCAGCTCAGGCCTTTCCAGGTGAGTTCGCGCATGTAGGTTTCTTCGTTGTGGCCGGGGGGCACTTCGTAAATGGGCAGGGTGTAATTGCCCAGTTCAATGATCACGTGGCATTTGTCGGCAATTTCGAGGGTATTGGTCAGGGCCTCGGGTACCTCTTTGAAGAGTTCGTACATCTCTTCGCTGGACTTGAGGTAATAGTCAGGGCCGCCGGGGTAACGGTAACGGGCGGGGTCATCGAGGGTTTTGCCGTCTTTAATACAGAGCATGATCTCGTGCAGTTCAGCGTCTTCGCGATTGAGGTAGTGCACATCGTTGGTGGCCACCACGGGAATATCCAGTTCTTTGGACATTTGGATCAATTCGCGGTTGATTTTCTTTTGGGGGGGAATGTGGTGATCTTGCAGTTCTAAATAGAAGTCAAAGCGCTCTTTGTACCACTTGGCCACCTGTCGGGCACCGGCCACATCCCCTTTCATAAGCTTGCTGGGGATTTCGCCGTTCATGCCCGCCGACATGGCGATCAGGCCCTCGGCGTATTTTTCTAAGATCTCATGATCCACACGGGGAATGTAATAAAAGCCTTCGGTGTGGCCCAGACTCACCAGCTTGAGGAGGTTCTGGTAGCCCTGATTGTTCTTGGCCAACAGGGTCAGACGCTGACCGTCTTCGGCTGAGCGCCGCCCGCCTTTGTGGTCACGGCCCCGGGGGCTCACAAACACCTCGCAGCCAATAATGGGCTTAATATCTGCTTTTTTGCAGCGCTTGTAAAAGTCCAATACCCCATACATAACGCCATTGTCGGTAATGGCCAGCGCGGGCATGTTGAGCTCTTTTGCGCGGGCAA
This sequence comes from Candidatus Sericytochromatia bacterium, assembly GCA_964229355.1. Classification (GTDB taxonomy): domain Bacteria; phylum Cyanobacteriota; class Sericytochromatia; order UBA7694; family UBA7694; genus CAXRDE01. The sequence goes on along the minus strand of CAXRDE010000012.1, from coordinate 100,973 downwards.
TTAAGTCAGGAATGTGGTTGGTGGCATCAAGCAGGGAGTATTCGGAGTGAACATTCAAGTGGACAAAAGCGGGTGCTGTCATGGGACCTCTGAGACGTGTGATCTGGATCTCTATTGTAGCGGAAATTGGGGTCCACTTGAGCTTTCTGGGGGTGGTTTTTGCGAGGAGTGAAGTGCTCCCCTTTGTCAAGACACGAAATCACGCAACCTTAGTTCCCTGCTCTGAGGTTTGGGCAAAATATATCTGATTGGGAGTCAGGTAATCTAATGCCTGGTGGTATCTTTTTTCATTGCAAAACGCTACGTAGCGCTTCACACCGGCTTTTAGGGCTAATACATGCTTATAGTTTTTCAGGTAAATGTCTTCGTCTTTTCATTATGTTTTCCTTCTTTGAGATTATTGTCTCAGATCAGGAGCTTAATTTCACGCGGTTGTTGTCCGAATTCTGGGGAGCAGTATAGGTGGTCTTCACAAACTTTTCCGAGTAGTTCAGAAGTAGAATCTCTGATTCGCTTTACATTGATGGGCTTTCAATGGGATTGGATTATCCATGAGTTTGAAAATAGTCGTATTCTTCTGGGTTCGTCGATTTTGGTGAGTGCTTTTAATTATCCCAACAAACCTGTATTGGCGGGTATTACTGAGGATTTTGAACCAAATATCATTTCGTTGACACCGGCTTTAATTTACGAACATTTTTTTGGAACTCATCTTAGTGTGGGGGCGGCTTTAAGTTTACCTCTTACCTTTTCGTCGATTACATGGCAAAATAATGGGGCTGCCAATCTTCAAAAAATCACACAGACGAGCTTCGCTGTTACCACTGCATTTGAGCCTTTGATGTTCGTTAGATATTATTTTTAAAATGAGCCAGGAGCATGATTCTATGCAAAAAATGTTGATGGGAGTAATGATCCTTTGGGCAATATCTCTTCCTACACAAGCTTATCCTGATACTACGGGTACCCTTGCCATTGGTGGGCAAAGCAGTTTAGGCTTAAGTTCTCCAAAATTTAAGGATGTACAAAATAGTGCACCGGCATCTTCTGAAGAAGTTGGTAAAGGCTTACTCTCTTTTCGTTACGGTCTTTCTTCGCAGTTGAATATTACAGGTTTCGTGGGCTTAGAGATGGTTTATTTGCATACACATGTCGAAAACCAGGTTTCACTTACAGAGTCTAAAACCTCATTAGATCTTGGTATACAGTTTGACTATATTTTGGCTCAATTTGAAAATAGCCGTATTGCTGTGGGTTTCGCTCTTTTTGCCGAAGGTCTAGGTGCTCGTTCCCGTCGTAATAGTCAAGACGAGAATGCGCAAAATATTACTGAATCTATCGAGCTGTCTGTGGTTCCATCCCTTAATTATGAGTATTTTGTTCTCCCTTATTTGAGCTTAAGTGCTTCTTTATCTCTGCCTGTAACAATTCCCTTAGGATATACTGAATCTTCCGAAAATAGAATAGGCTATTTATCAGCGGTGACCACTTTCCGTCCTGTCGCTGGTATCCACTATTATTTTTAATCCCGGACTAGCTTTTGATTTGCGCTAACACTTCTTGAAAGTAAGCGGGGGCTGCCAGTAGGCGGCTACCGTACCACGAGAAATAATCGCCCTGCACCAGCAAAATTTGAGCGTGTGGACACAAAGCTTGCAACTCTGCCTTGTGTTTTTCTTGAAAGGGATAGGGCTCTGAAGACAGCAAAATAAGGGCGGGGTTGGCGGCTTGAATATCAGCGGGGGTGAGGCTAGGATAACGCGTCTCATGGCCGGTGATATTATGGAGGCCGAGCTGGCTCAGCATGGCGTGAATAAACGTGTCTTGTCCCACCGACATATACGGTTTGCGCCAAATCAGATAGAGAGCTGTGGGCTTTTGGGGTAAGGGCTTGAGGCTTGCAAAGGCTGAGCGAATGCGCTGACACAGGGCCTGGCTTTGTGCCTGGGTGTGGGTCAAAGCCCCCACTGCTGTAATCATGTCCAGGGCCGCCGCTAAATTAGGCACGTCAGAGGTCCACACGGGAGTTTGTGCGCGTAAGGCCAATAGGGGTTCTTTGACGTTTTCTTCTTTGTTGGCCAGGATCAAATCAGGCTGTAAAGCCTTGATTTTAGTGGGGTCAAAGTCTTTGGTACCCCCCACGATAGGGATGTTTTTCAGCTGATCTGAGGGATGAATGCAAAAGCGGGTGCGCCCTACAATGCGATCCTGTAAGCCCAGATCGCACAGCAGTTCGGTTTGTGAGGGCACCAGCGACACGATACGCTGTGGCGTCTGGGCGAGGGTAAAGGTGTAATCGAGAGCATCGGTAAAGGTTTGCATGGCTTCAGTGTACCCTCTGTTATAACCAGGGTAATAAGTTAGGACTACACTGCTCCTTACATGCAGGATGAAACGGTGTCAAAGAAGAAACTGCCCATCGGTGTGCAAAGTTTTCGCGAAATCCGTGAAGACAATTGCTACTACGTAGATAAAATGGCTTTTGCTTTGCGTTTAATTGAGAAGGTAAGTATTATTTTTATCTTGATTGGTGTGAAGTTTAGTAAGGCTGAGCGCAATATTGTGGACTGGGATGTGTTGAAAAAGCCTGCTAATGCTTAAGCTCCGAGTTCTTTTTGTGACCAAGGCCTTTTTAAAAATACGTGGCTATTTTTTTGCCTTATCTGTACTTGAGAAAACTTAAAATCATTCTCTTTATGCTTGTACCCACCGTTGTTTATTTACTTGCTTATCTTAATAAAGAGCTCCTTTGTCTATTTATAGGGTGGTTACTTGGGATACATATGGTTTTGGTACCCCCACTGCATATTAATTAGTGACTTATTAGTTTTTGTCGCATAGAAACGCATGTTGAATAAATTTTATTATAAATAATGCTTGACTTATTGTGTTTGTTGATTTATAAATTAATAATGATTTGTTTTGAGTTTGATGTAATATGAATTAAATGAGATTTATGATTATGAAAACTTAAAGAGAGAGGGTTTAGCAATTGCAAGACACATTAAAAGAATTAGATGCAATGAAGTGCATAGCAGAAGCTCTTACTGAACTTGAAGATGATTCTAAGAGAAGGGTTTTAAAATGGGTTACGGATCATTTTTCGTTAGATTTTCAACCGTCAAACCCAATTGTAAGTTCAAATAATCAAAGAAATTTGACTGCACAAGATCCTGTAAGTATGAGTTCACAATTGACTCACTCCCTCGTCTCTGACGAGGGTTTTGATACAGCAGCAGATTTCTATGCTCACCTGCAACCTAATTCTCATGCTGAAAAAGTGTTAGTGGTTATGTATTGGCTTCAAAAATTCGAAGGTAACTTGGAAATAAAGGCTCTTACGGTAAACAATATACTCAAAGATATGGGCTACCGTATTGGAAATATTACGAGTGCTTTTGATGCGTTGAAGAATACAAAACCTCAGTTAGTTATCCAAATAAAAAAAGGAGGAACAAGTAAACAGGCTAGAAAGAAATACAAATTAACAACAGAAGGATTAAAGAAAGTAGAATCGCTACTTTCTTCGGTAAATTTGAATTAAATTAAAAGGTGAATTAATGGAAGCACACAAAGGAAAAATTAAAATCGATTATATGTCGGGACTGATTGAATTAGAAGGAGATCAGGATTTTATCAGAGAAATATATTATGATTTTAGCGGTAAGATATCAGAGTGTAATCTAATATCTACAGATAACATTATAAAAAAAACTTTAAATAATGAGTTCGTGGATTATGATGATGAAGTGGAAATAGGTAACTTAGAAGAAAAACAAACAAAAAATATTGAGTCATCACAGATGACTGAACTGGCTACGAAAACAAGTTCTGTGAAAGAAAACAGGCCAAATAGAAAAAAATCTTCAAAATCTAGACAGAAACAAGCATATCAACTTGTTGATATAGATCTAAGTGGGAATGACAAACCAGAATCACTAAGAAAATTTTTAGAAAAAAATAAAATTACGTCAGAACATCAACGGGTATCTTTTATTATCTATTATCTTACTGATACTCTTGGTTTACCAGACATAACTTATAATCACTTATACACTGCATACCATTATTTAGATATGAAGATTCCTGATGTGAAGGTGGCTGTGAAAAATAATAAACGGCGTCTAAAGCATATCGATGAGGAAAATGGCATTTTGATCTTGAACCGCATCGGGCAAAACCATGTCAGGTTTCCTAAGTCGGATGTTTAACTTGCAGTTTTATTTAGTAAGGAACATTATTATGATTCGAAAGGGGGTGATAAACGCCATTTATCACACGGTCAAAATTATCGTGAGTGATTTTAATTTGCGATATGAGATCACTGTCCCAGGACGCGCCAACGCCCTGAGATAGTAATCAAACACACCCTTAGAGGGGTTTGACGGCCACCCAATAATTCATTGGATAGGCATTCCAGATTCTAATCCTATCACTGAAAGTGAATGGTCGTCAAAGCCTCTTATTTTTAAAAATTAAACTTATAGGAGATTTTGATGTCTAAAAAAAACAATCACAAGAAGGTTAACCCTACAGAAGTTAATCAACGTGAGGGACAGGTTCTTATCTTTACCATGGTCATTACTACACGCAAGGGCAAAAAAATTCGTCGTCCTGACGGAAAGCCCTGGGCGATTTGGGTAAAGGAGGTTAAGAGAGGCTAATACAAAAGGAAGGCTGGATAATAGATTTCTAGTCTTCCTTTAAATTGATAACGGCTTGTGCCAAAATAAACGAATTTTAGATTATCAGTTAATGTTTTTTTGATAGGAGCTGTATGAGCCGCTATATTACCGAAAGACAATTGCGAGAGGCCGTCGACGCAGGTACTTTTTCGCGGGGGCAAGGGTATTTTAAATCTCAACGTGTGCACCAGGTTGAGGTTGAGGCACAAGGTGATGACTTTGTTCATCTTCGGGCCAGGGTGTATAACTCCAGAGGGCAGCAATACTTGACCTATGCCACCCTGTCGAAACAACCCTGGGCCAACCCTTTTACGGGCAATTGCAATTGCCCGGTGCGTTTTGATTGCAAACACAGCGTGGCGCTGGCTTTGTTTTGGTTGGCACAAGGTGCTTCAACGCCCTCGGCCAGCGCTGAAGACTGGTTTAAACGCCTTCAGCATTTTGCAAAAATCCCCTTTGATGCTGACGCGCCACCTGTGCAAGCGTGTAAACCGCAGCTCTTCTTTGAACTCTTTACCGAACGGGGCGCTTTAGCGCTCTCATTGGTGCAATACCGCATTTTAAAAAACGGAGACTACGGGAATAAGCCCTATGCCTTTCGAATTTCGGAATTGGCTTACCCGCAGCGCGAAGTGAGTCCGCTAGACCGCTCTGTTTTGACCACCGCTCAGGAGTTATTGCCCTTTTTAGAGCACGAAAAATGGTCAGATTTGCGTCATTTTTATTGCAAAGGGCCTGCGGCCTGGTTTGTGTTGCAAAACCTGCTTCACACAGGCCGCTGTTATTATGAGGATTTGGCGTCCTTATTGCAACTGGGCGAGGAGCGCTCCCATATGCCTTACTGGGAAGAAACGCCCCAAAAAACCTACCGCTTGTTGTGGCGTTTATCTGAAGGCCAGGGCCAGGTGATGGCTTTGCATGAAGGGGTGTCTGTTTACCTTGATGTGCAGCAAGGGCGTATGGGTCGTGTACGAGACACCTTGTTATCGCCCCAAAAACAGTTTCTTGAGCAAGTCCCTCCCCTGGGCATTGAACAGCTTTTAAAAGCCACGCCCTATCTTCAAAAAATGTGTCCAGAGATTGCTTTGCCAGAGACTTTAAATACTGCGCACGTTCAAGAGATTGCGCAGGTTTCACCCACCCCTGAATTGATCTTAGAAACCCTTGACTCGGGTGAGCACCGAGGCAAGGTGCGCTTTAACTATAACGGTGTGCGGGTGGAAGCGGGTGAAGAAGCAGAGCCGGTGGTGGTCCAGGAGGGCTTGGTGTACCGGGTACATCGCGACGCCTTGCAAGAACAGCAAGCGCTTCAGGCTTTGCAAGAAGCGGGTTTACAGCCCAATACCGATGGCTTATGGGGGCTTGAAGGACTGAGCGAACATGAACAGGCCGAGCGCTGGCTCCAGTTTTTGCGCTCAAATCACCCGTGGGATCTGGATCAAGAGGCTTTTGATTTTCAGGTGGTGACGCCTGAGCACTGGCAGGCTGAAGTCCAACAAACAGGTCAAGATGTGGGTTCTGATTGGTTTGCGCTGGATTTGGGGATTGAGGTCTCGGGACAGCATTATGACCTGCGGCCATTTTTAATTCAACTTCTGCAGCGTTATACGCAAGAAGACTGGCAAGTGGCCCTGGCCGCCCGTCAGGAGGTCTTGTTGCAATTGCCCGATGCACCTGGCCATTGGCTGGCCTTAGACAGCCAGCGTGTGGCCCTGATTTTAAGCACCCTTTTGTCGATTTACGATCAAGAAAGCCTGGGCGGAGACCGCCCGCTGCAGTTGGGCTTTTTTGATGCCCTGAGTTTAGATGCCTTGCTGGGGATTGAAGACCTGAAGTGGCTGGGGGCTGAGGAATTGAAGACCCTCATGCATCAGCTCAGGCATTTCGAAGAAGTGGTGCATGTGCAACCGCCCAACGGATTGCAGGCCACTTTGCGCAGCTACCAGCAGGTGGGGCTTAACTGGTTACAATTTTTGCGGCAATTTGGTTTTCATGGGGTTTTGGCCGATGATATGGGCTTAGGTAAAACCTTACAAACCTTAAGCCACTTGCTCGTCGAAAAGCAAGCGGGGCGCCTCAAGCAGGCACTGATTGTCGCTCCCACGTCGGTGGTGAAAAACTGGCAAAACGAGGCTGAAAAGTTTTGCCCTGAGCTCAAGGTGCATTGCTTTTCGGGGGCCGATAGAGACTTTGCTGCTTTAAGCGCATATGACGTGGTGATTACGTCTTATGCCTTGTGGCGCCGCGACGGCGAGCTGCATCGCCAAAAAATCTATACCTGGCTGATTCTGGATGAAGCGCAAAACATTAAAAACCCGCGCTCCAAGGGGGCGCAAATTGCTTATCAGCAGCCGGCCCATTACCGTTTGTGCTTAACGGGCACACCCATGGAAAACCACCTGGGAGAGTTATGGTCGCTCTTTCATTTTTTAATGCCGGGATTTTTGGGCAATGCCAAACAGTTTAAAGAACGTTTTCAAGACCCCATTGAAAAAGAGCAAAACACCTTGCGTCAGCAGGCGTTACGCCAGCGCTTAAAACCGTTTTTATTGCGCCGTCACAAAACCCAGGTCGAGCAAGACCTGCCTTCGAAAACAGAGATACTTCAGCATATTGCTTTAGAAAAGAAACAGCGGGATTTTTATGAGACCTTGCGCGCCTCGATGCACCAGGAGGTGCAGGCAGAAATTGAAACCCGAGGCCTCAAAAAAAGCCAGTTCTTTATTCTTGAGGCCCTGTTGAAACTCCGTCAGGTGTGTTGTGCCCCCGCCTTGTTGTCGGCCAAAGCGGCGCAAAAAGTGCCCTCGGCGAAATTGGCTTACCTGATTGAACTGGTACAAACCCTGGCGCAAGAAGGACGCCGCATGCTGATTTTTTCTCAGTTTGTGAGCATGCTTGATTTAATTGCCACAGAGCTGACGCTTCTTCAGATTGATTATGAGATGTTGACGGGCAGCACCCGACACCGGGACGCCGTGATTGAGCGTTTTCAAAGGGGCACAATGCCCGTCTTTTTAATCTCGCTCAAAGCGGGTGGCGTGGGGATTAACCTCACTGCTGCCGATACAGTGATTCACTATGACCCCTGGTGGAATCCAGCCGTCGAAAAACAGGCCACCGATCGCAGCTGGCGTCTGGGGCAAGACAAAAAGGTCTTTGTGTATAAATTGATTGCGGAAGATACCATCGAAGACAAAATTGTGCACCTGCAGGCTAAAAAACAGCGCCTGGCAGATAGCATTGAAGCAGAGGGCGGCGCTGAAGAATTGCGCATCTCACAAGCCGATCTGTTACATCTTCTGGCTGCTGCAGAGTAAGCGTCTTTTGCGCACGGGGATTGTTTCTCTTTGAAAACCCGTGCACAATGGAATAAGAAATTATATTTATTACACGAAGAGGTTTTTATATGCAGCATAAACGTTTGCTTCCCTTGTATCTGGCGATAGGTTTGAGTCTAACGGCCTGTAATCCGGTTACACCACCTGTTTCTCAGCCCTTACCAAGTACCAATCCCAGCACGAACCCCAGCTCCAGTCCCAGTGCTGCACCCGGTGATTCTCCATCCCCCATGCCCTCTGAATCTCCGGGATCAGAAACCTGTCAAGACACCTCGCCGGATAGCCGCTTTACCCGCGATAGTGAGGGGTGGACCATTGTAGGAGATGCCCAGGATGGCAATGTCGAACCCGAGTACCATGAAACAGAGGGGAATCCGGGCGGCTATGTATCAGCGGATGATGATGTGACCGGCGGAGTATGGTACTGGAGTGCGCCCGCCGCTTATCTGGGCAATCAGTCAGCAGCCTATGGTCAGGTCTTGAGCTTTGAGCTGCGCCAATCGGGCCTTAACGCCCAGTTTGAGAGCGATGATGTGATTGTGGAAGGCAAAGACATTACCCTGGTGTACACTTTGCCCGCGCACCCTGAACTGGAGTGGACGGCGTATCGCTTAAACTTAAGTGAAGGCATGGGCTGGAAAGTGGGCAGCCGGAATGGTGCGGATGCCACTGCCGCCGAGATTCAAGCGGCTCTGGGTGACGTGACACGGCTTTGGATTCGCGGCGAGTTCATTGAGGGGGCGGATACGGGCTCTCTGGATAATGTGCGCCTTGGGCATGATAACGCCTGTGCCAGTGCCGCGGTGATTAGCCGCTTTACCACAGACAGCGAAGACTGGCGCGTGAGCGGTGATGCGCAGGATGGCTCTGCAGAGCCTGTGTATGAGGCAGCGGGCGGTAACCCCGGCGGGCATTTGACCGCTACTGATGATGTCACGGGGGGTGTCTGGTATTGGGATGCACCCGAGCGCTATCTGGGCAATAAAGCCAGCTCCTTTGGTAAAACCCTTTCCTTTGAGTTAAAACAATCGGGCCTTAATGCTCAGTTTGAGAGCGATGATGTGATTTTAGCAGGGGCTGGACAAACCCTCGCTTTGAAGCTGCCGGAGCATCCAGGGACAGAATGGAGTGCTTACAGCGTCAAGCTTGAGGCTTCGGCGGGCTGGAAGCTGGGTGGTGTTTCTGGTGAAGCCGCCAGCAATGCGGATATTCAGGCGGTTCTGGCGGATTTAACACGCCTGTGGATCCGTGGAGAATATATTGAAGGGCCAGATACCGGCGGCCTGGATAACGTTATTTTGGAGCGCTAATCGCCTGACGCCGCCACCACAGGGCCAGCGCAAAGCCTGAAATCAGGTGCCAGACGCCCCACCAGGCGGTAATCAGCGCCATACCGCCCAGGCCCCCAAAGAAGTTAAAGATCAGAATCAGGCCAAAGCCTGCATTCTGAATGCCCACTTCAAAGGATACGGCCTGGGCGTCGGCCTGGCTGAGACGGCTGAGCCGAGACATGCCATAGCCCAGGGCCAGGGCCACCGCATTCACCACAAAGACAATGCTGGCGGCCAGGCCGATGTACTGCAGAAAATAGCCAAAATTGTTTTTGAGGGCCAGGGCAATCACCACCGCCAAAAAAACAATGGACAGGTTTTGCATGGGCTTTTTAAGCTTTTCGCTCAGAACTGGCCAGAGCTGCTGAAAGGCCATGCCGCTGGCCAGGGGCAGCAGCAAAATGCAAAAGACGGTGCTGAATACTTCCCAGGGATCAATGGCAATTTGCTTGAGCAAGGGGGCGGTGTAGGGATTGAGTTGACCCCACAGGGCAATGTTGAAGGGGGTCATGACAATCGAGGCAAAGGTGGAAATCGAAGACATGGTCACCGAAAGGGCCGTGTTGCCCTTCGAAAAATGGGTTAGAAAATTTGAGAAATTGCCACCGGGACAGGCGGCCACCAAAATCACGCCCAGGGCAATACCCGGCGCAATGGGAAAGACCCCCTGCAAAAGCAGGGTTAAGCCACAGGCCACGGCGGGCAAGAGCACAAACTGACAGAGCAAGCCGATCAGCGGGGCTTTGGGTTGCCGAAACACCGCTTTAAAATCCCGCCAGTGAATATCTAAGGCCACGCCAAACATAATAATGGCGATGACCCAGTTCAGGGCCTGCAGGCTTTCAGGGCTAAAGTTTAGGCGGACGCTATCAATATCCACTTAGGTGCCGACACGCACCAAACGGCCAGGGTAGCGCCCCGTTAAGGCCCCATTTTCGGCAATGACCTCGCCGTTGACCAGGGTGGCCACATAACCTGTTGCCCCCTGTAACAGACGTTTGCCACCGGCAGGTAAGTCGGCCACCAAATGGGGGGGCTGCAATTGCAGGGCCTCAAAATCAATGATGTTGAGATCGGCCCGCTGACCTACTTCCAGGGTGCCCCGGTCTTCGAGGCCAATGTAGCGGGCGGTGTCGTGGGTCTGCATTTTCACCACGTGTTCTAAACTGAATTTTTCGCCCTGGCGATCGCGGGCCCAGTGACTGAGCATAAAAGTGGGAAAACTCGCATCGCAAATGGTGCCCACGTGCGCGCCGCCATCGCTGAGGCCGGGCAGGGCCAGCGGGTGTTTGAGCATGGTGTAGAGATTGTCGAGGTTGCCGTCGATGTAGTTGTACAGCGGAAAGTAAATCAGGGCGTTGCCTTCTGATGCGAGCAGGGCATCGTAGAGGCCACTCAATACACTTTCACCGCGCATTTTGGCCCTGGCGCCAATGCTGTCTTGAAAGCGCGGCTCATAATCCGGGGTTTCACCGAGGGTAAACATGCGCATGCCGATTTGATCGATTTGCGCCAGCAAGAGATCTGCCAACGGAGGAATGGCGCTGCCGTCACCGGCCACGGGCTCACTTTTTTCGCGCAGCATCTGGGCTTTGGTCTCTGGCTGTTTCAATATCGCCACGCGCTCTGCCAGAGGCAAATGGCTGATGGCCTTGTAGGTAGGAAAGCCCATAAACGGGTGAAAAGTGGTCTCTAAGCCCAACAAAACGCCAATGGCTCGGGCACCTACCTGTAGGCGAAAGGGCAGGCCTTTGGCGTGAGCGGCTTCGGCCCGCTCCATAATCCAGCGCCATTGCTGAGGCGACTGGTCCCGCTGCATCAGCGACACCGACAGGGGCTTGCCTGAGGCTTCGGCCATGCGCTCAATCAGTTCAAATTCCCGCGAAAATTCCTGATCGCCTTCGGGCATGTCAAAGTCGCTTACGGCCTGAATGACGCCATGATCAAAGTCACGAAAGGCTTCTGCCAGCCCTGTCAGTTCAGCAGCCTGGGCCTGGGCGGCGGGGGTATGAGCGCCTGTGGCGGAACGGTGGTTGTCGCTGCGGCCCGTGGAAAAACCCACCGCGCCTGCGGCCAATCCCTCTTTGAGCAATTCACGCATCTGGGCAATATCTTCCGGGGTGGCGGCCTGATCGTGGGTGGCCCGTTCGCCCATCACGTAGACCCGCAGGGGATCATGGGTCATTTGCACGCAAAAATCGATGCTGTGGGGCAGGTCGTCCAGGGCGTCCATATACTCAGGAAAACTCTCCCAGTTCCAGCGCAAGCCTTCTGCCAGTGCGGAGCCTGGAATATCCTCGACCCCTTCCATCAGGGCGATCAAACGTTCGTGATCCTCAGGGCGACAGGGGGCAAAACCCACCCCACAGGAGCCCAGCACCACGGTGGTCACCCCGTGCAGTGAGGAAGGGGCAAAGTCCCGATCCCAGGTGGCCTGACCGTCGTAATGTGTGTGAATGTCCACAAAGCCAGGCGTGACGATTTTGCCGTGGGCTTCAAGGGTTTGTCGGGCCTCGCCAGGCACTTCACCAATGGCGACGATTTTGCCGTCTTGAACGCCAATATTCGCCCGATAACGGGGCTGTCCGGTGCCATCAATCAGGGTTCCCCCGATAATTTTGAGATCGTACATTGGCTCTTCCCCTTTTTTTCTGGTTTATCCAGGGCTTTTTTACGTTTTTTCAGTGTAAGGGATGTGCAAGGCCTTGTAAATAGCCGCGCAAAAGTCGTGGGTACGTGTTGCACGGTGTAAGGCAATGGCGGATACTGATCCTGTTTGAAATGGAGTATCACGGTGGCGCATTTACCTCATGTTCCTGATATAAGCACCTATTCTCGTCTGTTTCTGCAGAATGATGTCTGGTGGCCTGCCGTTGCAGAGATTGCTCAGTCTCATGGATTGCCTACAGAGCAACTGCAGCGCTGCCCGACAGGATCTGCGATCGTATATCGCTGTGCGGGGCGTATTCTTAAGTTATTTGCTCCTTTTTGGCCAGAAGAAAGCGAACGGGAACGTTTGGGCTTGTCTCGCTGTGCTGCTTTGGAGATTCCCGTGCCCATGCTCTATGGCGAAGGACAGTATCAGGGATGGGACTATTTAATTCTTGAAGAACTGCCTGGCATAAGTCTCGGAGAAGTGTGGGCGGATTTGGCTGTGCCACAACAGCGGGCTTTACTGACCCAGGCCGCAGACATTATGCAGGCCTTGCACGGTTTAACGGTTCCTCATGATTCTGCCCTGGAGCCTGCCTGGTCTGACTTTGTGCAGCAGCAGATGCAGCATTTTGCGGCTCAGCAGCAAGCAAAAGGCCTGAGCGATGCCTGGTTACGCCCTTTGGTGCATGAATTACGGACCCATGCTCCCAGCCTTTTGGAGACGCGCCCGGTGCTTTTGCACAGCGATCTCACTGAAGACCATTTTTTGGTGCAGGAACACAACGGGCACTGGCAAATTACGGGCCTGATTGACTTTGGGGATCTGATGCAAGGCCACTTTCTCTATGAGTTTGGCGCACCGCTGGTGTTTTACACGCGCGGTAAACCTGCTCTGCGCCGGCACTTTTTGCAGCAGTATGGCTTGCCTCTAAACCGTCAAACCGAAGACCAGCTCTTTGCTGCCTTGCTATTACATCGTTTTGTGAATATTCCCTGGTATCTCGAACACCTTTGCCCCCCAGATATTCAGGATGTAAAGGCGTTGAAACATTTTTTCTGTGGTCTTAATGAGAGTAGCCAGCAATGAGAATGACATAGGCCATAAGGTTCTCAAAATCTTCAGGGTGCAGGTAAGCCGGTATTTCTGAAGTGCGTACAAAACGATCAAAATGCGTCAGAGCTTCTGCAATACCCATAAAAGCGACTTCATCGCGGGTTACCCGCGTATCTTTGTTGAGATCAATGCTGGTGAATAGCTTGCGGGCTGACACTTGAAGGCGTTGTGCAATGTCGCGGTGTTCGTCAGCACTGCCTACAAACTCAATCTCTTCGAGTTTTCCGTTCCGGTTAATATCTCTTTGCTGAAAGATTTTTTCGATTTTGTCGTTGGGAATAGCAACGGGCAGCTTTTGAAAAGAAGGAATGTACTCTTCAAGACTTAAGCTTTGATCCTGATTGGTATCGTAGTGATAAAAATTGCGGGTGTAAGCCTCTTTTACGATGGCTTGTAGGGTTTCTAGATGACGTGTTTGCAGAGTTGCTGTACGCAAAAGACCAGGTTGTAAGGCCGGAGGGGAAGGGGTGGAGGTGTGACAGGCTGTAAGTGCGATCAAGCAAACAAAATAGAGAGCGTAGCGCACGTGTATGACTCCCGGAGCTCAGTCATTCAGTATGAATGACCAAAAAATGCAAAAAGTACCGGAGGTCGGACTCGAACCGACACGGGGCCTAACCCCGGCTGATTTTGAATCAGCTGCGTCTGCCATTTCGCCACTCCGGCACATGTGTAGCAAGTATACCATGTTTAAGAAAGAGTGACAGGGGATTAAAGGGAGGATTTTATGCTTAATGATCGTGAAGGGTATACAAGCCGTCTTGCAGTAAAGGCAGCAGCACCGCTTTGACCGCTGCCCAGGGAAACTGGGGCAGATCGGTGCTGACCTGCGCTCGGTCAAAACGCGGTGTTTCGAGCAGGTAGCGCAGTACTGGCTCGGCGGCGGGGGCAAACACCAGCACCTTGTGATCATAACGCAATTGCAATTGACCCGTGTGAAAGCTCAGGGTATAGGGCACGGCGACGCGCTCAAAATGGGCATGATCGGGAATTTGATCGGGCGTGCGCCAGTACACATAAGGCAAACTCAGGCCCGCTCGCCGGGGAGATTTATGGCGCAAGTAGGCGGCAAAATCTGCTTGCCAGGTGTCGCCGCTCAGGTGTTGAATCAGCTCCTGTTTGAGGGCCTCTAGAGACGCTGTTTCGTTGCCTGACCAGGGCAAGGGTTGAAAGGGTGCCCGGAAAGCCGTGCTGTGCTTTTCAAAACTTTGTTTCAAAAAGTCAAAGAGGTCCAATCCCGTGGGTCCGTAAATGCCCAGGGTCAGGTGCAGACTGGGTTGCGGGTTGGGTACGGCCAGTGCCTGATGCCAGTGCCCTTTGGGGACGTATAGCACATCGCCGGGCTCTAAAATGCAGGTGCTTTTACAGGTCTGGGGAATGGGTTCGTGAATGTGGCGCAGGGCGTTGGTGGGATAGGGCAAGGTCTCGCCGTAAAACTCCCATTTTTTGCGCCCTTGCAGATGAAGCACAAACAAATCATGGGTGTCATAATGCAGGCGAAAGGCGGCTTCGTCGGGATAGCTCAGGTAAAGATTAAAAGCGGTGCGGCAGGCCAGTTCGGCGCTGATTTCGTCGCAAAACCGCCCCAGGGTAGCATGTTGTTGATCTACCTGCTCCATCACCAGACTGGCCCCCTGCTGAAACAAATACTGTACCTGCTCCTGGCTTTCGCGAGTGGTCAAGGGTGGATGAAACGTATACTTTTGCAATTGGTGAATTAGCTGATAACTGTAGCCTTCGCGAAAATGCATCAGGGTATTGAGGTCCTCAAAGCCCATCAGAGCTTGCCACTGATTGGCCTTCTCGGGGCTACCCGGAATGTGCAGGACTTCTCGGCCAAAGGTGTTTTGCCAAAAATCAGCCGGGGAGTGGGGAGCAAGGATTTGAGACAGGCGTGACATGTTAAGACTCCTCGTGTGTTCTGTTATACCCTGCTTTGATTATACCGTTGCTGGCTTGTGAGAGGGGTGAGTCAGATGGTCTAATCCAGCTATGCTAAAACACTTTCTTCTTTCTTTTTTATTGCTGGGGACGGTTCCCCTTTCTGCGCAGGCGGAGCCCTCGGGCAAAGCCTCTCACCAGAAAACAAGCGTTGCACGCCCTGAAAGCGATGTAGCCAAAGACGCCCTGCGCAAGCCCTTTGACATGCTGCAATTTGCCGAGGTCAAACCTCAGCAGCGGGTGCTCGAGTTGGTGCCCGGTGGTGGCTATTTTACACGGGTGTTGAGCGCCGCCATCACGCCCCAGGGCAAACTTTACGGTCTGGTGCCCAAACCCCATAAAAGCCTGCCCGATAAACTGAACCAAATCTTTACCACGGGCTATCAGAACCTGAAAGGCCTGGCGCAAAGTTTACCCAATGTCGAGGCCTTGCAGCAGGACTTGCACCAGGTGCAATTGCCCGGCGAGGTGGATCTGGTGTGGACCAGTCAGAACTACCACGATATGTATCTCTATTGGGGACCTGAGGCCACCCATCGTCTGAACCAGGCGGTGTTTACAGCGTTAAAGCCGGGTGGCATCTATTTGGTGAGTGATCATGTGGGCAAAGCGGGTGCTGATCAGGCGGCGATTTCGGCATTACACCGCATTGATCCCAAACAGGTCAAGCAACAGGTGGAGGCAGCGGGCTTTGTGTTAGAGGCCGAGAGCAGCCTGTTACACAACCCCGCCGATGACCATAGCCTGAATGTATTTGATCCCAGCTTGCGGGGCCATACGGATCAATTTGTTTTTAAATTTCGCAAACCCTACACGGCCCCATAAAGGCTGCTTCAGGGCTCCTCAAACACAAAGGTTTGGTGTTGATCGAACAGGGCAATGTGCACGGGCTTGCCCTGTTCATTGAAGCGCACCTGTCCCACCCCTGGATGGCTTAAGGCCTCGGTGAAATGGCCTTCTGCGTCTTTGACCTGGCGGGGTTGTACCCAGAGTTTGCGCCGCTTGGTCAACAGGTTCAACGGCGAGAGTGGATGGTAAAGCCAGCGATTGGTCTGGGCCAGATGATGCAACAGGGCTTTGGGAAACGCGTTTTTAAAGCCGCTGGCGGTAATTTGCCAGATGCGTGGGCCATGGTGGGCTCGGCGGGCGGCCACATCGCGAAAGCGTAGCACCACATCGTACACAAAAGAATAGTGGACATCCCCCGATAACAGGGTAATGCGTCGACTGTGGGCGCTTAAAAAATTCAAAAAGGTGCGGGCGCTGCCACCGTGGGCCATCCAGTTTTCCGCATCCACAGCCAGGGCCAATCCCCAGGAGCTGGCCCACTGCTGTAAGGTTTCAATCCACTTTAAGCCAAAGACCGGCGCTGCAGTGACTAAAATGACGGCATCGCGATCTTTTAGCTGAGAAAGGGTATCTTGCAAGGCTGCCCGATCCATCAATCCTGAGGGCTGATTGGCCTTGTGCCGAGAGGGCCAGCGTCGGGTGCGGGTGTCGAGCACCACCACAAAGGGGTCGGTGTCTAAGGCGTAGTCCCAGCGCTGGAAGCGCAGCAAATGCTCTATCCACTCCTCCTGATGCGTCAGCGTGGGCGCGTGGGCATAGCTCAAAACTTCATCCCACTGGTCTTCAAAGGCTTTGGGATCGTTGCCCCAGGCCTGACATATCCAATAGGCCATCAGGGCGTTGCCAATAATACGCCGTGAGAAGGGGTGGCCATACACCGCGTTTTCCCAGGCTTCGCTCAGGTTCCAATCGTCCGTAACATCATGGTCATCAAAAATCATGTAGGTGGGCAGGTGAGCCAGCAGGCGCTGTACCTGGGGTAAGCCTGCAATAAAGGCCTCCAGGGCTTCTTTTTCCTGGGCATAGAGCAATTGTTGAGCGGGTGCCAACTGGGCCGCTTCGGCATCGCAGGCCGCCCAGTCAATGCAAGACCACAGCGTCGGCGACCAGCTGAGTAAATACAGCGCAAACACTTCAGCGAAGGTGATCAGGTGATTATCGCAATATTGCGAGGTGATCAGCGCCGTTTTACGGTAAAACAAACGGCTCCAGCGGTTTTCTGCCAGGGCTAAGGGCAAGACCTGGCGACGACCATACAGTACATTGTGGCGATAAAGGCTGGTGCTGTCGTGAAAAGGGGCGGGTTTTTCAGCATCCTGCGGAAAGGTCTCCGGGTGCAAACCCAGGAGGTGAATCACCTGGTGAACCGCCTGCAACATGGGACCACAGAGGTCGTCCACGTACACCTGATCACCCGTCATAAAGAGAGCCTGAGGAAGCTCCTGGTGTTGGGCAAGACGTTGAGCAAAAGCCAGATCAGCGGCGACCAGGCCGTCTTCGCTGGGATAGTGGGGTTTGCGGCAAGACCCATGCCAAATTTCGCTCAAGGTGCGGGCAAAAGGTACATTGAACCCCTGGGATTCTTCAGGGTAATTCAGGTGGGGGAGCTCATCTGACAGGGCGACCCAGGTGTCGCCGTCAAGATAATGCAACTGGTAACGAAAGCCTGTGGCGAGAGGGACAGGGTGCTCGGGTGCATTCAGTTGCACTGCAATACAGTGCACAAAAGCCCGTTCGCCCACGGGAATCATGCGTAGCTCAGATTCGGTTAAGGTCTGATGGAAGTCAAACGAGCCGCTGTGAAGTTCAAGCTTGAGCTGCAGGGGGCGCTGGCTCACCAGCCATAGCGTTACCCGATCGGCTTCTACCCGTCGCACCAGTGGGCCTGCCAGAATCAGAGGTAGACTCACCGGCGGGGTTTACTGCTCGCCTGGCTACCGGGCTTATTACTGGGCTTGCTACTGGGTTTGCTCGCGGGTGTGTTGCCGGGCTGGGGTGGGGTTGGCTGTTTGGGTTTAATAAAGGTCTCATAAAAGGCAAACTTCCAGTTACTGCCTTCTTGCTTGGCCAGGACACGAATATTGGCGGGTTCTACATTCACCCACACCAGTCCCTCCGGCCCGGTGTCACCGGTACTAAACTTTTGTTCAGACCATGCCAGCACGTCCATGCTGCGACGAAACTGGTTCCAGAACCCGCGACGCAGAGCGCGATCATCATTGGCAAAGTAGTTTTTAACCTGAACCGTGCTGAGCGCGTTGTTCTTTTCCATTTTGATCACGGTGTCTACAAAATGGGCCTGGCTCTCTGTGCTGAGGATACTCCAGGCTTCTTTGTAGTTCAATTTGTACACGGATTCCATGAAAATTTGCGGGGCTTCTGCGGGGGTCAGGGCGTCTTTGGCCCACAGGGGTGAGCTCAGGATAAACCAGGCCAGGCTGGCCCACAGCAGGGTGTTACATTTCATGATAAAACCGTCTCTTTGTGTTCAGAATCAGGGTGACGCAAAGCGTTCAGCCACAGGGGGAAATCCAACAGCACCTTTTCAGCGGCATAGCGCCGCGCCAGCGGTGCATCGAGCCGTTGGGGTGCGATAATCTCTGCGGTGTGGGTGTGACCGCTCAGCGGATCCGTGAGCTGTAAGGTGTAATGATGGGGGTTTTGCGCTTGCAGGCGTAAGCTCAGATCGCTGCTGCTGGGGTTGGGCAGTGCCGGGGGCAAGACGCCTAAATACTGCTGGACACACAGGGCCGGCGTCGGGTGATGCCTGTTCAGAGCGGGCATTAAACGTTCACTCAGCGCCCCCTGGGTGGCCGCGTCTTGAATAAACAGGGGTTCAGCGGCCAGGGTGTTTAAAAAGCGTTCGGCGGCTTCTTCACCATGGCGTAAGACCGTCCAGGGACCCACCACGGGCTCTAAGGCCTCAAAGACTGCTGTTTTCTCTGTGTCAGCGTCAATCCAGACCTTAACCTCCACATAGGGGAAATGCGCCCGATAACCGGTTTCGACTCCCAGACCCTGCAGGGCTGCATCGGCATTTTCGGCCAGGGTGGCTTCAGGGATGCCCATACATTGCCAGGTGAACAGTGATCGGGGCGGGCGCGTGGGCATGAGGGGTTGCAGTTTCTGCTGAAGGCTTTCCTGCCAAATGGCGGCCACCTCACGGGGTGGGCCGGGCAAGACCACCACGGTGGTGCCTTCGTGTTCTAACCAAAAGCCATCGGCGGTCCCCGCGGGGTTCACAAGAATGTCGGCCCCCTCAGGGAACCAGCACTGCTGTTTTTGAGAGTCCGCCACGGCAAAGTTACTGCGAGTGACGCGCGCAACCACCCGTTCCCATGAGGCCTCAGAAAAAACCAACTGACGGTCTGCCCATTCGGCCACCAACAGGCGGGTAAAGTCATCTGAGGTGGGGCCCAGGCCGCCGGTTAAAAAAATCAGGGGGCTTCTTGAGGCCGCCTCGGTAATGGCCTCAAGAATGAGGGGGCGATCGTCGGGAACACTCCAGTGAAGCATGGGCGATAACCCGGCTTCAGCCAAAGGTGCTGCGAGCCAGGCGGTATTGCGGTTAATAATCTGGCCGGAGGTGATTTCGGTACCTACGGCAATGAAGATGGCGTCTGCATGTGTTTTCATAGATATACAAATTAGCACAGGCACAGGCTTGAGAGCTACATCTCTATGGGGCAAAGCAGTAGAAAAGACCGTCACCGCCCGTGCTTTTGAGGTTATCCTGGCTACAACCCCGCGAAGCGTGAGAGGAATTCCACGATTTGGCCGGGGGGCTATCGTCCAGTCCCATGCGGTCGTGATGGCCGACCATGGCGGCGCCTTCTCCGTTGAGGGTCCAGTCACCACAGGTGTTGGTGCCATCCACGGTGCCCTCGGGGGTAGACCCTGTCAAAATATCGTGGCGGTTGGGCGTATCACCGCGACCATTCACGGGGTTGCCTTTTTCATCAAGCCCGGTGGTTTTGGTGATCTGATTGCCCTCACTTTGGTGCAGGGTAGTGAGGTTCTCTGCGATCATGACCCCTTTGGCGTTATACCAGGGGCCGTTGCCAATGCGGTCTCGGGCGTTTTCGGTGGAGGTGCTCAGATAAGCTTTCCAGGTTTTACCGCCCTGACCCGCAGCGCTTGCCAGGGCCTGACAATGGGCGTCAGCTCCCGCCAGGCCGCCTAAATTTGCACCGTCACCGGGCCCCGCGCTGGTAATAAAAAAGCTCATTTCAGGGGGTGTACTTTCGTTGGTGGGGGGTTCCGCGGGACTGGGGGCATTGCACGCGGTAAACAGATAGAAAGACAAACCGACAATCATCCATGGGCGCATTGTAAAAAACTCCTTAGGTGGTGAAGATGAGGTGTTAAAAAGTTAAGAACTTTAGCATAATGCACGACCCAGCTTTTTGTTGCTTGTTGACTCAGGACTTCTTGAGTCGGGTCTTTACCACACGCGGATCCATAATGCGTCGCCAGACCGGGGGAACAGTGGCCAATAACAACATGCCAGCATAGCCTGTGGGCAGTTGGGGACTCGCTTCAAACTGTCTTAGCACCTGGTAGCGCCGACTCTGGTGAGCGTGGTGATCGGAATGCCGCTGAAGATTAAACAATAAAGCGTTGGTTAAGATCTGATTTGCATTCCAGGAATGCACAACGTCAACTTTTTCGTAGTGGCCCTGCGGGTTTTTTCGCCGAGTTAGGCCGTAATGTTCCACGTAGTTTACGCCCTCGAGCAGGCTAAAGGCAATGACGGACTGTGCAATAAAAAAAGCCAATGCAGGGGGGCCAAACAGCACCGCGAGTAGAACAGCATAAAGCAGCGGCCAAAAAGCAAACCAAAGCATGCGATTTTGAACGCCCCAAATTGCCTGACCTTTTTTTTGCAAGCGCAGGGCTTCGATGCGCCAGGCGCTTCGGTAACTTTCGATGACGCTACGGCAGTAAAAATGGTATAAGGATTCGCCCTGGCGTGCAGAAGCGGCGTCTTGTGGGGTCGCCACATGGCGATGATGCCCCAAAAGATGTTCGATATAAAAGTGCATATAGCTGACATTCATCAGCAGGATTTGGCCCATGAGCCGTTCGTGGCGAGTGGGTTTATGAATGAGTTCATGGGCCAGGTTAATGCCTATACCTCCGGTGCAGATACCAATAGAGCAGGTGAGACCCACTTGCTCCACCAGGCTCAGGGGCAGTTGGCCCATGGCCCAGGCTCCCCAGATGACCAGTCCCACGAGCAGTGGGACATGGGGCCAGGCTATCAGACGAAAGCGTTTGTCTGCGGTTAAGCGTGCTGTGTCTTCAAGGCTGGGATTGTGGGTGGAGGTACCCACCCATAAATCGAGCAGCGGTACAAGGCCAAACACATAAAGGGGCACCGTAAAGTTAAGCCAACCGCCCTGCATAAATCCCCAGATGGCAAGAAGCGGTACGGTATAGGGCAGTAAAAAAAGCACAGGACTAAAGGCCTGGTTTTTCGCGGTCATGGTCGTGCCTCTGAACAGCAGGACTTATGGTTGCAAGGTGACGGTTGCAGAAAAACGGAGAGTTGCGAAAAGTCAGGGGGGCATTGTCGCATCATGGCTCGGGTCAAACAACCGATTAAATAATCAAGAAGTCTTTCTGCCGCAGGGGGTGAATGCAAGCCTAAAGCGTCGTTTAAAGCATGAAGATACACCGTCAAGGTGGGCTCAAACACATGAATAAAACGGGCTTCAGGTTGTTGGCCGGGATCGCGAATATACCGTTGATGGTCAAATACAAGCAATAAGAGCTGTTGAAAATACGCGACACGCATTTCAAGAAACTGTGTGAAACGACGCACTGTCTCTTCAGAAGAGGACGATGTGCCCATTGCCTCATAAAGGGCCTGAGCATCCTGTGTTGCCAGCAGACTGACCATGTGTACATACAGGTCATCTTTACTCTTGAAGTGATGGTAGAGCCCTCCGGTGGTCATGTGCAATGCTTTGGCCAATTGTCGCATGCTGAGACCCTGATAACCCTTTTGTGCAAAAAGGCCCATGGCGTTTTTGAGGATCTTGTGCTCTGGTGAGTCACCCGTTATGGGCTGGGGCATAGCTGAACCCTTTCTTGAACGCGAAGATAACAAACGTTATCTTAGAACATAACAAGCGTTATGTAAAGGGGCTCTCTGTTCGCAGAGAGATACCTTTTCACGAAATGCTTCCTTTACACTCAAAACTGAGGTGAAAGAAATGACGCAAGCGCAACTTTTGAGTCGTTTTGACTGGCTGGAGATCGCCGACGAACCCCTGTTTCCTATCTTAGAAACCCGCGCTGTGGGTGCCGGTTATGTGCCCGGTATTCGCGAGCATGTGGCCGCCTTAGTCATTGGAGGACCGCTGGTGCTCCAGCGAGAACCCTGGAATCCTTATGACGAAAACGCCATTGTGGTACTCAGCCCTGAAGGCAGAAAATTGGGGTATATTCCCCGCACCCAAAACCGTACGCTGGCTTACCGTTTGGATCAGGGAGAACGGGCGCGGGTGACTTTGACCGGTCTGACGGACGTGCACACCGGCTGGCCGCAAATCTATCTTCGTGTTTATGTAAATGAAGCTGCTGGTAGGGGCCGGTAATAGGCGCGATCGTAATAAGCCTGGGTTTTGTAGGTGTTGTCTACTATAAAGCCGTTACGTGTAAGCACACTAACCGACTTTTCGTTGCCCGGCTTGACTTGCGCAAACAAGCCCTTATACCCTGCTCGGGTCGCGATGGGAATCAGTTGTGCAAGGGTAGCCGAGGCAATACCGGCATGAGCCTGACTGACCCAGTAGCCGATTTCACTGGCGGCTAAATCGGCGGATTTGATATCGATGGCTCCGGCAATGCGCTGTTGGGGATCTAACATCAGAAACACAAAGTGGCTTTGCGCACGCCATCCTTCTTGACCCCATTCCACAAAGCCTTTGGCCTTTTCAAGGGTGTACGCTTCAGGAGCAAATAACCACCGGTGCACCTCGGGTTCGCTGCAAATGCTTTGAATATCTGCCAGGTGTTGAGGGGTCACTTCAAGATCACTGATGGGCATTAACTGATAACGTGTACGGGTACCATAACGGGTAAAAAAGGGGCGCTCCAGTTGCGAGAAATCAGGTTGCGCGGTGTTCATAAGGTCTGCGGACTTTCGGACTGAAGCTGACAATTCAAGCCTTGCATCACCGAAATATCGAGGGGGGGCAAGGGCGGTGTTTTTTCGCTGGGCCGCTGATTGAGGTATGCCAGGGCAGACCGGGGATAATCCGCAGGGCCAGAGACATGCTGTAACCCCAGGCTTTTCATGCCCGCGAGCGTGAGGGTGTAGTTGCCAGGGCTTAAGCGGCAATATTCTTTCAGATTGGCCAAATCTGAAGTGATCTGCAGCCGTTTGTAAAGAGCAACTTCGTGCTGGCGCGATGCCTCCATGTCGGCAAAAAAAGTGGTGGCCTGTTGTGTCAAAAAGCGTTCAAAGTCAAGGTCTTTTTTTATTGCTGGTGGGAGTTGGAGGAAGCTTTCTTCCATGCTGGGGCGCATTTCTTCTCGCATGGACGCAAGGGTTATGAAATTCTGTTGAAACGTGCTGCCATGCCAACCCACAAGGGCTTTGGGACCGATAATTTTGGCCTGGCCTGCAGGAAAAATGTAATTGGCGCAAGAAGAAAAACACAGGGTGGTGACTTCCACATCCAACTGCAGATCGCGGACCCAATGGCCAAACTTCATGCCAATATTGACCTCTCCACCCGTGGAGTCAATGACCAGACGCCGGAGCTGACGTGTCGGGGGATATTGGGCCACAATACGATCGATGGCAGCTGCGTTGAGACTGCCTGTGTAATAGAGCGTGTCGCCCTTGCGGCTAACCAGGGGTGGGTCTGCATTGATGTGGGCCAATGTATCGCTTGTGGGTGACTCGGCAGCGTGACTCGCCATCAGCAAGGAACTCATGCAAAGCCAGGTCAGGCTTGTCAGTAATAAATTAGGGACGCTCATGTAAAAACCAGCTTTCGCGTTGCATCAGGGCGATGGCTAAATCGCAGAGGGTGGCACCGGGCAAGACTGTGGTGCAGGGCGCAAAAGCCTCTTGCTCGGTGGCCAGTGCAAAGGCTTCGGCGGGGTCTGTGGGTTGGGTGTTGACTTTTAAATGCAGCATGGTGCCATAATGGGCCACAATCTCTGCGCCATAGCGCTGCCGCCAGCTTTTGAGCATATGCATAGCCTTTGCGGTAGAGGTGGTGCAGGCACCATACCAGTGTATATAAGCGATGACCTCTTCACTCACGGTGGTGGGCAAGAGAAGCAATAATTCTGTTTGATCCTGAGGTTCGTAGCCGTCTAAAAAAGCGCTTGAGGACTGTGCTAAACGTTCGAGACCCAGGGTGTTCAAAGCCCAGTTCCAGCACCATTGACCCAATTCAAAATAGTCTTGAATCTGCCCGTTGGCCATGGCCTTCAGAATATCTGCCGCATCGGGCTGTTCGCCAAATTCATGGGCAAAGGCTTCGGTGTAAGTATGGACAGTGTCTTCCAGGTATTCAGAGTACATGCGGTTGTGCGCTGCCAGTACGCTTGCACTTTCAGCCTGAGCGGCCCGTGCAATCACGGCTGCGGGTGAAAGATCTTGACCCGGTGTTTCTTCGGCAAAGTAAAAGCGCGAGAAGAAGTCCTCAGCATTGACCTGGGTAGGCCAATTCTTATTTTCGGGGCCCCAGGCGGCGGTCAGCACGGGGTAGAATCCCAGCTCGTTTTTGCGATTTTTAAAATGCTGCCAAACCTTCAATTTGTTTTGGGCGGTGACTTCGATGGCGTAAGCCTGTTGGTTTGACAAGGGAATGGCTAAGGCCAGGGTCTGTACTGTGTCGAGGCCCAGGGCTTTGAGTTCTTGCTGAAGGTTTTCCATAAGGGTCGTCCTGTCTTTGCTGATCGCTATCATGAGACTAGCTTACTCTATTTTTGTGCATAGAACATCAGGACTGTACAATATGTCTTTTCCGAAAGCCGTTGATACGTGTCAATGTTTGTTAACCTCAAAGACGCTTAAAATAGGTGCATACAAAGGAGTCAAACCATGAATGAAATCGTTTTTGCGTTAACGGTTATGGCTTTGTTTTTAAAAATGTTTGTGATTGCTGGCGTACAGGGTATCAATCGCATGCAAAGCGGGGTGATGGTGCGTCCTGAAGATGCCGCTTACTTTGTTAAACAGGTTCCTGCAACTGCCGAACTGCCGATTGTGGAGCGGGCACAAAACACCTTGCGCAATGACCTCGAAAATATCCCCATCTTTTTGTTTTTGATGCTTGCCTATATGCAGTTAAACGGGCCGCCAATGCCCCTGGCGATTTACGCTGCTGTCTTTGTGCTCGCCCGGTGTGGCCACAGCTATTTTTACCTGCGGCCGCGACAGCCTCATCGCAACCGTTTGTATCTGGTCGGTATCGCGGTTGATTTTGTGCTGTGTGGGCATTTGTTCTGGCTGATGGTATGAAGCAGCTTAAGCTGATGTTGGATTACGATTGCTGGCCCCTGTGGGATCAGGATGCCGGAGATAATCTAGATCCTGAAACGCTCCCACTTTCAAGGGGGTTAAAGACACGCCTGCAGGCCTGGTCAGAGGGCTACGACGCACTCTTGAACCGGGATGATCCCCTGAACTCTTACCATACACCAGAACGTGAACAGGCTCTGGAGAACGAAGGTGTTGCGCTTTGGCAGGCATTACAAACGGAACTGGGTGACACCTGGCGTGTTTCTTACTTCAGTTCTCATGGGGATGTCTAAGCGAAGACAGGATTCAAAAATGACAGAGAGTCTGACTTTTGGGCGTGTACTGTGATGTGGTTTGTCTCTGAGCGTGGGTAGATTTGCGAATGCAGCAGGGTGAATCCCGCTTGTGTTAGTTCTGCCAGTAGATCCTGGGGTGCGGCAATATGCCGATAAGGCAAGCCTTCTCTTAAGGTGGTGTAGCTTGTGGTGACCTGGGCACAGAGGCTACTTACAAAGAAAATGCCTCCGGGTTCAAGGGCCTGATAAACCTGTTTTAAGAGCTTGAGACGGTCCTCACCGATAATGCAATGCAGGCAATTGCCATCAATAATAACCGCATAGCGTTCGGACTGAGCCCAGCGGGTTTGGGTCAAATCTGCCACCCGAAAATCACCCGGAATACCTGTCTGTTCCGCTTTTTCCTGGGCCCAGGCAATGGCGGTGGGGGAAATATCTAAGCCCGTGACCGTGAAGCCTTTTTCGGCAAAGGCTCGGCAATGATGGCCTTCACCGCAGCCCAATTCTAGCAGTTGACCCTGAGTGGGCATGTTTTCTAAAGCAAAAAAGCGTGTTACCAGCACCGCTTCTTCCAGGCGCTGGTTGCCACCCCACCCCTGCCAGCCCGCCTGTCGGGCCTGAAGGTAAAGATCATCGTGGAGGGTGTAATTGGGTTTCATACTTTGATTATAAGGCCTGCTCAAGAAATACAAAGTAAGATGTCTCTTACTCCTGGGCCAGATATCATCTAGCTTAAAACTTCTAGTGCGTTTTTGTATTTGTAAGAGGTGAGTACAATTTGACCCCTCGGTATTTCATTCCAAGGGGTCAAAAAGATTTAAAATAACAGTTGTTTTTTATTGTGAGCTTTTAGCTACACTCTTTATTGCAAGACTCTTCGTGACCCAACTGGCATGCCTTCTTAAAATCCAATGCGGCCTTTTCACATTGATTTGCACCGATATAAGCTTCTCCTCTCATATACCAGTAGTTAGAGTCTTCAGGAACTAAATCTAATGCGCTAGATAAATTATCAATGGCTTCATCGTATTTTTTATCTACCATCGCTTTTTTAGCTGTATCAGCATGTATCTGTAAGTCATGAAGTAGCTCTTTTTTATAGCTTATATTATCTAAATTATCTGTTTTTAATGTTATTGGTTTTATTTTGTTTGTTTTAAAAGTAAATATATAATCTAACAAAACACCTTTTACCTCAATGGGTAGTAGTAAGCGAAAATCACTGTCAATTGATGAGTATTTCTCTGCATAAGCTTTAGCTTGATTTTCACTATCATGATCTTGATATAAGTCAATAAAAGAACCTATTACAACGGGATTAGACAAGTTTTCATAATATTTTAGTTTATCGGTAGCTACTACCATTTCTTTTAACTTGCCTTTTTTTGGAATAACACTAGGTTTTTGCGGTAGGTTCTTCGTCTGAAAGGAGATATTTCCAATGCTTATCCTTAGAGATTGAGAATCACTATCTACAATTGCGGCTTTATCCCAGGGGATAATTATTGTATGAGAACTAACATTTTCTAATTCTAGTTCTAGTTTGTTTGAAAAGACAACAAAGTTTATTTTGATTAATTCATCACTAAAGTTTGACATGTACCCATTGTTTTCTGTATCGTTGTTTGATACTATGTTGACGACTTTTGTTTTTCCATACCTTTTGCTAGCGTCTTCTGGTCGTTCTACAGACGTTAATAAAGGTTCTCTTATTGTATAATGTCTTATGTTGTAGTCACTATAGCTGGATATTGGTCTTTGATAGTATTTTCTATAAGAGGAGCAACTAGAAAAAGTTAGTAAGGTGATGCTTAGTGAGGCGATGATTTTTATCATGGTCAATTCCTTTTGTGATTTTAAAATGTTTTTATTTATTATGAAAATTGTGCATGAATAATTACTGGTGATTATCACAATATTATTGAACCACATGAGGTTACTCAAAGCAAGTTACTGTTTTGTGTTTCATATCACTATGGTATTAGTCATCTGGAACCCATGATCAGGACGGTAAAAGCCCTAAATTTAAGATGAATCTTTGATCATTTTTCACTGAGAAAAATAACCTTTTGTGGCGTCATAAGTCCAAACTCTGGTGAGTAAATTTCGGTTGTAAATATCAAAATATTATGCTTGGAGTCTGTTGCATATCTCTTAATAAGAGAGACTACCAGTATGAAAATCACGGTCACCTACTTCGAGCTTTACCTGTCGACATATGCAATGCCAGCGCTAAGTTCGATTAATCCATGCTATAACTCTTGTTCGCGGGCATCGTTAGTAAGGGTTAAAAAATCAAAACTATATGAACCGTTAAGCAGTTGTTGAGCCAAATCAGACTGGGCTGTGGGCAGGGTGCGCTCAAAATTAGTCTGGGCCATGTGCGAGTTTCGAGGTCTTTGACTTTTTCCATAATCGTGATGTTGTGATACCAAGGGGTTTGTGCAAGTACCTCTTGTACAAACTGGCGTTCAGGATGTTTTTCGGCAAAGTGACGCATATACTTAAGGTTGCACTTCGAGAAGTCTTTTTGATCTGGAAATGCTTTTTTAAGGTCTTTGGCTAGTTGTTGGATGACTTTACTGCCCCAACCAGATTTGGTCTGAGTTTGGGCACGTTGAATTTTTTGTTTCAGTTCATGGAGAAGGTTTGGATAATTGCTGGGCAGGTGCATTGCTTTTTTCTCCTGGTATTAACTTCCGAGATGGGTTCAGGTCAGCACCTCATTTTACACCAAACCCGCTCCACCTCATTGAACCCTATACATTCACCCAAAACAATGATCCGCTTGATGCATATCATGTGTTGAATATACCATGACCGGTATGATGCATCTCTGTAAGTGTTGTGAACAAAGTAAACACAGGATGGGCTCGCTTCAATGAATCAAAAACGCATAACCAAACCTTTACTGCATCTGGGGCTCAGTCTGAGTCTGTTCGGTCTTACGGGCTGTGGCTGGAACGATATTTTAGATTTAATTGGGCCTCCTGGGATAGAGCAGACCACCCCTTCAGACAGTACGATGCCTCTGGCGCAACTGCAGCGACTGAGCGACGATAGTGGTCAAGACAATGAAGAGACCGATAGCCGGGTGGTATCTGCTACTTATCAGATTAGTCCCCCTGAGGACTATAACGGTGGTGATCTCTTGATTGCTTTGCCCATTGCGGCTCAACATTTGCCCGCAGACTTTAAGCCTTTTCAATTGCGGCCGGAGTACTTTGATGAGGCGACCCAGAGCTGGGTGCCCAGTGGTGCTTTTCCCGAATACGATGCCGATCAACGTCTTTTGTACTTCTCAGATTCGCTGGTGGCACCGGGGGCGGGTTTTCAAACCCAGCAACTGGCAAAGCCCCGCAAGTATCGGGTACAAAGTGCCCTTTTTAGCAATGTATTAACAGCCCAGCGTGAGGGTTCTCATTTCCGGATTCACTATTACCCTTCGCATTTGGGGAGTAAGCATAAGATCTTTACCGATGCCCAGTGGGGACATCAGGGGCTTTCGGATCATGCTGAAGTGCCTGATTTTATTGAAGATTTAGACGCGGTTTTAAACGAAGTCTATACGGCCCTGTTAGCGGTCTCGCACAACAAAGGCCACGTCTTTTCGGCGCTGGACGTACAGGATGTATATGTGCAAAATACAGGGGTTGCTGCAGGCAATAGTGATCTGGGTGGGCCACTGTATTTATCCAATAGCCTAATAAAAACGGTGCAAGATCTTAAGGTGACTGCTGCTCATGAGCTGGTACATGTGTTTCAGGGGCAATATTACGGCATTCAGGGCCTGTGGACAGGTCGTCAAAATCGTTCTTTTATTGAGGCCACCGCCAACTATTATGCCGCTACCGTATCTTCTCTTGACGATGCAGCCAAAGCCCGTTTCTTTGGGGATGCCGCGTCGGCTTACCTTTCTGTCCCTTTAAATGAAAACAACAGCAATAGCATGTATGCCAGTGGTCATTTCTTTGATTGGTTGAGTCAAAAGTACGGGAACACCCTGATTGGTGAGGCTTTACGGCGCAGTGGTGGGAATGATTGGACGGCGCTTTCTGATGCCATCCGGGCTGCGAAAACGGGTGATAGTCTGGGAGACGCTTACGAAGCGTATTTGATAGCTATTATGACCCGTCCAGAAGACACGGCTAAGTTTCATGGGTTTGTGCGTGGGCAAATGGCCCAGGCTGCGGCTTCAAAAATGACGCCCAATAACCAATTGAACAATAGCAAAACTTACTTTACCCTTAGTCATACCCTGCCGCCGCTTACCAGTCTGTGGGCCTGGATGAATTTTGCCAATAGCGATGATGCCTTACTGGTGATAGATGCCCGCAAAACCCAGGGAACCCTATTAAAGAGCCTCAGCTATACCGATGAGTCAGACAAAAACGCTGACTACCTCAACTGGCAGCCCTTGGAACGCCACGGCATTCAATCGATCATTGGTCAGGCCAATACGGTGGCTCATGTGGGCCGTGATCAGGCCCAGAAGCAACTCAACCAATTGTTTATCAATGGTTCACCGGCCAGTAAGGCCCAGGTCGATGTGCGTTACTACCTGTTACGCCCCCCCGTTATCAGTGATTCAAGTGATCGTTTTGTGTACTGGCGCTTAGACAGCCTGGGCAATATTCCCCGTGATCTGATCAAAGGATTTAACCTTTACTACAAAGACTATGGGCGCAGGTGGGAATTGATTGAACGCAATATTCCGGTGGCATGGGGACAGCGTGAGCAACGCTATACTCTGAAAAATAAAGTAGAGGGTCATGTGAGCCCACCTGAATTTTTGGTGACCGTGAGTGATGCGTTTGGGCACCAGTGGCCCCCTGTGATAGAAGATCAGGCTAAAATTATCCTGACCTCCAAATTGCTCACTGATGAACACAGTGAAAGCTACTTGAATTTTGGGGGCAAGGTAGAACTGGTGGCTGAAGTCGAAGGTTTAGAAGACACTCGCCTTAAATGGGAGGTGGTACGACAAGATCCCAGCACCTGTGGGGATTCTGAACTCTACTGCCGGGGGCCTTTGGGCAGTTTAATGGTCAATGGCTCGAAGGCGATTTACACAGCTCCAGGGAGTTATGCTTCTCACTATGTACGGGTGAGTAGTGTTGCTCGACCTGATGTGTATGCACAGGAATACATGACCACGACCGGCGGTTTCTGTGTCGCGCCGGGTACCGACGTAACCCTATCCAACGGGCAGCGTCAGCCTATTGAAACGCTTAAGCGAGGTGATGTGATTCAGGGGTGGGATGAGAACACCGGTCAGGTGGTGACGGCTACTATTGAGGGCGTATTGACCCACCGTCAACCCAATGTGTTGTATCAGGTGCAGGCCCTGGATGGAGATACGTTACGCGTGACGGCCAATCATCCAGTGTACACCCGTGAGGCCGGATGGATCAACGTGGATGCTCTAAAACCTGGCATGACTCTGCTGCAAATAGATCGTCGTGATGGGCGTTTTCGTGAAAACACCGTGATGGGTATTGTGCGTGAAAGCAGTGAAACCGCTGTGGTGTATAACCTCAAAACCAGTTCGGGCAACTATTTCGCCAATGACCTGCTGGTGCATAACAAATGTCTGGCACCGGGAACCTTGATCGACACCCCTTCTGGACCCCGCGCCGTTGAAACCCTTAAACCAGGTGACGTGGTGTGGACCCAGGTGGCCGGTCAGCGGGTGTTGACTCACATTACCACGGTGTACCAAAAAGACACGGTGCTGCCCCGTTTGCCGGGTAAAGTGCTAGCACCGGGTCAGGTGGTGACGGCCAACCATTGGCTTCAGTATCAGGGGCGTTGGGTACAGGCTGGTGATACAAACCTACCCGACACGCAGATTGTGGGAACCGTGTATGACCTGGATACTGCTGTAGGTACTTATCTGGCGAGTGGGGTGCTGATGGGACAGCCTGAGCCCCTCCCACAAACCGTGATAAACCCCCTGTGCTTTCATGGCGATAATATGTCAAACTGTGAGGGTTAACAAAGAAGGAAACACACACATTTATGTCTAAGCGGAATCAACTCACCGCACTGCATCGTCAGGCCTTAGCGCCACTCACCGGAAAAATCGCCACCGGCTTTCGTTGGGACAAGAGCCCGAATCCCCGTTTGTTCTCGGACAAATTTACGGTGCGCCTGCGAGATATTGAGCAGCACAACAGTGAGTTGTTTCTGGGGGTGCATTACAAGTACTACGGCATTCCCGAAGAAAAAACCTATGCTTTAAACCTGAGTACTCAAATGTTGACCACCGGCGTTATCGAGTACCAGGACCCTTTTGCAGGCTTTTCAGAGCGAGAGCATGAGGTGCTGCACGAGTTTTTGCGGGAGCCGCTGGGGGGCTTTCATTTGTTTCCCGATCAGAGCCTGGTGATGATCTTTGCGCACCAGTCGCTTTTGTTTGAGATTGATCCCGCTGAAGATCAATTGCATTTGGGCTGGGCGGTGACCTAAGCCAAACGCAGGGCCTCAATCAGATGGTCCTGCCGCTGCATGCGGGCCTGACTGTCGTATAACGCACTGTAAAAGTAGGCGTCGCGGTCACAGTACAAGAGTCCTTTGCGCCAGGAGCTGGCCAGGCGTTCTTCAATTTGGGTTTCTTCGTCGTAAAGGCTCACGGGCCGGTCCAACGGCCAGCTTTGTGAAAGCACCAGGGCATTGTCGATGGGATGGCTCAGGGGGCGAAACCAGTTGGGGTTACTGAGATCAAACCAGTGCTGGTAGGCATAGCTTTCACCCTGTTCACACAAGCGGTGCAGGGTCATGACTTTGACCCGTTGGTTTTGATGGGGTGGCAGCGGTGTATAAGCGGGCAGCGTCTCAGCAAATACATGGGGCCAGATCAGGTCAACGGTTTCTGTGGAGAGGGCTTCCGCCAGTTCGCATTGGCGGTACAGGCGCTGAAACAATTGCTGCACAGCGGCAAAATCGTGGCGCTCTCGGTCACTCGCCAGGCTTACAAAAGGCAGGAGCTGGGTCTGCCAGAGGGTATGCATGGCTTTTTCAATATCCGCCAGCCGGGGTTCAGGATAGCGTTCACGCAGGCTTTGAATACAGGTTTGCAAGCTCTGGAGGCGGGGCACTTCGCTCTGCTGTAAAAACTGTCCCCAGGCTTCTAAGCGCTCTCCAAAGCGAAAGCGCAAGTCAGAGACTTCAAAAGCATCTAAGCCTCCACACAGGCGAAAAATTTGCGCCATGTCTAAACGGGTCAGGCGAGGAACCTCGGGTTGGCTTTGAAAGTAGGGCCAAAAGACCAGGCGCAGAAGCGACAGCAGGGTGTTGACCAGGGGCGAGCGTTGCAGCGCACTGCGGCCTTGCAGCACATCCACGGGAATGCCCTGGGTTTCGAAATGGGCTTGTAAATGACGCATGGCAAAGGGGTCTAAATACCAGGTGATGCAAGCGATGTCGTGGGGGGCCGTGCCCTGGGCCAATTGGGTTTGAATATGTTGGGCCATGGCGGCGTACATATGGCCGGTGTGGGTGTGTTCTTCGAGCGTTAACGGTGGTGTTACAGGTTTTGTTTCGGGGTTGAGTTCGGGCAGATGTTGCAATTGCAGATACATGTGTCGGGCCAGGGTGCTGAAGGGACGAGCCCGTTCTAGCGTGTGGACCTCCTGGGCCTGGGCTTCGAATTGTTTGGCATATTCGGGGTGGGCGCCGAGGCTACGGTCGAGTCCTCCGTTGGGGTTGGCGCTGGCAATGCGTTGCTGGGCCTGTGCAGAGAGGGTTTCAAACAGGTGTTGCTCTAAGGGACGGGTTTCGTCGAGGTTGTCTACCAGCCAGTAGTCTGCGCTGAAGGCCTGCATCAGCTTTGTGTCTTGCAGAGCCTTTACCAACTGCTGGGCTTGCCCGGCTGCATCGAGTAGCAGGGGGCTGCGCTGCTGTAGGCTTTCGCTAAAGTGGCGCAAGAAGTGGTTGGCCTGAAAGGCCAGGGGGTCGCTTTCGAGTTTCTGGCTGCGGGTGTCGAGGGGTTCGCCCCAGAGCAGGTTGGCAGCGCAGCGCTGGTGGCGGCGCAATAAATGTTCAAAAAAGCCCGGTGAAGGGCGATGCCCGGGAAAAAACCGTGCCCCGTATTGCTGGTAGTGTTCGTGCAGTAAGAGCAAGGTATCGCTGCTGGTGAGCAAGTGGGCTTCGGGTACAAGGTGCTGAAGCATGTGCTGCCCCAGGCGGTAGGGCGTGTGAATGCGCAGGCCCCCCACGGGTCGCGGGCGGTGCTGAAAGATCAGGCTTTTAAACTGTTGGGTATGGTGATACCGCTGACCACTGAGCACCTGAATGGCCTCGGGGGCAATGCCCTGATCCAAAAGGGCACAAAAACGCAAAACGAGGGCAGTGGTTTTGCCACTGCCCCGATCGCCTGTATAAAGGATGTCAGGCATTACACCCGTTCGAGATAGTTGTCCGTGCGGGTGTCGATACGCAGTACGTCGCCGATGTTCACAAACAAAGGCACCTGTACAATGGCTCCGGTTTCCACGGTGGCGGGCTTACTGCCGCCAGAAGAGGTGTCACCACGCACGCCGGGATCGGTTTCGGTCACTTCGAGGTTCACGAAGTTAGGCGGATCAATACCGATGACAGCGCCGTTGAAGAAGAGCACTTCGTATTCGAGGCTTTCTTTCATGTATTTGGCGACGCGGTCGTTCAGGTTGTCGGTGTGCACGAGGGTTTGCTCAAAGGTTTCGTTGTCCATGAAAACATACTGCTCTCCGTCCAGGTAGAGGTACTGCATGGTACGCTTTTCAATTTCGGCTTTTTCGAGTTTTTCACCGGCGCGGAAGGTGTTCTCACGGGTGTTGCCGGTTTTTAAGTTTTTGAGTTTGCTGCGAACAAAGGCAGCGCCTTTGCCGGGCTTCACGTGTTGAAATTCCACAACCTGCCAGGGGTCGCCATCAAACACAATCGAGAGACCAGGACGCAGGTCATTTGATGAAATCATGGGAAAGCTCCTTTTAAACTAAATGTGCAACCTCAGGCTGCGCCAATGCCCATCAATATACCATGTTTTGGGCTTGGCAGGCGTTTAGAAATAGTTGGGGCGAATGCGCCGTGCACCCACAAAGCGCTGCTGATAATAGCCGCTGCTGATGGAGTCAATTTGCACGGGTTTCCCGCGGCGAGGCGCATGAATAAACTGGCCTTCGCCCACATAAATGCCCACGTGGCCGATGGGGTAGCCGCCGGTGGCAAAAAACACCACGTCGCCGGGCTCTAAGTTATCGCGGGCCACCTGTTCGCCGTAGTTGAATTGCAGGTCGGCGCGGTGGGGCAGGTTAATGTCAAATTCTTGAAAGGTGAATTTAATCAGGCCGGAGCAGTCGAAGCCGCGGTTGGGATCTTCGCCCCCCCATACATAGGGTAAACCCAAATGTTGGCGGGCGCTGAGCACCACCTCTTTGCCAAAAATGCTGAAACTTGAGGTGGCCTGAGCCGTGGGAGCAAGAACTCCTGAAACGGCGAGTACCGCTGTGGATAAGACGGCCAATAAAGTTTTCTTAGCGATTTTTATGGGCGCTTTCTGGTCAGAAGCTTTCCGCATATCGATCTCCAAAACGTAAATAAAAATAGTATAAAGATATACTGACAGGGCATTATAACGCAGTGCACCCTGCAAATGTCAAGTTGATCACATTTGGGGCGTGTTGTTGCTTACGGGCGAAGCCTTGCGGTCCCTGAGAAACGTGCCCAATCCCTGCACAATAAACAGGCCAATGGCGACGTCGATAGCAATGTCGGCAAGGTTAAAAATGGGCCAGATGTTTTGCCCCTGCCAGCGGATGTCAAAAAAGTCCACCACATAGCCATACACCAAACGGTCCCACATATTGCCCGCTGCGCCGCCCAATAAAAAGCCCAGGGCCCAGTAGGTCAAGGGGTGGGTGTGTTTGGGTAAGCGCAGGCCGTAGACAATAATGCCCAACGATACCGCCAGCGAAAGCAATCCAAGCCAGGGCGTAAAGGCCGAAAAAATACCTGCCAACGCCCCTTTGTTTTGCACATAGGTAAACCAGAGCCAGTCGTAAACGACCACACTCTGGGGGGCTTGCTCAGGTCCCGGTACGGGCCACCACTGAGGCTGTCGAAAAAAATGCTTTGTCCACTGATCCAGAGCCACGATGGCGGCACCCAATCCCAAAAAAAACACCGAATAAAAATGCACCGGGGGCTTACTCCATGTACTCCCAGGCGCTGACCCAGCGGCCGTGGTCTTCGACATAGGGCAAGAGGGCTTTATAAAAGCGGTGGTGGCCCAGGGTGGCGCTGTCACCGATAATGACCACCTGTTTGCGGGCACGGGTAATGGCCACGTTCACCCGACGCAGGTCTTTTAAAAAGCCGATTTCACCGGCTTCGTTGCTGCGCACCAACGACAGCACGATCAGATCGCGCTCCTGGCCCTGGTAGCTGTCGATGGTGTTGATGTCAAGGGGCAAGTGCTCGGGCCAGAGTGAAGGGGTCCAGAGGTTTTGCAGATAGTCCACCTGTCCCCGGTAGGGGGCAATGACCCCAATGCTTACGCGGGCAGTTTCGGGCCACAGGGCGGTGTAGCTTTTCAGCCAGCGTACCAGCAAGTCTGCTTCGAGGGGATTGGCATAGCTTTTGCTTTTGGGGTCTTGTAGCTCGTCGTAACTGCACCCGGCGGTATCAATCCAGACAATAGGCACCCGCTCTAAGGCCTCTGGAGGAAGGTCAGGTATGCCGTCGGCCACGGTGTGGTGGGCCACGCTCTCGGCGGCTTCAAGTTCGCCCTTGTAGAACCAATGGCTCGAAAAACCCATAATATCTTCGTTCATGCGGTACTGGGTGGTGAGCATGACGTTGCGAAATCCGACCCGGTCAATGCTGTACTCAAAGAGCGTTTCGGCCAGTTCAGCGGCATCGGGGCTTTTGATGGTGGGGGGCAACTGACAGTGATCACCCGCCATGACCACTTTTTTGGCCCGCAATAAAGGAATCCAGCAGCCGGGCTCTAAGGCCTGGGCGGCTTCGTCAATAAAGACCGTGTCAAACTTTCGCTGTTTTAGCACGGACAGGGTCGAGCCCACAAAGGTACAGGCAATCACTTCAGCCTGATCCAACAGCGTGGCGCACATCTGGTCTTCTAAGCCGCGCAGCTCTTTGCGCATGTCGCGAATGGTTTTCCAGAGGTCGCGCCGCTCGCTGCGCTGTTCGGGGCCAAAATTGCGGTGGTATTTGGTGGCCTGTTTACGCAATTGCTCCATTTCGCGACGCATCTTGCGAATGACTTTGGCGTTGGGATGGGCTTCAAGTTGCGCTTCGAGGGTGTATTCCACAATGTCTTCGTGCATGCGATCGGGGTGCCCTAAGCGAATGACGCGGCGGCCGGCTTCGGCCAATTTACGCACCATGACGTCTACGGCGGTGTTGCTGGCCGCGCTGACCATGACCTGGGATTCGTAACTTAAGACTTCACAAATGGCAGCCACCAGCGTGGTGGTTTTACCGGTGCCCGGTGGGCCGTGAATTAAGGCCACGTCTTCCGCAGACAACACGTGGGCAATGGCTTCATTTTGCGGACCGTTGAGTTGGGCATAGTGTTTGTGTTTAAGGGGGGGAAAGTAGACCGGCGCCCGCTCACCCATCAGCACTTCGCGCAGACGGGCAAGGGGACTGCCTTCGGCGTCTTTGAGGGTGTGTAAGGCCCGGAGCATTTCGCGAAAGGTGGTTTCGTCGTAGTACAGGTCCAGACCCAGCGATCCCTTGTCAAGCCACTCGGGGGGCTCTTCGGTGTACAGCACCACCTCTAAAATATTTTGTTTTTGGGACTTCACCATGCCGCCCAGGCGATGTTCGTGGGTGCTGCTTTTTTCGAGGCCAAACAGCTCTAAGGTGCGGCCATTTTGAAAACGAGAGGCGTTTTGATCGGCGGGCAACTCTAAAGCCAGCAGTACCTGACCACCCAGACCATAATCGATACTTTTCAGTTGCAAAGGGTAAAGGGTAACGCCCGCTTCAATGCGTTCAGGAATCGCGCGTTGTACCAAACGCTCGCGATAAAAGGTGCGTTCGTAGTTTTGTTCGACTTCAATCAGCTGAATGAGTTTATGGATTCTTTGATAGGATCTTTGCATCTTTTTTATATCGATTCATTATAATATGTCAGTATAAAATGATTGATATTTTGCACTGACTGTCTGGCTTCAGTCTAACACTAGCCGCAGCGTAAAACAGACAGTACAGCAGCAAGACTTGAAAGGCGTTAGCAATCTATGCAGGAGCATTCTCCCTACATTCTCATCATCGAAGATGATCGTCCCATTTTAAACTTTTTAAAATCTTCATTACTGAACAAAGGTTACCGTGTGCTGGGCGTGGAGTCTGGTGAGGTCGGGCTTTCTCGGGCGGCTCAAAAAGTCCCTGATATGGTCATTACTGACTTAGGATTACCTGACATGGACGGCTTAGACGTGGTCTCTCGTCTCCGCGAGTGGACCGATATCCCCATTTTGATCTTATCGGCCCGCGAAAAAGAGCGTGATAAGGTGGAAGCCCTCGACCGCGGTGCGGACGACTATCTCACCAAACCTTTTGGTCTCAACGAACTG
Organism: Candidatus Sericytochromatia bacterium; assembly: GCA_964229355.1. Taxonomy (GTDB): domain Bacteria; phylum Cyanobacteriota; class Sericytochromatia; order UBA7694; family UBA7694; genus CAXRDE01. The sequence goes on along the minus strand of CAXRDE010000012.1, from coordinate 62,684 downwards.
TTGGCTCGCATTCGTGTGTGTTTACGTCATGCCAGCCGTATTAAAAACGACACCCCTGAACAAACCGAATACGTGGTGGGTGATTTGCGCGTTGACTTAGCGGCCCGTCGCATCTTTAAAGGCGACGAAGAAATTCATTTGACCGCCATTGAATACAAATTGCTGTCTACCATGATTCGTCACATGGGTAAGGTGCTGACCCAACGCTACTTGCTCAACGAAGTCTGGGGCCCTGAATGTGTCGAAAACCCCCAGTATCTGCGGGTATATATGGCCAGCCTGCGTAAGAAAATTGAAGCCGATACCGCCAACCCCGTGTATATTATTACCGAGCAAGGCATTGGCTATCGCTTCTCTGACGAAGTGGACCTGAAACAGCAAGGTGAAGATGTAAAATCTCCTGAACCTGCGGAAGAGGCAGCGGTTTAAGTCTTTAAAACCCTTGTAAACGTGCGCAAAGATACAGACCGCTTTCGCACAGACGCCAGATCTTAGCCCTGTGTATGCTGCATAGAAACTAACGGAAAGACCGATCGATTTCTATGCAGCATACTCTTGTTTCTGGCCCCAAACCCTTTTTAAAGTGGGTGGGCGGGAAGCGCCAGTTGATTCCAGCCATCAGTCGCTACTTGCCTCGCCACATTAACACCTATTACGAGCCCTTTGTGGGCGCCGGGGCTTTGCTTCTCAATATTCCTCATCCCCGACAGTTGGTGATCAATGATTTAAATGTAGAGTTGATCAACTGTTACCGGGTGATTCAAAAACAGCCTGAAAAGCTGTTGAAAGCGCTGGCCCAGCACCAAAACACCCCAGAATACTTTTATGCCTTGCGGGCGGCGGATCGCGATGCGGATGCCTTTGCCCAGTGGGGTGCCGTCGAACGTGCCGCGCGCACCATTTATTTGAATAAAACCTGCTTTAACGGCTTGTATCGCGTCAACCGAAAAGGGCAATTTAACGCGCCCTTTGGCCGTTATGCAAACCCCACCATCGCCGATACCACAGGTATTATGGCGGTACACCAGTTTCTGAGTCAAAAGCCTGTGCGCATCCTTAATCAGGATTTTGAACTGGCGGTCAAGGGCGCCCGAGCAGGGGACTTTGTGTATTTTGATCCCCCCTATGATCCCGTGTCGCCCACGGCGTCTTTTACGGCGTATCAACAAGAGGGTTTTGGCCGCGCCGAACAAAAGCGCCTGGCCCGTCTGGCCCATGACTTAACCCGTCGGGGATGCCGCGTCATGCTGAGTAATTCTTCGACCGATTTTATTCGCAGTTTGTACAAAGACTTTGAAATTGTCAATGTTTCAGCGACCCGCCGCATCAACGCGGTGGCCAGCAAGCGCGGCGTGGTGGATGAAGTGTTGATTATGAACTATTCGTTCTGAGGGTACTCTCGGGGCGGGAAAGGCCCAAAGAACTGGTAATACTGACAGGCGATTTTGCCGTTAAACAGCTTGCGGCGCTTGTCTGCACGACGTCCCAGGCGTTTGGCCAGTTCAGGCTCTGGACTCAGCATAAAAAAGGACCAGCTGTCCAGGTCCTGCCAGGTGTCTTTGAGTTCTAAGTACAGGGCGTTGAGTTCTTTTTGTTCGCTCAAACGCTGCCCGTAAGGTGGATTCGAAATCCAGCAGCCGTATTTTTTACGGGAGCGAAAGTCCTGGGCCTGGGCCTCTTGAAAATGAATTTTGTTGCCCACACCGGCCTGTTGGGCATTGGCACGGGCTTTGCGTAAGAGATACCCGTCGGTGTCGGCGCCCAGTAAACGCATATCGGGAATTTCACGAATTAAACTTTCGGCCTGTTTGCGGCCTTTTTTCCAGTGGGCTTTGTTTAACCAGGGCCAACTTTCTGCCTGAAACACGCGGTGGAGACCGGGAGCGCGGTTCTCTGCCAGCAGAGCCGCTTCAATCAAAATGGTGCCCGAGCCGCAAAAGGGGTCTGCCAGTACGCGGGGCCATTCCCAGCGGGAAAGTTTGACAAGGGCCACAGCCAGGGTTTCTTTGAGGGGCGCTTGACCTGCGTCCGTGCGGTAGCCCCGCTTGTGTAAGCTCGCACCGGTAGTATCCAGAATGAGGCTGGCCTCGTCGTGCATGAGGGCAATTTCAATGGGAAAGCGTGGCCCATCTTCAGGAAAAACGCTCTGATGATAATGTTCCTGAAGCTTTTTAATGATGGCTTTTTTGACGATTTTCTGGCAGTCTCGCAAGCTAAAGAGCTTGGACTTTTGCGAGCGTGCGCTGATGTGAATAAAGGCATCTCTGGGCAAGATACTGGCCCAGTCGTAGGCGTAGGTGGCGTCAAAGAGGGTGTCAAAATCTTCGGCATGAAAACGATCCAATTCAATGCCAATGCGATCGGCGGTACGCAGCCATAAATTGCACTGTACAATGGCCTCTTCGTCACCAAAGAAGTAAATGCGGCCATCTTTGACCTTGTGTACTTCAAGGCCCAAATCTTCGATTTCTTCTTTGACCAGGGCTTCTAGACCAAAGGCACAGGCTGCCACTAAACGGAACTCAGACATAAGGGATATTCTTTCTAGGCCCGGTGATACACCGGCAAAATAGCGCCCGAGATGGCGCGGGCTTCAGCGGAAGCCAGGAAAAACAGGGTGTGCGCCAGGTCTTCTGGTGTCACCCAGGGAGCGGGGTCCGCATCGGGCATGCTCTCTCGGTTGGCGGGGGTGTCAATGGTGCTAGGGACCACGGCGTTCACCGTAATCGTGCTGTCCTGTAATTCCTGGGCCAGGGACTGGGTTAAGTTGACCACAGCGGCTTTGCTGAGGGCGTAAGCGCTGACCTGTGCACCGCCCTGGAGCGCCTGACGGGCCCCAATATTTAAAATACGGCCCTGAGGGCTCTGTGTGAGCAGAGGAAGCAGAGCCTGGGTCATAATAAAGCCCGAACGCAGATTCAAATCCAACATTTGATCGAGCGTGCTTAAAGGCGTTTCTGCAAAGGCCCCCATGGCAAAGCCGCCCACAATATTGATCAGCACATCGGCCTGGCTCAGGGTGTTGCTCCAGGCCTTAACGGCTTCGGGATCGAGCACGTTGAGGCTGTGGTAGTGGGCCTGATCCGAGGGGAGCGCGGCCACAAAGTCGCCGCCGTCAGCATGTTGATCGATCAGGTGAACCTGATCCCCCGCCTCCAGAAAGCGTTGTACCACGCCGCGGCCCAGGGCGCCGGTGGCACCGGTAATAAGAATCGTGCGTTGCATAAAATCCTCTTTAATCGATATAACAGTAGTCTTTAAAGGTGGTGAAGGTACCCGCCGAACGCTTGTAACCCATGACGTCTTCGAGCGATGCGAACTGGTTATTGCCCACGCTGACATCAATGTCTTTGGCGCGAATGAGCGCTGGGTGTGGATAGCCCGCTGCATGGGCCAGACTCAGCAGCTCTTTGCGAAAGTTTTGTACATAGCGCGCAAAGCGTACGGATTTATCGCTCACATTGAGACCGGCCTGTAACCAGGGGTTTTGGGTGGCAACCCCTGCCGGGCAAAAGTCAGTGTGACAGTGCTGGGCCTGAATACAGCCAATGGCCATCATGGCTTCGCGGGCCACCTGAATCACATCACAGCCCATGGCAAAAGCCACACAGGCCCGGTCGGGGTAACCCAGCTTGGCACTGCCCACCCACACAATCTCTTCGGCAATGCCGGCGGTGTGAAAAATACGATACACCCGAGCAAAGCCTGTTTTAAAAGGCAAACCCACGTGATCGCTAAAGGCTAACGGGGCTGCGCCTGTGCCGCCTTCGCCGCCGTCAATGGCAATGAAGTCAGGGCCGCGTTTGTGTTGCTTCATACGCTGCGCCAGGTCTTCCCAAAACTGGAGTTCACCCACCGCAGATTTGATGCCTACAGGCAGGCCAGAGGCTTCAGCGATCATTTCAATAAAGTCAATCATCTCATCTACGTTTGAAAAGGCGGTATGGCCGTTGGGCGACAGGCAGTCTTTGCCCATGGGAACGCCACGAATTTCAGAAATTTCTGGGGTGATCTTTTTGGCGGGCAAGACCCCGCCTTTGCCGGGCTTGGCTCCCTGAGAGAGCTTCACTTCGATCATGCGAATATGGGGCGCTTTTTTGACTTGCTCTACAAAGCGCTCCAGTGAGAAGCTGCCGTCTTCGTTGCGCGCGCCATAATAGCCTGTGCCCAGTTGCCACACCACGTCGGCCCCTTGCAGGTGATAAGGACTCACACCACCCTCGCCGGTGTTGTGGTAACAACGGGCAATTTTTGACCCTTTGTTAAGGGCCGTGACAGCTTTTGCACCCAACGAACCAAAGGACATGGCAGACACGTTAATCACCGAAAAAGGGCGGAAGGGGCGTTTGCGGCTGTGGCGTTCGCCAATCACCTTCAGACAAGGTACGGCCGTGGGATCTTCTTCTAAGAAATCGGCCTGGGTTTCTAAATAAGGGAAGGCCGCATGTTTAATGAGGGGATAGCCTTCTTCGTAGGGCGGAATTTCGGTGCTGCCGAAGCCAAAATAGTTGTTTTGTCCTTTGGAAGAAGCATAGACCCACCGCCGTTCTGAACGGTTAAACGGGGTTTCTTCTTTGTCGTTGGCTACAATGTACTGACGCAGCTCCGGCCCGATTTTTTCGAGCATGTAGCGAAAGTTACCCACCACGGGGAAATTGTGCAAAATCGCATGGCGCTTTTGTAAGATATCACGGGCTGCCACGGCTCCCACGAGGGCTCCACCGCCCAATAATAGACGCTTCCACATAACTTGACTCCTTGAAGAAATGCACGGTAGGCTCATTTTAGCATGTGATGCTACACTGAACGGCAGACCCCGTCATAATAAGTCAAACGAGGATAATATGTTCAAGCGTTCAAATCTGTCACGTCTTTTCAGTGTGTGTCTTTCCCTTCCCTGCAGTCTTGGTTTACTCGTTTTTTCGGCCCAGGCCCATGAAGAAAATATCGCCGAATGCCGTTGTGAACGTCATGGCCATGAACACCCTGAAGAGCACCACGGAGGCCGCCATCAACAGGCGTTTGAAGAGGGCAGCCCCAACGTATATACCGCCAGTACCGTGCCGCAAGACCATTTGTATTTGATGTATTCCCACAATTTCTTCTGGACCACTTTGCCCCGCAGCAGCAATCCTGCCTTTTGGATGAAGTATGCGCCTCTGGAGCACTTGCAACTGGATCTATTAACCACCCTGCGTTCGCCCTTTGAACTTGAAGGTGCGGTGAGTTACCAGGTGTTTGATGAACGCAAGGGTGATGTCTTGTCTCTGACACCCCGTTTGTCTTTTAACACCCGTGGCAATGTGGTGGGCGGCGAGGTCAGCGCCAGCCGCTTTATTTTTGAGGACCTTTGGCAGGTGGGCGCCGATGTGCGCTTTTTAAGCAACGGCACCGCCGACGATATTGACCGCCCTGTGGCGGCGATGGGTTTTAACACCCTGGTGCGGGTCTGGAAGGACTGGCACGTGTTTGGGGATGTGGTGGTGCCCTTTGACAGTGCTGTGCTGAGCGATCGCTCGGTGTTGTGGTCTGCAGGGGTCAAAAAGAAGATTCCCGATACGCCTCACGTCTTGACCTTTTACGCGGGCAATGCCCAGGAGCAGTCTTTAAGTGGTCGTACGATTTCACCGGGCGCCGGTGCGGACTTCTTTCGTCTGGGCTTTATCTTTTCCATCGATATTCCCAGCTTAACCCAGTTACCGGGTCGTTTGTTTTAGTACCGGTTGGCCAACCTAACGGCGCCTGGGCGGCTTACGATTGGGGGGCGGAAACTGAAAAAAGCCCTGCAAAGCCTGCAGCTCTTGCGCCTGTTTAATAAACATATGCAAGGCGGGAAATTGCTGCAGGGCCTGGTTGATTTCCAGGCCAATCAAATGCCCCTGCTCGGTAAAATGGGCAAAGGTGTGTGGCAGCACCTGTTGTTTGGGCAGACGTTTGTCGGCGGGCACATTGTGCAAGAGTTCCAGGCGAAGTAAATTGGCCGGGGCGTCGAAGTGAAAGTGAGGCTGGTAATGGGGAGCGGTGTCGCTGCCTTCGACGTCCAGACGAATGGTTTTTTCGATGCTTAACAGGGCCTCTTGTGACAGTACGGCAGACTGGCTGATAATATGCTGCACCATTTCTTCCACCATGGCGTCTAAACCGGGCTGTTGTTGTGAGACCTGATGCATTTCAATGTTAAACAGACGCCCTTTGTCATCGAAGCCCATATGTAAATGGGGCATGACTTCGTGCGTGCGAGCGACCTTATGGTTTTGACGGGCTGCCTGAAAGAAAATATCCAGGCGATCGTCGGTGCCGTGATAATGAAATCTCACTCGTTAACCAACTTCTTAAACTCGGGGTTGTTACGAATAAACACAAAGAGCTGCTCTTTTTTTGCTTTTTCTTTAAACTCAGGATTGTATTTAATGGCGGTTTTAAGCTCTTTTAAAGCCAGGGGAAATTCCTTTTTGAGCGCGTAGAGGGCCGACAACTGGTAGTGGCTCCAGGCATCATCGGGAATCAGTTCGGCTACACTTTTGAAGTCCGCAATGGCTGCGTCATACTGATTGAGGCTTAAATGGCTTTCGCCGCGAAAATAATAGGCATCGGCATCTTTGGGGTTGATTTTAATGGCTTCGCTAAAGTCGGCAATGGCTTCGTTGTACTTGTTCATGTTGTAGTACGTGAGCGCCCGGTTATAGTAGGCGTTGCCATAATTGGGCCGCAGCGCAATCGCCTGGGTAAAGTCTGACAGGGCTTTGGTATAGTCCTTGCGAATGTCGTTATAAATAAAGCCCCGATCATGGTAAGACACGGGGTCTTTGGGGTTGAGCTCAATGGCTTTATCGTAGCTTTTTAAAGCCAGGTCATAGTTTTCGGTGCGCACGTGGGTCAGGGCAATATTGGCGTAGCCGAGGGCAAACTGTGGGTTGATGTCGACGGCCTTTTGAAACTGCTTTAAAGCGTCGGTATACTTCTTTTGATCCAGGTAAATAATGCCTAAGTTATTGTAGGCGTCTACATAATTGGGATCTTCTTTTAAAATGGCCTGATAATCCTGAATCGCCTGAGGGATACGCTTGACGTTCTCATAAGCCACCGCCCGGTTATAATAGGCTTCTTTCCATTGGGGCTTGAGACGCAGAGCTTCGGTAAAGTCTTTGATGGCGTCAAAATGCTTATCGAGGTGTTTATTGTAGACCAGGCCCCGGTTCAGGTAAGCATCCGCCAGCAGGTCTTCGGGTTTGAGTTCAATGACTTTTGAATAGTCCGCCAGGGCCCGATCTGCGGAGTCTACTTTTAAGTACACGTTGCCCCGCTCAAAGTAAGCGCGGGCATAGGCTGGATAAATACGAATGGCTTCGTTATAGGCTTCAATGGCAGGCTCAATGTCGCCTGCTTTAAAGGCTTTTACGCCGCGTTGGTAATGCTTAAAGGCCAGGGCCCCCAGATCGATTTTTCGGCCATCCCGTCGCACAATGGCTGCTGCGGTGATTTCTGTGATTTCTGCTTGCGCGGGAGATGCGATTCCCCCGATAATACCCAATGTGAATGCGAAGCCAAAAAAGCTCCGTACAAAAGAACTGCTCATGCGCCGCCACCTTTTAAAATTTAAACCCCATTTTAACACAACTGTGTTTTTGTTAAACTGAAAGCCTTATGCAAAGAAAAACGCCTGTTCTCTCGCCGCTCTTTAAGCCCTTGTTGTTCAGAGGATTGCTTTTGCTTGGCTGTACTTTGCTCTTGCAAGGCTGTTTGTTGGACTTTTTCTTTGCGCCTAAAACGACCGAGGCCGAACTGCCCGGCACGGTAGAACTCAATGAACTCAAAGCCGCGTACGCACAGCACTGCAGCCGCTGCCATATTCTCATTGCCCCCCGCTATTTTGACGCCGAACGCCCCATTGAACGCTACACGGGGCGTTACCGAGATGCCAATATTATTTCAGATCTTGAGCAGGCGCAAGTCAATGCTTACCTTCGGGCTTTGATTGCCGAAAGTCAACCTTGAGGCGTGTTTTTTGATGAGTCGTACCTCAGCCTTAGGTGAAGCGCTACTGACCTGGTTTGCAGAGGCGGCGCGGGTCATGCCCTGGCGTACCCAAAAGAACCCTTACTATATCTGGGTCTCTGAGATTATGCTGCAACAAACCCAGGTGGCCACGGTCATGCCCTATTTTGAACGCTTTATTGCCCGTTTTCCCACGGTGAAGGCTCTGGCTTCTGCCCCTTTAGACGATGTGCTCAAGCACTGGGAAGGCCTGGGCTACTACAGCCGGGCCCGTAACTTACACAAGGGTGCCCAGTATGTGGTGGAGCACTTTTATGGGCAAGTGCCCCGCACACCCGCTGAAATTCGTGAGATCCCAGGCATTGGCCCCTATTCCGCGGGCGCGATTTTAAGCATTGCCTATGGGGTGCCAGAACCCGCTATTGATGGCAATGTGATTCGGGTGTTTAGCCGCCTGTTTGCTCTCAAAACCGCCTTCGATAAAGCCCAGCCCAAACGCGACCTTGAAGCCCTGGTGCGTCAGCACATTCCTGTCGATGCGCCCGGTGATTTTAATCAGGCCCTGATGGAGCTGGGGGCTTTGATTTGCCGCCCCAAAAACCCGGACTGTGAAGGCTGTCCCGTGGCTGATTTTTGTCAGGCCCGCGCTGAAGGCGAGCCGACCCGTTACCCTTTTAAAGGCAAAAAAACCGCGGTCAAGGCAGTTACCTTGCCTGTGGTGTGGCTTCAAAATGATCAGGGGCAGGTGTTGGTGTGCCAGCAAAACGCCCAGGGTATTTTTAAAGGGTTGTGGTGTTTGCCTGAACTGAGCGTCTTGGCTGAGCCCGATGGCATTTTTACGATCCAGGATCAGGGCCTGGTGACTTGCGTGGAACACACTTTGACCCACCGCCAGCTCACCCTTCAGGTGCATCAGGGCCAGGTGTTACGCGCCCCTGAATTGCTCCCGGCGGATTGGGCCTGGGTTGACCCGCGCCACAACACCACCCATGCCATTCCGGTGGCCTATCAGAAGGTGTTCCGCTTTATGGCCGAGCACCCTTTGCTGGCGATGATGTCTCAGTCCTAGTTTAGGGTGCCCTATTTGCTGTTGACGGAAATTTTTTCGAGGGCATAGTGGTCGAGTTGGTTAAACACCGTGGGGCTCTCCGCAGACACAAACAGGTCTTTGACGTCTTGTTGTTCAAAAAAGCCGGTTTCAGCGGCCTGGATGCGCAAGGCCTCGGGGGCGAGCCAGTGCATCCAAAATTCCACCTGAGGGGTGTTTAAGAGGGCCGACACTTCACGAATGTCCTGGTAACCACTCTGTTTGAGCAATTGTCGCAGTTGGAGCGCTTCGGCAGTTTGGGTGAGACGGGCTTCAAAAGACAGCTTGAGCAGTTGTTTGGCTTCCAGATCGTACTCCACCTTGACGCGGGCGGCTTGAAAGTGAAGGGTATGGTTTTTGTATTGAAAACCATGGGTTGCGGTAACAAACTCTTCCTGGTATTTGTTACCGGTGAGCAGATCTTCGAAGACGGTCATGGCGTGAATCCTTAATAATTGCTGCGGGCTTCATAGGTGGAGCCTGCACGGCTGCTCCACTGGCGTTCCCACTGGGCCAGCGACTGGCCCTGTACCACGATATCGGAGCCACCCATCTGGGCCTTGATCTGGTTATATTCTGCGCGATTTTCAAAGAACATGCCCTGGAGATAGGTGATGTCTCCGGTGCCCGTGGCCACTTCCGTTAAGTCCGTGCGACTGACCCCTGCGCGCAGCTCTGCATTGGCAAAGCCAGCGTCAAAGCCCACAGAAGCTTGATTCGACGCGCTCATTCCCACGCGCACGTATTGCAGTTCCGAGGGGCCTTCTGACTGCACTTCCCACTGGGCCTGTACCGCCAAACCAATGGAAACACTGCCGCCAGAAGAGCGGCCGTAAGTTCCGTTATCAATGGACTGTTCCACCTGGGCAATCATGGTTTCCTGGAAGCGGGCCAGTCCGTTGCCACTGAGGCCCAGATTGGTACCGGCCTGTAAAATAGCGCCCACCACAGCACTGTTTTGGCCCTGGGTGAATCCCCGCACCTGGCTTTCACTTAAGGTGAGGGTTAGGCTGCCGTTGGCGGCAATGTACTCACCGGCATTTTCAGGCACGGTGGGATGGCGTTCTACAGAGTAGCGGTTGACGGAGGCATTGAGGGCAACACCCACATTGTCGTTGCCGAGAGAGACATTCACTGTGGCCTGAGCGGACCAGTTGTTGCTGTGAGAGCCATCGGGATAGGTGACATAATTGCGTTCGGCACGGAACTCTGCGCTGCCTTCGAGATTCACTGAACCCAGCTTTAAGGAGCCAGACAGGTTGGCAGTACCCGCCACACCCACGCTGGTAATGGGCCCCACATGGCTCATATCACGGGCGTTGTCGAGTTGGGGGAAGACGGTGGTGGCACCAGGCATGTTTTCGCGGATCTGATAGACCAAAAAGTCATTGGCTTCCTGGGCGTTGCGGAAGCGATAAGTGGCCGAAGCTTGCCCGCCCACGCCGAGACCGGCAGAGGCGCCACCGGCAGGTGTTGTGCGTCCCACTTCACCGCTGACGCCCGCATTGGCCCCCACGGTTAAATAGTAGGCGCCGTCATCGCCGCGAGAGGCTGAAATATTGGCGCCGCCTTCCATTTGCACACCGCCCCAGCCCCAGCTGACGCCAGCTTCGCCTTCGATATGCATGCTGACGCTGTCGCCGCCGGAGTCGAGAGGGTTTAAATAGTCCATAAAATTGCGGGTGTTGCGGCCCACTTGCACAATGCCGTTTTCGCTACGGTTGGCAGAAAATGTCACGTCAGCGCTGTCGGCACCGTTGACTTCTTGATGAATCTGGCCGCCCAATCGTTCGCCGTCGGTGTCGCGTTTGGTAATGTCAAAGCTGACAATGGATTCGCCCTCAAGCTCGTGAATGTCGTAGCGACCCACATCGTTATCACCAGGATCTAACGTGCCAATTTCGCTGACGCCGTACACATGGTACTGACCGTTATTGCGGGTGACGATAGCGTCTTCGGTGGTGGACTCGGCCACTTCTGCAGCGCGAGCCTGGGCGGCTTCTTTGGTGGGAAATGAGCCGCGCCGTGAGGTGACGTTGATATTTTCGTCACTCCATTGATTAAGTTGACCAACTCGGCGACCGACGTTCATTGAACCCATAACAAAAAGCTTCCTTTATCTTGTCTTGTGAAAATAGGGAGATAAGACACCTTTTTTATTTATACCCTGATTTCACAAAAAATACACAACTGCCTTAAAATAAAACAAAAGTGCTAACTTTAAAGAAGGTGGTTTACCTTGCGCATTTTATACTTTGGCGTTTTTGACGGCAAAACATGGCGTGCCGAATACCCCATGTTACAGGGCCTCCAAAAGCAAGGACATGTTATTTACCCGGTCAATTTTAGGCAGTGGGTTCCGGGTGCCGTTAGGCGTGCTTTTCGGCGCTATCACCGCCGTAGCGATCTGGTCTTTATCCAGAATGGTAACCCCTTCCCTGTCCAGTGGCTTTCCCGCTTTGAATGCCCGGTGGTTTACATGGCTTCGGAGTTCTCTCTGTCCTCTGCTCAGCATTTTTTAGACGCTCCTTGTCCTCCAGATCTTGTGCTGGCCCATAGTCAGCAGGTGGTGGAATACTGTGTGCAGAAAGGGATTCTCGTTGAGCGTGTTCACCATGCTTTTCACCCCCAGCACTATCATGTACAAAAAGTGCCTTATACATACGATATTTGCTTTATTGGCAGTCTGAACGCGCGGCGAGAGCGTTGGATAAAACCCCTTAAGGAACATTTTGGAGAGCGCCTGTTTGTGGGGGAAGTTTGGCAGCCTGAAGCGATTAACCGTTATTACAATCAGTCTAAGCTGGTCTTACACCTTCATGCAGCGGAAGAAAACTATGTGCCCACCCGCTTTTTCGAAGTTTTGCCTACCCAGGGTTGTCTACTCACTGAGACTCTGGGTACCAACCTTACCGCGGATTTGGACTTTGCGGGTTATGCGCAGTTTGACACGCCTGAAACCTTGCTGGAGCAGGCTGAGTATCTGTTAAGTCACGAAAGCGAACGCCAGAAGCGCGTACAACGGGCCCAACAAGAAGCTCCTCATCACAGCTGGTACGGACGTATGCAAGCGTATAGCGATTGTTTTAATCGTGTGCTAAAGCGCTAGCGTCCCAATACTTCCAGCTCTGCCAGACCGGGTGTGCCAGAGCTGCGCGTGATGGTTAAACGGAGGCTTTTGACGTTATCGAGGGGCTTTTTAAATACCAGGTTAACGTCTTTGTCTTCGGGGGTGATTTTGACGGTTTCGTTGGCCAAAACGCCCTCGGTACCAATGGCCAGTAAATTGAGCTCTTCAATCAATAGGCCTTTTTGTTCCTGGCGGTCGCCCCGCAGGTTGATGCTCAGGACACCGGCAGCGGTACCAAATTGCAGTTCGACAGTGGGTAATTTACCCTGAGCAGGTACATCGCTGTCGCTGGCAAACCACGAGGTGGCTAAGGCGCCGTCAAGTAAGCGGCTTTTGTCGGTGTTGGCATCTTTGAAGCTACTGACCTGTAGGGTATTGCCCGCTTTGCGTGCCAGATTCCAATCCGTAGACACGGGGACGGGATCGTTGGCTTTGACCACGTCAAGGCCTGCCGGAGCGCTGCTGGCTGTGCTCTGGGGGGCAGGACTGGGGCTCGCGTTAGGTGCGCTGCTGCCTTCAGGGGTAGGACTGGCACTGGGATCGCTCGGGGGAGCCAGGACGGTGCCTACGGAGTTAATCAGGTCAATGGCCTCGCAGGCGCTCAGACTGAGTATCAAACCTAAGCTGCTTAAGCCCATGGTTAAGATAGAAAGGGGAAATCGCATGTGTTTTTTTGCCATGGGTTTTTAAGTGCCTCGGGTTTTTTCTTAAGTTTAGCGGGTTTTCACATTGCCTGTCACCAAGATGTTAAGGTATTCGTGAATGCACAGGAGGCAGGTCTATGCTGGTTGAACCCCCAACGGATTTCTCTGCGGCCCCCCAGGTGGCGCTGCAGGTGGCCTATGACGGCACACATTTTCAGGGCTATCAAGTGCAGCCGGGATGCCGCACGGTAGAGTCTGAGCTCAAAAAGGCCCTGGGTCGTTTTCTGGGGCACATCCCGTCTCTCATTTGTGCAGGGCGCACCGATGCCGGGGTTCATGCCTATTGCCAGGTGGTTTCTTTTCGGACCGCAAGCCCGATTCCGTTGGAGCGCTATGCCCAGGCTTTAAACCGCATGTTGCCCGGTGATGTGCGGGTGTTACAGGCTTTTGCCGTGCCAGCAGACTTTTCTGCCCGTTTTCAGGCCAAAGCCCGGCATTACCGCTATATTTTAGCCCCCCTGAGCCAGACCCCTACCTTACGTCACAGCGTCTGGCAAACCCCTTTTGAAGTGCCCTTTGAGCCCCTGGCGGAAGCCTGGCACCGTGTGAAAGGCCCCCATAATTTTAAGGCTTTTTGTAAGTCTGGCTCTTACCGCACGAACTTTGACATTGATGTGCGCTGGACCCATTGCTGGCAGCATGAAAGCTATGTGGTGCTTGAAATCCTTGCGGAAAGCTTTTTGTACAACATGGTGCGCTCGCTGGTGGGCAGTGCGGTAGATGTGGCCCGAGGGAAGTATCCGTTGCATCAGATCGCACGCGCCCTGGAAACCCAGGATCGCCAATATGTGCGATTAACGGCGCCACCTCAGGGGCTGTATTTGTACCATGTGCTGTACCCCGATCTACCGGTGTCACTGCGGGTGCCGGGCGTACACGATTGGCCTGTGCCTCAGGGGGATTTCCCGGATTCTTGCGAAAAAATGGCTATCCTCTAACCACTTAAAAAAGAAGAGTGGTATACTGTGGAACCGCGGAGTAATATATGAGATTTTCCTATGTTTAAGCTCCGTTTATGAAAAGGTTCAAATTACTCTATTCATGAGAGCAATGCCTGTGTTAATATGGGCGTTGAATATTTCCCTTTAGAATAAGATTTTAGGTGATCTAACATGTATGCAATTATCGAAAATGGTGGAAAACAATACCAAGCCGAACAAGGTCGCTGGTTAGATCTGGAACTTTTGCACGCAGAAGAAGGCAGCACCGTTGAATTCCCCGCTCTGATGGTGGTGGATGGTGAAAATGTGCACGTAGGTACTCCTACTGTACAGGCCACAGTTTCAGGCAAAGTTTTGAAAGAAGAAATCAAAGGTAAAAAAGTGGTTTCTTTTAAATATCGAGCCAAAAAAGGCTACCAGCGTAAAGTCGGCCACCGCCAGCGGTTCACCCGCGTAATGATCGAAGAGATTCGTCTGGGATAAGGAGACAAGTCAAATGGCACATAAAAAAGCTGCAGGTAGTAGTAAGAACGGACGCGACAGTAACCCCCAATATCTGGGTGTGAAAGTTAGCGGTGGTCAGGCTGTAAAAGCCGGTGGTATCATCGTTCGTCAGCGTGGTTCACACTTTCATACCGGTAATAACACAGGCATGGGACGCGACTATACCATTTACTCCCTCGTTGATGGCGTTGTAGAATTTGAACGCCGTGGACGTCGTAAACGCAAAATCAGCGTTAACCCGTCTGTTTAAGGAAGGCACATCATGAGTCAACAATTAATTAAAGAAATTACTCAAGCGCAATACAAAAGCGAACTGCCTGAAATGACAGCCGGTGATACCGTTGCTGTACACGCAAAAATCGTTGAAGGCGGCAAAGAGCGCGTTCAGATTTTTGAAGGCGTTGTCATTAAAGTGCAAAACGCCGGTATCAGCAAAACCGTTACCGTGCGCAAGATTTTTCAAGGCGTTGGTGTAGAGCGTACGTTCCTTGTACACTCTCCCCGTGTGGCTAAGTTTGAAGTGAAGCGTCGTGGCCGTGTGCGTCGCGCTCGCATCTACTACTTCCGTCAGCGTCGTGGTAAATCCGCCCGCATCCGCGAAGTACAACAACAAAAAAGAGGCTAGAGGGCCATTTTTAAAGCACTCAAGCGTCGGTTTTCCCGCTCTCGACTTCCTGCTCGCTTTCAAAAGCAGCAGCAAGATCGACGGCGGGAAAGACTTGTTTTTGTACTCTTTTTGTTTTTATCTTTTGTGCTCCAGGGCGTGCTTTTGGTGGTCATTGCCGCCAATATTGAAGTGGACGCTGGCGAACAATCCGCCGGGGATCAACAGTCCATGGAGCAAAGTATTCAGATCGAACAGGTCACACTGCCACCCCAAACGCCACCGGAGGCGCCTCCTGACGAGGTTCCTCCGGATTTTCAGGAACCTCCTCCCGCGCAAGAAGCGCCCGATCCTGACGCGTATGCCATGGCGACCCCTGTTCCTGCTGTCCCTACCCCCACCCCGCAACCCAAAACAACCCCCATTCCGGCTCCTACGGCCACCCCCCAACCCGAAGCAACGCCTTCTCCTGCGCCCACACCCAGTCCTGGTGTAACCGCAGCACCTTCTGCTGCGCCTTCTTCAGCGCCCAGCCCTACCGCTGCGCCCAGTCCCACACCCACGCCTGACGCGCGTTTTGCAGATCTGCCGCCCCAATTTGCCAGTTTACCTGAGTCTGAAAAAGTGGCCGCTAAGGTACTTAAAAAATACTTAGAAGATCAAAATCTTGAAATTCCTGAAGAATTGCCCTTTGGTTTTGACAGTTGGGAAGCGTATGCCAAATACATTAACAGTGATTACGAGGCCGAAGCCCGTCGTCTGGGTACTTTACCTGATGCTACCAAAGGCTCTGACGGTGGTCCTGTGAGCGGTCAAACCCCTGACCCCAATGCCAACAACGGCGAAAACGGATCCAGTAATGGTTCTGCCAATAATGGTGCAGGTAATGGCAATGGCGACGGCAATGGAAACGGTTCGGGCTCCGGCAGCGGCTTTAAATTCCGTTTACCTGGTGTCAAAAAATCACCTCGCTTTGATGAAAACCTCAATGCTGATGATCTTAAAAATCCAGATTTGAACGGAGATTTGGATCGTGAAGGCAGTTTATTTAACAACAGCTCCCTTGATGATCTAACCAAAACCCGCGATCTGGATTTTGACTCCCGTCTGAGTGTGCCCAGTCCCACTCCCATTCCTTTGCCCCCTGTGGACACGGGTGATATTGGGGGCATGTTGCTCTACCTGAACTTTAAGTATGATGGTCAGGTTTTCCGGGCCCAGTGGCCCTCTGAAGCGCAAGAAGGCAAAAAGGTGATGGTACAATACCAGCGCCCCAATGATAGCAGTACACAAAAAGGCTTTGACATGCCCTGGGTACCTGAGTTTGAAGCGGATCACCGCAATATTGCGCAGGCGATCCTTCAAATTTATGAGCGACGTAAAAAACAGCAGGGTTAAGGGTGAGCTTCAATCCAGCGCAAAATTTCAGGAAAATGATCCTGGGGCGCATCAGGATGGGTCAGCATGTCAATATGCCCATAGTTATGGCGAAACCCGTGCTGGCGTGAGAGCAAGAGATAATCACTTTGCGGGCCGCCGCCCAGCTCGCTCTGGAAGCGCTTCACGTCTTCCGGGTGTCCCAGAGCGTGGTCCCAGGGGCCTGCCAGATGCAATTGCGGGGGTAAGGCCATGGCCTGCAGGGTCTGTGCATAATCAAAGCCATCGGGATCTTTCCAGCTTTCGCTTTTGACCCAGCGTACGCTTTCGGCATGCGAGCGGCGGGTCTCGCTATCAGAGCCAATGCCCAGGCGGGCACCGGGCAAATAACCTAAGGTTTGGGTGACACCAAAGGCCAAATGATTCCACACCAGGCCAATGTGAACCCGGCGTTGCCAGGTGGGTGCGTTGACCCGCCGTTTGCTGCCAAAAAAGATCAGGCTTTGCAGATGCGGGAGCCACTCGGGAAAGCGGGCTAAGGTACAGGCGATCAACACGCCTCCCCAGGAGTGGGCGCCCCAGATCATCGGGATTTTGCGGTGACGCTTGTGCATCCACTGTACCACCTGTGGAATGTCTTCCTGAATGGTTTGCTCCTGGCCATGATCGCTGTGCTTGTCAATGGCAGGATGGCTTAAGCCCCGGCCGCGCAAGTCCATGACGTAAACCGCATAACCCGCCTGAGCCAGAAAAGGTGCAAAGCCTTTTCCCTTTTGACTGTAAAAAATGCGCCCGTCTTCAATGGCGCCATGCACCAGCAGCACGCAGGCTTTGGGGACTTCTTGTAACGGCACAAAAGCCTTGACGTGCAAGCGGTGTTCGCTGTGGGGAACGGGTAGAAAGTGCGAGCGGACTTGAAGACTTTTATTGGGTGAGTACTTCAATATTTCCATTGGTGCTTTCCATTTGAATCCGTGCTGCGCCGGAGCCAATGTCGATGCGAGATTGATCGCTCAGGTGTTTAAAATCGGTGGTGACATTGCCCACCCCTTTTTTATAGCGGACCCGTGCAGAACTATCGCTGGGCACCTTGAGGGTGATGTTACCGTTAACGGTGGCAAAACGATAGTCCTCTGGACGATCGACCCCTTGTAAGCTGGCCACAATATTGCCGTTGGCGCTGTAGGTTTCCAGGGCGCCAGTTACCTCATTGAGTTCAATATTGCCATTCTGGGTGGTGAGCTGGTGTTGTGTGCCACTCACCTTGTTCAACACAATATTGCCGTTTTGCACCTTAACGCTGAGATTGCCCAGGTGGTCGACATCTTGAATGTTTCCGTTAATGCCCTCCACCTGTACTGCGCCTTTGATCTGATTGAGGCTGATATCGCCATCGGTGTTTTTCAGGCTGATCGCCAGACCAGCGGGCACGTAAATGTCCACATTGCTGGTAAGATCTTCGTCTTGTTCCAGAGCGGGTAAGCTCAGGCGAAGTCCGAGTGTATTTGCAGCGGGAATGGCCTCGAGTTTGATGCTTTCGGCCAGTTCGCCTTTGCGTTTGCTGGTGAGCTTAAAGTGGGTGTCGACTTTAATTTCAGCGGTGTCTGTGCCGTGGACGGTGAAACTGCCTGCCTTGATCTCCGTGTTCAGGGCCTGTAGACTCCCCACCGGAAAGCTTTGAGACTGATCCCATTCTTTGACGTTGCCGCCACAGGCGCTCAGCAGGAGCAGACAGCAAAGGCCTGATGTGATACGGGAAGTCAGAGCGGTTTTTAAAAAATGTGTATTTAGCATGGCTTTATTATAACCCCAGTCTAAAAGGCGCTGCCAAGCAAACTGAATGAGTCTTAAGCCTTTTTAAAGGGGGGCGGTGGGGTGAGTCGGGGGACAAGCACTGGTGTGGTGGCTTTGTAGTGCTCGTAATCCGCCTGGCCTCCCCAGCGCTCGTCGGCTTTTTCTTCGAGCATGGGGACGCCACTGATGCGGGTGAGCAATAAGGTAATAAACACGGGGGAAATCAGAGTGACCCATTGCCAGCCCTGCAATACCGGGAAGGCGATCAGGGCAATGCCGATCCACAGGACGATTTCACCGAAGTGGTTGGGGTGCCGTGAAAGCGCCCATAAACCCTCATGAATAAATTGTCCTTTGTTGTCAGGATTTTTGCGAAACTGGCTTTTCTGGTAATCTGCCAGCGCCTCAATGCCAAAGCCCATGATCCACACCGCTGCGCCGATGGCAGCCCACATATCCAGCGAAACTGGCGTGGTGCTGGTGATGGCGGCCAGCGCAGCAGCCAACGAAAAGCAAACCCAGAGCCCTTGCAAGGTCCAGGCCATAAGAAAGCGAAAGAAGTGGGGCTTAATGTCACGAAAACGGCTGTCTTCGCCCACGGCATGAATCCGCAAAAACAAAAAAGACCCCAAACGCACGGCCCAACACCCCACAAGCAGCGCCAACAGTAAGGCGCGGGGATCTTTGTGGGGGCTGGCGCTAAAACCCACACCCAGCACCGACAGGTACGTCAAACTGCCTACCAGATCGTAGTATTTCTCGGTTTGCTTCAGGTAAGCGGGCACAAAGGCGACCCACTGGATGCCGATGGCCAGGGCCACGCACAGCGCATAAATAGGCCAGGAGCCCCAGTGGGCACCGTGCTGGCTACCGGCCCAGGCCAGGCCTGCGGCGACCAGCAAAATAATAGGGAGAGCAATAAGGGCTTCGCGATCTTCTTTTTTCATAGCTTTCAAATTAGCACGCGCCATAGCTCAGTCCATAGCGTCCATTTATTAAAAGCCCATAAAATTGTTAAAATAAAACCATGCTCTCTTCTGTACAATCTTCTGCAAAGTCGGCTTTACCGGTTCATCGTGCGACGTCCGTCAACCCAAAAGCGCTGGCCTGGGTGGTTTCGCCAGCATGGGACCTGTGCTGGCTGTTGTCAGGTTTTTGGCTGCCTCTGCTGGTGTTTTTACCTGTGGACTGGAGCGAACCGCTATTGTGGGCTGTCACCCTGTGTCTGTGGATCGCCCATCGTCTGTCGAGTGCTTATCTGGCCTGGTGTGTGCCTGAATATGCGGCCGTGGTGAAGCAACGCCTTCGCTATTTTGTGGGCTTGCCGCTGTTGCTATTGGTGGGGCTGGCGCTTTGGCTATTGCCCTCAGAGACGCTTTTGCCCATTCCCCGCGTCTGGCGTCTGGCGCTGGTGGCGGTGATGGATTACTTTTGGGCGATCTATCATTTTGCCCGTCAACATTATGGGGTACTGTCCATTTATCGCAGCCGTCAGGGGCAGGTGTCACCATCTAAAGCGATTGTGCCTTTGCTGCGCTGGGATCATTACGTGTGCTTTGCGGTCTCTGGTGGTGTGAGTTTGATGATGGATTTGCATTACGGGGCCTTTGACCCCCTGCGGGTCTGGAATGGTTGGCTCAGTGGCGGCCTGTGGACCGGTCAGGCCAGTCTTTTAAAAGCTGTGCTCAGTATGGGGATTGGCCTCCTCTGGAGCCTTACCCTGTGGCGTTATCGCCAGCACCAACACAGTGTGCCGCGCATGCTCTACGCTTCGAGCCTGTGTGTGCTGACTCTGGTGTCGCTGTATGTACCGCCTGTTTTATATTTTGTGCTGTTGCAGATTCAGCATTGGCTGGTGTCTTTGGGTTTAACCCAGTCCATGACGCGGCGTTCTCAGCAGGTTATTGAAACGCCCTGGTATCGTTTCTGGAGCATGATCAATGCACGAGCCTGGGGGGCGCTGGGTGTTTTGGTGTTGCTGTCGCTTGGACTGACCCGCTTTTTAGAGGCCGATGCGCAGCTGCTGGACCAATTGCCTGCTATGCAACTGCAGGGCGGCCTGGGGCTTTATATTGCGGCCACACTGGCCTTTTGGAGCGCTGCGGTGCATTATCTTTATGATCGTGGGGTGTTCCGTTTTTCAGATGCCACGGTACGCAAGGCGGCGGGGCCTTTATTGTTTTAAAGTTTGACTTTGATCCCGAAACCCGTCAGCAGAGACACCGCTTCGGGCAGGGAAAATACTGCATTTTTTACCTTGTTTTGCTGTAAATCCAGGCTGTACTGGTAGGCTTCTGAAAAATTGGCCTCTCGCAGATCGGTATGTAAGAAACGACTGTTTTCAAGATCGGTACCGCTAAAGTCAGCGCGGTATAAATTGCATTCGGCAAAGTCCACATCTTTGGCCTGGCAATGGTTTATCTTGATGGACTTCAGGCTTTTTTTGAAAAAAGAGCCATAATTTAAAACACAGTTTTCGAAATTCACCTGAAAAGAAATTGTGGTTCTTTGCCATTGCACCCCGACTGCCTTGCTGTGTGAAAAGGTGACTTCTGAAAAAGAACTGCCTTCCACATTGGCATTGGAAAGATCACAGCCCTCGAAATGACAGTGTTCAAAACTGCAGTCCCAAAAGGTCGCCTCACGCAGCAGACAGTCTTCAAAGCGACACTGGTAAAATTCGATCTCTTGAAACACCTGGTTTCTAAAATCCTGTTTGCTAAAGCGTTGGCTTAACTGCGGCCCTGAGATTTCCACCGGCTTTAATTCTCAGAAATACGCATTTGTTGCTGCTCACTTGAGGCCGAGCGCGCGCGGGTCTGGGCCCACTGGCGCAGGGCATCAATGGATTCGCGCATGGTGTGCGAAAGCGGCACGGACTGGCGCAGAGCGTGGGTCAGGTCCTGGGTCTGCAGTTCCCGTTGGGCGTCGAAGCTATCGTACAGGGCTGAAATCACCACCTGTTCAATTTCTGAGCCCGAGAACCCCTGGGACAGATCTGCGAGCAAAGACAGATCAAAATGCTCAGGATTGCGCTTGCGTTTGAGCAGGTGAATTTTAAAAATATCCATGCGCTCACGATGGCTGGGCAAATCCACAAAGAAGATCTCGTCAAAACGGCCTTTGCGGAGCAGTTCAGGGGGCAGGGCTGAAATATCGTTGGCGGTGGCGATCAAAAAGACCGGGGCGGTTTTTTCTTGCATCCAGGTTAAAAAGCTCGATAGCACCCGTGCTGTGGTCCCACCGTCAGAGAAATTCGAGCTCTGGGTGCCACTGAGGCCTTTATCCATTTCATCGAGCCACAGCAAGCAAGGGGCAATGGATTCTGCGGTTTTAATGACGGAGCGAATATTGGCTTCTGAAGAGCCCACCAGTCCTGAGAACACTGCACCAATATCTAAGCGCAGCAGTGGATGATTCCATAAAGAGGCCACGGCCTTGGCCACCAGACTTTTTCCTGAACCCGAAACCCCAATAAGGAGAACGCCTTTGGGGTGAGGGAGGCCATAGTCCCGTGCTTTTTCAGAGAAGGCCACGCCGCGTTTGCGCATCCAGCTTTTCAACTGGTCTAAGCCGCCCACATCGTCCATGTTGTTCTGAGGCGCATAGTATTCCAGCAGACCACTTTTCTTAATGATTTGCTTTTTTTCCAGCAGAATCAGAGGAATATCTTCCGCATCAATGCGCCCTTTGGCCACAATGGCCTTGGCAAAAACGTTTTCGGCTTCCACCAGCGTTAAGCCCTGGGCGGCCTGCAAAATACGCTCTTTATCGCCAGGCTGCAGGTTAATGGTCACATTGCGGTTGTGCTGCACCGAGGCGATCATGCGATCCAGTTGCTGATCTAAGTCGCCAAGGGTCGGCAAGGGAAAATCCAGCACCGAAATGTCTTTTTCGAGCTCTTCGGGAATGCAGGGAATGGGTGAGAGCAACACAATGGTTTTATAAGAGGTTTTTAAAGCGATGGTGAGATCGCGCAAACGGCGAATGACGCGGGCATCTTTCATAAAGGGATGGAAATCTTTGAGCACAAAGATGGCCGCTTTTTGAAAGCTTTCAATGTAGTCCAGGGCGGCGATGGGATCTTTGGTGTTATCCAGCAGGCGTTTGGCGGCCGCACCAGACTCCAGGTTTTGTAAGCCCTGGGTAATGGTCCAGCTAAAAATGCCTTTGTTGCGGGCGGTAGAAATTTCAACAAGGAGGTTTTCAATGCGTTTTTCTTCCCAGGATACGAGAGAAATCAAGGGATAGCGGGCACGAATTAAAATCTTGAGTTCATCAATTAATGATTGGACAGAACTGGCTTGTGACATGGCTACGGGTACACTCACTTTGAAAATTCAAACAGGTAATCTATCTTAGCATTTTGGCTTCGTGTTAAACAAATATTTTTTTTATGTTAAATGAGACAGGTTTGTTCAGGGTCCCTCAGATAAAAAAGACATCTAAAAATATGTTTACCCTTCTGAGGAGATCCCATGGGCAATTATAATACCTACGTTACCGCATCTCTTGTCCCCACAGGCATTCAGTCCATTACGATTATGGCTGCTGCTTATGAGTCGCGGGCCACTCAAATCGCACGTCTGTTTGTGCCCATTGCCTCTTTTGCGGGAGATACCGCACAAACCCTGACCGATGGGTCTTTTAACTCCTTTTCGGGCAACGGTAATCCCGGCTACGACCCCAATGATCCCGTTGACGGGCCCGTATTGCCTTCTTCTACCGCAATTCTGGCGGGTCCTTCTAACATCCTGCAGGCCGGCAACGATGTGGATGGCGTGGACGGCATCGATGCGGGTGCCACCATTAATAGCGTAACGGCCAAACCTTTAATTATCAGAGTGCGTCGGGATCCCCTGAGTGGCGAGATTACCAATTACGGTGTTTTTAATGCTGACGGTACGGTGCCAGGTTATGACTATGCCCCTAACGAACCCCTTTATACACCCGGTCAAGACGGAGACCCTTTTGAGTCTGTGGTCAATGGTGTTCCCTTTGGTGGTATTCCGCCCCGTTATAAAGTAAACCGTATGACCGGTGAAATTTATCTAAATAACCAAACCGGTGTTAACGGGGTAAACCTTGATGCTGCACTTGGCGCTGAAATCACCACGGGTCCTGCGGGAACCAATAACATTGTGGGCATTGCTGAGTTCAAAGCTTTAGAAGGTGCCGCCCTCAGTACCGCTCAGCAAAAAGCCAGTGAGTTGTCTAACGTGATTCAGTCTTTGGCTACCCTGATTCGGGGCTATAAAGACCGTGAACGCAGAATGTTGGACGCCATTCGCTAAACACTGCTGTTATTTCTTGACAGGGGTTGTGCCACACCGCACAACCCCTGTTTTTATGTAAATTATTCCTGATACACTAAGGGCTATGTGTGCAAGTTTATCCCGTGCAGCGGCACGTCGCCAACAAATTTTTGTGGAAACAGAATTGCAAACCCTGTTTCGTCAACACCATGAATTTAAGCGCAAGGCCTATCCCGAATGGGCTAGCTATGATGGGGATCATCGCTATGATGATTGTTTAACCGATCTCTCAGACGACGCCGCCCAGAAGCGTTGTCAAAAATACCGGGCCTTTCTCCGTCACCTTGAAACCCTTGATTTTAAAGTGTTGTCGCCTGCCATGCAACGCAATGCTCGTTTGTTTGCCTGGGTCTTATCGCAGGACATTCAGTTTCATGAACTGCATTTGCATTTGCTGTGTATTGACCAGCAAGAGGGCATGCATTTAAAGTTTCCCCAATGGGCAGAGGTGCATCCCCTCGAAACCTACCCCCAGTACCAACAGTATTTTAGCCGCTTAAAGGCCTTTAAAAAGCAGGTGCAAGACACTGTGCAGAATCTGCAGTTGGGGATTAAAAAAGGCCTGGTGCATCCCCGCTGTGTCGTTGAACAGTCACTCTTACAAATGCGTGAGCTGGCTGCCGCGCCCTTGCAAGACATGCCCCTTTACCAGCCCATTTTACGTCATCTCCCGGCCCTCTCTGCGGAGCTGGCGGAACGGGTGCAACAAATGGCAACCCGTTTAATTACTGAGGAAGTGCAGCCCGCCTACACCCAACTGGCAGATTTTGTACAGGCGCACTATTTGCCCCACTGCTCTGCGGAGGATTATGGGGTAGGCTTACACGCCTTGCCTCAAGGTAAAGTCCTTTATGACTACTGGATTGCCCGGCATGTTATGCCGGGGCTTTCCGCTGAGGAGATTCACGACGTCGGCCTGGCGGAAATTGCACGCCTGCAAGGGCAATTGTCAGCGGTGCTGACCCGTTTGCAATTGCCGCAGCGCTGGTCTGATTTGAGAGTACGGCTGCAGCAAGATCCCGCCTATTATTTTCAAGATGTAGATCAGCTTATGGACACTTATGCTGTGATGCTGAAGCAGGCAGAAGCGGCCTTACCCATCCTCTTCCGAAAATTGCCGAAGACGCCCTGCGTTCTTAAGGCCTTAGAACCCTGGCGGGCGGCTGCAGCGCCTCAGGCCTATTATTACACACCGCCCCAGGATCTCTCGCGCCCCGGTATTTACTATGTGAACACCCACGCACTCCACGAGCGGCCTCGCTATGCCATGATGGCCTTAACACTGCACGAAGCGGTGCCTGGGCATCACTTGCAACTGGCTCGCGCTCTGGAAATTAATGATTTGCCTGATTTCCGTTACCATATTGAAGCCACCGCTTTTGTGGAAGGCTGGGCGCTTTACGCCGAGTCTTTGGGTTTTGAAATGGGCCTGTATGATGACGTTCAGACCCTGGGGGCTCTATCCTTTGAACTGTGGCGAGCCAGCCGTTTGGTGGTGGACACCGGTCTTCATGCCCTCGGTTGGAGTCGCGAGCGTGCAGTGGCCTACTTAAGAGAGCATACGCTGCAATCAGAAACTGATATTCAGTCAGAAGTGGATCGCTACATTGCGCTGCCCGGTCAGGCCCTGGCTTATAAGATGGGGGAGCGCAAAATTGCCGCCTGGCGTCAGGCGGCAGAGCAGGCCTGGGGGACGCATTTTTCGTTGCCTGATTTTCACGAGGTGCTTTTGTCTTCTGGATCTTTGCCTCTTGAAGAAATTGAAGAGGATATTCACCGCTACCTTTTAAAAGGTCAGCGGGTGGCGGCAAACAGCTCGCTTTCATCTACCTCTACCACGTAGTACCAGCCCAACGCGTTAAGGGGGTAGTACGCTAAAAGTTTGGCCCGCCCATTTTTTAGATAGCGATAAAATCCTGACTGTTTTTGGGTGATCGCACTGACCAACTCGGGTACATCAAAAAGTGGAGTATCGAGCACGGTGTTTTGCACGTTCATGCCAAAATGCATACCCGACATGCGTTTGCCGTCTCGGGTGTTGATCTGCGTTTCGCCCTTCTCGTTGACCAGATAGCTCTGTTCCACGGGCAAATCATCCAGGGTGAGCACATGGCTAATGAGATAAGGCAGTGAAAGCGATAGCGCAGTGGTACCTATATTTTTGCCTTGCGGGTCTTTGACCGGCATGGCGACCGCGAGCATAATGCCCTGACCCTGAATGTCAATATAGGGGCGGCTCCAACTGGGGCGGTGCGAGTTGCGGGCGCTGGCTTTGGCCCAGGCCGTATCCTGGGGGCGGTAATCGAGCGGGTAAGCCCTTTTGCCTGGATACGAGAAGTAAAGGTCTGGCAAGAGGACGTGGGCCCAGGTCAGTGCTTCGGTGGCAAAAGCGTGTTGAAGGGCTGAAGGCAAGTGGCTTAATGCCTTAAGGTGTGTGGGGTCGATTTTGGAGGATTGTGGCAATAAAACCCCGTGGGCTTTGCTGATGAGTTTAGCATAGCGTGGGGCATATGCAAAATCGGGGGGTGGGTGGTTTAAATAGTCGTGTTCAAAAAAGACCGGGCGGGCAGGAAGTGTTGAAAACAATTGGCTTTCTAAGTTGGCATTAAACCTCTTGAGCTGATTTTCGATATGCAAAAAGTGATTGTTAATCAGGTGCGCCTGCCGTGCCACACGGTTCTGCAGGGCTATCAGTCGGGTCTGCTGGGTTTTTAAGCGCTGGGTCTGTTGGCTTTGGCGGTACAGGCTGCCTGCTGCAAGTAACCCCAAGATTGTACAAAGCAAGACCACCAGACTGGCGGTAAGTAGCGCGTGTTTTTTCATCCAGCGCAAAAGCTGTTGATGGAGCTTATCGGGTTCAGCGCTTACCGCTTCCCCCCGTAAATAACGGCTGACGTCTGCTTGCAGGGCTCTTACATTGCCATAGCGATCATCGCGCTTGCGGTGGGTGGCTTTGCGTACAATGGCGCGCAGTTCTCGGGGCAGGTGCATGGGTAAGGGCTCCCGTTGGGCTTTGAGGACTTTACGCAATAGGGCCTGCATATGGGGGGCTTTGTAGGCGGGCTGAAGGGTTAAGATTTCTTGTAAAATCAAGCCCAGGGTAAAGAGATCGCTGCGACCATCTAATTTGTGGTTATGGCCTGTGGCCTGTTCGGGCGAAAGATAACGCGGGGTTCCCAAAATCTTTCCCACCTGGGTGGTTTCAAAATCGCCTTCTGCATGCTCCATCAAGTCTGGAATGTCTTGAAATTGAATGGGCGTCTCGAGACCCGTTGTCTCCGCCATGCGGCGGGCAATGCCCCAGTCCATGACGTAGACTTCGCGGTGAGGACCCACCATAATGTTGGCGGGTTTGAGATCACGGTGAATGACCCCGTGTTCATGGGCATAAGCCATGGCGTCGCAGACATTGAGAAAATATTCCAGTAAGGTGCGTTGTTCACACCCCTCTTGAATGAGGGTCTTAAGGGTTTTGCCAAAGACCAATTTCATGGCATAGGCCCAACCCCTGGCGGTTTTTTCGAGATGATAAACCGGAATGACGTTGGGATGTTCCAGTTGTGCGGTAATCTGGACCTCTCTGACAAAGCGTACCAGGGCTTCGGCATCCTGCTGGGTTTGGGTATGCAGGGTTTTATAAGCTACTCGCCGCAGCAGATAGCGGTCACGGGCCAGAAAGACCTCGCCCATGGCGCCCGAGCCCACCGGCAGGATCGGATCATACAGGGAGGGATCAGCCGGAGCGTCAGTGGGTCCACGGGGTGGGCAAGTGGCTTCTGCTTCGGTGGCAATAAAGAGGGTGCTCTCAGGATCTAAGGGACTATCTGACCCAAAGGGATCCGTGGAAAAGTCGTTCATACCCTCTATTTTAGCGTATACTTGAGAGTTCATCTTACACAATTAGGAAATCGCTATGTTTCATTACACCCTTGATGCCGTGTGCCCGCAGACCGGTGCGCGCGCAGGGAGTTTTCATACGCCCCACGGCGTGGTGGAAACGCCTGTTTTTATGCCAGTGGGAACCCAGGCTACCTTAAAGTCTGTGCCTCATCGCCCCTTTCTACTGGATATGGAAACCCAAATTATTCTGGCCAATGCCTATCACCTTTATTTGCGGCCGGGCACCGAGCTGGTCAAAGAAGCGGGTGGGCTCCATCAGTTCATGAACTGGCCCCGTCCCATGTTGACCGATAGCGGGGGCTTTCAGGTGTTTAGCCTGAGCTCTTTTCTCAAAGTCAGCGACGAAGGCGTGCGTTTTCAATCGCCGCGCGATGGTTCTTACCATTTTATTACCCCCGAAAAAGCCATGCAGATCGAAAACGATCTGGGGGCAGATATTATTATGGCCTTTGACGAGTGTTTGCCCGCCGATGCCGACTACGATCGCACGGTGGCCTCGATTGAGCGGACCCGCCGCTGGGCCGAACGCTGTAAAGCAGCCCATGCCCGTCCTGATCAGGCCTTGTTTGGCATTGTCCAGGGAGGTATGTTTCAGGACCTGCGAGAGCAAAGTGCCCAACACATTATTGATATGGACTTTCCGGGGATTGCCATTGGTGGACTTTCCGTGGGAGAAAGCATGGACCAGATGCATGAAGTTCTGGGTTGGACCGTACCCCACTTGCCTCATCACAAGCCGCGCTATTTAATGGGCGTGGGTACACCGATTGACCTCTTAAAAGCGGTGGCCACCGGTGTGGATATGTTTGACTGTGTTATTCCCACGCGGGTGGGCCGTCACGGTAAAGCCATGGGTCTGCACCAGGATGTGATTATTCGCAATAGCGCCAATACCCGTGACTTTGGTCCCCTGTATGAGGACTGTCAATGTCACACCTGTACAAACTACACCCGGGCCTATATCCGCCATTTGTTTAAGGCCGGAGAGTATTTTGGGGGTACCCTGTTGAGTATTCACAATATCCATTTTCTGGTGCATTTGATGCGTGATGCCCGCCGGGCTATTCTGGAAGGCCGTTATGGTGACTTTTTACAAGAGAAGCGGGTCGAAATTGTATCTGTCTAAAAGAAAGCTGAAAAAATCATAAGCTAGAATTCAGCTTTCTTTAAGGTTTCTTTATAAAGCCTTTTGTATAATGAAATTATGTTACATCATCCTATGTGACACCACAGGCAGAAATGCCTGCCCCTGTTTTCACCAGCCTGCAATTCTTTGCAGGCTTTTTTATTGGTCAAAAAATTGCTATGCTGTGGCAGAACCGTTAACGGTTTTATATCAATTGTAGTAAAGGGGTCTGTCTTATGTTTAAAAAAATGTTGTCCAAAGTGGGTGTGGGGGGCGCTAAGGTCGACACGATTTTGAAAGACCTGCCAGTGGTCAGGGGCGAAGCCCTTCAGGGTGAAATCCAAATTGAAGGGGGCCAGGTGGAGCAATGGGTCGAAAAGGTATATTTAGAGCTGAGCACTTCGTACACCTATGAAGACGAAGAGGGCGAAGTGCGTACGGCGTCGGTGATCTTGCACCGCATGGACATTGCGGAATCTTTTGAACTTTTTCCCCGTGAACTCAAAACCTTTCCCTTTGCCTTAGAGGTACCGCTGGTGACTCCCATTACCGTGGGGCGTCCGGTGACCTATTTACGCACGGGCCTTGATGTCAAAGGTTCGATTGATCCCAAAGATCGCGACGCGGTGGCTGTGGCTCCTGAACCTGCCACCGAGAAAGTCTTGCGCGCCATTGAAGCGCTGGGTTTTGTACATGAAACCGATAGCGGTGAGTGCATTGACATGGAAAACCCTTCAGGGGTGCCTTATATTCAGAATTTTGACTACCAGGCGCGGGGCGAAATGGCCCGACAAATTAAAGAATTGGAAGTGCTGGTACTGGCCTGGGATGAGGAAAGTGAGTTTCAGCTGGAATTGGAAATCCCTTCCCGCAGTTTTGGTTTTGGGGGGGAACAGATCCGCAAAGTGAACTTTACCTTGCCCCATGACGCAGACTTTGATACGGACGAACTTTTGGAAATTTTAGAAGAGGCTTTAAACGCCTAGTGCTGCCAGAGTTTTAGCATTATTTTAATAGATTAAGATTGTTGCATGTGTTAAGGTGAAATGATGAATGCAACAATCTTTAATCCTTCTCAACCTTTGTCTGCCGATTTTCATCTGAATTATGGGGTGATTGGCAATTGCCAGATTTCAGCCCTTGTTTCTCACGATGGATCTCTGGATTGGCTCTGTATGCCACGTTTTGATGCCCCGAGCATTTTTGCTAAAATTCTCGACCCTAAAAAGGGTGGGTTTCTAAGTATTGAAGCAGAGCATACCGCCCGTATCTCCCAGCGTTACCTTACCAATACGAATGTCTTAGAAACCCTCTACGAAACCGATGACTATGCGTTTAAAGTCATTGATTTCATTCCCCGCTATTTTGCTCAGGGCCACCTGCACCGGCCTGTAGAGGTCCACCGTCAAATTGAACCGATTAGAGGCTGTCCGAGCGTGCGGGTGCGTTTTCAGCCGCGTCCCAATTATGGTCAAGATTCTGTTAAATTGGGGCGCACTACCCGGGCGATTAAAGCAGTAAGTGACAACGACACCTACTTTTTGCACACCAACCTCAGTCTTGAAAACATTCTGGCGGAGCAGGTGCATATGCTTCAGCGTACGGCGTATCTTATTTTGACCTATGATTTTCCGCTAGACATTGATTTTAAAGCCTACTCCCGTGACGCCCTGGACGGTACTCTCCGTTACTGGCGTACCTGGGTTCGCCACTGCGCCATTCCCCCGCAGTACCAGACTGAAGTCATTCGTTCTGCCTTAACCCTTAAGCTGCATCTTTTTGAAGACACCGGTGCCACGATTGCGGCTACCACCACGTCGATTCCTGAAGTACATGGATCTGAGCGCTGCTGGGACTATCGCTTCTGCTGGATTCGTGACAGCTATTTTTTGATTGATGCCCTGAGCGGGATGGCTCATTTTGAAGAGATGGAGAAGTTTATTCTTTACCTCAAACAAATCTGCCGTCATGGCATTGAAAACTTGCAGCCGGTCTATAGCATTCTGGGGGAAAGTGATCTGACAGAACACGTATTGACCCATTTACGCGGCGCAGCTGACACCGGCATGTTGCGGGTGGGCAATCAAGCTTACACGCACGAGCAATTCGATATCTACGGTGAGTTGGTGCTGTCCCTTTATCCGCTCTTTTTTGACCAGCGCCTGAACTATGCCGAAACCTATGGCCTGGACGATGAATGGCGTTTGATTCAGCAATTGGTACAAGCGGCTTTAACGGTGCGTGACAAAACCGACAGCGGCATCTGGGAGTTTCGTCATGAGTTTCGCCACCACACCTTCAGTAAGCTGATGATTTGGGTGGCGTTGGATCGGGGAGCGCAAATAGCCCAGGTGATGCAGGATCAGGCGCAGGCTGACCAATGGGCGGCCGAGGCGGACCGTCTACAGGCTGAAATATTAGACAAAGCCTGGAACGAGAAGCATCAAATGTTTGCGATGGCCTATGGCAGCAGCGATGCCGATGCCAGTGTATTGCTCATGCCGGTGCTGGGCCTTGTCAACGCCTGTGACCCCCGTTTTGTGGCAACGGTACAGGCCTATAAAAAACGCCTCATGAAAAACGGTCATGTGTTCCGTTATGTGTCCGAAGATGACTTCGGTCTCCCCGAATGTGCGTTTAACTTTTGTACCTTCTGGATGATCCACGCCATGTATTTGATTGGTGAAAAAGACGAAGCCCGTGCCACCTTTGAAAATATGCTCAAGGCGGGGAATCATTTGGGACTCTTCTCTGAAGATACCCAGCCTGAAACCGGCAAAATGTACGGTAATTTCCCCCAGACGTATACCCATGTGGGCATTATTCAAACGGCCAAACTTTTGAGTGGAAACCTCTCGACCTATGCGCTGGATTATTGTTAGTAACCGCCTGCCGTTTCGGCAGGATGCCCAGGGAAATCTGAGCCGTAGCTCAGGGGGCCTGGTCACTGCATTATCGGGGGTGCAGAGCGATGCCGAGCAGGTGTGGGTCGGTATTGCGCCTGAGGGCATTGGACCTGAGCAATGGCAAGCGCTACCCGAAGATTATCGGCAGTCGTACCGCCCGGTATTTGTGCCGCCAGAAACCTATGACGCCTATTATAACGGCATTGCCAACGACGTTTTTTGGCCTCTGTTTCACTATGAGGGCAGCATGATTAAATTTGTGCTCGAAAACTGGCAGGCTTATCAGTGGGTCAATGCCCGTATTGCCCAGGTGGTGGCTGAAACCGCGACTCCTGAAGATGTGATTTGGGTGCACGACTTTCATCTCTTTTTACTGCCGCAAATTTTGAAAGATATGGGGGTGCGATGCCGTATTGGTTTTTTCTTGCATATCCCGTTTCCCAGCTCAGAGCTGTTTCGCCAATTGCCTGTACGCCATGAACTGCTGCAGGGCTTGTTGGGGGCAGACCTGATTGGGTTTCATGACTATGCCTACGCGCGCCACTTTGCCAATACCTTAAGCAATGTCATGAATATTCCCAGCGATTTCAGCGGCTTAACATGGCAGCAGCGCCAGGTCAGTCTCGGGGTGTACCCGGTCAGTATTGACGCCCCCCACTTTGCCCAGGAAGCGGCGTCCTCAGAAACTCTCGCTTATCGGCAGCAGTGGCAAGCGGCCCAGCCCGGCCGCCGTTGGATTTTGGGGGTAGACCGTTTGGATTATACCAAGGGGCTGGTCTTGCGCCTGAAAATTTTTGAAGATTTGCTGAAGAATTATCCAGAGTATCGGGGGCAGGTTTCGCTCTTGCAATTGGCCATTCCCACCCGGCAAGACGTCGATGAGTACCAGAAATTACGCAGTGTGGTAGAGCGTATGGTGGGGGAAATCAACGGCAAATACAGCACCCCTTATTACACACCGATTCAGTATATGTATACCTCCGTGCCTTTTCATGAACTGTTGGCCCTTTACCGTCAGTCTGACGTGCTGCTGGTCACCAGTCGTCGGGATGGCATGAACCTCGTGGCTTTGGAATATGTGATGGCCCAAAACGACGCCAATCCCGGAGTCGTTGTTCTCAGCGAGTTTACCGGGGCAGCCTCTATGCTGAGCGAAGCGCTGCTGATTAACCCGTGGGATATTCATGGCAGTGCCGATACCCTGGCTGAAGCGCTGAGCATGTCCATGGGCGAGCGGCAGGAGCGCAAGCGGATTATGACGCACTTTTTGAACCACTATACCGCTTCAGACTGGGCGGAACACTTTATGGCCGATTTGTTAAAAACCACGCAACGTCAAGAAGCAGCCCGGGCCTGCTCCCTGTTTGATCCTGAAGAGCCGCAGGCTGTGCAGCAGCTTTTACAGGAACTGGGTGACAGGGTTTACCTCTTTTTGGATTATGACGGAACGCTGGTGCCGATCCAGGAGCGTCCTGAGCAGGCGACTTTGCCCGCAGCAACCCGCCGCTTGATGGTGCGCTTATTGGCCTGTCCTCGCCTGCAGGTGGTGATTGTCTCAGGTAGAGACGGTGCGTTTTTACAACGTCAGTTTGAGGGGCTACCGGTGATGTTGGCCGCCGAACACGGGGCTACCTTTTATGACCCCCACACTGAGGTTTGGACTTCATTGCTCTGGAGCGATGTAAACACCTGGTACAGCAGTGCAGAAGCCGTAATGGAGAATTACACCCGTCGGGTACCGCGCAGTCATGTGGAGCGCAAGGAATATGCCATTGCCTGGCATTACCGCCAGTCGCCGCGTACCTTCTCAAGTTACCAGGCTCATAAATTAAAAGAAGAATTAGAGT
The DNA here is from genome assembly GCA_964229355.1 of Candidatus Sericytochromatia bacterium. Classification (GTDB taxonomy): domain Bacteria; phylum Cyanobacteriota; class Sericytochromatia; order UBA7694; family UBA7694; genus CAXRDE01. The sequence continues at coordinate 29,454 of CAXRDE010000012.1, read as the reverse complement.
CGGGCTTGTCCCATTTGCCGGCCACTGTGATTGCGGGCAACAAGGTGATTGAGGCGCGGGCCGTGGAAGCCAATAAAGGGTATTTTGTGCGCAATTATCTCAAGCAAGTAGATCTGTCGGGCAAGCCTTCTTTTATTGCATTGGGTGATGACACCACTGACGAAGATATGATGCGAGCCTTGCCAAAAGGGGGAGTGGGCATTAAAGTAGGGGAGCGCAGTGCAGCCGCCACCCATACCCTGGCCAGACAGTCCGATGTGCAACACTTTTTAGAGGAGCTCGTGAGCTATTTATGACCTTACCTTTATGGTGCCTATTTATTACCAGTTTAATTCCCATTATGGCCGCTGGCACAGGCTCTGCAGCCCGTTTAAAGCAACCGGGTGGGCTCGACAACAAAAATCCCCGGCAGCAAATCGCTCAGTTAGACGGGGTGGGTGCCCGTGCCTATGCCGCACAGGCCAATGCCTGGGAGGCGCTGGCCTTGTTTACGGTGGCGGTGGTCATTAATCATTTGGCCGGGGGTGCAGCTGGGCCTTCAGGCATTCTCGCGCTGATCTTTGTGGCGGCTCGCCTGGGGCATTTGGGGGCTTATCTTGCAGATCAAGATAAACTGCGCAGCGTCTCTTTTGCCGTTGCCTGGTTATGCTGTGTGGGCCTGGTGGTGCTGGGCGCGTTGGCTTAAGAAGCTATTGACCGTAGGCCATGACCCGGCTTCCGCCCCGGCGGTCTGCTTTTTGCATCAGTTGATCGAGTTGATCTTGACTCATATTCCAAACACGGCCACCCGCAGGGTCTGCCATGGTTAGCATCCATTTGTCCTGGTTGGGGGCCGGCTGGGGTTTCACGTCGGTCACCACCATATAGTGGCGTGAGCGGGTGCTGGGTGAGCCGGTCAATAGAATGGGCATTTCGCCGTTGCTCAAACTTTGTTGCAGGGTGCTGATAATGCGATTCCGGTTGCTTGCACCGGCAGATAATAAGCCCGTATCAGCGGTTTCGCGGACGCTGCCGCCGGTCATGGTGCGAATAGCTTTGGTGACTTCATCTTCACTAATGGCCCAGGCGCCACCGCGGCGAGAGGTGACCCCAGAGGCATTACGGGCGGCCTGTACAGCATCGCGGCTGTTCATTTGGGTGTTAAACCCAAAACGGCGGGCCACCATGGCTGCTGAAGCGGGGCCACAGTCGCCGCTGGCGGAGCTTAAGCCGGTGCCGTTTTGACTCACCATCCACGAAGGCGCTCTTCCCCCTGAACTCAGCGGTTGTACGCCACTGCTTGCGTTGGTGCGACGGCTGCCGAACAGCCCGCCTCCGGGCTGAAAAGAAGCCTGTCGGGGACGGCTGCCCACACGGGCCTGATCCTGAGTAGCAGGTGCGGGGGTAGGTTGGGCGCTTTGAAAGCCTTGCAGTAATTCCTGGGCTTTGCTATTGGTTTGGGCTAGCGTTTGTAAGCCTTGCATTTCAGAAGGGGTGATTTTACTCTTCCAACTAAAAAACAAAAAATTACCGGTGGTGGCTTTATTGAGTTCAGAAACCATTTTTTTTAAGGCCGTTTTGTCTTCGGCTGAGAGGGATGTTTTATCAATGAACTGGTTTAATTCTCGGGCCTCTTTGTGGGTGATTTGGCCGTCGCTAGCGGCCTGTGCAAAAGAGGTGTTGATTTGTTGTTGCTGGGTGGAACGAGAATTGACGGTGCTCATGAAAACTCCTTAATGATAGGTAACTTCTATTACCTTACCCTGTGAGCCAGCTTTTTAAACGGTTTTGCTCAAATTTTTTTCAGGTTTCTTGAGGCGTGTGTTTTGAAATTGATGAAAATGGGTATAATTTGTATGGGATTTTGTAAGGATTTGCAAGGAAAGGCACTTTTAACAGGCTCGCATTATGAATATTTCGACTTCAAGTACCCCTTTTCAACAAACGGTGAGCGGGGCCTTTCAAGATGGCCAAATTAGCCGAACAGAGCTGCGTCAAATCAAAGATGCGGTCAACCAGAGCCAGGCCACAGACGCCGAAAAAGAAGCGTTTATGGAGTTAGCCACCACCATTAGTCAAGCCACCACCAACGGGCTTTTTCGTTCTGAAGACATTACGCCAGCCGAAATGAAAAAAATTGCCGAGCAAGCTGAAGGCATGAAAGATTCGCCCCTGGTCAAAGACATGATGAAGTCCTTTGACGAAAATGCAAAGGTTAAAAATCCCATTGCAAACTTTCTACGTGACCTCTTTAAGGGCTTAGAAAAAGCGTTGAACGCAAACGCGGGACGTCACGTCACCTCCCAGACCTCCGCCGCCGATTTTCAGAACTTTCGCAGTGCCGTCTCTGACGCCAACAGCGTTAACTTTCCTCAAAACAGCGGCACCCAGTATCAAAACGATGTGAATGAGGGTTTTAGCGGCGGTGAAAGCTCAGGCGTTGCCGGGCCTTCAGGCACCGCGGGCGTGGGCGGCCAGGTGAGCGTAGACGGCGATAACGCCTTTGTGCCCCAGTTTAGTGAGGGCACAGCCAAAGAGATGCAAGCCAACTGCGGACCGGCCTGTGCTGCCATGATGATGAGTGCCCTGGGGGTTAATCCGCCCCCTGATATGAGCGATATCCGCGCTTCCGTGGGCGCGCGCACGGGCAATGGCTCAGGTCCCTTTGCCATTAGTACCGACCAGTTGATTCGCGCTGTGGAAAAAACCACTGGCCGCTCGGGGGTCACCTCTAACCTGCCGGTGAGTGCGCAAACCGCCGGTGAGCAGATCGCAGAACGCCTGGATGCGGGCAAGAACGTCATCATTTTAACCGGTGGCATGGGAGGCTCCAGCGGCCACTACATGATGGTTAAAGGGGTGGATTTTAATCCCGATGGGTCCATTAAGTCACTGACCGTGGATGATCCCGGTAGCCGTGACGGAGAAAACCGAGTGATTACCGGTGCGAAACTGCAGGAGATTATGGGTAACCGCAGCGCGGCGGGTAAAACCAATCAGCTGTTGACCTTTTAGTACGCCTCTGCTGCCTCTGCAATTTTGTCATAAACTTTGGTATCTAAAAAGATTTGATACAGGTCTGCATCCAGCATGCCGTCTTTGACTTCGTAGCCCAAAATATCTAAGGCCCGCTGTACAGGCAGGGCCTTTTTGTAAGGGCGATCGCTGGCGGTGAGCGCATCGTAAATATCTGAAATACTCATCATACGGGCCTGAATGGGAATCTCTGCTGCGGGCAATCCCCGTGGGTAACCTCTGCCGTTTAATTTTTCATGGTGAGCGTAGGCGATATTGGGCACCTGTTTTAAGGCTCGGGTCCAGGGAATCTGCTGTAGAAAATGGTAGGTATGGGTCACGTGAGACTCAATTTCTTTGCGCTCTTCTACCGAGAGGGTGCCCTTCATAATCGACAACTGGCCAAATTCATAGGGATTCAGCAGCGGAATGTGTGTATCGTCAATGGCGAACATTTTCTGGTGAATGTGTCCCAGGCGATCGGACACCTCACTGGCTAAAATGCTGGGGCGATTGGCTTCTAAGACGGCCTGAAGGTCGGCATCAAGTTCTTGCAATTGCTGCTGGTACGCCTGTTGTAAATGCTGCACCTGTTGGGCCTGCACGTCGGGGTCTGCTTCGCGATAGGTAGCGAGGTGTTGCTGGTAAAACTGACTTTCAAGGTGCTTGCGAATCAGCTGAAACCGGTATTGAATCGCTTCGAGCTCATGGGGATAGAGTTTATCGGCCTTGACCAGGACGTTTTCACGTACGCCAATTTTGCCAAAATCGTGCAGCAGTGAAGCATACTTAATTTCTCGCAGCTCGTTGCGGGAAAAGCGAACCCCCTGGTAAGGACTGTTGTCGGCCCGATCCACAGATTTGGCCAGCTCTACCGTGAGCACGGCCACCCGTTCAGAATGGCCTGAAGTGGTGGGATCCCGTGATTCGATGGCCTTGACTGAAGCTTTAATAAAGCCCTCAAAAAGTTCTTGAATTGAGGCGTACAGGCGAGCGTTTTCAATGGCGACGGCGGCCTGACTGGCCAGAGAAGAAAGCAGCTCCTCGTTTTCAGGGGTATAGGTTAAAATTTGCGTGGCCAGGGTGGCTTCGTTATCTAAGGCCAGGGGCGCTTCGTAATGGTGCTTTTTATTGATCATTTGTAAAATGCCAATGACTTCCCCATTGGGGTTTTTCATGGGCACCGTCAGCATAGACTGAGAACGATAACCGGTGTTTTCGTCAAAGGATTTGTTAAAACCGTAGGGCACATCCTGTTCCAGGTGATGGACATCGGGAATATTTAAGGCTTTGCCTCGCAAGGCCACGGAGCCCGCAATGCTTTGCTCGTTGAGGGGAATGGTGAATTCGCTAAAGTCCACATCTAAACTGAGGTTCCTGGCCCATTTAAAACGCAGGTGAGAGGGCTTATCCTGGTGATCAGAGGGCTCGACCAGATACAGGCTTCCCGAATCCGAATGGGTGATTTCCATGCTGCTGCTGAGGATTTTATCGAGCAGGCGATCCAGGTCTTTTTCGGTAGAGAGCGCCACCCCGATTTTATTGAGTTCGTTGAGGCGCTCTTTTTGCACGTTTACCTCGTGGGTGAGCAAGGATACCTCATGGTGTTGAATCAACTGACTGTAAATACGGTTCAGGGCAAATAAAATACGTTCCGTTTCAGGGATGCCGTAGCTAAAGTCCAGGAGACTGGGGTTGTTGAGCCACTGACTCTCGGGTTTTTCATTGGCCTCTAAGTACAAAAAGCAATGAAAGGGTGCCGCACTGTAATGCTCTAAGAGCCAACGGTAGGTGTCTGTATCTGCCAGGATCAGCCAGGGAGCGTCGGTCTTTTCGAGCAGTTCAGCCAGGGTATTGCGGTGAAAGGGCGTAAAGTGAAAGCGGCTGCTTAACAGGTCTTGAATGGTATCAACGGGGGTGTCAAACACGGGGCGAAGGTAAAACAACGGGTAGTTCTTCATAATTCCTGTTTCTTTATGCCAGATTATCTTTTAGTATAACAGGTCATTTTGTCTTCTCAAGTCCCCCTTTTGGTTAAAATAGGTTCATGCAATATCTCCAACTTCAAAGTCTTTGGGCTGAATTTGAACAGCATCTGGTGGGCGCCCGACTCCAAAAAGTAAGGGCTCATGGTGCTCAGGTGTTAAGCCTGCAGTGGTATCACCGTGAGGCGGTCGTGAGCGTCCTGGATTTTGCCCAGGGCCGCAGCAGCTTTTTTTTACTGGATGGCCCCTGTCCTTTTTCTCGTACACCGGCCAGAGGCCTGGTCATGGCCTTACGCAAATATTGTGTGGGTTTGCCTTTGGTGGCCCTGGACGGTCGCCCCAACGATCGTTGGTTGGGCTTGCGCTTTGCAGATCGAGAGGGAGCCCACTGGCAACTGGTGCTGGAATTGAGCGGTCGCCATGGCAACCTCTTTATCTTAAATCCGCAACAACAGGTGCTTTTTGCGTTGCGCGCCGATCGCTCTCAGCGTGCTTTGCGGGTGGGACAGCCCTACGTGCCTCCGGCTTTGCCTGCCGGCGCTTTGGGTCAGCGGCCTGATCCTTTGAAGCTGGCTGATTTACCGGGACCGCTGCGCATGCAACGCTTTGCGCAAGCTGAGCTGCAGCGCCATCTGGGTCAACAGCAACAGTCTCTCGTGCAGCAGGGACTTCAGGCGGTGAGACAGCGCCTTGACCGGCTCAAAGCGCAGCAAGACCGTTTAAACCAGGCCCTGGACGACCTGCCGCAACAAGACGTATGGCAATATCGCGCCATGCACTTGCAGGCGGCTTTTGCCCATCCGCCACCGCCGGGAGCCACTGCGGTGCAGGTTCCCGATTATACCCAGCCCGAGCAGCCTCTGGTCACGGTGCCTTTGCTGCCTCAGTTAACGCTGGCAGAAAATATTACCCGCTGCTACCGACAGATCAAAAAAATAGAGCGGCGTGCGGACTATGCTCTGGAGCACTTGCCTGCTGTGGAGGCGCAGATTACGGTCCACCAGGACGCCTTACAGCGTTTTGCCCAGGCCCAAGAACACTTGCTTACCCAACCTGTGCTTGAACCCGAAATGTGGGTGGCTTTGCAAGCCATCGGTGTTACATGGGGTGTGCCCCAGGGCTTTGAGAAAGCCGCTGCCGGTGGATTCCGATCCGCTGAAGGCCGTGAGGCCAGCTCCCCCTTACGCCGCCATGCCCGTTGCTTTGAATGGGGCAGCGCTAAACTCTGGGTGGGCAAGTCTGACAAAGACAATCATATTTTGACCTTTCGCTATGGTAAAGGCAATGACACCTGGTGCCACGTGCAAGACACGCCGGGCAGTCACGTGGTGTGCAAGGGAGCCTGGGAGGCTGATACCCTGAAAGCGGCGGCCCATCTCGCCGCCTATTACTCGCCCCAGCGCACTGCTTTTTTACGGGGAGAGCCGGTCGCGGTGTCTTACACTCAGGTCAAATATGTAAAGGCCCTGAAGGGGGCAAAGCCCGGTCAGGTGCAATTGCAACAGTTTAAAACCTATCGGGTACGTTACGATGCAAACTTCTGGGAGGCCTTGCATTCATGAACTCACCCATTTTTCATGAAGCCTATACCCTTCAGAAGCCCCTCGTGTTTGAAGGGGTGGGCTTACACCGCGGTACACGGAGTGTGTTGCAGATTTTACCGGCCCAACGCCCGGGGTTTTGGCTGCGTCAGACCCACGATGCCGCTTCTCAGCGTGGGCCCGCGGTGCCCATAACCGTGGCCCAGGTTACGGGCACCCGTCGCTGTACTGCGGTGGCCGGCGTTGATACGGTGGAGCATGTGTTAGCCGCGCTATATGCTCTGGGATACAGTGCTGCAGAGTTGCGTTTAACGGGTGAAGAGTTTCCGATTTTAGACGGCAGTGCCCTGCCCTTTGCTGAGGCTTTACACCAAAGCCCCCGTCAGAAACTGTCTTTTTCTCGTCCGGTCCTGGCGGTCGCCTCGCCGTTTACGCTCAACGATCTCCGGGGCGTCTGGCAAATTCACGTGGCCCCCTGGCGAGGACTGCGCCTGGATTATACCCTGGATTTTGCCCTGCCCGGTGACCACGGCTTGCGTTATCAGGCGCAGGGAACCTACCGCCGAGAGCAGGCAGAAACCGCTGTGACAGATTTTTTGACCCAGGTGGCTCCCGCCCGCACCTTTGTGTTTGCCCATGAGGTGGCCGCTTTAAAGCAGGCCGGACAGGCTTTGGGGGGCTCGCTAGACAATGCGGTGGTGTTGGATGGGCAGGCGCAGCCTTTGCAACCCTTGCGCTTGCCCCACGAGCCTGTTCAACATAAACTGTTGGATTTATGTGGCGATTTGGCGTTGTTGGGACCGCATATTGATGTGCACGCCCATATTCAGGTTGTGAAGGGGGGACATACAGCCCATGTTACACTGGTGCAACATCTCCAGCAGCTTTATGAGCGGCGAGAGAATGCTTAAGGAAAAGCTGAGGCTTCACCCATGGATGTAAGTTTAGATATTCAGGCCATTCAAAAGGTTTTACCCCATCGCTATCCTTTTTTACTGTTGGATCGCGTCTTGCGTCTGGTTCCCGCCCAACAGGCAGTGGCCCTGAAAAACGTTACCATTTCAGAACCCTTCTTTCAGGGGCATTTTCCAGATTATCCGGTAATGCCCGGCGTTTTGATTGTGGAGGCGATGGCGCAACTGGGCGGCGTTTTGCTCTTGCACGGAACGCCCACGGGCAGTCAATTGCCCCTGTTGACCGGCATCGATAAAGTGCGCTTTCGCCAGCAGGTGCAACCGGGACACCAGCTCTATTTGCAGGCCCACCTACAAAAACAGCGTGGGAAAATGGGCAAAATTCAAGTGCGCGCCACCTTAGACGCTCTGGATGGACCCGTGGTGTCAGAGGGAGAATTACTCTTTTGTCTGATGGCACGCCCCGACAGCGTCTCTGAGGAGCCATGACCTTGTCGGTATCTGCTCATGTTCATGAGACGGCGGTGGTAAGCCCTCTGGCCCGCCTGGCAGCGGATGTGGTGGTCGGACCCTATGCGGTGGTGGGTGAGCACTGCGTGCTGGAATCCGGGGTGCGTATTGATGCCCATGCGGTGATCGGTGATTATACAAGCCTGGGGGCTGAAACCCATGTCTATGCCCATGCGGTAGTGGGAGGGACCTCCCAAGACCTCAAGCACACCCCCGGCGCCGTGAGCTATCTCAAAGTGGGACGACGTAACCGTATTCGTGAGTTTGTGACCCTGAACCGGGCCACCGCAGCGGGAGACAGCACGGTGATCGGAGATGACAATCTGTTGATGGCCTATGTGCACGTGGCTCATGACTGTCATATTGGTGATCGCAATGTGTTGGCCAACGGGGCCACCCTGGGGGGACACGTATCTTTGGAATCGGATATTGTGATTGGAGCCATGAGTGGGATTCACCAATTTGTACACATTGGCTCACGCACCATGGTGGGGGCCATGTCACGGGTGTGTAACGACGTGCCGCCCTATATGTTGGTATCGGGAGCTCCCCCCAAACTGTACGGTCTCAATCAGGTGGGGCTGCGTCGGGCCGGCTTTGCGCGGCCTTTACGCCAGCAACTCAAACAGGCGTTTCAGCATTTGTACCGTCAGGGTTTAACCCTGGAGCAGGCTTTAGAGGCCTTGCGCGCTTTACACCAGGCGCACCCCAGCGCTGAGCTACAGCACTTAATAACCTGTTGTGCGCAGAGTCGCCGGGGGCTGGTGGGTTATCGCAGTGACTTATTTTGAACCTTAGAGGTCACTGGCGGCACTGGGATAGGCACTTGGGTAGACACTGGGGTAGACACTTGGATAGGCGCCAGGATAGGGCGTAGCATAGGGAACACAGGGACCTTGCATACTATAATAATCGTAATACACAGGGCGATTTAAATTGAGGACTTCACCACTGACGGCGTCAATAGAAATGCTCCCATTCAGATAGACCGTTTCTTCAGGGATACCATAGGTATAACAGTCCCCGGGCAAGGGTGTTGGGGTCACCATCGGAAAAGGTGAAGCCTCCGGGGCGGGATCTTCAGGAGAAAGACTGGGTTCAACCGATGGGCTTGCGGTTGGAGATGTCGCTGGTAAATTCAATGCTTCGCGGGTGGTGGTGTAATTGAAAGACAGGGCATACACCAGACTGTTGCCTTGTTGGGTGAGATTGACGCGCCAGTTCAGATTTTCTGGTAGCTCATAGATAACCTTGCGTTCTGGCTGTACAGGCTCATTTGCCGCTGGATACACTGGATAATTGACCGCAGAGCGATTGGCAAACGCTGCTTTGGCGGTGGCGATGGCCTGGGTGCTGCTCACTTCAGCTTTATTGAGTTCAATGGCAGGTTGGCCGTAGATTACACGGTATGCGCGGGTTTCTTCACCATTGATATAGATATTGAGGGTTTCTTTGCGCGCGGTGGAAGAAAACTGAAACACCCAGCGGGCGTTAAACTGTAGGGGTTCATTGCCCGACGCATCAGGGAGATAAATATATTCGGGCTGATCGGGGTCAGGGTTGCTTTGCCCGCGGCTTTCAATGAGGCGTGCGCTGGGGTCCCACTCGTTGAGAATGGTTTGCACCCGTGCTTGATAAACCCCTTGTAGGTCATCGGCATTGCTACCGGGGTAGGTAATGCGCTCGGCCCTGATGGCCACGTAGTGATTAAAGTCGCCTGAGAAAGACCCATAACCGGGATAATAACCCCCTGGGTACCCCGCTGAAATATCATTTATGCCGGGGGCGGGATAGGGGTAAGCGCTGGGCGCCGCACTGGGCTCTGGCATGGGATAGGCACTGGGTGCACTGGCAGGAGTACCACTGGGGTTGACGGGGGCGCTTGCGCCTCCGCTATTGACCGCCGCGGCTGTGTCCACTTCTTCCCGTGAGAGGGCACTGTCAAACAGAGTGTCTTCTGCCGGGGCAGGGGCACTGACCTGAGGTTGAGGGGTACCGTTGGGGGACGTGACTGCCGGGGTACAGGCGCTGAAAAGCTGAAGGGTAAAAGCCAAACTGAGCAAGGCATAAAAAGGCTGATGAGACATGGGGTGGACTTCCTGAGTTAAAAATTAATATTTACTTTTTAGTAACAAAATAAGCATACCTGAAAATCTTAGACCTGTAAAGTGAAAAAGCAACGTCTCAGGCGTCACCCTCGATAAAGTGAGCGGGTTCGTTTTCCTGGGGTTGGTAAGCCTGAAGCAAGTGCCTTCCCTGGTTCATGTGTTGTTGGTGGGCGTGGCGTTGCTGGGTATGGTGTTGAACCGCTTCTATGCACTGCTGGCCGAGGGTTTCAACGGCCTGAATGAGAGCGGGTTCTGTGACCTTAAGGGCCTGACGTTCAGTGTCAGAAGCCTTTGCCAGGGCCTTCAGCAGGAGGTCTCGCTGGCCCATGAGCTGGCTGACCGTAGCGCCGTCTACATTTTCTAAATCCGCTTGCAAGGCGCTGAGCAATTGTTCACTTAGATTTTTGAGGGCCTGGAGTTGATCCCGTAAATTAACCGGCAAAGTTACGGACTCCCGGATGTTGATGTTCAAATTTGCCTTCGGCTCGCAGGTGTGCCACGGTGTCGGCCGCTTCTTGCCAGGCGGTGCGCAGAGGGGTCAAGAGCTCAATCACCTCTTGAATGTTTTCCCCTTTTTGCTGGGTGTTGGCGGCAATCAGCTGGCGGTACATGTAGTCATAGAGATCATAAAGCTGTTGGGCCATGTCGCCGCCCACCTCCATGTTCAGCACTGACATCAGCTCCAGTAAAATGGCCTGAACCTTTAAGAGGTTACGATGTACACCCTCTCTCTCTTTTGCTTCCAGGGCCTGAGCCGCTAAATTTAGGTATTTTAAAGCGCTATCGTAAAGCATGACCAGTAAGCGTTCGGGTGTCGCCGTTTCGATGTGGGCATTGCGATAGGTATCTACCCGCTGCGGGGGTGGGGTTGTTTTCTTGCTGATTCTCAGGCTGCCACCGCTCTGATTCTCAGGCTGAGGGACAGGGGATTCAGAGGACATTATTCCAGCTTCTCCTTTGCGATCAAGAAAGTGACGATTTCACCGGGCCCCACAGGATACCGTAAAGGCGCTCCCTCTGACAGCGGTGTTTGAAGGGCTTGCGTTTGCAAAAGCTGTACCGGCTCTTCTAAAGGATTGCCTTTATACCAGTGGCTCCAGGCAAAGCAAGGACGCAGTTGTAACACCTGCTCGCGGGTGCTTTCATTCACCCAGCGCATCACCAACACCTGGGGGTTATCATCGGCCATTTTTAAGGCCGAGAGGTGCAAGGCGTCACTGTCGCCTTCAAACAATTGCGCAAGTGGACTGGGGGCTCCCTGGTAAGCCAAAAGCCGGTGCCGAAAGCGGTGCACTCGCTTGAGTGTGCGATCTTCATTGGCACCGCTAAGGTGCAGTTGATAACGGTAGGTATGACTGCCGAGGCACTGGGCCTCGGGGGTTGGCATGCGCGGTCCTGCGCCACCGCCGCGGGTACGCAAGTCATCCCGCGATAACCAGCCCACGCTGCGCAGGAGCGTAATGGCCAGCGCGGGTTCGTCATCCCAGGTGTTCAGACTGGCTTCGTAGAGGCCAAAGCTTTGAAAACACCAGCCGTTTTGGTCCGGTTGCTTGACGTGAATCCATTCTTGAAAAGGAAATTCATCGACAGGACGTTCTTTGCCCTTTTCAGTGTCCCAGGGGGCCTTCAGCGGCGGCAGCTGGGTGAGGCCCCCCAGCAGAGTCGAACTGCGCACCTGGGTGGGAGGCAAAGCAGGCAGCCAGAACAACCGTAAACGGTAGTCTTTGGCGGTGTTGTGCACGGTGGTTTTAAAGGTGAAGGTTTCGCTGTGTTCCATGAGGCGAATGCGTGTCTCAATGCGTAGGCGAGTGGTCTCGCTTGCGCGGGCCGAACGCTCGGGGGTAAGTCCCACCGGAACATCGGCCTCAGCCACCAGATGCAGCACTTGCTCACCGGGCCCGTGATACACCGTAGCGGTTTCAAAGCCAAAGCTTTTTAGCTCGGGTTCTAAGGGGTTCAAGGGCGGTGAAAAATTGTATTCGTCGCCGGCATCCCCTTCGTGGACAAAGAAATGGCCACTTACCTGATGAATCCAGACCTGGTCCACTTTACGCTCAAAAATCAGGCAATGGTGGCGGGCATCAAAGCGCACCCGCACTTTATCGTTGTTGAGGTTCAGCATGCCCCATTGATCCCGAATATGAACTTCATCGGCATGATGGATCGGCTGGCGAATTTCTACATCCGGGGTTTCAATGGCCAGTGCGGTCTGGCTTAAGGGGGGCAGCTCTACATAAATACGGCAACGCACCCGGTGGACGTCTTCCCAGTGGGGTAAAATTTCAGGCTCCGCCACAAACACCTCTGTGGGGTGAGCTTCTGCAGAATCCGGCGGCAAAATCCAAAGGGGGCATAATGCCCCTGACGGTGTGCGCAACTGTACGCTGGGAACTTCTTCAGGAAACACCAACTTCACGTCGATATAACCGTGGTAAGCTTCTGAGCCCAGGTTGGTGAGATTGAGAAACTTGCCAGGATTTTGCCCCAGTTGGTGCCCACCCCAGTGAATGAGCGCATCCTGGCGTAGTTCTGCGGCCATTTGTTCCACCCAACGAAAACGCGGAAACATATCCTGGTGAACCGCATCAATGCTGCACCCACAAATGCTGTCATGGGGATGATTGAGCAAAAGGGTTTTCCAGGCCTGCTGCAATACCGGCCATAAGGGCTCCTGGGTGCCAGACAATTGTTGAAAGGCCAGGAGGGGCTCGGTTTCTCGCTCGAGCAGCCTTTGGCAGCGGGCGTTGGCTGCCTTGAGCGGGTAACGGGCGGACCACACGCCAGGCAAGACGTAAGCCCCATCGGGCTGACGCAACTCACCGGTGTAATGGGCCTTCTGCTCGGGGTCCAAAGGGGGCAGTGCGGCCAAATAGTCCAACAGGGTGGACTGGCGGAAATGGTAATCGGGAAAGTTTTCTTGGAGCCACTGGCGCTTGCTTTCGAGATCCTGGGGCAGGCCCATATGGTCTGCCCCCACCGGTAGCAGCAGGGGCAGGTGAGCCGGGGTGGCCTCTGCAATGGCCGTTAAAAAGGACTCCATCAGGGCTTTGTCAGGCGTATCCATGTGCAGCACATCCTGATAATACCCTTTGGTCAGATGCTGGGTGGGCAGCGGCTCTCCCGCCAGACCTTTCCAGCTAAAATAGGCGCTTTCGGGTTGAACCCCGCGCCAAATGACCGCGGGTGATAGGCCAGACTGTTGTAAAATTTGCGGGATTTGCGCCGGGTGGCCAAACATATCGGGTAAATAGGCGCAAAAGCGGGTTTGTCCCAGGGCGCGGGACTGGCGCAGGCCCAACTGTAAATTGCGAATCAGGGCTTCGCCACTGACCAAAAATTCGTCGGGCAGCACGTACCAGGGGCCAATGTGTAAACGGCCAGCCTGAATCAAATGGGCAATGCGTCCCTGGTCTTGCGGGTAGAGGGCCAGGTAGTCTTCCAGCACCACGGTTTGGCCGTCCAATAAAAACTCCTGGTCCGGGTGAGATTCTAAATGCTTTAAAATCTGCTGTAGACTGCGAATCAAACGGTAGCGATAGCCCTCAAAGCTACGATACCACTCGCGATCCCAGTGGGTGTGTAGGTACAGATGAACGTCGCGGCGGCCTGGGGTCATGAATGTACCTCAGAAGTCTGTTTGGCAATATGTGCTTCCACGTGTTTCCAGTAGGCCGTGTCTAAACGCTGCGTGATGGGACCATAGCCGGGCTGCAAGTGATGATCATCAATGCGGTAGACCGGCATGGCGCCTTTGAGACTGCTGGAGACAAAACACTCGTCGGCGGTCCACAATTCATCCAGGTCGAAGGGGCGCTCTTCCACAGAAATGCCCAGCTCCTGCGCCACGGTGAGCAGGTGCTTACGGGTAATACCCCCCAGAATGCCCACTTCCATGGGAGCTGTAACGATCGTGTCACCCTTCACCATAAAAAAGTTTGAGGTGCTGGCTTCGGTAACGGCCCCGTGAATGTCTAAAAATAAGGCGTCGTCAGCCCCGGCGTGGGTGGCTTCTCGCAGCCCCATGACGTTATTGAGGTAGTTACCGGTTTTAAAGGCCGGATTGAGGGCCTGCGGGGCGTTGCGCCGGGTGGTGGCCACCCGCAAATAGAAGCCTTTTTCACGAAAGCGGCCGGTATATTGCGGCGCTTCTTTAAAAATAAAGTGCACCTGGGGTTCTCCTGCCTCGGCCACATCAATGTTGAAGTCGCTAACGCCCCGCGAGACAATAATGCGCACATAGGTTTCGCTGGGTGGGGCGGTAGCATCCGTGGCGGCGCGCAAGTCCTCAAGGGCCAGATCCAGGCCGTGGTGAATCTGTTTTGTGAACCATTCCATGGGCCAGGGCAGGGTCATATAGATGCCTTCAGCAGAGGCATAGAGCCGCTCTAAATGGTCTTCAATAAAGAAGGGTTGCCCGTGGTGGGTGCTGATCACCTCGTAAATCGAGTCTCCAAAGAGATAGCTGCGGTCGGTTAGCGGCACCGTGGCCTCGGCCAATATGATGGGTTCGGGGTTGTCTTGCTTGAGCACAAAGGGTCGTTTCACGGTAAAGATTCTCTTTCGTCGTTTAAACTCCCCCTATTATAACAGGGCCTCTTGTTATTTCTTTTGAATATTCATTTATCCACCTTGAACGTAGAAACTTTACATAAAGATTATTATTTTGAGCTTAAAATAAATAAGCTTAAAATTTATTAAGAAACAAAAAATACTGAAGAAAACATTTGTGATTTTTTTTCTACTGTAAATTAGTGCATGTAAAATTTCTATCAAGTAACTTTAGTTGAGGGTGGTGGGCTATGCCGCGTTTTATGCTTTTGTTGTCTTTGGCTTGTTTGACGGGGGCTGTATCTGCCTGTGTCAAAACAGAGGGTCATCCCGTCGCCATGACTCAGGTACAATCTAATTTTTCATTGTCTGGCAAGGTCACTTTTCCAGACTCACGTTTTAAGACCCGTGCGACGGTTAATGCGCTGACCGCATCTACAACCGTGAGTTTACTTTATCCACCCCAGGATGAAAATCATCCAAATGTTACGGTGGCCACGGGACTCAGTAACGCTTCAGGGGAGTATGTGTTATTACCTGATGCCAGCTTTACGCCAACTGTTAACGCTGTTTTTGTCTTAGAAGCCTTGAAGCGTCTGGGTGGGGTGGGTGAGCGGGTGATGACTCTGCGCACCTTTGTGCGTTGGACAGGTACAGCATGGGAAAGTATCACCACACCCGATTTAGATATCAATGTTAAGACGACTGCGTTAACGCTGATTTCAGAATATGAAAATTTAAGCCCTGATTCGACTCTTGCTACGATTCAGACCGGTACCGGCAACAGTGTCTTAGCCGACATTGGCACGATTTCGGCTGCCCATATTCAGCAGGTGGCTGACAGAGTGACCCAGGCTGTGCAAGAGAATCGTGATCCCATTGGTAGCCTTCGCTTTTTAGCAGGACAGTATGCGCTGGATCGTAAGGTAGATATTGGTCAGATGATTCAAACCCAGGCTTGTGTGGCCTGTAACTTACAAGGCGTCGATCTTTCAGGTGTCTCTTTGGAGGGGATGAATCTTTCACAGGCTGACTTAACAGGTCAAGACTTAAGTGCTGTGGACTTATCTGGAACCAACTTAAATCAAGCAAATCTGAGCTATGCGAATTTGTCGGGTTTGAATTTAACCACCACGTCTTTAACGGGTGCAAACCTGAGTGATGCTTTTCTTGAGCAATGTGATCTTTCAGGCAATGATCTTTCAGGAAGCAACTTGAATTATGCGTACTTATCGGGGGCCAACCTCAATAATGCTGTCACCGATGGCACAACAGTGTGGTCTGATGCCGATTTATCTGGAGCCACCTGGACAACGGGTCAGGTGTGCGCCTCAGGATCCTACGGAACCTGCAATTAAGAGAGGAATGTTATGAACGTATTGTCGCGTCTTTGTGCTGTCTCATTTTCTTTGGGGCTTGCCTTCACTGTTTCTTGTCAAAACGCCTTGCCCGGTGGTGTTCAAACGCAACACACACAAACGCCTACGGTGTCGGCCAGATTACTGAAGGGGCAGGTTGCCTTTCCTGGCCTGGTAAAAACTTTTCGCACGCAAGCTCTGCCTACAGATGTCAACGCCAACGCTACCGTGTCTATTCTTTACCCCCATGATCACCCCACGCAGGCCAATACGGTGATCGCTACCGGACTCACGGATACCTCGGGTGCTTTTGGTATCAACCCCGACGCCTCATTTGCGCCTGGCAGTCAGGAGGTTTTTGTTTTAGAAGCCCTCAAACGCGATGGCGGCGCTGGCTCAGAAGTTATGAGCATGCGCACCTTTATTCGCTGGAATGGTACAGCGTGGGAAAGTATTACCACCCCAGATATTGTGATCAATGAAACCACCACCGCCTTAAGTATTATTGCCAATCAGCAAAACACCGAATTGGCTGTGTCAAACACGATGGGGACAGTGGTCATTTCTGGTGGTGAGAGTGTGCCTCAAGCCATTGGCACCATTACGGTGAAAGCTATTCAAAAAGTCGCTGAATTAACCCGCTCCGTGTTAGCAAGGGGGCAAGACCCTTTTGCAGAGATTCAATACGTCAACAGTGACTACGGCCTTGATCAGCGCCAATTTTTGGAGCGACTGGCCAAGGGAGAAGGCTGCCCCGGCTGTAATTTGTCCGGTGCAGATTTGTCTAAGGTAAGTCTTGCCCGACAAGATCTTTCCTATGCCGATCTCTCGAACGTCGATTTGAGCGATGCGAATTTGCAAGATACGGTATTGATTGGGGTGAAGCTTACCAATGCAACGCTACCCGTCAGTCTGGCGTACCTTAATCTAGAGGAGGCTGATCTTACAGGGCAAGATTTACGAGATATTGATTTAACGGGGGCCAGTTTGGCCTATGCCAAATTGGAAAATGCAGATCTGTCCGGCACATCTCCTACAGAGCGTCTTGACTTAACGAAGACACGATGGACGGGAGCCAAGTTTAACAATGCAGATCTTCAGTACGCCGATTTATCTGGTGTCTACCTGCTAGATGCAGAGTTTACCAATGCCAAGATTGCTTATAGTGATTTTTCGGGAGCTGATCTGACGGGTGTTGACTTTCAAGCTGTTTTTAACACTGATATCACAGGTGTGAAACTGGTGAATGCCAATTTAGCCGGTAGTGATTTTAGTGGTCTTAACTTAACGACGATTGACAGCCAAAGCCTTGCCGGGGCAAAGATGTCAGGCGCTATTTTTGTGAATGCAAACCTGTCGGGTATCAATTTGGCGGGACAAAATTTGTATGCGACAGTTTTTCGCGGAGCAAATTTTCAATACGGTACCTCTGTTAACAATCCACGCTTGTTGAATGCAAACCTGCGTAACGCCGATTTGTCCGAAGCCAACTTGTCTTATATGAACCTGTCCAATATTAATTTTACGAATTCAGATTTATCGAGTGCTGTACTTACCGGAACAAACCTTACCGGAACAATTTTTAGGGGTGCAAATTTGCAGAATGCCATGCTTGATGCTCAGGTCATGAGCAAAATAGATTTTGTGTCAGCAGACTTACGAGGCATTCAAAACCTTAAATCTATCGTTTTGGACTCTGACTTTTCTTATGCAGATATGTCAGGTCTAAACCTAGAGGCGAAATCCTTTTCTAAATCTACTGCGGCGGGGAGTCCTGGTTGTAAATTTAAAGGAACTATCTTTAATGCCACCTCGTTTTCGAATGGGACCAACGGTTCTACCGGGGGAACTGGAACGAGCTTTGCGGGTGCAAATTTGAGTGGTCAAGACTTTTCGAATAAGATCATGGATGCTGTGAATTTCACCAATACCAATTTAACAGGCGCGAACTTGAGTTCTTCACGGTTTTTTCAGGCGAATTTTACAGGGGCCTCTCCTCAGAATTTATCTCCTGGCGTGGGCATTGCCAATGCCGATTTTCGCAGCGCGACTTGGACAAATGGGACCGTATGTAGTGTCAATTCACCTGCTGGTCAATGTACCCCCTAAAAGAAGGATAACAATATGAATAAAATGGTTAAACTCGGTTCAATCTCACTTGCGGTGTCTCTGTTTTTTACAAGCTGTACGAGCATGCCTATGGCGCAAGTCTCGCCATCACAATCAACGTATACCAATCCAGCATTGAAAATTCTTCAGCAGCCTGTGCGCAATTTTTCGGTGCAGCAAACCAGTCCGTCCTGTGGGTATATTGATGTCTCAAAGTCTTACCTTTTGAGCAGTAATGAAACGCCTGATTCAGTTACCGTTTCAGGTACAATTTTATACTCAGGTACGCTAACCTCTGTCAATGTAGCGATTGACGGTGTTAAAACGGTGAATATTCCCACCACAACCATTTCGAGCACCTGTAAGGGATTTTCTTACACCTGGGATGGTAAAAATGCTTCTGGGGCCACAGTCGATGATGGTTTTTATAATATCAATATTTTAAGAACGAGCACTTTTAACAACACACTCGGCCTTCATGCCGAGATTGAAGTCACCTCAAACCCGATGTTTACTTTGGCTTATCAATATATTGAGCCCTCACAGGTCTCTCTACTGGGGCCATTGTTAAGATTAAATGCGCCTGTGCGTACAGCGGATGCTCTAGAAAAAGTGGTGAAAGAAATCGCTGTACTTAATGAGCGTTTACAGAACCTATCCATAAGAACACCTTCAAATGCTTCAAAAATAGCTGAAGTACAGGCTAAAATAGACGACTTAGCAGCACGAAAAACAGAATTGCTTACTGATCTGCAAGGCAGCTTGTCTTATCTGCAGACAAAGAAAACAGCTTTACGTAATCACATTAACAATGTCTCGGGGAATGCATCTCTTTCAGAGGATTATCCTGTAGCGGATAAACCCTTAAGATTGAGTCATTACAAAGAGAGCATATATTTTCAAGATTATATGTTTTCAGACAGTATTAATGAACGCAATATGGTTTATGTGATTGATAATGGTACTTTTGTTACGATTCAAGAAAGCTATGAAACGGATCCTGAAAATGAAGAACAGTTAAAGCCCTATATGATTTTTGAGGCTGCAGACTTGATTGCTGATCAAATTCAGTTACTGGGAGACTTAGTTCAAGATTATCAGTCGGGTAGCTTGCAGCCAACTGCGACAGAGGTTGAAATAGTAGGACAGATCTCCAGTTTAGTTTCTCAGCTTCATTTTCAAAGTATTTTACTTGAGCCAGTAAGTGCTAAGACAAGCAAAGATATGACTGCTCTTTTTGATGCTTATCATGCCAGTATGGTGGAGCTTAAAGAGAATGTACAAATTCCTCTGGCACTTGCCATGAGAGAGATACCGGGCCAAGAAAATAATCCGTATATTATTCAGGCACTTAAACCCATGAATGCTGATTTTAGTCTACAGCAGGCAGTGGATTGGCAGTCCACCATGGATGGTCTCATTCAATCCTTTCTGGCCTCACCTTATGACGCCAAAGTTATTGCTGTTCGTTACTATATGCATTATGACGAAAATCAGTGGAATGCTTTGCCCTTAGAGGAGCAGCAAGAAATTATTGAAGCTTTTACAGAGATTGTCGGCATGGCGATTCCTGTCTCAAGGACTGATCTGATTATTTATATTGCAACGGGTGGACCCATTGGGCGAGCTATTGGCACCTTGGCAGGAAGGCTGAGTAAAAATACGGTACGCATTCTTCGTAACAAGGCTACCACTGAGTTAGCTGTTGTGAGTAAGCTTGATGATATTTTGCGTAATACCCGTAAGCGCGCAGAAATCTTAAAACAGCGCGCAAAAAAGGTCGCTGAGACCTGTTCCATTAGCTTTGGTATAGCTTCCGTTGGTTTTAGTACCCAAAGTACATCAGGCTGTGGTCAGGATTATATCAAGCTCATTCCCTTTCGAAATCCGTCTTACAAGGGCAAAACTGTTAAACCAAACGAATTAATTGAGATCGATGGTGTTCTTAAAGATCCTTTTGCTGCTAACAGTCGTCTGGCCAATAATATAGAAAGTCAGGCTAGGACAAGAGTAGAGCTTTTTGGCCGTGATGAGAAAGGAAACCTTATTCCACGTGAAAAACGTATAGAGGAGTTTTTTAAAAGAAAAACTGATGAAGGCTACTCTTATAGCAAGGGCGTAACTTTCACTGCCGCTGGAGAAGTTAATTTTAATCCTTACGCAAAAGCTGTTGGTGACCCACCAAGGAAAAAAGTAGTTCTTGAACATTTAGATAACAAAGAAGATTTTAAAAAAGCAAATGCAGTTGTTAATCTAGAAGACACTCCTGATGGGTATGTCTGGCATCATTGTTTAGATGGAAGATCAATGATTCTTATACCTAAAGATATTCATGAGCTATTTCGTCATACTGGAGGAGCTTATGTCATTAAACATGGTTTAAAAGGTAAAGTTGAAACTATTTGTGATGAAATAACGGATTAAAATTATGACCTTAACCTTTACCCATGCAGGCCCTTCCATTACTCAGCAAGAGATAGAGCAAAAGGCTCAAGACTTAGGTATTGTTCTTCCTGAGGATTATCAGCGATTTTTGTTGAAATATAACGGGGGTAAGCCTGAGTACAGTTACTTTTACATTAAAGATGCCCAAAAACAGGACATATCCTTTTATAATCTGAGAAGTATTAAGGCGTTTTATTCATTGGAAAGTATTCAGGTGCTTGAAGAAGATACTCCCAAAGAGTTTGTGATTATTGGAGATGACGGCCATATGAACACAATTGTTTTAGGACATATGCCTCCTTATACAAATCAGGTTTTTTACTGGGATAATGAGGATCGTGTAGATTATGATGAAGAGGGTAATCTACCGCCCCCCACAATGGACAATATGTATTGGATTGCAGACAGTTTTTCTGATTTTTTAGCACTTTTGATATATGACCCAGACGAAACAGTATTGGATCGACTATTCAAAAAAAAAGATATACAGGGCTTAATGAATTATTTTGAAGGCCCCGATTATGACCCTATGAGACTTCCTGACAAAGGACAGAAAGATCTACGTAGAGTTGCCACCGTAGGCTCTGTGGGTTTATTTAAAGTACTTGTGTCTAAAGGTGTAGATGCCCTTCAAAATCCAGAAAACTGGTATTTTGCAGCAAGAGGAAATCATGTGAACTTGATGAAGTATCTTTCAGAAAAAGGATACAAGGGCAATGAGGGATTTGGTGGATTCCGTGGAGCAGCTTTAGAGGGCAATCTCGAAGCAGTTGAATATATTTTATCGCTTGGCGCAGACCCTACAGAAGAAC
Source organism: Candidatus Sericytochromatia bacterium (assembly GCA_964229355.1). Classification (GTDB taxonomy): domain Bacteria; phylum Cyanobacteriota; class Sericytochromatia; order UBA7694; family UBA7694; genus CAXRDE01. The sequence continues at coordinate 8,130 of CAXRDE010000012.1, read as the reverse complement.
TTCTTGAAGAATTTCATATTGAAGATAAGACTTTACTCGGTGTCGTTAAGTTTCGTATGAACCATCCAAATTTTTCTGCAAAACGAGAATCTTTCCAAAAAATCCATGCTCTTCTAGAACCCTACTTTAAAGGCAAATCTTAAACCTATGCAAAACATCACCCTTTACGGCACTGTAGACAAACTGACTGAGATTTACACCGAGCTTGAAACAATGGCCAAAAACAATGGCTTGAAATTTCAAGCCGAAGGCGATAAGTCCCGCTGGACATCGATTCACCTGAAAGAAAAAAAGCTTTTTGGAGCCAAGCTGGAGATTGAATTTGTAGCCAAGCGCAAAGTCCAGGATGCGGCATTTTTTCAGCAACATTTGCAAGAAATGATGAACCTACTGGCCCGTATTGAAACGGAGCATGATCAGGCCCGTGAACAACTTATGACGATGACCAGACAGGTGGAATGTGGGATCGGTATTACCACCAACAGTTTAGAAGCTTTTACTCCGGTTCTGGCGGTAACCACACGCAAAATTCAGGGCTTTATGTTTTATCAGGGGATTTTTTATGATCCTGAGCTGGTAAGGCTGTTGGATGTAGAAGGCAATAGCGATTTAGAAGATGCTACACCACAGCCTGAGCAGCTAGAGCGCAAGCAACGCAGTGAAACTGCCTTACAGGCATTGGGGGTTAAGGTCTTAGATCGCTTGCCCGTTTTGCCTTTGGCTCAGCAGACGACCTTGCGCTCACAAGAAGAAGTGGTACAGCGAGCCATTGCCCTGGCTATCGTTGCTATCAAAGGTGAAACCAATGACGATGCCCTGGTGCAGCAAGTGACCCATACCTATCAGGCCAATGCTTTTTTTAGCCCCTTGGAGCGCAAGTTTTTAATGCAGGCTTTGCCCTCAGACAAAGAACGCGCGCAATTGACCTGGCGCTATGAGTCTCTGTGGGTCTTGTTATGGGCCTTGGGCTATGTGGACACCCTTGATGCGCCCACCCAACTGTGCCCAGTGCCTGAAGCGGTGGGCTATTTGCGAGAGGCCGGAAGCTTTGACAAATTCATGCAAGGGGCCACATTGCGCAGTGCTTCAGAAATTCTTGAGGCCTGTGATTGGATTTATCGGGCGGACTGGGCCTGTATGAATGCCCTGTTAAAGCAGCAAGAGCCCCCGGCGGGTTTTAACGGGAGTGTGGTTTATGAGCGGCATTACGCTTTGAATTGGTTAATCAATTATCAAAATCAAGACTGGGATCACGTGACAACGGATACCTAAGAAATACGAGGATTATTGCAATGAAGATATCTCTGTTACGTTATGCGTTAACACTTGGCCTGATCAGTACAGGGGTTGCCGCCTGTCATACTCCCACCACAAGCTCTACACAGGTAGCGGGCTCCCCTTTGGTGGCACGCCTACAGCGCTTTCATGACACCATGCAAGCCCGTGATTACCAGAAAACCTATCAACAAAACTATTTGGCTAACTTTGCGAGCCCTTTAAATCGCTCTGTGGATGCTTTTCGCATTCAAAGTGGCAGTATCTCCAGTTTTGTCGAGGATTTTTCTACAGCCACGGCAAATTTTGGAGATGGCAGCGACGGCTGGACGGAGTGGGGCGGCAATTATTATCGGGATCCCAATGGGGCTGAAGCCATTACACTGGGTAATCCTCAAACCCAAACGGGCGTGCTGCAAACCGGGTTCTACAAAACAATTCCTATTACGGCTCAAGCTGGAGATACCCTGATTGCAAAAATGAGTGTGGCCACCACCTTTACCTCCAACAGTGACACCACCCTGGTACTGAGTTTTAATGACCCCAACAATACAGTGATTGCCACCGATACTGCCCGTGGCAACCTGGCCGGAGATCAAATCCTTTTTGCTGAAACCTTAATCCCCGCAGGGGCCACCGAAGTCACCATTGCGCCCCTGGTATATCTGGCCCAGGATGAGCAATCCTCTTTGTTGATTCATGAAATTTCTGTGGAGCAAATTCCGGCGGGTTACTATACCAAGACTACCCTTTTAAATGAACCCCTCGACGATAAAGGCACCAATGCTTATGGTACCAATAGTCCTCTGGGTGTAGACGAAGAATTTGGCTATGACTTTTATGTGGTGGACAACTACCCTTTAAAATACACCGGCGACGGGGCTGTTACCACCTGGAACCCAGGGCCAGGGAATCACAGTTCCCCTGAAGGTGGTTTAGTCAAACGCATCGATATTACCAACCTTCAACCCGGTGAAAGTGTCACAGCGATGCTGTATGCCGCACCCACTTTTGACGATGCCACGAGCTTCACTTTATTTAGCGTTCAGTTCTTTGATGCCAGTGACACCCTTTTGCAACAGCTGAATAGTGTTGCTTTGCGAGGAAGCAATTACAAATGGCTGATTATGGACCGAGCCCCCATTCCCACCGGCACGGCGTATATTAAATTAGCACCCACAGTAAAGCTGGGTACCACCGAGACCTCTTCATTACTGTGGGATGAGCTGCGCCTGTATCGTTACACCGTAACTGGCAGCGCTGCCTCTACCGCGCTTACGGGTACAGTGAACCAGCGTCCATAAGCAAAAACTGAGGCCCTGGTTTTCTCATTCGAGGGAGCTTCTACCAAAAAACACGTGAAGATCCCCGGCGGCCTGAATCCGTAAAATGGGGTAACGCTCTACATCTTCACTGTGCTGGGCGGCTTCCCAGGTGTCTTGTTTTTGTGCGCCGTTATACAGCAAAACCCGTTGATGACTCTGTTTGAGAAAAGCACTGCTCAGGGTCAGGCGGCTGTCGCCCTCGGGGTGTTGACTGACGAAGCAAGCCTGCTTCGCTTCCGGTTGTCCCGGAAACAGCGAGGCGGTGTGCCCGTCGTCGCCCATGCCCAGCACCACGTAATCCAGGGCGCCAATGTCTGTTAAAGCCTGGGTATAACGGGCCGCCTCTTCTGCCAGCGGACGGGCTTCGCCCCGCAGCCGCTCGGTGTGGGGCTGTGCCTCGGGGGGAAGGCATTGCTGTAAAGGACTGAGTAAATGGGTCTGAACCAGCCCGTAATTGCTGTCTGCATGATCCGGGGGCACGGCCCGCTCGTCGCACCACCACAACCACAGATCAGATAAGTCCTGGCTGCGTTCACAGAGTCCTTGGACCAGGTGCTGCAAAAAGGGCACGGGCGTTTTACCGCCGGAGAGCCCCACATGAAAGGGACGGGATTGCTGTCGACGGTGGTGTTGCCAGGCGTCCAGACAGTGCCGAGCCAGGGCTTCAGCGCTGGCTTCAGCATGGTCAAAGGGGTGCATAATGGCGGGAGGCAAGGTCATGGGCAATCGCCTCCCTGGCGCTGGGCACGCCAGCTGCCGTAAGGGGCTATCAGGGCGTCTGCCGCCTCTGGTCCCCAGCTGCCGGGTGGATAGTGGTGCAGGGGCAGTTCATCGGTCTCAAAGGCCTTGAGTACGGGGTCCAGGTACGCCCAACAGGCCTCGCTGGCATCGTCACGGATAAACAAGGTGTTGTCCCCCTGCAGGGCATCAAGCAACAGCCGCTCATAGGCACCGGGCAGTTTTTTGTGACGCAGTTCTGCATAGGCAAAGTCCATATCGACGGCCTGCACAAAGAAGCCCTCACCCGGCACCTTCATGCCCACGTTGAGCGAGACCTCTTCGTCGGGTTGAATGCGCAGCACAAGACTATTGTTATTAAAGGGTGAACAGGTTTGCTGAAAAAGCCGGTGCGGCGTGGGCTTAAAGTGCACCACCACCTCGGTGACCCGTTTGGGCAGGTGCTTGCCGGTACGAATCAAAAAGGGGGTACCTGCCCAGCGCCAATTGTCCACCTGGGCTTTTAAGGCCACGTAGGTTTCGGTGCGAGAATCCGACTTGACGGACTTTTCTTCGGTATAGCCAGTGTATTGACCGCGCACCACGTGTGCGGCCAAGGCCTCTGCTTTGCTGGGCAAGGGCCGCAGCGATTGAAAAACCTTAAGGCTTTCGTTACGCAGGGCGGTGGCCCCCAGGCTGGCCGGCGGCTCCATGGCAATCATACTGAGCACCTGCATCAGATGGTTTTGCACCATATCCCGTAAGGCACCGGCGCCGTCATAATAACCGCCGCGCTGGCCCACGCCTTCGAACTCTGCGGCGGTAATTTCTACATGGGAGATATACTGATGGTTCCAGATGGGCTCAAAAATACCGTTGGCAAAGCGCATCACCAGCATGTTTTGCACGGTTTCTTTGCCCAAATAATGATCAATGCGATACACCTCAGGTTCGGCAAAGACCTCGGTGAGCTGCCGGTTTAAGGTGCGGGCAGACTCCAGGTCATAGCCAAAGGGCTTTTCCACCACCACCCGGCGGAAACCTTTGCCCTGGGCGCGATGAAGGCCCTGGCTTTGGAGGCCCTCGACGATGGTGGGGTAAAGGCTGGGCGGCACAGACAAATAAAAGAGCAAAGAACGCTTGTCCAGATCGCCGCCCTGCAGCTTCTCCAGCCGGTTTTTGAGGGCTGCATAGGCGCTGCTGTCTGTGGTGGAAAGCGCTTCATAAAAGCAGCGCTGAGCAAAGTCTGCTTCGGGGTTCTCGATTTTTTGAAGGCTGTGCTCGCGAAAGGCTTCGTCGGACATTTCGGTGCGAGAAACCCCCAGAATTTGAAAGTCCTCGGCCAAATGGCCCTGGGTATACAGCGCATGGAGTGCGGGCATGAGCTTGCGCTGGGTCAGGTCTCCAGAGGCACCAAAGATAATAAGGGTTTGCATGGCTTAGTCCTCTCGCTTCTTCATGGCGTGGCCCCCAAACTGATGCCGCAGGGCGGAGAGCAGCTTGAAGCTGAAAGCATCGGCGTTACGGGACTGAAAGCGGGCAAAGAGCGCCTGGGTAATCACCGGTGCGGGCACTGCCAGATCCACGGCCGCTTCAACAGTCCAGCGGCCTTCGCCGCTGTCGGGCACAAAGGCCTCTAAATCGCTGAGCTGTGGATCAGCCTGCAGGGCTTTTGCGGTGAGCTCAAGCAACCAGGAGCGAATGACGCTACCGTGTTGCCACACCCTTGCCACCGCAGGTAAGTCGATGTCAAAGGGCGTGGTGTTTAACAGCTCAAAGCCTTCGGCATAGGCTTGCATGATGCCGTACTCAATGCCGTTGTGCACCATTTTGGTAAAATGACCGGCGCCTGCTTCGCCGCAGTACAGATGGCCATTTTCAGGGGCCAGGCTGTCAAAAATGGGAGTGAGCCGTTGGCAGGCTTCGGCGTTACCGCCGTACATTAAGCAATAGCCTTCTTGCAGGCCCCAGACCCCACCGCTGGTGCCACAATCCACCCAGTGAATGCCTGATTCTTGTAAGGTTTTGGCCCGGCGAACGCTGTCTTTCCAGTGGGAATTGCCCCCGTCAATCAGCACATCATCAGGACTCAAGAGCGGTTGTAGGGCTTGCCAGGTGTCCTCTACGGCGTCTCCCGCAGGGATCATCATCCAAAGATGGCGGGGTGTGGGTAAGGCGGTAACGAGATCTTCTAAGCTGTTGGCGGTGAGGGCACCCTCTGCTTTGAGGGCGGCGATGGCTTCCGGTGAGCGATCCCACACCACCACTTCGTGTCCGGCCTGCATCAGGCGGCGGGTCATGTTACTGCCCATTTTTCCCAGGCCAATCATGGCGATTTTCATGGTGTCTTCCTTGCTGTGTTTTTCTTGTTAGCCTAACGCAAAACACAGCTTCAAGCATCACTCCAGATCGGGGAATTTATTGGATTTTAATGGACCTGCGAGTGGGCTAATAGGGCAGGGCTTCGCGGTGCTGAGCGGCGTAAGCCCGTTGAATGCCGTAGACGGTGTCAGAGACCGGGCAGGGATTGCCCGCACTGTGCTCCTGGGTATTGAGCGAACCATAGGCCAAAATGTTCAGGTAGTTCATGGCGATGCGGGCCAGCGACTTATTGGGCTGTTTGACATAGCGCTCAAAAATGCATTTGAGCTCTTCGATCAGGCTCAGGCGGGTGGCGATGGCCATGTGATGAATGCGGATCTGTACGTCTAAGGAGCAGGCGTGGCGCGCAAAAGGTCGACCTTGTTCCATGGCGTCCTGCCGCTCAATGTCGGTGTTCATACACTCCAGAACTTCGCTGGCGGTAACAGACAGCGGGCGAATCAAAAAGTCTGTACTCATCATGTCGCTTTACCTTTCTGGACTCCGTGGTGTTAATATATTAAGTTTTGTAAAGCGTTTTTGTAAAGCAATTCTCCGTTAAAAGGCTGTAAAAGCGCAAGTTACTGCGTTATTTTGCCCGCGTTTGTGCCTGCTGGGTGTTTTGTCGGTTTTGGCCAAAGGTAGGCCAGGGAGATTTTTGTAGACCTGCACTGGCGGTTTGCACCGCATACACTTTGCTGCGGCCACCGCCAAAAATCAGGGTGCCGTCATCGAGCAATAAAGGGCTGACCGCAATTTCTTCCCCCGTGGGGTAAAACCAGAGGTTGCGACCCTCAGGGGACAGCGCGTAGAGATTGCCGTCGTAGCTGGGCAGGTAAATATTGCCGTCAGCACCCAGGGTGGGTGCTTCGCCAATAGACCGGCGGGTTTTATACGTCCAGCGCACCGTGCCTGCTTTCAGGGCAAAGAGGGTGCCTTCGCCATTGCCGCAGTACACCGTCTGATCCTGAGCCACCACGGGGGAGCCCCACACCGGAAATCCCAGATTAAAAAACCACTGCCGCTCGCCTGTGGGTCGGATGGCGTATACATTGCCATCTTCAGAGCCCACATAAATTGTACCTTGTGCGTCTAAGGCAGGACTGCTGCCGATTTTGCCCGCGGTGGCAAAGCGCCATTTGCGCTGGCCTTCCGGTGTGAGCGCATACAGGTGGGTATCCTGGCTGGGGACATAGAGGGTGCCGTCTTGACCTATGGCTACCGAGCCAGAAATGGGGCCACCGGTTTCGTAGGTCCATTTGAGTTTGCCACGGGCACTCAGGGCATAGAGACGACCGTCCCAACTGCCCACGTAGAGGCTGCCGTCGGTGGCAAGGGCCGGACTGGCAGACACAAAGCCCTGGGTTTTAAAACGCCAGAGAATATGGCCATTGTGAGGACTCAGGGCCAGCACTTCATCACCGTAAGTGCCCACATACAGGGTGCCGTTGGGGGCAATGGTGGGCGCGGAACGCACAAAACTGCCCAATTGTATTTTCCAGCGCAACTGCCCCGTGGGGCTGACCGCATACAGAAAACCATCGTTGCTGCCAAAGTAAATGTCGCCATTGGGGCCCTGGGCGGCCGAGGACATGACGCTGCGCTGGGCTTGAAACTCCCATTTGAGGCTGCCAGGGGGCTGGATTTCGGCAAGGGCGCTGAGGGTGAGCAGGGGGCTGATGCAAAGGGTGAGGAGCACGGAACGTAGTGATTTTAGCATGGTGTTTCCTTTAGCCTGGCGTAATGAACTGCTCTTCTATCATAGGTGTTATTGGGCGCTGAGAAAAGGTGTTTTGAGGTGTTCAGGAATACGAATGCGAAATAGGCTGGAATCATTAATAGCGTAAAGATCGCCTTCAGGACCGACCTCTAGCTCTTTCAGGTCAGTGGGAGTTTCTTGACTGATTAAAGTTAATTTCTGTTGCTTGAGATCAAAAGCGAAGAGCTCCCCTTTTGAAGTGGCGATGTATAGAGTTTGGTGTGCCTCGTCGAGGTTTATCAAGGTGATATAGTCCGCGTATTGATCAGGTGTTGCGTTTGAAGAGAGGTCACTGAGATAAAAATCTGCCTGGGGAAAGAACTCACCGGTGCTACGGGTTTGTGCAATGAGTGTTTTGACCTGTCCCTGTGCAATGTGGCGGATATAGGCGAACTTTTTGTTTTGGGTAATGAACTGGTCAATAAAGTAGACGTTTTGTTTGTTGTCTACAGTTAAGTGGTGAGGTTGCCACAGCGTGGCTTGCTCTATAGGCCCATCTTGTATGTAAGGGATTTTGCTGGGGATATCAGGGGGTAGGGGTAGGTTTTTGAATTGACCGGAGACACTGATGGCTCGGGAGGCACTGATGTAAGGTTCTTTTGTATGGTTATCAAGAATATAATCAACACCTTTAATGCTTGGATTTATGTAGCCATGCCTGCTTTGCCAACCCCGAAGAGGAGAGATACCCCA
>CAXRDE010000011.1:0-122891 GCA_964229355.1 Candidatus Sericytochromatia bacterium | reverse complement strand
CATTTCGAACACAGAAGTGAAACGCGTCAGCAGCGACAATACTTGGCTGGAGACGGCCTGGGAAGATAGCCCGCTGCCAGGGCATACCTTGAACAAAGAGCGCATGAAGTACCCCCCTACTTCATGCGCTTTTTCTGTTTTTGGGTTGAATAATGCAAACTATTTTAAGTGAGCAATGGCTTGTAAGGCACAGGCATGATCTTCACTTGAACGTCCCCCGCTAATCCCGATGGCGCCGAGCAATGTATTTTGGGGCGTTTTAATAGGGACGCCTCCGGCAATGGCTACAATGCCTTTTAAAGTTAAGAGATCCAGACGACCGTCTTGAAGGCTCGTTGCAAAGTCCTGGGTGGATCTGCGAAAAGCATTGGCGGACTTTGCCTTTTCGACACTGGCTTCGATGCTGCCGGTATAAGCGTTTTCATGCCGTTCCAGAAGCATGAGATTCCCTTCGGTATTCACGACGGCTACGGCAATGAATATCCCTTTTTCTTTGGCGCAGAGAAAAGCCTGTTCGCTAAGCTGTCTTGCTGTTGCCAGGCTAATAGGGCTATTGCCCGCCTGGGCTGTGGAGGGGGTTGAGAAACAAAAGGTCGAAAGCAAAAAGATCAAAGCATAACGAAAGCGCATTCAGGTTACCTCTCTCATCAGAATGCTCATTAGCATAACATATGGGGATGGCACCTTTGATGCCTTGCTTCAGGAGAAAGCCTGCTTCTGCTTTAATGTAAAGACATCGATAGGCTTTTTGATCTTAAAATAGGAGTATTAGAGCAATTTGACTTCGTGTAAGCAATCCTTAATGCGCTCGATCGAGCGTTGCATATCGTGGTCGAGTCCCACAGAAATTCTGACCATGCCATCACTTAAGCCCATCTGAGCGCGTTCTTCGGCAGGAATCTCGGAAGAGGTGCTATGGCCTGGAGCGCTAAACAAGGTCTTAAAATAGCCCAGACTGACGGCCAGGTAGCCCACTTTTTCTTCTTGCATGGCTTCCATAAGTCGGTTGGCAGTAAAGGCATCACCGGCGTTGAGGACCACCATGCCGCCGTAGCCAAAGTCAGGGTGCTTGAGTTGGTTAAGCAATTCGTGATCCGGGTGACTCGTCAATCCGGGATAATGCACCGGCAGGCCCCAGGATTGCAGGGCTTCGGCCAGGGCCTGGGCGTTTTTAGAGTGTTGTTGAATCCGTAAATGCAGGCCGTGTAGGTTTTTCAAAATGCTGGCAGAACGGAAGCTGTCCAGCACGGGGCCTAAGAGCATAGATGCCCCGTGGTTGACGTCGCTCAGCTGGCTAATAAAAGCCTTGCTGCCGCAGATGGCGCCGGCCACGCAGTCACTGGTGCCGTTAACAAATTTGGTTAAGCTGTGCACCACCACATCGGCTCCCAACCGGGCAGGGCTAATCATCATGGGGCTGAAGGTGTTATCGATGACGAGTTTGAGGTTGTGAGCTTTGGACAGCGCTGAGAGCCTGGGCAGATCGGCTATTTCCAGCAAGGGATTACTCATAGACTCCCCATAAATAACACGGGTGTTGGGCGTGATCGCCGCTTCGATGGCTTCAAGGTCTTGTAAATTCACAAAACGGGTGGTGATGCCAAAGCGGGGTAAAAAGTTTTTTAAAAGGGCGTAAGTACCGCCATAGATGGTGCGACTGGCAATGATCTCATCGCCCTGGCCACACAGCTGCATCAGACTACAGGCAATGGCACTCATGCCTGATGCCGTGACCTGGGCACTTTCAGTATCTTCCATGGCCGCCAGGGCCTGAGATAAATACTTATTGCTGGGGTTCCAGTGTCTGGAATACAGAAAGCAGCCCTCGATTTCGTGATCAAAAAGGGCTTCCATGGTGTCTGGACTCATAAAGGTATAGGTGGATGAGTCGTTGATGGATGGGTTGACCTCTCCATATTCACCAAAGACAAGATAATCCTGGATTTCTGAGGCAGGTTGAAATGACATAAACGTTCCTTTGATTTGAGGTTAAACTTCTGCCATTATACTGAAAAACTAGGGTGCTGTGCCCTCAAACACCAGCGCCGGGTCGGTCGTTGACAACAAATCTTTGAGCTCATAAATGTTGGTATAACCATAACCATACAGGTTAATAAAGGTGGGAATATTCAGTGCCAGTGGAGCAGACTTTGCTGGAAAGTTCTGAGGATCATCGTCAAAATTATTGTTGCAATAGATCAAAATACGGGTAGTTTTGTCGGGAATGTGTTTGGCCAGTTTTTCAGCGGTAAAGTCCGAAAAGTTGAGATGTATGGCGCCTTTGATGTGTTTGCGCTGAAAAGCGCGTTCTGAGCGGGTGTCTAAAATGAGGGTTTCAGGCTCTTTGGCCATCTTTAAGAAAGTGCTTAAATTCACCAGACGCTTCTCCCGGTGAGCAAAGGCCTGTTGGGTCAGGGTTTCAAAGCCTTTAGCGTCAACGTTGGCGTTTTGGGGGGCCGATTGGGCTTGTATGCCCCAGGGCAATAAACTCAGCATAAGCGCTGTTAAAATCACGGGAGGGTTTATAAAGGCTGATTTCATGCAAAGACGTGGCCTCTTGTCTTAGAATACTTTGATTTTAACCAATCGATCTGCTTTTTACAAGCGCCAAAAATTTTTGATATATATCATGGGAGGTATATCGTATTTTTGGTATTCTAGGGGCATGAATACACAATATCAATCTGATGAGTCCAGTGTGACTTATCCTACTTCAAATGCTGATTATACCTTTGCACAGCGCATGACCCTTATTTTTCGCTGTGTGTTTAACCGTTGTCCTCGCTGTGGTAAAGGGCCCATCTGTGGCATTAATCCCTTAAAGTTTCCGGATGCTTGCCCACACTGTGGTTTTGTGTTTGAGCGCGGGAACGGTTTTTTACTGGCCGCCTTGCCAGCCGTTTATTTTATTTATGCAATTTTTGGGGTTGTCCCAATGGTGGTGCTCTTTTTAAAGGGCGTGATTAGTTATGAAGTGGCCTTTGTGTTGGGGCTTGTGGGCTCCTTTGTGGTACCTTTATCTTTGTACAACTATTGTAAGATGCTCGCCATTGCCCTGTATTACTTCTTTCTTCCGCGCGAGCTGTACCATACAGACTTACAAGACGAGATTTAAAGGAGACGTGCGATGAGCTTTGAAACCCAGGTGAGAATTTACGAAAAAATGTTGGTGGCCCGCCAACTCGATACGATTTTATCGCAACCCCGTATTCTGGGCAATCCTTTTTATATTGGCTCCACCTTCGAAGAGCCCCTGGTCATTCTGGGCATGCAAATGAAAGTGGGGGCGGGTTTAGATTATGACATTATGGCCCCTTACTATCGTTCTTTACCCCTCTTGATCGGTATGGGGGTGCCCACCGAATCGTTTTTGCGTCAGGCAGCGATGCGAGACTCTGACCCCTTTTCAAAAGGGCGTCAGATGGTCAATCACTTCTCTGAGCCGGATTACAATGTGGTCCCTGTGTCTTCTTGTGTGACCGTGGAAGCAGGCAAGGGCTTTGGTACTGCCCTGGTGCAAAAAATGCAGTCGGAGACTTCGGTGCTGACGGTGGTGCATCTGGGTGACGCCATGTGTGCGGAAGCCGATTTCTGGGTGATGCTGCAAGAGGTGGCGCTGAGAGAGTTACCGGTCTTGATTCTGATCAGCAATAACGGAGCTGGCATTCATACGCCTTATACTTCGGGCTCTGCTGCCCCCTGCCAGAGTGCCTGGGGCGTGGGGGTGGAAATCGCCACGTCTTCAAAACCTGATAACAAACACCTGGCCCGCTATGTATCCTCTTATAGTCCAGAGATGCCTGACACCGTGAAATACACACCCAGTCCCCGTGCGGGCTGGCAGATTGTAGACGGTGCCGATGTGGAGTCTGTACTGGCTTCTTCTCAGGTGGCCTTTGACTATATTCGCACCCACCGTAAGCCCTATCTTTTAGAGTACCGTACGGAGCGCGGTCGCCACCATTCCTCCTCAAGTAATCCCTCAGGAAATATTTTAGAGCAGGTCATGGCCGCAGATCCCTTACCCGCCTTCGAAGCGCGTCTGAGAGAACAAGGTGCCTTAACCACCGCACAAATGGACAGTATGAAAGCACAAATTGAAGCCGATCTGATGGCGCAAGTGGAAGCGGTTAAGCAGGAAGCTCCGGCGGTAGATGCCTTATCAGGCATGTATTACGCCGGAGACTGGAAACCCGGCCAGGTATAAAGCTTACTGCACTTCTGCCAGTAAATTGTGCTGGTAGTCTACCCGCAATAAAATAAACTGGTTATCGCTCCCCACGGCAATGGAGGCCTCGCGCTTGAGGCCTTCTTCTGTTAATTCAGCAGAAAAAGTCCCTTCCCCGATGGGCTTGAGTTCAAAGCTCTTGCTTTTGCGGGGGTCAAGCGTTTTGATGATTTGACGCTGGGAGCCCAGTTGAAAGCTCAGGTTTTGTACCGGGCTATCGGAGGTGTTGTTCACACTAACCGTTACCACTTCCGAAGCGGTGGGAAAACTCTGAGCTTTAAAGGTTTTAAAATTGACCCAGGAGAGAGCCAGCCCTAAACTTAGCGCGACGGTATGGCCCACAAAGTGTTTACGTCGTGTTTTAAGGGTGTTTTTTGAGACCGTCTTGTCGTTGTAGAAGACATAAGCGTAGTAAGCCCCTGAGAGAGCCATAAGGGCTGTCAAAAAGCTCAGACCAAAACTGAGCTGTGCTACAAAGAGCTGCTGGGTCAGCAACCAGAGTAGTAGGCAGCTAAGCGAAATGATGCTGGCCAAAAATCCGCTCAGGTAAACAAATTTATAACGTTCCATGGTAAAGAGCCATCCTTAGTCTTCGAGTGCGTCCCGATCACAAAACAGCAAAACCTTTTCTTTTTGCAGCGTAAAGCTGACCGGCGTTTTGCTTTTCATGAGTTCACCGTCTTGCTGTAAAGACAGGGGCACATCACAGTGTACATCAATGGATTGACCACGATAAAGACCAAATTGTGGACGTTCTACGCTACTTTCACTTAAAAATTCCTGAAGGGTTTGTAAAACGCTCTGTGCAAAAACGCCCCAGTTAAATTCTCGAATCACAATGACATCCAGTTGCTGATCCCGGGGGTTAATGTCTTTCACCAGTGGCAAGCGAAAGTTGAGGCGTCCCAGGTTGGCCACCAGTACAGCTACCGCTTTGGGTTCATCAATTTTCTTACCATCAATGGTCAGGTGCAAATGCACCGGTTCTTGATCCATTTGTTGGACCAGGGCTCCGATATAAGCCAATATGCCCAGGGTGGGTTTGAGCTCTTCGCTTTCGCGAATCATTTCGGCATCCGTGCCCGCGCCAGCCAGCATTAAAAAGCTGCGGGACTCAGACATGCTGCGAATACAGCCCAGATCAAAAGCTTTGACCTCCCAGTTTTCTAAGATATGGCACAGGTAAGGTACGTCAAGTTGGGTATACAGGTTTTGGGCAATGAGGTTACCAGTGCCGCCTGGATAAACAAAAAGAGGTTTCTCTGTGCCTTTCATGGCGTTTGCCAAAGAGCTGATGGTGCCGTCTCCGCCGACACCAATGACTCCGTCAAAGTTTTCAAGGCCGTCGAGCAAATCTTCGATGGGGGGTACGTCTTTTTTGCGTGGATCAAAGCTGCGCCGGTTCAACGTCCATCCCAATCCTTCAATGTCTTGTGTGAATTCGTCCAGTTGTGTCCGTTGTTGTCCAGATGCGATATTTTCGATTAATAAGAGTGTTTTAGTCATGCTATTATTCAAGCATGAAACAAATCGAAATGTATACAGATGGGGCCTGTTTAGGGAACCCTGGACCCGGTGGCTGGTGTTGTTTAATGCGCTTTGGCCCCCATGAAAAAGTCTTAAAAGGTGGCACTGCGCAAACCACCAACAATCGCATGGAAATCCAGGCGGTTTTGTCTGGCCTGGCTTCTTTAAAAGAGCCCTGTGCGGTGCAGCTCTACTCAGACTCTCAGTACGTGTTAAAGGGGCTCAAAGAGTGGTTGCCCGGTTGGGTGCAAAAAAACTGGGTCAACAGTCAAAAAAAGCCGGTTGCCAATGCCGATCAATGGCGTTTGCTCTACGATTTACTAAAAAAACACCAGGTCACTACCCATTGGGTTAAAGGTCATGCCGGACACCCTGAAAATGAATTTTGCGATACCGAAGCCAGTGCTCAGGCCCATTACTATGCCCAAAACCCCCATTTACCGGCTGAGCCTTTGAGCGTTTAATATGAAGCGTTGGGCACTGTGGATTCTCGTGTTAATAAGCCTGGGGTCGTGTACGCCAGCCTTGCTTTCTGAGGCGCAACTGTCGCAAGATCTTCAGGCTCAATCCTATGTGCAGAACTGTTTGCAACAGGGGTTAACCCTGCATAAGACCCAGGTGGTTTCGCAAGAGGTTAAGCAATCTGTATTAGAAGCCTTGCTCTTGTTGCAATTTGAGGGGCCCCAGACCCCCCAGACCCGAACCTTATTGTGTTTGCCGGCCAGCACCGTTAAGCTGCGTTATCAACATAAAAAGGGACAATGGGCATTTGAACGTCTGAGTTTAGAGCTATCGCGCACGCAGCTCAATGACCACGTGCGCGCGCCAGCATCTTAACAAAGAATAGGCGTACCTAAAAATTGGGCGACTTCTAAGCGTTGACCACGGGCAAAACTGCCCGCGTCCATGGCTTTGCTGCCAGCCAATTGAACGTTTAAAAGCTCTAAAGCACCTTCGCCACATCGGATGCGAATCCAGTGGCTTCCGATAGCAAGAATTTGTCCAGGAGTGCCCTGATGGGCTTCTGGATGCTCTGCCAGACGGGCTTCAATAACTTTCAGGGTTTTGTCCTGAAAAAAGGTGTAAGTACCAGGCCAGGGGTAAAACCCGCGGATTTGGTTATAAATCTGCGTGGCAGACTGTTGCCAGTGGATTTCACCATCTTCTTTTTTGAGCAGGGGAATGGAGCTTGCCTGGGCATGATCCTGGGGGGTGGGTTGAATTTCACCCGAAAGATAACCCGGTAAGGTTTCCAGCAATAAGCGGGCACCGGCCTGAGACAGTTTCTCTGATAGGGTGGCAGCGGTATCTTTGTGGGCTATCTCGACCTCTGCTTTTAACAGCATATCGCCCGTATCCATGCCTGCATCCATCACCATCGTGGTGACACCGGTTACTGATTCGCCTTTGACAATACTCCACTGAATGGGGGCTGAACCGCGATATTCAGGCAGCAAAGAGGCGTGTACGTTGATGCAGCCGTGCCGGGGAATGTCTAAAACATATTGAGGCAAAATTTTACCGTAGGCCACCACCACAAATAAATCGGCCTGGGTTGATTTGAGTGCTTCCAGGGCCTCAGCATTGTTTCTGATTTTCTCAGGCTGTAAGACCGGAATGTCATGGCTCAGGGCAAAGGTCTTGACCGGGGGGGCGGTTAAGACCCGCTTGCGCCCCACCGGTTTATCGGGCTGTGTCACGGCCATCACTACGGGGTAGCCGGCTTTAACGAGTGCTTCTAAACAGGGCACCGCAAAGTCTGGGGTGCCCATAAAAACAATACGGGGCTTAGACATGGGCGGTTTCTTTGGCTTCCTCTGCTTCAGCGGCTTCATGGGCAGCCAATTCAGCCTTTAAGGCCTCGAGCTCTTCAGGTTCCAGCGGAAGCTGAGCGGGCAGTTCACCATTCAGAATCTTTTTGATGCGGTTTTTCAAGACGGGGAGGCCTTCGTCGAGGACTTCTTGATCGTCTACATGTTCTGTAAAGAGAATGCCGTTGAGGTGATCGAGTTCATGGAGTAAAGCGCGCGCCAGCAGGCCTTTGCCGTGTACGGTAATCTCTTTACCACTCAGATCGAGGGCTTTGATGACACAGCTCTCTGGGCGTTCGACTTCGGTGTAAAATTCAGGCAAGCTCAGGCAGCCTTCTCCCCCGACTTGTTTGCCATCCACAGACACGACTTCTGGATTGACCAAAAAATAAGGCTCTTTTTGATACTCTTCGCCACAATCGACGATGAAGAAACGTTTTGAAACACCCACCTGAGGAGCGGCCAGGCCAACCCCATTGTAATGATACATACTGTCGAGCATGTCTTGAGCCAGCTTTAACAGCTCGCGGTCAATGTGTTTGACGGGTTTTGCAGGGCGGGTCAAGACGGACGCGCCGTAATATTTTAAATCGAGAATCGCCATAATAATAAAATCCTACTATTTTGTCTGGTTTTGCCTCAATTATAGCACAGCAAACTTTTCTAAAAAAAGCATCTATCTGCTTGCAATCTGAAGTTATGCAGGTTACGATAGAAGTCTAAGAGATATCATTTATGTATCTCTGGATGCTGATGATGACCGGGAGAACCACCCCCTTTCTCCCGGTATTTTTGTGTTCAAGTGTCCGTGTCTGTTAGCATCTAATGTAGTATTACTGAATCACGATAAAGCCAGAGAAGAAGATGTCTGCCCGATACACAACCCGCATTTTAATTCCCTCGGATCAGGATACCTATCGGTGTGCAATTCAGGCACTTCAAGCGGATGATGTGGTAGCGATTCCCACTGAAACGGTGTATGGTCTGGCAGGCAACGCTTTTTCAGATCAAGCCTTAGATAAAATCTACGCGGCCAAAGAGCGGCCCGCCATGAACCCTCTGATTTTACATATTTCCTCTGCACAAGCCCAGACCATTCAGTCATTGGCTGAGGCAGAGTACATTAACGCAGAAGCGATTCCCCAGGCGATTGTAGAGGCTTTGGACCGGGTCATTAATGCCTTTTGGCCAGGTCCCTTAACCCTGGTCCTTCCCCGTCATTCCCGTATTTCGGACCGTTTAACCGGTGGACTGGATACGGTGGCTCTGCGGGTGCCTGCGCATCCGGTGGCGCAAAAGATTATCAGCTCTACTTTTCCCCTGGCGGCTCCCAGCGCCAATCGTTCAGGGCGTATTAGCCCCACTTCAGCCCAGGCTGTTTACGATGAGCTAAACGGACGTATTCCCTTTGTTATTGATGGCGATGCCTGTGAAGTGGGACTAGAATCCAGCATTTTAGCCTATCTGGATAATAGTCTGCGCTTGCTACGTCCTGGCGCGATTTCGCTGAAAGAGCTGCGTCGAGAAAGTGGGATTAAAATTTTATCGGCGCAGAAACATCCCGCAGAAGTTAGAGCACCGGGCATGCTGCAGTCCCATTATGCCCCCGATACCCCTGTGAAATTGTTTCGCAATGAAACCGAGCTTCTGACATTACTTAAGCAACAGGGCGAAAAGCCGCTGGGTATCTTGCTGTTGGGGCCGCCCGGATCTCATGATTTGATCAAACAGCTTCAAAAGCCTTATTATAACGTAGAGGTCTTGAGTGCCGAGCGGGATTTGACCGAAGCTGCCCGGCAATTGTTTGCCACCTTGCGCAAACTAGACTATACCCAGGTTGAGCTGTTGCTCGCTCAGGTGCCCCCTCAGGACCAGGGCCTGGGGCAGGCCATCCGGGATCGCTTATTAAAGGCGGCAGCCCCGAAAAATTTGTTTTCGTCATGAGGAGTATTGGGTGAGAAACGCGTTGACTGCAGGAATAATGGGACTCATTTTGGGTGGCACGCTCTTTGTCCCCCTGTCCCATCCAGCGGTTGCGGTTAGTGCCTCCGGTTTGAGTAAAACCGTGGGGAAAGCATCGTACTATGGTCCTAACTTTCATTTGCGTTCCCGCACGGCCAGTGGCGAACTGATGAATATGCATGCTTTAACGGCTGCTCACCCGCATTTGCCTTTTGGTACCCAGGTGAAGGTGACCAATTTGGGTAACGGCAAATCTGTGATTGTCCGCATCAACGATCGGGGACCCTATCATGGCGCCCGCATTATTGATTTGTCTTTGGGCGCTTTTCGACGTATTGCGCAACCCGGTAAAGGCACCATTCAGGTGAAGCTTGTGGTGGTACCTCGGGGAGCCACACAGGTTCGGCGTTTGGGTCAGAATTTGGGGGCTCCCCTGCTGCCCCCCATGAAGCCTTAGCTACGGTTTAAAACATTTTACCGAGGGTGCGACTGGCTAAGCTGGTGTAATAGCTAATACTCTGGCTAAAAGATGCCACAGGATGGCGAAAACGGGTGCTCCAACTGCTTTCATTTAGACGGGTGGCAAATTCGTCCTGGGTGTGCTCGGCATCTTTGTTTTTGTCCATCGATTTGTAGAAGGTGGACAATTCGCCAATACTGACTTGGCCGTCGCTAAGCTGAATTTCGTCGACCACCGCAAACTCGTAGTCTTTCGCTAAACTTAAAAAGAGGCCGTCACCCTGGACTTTGCCAATGCTTTTGTACTCTTCGGCATTGAGCTTGTAATCGGCGTTTTTATCAGCGCTTAAGACATCACGGGTGGCCCGTAAGTCCCAAATGCGCTCGACCACTGGAGTTAGATTGGGTAAATTCATATCAGCATCCTTTTCACACGGTGTTAAGGTTCTTATCGTGATGCGGTGTGAAAAAATGCGTCTTTAAAATTAAAAAAAGTTTATGTCTGGAGTAATTTTTGTTTAATGAGAGGTTTCTGCTGGGGTTTTCTTTGGCAAAACCTTGCCCAGGGCAGTTACGATGGCCACCACGATTCCACCAGCAATGAGTCCAACGATGCCATTAAACAGCGTTTCTCCCAGATGACCGAGCACGGACCCAAGACCGGGCACCTTTTGCAAGGTATGGGTGACGGATTCCATAAGGTGGTGTAAATGCAAAGCCGGGAACACCTGATCACCGCCGTGTACCAGAATGCCACCCCCGACCAAAAACATAGCAGCGGTGCCTACAATCGAAAGGGTTTTCATCAACAGAGGGGCTGCTTTTAAAATGAGCTTACCGCCTTGCACGGCCAGAGCATTTTTTTGCTTGACCAGATAAAAGCCCAAATCATCCATCTTAACAATTCCGCCCACCAGGCCGTAAACACCCACGGTCATAATAATCCCGATGCCCACCAATACGCTGGCCTGTTGTAATAGGGGAACATTTTCAACGGTACCCAGGGTAATGGTAATAATTTCAGCAGACAAGATAAAGTCGGTGCGTACCGCGCCCTTGATTTTGTCTTTCTCATATTGCACCAGATCAATTTCGGGATCACTGACGGCTTCCACGTGGTCTTCTTGTTCATGGGGGTGTAAAAAAGGGTGAATAATTTTTTCAAAGCCTTCAAAACAAAGGTACGCCCCACCCAGCATCAGTAAAGGTGTGATGGCCCAGGGAATAAAGGCGCTGATCAACAAAGCCGTGGGAATTAAAATGACTTTATTGATAAAGGAACCCTTGGCCACCGCCCACACCACGGGGATTTCCCGCTCAGCCCGAACCCCGGTGACCTGTTCTGCGTTCAGGGCCAGGTCATCGCCCAGCACGCCTGCGGTTTTTTGAGCCGCGACTTTGGTCATGACAGAAACATCGTCAAGTAAAGTGGCTATGTCGTCAATTAAGGTGAGAAGGCTAGATCCGGCCATCGGGTTTATCTGCTCCTTGAAAGCGTTTTTCATCACTATACACCACCAAAATCTTGACGTCGCTGTTTTTTTTGCTAGAATGACCTACCTTTATGATGGGCTATGTCTTCAAGATACCGTGTGAGTCAAAAATCACATGAGGATGAAAAATGTTAAAAATATGGTTTGTAGATGATTTAAAAAGCAATCATCAGATGTGGCTGAATAGCTTCAGTGAAGACATGAAAAAAACGCATCAGTTCAGGACGTTTACTTCAATGTCCGCGCTGTTTCAGGCGGCAGAAACAGAGCTGCCTGATATTCTCTTTGTGGATTATTACATTGGCGAAGATTTTGGCCATGAGGTGATCGCCCATTTTTTGAACACAGAGCCGCGCCCCTTTCTGGTGGCGTATTCCAGCGCGATTGCCGCCAACCAGGCCATGCTTCAGCAAGGCGCTGATTTAAGCTTAGAAAAAAAGCCCGGCAAGCCGCTCTCTGAGTCGGTAATACGGGCTGTCAGTTCTGAAGATGACTTCTTTCGGTGGCTTGAGCGTCTGGGACGCAAGTAACTTACTTCTTTTTTTTGGCTTTGCTTTGCTTTTGTTTTTTGTGGCTGGGGGTGCAGTCATGAACCTTGCGCATGTGAGGTGTGAGCTTGTGTTTCAAAAACAAGCCCTGGCACAGCGGGCAAGTCACATATTTGTGTAAGGTGCTGGTATCGCTGTGCATGCGGTGAAAATGCTTTTTAACATTTTTAACCTGAATGTCAGATTTACAGAAGGGGCAATTAAATAAGGGGGGTTCCTGGGGGAGATCTGAAAGGGCTTCAGAAGGCTCTTGGGAAAATGTCATGGGGCTTACCTGTATTCTCGTTAATAATGGGCAAAGGGTGTGATACGCTTATTCATTATGTTAACGCAAACTTGTACACAGTGTCATAAACAACACCTGGCTGAAGAGAGCTTACACAATGCCAAAGGGCAAGCTTTTTGTAGCGCTTATTGCTTAAAAGCCGCCACCGGCAAGCCTGTGGCTCCCGAGCTACCTCCTAAAAAAAGCTTGCCTTTATTGCCGATTGTGCTCGCTTTTGCCTGCGGGTTTTGGATTTTTTGGCGTGTGTTAGCACCTTCCGAAGTGGTAGAAAGTACCGAACAAGCGCCACTGGACCTGGCCGACAGTTCTCAAAACGCGTCTGTCACCCAGGTGGATTCTCCCCGTGAAACGCTACCTGAACGCCGTCCCCCCGAGCTAACGGCTTCTGCCTCCGTTACGCCTTCTGCTACACCCTCTGATGAAGCCAGCTTGGCACCTCAGACCGGTGATGCTGCCGATAAATCTGCCAAAACAGCGGCTGAAACCCAAAGTACAAAAGCATTTGCTCTCGCGCGTCAGGCGGCTTTGCTTTTGCCGATGGATGCGCCGCGCGCTGCGGTGCTGGCCCGGGAGTCCGTGACCTTACACCCGAATCGCGAGGCTTATCGCGTTTTGATTCAGTATGCTCAGGACAAGGATCGGGCCTTTGAAAAAGACGCTTATTTAAAGAGCTGTCTGGGCCTGAGTACGGATCGTAAAAGTGCTGACTATTGCTATATCGATAAAGCGCCGGAAGAGGATGCAGAAACGACCACTGAAGAAGATCTGTTTGCACCCATCCCGGAGCCCAGCTTAGACCCGGCCCGCCGCGTCTCACCTCCACGTTTGAATGAGTCCCTCAGCGACGCCGATCCTTAAGGTTTGCGTGGCTTAATTCGAGAAGTGGCTTCTGCCTGTAAGGGGTCCTCAGGCCAATAATGTTTGGGGTAGCGTCCCTTGAGCTCTTTTTTGACGTCGTGGTAGGTGTTTTGCCAAAAAGACCGCAAATCCTGGGTGACTTGAATGGGACGTCGCGCGGGCGATAACAAATGCATCATGACCATCACCTTGCCCTGATAAATTTGCGGCGTTTCTTTCATACCAAAGACTTCTTGTAAGCGTACGGGCAACACGGGGATATCCCCCTGAGTGTAGTCCAGACGAATGCGATTGCCGCTTGGTACCTCCAGATGTGTGGGTGCCAGGCGCTCTAAAGTCTGGGTTCTTTCATAACCCAGCAGGTAGTCAAGCGCCTGCTGCAAGGTGTCCGTAGAGATATCCGCCGCTGCATTTAAACCGGTTAAAAAAGGGCCCAACCATTCACGAAGGTGTTGCTTAAGGTAGGTTTGATCCAGTTCGGGCCACTCTTCGGGTTCCTGACGGTGGGCAAAGGCGACCCGGGCGAGCCACTGGGTTTGCGGCATGTCCCAGGGCAGCACTTGTAAGCCTTGCTGGGCAATGAGTTGGCAGAGAGCTTCTTGCAATTGCTGGGGGTCGGGTTCGCGAATGCGCGCTTGTTTTAACGTCAGGGCCCCATAATCTTCACAGGTAAACAGGCGTACCTTACCGGTGCTGGTGTCTACCTTGAGCCGGGTTTCACAGTGTGAGGCAGTGAGCTGCTCCAATTGTAATAAGCTTAAAGGCGCTGCCAGGTAAATTTTGGCTTCTCGGGGATGTCCATCGAGATCCGCGACGGCCAGGTAAGGGGTATCCGCGAGACTGTCTTGTTCAGGAAGGCAGGCCCCACGTCCCCCTGAAAGCAAAAAGCGCGGCGTGGGCCCCGGCCGGTGCTGGGCAATACGGTCAGGATAAGCCAAAGCCACCAGGTAACCCAGTTCACTGAGTTGCTCTGGGTGGCGCAAGATCTGGGGAGATACGGTGATTTGAAGGGTTTGTCCCAGATGTTTTGCACTTTTATGCATCCATTGAAAATGCTGAGGCTGTTTGTGCAAGGCTTCGAGGCGGCGCTGTAAATCGCTTTGGCGGAGCTGAGGTAAAATGTCTCGTTCAGAGAGTAAAGTGGCCACATAACAGGCCAGGGGGCCCAGCATTTGGCTTTTGGCTTTGAGCAGCATATGGGCCAGGCGTGGTGAGACAGGAATCTCGGCCATGGCTTGACCATGGGGGGTAATCTGTCCTTTTTCATTTACGGCTTCCAGGCTTTGCAGTAAAGCCTGGGCTTGTGTATAGGCCTGCATTGGTGGCGGCGTCAACCACTCCAGTTCTTCAGGGTTGGGGGTGCCCCATTGTGCCAAAGCCAGGGCCAGGGCGGCCAAATCGCACTGCAAAATTTCAGGGGCCTGTTGAGGACTCATGCGGGCGTTATCTGCGCTAGACCAAAGTCTCCAGCAGACACCCGGCTCGGTGCGCCCGGCCCGCCCGGCCCTTTGTTCTGCGGAGGACAGGGCAATTTGTCCTAACACAAGCCGGGTCATGCCACTGTGGTGATCAAACTGCGGCCGTCGCTCAAGGCCTGTATCAATCACCACACGAATGCCTTCAATGGTTAAACTGGTTTCAGCGATATTGGTGGCCAGTACCACTTTCCGCTGGCCTGCGGGAGCGGGTAAAATTGCCTGATCTTGAGCCTGAGCACTCAAACTTCCGTACAGAGGTGCCAGAAAGGTGTTTTCAGGTAAGTGGTGAACCAATGCAGATTGCACCTGCCGAATCTCGCCACTGCCGGGTAAAAATACCAACAGTGAACCCGATTCTGTCTTGAGCGCTGCTTGAATCTGTTCAGCGACAAATGCGGCCGAAAAGCCCCGTTGTGCGTTTGCGGGTGGGGCTTTGTATTGAACGGATACCGGAAATTGCCGTCCAGAGACCGTTAGCACAGGAGCCTGCAGTAATTGGGCCAGCGCTTCGGTGTTTAAGGTGGCTGACATAATAATCAGTTTTAGATCTTCTCGAAATAAGGCCTGACTTTGGCGGGCCAGCGCCAATCCCAGATCGGCCTGGACGCTGCGTTCATGAAACTCGTCAAAAATCACCATGACATAGTCTGACAGAGTCGGATCTGCCTGCAGAAGACGCAGTAAAATACCTTCGGTAACAATTTCGAGGCGAGTTAGTGCACTGACCTGGGTATCGAGCTTTACCCGATAGCCAATGGTTTGTCCCACCTTTTCGCCCAGGCAACGCGCCATATAGTGAGCTACTGAACGGGCGGCCAGCCGACGAGGTTCTAGCATTAATATTTTTTGTGAATCGGGTAGGTGCTGAAGCAATTGTAGAGGCACCTGGGTGGTTTTTCCGGAGCCGGTGGGCGCTTGTAAGATCACGGTGTGATGCTGTAAAAGCAGTTCAGGAAGTTCATGAAAAAGATTTTGTGACATAGGGAGCATTTTAGCAAAGTCTTTTTGCTAAGCTGTAGGGTATGCCTTCTGGAAAAACCCATGATCAAATTACCTGGTGGAGTTTGCCTCCCATTACCGCCCTGGGGTGGTGGGTTTCTCATGATCTGGGAAGTACGGTGCTGCTGGGAGCGAGCTTTGCTTTTGCGGGGCTTATGTTTAGTGGAGATCTGGACTTAAAAAGTGTACAATACAAAAGGTGGGGCTGGTTTCGCTGGATCTGGATTCCCTACCAAAAAGTGGTTCCCCATCGGTCGCCGCTGTCCCATGGGCCAGTGTTGGGATTGGCCACGCGCCTGGTGTATTTATCGTTGTGGTGCATGGTGCTGCTGCTCTTGTTTTGGGAAATCGCCCGTTACCTGGAACAAGATGCGCTGGTGCACCAGTCCCATGCGGGATTACAGCAGGTTTTGCATGGGATTCGACGTTATCCCTTTTGGGGGATAGCTATGCTGATGGGTTTATGGCTAGGGGGGCTCAGTCATACCCTGGCCGATGAGCTGGGCTCACGTTTTAAACGCCTGAAGCGTCGGCGGAAGCGGCGCCCGGCGAAAAAAGGACGTAAGTCTAAACGATGACAAAAGATCTGGATAAATTTGGTTTAAGTAAGCAAGTCTAAACCGATCTTATCCTATAGAAGAGTATAAGAAGAAGATCCTCGGAGGTTTTGCCCGTGAGTTATGTACAATCGAATGTTCCCCAAGGAATGCCTCCCAATTATGGGCCGCCCATGCCCGCAAATTATCCCCCACCCATGCCTACCGGTGGAGCTCCCTATGGCCCTCCTGGTTATGCCAATGACGCTTATCGTCCCACCGGCCCTTATCAAACGGGGTATGTACAGGGTGCAAGTGCTGCTTACGGTGCTTCGAGCTCGATCAGTTCTGCGGCCACGGGCATGGCCAATATCTTCACTTCATTAACTTCAATTATTGCCAAAGTACTCAATACCATTGTGAGTCTGATTGTTAAAGGTGTTAAAGCGATTTTAGGCGTCTTTGGTATTGGTAAGAAAAAACCTGAGCAACCTCCGCAAAACATGCCTGGAGGACAAGTTCCAGGCGGCATGCCGGGTGCCAATCGACCCGGTAATTCAGGCACACAATATCCTTCAGCCCCTCCCGGCACTGATGTAAACAAAGCCCGTGAAGTGGTGCGAGGAGATCTACAGCATGTTCAAGATCCCGGTACCGCCTTCCGTCACATTGATCTGCACGCCAAAAAAGCCCTGGACAACCGCACTTATGCTGAAGAATCTGCACGCAAAGCCGAAGCGCTGGCCCAGGAGGCCGCGGTGCTGGCACAGCAATTGCAGAGCAGTGGGGGCCGTATGCACCCTCAGGAACTCAATCAGATTCTCAGCCAGTTAGAAATCAAGAAAACCGGCGCCATGGAAGAGTTAAAGCGTGCTGAAGAGTTTACCAAAGCCACTTACGACGAATCCTTGTATGCGCAACTGGCCATGGAAGAGCTATTGCCGCGTTTCCCACAGGTGCCTCAACTGGCACAAGACGCTCAGTCTACGGTGGCCGAAGGCTGGAAAGCCTGGACCACCGGCGTGGAAGAAACCCAGTACCTGTTTATGAAGAAACGCTTACCACCTGCGCCTGAAGTCTTTACCCGCGCGGTGGGAACCGTTAACGCTCACTTAAACCAGGTGGATCAAACCCTGAGCCGCGTCACAGTACAGAGGTAAACCATGGGAAACGTTCGTTCGACTCAACCAACGTATCAAATGCCGCCTTCCGGACAGCGCCCCGTATCACCTTTTGATCGGGGTGGCGCAGCACCGGCAGCGCAAAATCCGGCCTCTCCCTTTTCTAGCGATCAGGTTCAGGTACAAGCGCAGCCTGCTGCCCGTGGTATCCAACCCAATATTAGCCTATTGAAAGACGCGCCTTCCTCTTTATCGCCTTTTAGTCGTCCAGAGGGGCAGACCATTGACTTCTTAAATCCACCGGCAGCACAACCCGGTACCCCTGGCGCGCCAGGAGCTCCCGCACAACCTGCACCCAATGACGGAAAAATCGTGTTCACCTTGCCCAAGCAGATTCCTGAAGGGCCAGCCATGAACAATATCCAGCAGTTGGTATTGCAAGAAGTACAGCCCGTGCAGCAACCGCAACAAGCCCTTCAGCTGATTGCGGCCCACGCCGATGCAGCCCGCACCTCCCGTGAAGATGCCAACCGCTTCACCTGGGGGGCCCGTTATTATGCCACCCAGGCTGCTGAGCTGGCTGAACAAACCTTGAGCCAGTGGCCCCAAATGAACGACGGTCAGAAGCAGGTGTTTATGACCAAAATTCAAGAGTATCGCGATCAGTCCATTGGTATGCTTAATGAGGCCAAGAAACACGCCATTACCACCTATAACGAAGCCCTCAAAAGCAACTTGATTTACAACCACTTCTTTACGGCCAATGGCTCTATGCTTAATACCTTAGACCAAAACACCATGGGTATTGTCAAGGCTGAAATTGATGATGCCTGGTCCCGCTGGAACGGTTCGTTTCAAAAAGAGTGGCAAGGTCAAGTGGTCGAAGCCAAAGGCATTATGACCCTGATGGATCAAACCACAGCCGAAGTGGAAGCCCATCTGCATCGGATGAACTCCGTGGTCTCACAACTGCAGTAAACCTTAAAAAAACGCTAAAAAAGCCCTTCCCCTGAGAGGGGCTTTTTTAATGGCTGTTATTTAGGCTGTAAAAACGGGTAAGATAGAAACAACACACAATAAAAGGGTAATGCCATGGTTCAATTTCCGAAGAATATTCCTCCCACTCCAGCGATGCGTCCTACCGATGCGCCTGCTCTGCGTTTTTCTCAGCAGCAAGCGGTCGAACAGCCAGCCTCGCCTCCGCCAGCGGACATGCTGGCAGATGATAGCACCACGCTACACTACAGCAATGTGGCTCGGGCGGCGGCAGAGCCGAATCAGCTTCGGTTTCCTGAGTTCCTGGGCGGAACGGCTACTGCGGATGCGGTAAACACCTTTTTAAATATGGGAACACCGGTAGGCAATGACTATACAGAGCAAATTCTCAGCCACCCAGGCAATCAGGCGAGTCCCGCTGAGGCCCAGCAAATTTCTGAAGCGGTCAACGAAGCGGCAGAGCGTTTTAATGTGGATCCACGCTTGCTATTGGCTACCCTTGCTCACGAAAGTCAGTTTGACGTAGGTGCCAATAATGGCAACGGCAAGGGGCTGGGCCAGCTAACAGGGCCAGCGGTGGGTGAATTGGAGCGTATTAGCAATGGAGGCAGCAACGGGCACCGGGCCCGCGTGAGTGATGATACCTATGACCGCCTGCGTACCCCTGAGTCCAGAGAGCTCTTTGACCGTTTAAAGGCCAGTCCTCGCGCACGCCTCGATCTCAGAGATAATGTGCTGGCTTCTGCTGCGTATTTGCGCCTGATGCTTGACACGAACCGCAACGATACCCGTCAAGCGCTTTCGGATTACAACGGTTCGGGGGGAGCGATTCAGCGCGCGTATCCGGGGAAAGTGGCGGATGCCTATGCGGATCTTTTTGATACCCGTATGCCCTCAGAAATCGTTTCTTAAGCGATAAAACCTTAAAAAGCACCGCTCGTGTTGTTACCAGCGGTGCTTTTTGATGTTCACGTTACGGGTTTAAGGCTGAATGCGATAAATCGTCCGAGGGAAGGGGCTGGCTTCACGCACGTGTTGAATACCGCAAATCCAGGCGGTCACGCGCTCCACGCCCATACCAAACCCGCCATGGGGGACGGAGCCGTATTTGCGCAGGTCGAGGTACCAGTTAAAGGCTTCAACGGGCAGCTTGTGCTCTTCAATGCGTTGCAGCAGGAGATCGTAATCGTCGATGCGCTGGCCGCCCCCAATGATTTCACCATAACCTTCAGGCGCAATCAGGTCAGAGCCTAAAGCCACTTCCGGGCGCTCGGGATCGGGCTGCATGTAAAAGGCTTTGATTTTGGTGGGGAAGCGGTGAATAAACACCGGCTTGTTGTAGTGGTTGGCCAGTGCGGTCTCATCGGGAGAACCAAAGTCATCGCCCCACTGAATCTCGTGGCCCTGAGACTGTAAGAAATCAATGGCATCATCGTAAGAAACCCGTGGAAAGGGACCGGCTATGGCTTTGAGTTTTTCTTCGTCGCGCTCTAAGAGTTTGAGCTCTTGTTGGCGATTTTTGAGCACCCGCTGCACGATGTGGCAGATCAACTCTTCTTGCAATTGCATATTGTCATCGAAGTTCACAAAGGCCATCTCAGGTTCGAGCATCCAGAATTCGGTCAGGTGGCGGCGGGTCTTGGATTTTTCGGCCCGGAAAGCGGGGCTAAAGCAGTACACCTTGCCGAGGGCCATGGCGTTGGCTTCGTTATAAAGCTGACCGGTTTGCGATAAATAGGCTTTTTCTTCAAAGTAATCGATCTCAAAGAGGTCGGTGGTCCCTTCGCAGGCATTGGCCGTAATAATCGGTGTATCCACGGCGGTAAAACCCTGATCATCAAGGAATTGACGACAGGCAGCCATGACTTCGGCACGAATGCGCATAATGGCCATTTGCGTGGGGGTTCTCAGCCAGAGGTGACGGTTCTGCAGTAAAAAGTCAGGACCGTGTTCTTTATGACTGATGGGGTATTCTTCTTCGGGCTTATGCAAAATCTCTATTTTTTGCACGCCCATTTCGTAGCCACAATAGGGAGCGCGTTCTTCTTTACGCACGGTACCTGTGACGCGCACAGAGGTTTCCTGGCTGACGGCTTTTGCCGCTTCCCAGGTCTCTTCGTCAATTTCTTTTTTAAAGGCCACGGCTTGAATAAAGCCGCTGCCGTCACGCAATACCAGAAACATGAGTTGTCCAGCTTTGCGCTTGTTATACAGCCAACCCTCTAAGGTGACGGTTTTCTCTTCAAAGGCACCAATATTTTCAATAGTGCTCACGGGGGTATCCATAGTCTTTTCCCTTCGTGTGTTTAGGATTACGATTTAGACTGTATTGTAACGCGCTACCTTAGAGCCCGGTAGCGCTTACTCGGACTTCCCTTTTGATTTTGCCGCCTTTTTCGCTTCCCAGGCTTCATGCTCTAATAATTCATAGGCATCGCTGACCACTGCTTTGTCTACGGGCAAGAGGTCTTCGTTTTTTCCAGCCAGGCCGGTAACCGGAGGTGCTGAGGCAATGGCTTCAGCCTGACGATTGTTGAGCTTTTTAAAGACTTTCTTACTGACCCGTGCACTGGTGTTGCGAATATTGTCTACGATCATGTACAACGCAGGTACAAATACCAGGGTCAGTACTGTAGAAACAAACAGACCATAGCCGATGGCAATAGACAGTGGGTCAAAGAGCTTCGTGGTTTCACCGGTGGGGCCCACCGTTAGGGTGGTGAAGTCAATGCTAATCCCTGCCAGGGAAGGAATCAGCCCCAGCAAGGTGGTGCTGGCGGTCAGCAGGACCGGACGCACCCGGACAATGCCCGCTTGAATGACGGCATCGTAGGCACTATAGCCCTGTTTCTTTAAGTACTCAATATAGTCAATGAGTACGATTCCGTTGTTCACCACAATCCCTGCCAATGAAATCACGCCCAGTCCTGACAGAATGATACTGAAGGGAGTTTGGGTGATCATTTGTCCCATCAAGACGCCCATAATGGACAAAATAACGGTGGACAAAATAATCACGGGCAAGATGAAAGAGTTGAACTGGGTTACCAGGATCAAAAAGATCATCATGACGGCCAGGCCAAAAGCATTGCCCAGGAATTGACTTGATTCTTGACGGTCTTCTTGCTCACCCCCATATTTGATTTGGTACCCCTGGGGCAAGGTCAGTTTTTCCTCCAGGGCCTTTTCTACATCAGCCAACACTTCGGTTGCTAAACGGCCATCAGCATTTGACTCAATGGTCACGGTGCGTTCTGAGTCTTTGTGGCGAATGGAGCCCGCGCCACTGCGGGTTTCAATATTGGCCACACTGGTCAGTGGAATGGGATCATCGTCTTTATTGGCAATATTAATGCGTGCTACATCTTCAATGGCCTTACGCCGATTTTCGGCCAGACGCACGGTAATGTCATATTCCTCATCGAGTTCTCTAAATTTAGAGGCCTCACTGCCGTTAATGGCGGTACGCAAGGTGTTACCAATGGTTAAGGGGTCCAATTTGAGCAAGGAGGCTTTCGAACGATCCACCGCAATGGTCAATTCGGGTTTACTGTAGTTAAAGTTGTCGCGCAGATCCACCACCCCGGGAATTTTTTCCATAATGGCTTTGATTTCGTTGGTGAGGCGATCCAGTTCATCAAGATCCTCACCGATGAGCTCTACAGAAATTGGCGCACCTGAAGGCGGACCATTTTCTTGTTCTTTGATTTCAAACTCTGCTCCGGCTAAGTTTTGTAGCTCTTTCCGAATATCGGCCATGACTTCTTTTGAAGAACGCTCACGCTCCTGAGCATCCACAAAGTCCATGGTTACCTGCGCCACGTGAGAATAAGCGCTGCCCTCACCGCCGCCGCCCCCGCCACCGGGTTCGCTTTGGCCAGGAGAGCCCACATTAACAGTAATGTACTCAATGTTGCCTTTGCGGTACTTTTCAGCAATGGCTTCCACCTGGCGGGCAATATCGTTGGTGACCTCGACCCGTGTGCCTTCGGGCGCTTTAATCTCAACGAAGGCTACCGCAGGATCTTCCTGAGAGAAGAAGATCACGCCATTTCCGAGTTGGGTGTAAGCCACCACGGTTAACACAAATGCCACCACAGACCCAATCACGGTGAGATAGCGGAAACGCACGGCACCTTTTAGCACCTTAACGTAAACCTTCATAAACGGATTGGTGACTTGACCCTCCGTGGATTTATAGCTGCCTTTGCGCAGCTTCATAAACTCTGCGGCAAATACGGGGTTAATGACCACCGCAATAAACAGGGAGGCAGACAGTGAAATAATGAGCAGCTTCGGAAAATAGCTCATAAATTCGCCCACGACCCCAGGCCAGAATAACAGGGGCATAAAAGCAGCCAGCGTGGTGGCGGTGGAAGAGATGAGAGGCCCCCCTAATTCTTTGGAGGACTGAATCGCAGCGTCCACGCGGGGCGTGCCCTCTTGCATGAGGCGATAAGCCCCTTCCACAATAACCACCGAGTTATCCACCAGCAGTCCCAGAGCCACAATAATAGCAAAGAGCACAATAAAGTTCAGGGTAATGCCTACAAAGGAGAGGACCGCAAAGGTAATCATCATCGCTAAGGGAATGGCCATGCCCACAAAGGTGGCATTTAAAAAGCCCAGGGCAAAGAACAAGACAATTACCACCAGTAAGAAACCGGTAATCATATTGTTTTGCAGGTCTTTTAAGATGTCCCGAATAAAATCAGAGCTATCGGTGGTAATGGTAAAGGTTAAGTTGGGGTGCTGTTTACGCTTTTTCTCAATCATCTTTTTAATTTCATCAGAAATTTCGATGATGTTAGCACCTGAGCGTTTTTGAATACTCAGGGTTAAACTTTCGACACCATTCAGAC
Organism: Candidatus Sericytochromatia bacterium; assembly: GCA_964229355.1. Classification (GTDB taxonomy): domain Bacteria; phylum Cyanobacteriota; class Sericytochromatia; order UBA7694; family UBA7694; genus CAXRDE01. The sequence continues at coordinate 99,727 of CAXRDE010000011.1, read as the reverse complement.
TGGCATAGGTGTTGCGATCTTCAAAACCATCGATCACGGTGGCCACATCCCGTAAATAAATGGGGTTACCATTGGGCGCTTTAACCACAATGTTTTCGATTTCGCTTACGCTTTCAAATTCGCCGGGAATACGTACCAGATAACGCACGTCCCCCACATTGATACTCCCACCGGGAACGTTAATGTTTTGAGCCTGTAGGGCATTACTGACGTTATTGAAAGATAAACCATAAGCGTCCAGGCGGTCTGCATCCACAATGACTTTGATTTCACGCTCAAGACCCCCTACCAGATCAACCTCTAGCACACCCTGGATGCTTTCGATGTCGTCTTCAACGGTTTCTCCCACTGCTTTCAGAGCGTTTACTCCAATATCTCCGGCCATGCTGATAAACATAATCGGAAAATCTGAGAAGTTGATTTCAATAATCACGGGCTCTTCGGCATCTGCCGGGATATCGGGCTTGGCCAGATCCACCTTATCGCGCACTTTCTGTAGCGCGTCGTCGATATTGACATCAGGCTCAAACTCAATGGTGATGGCTGAAGCGCTTTCTGCAGAGGTCGAGGTGATTTCTTTGACATCGCTCAACTCTTTTAGCTTTTTCTCGACCGGGATGGTGACCAGGGTTTCAATGTCTTTTGAGGCCACCCCAAAATAGGGGATGGAGACCACCACAATGGGAATTTGAATGTCTGGTGCCCCTTCGCGAGGAAGGTTGATATAGGATTGGGCGCCGATGACAAAGACGATGAATACCAGAATGAAAACGGTAATCGAATTTTTAATGGCAAGAGAGGTTAAGCGCATAATGGATGCCTTTTACGGTGTTTCTTTCTTCGTTGCAGGAGTGGATTCAGGCGTTGGGCTACTGTTAGCGGATGGGTTAGCACTGGGCGTGGCGTCGGCGGTACCGGGAAGTCCCTGGAAGCGCTCTTCGAGCACGTTGACATCATCCCCATCGAGTAGATTGCGATGGCCAAAAGTGATCAGAGCATCGCCGGGCTGTAAGCCTGATTTAACCACCACGCGGGTGCCATCACGACCGCCTAACTCAACTTTTACTTTTTTGGCTTTGTTGTCGCGGACCACAAACACATAACGACCGTCTTTTTCATCAATGACGCTATCTTGTTCAATGACCAGAGCGGCGGGATCGTTACTCCGTTCAAAGTCCACAAGGGCAATCATGCCTCCGCGAATTTTTCCGCCGACGTTGCTGACTTGTACATGCACCGGAAAGGTGCGGCTGGCCGCATCAGCGGTGGCTGAAATAAAGGTGACTTTTCCACCAAAGCTTTCATTGCTTAAAGAATTAATCTTTACCTTTACGCTTTGGCCCAGGCTGACTGCACCAATATCTCGTTCAGGAATATTGACCACCACCTTAATGAGGCTGGTTTGGACAATGTCTGCGATGGGGGCTCCGGGATTGATGACTTCGCCGGCTTCGACGTAGACTTTGTTCACATAGCCCGCAAGGGGACTACTGACATAGGCTTTGTTCAGGTTGACTTTGGCCAATTGGAGGTTACTGGCTGCCACCAGGGTTTGTTGCTGGTTTAACTCCACCCCTGAGCGATTGCTTAGCTTTTGTAAGTCCAGCTGAATTTTGGCGCTGCTGAGGTTGGTTTTGGTGTTATCAAAATTTTGTGCTGAAACCACCTGTTGTTTGTAGAGGTTTTGCTGGCGGGCAAAGGTAGAGGCTGCATTTTCATAGCTGGTTTCTGCGGCGGCTACTTGTTTGCCCAGGGTTTGCTTTTGCCATTTTTCTTGCAGAAGGCTCAACTTATAATTGGCTTCAGCCTGTGACTTCTGTGCGGCCAAAATCTGGGTGTCGATGCGGGCAACCCCCTGACCCTGCTGCAAGAAGCTACCTTCTTGCACGCTGACACTCGACAGCCGTCCCGCAATTTCTGCTGCGACGGTAACGGCTTTCCAGGGCTCGGTGACGCCGGTTAACTCGACGCTGCTGCTAAAGGGAATACTTTTTAGACGCAGGGTGCGTACGTTGGTTGTGGTCTGTTGCTCAGCGGCGCTGGCTTCAGCAGTAGGGGTGTTTTCGGCTTCTTCTTTGCCGCAGCTATTCAGACTCAGGCTGAGCAGCAAAAAAAGGACAAGGGCGGAACGGACTTTCATGTTAGAACCTCGAGGTTGTCTGCGATTGAGATTCCCCAACGAACACGATGGGGTTGGTGGATGTAAAACTCACGTTTTTACGTGTACTTTCAGCAATAACATCTAATTTTATGTAGTAATTACCCGGTATACCCGGTTGCACCCAATTGAAGCGGCTTTCCAGGCTGCCACCCAATGCGGTAAAGGGACCCATCGGTGCATTGGAGCGTGACCAGGCATAACTAAAGCGGTCGCCGCTGGGGGTAAAGAAATTGGCGTTTAGAATGACTGCACCCTGGGGTCCAATATTGGCTGGTTCAGGGCTGGTGCGGAAGAAACTGGGCTGATTGGTGACCTGTACCAGCGCACGGGGAGAGACAAAGCTCATCACTTCCTGTGTGGTGGGCTGATACACATCGGTTTTAATGTAGTAGGTGCCCTCCTGAGGGGGATACCAATTCAGCTGTGCCGCGCCCGTGTTGCTATCCAGGGACTGTGCAATTTGCCAGGGTCCCGCCGGAGAAGGGCTCACAGACCAGGTGAAAATTTCATTGCCCATGGGCTCAGGCAGATTTGCCTCCAGACGCACAGCCTGGCCCAGATTGCTCTGACCCATACTTGTGGTGATCACACCGCTACTCTGAGCGACATTGACCAGGGCACTGGCTGAGGTAAAGGTGCGGTTACTTCCGTTGGGACGGGTGACTTCTGCCCGAAGGAAGAAGTTGCCTGCCGCGGGAGGGCTCCAACGTAACCCCTGACCATTGGTACCTCCGGTACCACTGATGCTTTGAAAAGGCCCCTGTGGGCTGGGGGCAAAAGCCCAGCTGATCGTGCTTCCCGTGGCGGGTGTGTCTGCCAGCGCAAGGGTTACGGACTGGCCTTGCAGCAGGTTTGCAGGCTGAGGCAAGAGGGCAAAAGTACTGTCGGTATCCCGCACTGAAACCTCAACCCCTGAAGTCGTATAGGTTTTTTCTTCTTTGAGTTCGCTGCCTGCGCGAGGAATGAGGGTGCGCAATCGCAAATAGAACTCACCGGTTTCTTCGGGCGTCCATTGAATTTGAGGACCTTCGCTGGCGATGGCACGGAAGGGGCCCTGGGCGCTGTTGCTGTAAGACCAGAGATATTCTGTGCCTTCAGGCAGGTCCTGTAAGGTGGTTTCTAATTGAATTTGCTCACCCCGGATGATTTCACCGGACTCGGGCTGAGTGCGTACCAGGTTGTCTGGATTTGAAACCTGTACCAGGGCCTGAGAGCTGGTGTAAGCATTCAGGCTACCGTCGGCCTGAGGGACTTGAATGCGAAGATAGTAACTGCCGGCTGCAGGCGGCTCCCAGCGGATACTTTGACCGGTTTCGGAGATGGGTTGAAAGGGACCCACGGGGCTTTGGGAAAAGCTCCACAAAAGACCCGTCTGATTTTCTGCTTCAGGAAAGTTAGCCTCAAGGGTTAAACGATCCCCTGTGAGGATTTGTCCTGAGGCGGGAAGGGTGCGCAGTAACTGATCGGTGCCGTTCACGAAGATCAGGGGAGCAGGCGTGGTGTAGGTGGAACTGGCTCCGGTGGCTTTATTTTGCATAATCAGGCGGATAAAATAATTGCCGGCCTGTGTGGGTGTCCAGTTGATGGTGGCTTCATTACCACTTAAAGGTTGGAAAGTGCCGCTAGCACTCGTGGCTACGGACCAGTTCAGAATGTATTCTTCGGCGACAAAATCTGCATCAAACTGGGCGGTAAGTTGAAGTTCTGTGCCCAGGGTGACGTTATTGCCGGGTGTTACCCGAATGGCTTCACCTTGCAGGTTGACCAAAGGGCTGGTATCTAAAATCACCAACTGACTTTGGGTGCCATTTGTGATCAATAGTTCAATTTTTCCCTCACTGTCAGGGCGTCGTCCGGTGGGTAAAGGCATGCTCAGGCTGCCGTCGGCGTTGCGCTCAAAAGTGTAAACGGTGTTGCTATTGTCTAAAATGGCCTGCAACTGCGTACTGTTTTGAAAACTATCGGGCAGTGGGCGGGTGTCTAAAATGCGCAGGCTTTGACCGGTGGCTGTGGTTAAAATCGCGGCCCGAAGCGTCAGGGCATCTGCAGTCGGGGTGCGCGCGCTGAGGGAACTCGGTATATCACAAGCAGATAAAACTGTGAGGCTTCCGAAGGGAAGAAGAGAAATGAGAGCGACGCGTGGGGCTAACAGGTATTTTTTCATGGTGACTTTGTTAAAATTAAATTGTGGATTAGCATTGGTTTAAATTAGGTTCAACTTGTTCAACTTGGCCAGGCGTAAAAAGCTTGACTGAGAATATTTTACACTATAAAATATTTAATACGCAAATATTTTACTTGCTAAATTATTTAATTTTCTTGAATATATTAACAATACTTAAAATCAGGTTATAACACTTTGAAGCCCAATGATGATGTGATAGACGACAAGCAGGTCAACGCTGAAGATGTGTGCGCGCGTCTTGTAGAAGGTTTTGACGAAATGCTGTTCTTGATGATGCGCTTTGCAAAGCAACAATTGGTCAAAGAAATTGTTGATGATACGCCTATTACACCTCCTCAATTTGGCTTGCTCTGGTGTTTAGCCACATCAGATTGCGCTCAAAACATGTCTGAGATCAGCCAGAATATGCACCTGTCTCAGGGTGCGGCCACTGGTCTGGTGGATCGCTTACAGCGTTTAAACCTTCTGGACCGCACCCGTTCTGATGTAGATCGGCGAGTGGTTTCGATTCAAATCACCGATGAAGGTCGGAAGTTGGTGGAACGCATTCATCACCGCCGGCGCGGTATTCTACGTAAAATGTTAGCGCGTTTGAATGATGAAGAACGTCAGTTGCTAATGAAGATTGACTCCATGATGAAGGATATGTTGACCCACTATGAAGATTAAACGCATTTTACTCGCCGCCACATGCTCTATTTTTGTCTTAAGTTTACCTGCTTATGCTGAGGGGCCACCGGTGGCTCCTTCGGTACCTCAGGGTGCTGATAACGCTTCCATTATTACCCTGCAAGGGAAGGTGCTTCACGCCGAAACCCGCCTGCCTTTAAAAGGGGTTTACGTGCGTCAAAAAGATGCTTTAAATGCCACCTATACCGATGCAGAGGGTCATTTTTCTTTGCGTTTGCTTCGCGGCTTTTCTTCGCAAGTGGTTTTTCAGGCAGAGGGCTATGAAAATATTGCGATGAATTTTACGCAGGCTTCTGAAGATGTAACGATTAAGCTACAACCCCTACTCACCTATACCTCCCAGGTGCCCCCTGCCCATAGCTCACCCACCGAAGGTCCTTTGTCGTCCCGTATTTTTAACAACCAGTTTTCTTTACTCTACCAGGGCCGCTACGGTCTGTTTAACCAGGGCGCTGCCAATATTCAGGGTATTACCCTGAATGAGTGGATGATCGATACGGATCTCATGCCTTTTTATCCGTTGACATTTCGCGGGCGTTTTTTTAGGGCGCGTACACCCATCGATGTGCAGGGCTTTCCTTTTCAACCCGCCTTTTTTATTAACCATCAACAGGCAAAGGTGGGTGCGGGCTGGTCTCAACATCTGGCCGATGGCTCTGACTTTTACTATGGTATAGACTTTATTTTAGACAGTCACTCTCCCAATAATCGTAACCCTCAGGATAACCAGCCAGTGGCGTTTACCGGATCGAATCTGGATTTTGAACAAAACCGTCTGGGTGCAGGCTTGAATGCCCTGTGGGCGTTTCCTCTCGGTGACCGCTGGGCGCTTATGCCCGAGGTGACGGTGTACCCCGTGGTACTGAACTTTATTGATCGTCCTGATCAAAAGATTAACTACACTGTTGCCGGTGATCTCGGAGCAAAACTGCGTTTTGAAATTGTACCGGGTGCTTATGCGGTCGCCCGCTATTCGACCCAGCTTTGGTATGGTTTTGGGGGTGGTGATTTTGAAAACAACCACTTTTTACAGCTTGGGGTATCCTTAGACCCCTGGACCCTTTCGGAACGGTTAATGAAGCCATGATAATGCCCTGGAAATTTTTTGTAAAACCGCTGTTGCTCAGTGGACTTGCCCTGAGTCTGGGGGTGTGCCCCGCCTTTGCTGACACATCGGCCCCCGTTGCCACAGACGCTGCGACGGCAGGAACGCCTCGCTATTTTCTGACCCTGACAGATTCGATTGACTATGCTCAAAAAAACAGCCATGAAGTTTTATTGGCTGAGAAAAAAATTGAAGATGCCCGCTGGCAGTTGACCGAAACAGGTGCAACGGGTCTGCCTCAGGTGACTGCTACAGCCTCTTATGGTCGTCAAGATCCCATTACCACGGAAAATACCACCGATGTAGGCAGCGTTGGCGGAGCGGGTTTAGGTGCTAACCCTCAATTTGCCGCTTTTTTAGGTACCGCCAGTGTCAATACTTTTAATGCGGGAATTACCCTGAGTCAAACGCTGTTTGCAGGATTTCGGATTGTGGATGGCGTACGTTTAGCCAATATTAACGTGGGAGGCATGGAGGAAGGGCTGCGTATTGCGCGCCAAAACGTTGCTTTTCAAGTGACAAATGCCTATTTCAGTGCGTTGCGCGCCTGGGAGGTTTTAGAACTCGATAAGCAAAACCTGCAACTCTTACAAGAGCAAGTGCGCACTGCTGAAGCCCGTTTGCTGGCCGGTACAGGCATTAAGCTCGATGTACTTCAGGCCCAGAGCCAAATGCTGCAATTGCAACAGCGCATGAGCACTGACATGAATACCTATGAAAAAGCCAAAATGACCTTGAATCAGGTCATGGGACGTACTGCAGATCACCCCATTGTGTTAAACACTTTTGCCCAGGTGAAAGACCAAAAACCTGATGAAATTGAAGCCCTGAAAACAGCGATTGAAAAACGGCCTGACTTACAGCAGCTGCGTCTGCAAAAAGAATTAAATGAGCTGAATGCCAGCATTCAAGCCCGTGCCGTCTGGCCCACCCTTTCAGCCCAGGTGCGGTACGCCATTCAGGATCAAGCGGTGGTCAACGGCAATAGCCGTAATATCCAAAATGTGAACTATTCTTTAAATATGAACTGGCCAATTTTTGACGGTTTAGCTGCACAGGCCAAGGCTCAGCGTGCCCGCAAAAGCGCTGACCAGGTTCAAATTTCTTTGGATCAATTGCAACAGCGGGTGGCGCTGGATATTCAGCAGGCCTTTATGGATATTGAGGCTGCTCGGGAGCGCGAAATGATGGCCAAAGCTGGCATTCAATTGGCTGAAGAGGGCCTACGGGTTGCTCAAATTTCTTACAAAGAAGGCGTGGGGGTCATGTTGGACGTGGTGAACGCACAGACCAACCTCCAGCAGGCCAGCAACAATTTGATCACCGCCCGCTACGATATTAATATTGCCAGAGCCAGGTTATACCAGGCTCTGGGCTTAGATATTGTAGATTATTTAAAATAAAGCGTTTCTAGCCTTCGTTGCGAGCGGGTTGGGGTGCGTCTGGAATGCCCTGTGGGTAATGCATATGTACATCCCTTTGTGGAAAAGGAATGATAATGCCTGCTTCATCAAAAGCCAATTTGACCTTTTCGGTAAAGTCGAACATCACAGGCCAAACATCTTCGGTTTTGACCCAGGGTCTGACAAAGAAATTGACGCTGCTGTCGGCTAAAGCCCCCACGGCAATAACTGGCTCGGGGTCCGCCAGAATCCGCTCATCGGCGGCGATCAATGCCTGGAAAATACGCCGGGCTTCGCGCAGGTCCGAGTCATAAGAAATGCCAAATACCATATCCAAACGGCGGGTGGTGTTGTGCGAAAAATTAACAATGGTGTCGGCTAAAATCTTGGCGTTGGGAATGGCGATGCGGCGGTTATCGGGAGTGTTAAGAAAGGTGTGAAAAAAGTTGATTTCCACCACACTGCCCCCGGTACCGCCCAGTTCGACATAGTCGCCCACGCGAAAGGGACGCAACACCAGTAAGCTAATCCCGGCAGCCACGTTGTTCAGGGAATCTTTCAGCGCCAGGGCGACGGCTAGTCCTGCGGTACCCAGCAAAGCCAGGACCGAGGTCATTTGAACACCGACGTTATTTAAAGCCGCCAGAATGACCAGAAAGTAAAGACCGATTTTGGTGACGTTCCCCGCAAAGGGGATATAGGTGGCGTCTAAGTGGGTTTTACCGAGTATTTTTTGTACCAATTTGGCCAGGCGGCGCGCAATCCAAAAACCTACGAGAACAATAAGCACGGCCTTAATGGCTTGTTCACTATAGGTGCTGGCCAGAGCACTGGCTTTGGCAATAATTTCTTTTAACATGGGCAATGACTCCTTTGCAATCCCTGTGCAAAAGTATAACGTAGGTTAAAAGTAAATTAAAAGAAACCCAAAATAAAAGGGGCTTTGTGCATGATAAGTGCCAAATTCAGCGAATTGGGATGTTATAATGCCTCTTTGTAAAAGCTACTTGAAACAAAGAGGACTCCAACTGTGACGACGCCTGTACATCAAACCACAAATTATGACTTCGTCTCCAAGCGTAAGCTTTGGTATAGTATTTCCCTGGCCCTTGTGTTGCCCTGTCTGGCCTTCTTTTTAATGTGGGGCCTAAAAATGGGGATTGACTTTACGGGAGGCTCGCTCTTTGAACTTGCCTTTGAGAAAACGCCCACAGTGGCCGAAATGCGCACAACCCTTCAGTCGGTGGACAAAGAGAAGTTCTCCGATGCCCAGGTGAGTATCTTGAAAGACGATACCCAGCAAGAGATTATTTCTGTGCGCTCCAAGCCCATTGATGACCGGGAGCAAGTTGCTCTTTTCAATGCACTTGAAAAAGACATGGGTAAATTTGAACAGGTGCGAGTCGAAGTGGTAGGTCCCACCGTGGGGGCTGAGCTGCGCTCAAAAGCAACCTGGGCCACCCTGATCGTTATGGGTATGATTGTGCTCTATATTTCGTTCCGGTTTAGCTTTGACTATGCCATGTGCGGTATTATTGCCCTGGCTCACGATGTGACCATTGTGCTGGGGGCCTTTGCGCTTCTCGGGCACTTCTATGGGGTGGAGATCGATAGTCTGTTTGTTACCGCCGTTTTGACGGTGGCGGGTTTCTCGATTCACGATACCATTGTGACCTTTGATCGCGTACGGGAAAATGCTGGCGATATGGGACGGGGCAAAACCTTTTCTCAGGTGGTCAATGAAAGTATTAACCAGACCATCGCCCGGAGTATCAATACCTCGGTGACCACTATGTTCCCGCTCTTAACCTTAACTTTATTTGGTGGGGTCACCATTAAGTATTTCTCGCTGGCCATGTTAATCGGCATTATTGTGGGAACTTTTTCCAGTATCTTTGTGGCCAGTACGCTTTTGGTGACCTGGCGTACCATGACCCGCGCGAGCCATACTTAGTTTTCAAAGCTTTAAAAAAGCCGCCAGAAGTCTGGCGGCTTTTTTGTTTGTCTGACGCGCTGGTTAGTTGCCGCCGTTGGTACGGGTTTGCTCAACGGGGATGCGAGGCCCTAAAACATTGGCTTGCTGTTGGTATTCAGCGGTACCCAAAACGGGATTGCTGACTTCTAAATTGGTGTCGGCATAGTACTGCCTTAAAAGATCAATCCGTTCACCGGTGGCAGGGTGAGTAAGTAGAAATTGAAACAATCCGTTGTTGTCTCCACCCGAAATATTTTGTAGGGTTTGAAGAAAGCCCAGCAAACCTTCTTCGTCATAGCTGGCCGAAGTGGCCAGATTCGCACCGGTAATATCGGCTTCTTTTTCCTGGCTGCGGCTAAAGCCTTTGAGAATCAGATCGAGGGTCACTGAGGCTGCGGCTTGAATAAAGACATTGTCTCGGTCGCTGAGACTTCCCCCGACAGCTCCCTGAGCGATCAGTGCGCGCTGTAGCGATTCGCGGGCGTGCTTGTCTTCGTTGTGGGCCAATTCGTGCCCCAGCACCCCCGCTAACTCTGCTTCATTGCGAATATATTTCAGGGCTTCGGTGGTAATAAATACGGAGCCCCCAGGGATGGTGAAAGCGTTTACTTCATCGCTCTCAATAATATCAAAACGATAGTTGAGCTCGTCTTTGCGCTCGGTATAGGGAATTAACTTCGCCCCCACCGATTTGACATAGTTTACCAGTGCAGGAGATGCGGTGTAGAGTCTGTACTGTTGTAGTACCTGGGCTCGGGCTTCTTCACCAATTTGTACTTCCTGGGCTGGGGTAATAAATTGAGACTGAATGAATCCAACCCCGGCACCAATGGCTGCGTTGGTGGCCCGTCCGATAATTTCTTCACGAGTGCATGAGAAGATACTTGTGCTGAGCAATGAAATGGCTAAAGTAGGTAGTAAGATGCGTTGGCGTAGGCGGCGAAATGACATGGTGTAAACTCCTTTGTATCTATATCCTTAATGGGCTTTCTTTTCATGATATGCCAATTTAGGTTGGGAACCCTTACAATAGAATAAAATCTTATGGGAATTTTTATGTCAGATCGTGTTTTGGATGTCAATGAACGTCAACAGATGGAGCGCCTGTGGAATCAGTACCCTGCGCTACAGTCCATGAATGTGAAAGTGGATCTTTCTGATCCACACTGTGCCCGAGCCAGTATTGATCCTGTTTTAGCCCACCATCGGGGCGGACTTGGTACGGACGCTGTTAATGGAGCGATTTTGTCGAGCCTCTGTGATCTTATGGTGGGGCTGGTGGGGATTTTAAACAGTCAAAAATACCGTACAGGCACGGTGCAGCTCAATATTCATTTTCTAAAACCTTTAAAGGGAACCCAGGTGTTTGCGGAGGCGTGGCCCACCAAAGTGGGGCGTGCCCTGGTATTTTCTCATGTGGAAATTAAAGATAAAGAAGGTGAAGTGTGTGTGTCTTGTGAGGGGATTGCCAGCATCGATACCTCAAAACCTCCCGTAGATAACTATATGGTGATTTGATGTGGCGTATCCAACGGCGTAAGCTGAGTAGTCGCATTTTTCAGGTGCCCCCAGGGCAGTGGCGATCAGGGCGTATTGAACGGCATGTGAGCACTTCGGTGCATTTGAAAAATACCCGAGGCGTCGATATTTACTTACCACCGGGTTATGGAGCGTCAGCGCAGGCTTATCCCGTGCTGTATATGCACGATGGCAATAATCTTTTTTTTCGTGAGCTGGCTTTTGGGGGGATGCCCTGGGGCGTGGACCAGGTGTTGGATCGCTTGATTAGCCTGGGTTTTGTTCCGCCCCTCATCGTGGTGGGTGTGTATAACACCCTGGGGCGCAACAGTGAGTACACATGGACACCCATGAAGACCCATCGCCGCCTGGAGGGGGGAGAGGGGCCCCTGTATGCCCGTTACCTTACTGAAGAGTTGAAGCCTTTTGTGGATCATCATTATACAACCCTGAGTGGACCTGAACATACAGGGGTTATGGGCTCCTCGCTGGGCGGATTGATTTCTTTTTATCTTGGTTATTATTATCCCCATGTGTTTGGTAACATAGGGCTGGTGTCACCCTCTTTATGGTGGAACCACGGTCAGGCGTTGAGGGAAGCTTACACCTATCCGCAGGGCTTGCGCCTGTGGCTTGATATGGGTACCCGAGAGGGAAAGCCCCGTAATGTACGTGTGGATCACAGCCCTAATGTACGCAATGTACGTACCCTGGCAGGTATCTTGCAACGCCGAAATTACCACCTGGGTGACAACCTGGGGTACTTTGAGGACCGTGGGGGTTTACACAACGAGTGGTGGTGGGGGCAACGCTTACATCTGGCCCTGCTGTTTCTTTGGGGATACCCTTTTGCGCGTCAGAAAATTTTGAAGGCTGTCAAAGCTTAATGATTGGACGCTTACAAGGCTCCTCTGGCTGGTCTTACGGTCTGTCCTTTGTGGCAATGGTGGCGTTGACCCTTGTGAACGCACTCTGGGTCGCCTGGATCGGTTATTGGTCCGTGGCGCTGGTGTTTTTGTTGGGGGTCATGGCTCTGGCTTGCGTGTTGCCTCTATATCCCGCGCTGTTTGCAGCTGCTATGAGTACCCTGTGCTGGAATATATTTTTTATTCCGCCTGTGTTTGATGTGCAAATTCTGGATGTACAGGATTTGCTCATGTGTTGTACTTACTTTATTGTCGCGCTTTTAATTACCGCGTTGACCCGGCGCATTCGCGCCCAGGAAGAACGGGTGTTACAGCGTGAACAACGCTTAAGTTCTTTGTATCAGTTCTCTCAACGCCTCGTTACTGCGCCAGATCAGGAGGCTCTTTTGCACGCGGCTAAAGCAGAGATTGCCCGGGTGCTGGCGGCTGAGGTTCAGATCCTTTTACCAGCGTGTGAAGGGGAATCTCCTTTTGAGTCCCACGCGATGGGGGTGCTGGGCATTCCCCTGGCCACCCCAGAAAACGTTTACGGTTGTTTATGGGTGTGCAAACGAGATGCCTGGCAGCACGGGCAGCGGTCTTTTTTAGAAATTGTGGCCCGTCATTTGGCCCTGGCTCTTGAACGAGAGGCTTTGCGAGCTGTGGCCCATCAACACGCGCTGCATCATTTGTCTGAACGCTTATACGATACCTTGCTGGATTCGGTGTCCCATGAGTTACGCACCCCTTTGACGACCATTCAGTGTGTATTGGATAATTTACAACAGCCGCATATCCTTGAGCACAGCCAGTGGCGTCACTCCCTGTTAGCGGATCTGACCCATGCGAGTTTACGTTTGGATCATTTGGTGGCAAACCTGCTTGATATGAGTCGTTTACAGTCGGGGCGTTTTCAGCTGAATCGAGATTGGTGTGATCCCAGAGATATTGTGCAGTCCGTGTTAAAGGCCTTGCAGTACGAGCTGAAGGACTATGAAGTGCAGGTAAAGACTGCAGCTCCATTGCCTTTGTTGTATGTGGATTATGGCCTGGTGGAGCAGGCGCTTTTTAATGTGGTGCACAATGCCTGTACCCATAACGCGCCGGGTACTTGTATTGTTCTGAATTGTGGCGTTGAAGCTGAGCGGTTTGTTATACGGGTTGAAGATCAAGGCCACGGGATTCCCGAAGCGCAATGGGAGGCTTTGTTTGAAAAGTTTTATCGTCTGCCCGATAGCCATGCACCGGGCACTGGCCTGGGGTTATCTATTGCTCAGGGGTTTATGCTTGCTCACGGAGGAGAAATAACGGTGTGCAACTTAAAATCAGGGGGAGCGTGTTTTACGTTGGCTTTACCTCTTACTCCCGTGCCTCAACTTCCCGTGGAGGAGGTGGATGATGTCACAGCGCATTCTCGTGGTTGATGATGAAGCTGCTTTGCGGAGAAACCTGAGCATTTCCCTTCAGGCATCGGGTTTTGAGGTGTTCTGCGCCAAAGACGGGCTGAGTGCCCTGGCTTGTTTTCACCAGCACGATCCAGACTTGATTTTGTTGGACCTGGGCATGCCCAAACGATCAGGCTTAGAGGTTTTGCAAGATATTCGTCAAACCAGCCAGGTGCCTGTGATTGTCTTGTCTGTGCGGAATCAAGAAAGGCAAAAAATAGAAGCTCTGGATGCTGGTGCCAATGATTATTTAACCAAGCCTTTTGGTGTGGGAGAGCTTCATGCCCGCATTCGGGTTGCCTTGCGCAATCATGTGGCTTCACCTGATCGGATGCATATGATCACCCTGGGGCATTTGCGCTTTGACAAAGCCAGCCGCCAGGTGTGGAAAAATGATGTGCGGGTTAAACTGACCAAAACCGAATATCGTGTGCTGGCTTGTTTATTAAACCATGTGGGGGCAGTGGTGACCCATAAGCAAATGCTATCTGAAATTTGGGGAGAAGCTTATCTCAATGAAACCCATTATTTGCAGGTGTATATTTCTCAACTGCGCCATAAGCTTGAAGATGACCCTGCCTGTCCAGTACGGATTTTGACGGAACCGGGCGTAGGGTATCGCTTAACCTAGTTCTTTGACGTACCGCGACAGATGACCCCTGTTTGCTGAAGGTTTTGGGGATTTCCCAATAACACCACGACATCGTGGGCTTCAAAGCGGGTTTGTCCATCGGGAGGGCTGATCACTTTTTCCCCGCGGCGAATGGCCAAAAGTGTCACGCCAAACTTTTGTCGCAGTGCGCTTTCAATCAAGGTCTGCCCTACCAGCTCAGATTCAGGTGCTAGCTTAAGGGTGTTGATATCAAAGGCGGTAGGGGGTAAATCAAAAGGGGTGCGTTCTTGGCGGGCGGGCGAGCGCAACATCTGATAGCCGTCGGAGCGGGCCTGTGTGACGAAGCTTTCAATATCGCTTTCAGGAATCAGATAACTTTGTAACACCCGAGAGAAAATTTCAATGGAGGTCTCAAATTCCTCAGGAATCACCATGCTGGCACCTAACTGGTAAAGGCGCGCGACTTCATGCACAAAGCGGGTACGAATAATGAGCTCCAGGCCTTCGTTAAGAGAGCGAATGGTGTGAATCATACGTTCGGTAGCCCGGCGGTCAGAAATGGCTACCACCACCACACGGGCCTGATGAATAGAGGCATGCTCTAAGATGAACGCTGAGGTGGCATCGCCGTAGTAAATGGGTTCTCCCTGTGCCTGGTAGGCTTTGACGGTCTCTGGATTGGTTTCGATAATGACATAGGGAATGCCGCTGGACCGGGCTACACGGGCCAGGTTTTGGCCGTTTAGGCCAAAACCGATAATAATTAAATGATTTTCAAGGCTGGCTTCGCGGGTTTCAGCGGGAATGCTCTTTTCTTCAAGTTTTTGAATAAGCGGTATTTTTTGCGTGAGTTTGCTGGTGCGAGGACCTATGATAATAAAAATGGGGGTGAGCGCCATGGTAACAATAGACACCGCCAAAAAAAGCTGGTAATTGTCTGCCCCCAATAGCCCCTGCTCTAAACCGGTTTTAGAAAGCACAAAGGCAAACTCTCCCACCTGACAGAGGGCCAGGGTGGCCAATAAGGTGGTGCGCGGCGGGTACCCCAGAATGCTGCCCGCAAAGAGCCCGGTCAAGATCTTAATGGCAATAACGCCGATGGCGGCGCTTAAAATCAAAGGCCAGTGCGCCATGAAATAACTGCCGTTTAAAAGCATGCCAATAGACACAAAGAAGAAACTGATAAAGACATCCCGAAAAGGTAAAATGTTGCTCATGGCCTGATGGCTGTATTCAGACTCTGAAATGACGAGTCCAGCTAAAAATGCGCCCAGCGATAAAGAAAGACCAATGGAGGCGGTCCCCAGGGCGACGACCATACAAATGGCCAATATGGCCAGTAAAAATAATTCATTATTGCGGGTGCGCACCACCTGACCCAGCAATTTGGGCATGAGCCATTTGCTGGCAAAAACCACGCCGATGCCTACCGCAAGAAATTTACCGCCCATCAACAGAAGTTCCAGGCCGATGTTATCGGCTTTTCCGGCCATTAAAGGGGTGAGTAACATCATGGGCACAATAGCGATATCCTGGAAGATCAAAATACCCAATACCGTTTTGCCGTGAGGACTGTCCATTTCCTGACGCTGTTGCAATAACTTAAGCACAATGGCTGTGCTGCTCAGGGCGATCATGCACCCGGTAAAAACACTAAGGGGTATCGGTTGTCCAAGGGCCATGAGCCCTCCTGCCACCAAAACAAGGGTTAATAGCACCTGGCTAGATCCTCCCAGTAAAACGAGGCGTTTAATGTGCAGAAGATGTGCAATGGAAAACTCCATGCCAATGGTAAAGAGCAGAAAAATAACCCCAATTTCCGCAATCATTTCGACTTCATGGGCAGAGTGTACGAGCCCCATACCGTGGGGACCAGCCAGGGTTCCTGTCAGTAGAAAGCCAATAATAGAAGGGACTTTTAATTTTTGACAGATCAAGACCACACTGGCTGATAGCGCCAAAATCACCACAATCTCTTTGAAAAATCCCAGTTCCATACAAAGCTCCATGAACCCAATTATTTTTGTCAAGATATAAATAAAAATCTTGAGGAAATCTTGAGGTTGATGAAAGTATACAGGATTGTGAATGTCTCTGGGGGAATTTACAGGTGAGATGTGCTGTGTGGGCTGTGTTTGGTGGTATACTACCTGCCCAAACACAACGGTATAAAGGGGTTTCTTATGTCAGTACAACACACACAATTGTTTATTAATGGTGCTTTTGTGGAGGCGCAATCCGAACAAACGTTTGCCTCGGTCAATCCAGCCACCGGTGAAACCATTGCTCAGGTCGCTTACGCCAACGCTGAAGATGTCGATAAAGCCGTCAATGCAGCCCGTGCGGCACACGATAGCGGTGTCTGGCGCGACAAACCCGCTGCGGAACGCAGTGTGATTTTGAATCGTTTTGCCGATCTGCTCGAAAAGCATGCGCCTGAAATCGCAGCGCTAGAAACCCAGGATAATGGTAAGCCCATTAACGAAGCCAGCTTTGTGGACTTGCCCATGTCTATCGATAACTACCGTTACTATGCGGCCGCTGCACGTTTTATCAACGGTCAGAACCTGCCCGTGCCTGGTGCCATGGCTTACACCCGCAAAGAGCCTGTCGGGGTTTGTGGTTTAATTGTGCCCTGGAACTTTCCAACCCTGATGGCCACCTGGAAGCTCGCGCCTGCACTCGCGGCGGGCAATACGGTGGTGTTAAAGCCTGCTGAACAAACCCCTTTATCAGCATTGCGTCTGGCGCAGTTGTTTAAAGAAGCGGGCGTTCCTGATGGGGTGGTCAATGTCGTGACCGGAGACGGTCAAACCGGTGAAGCGTTGGTGAACCACGAAAAGGTCGATAAAATTGCCTTTACGGGTTCCACTGAGGTGGGGCGTCGCGTCATGGCCAATGCTGCAAAAACCCTGAAGCGCGTGACCTTAGAGTTGGGTGGTAAAGCCCCTAACGTCATTTTTGACGATGCAGATTTGGATCAGGCCGTCAATGCCGCTTTATTTGCCAACTTCTTTAACCAGGGGCAAGCCTGTACCGCTGGCTCTCGTCTTTTTGTACAGGCCTCTATCTACGACGCTTTCATGGAAAAATTCTTAGACCGGGTCGCTAAACTGCGGGTGGGTGATCCCACCCAAAACACCACACAAATCGGTGCACTGGTGTCTCAGGAGCAGTACGACAAAGTGGCGGAGTACATTCGTATTGGTCAAGACGAAGGGGCAACATTGGCTTTTGGCGGCAAACTTTTGCAGCCTGAACACAAAGGCTTTTTTGTACAGCCCACCGTGTTCACCGATGTGAAAAACAGCATGCGTATTGCCCAGGAGGAAATCTTTGGCCCCGTGCTTTCGGTGATTCGCTTTCAAGACGAAGAAGAAGCGATTCGTCTGGTGAACGACATCTCTTATGGTCTGGCCTCTGCCGTTTGGTCGAAAGATATTAAGCGGGCCCACAACTTTGCTCACCGCATTCAAGCCGGATATGTGTGGATCAATACCTATAACGTGATTCCTGTGGAAGCGCCTTTTGGGGGCTATAAAAACAGCGGCATTGGCCGTGAACTGGGCAGTGCAGCCATGGACGCTTACACCGAAAGCAAGACCGTTTATGTGGATTTAATGCCTGCATCTCCTGTGACAGGATGGTACGGGCTCTAATGTTACGTCGCACCCCCCTTTTTGAGCAACACCAGGCCCTGGGCGCTCGTTTGGTGGACTTTGGTGGCTGGGAAATGCCTGTTCAGTACACTTCAATTTTGCAAGAGCACGCGGCGGTTCGTCAGGCTGCCGGGCTTTTTGATGTCTCGCATATGGGCGTTTTTGAAGTGGCGGGTGCTGATGCCGAAGCCGCTTTACAAGCCCTGGTTCCCAATAATATTGCGCGCTTGCGCGACGGCGCTGGGCTTTATACCCAGCTTTGCCAGGAAGATGGGGGTGTCATTGATGACCTGCTGATTTTTCGCTGGCATGAGGCCCGTTATTGGTTGATTGTGAACGCGGGGAATCGGGCGGTGGATTTTGAATGGGTGCAGCAGCATTTACAGGCTTACGAAGCGCAGTTAACTTCTCTGGCAGATCATACAGCCATTCTGGCTTTGCAAGGTCCTCAGGCTGTGATGCTACTTGAGCAGCTGCTGCAAACCCTTGCGCTTCAGAGTGAGACAGCTCCCCAACATCTTTCCGCTTTCCATCTTACAGAAGTATCTGGTGACACCCCTTTTGTGGTTTCTCGCAGTGGGTACACCGGTGAAGATGGTTTTGAACTGTATGTACCCTATGATCATGTGGTGCAACTCTGGCAGACCCTGTTGCGACTGGGCGCTGAGTCTGGACTGGTACCCGTCGGGCTTGGCGCGCGCGATACGCTGCGCTTAGAAGCCGCCATGCCTTTGTACGGTCACGAGCTGAGCCGGGAGATCAGCCCCTTAGAAGCGGGGCTGGCCTGGAGTGTTAAATTGGGGACTGCTGAAGACCCACAGCCCGACTTTGTGGGTAAGGCGGCGCTGGTGGCCCAGAAAGCAGTCCCCTTACCCAGGCGGCGTATTGGCTTTGCCATGCCTGAGAGCCGCCGGGCGCCCCGAGAAGGTTACCGCCTCTTTATGGGAGACACCGAAGTGGGCGTGGTGACCAGCGGATCCCTCTCCCCTACGTTGGGTTATCCCATTGGTATGGGCTACCTGAATGCACCGTATTATGATCAAGAAACCCCCATTCATTTAGAAATTCGTGGGCAGCGTTACCCTGTAGAGCGGGTGAGCTTGCCTTTTTATAGGAGAAAATCATGAGTCAATATTATTACACCAAAACCCATGAGTGTTTTTCAGTGGCGGATGGCGTTGCCACCGTCTCCATTACACCCCATGCGGTAGACCAACTGGGTGAAATTACCTATGTGGAACTGCCCCAGGTGGGAACCGAGCTTTCAGCCCAGGCGAGTTTTGGCGAAATTGAATCGGTCAAAACCGTTTCTGAACTCTATGCACCGGTCAGCGGTACCGTGGTTGAGATCAATGGTGAGCTGGATGCAGAACCTGAGCGAGTGAACGACGATCCTCAGGCCCTGGGCTGGATGATTAAAATCAAAATGAGTCAGCCCGAAGAGCTAGAAACCTGTCTTTCAGAAGCAGACTACCAGGCTTATCTGGACGCTTCGGCCTAAGATTAAAGGAGAATACCTATGCAGCATGCATACTTAGCGCATACCTCTGAAGAACGTCAGCACATGTTGAAAGCAGCGGGTTATCAACATATCGATGACCTCTTTTCTCCGGTGCCTGAAGCCTTGCGCCACCCTGAAATTCACTTGCCTGCACCGCTTTCTGAAATGGAACTGCAGCAAGAGCTTGGCCGTCTGTCACGCAAAAATACAGCGGCCAGCGACCAACTCTGCTTCTTAGGAGCAGGTGCATACCGACACTATGTACCCGCTGTGCTTTCCACCCTGGCAGGTCGCTCAGAGTTTTTAACCGCTTATACGCCGTATCAGGCAGAGGTGGCTCAGGGAACCTTACAGGTGATGTACGAGTTCCAATCGGCGCTGTGTACCTTGACGGGAATGGATATTGCCAATGCTTCCACTTATGAAGGAGCCACTGCTGCAGTAGAGGCCATGACCATGGCGGTGCGCATTACGGGCCGTAGTGATATTTTGGTGGCCTCTACAGTGCACCCTGAATATCGTGAAGTCATGAAAACTTACGCCGATGCTCTGGATATGCCTGTGCATCTGGGGGGGTACGTGGGGGGGAGAGCTCAGCCTGAGCAATTTGCTGAGGTAGAAAAGCCCGCGGCCCTTGTGGTGCAGTACCCGAACTTTATGGGGCAAATTGAAGATCTACAGGCCCAGGCCGAATGGATTCACGCCAAAGGCGGACTTTTGGTGGTGATTATGAATGATCCTGTGGCACTGGGACTTTTAGAAGCCCCCGGAAATCTGGGAGCTGATATTGTCGCGGGCGAAGCCCAGGCTTTTGGCAACAGCGTCAGTTACGGGGGGCCCTATTTAGGCTTTTTAACAGCGCGCGAAAAATTTATTCGTCAGATGCCTGGACGCATGTCGGGTCTGGCTGAAGATGCTGAGGGCAATACTGCTTACACCCTGGTGCTGCAGACCCGTGAGCAGCATATTCGCCGTGAAAAGGCCACCAGCAATATTTGTACCAACCAGGGACTCAATGCCTTAATTGCGACCGTGTGGCTCTCTTTGATTGGTAAAGCGGGCTTGCAAGATCTTGCCAATATTTGCTTTCAGCGTGCCCATGATTTGGCGTTGCGTCTGGCGCAACTGCCCCAGTGGTCGTTGGCCTTTGAAGGGGCTTTCTTTCATGAGTTTGTGCTGAAGTATGAGGGAGACTTAGAGGCTCTCTTAGAAAAGCTGGCCGCTCAGGATTGTATTCCAGGGGTGCATTTGCAGCGCTGGTATCCTGAATTGGCTAACCATTTGTTGGTAACGGTTACTGAAATGAATGCTGTTCAGGATCTGGAGCGCTTGCTGCAGGTATTGGAACAGGCCGCTTGAGATAGCTTTTGCATTTGCGGCGTCCGCTGAGCCAGATTCTGGGGTTCTACAGTTGTATGACTGTGGTTTACTTTGCAGCATCTGGTTCAGCATGGGCACAACCGCAGCTTTCTTCTCTGGAGGCCGGAAAAGCAGCCTATCAGGCCCAGCAGTATGCGGAAGCCATTGAAGCCCTGTTGCCCAGGCTTTCACAAGAGTCACCCCGCGAAGCCTATTATTATCTGGGGTTGAGCTACTATAACTTGAATTTGTACGCCCTGGCCATTGACGCTTTTGAAGTGGCCTTGCAGGACTACGGTGAAGAAGCGCCCGTGGATCTTCTGTTTTCGTTGGGTTTGGCGCATTACTATGCCGATGATTTAGAATCCGCCCAGGAATATCTAAACCAGGTGCTCAATGACGAGCGCGCAAGTGCCGATATGCGTCAACTGGCAGAGCAACAGCTTTTACTCACCCTGCGGGATCAATCTTCAGCGTATCAAGATGCGCTGGCTGCCTATCAACGGGGAGATTTTGAAATGGCCCGTGATTTATTTCAAGAGGCCTTAAGAATTACCCCTGACTCTCCTGAGTTGTATTATTACCTGGGGATTTCCGCGTATCAGCGCTTTGACTTTGTACTGGCAAAAAGCAGTTTAGAAAAAGTGTTGGTGCTGGCGCCCGAGGGGGAATTTGCCAGCTCGGCGCGACAAACCCTGGCTGTGGTGAATAAACTGGCGCAAAACTTGCCCCTCAAGCCTTTTTCAGGCAGCATTACACTAGGAACATTTGGGGATTCTAACGTCAATTACGGGGGCGCTTTAAATAATGCCGTAGGTGATGATCTGCAGTCTTCTGCCAGTGCTCCCTTTGCAGATCTGGGTACCTCACTCAATGTGGATTTAAATTACCGCTTTAATGAGATTTTGAATGCCCGTTATAATTACTTTTTGAACGCCTATTGGGGACTCAGTGATGACGCGACCGCGGGGCGCTTATTGTCTTCTGCGGACTATCATTTGCAACAACACAGTGTTTTGGTGTCCCAACGCTATAGCCTCAATGACTGGATCGAAATGAGTCTAGACAGTCGCGGTGGACTGCAGTTTTTAGCTGGCGAGCCCTTTTTCGGGGAGCTGTCCCTGCGCCCCACGTTCACCTTTTATGAAACGGAGCGTTTGATCTCAAGGGCCTATGCGGATCTGGCAATGGAACAGTTTACCCGCTTTGCCGAACGAGATAATTTTAATTATGCCCTGGCGTTAGAACAGTATATCTACCTCTGGAATAGTCGTTCCTGGTTGCGTTTTAACTATCGCTTTTTACACGTATTGGCCCGCGATAATATCCAAAGTAATCAACAAGAGGCCAATGGGCAACTGATTCAGGTGGATTTTTTGACGGCCAGTTCACGTAGCCAAAACCAAATCGGTTTGGGCTTTGCCTTTCCGTTGGGACCCATCGATATTGAAATGGGCAGTAATTTTGATTTTTTACTGTACCACCACCCCGATGTCTATAAGGCTTCACGTATCACTTTGAATCCACTCACGGGCTTGCCTTTGCCCCCTGAACCCATTCCCGGACTCTCGGTGGAGAAACTGCGTGAAGATACCCGCCTGGTTTTTTATGCCAATGCGGAATGGAAGCTGGATGATCATTGGTCCTTATTGGCACAATACAACCGTACCACCAATGTTTCAAACATCTCTGCAGAAGAAATTCGGACCATCACCAGCCGTTCTTACCTTAAAGATGTGGCTGAAATCCGTTTGCGGTATAGCTTTTGAGCCAGGCACTGCTTTTCTTACACGGTTTTATGGGGCAAAGCGCTGACCTTTTACCCCTGTCTCAGACTGTCTGTGCTGCATTGCCTAAACCCCTTCCTTGCTTTTTTGTTTCGTTACCCCTGGCATATCAGGGACCCCATTCCTTGACCTTACAGGCCCAGGCAGAGGCTTTATACCAGCACATGTTGCGCACCTCTGTTTCTCACTGGCATGTGGTGGGCTACTCTTTGGGCGGCCGTCTGGCCCAGGCTTTGGTTTATGATGTACTGCGTTATCAAAAAAAATTGCATGTGGCCTCACTCAGCCTTTTGGCGGCGCATCCAGGCTTGCCTGCTGCTGACGGTATTGCGCGCGGTGCGCGAATTGCCCAGGATCGCCAACTGAGTTTGCGTTTACAGCTTTTAAAGACCCCTGAACAGTGGCGGGTGTTTTTTGATGCGTTTTGGTATGCCTTGCCTCTTTTTGGAGCCTTAAAGCAGCATCGTGATTATCCCCTTTTATTATCCCGTCGTACCATGTACCGTCGTCCTGAAGAGGGCGAGCGCTGGGCTGCCTTTTTGCAAGCTTCCAGCAGTGGAGAACAGCGGGATTACCGCGCGGATTTGACCACTTCTTTGTTTCCAGTGTTGTATTTGGCTGGTGAACAGGATCAAAAATACGCCGCTCTGGGAGCTCAACTGCAGGCGCAAGCCCGAACACGGGAATCGCACTTTAACTTTCTGTGTTTATCAGAGGCTGCGCATATGTTGTATTTTGAGCAACCCGCTTTGTGTGCGCAGGCGATTCAGGCCCATTTATTTCAGGCGCTCTCTCGCCTCGGTCACGAGCTGATTTAAAAAACGGGTTTTTGCCCCGGTGTAGGCTTTGACGTCATTCGGGTGACGTGCTAAAAGGGTTTGTTTGAGGCGGCTATAGGCTTCACTGCGCTCAGGGAACCTTCGCAAATAGTCTCGCAATAGCAATTGCTGATGCAGTTCAGGATTGTCGAGGGTCAAAAGGAAAAGACGATGCGGCATCGTTTCTGAGGGCGCAGAAGCGTGTTGAAAGTAACTTTGCTCACGCTCTTGATGGACCTGATAACCCATATGCAATAAGCCCTGGTGGAGGGCTTCTCGTTGCCAGTGAGAACTCGCAATCAGAGCAATATCGAGTTCTGCGCGGGCTAGCATATGGACAATGCTGGTGCTGCCCACATGCTCTATACCCACGAGCCCTGGCGGGAGCTGCGCGTATAGATGGTGTTTTAGGGTGCGAAAACCCACGGCCCAGTCTTCCTGGTACGGGCTTAAGTTCAACGGTTGAAATGTCTGCTGATGGGGCGGACGTTTTTGGCCTTGTAGGACTTCCTTTTTACCCCCAAAACCGGGCAGACGGCGCACATTAAAACCCGCAGCTCTCAGATCACGGCGCAAATGGCCTGCGACCGTAAACGTCGCACAGTAGCCTCCCACAGTGGTTTTTTCACCCACCGCTTGCAACAGTTCTGGACGCCACATAGCGGGGTTTGTTTTGGGGCCATGGCCCTCTAGAAACCAGGCATCTCGTGGGCTTACTGCCTGAACCATTTCGAGGGCTTCACCAAACCAAAGGCTGACTTTGACAGGGCCGCAGGCGCTTTCGAGTGTAAAATGCTGCCATTGAGAAACCGCCTGAAGATCAAGCTGGGCATAGGCTGAAACCAGCTGGGCAATATGGGTGTCAATGGTGGGCAATTGTCCGGTAAACATGTGTAAGATGCTACTCAGACGCTCTGGGCTTAAGGGGTGAAGCTCCACAGAAGCAAAGGCGATCTGGTGAGGGCCTGCACCTTTTAGAGCAGGTCCCAGTTCCTCTAGAAAACACAGCAGAGACAAAAGCACACGCCCAGCGCCAAAGCCTGTTTCTCCAATGGAAAGGCTTTTATTCTGTTGCAAATGGGGCAAGAGCTGGCAGCCTTCAAAATACACATGGCGTGCCTCTGCAATGGCGTTTACCACATCAAAATAACGATCCTGATAGTGCGCGTTCACCAAAAAAGGAGGGGTTTTCATCGGGCCTTCCCTACTCCGGATCCATACTTCACCAGGCATTCAACGCCCTGGGCACTATAAGCCAAAATATCAGCATCAGGCACGATACGATCTTTCATAAATAACTGAATAATGGTGGAACCTCCAAACTCAAAATAACCTTTTTCTTCGCCTCGCTGAAAGCGATGTTGCCCCTCATGGTGTTGGACCACTTTCCCCACCATGAGGGCGCCCACTTCCATGTGCAGGACGGGCCCAAAGTGATGGGTTTTCAGGAGAGTATACTCCCGATAATTGCGGGCAAAAATGGGCGTCTGTGTGTCAATGGCCACCGGATTGACGGAGTGCAGCTTCCCTTTGAGACGCACATGGGGACCGTGGCTGCCGGTGTCAATATAGCAGTAGCGGTGGTAATCCACGGGGGCCAGGCGGTAAATTAGCACATGGCCGTTTTCAAACTGTTGGGCCAGGCTGCGGTTTTCTAAGAGGGTGCTGAGCGAATAGCGAGCCCCTTTGACCGGAATATACTGGTGCGCGGTAATCGGAAAGCACAAGAGACGGCCGTCAGCCGGAGAAATGAGCCGTTGTGGATCTGGGGGAAGGGGACGCGCTTCGTTTTTGAGACGGCGGGTGAAAAAGTCTCCAAAGCGAGTGTAGTGCTTTACCGGCTCCGCCATCTCCATGGTGTTGATGTGATAATCCTCAATAAACGCCTGAATGTTTTGCGGTCCTTGTTGGGCTTTCAGGTAGCCTCCGACTTTTGAAATCCAGGGAGCTGATAACACATGGTGCTCTAACACCCGGCCCAGGGGGTGTTGATACAAAAAATCCACCCACTCCCGAGACATGACTTTTTCTTCGACGGTTTGTCTGTGTTCACGGTCGTAAAGAATGATAGGAGATGAAGCATGCATAGCGGCGCTAAAAGTGAATCATCGAAACGCGAAACTGAATTAACCAGACGGCCACCGCTAAAATCGCCAATACGGGAAACACCACATAGGCCTTGCCACTGGGTTTTGGCACGGGTACTTTGCTAATAAACATCACACCTGTAACCCCCAATAAAAGCCCAAACCAGACCTTTTGTCCCACAGGGGGGAGTCCCTGAATGGGTAGGCTGAGTACCGGCAAGATCATGGCAATAGAAGTGACCGGAAGGCCGGTGTAGCAGGCGCGGCCTTTGGTTTCTCGGGTACCGTGAATATTGAAATAGGCCAGCCGCATGAGCACTGCCCCCAGGTAAAATGCAAAAACAGGAAACAGCAGCGGGGTTTTAACCCAGCTTTGTACCAGTAAAACAGGCAGTACGCCAAAGCACACCACGTCGTTTAAACTATCCAGTTGTCCCCCAAATGCTTGCTCTTCGGCACTGCGTTTAACTTTTCTGGCGGCGTAACCGTCAAAGAGATCGCAAATGCCAGAAAACACAAGGCCTACAATGGCCAAAGCGAATTGACCTTGAATGGCCAGCAACATGCTGACCAACGCAGTGGCCATGCCGAGTAGGGTTACCGCATTGGGGAGGTTCCAATATCCAATCCACATACTGCTATTGTACTACTGAATGGCACACTTGGCGATGCAGTAAGGCTTGAAAATCATAGAGGCCAGACCGCGGAGCGTGGTAAACTATCCTGATTCCCCCTTAAATGGATTGGACTGTAAAAGGATTGATGTGGAGATGAGTGAGTTAGCCTTTGCCGCGTTTCGTAAAGTTCCCCGTACGGGGGTTATCTATGTCATGAACCGGGCCCAACAGCTGGGTTTTTCTTATGAACACCCTGAGTGGGCCAACCTGGGTCAGGGTGCTCCTGAGGCCGGTGACTTGCCGGGCGCCCCGTCTCGTATTACCGAGGTGACCATGAACGCCCTCTCACAGGAGTACGCTCCTGTGCCTGGCTTAAGGGGGCTGCGAGAGCGCGTGGCTGATTTTTATAACAAGATTTACCGTCAGGGTAAGTCGTCGTTGTATACCTGGGAAAACGTATGTATTTCAGGGGGAGGCCGTCAAGGGCTCACCCGTGTGGCCGCTGCACTCGGTGAGATCAACATTGGTCACTTTATCCCCGACTACACAGCCTATGAAGAAATGCTCCACACCTTTAAGGGATTTATCCCGATTCCGATTCAGCTCACGGAAGACAATCACTTTAAACTGTCCGTTGAGATGCTCCAAGAGCGGGTGCAGGGCATGGGGCTGGGAGCCATCTTATTTAGTAATCCCTGCAACCCCACCGGTCAGGTCATTCAAGGGGATGAGCTCAAACAATGGGTGCGCCTTTTTCGCGATGAAGAAGTGGTGGGGATTATTGACGAGTTTTACTCTCACTTTATTTATGGTGAGGGCGCCCCTGAGATGGTGTCTGCCGCCGCCTATGTGGAAGATGTCAATACGGATCCTGTGGTCATCATTGATGGGGTAACTAAAAATTGGCGCTATCCTGGATGGCGCGTGAGCTGGACCCTGGCCCCCAAATCCATTATTGAGCAAATCTCAAGTGCGGGTTCTTTTCTAGATGGAGGGGCCAATCACCCCCTGCAGTTAAAAGCCTTAGAGCTTCTGGATCCTGCGCTGGCGCAACAAGAAACCCGGGCCATTCAAACCTGTTTTAACGAGAAACGCCAATTGGTACTGAAACGTTTGCGGGCGATGGGCATACAGATTGAAGTGGAGCCGGAAGGCAGCTTTTATGTGTGGGCGAATCTTTCCGGTTTGCCTGCGCCCATCCGCGATGGCAAAGCCTTTTTTGAAGAGGGACTTAAGGAAAAAGTCATTACGGTACCCGGTGAGTTTTTTGACGTGAACCCGGGAAAACGTCGCCGCTCGAAAAAATTCAAAAACTATGCCCGTATTAGCTTTGGGCCTGAAATTGAAAAAGTACGTCAGGGCCTTGATGCCATTGAGCGTATGATCCACAAGTTTTAACCATATATAGAGGATCTTGTTTTATGGTATGTTCTAGAGAAGTAAAGACGGAGGGCCCTGACCATGCGTGAAGAATTTAAAGCCTTATTAGACGATCAGTACAGTTGGCCCGCAGAGTTTCACTTTAAATTTATTGTGCCCACTGAGCAGGTGGCTGCGCTCACCGACTTGTTGAAAACCGATCGCATTAAACTGAAAGCCTCCCGCAATAATCGTTACACCAGTGTTAACGCGTGGATGAAGCTCGGTTCTAGCGACGAAGTGATTTATGTGTATGACCGCGTGGAGCAGATTCCGGGCATCATTGCCCTTTAAGCGGTGGGGGCCTGTTGGCTCCATCCCTCTAAAGTCGCGGCCGCAAAATACTTGAGCAAGGGAATTTCTTGCTGTAAGAGATGATGACTGAGCCGGGGTCTGGAAGCTTCTTCGTCCTGGGTTAAATAGGCTTCGCAAAGCGATGATTTGACTGTATAAATGCGTTGGACCAGACTGCGCAACAGATCTTGTTGCGACGTTACCCGCAGAATGGGAAGTTCCCGTGGTTTCTCTTGAAAGTGGGTGAACCAGCGTTTACGGACGCTGTCTTCATCAAGCCATTGCATAAACGCCTCAGGTTCTAGCACCCGCTCTAACACCAAAAACAAATAGTCAGACTCTTGTAGATTGCGACTTAAACTTTGTACGGTTTGGGCCATGTCAGCAAAATGTTGCGGGGTCTCTAAATCTTCGTGGCGATATAAACGCTGCATTTGCTGATAAATCATGCGGTGTTTTGCCCGCTCAAAGAAGTAATCCATCACGTTGTAATATGCCATGAAAATCATCTGGGGTGGCAGGTTGTGGGCGGCAGAATTGAAGTACATCAGGGGCATGGCTTCTGCTTCAAAGGGCCGAAAATCAAGGGTTTCTTTCAGGGCAAAAAGGCCAGGCTCAGGGGGCGCTTCAAAACGCGCCCGCTTAAAATTAAGACCCAAACGGGTGGAGCAATGGTAGAGAAACAGATCCACAAAGCGATCCATATCCAACCCCAGGGTGTCGCTTTTCCAAATTTTCAGGGTAATGAGTCCTTCTTCTTGAGCCGCTAACAGAAAAGGAGGAGGTGCGGGCGGTATCATCAGGTTTTCGGCTTCGTTAAACATGGTGTCTTCGGCGGCGAAACAGACATCGAAGATGAGGCGAAAGATATCACTTTGTTCGCCCAGGTGTCCAATGGCTTCACCCCCGTACTCCATCGTGAGCTCTCCAATGTGAAAGCGCTCATCACGATAGTCGAACATGCGGTTGCGCGTGGTTTGATCTGCAGGCACCAGGATTTCTTCGTAAAAATTACCCAGCCGTAAAGCGGACTCACCCTGTTTAAAATAGCAGTTGAAAATGATGCGGTTCATGAGTCCCATAAACTCGGCAAAGGGCAGTTGATCGCCCATATTGCCGCACAGGGTCTTGATCTTCACAATATTTTCTTCCATGCTGGAGCGCACTTTAAAGCGTTTCATGCGATCCGAAATTTGATGGTTGAAATAATCGATGTACAGAGATTCATCCCATTGATGCACCCATTTTCTCAGGGCTTCAGGATCAAGATACTTTTCTGCTTTAAGCATGACTCGCCTCACTTATGTTTTAAGTTTAACGCATTTTTAATGCATGGTGTAAGCCAAGTCTGCGAGTTAGCGTTGCCAGGCTATCGCCGGGGCATTCCGTTTGTTTGTCAGGGGATTGAAAACGCAGCGCTTTGCGGTCACGGTGGGTCCACAGGCCGTCAGGATATCCGCCGGGGCAAAGCTGCTTTAAACCGCTCAACAACTGATTCAGGCTGTTTTGTTGGGCCAGAGACGGCGCTTTATGCTGAAAATCGCCGTTTAAGACAATTCCGACATTAAACGTGTTGTCTCCCTCACTGTGAGAGCCGATAAAGCCCAGCGGGCGGGCTTCGTAAATCTTGCCCTCGGTATCAATAAAATAATGGTAGGCAATGTCAGCTTTGGCATCGGCCATGGTTTGATGAAATTGTTGTAAAGACTGGATGGTGTAGAGCGAGTGGGTGTGATGGATGGTAATGCGCTCAAGGTATCGGCATAAGGGAGCGGGGTAAGCTTCCCAGAGGCGACCTGAGGGGATTGGGGGATTGGCCTGCCAGGTAGCGCGGCCTATAATGTGAGCTGGTCCCAGGGTATAATCGCCGCCCAGGGTTTGCCAATAGCGCTCGGTGTTCTGCGCCAGCACAGAAGCATTGAAAGAGAAAAATAAACAGATGAAATAGAGCAATCGCATAAGAAGGGCCTCCGGTGCAGTACAATACAAGAAAAAGAATAAGGAGGCAAGACATATGTCTGACATTCAAGAAGCTCTGACAGATCTTAAGGCTGAACTTGAGCAAATGCCCACTTCAAGCCACAAAACCCGTCTCGAAAACCTGGTGCGTCGCTTAGAAACCGAAGTGGATGCAGAAACCGAATTGTCGCCCGAAGTATATGGTGTGCTCGAGCAGTTTGAAGTAGAACACCCACAGCTTGTGCAGGTGCTCAACCGTATCGCCGTAACCCTGAGCGATATGGGGATTTAACTCCCTTTTTCAGATCGATACGTTAAAGGCCCGCCAATTGGCGGGCCTTACAACATTTAAAAGAGGGTCTTAGTTCAGCAGAGACTGAATGACTTTAGATTGGCTGGCAATCAGGGAGATGGGTACACCTGCGTTTTCTCCGCCGGTGCTGCGGCATCCACCGTTAGTGTGAACCGCTACCAGGTTGCCCTGAGCGTTCAGTACACCAGAACCAGAACTACCTGGGTGGGTATCCATGACGTCGTAGGTGACGTAGTTTTTACCACGGGTACCGGCAATAAATCCACCGTCAACCATTTTGGGTTTGCCGCTGGGGTGCTGGACGTCAAATACGGGCATTTTAGGTGCTAAACTTTCAGCAGATACTCTCTTGTAACCGAATTGCTGACCAGGAGTGCCTTCGAGTTCTAAGATGGCGTAGTCTAAACCGGTACGGTAGCCGCCGTCTTCCACCACGCGCTTAATTTTCACGTGGGTTTGTTCACGTAAGGTGTTGGTGCCTTTGGCATACTGATAGTTAAATACGGCAAAGCTGCTGGTAATGTCGCCGTCCACACAGTGGCTGGCGGTTAAAAAGAGGTTGTCACCAATCAAGGTACCACTACAGAATTTACGAGAGTTAGGACCGGCAGGACCCATGGCTAAAGCACCTACAGAAGGTGAAGCTGCAGCGGCGAGAGCCTGAGAAGGACCACGGCTGCCATCATAATCTTCGATGTTTTGCAGATCGTCGGTGGTGCCGCATACGCTGCTGGCGGTAACACCAAAACTGAATTTATAAGCATCAGGGTTGGCTAATTTGCGAGCAAAAGCATCGGCATGACCTTCGGTAGCTGCAGCGTTGGCGTTCATACGACCAAACTGAGCGTTTTGGGCGTTGATGGGGTTAAAAGCAGGATTCATAGGGGCTTGACGGGCATTACAGGCTGTTAAAGCTGCTAATACACCCAGGCCGAGAACTAACTTCTTCATATTTCATACTCTCTTTTAAATGTTGATTTAAAATTATCTTAATAAAAACTAAATGTTTTGTCAAATGTTTTTTAAAAGATAGGGCTAAATTTTTTGAATGGATAATCCATTTGTTTTAGTATAGCGTTGGGCCAAGCCACTGGCAATGCGGCTTAAGCGGATTTTAGAGAAAACTTAAAGTGGTATTTTTTTTAATTTAATATTTTGGGAAGCGAAAGAGAAAAGAGCAAGTAAACACAATAAAAAGGTCTGAAACCGAGATTTCAGACCCTTTTGCACGGTTAAGTACAACTGGTATATAGACCCTAGGGTCTGGTGTTCTGTTCCGCGATCCGTTGCTCACCCCGGACAGAAAGTTGATAGCTTACCACAGCGCCCCGAAAGGCACCTGAGACAAATCCTGATGCCAGGCCTTTGAAGTCTGTTTTGCCCACCAGGGCATTTTGTACCACGCCAATGCCTGCGCTGGCGAGCGCGGAGTGTAACAAGGCATCGGTTTTAGAAACGCTATTTTTGGTAATGACGCCCACCACGGCACCATTGAGAGCGCCCGCTGCGGTGCCTATGATGCTGCCTTTTTGCAGCGAAGCGTTGGGGTTAAAGAGACTTGAAATAGCGCCGCTCACGCCTCCAATGCCCGCTCCAATGACTACGCTGCGGTAAATATCCTGGTTTTGAATGCCTGAAGGAGAAGGGCTTGACGTCACATCGCCAAGGGTAGAGCGAGACAAACGACTTTGGCTTAGAGGCACCGCGGGGGTGTCTGCCACAGAGGTTAAAGACCGAGACGAAGGGATGGTCAGATTCATAGTTGAAAGGTTTCTCTACATTTTCTACGCAAGCTTGTTGTTATTATGGGTCATAAACCCTGTAAAGAGGTTATGTGCTTTTTAGTCTTTGTTTAATAAATGTTTAAATATCAAAGAAACCGGTGGCGTCATAAAAAGCAAATGCGTCGCGTAAAGCGCTTTGCAGTGTTTTGGGGGTGTCCGGTTCCCATCCCAATTGGGTCATGGCTTTCTGAGCACTATAATAGCGATAGGCAAAGCTAAAATCAATCACGTCGCCGCTGAGGCCCCACCGGGGGACTATCTTGGCTGCGACTTTGCCCACGGTTTGTAAAAAGGGGCGGCTCCAGCGAGGAAGTACGGGGATTGATCCAAGGGATCGACCCCGGGCCTCGGCCAGGGCGCGAAATAGGGTGGGATAATCCCAGTTAAAAGAAGAGAGAATATACCGCTCCCCCACGGTATGGGCGTCGAGTTTGGCCATGGCTAGCAGATGACCCTCAATAACTTTTGGCAGGCTGACCACTGCGCTTCCTCCCGGAGGCGCCATGACTCGGCCCTGTTCGATCTGGGCAAACATCTTACCGCTATTGCCTTTGGTATCACCTGCACCAAGAATGGTGGCGGGATTCACCATGCAAGCCATGAGGCCCTTCTGGATGGCGTTGTGCACTTCGCTTTCGGCGGCTGCCTTGGTGGACAAATAGGGCATGCTTTGTAAACGGGAGGGGAGCGTATCGCTTTCAGAAAGTGCTTTAGGAGATTGGGCGTAGCCAATGGCGGCGGTGGAACTGGTATGTACGAGCTTTTTTACGCCGTGGGATAGTGCAGCCTGAAGCACGATTCGGGTCCCTTCGACGTTGACCTTTTGCA
Organism: Candidatus Sericytochromatia bacterium; assembly: GCA_964229355.1. Lineage (GTDB taxonomy): Bacteria > Cyanobacteriota > Sericytochromatia > UBA7694 > UBA7694 > CAXRDE01. The sequence goes on along the minus strand of CAXRDE010000011.1, from coordinate 67,302 downwards.
TTTGAGGGGCATCCTGGGGTAAATACGAAATACTGCCCGCCACATGAAAAACCTGTTCACAGTCGGCCATGGCGGCGGAGACATCTTTGGCATTGAGTAAGTTACCTCGAAAAATCCGTAACTGACCAGGAGCAAGGGTATCGAGCACCGGGTGCCATGCTTCGGCACGTAGCAAAAGATGCAGGGTGTGTCCCTGACTTGTCAGGGCCTGGGCTAAGGCGGAGCCCACCTGTCCATTGCCCCCGGTTAGAAAAATGGTGCTCATGACACCAGCTCTCTTTCACTCAGCCAGTGGTAGGCGTCCCCAATGCTCTGGCGAAAGGGAATATTGACCTGCCAGCCCAGTTCCTGCTGCGCTTTTTGGGCCTGAAAATAGCGGCAGCGGAAACCCGCTTCGATATTGTCGGCGGAAATATTGACAGGCGTCTGGGAGGTCTGCTCCCACAGGGCAAAGAGTTTACACAGCAACGGTTTGCTCAGATGGGGCAGCACCGTGGGGGGGGGGAAGGCATTCACTGCAGCTGCGGTAATGGCATTCATGTCTGTGAATTTTAGATTGAATCCGCCGATGATATAGCGTTCACCCGAACGGCCCTTTTGACATAGGGCCATCAGTCCCTGAACCACATCACGCACATCCACCACATAGGTCCCGCCAGGCGGTTGAGAAGGAAAACGACCTGAGCGAATGCCTTGAATGAGTTTGCGGGTGTTATTTACGTCTCCTGGCCCAAACATCAGGGCCGGGTTCGCAATCAGCCAACGGGTTTGGGGGTGCTGTTCCACGTACCCCTGAATGACCTCTTCTGCGGCTTTTTTAGACAACATATAATGCTTGAGGTTTTCCCGACGAGCATGCTCCCAGTCAAAAGCAAAGTTTTCATCAATGGCCTGGTCAGGATTTTGACCCGAAGGGTAGCCAATGGCTGCCACTGAACTGATGTGAATAAACTGCTCAGCGCCTGCACGCGCTGCAGCTTCCGCGACGTGGCGGGTGCCTTCTGTGTTGACTTTATAAAGCAGTTCTTGATGTAAGCGCGAAAAAGACACCAGCCCGGCCAGGTGAAAAACCGTATCAATGCCTTCAAAGTAAGGGGTAAGGGTTTCGGGTTGGGTAATGTCCAGATCAAAGTGGTAACTGAGAATAGGATCCTCAAGCAATTGGCCAAACACGGGGTATTGGGGGGGCTTTAGATCCACGACCCTTATGCGCAAGGGGCGTTTGCCAGCGGGGGACTGTAGGAGACGGTAAATCAGGTGCTGCCCTAAAAAACCGGCACCTCCGGTAATCAGAATATGTTTCACGGGAGAGGTTCCTTTGTCTAAAAACTCTAAAAGCGTTGTATGCTCCACCCTGGAGGCAGGGCATGAGAGGGAGCTTGCATACAGAAACATAACACCGGTACGTTCTGGATGGACACCGCTTCGTGCCATTGGGGATCTATCTGATCGGTAACGATCACATGCAAGGCACCGCTCTGGGGGCTGAAAACAAGGGCGGCGGGTGCGTCTTGTTCAAGGTGAGCCAACCACTGGGCTAATTCTTCCCAGGTTTTGGCTTCTTCCATTCGGCGCTGAGGTACAAGCAAACCATAATCTTGCCAAAACTCGAGCTGTGCAGGCGGTGCTTCGCAGTGTAGAACCAGTTGCTGTTCATGGAGAAGATGGGCTACGGCAATGGCCTGAGTCATGACTGCTGTTGCCACCTCTCGGGCCTGCCCTGCGTGTACATTGACCCATAAACTGGCCCGTTGTAAGGGGTCCTGTCGGGCTTCGCCCACCACAAGGCTCTGTTGGCGGGCACTGTTGCGCCAGTGAATGGCCCGGCGATTATCGCCAGGTTGGTAATCTCGAAAATGGGAGATGTCTTCAGGGTTTTGTTGGGGTTGGTGTGCAGATTTGAGAGCTTGTTGTAACTCGGGGGAGTTGACCTTGAGCCCGATTTCGGGAGGGGTCGGTTTGACCACAAAAGCAAAACGGTGGGGCTGTTTGCGATAAACGCCCAATAGGCCCAGGGCGCCAAAAGAGCCGGTGAGGGCTTTTTCTAAGGTGTGAATACCCGGTTGGGTGGGTGTGTATTCGCTTTTGAGGGTATGAATGGATTTAGGTTTTAAGTGATCGATAAAGTCTTGTGCCAAAACGTGATCGGTATCAGGGCTTAGGGTCCGCAAGGCCTGTGGACGGTATTCGGTCAGGTTCATAAAGCTGAGCGGCCAGCGGCTAAGATTTTTTAATTGCGTGAAGAGAGTCAAGGGTTGACCTGTTAGCAAAGCACCCTGGGTATATCGCTCCAATTGCACCCGACGGCTTTGGAACAAGGGCATTAAAAAACCCAGCAGTACCACACTCCACAGTAAAGCATCTACAAAATAAAGCCAGCCGCCCTGAATATTAGTGGCTGCCAAAAACAAAAAGATAGCGGTCAAAAAAAGGACGATCAGCGGGGCGGTAAATTTCCACATGCTTGTGGATTTAAAGTCCCATGGCTTCGAGTTTGTCGATGGCGTCACGAGCCAGTGAACGCACATCAATATGCTCTTTGGGGTTTGCAGCGACTTTTTCGAGCAAAGGAATCGACTCAGGGCTCTTGAAGTCGGCAATGTACTTCATCAAGCTTAGACGTACCACCAGCTCTTTTTCTCGCTCTACCAAACCATTCATAATCCGTGTGCTACGGGGGTCTCGAATTTTCCAGAGGGCTTCGACCACGGCTTCACGAATATAGGGGCTGGGACTGCGCAAAAAATTGGTAATGACGCTTAAATACTCTTTGCTATTGTCACCCATGTCGCCTAAGGCACGAATAATGGCGATTTGTACATCGGTTTTGCCCCGGTTGGGACGAATGGCTTGCAACAGTTGTTTAACGCTGGCTTTTTTATTGATGCGGGCAATGGCGTTGGCTGAGTTGATACGCACTTGCTCAGCCACGTCAGATACCAGGGATTTGTGGAGGGCAGGTAAGGCTGATGGATCTTTGAGAATGCCCAGATAAGAAGCTGCTTTGGCCCGTACATTGGGATCGCGGTTGGTTTGCAGATCGCTTAAATACGCGTTTAGCTTCTGCTCCTGGGGAATGCGCGAAGTGTCTTTTGCATAGGTGGGTGTGGTTATTGCAGGCAGGCTGCTAAACAACAGTCCTGCGGCAATAACGCCAAGTATTTTGTCATTCATGAGCATATTTTAGCACATATTTCAGGTATAATACCTGCCATGTCAAACCCACCAAAAATTCGTGCCAAGAAGCGCTGGAGCCAGAACTTCTTTCAAGATCCCGAGCTGTTACGCTTAACCCTGGCCCCTTTAGAAATTGATGCACAGGACCATGTGCTTGAAATCGGCCCCGGCCCCGGTGTACTCACCGAGATTCTGCTGGAGCAAGGTGCTCATGTGACCGCCGTTGAAATTGATCCTGATTTATACCGTTTACTGCAAGAAAAATTTGCGGGACATCCACGCTTAACTCTGATTCATCAGGATGTCATGCGCTGTGATTTTGCCGCTCTTTTTCCTGAAGTGCCTTTGGTTCAACGCAAATTGATTGCCAATATTCCCTACCACCTAACGTCGCCCATTGTCATGAAGGCTTTAAATGAAAAAGCCTTTAAACAGGGCATTGACGCTTCTGTGCCCTTGTTTTCAGATATTTGTCTGATGGTGCAAAAAGAGGTGGCGGAGCGTCTGGCGGCAGAACCCGGTGTTAAAGCGTTTGGAGCGCTCACCATTTCGGCGCAATTTGCGGCGGAAGTGGAGATTTTGGCCCATTTGCCACGCCATCTCTTCAAGCCTGCTCCCAAAGTGGACTCTGCCCTGGTACGCTTTCAACCCCGTACGACACCTGTTATCGAGCCGGAACATCTGGCTTTTTTCTGGAAGCTGGTACGCCAGATTTATCAGATGCGCCGCAAAACCCTGCGCAATGCCTTAAAGGCCATGGGCTTTTCCTCGGAATTTTTGGCGGCACAGGATTACGACTTTGGGATTCGGGGGGAAATCCTCGACCTGCAGGCGCTGTGTGCGCTGTCTAATCGTCTAAGTGCTCATTTTTACGCGCACGTGGAAGGTGTGGTGCAATCCACACGTCCAAGGCGTAACGCCCCGGCCCCGTCATCAGAAGGGTCACATAACTGATTAAAAACGTCAGAGCCGCTTCTTTTTTTGCAAAGGGATCGGCCCCGTGGACAATCAACGCGGCCACCAGCATGGTGATAATCAAGGGGAGCGTGGCCAGGCGGGTAAACAGTCCCAGAATGAGTAAAAGCGAGCAGCCCACTTCGGCCCCAATGGCTAACAAGAGGCTGATTTGACTGCCCATGCCAATGGGGTCTGGAAACTGGGAGGCCAGGGTGCTGTAATTCATGAGTTTGGGGATACCGTGGGTCAGCATGAGACCGCCAAAACCCAATCGTAAGACCAGTAACCCCAGAGACAGTGATGTGTTGTGGTTCATAAAAGCATGACACTTTCTGTGCGTATTCGATTGCTGCCTATTGTAAGCTATGCATTAACTTGCGTGTTGGGTTAGAATACCCTGCTCAGTATTAAAAAAAAGTCAAAAGAGAATCATTATGTCCCAGGGAATTTCCTATTATGCCCTTATCAAGCTGTTAAGCGCTGAAGATTGGCAGCACAGTGAACGCATGATGGCCGGTGTAGAACGCGAAATGTTACGGGTGAATGCCTCCCGTGGTCTGGCCCAGACGCCTCATCCTGAGACCCTGGGTTCTGCGCTGACGCACCCCCACATTACCCTGGACTTTGCTGAGTCTCAACTGGAGCTGGTGACCCAGCCCTATGAAAACTTTGATGCTTTAGAGCAAGCCCTGTATGAAATCCATGGCTTTACGGCTCAGCAACTGCCCGCCGACGAGCATCTGTGGCTGCAGAGCATGCCTGCTGATCTCAAGCCCGAAGAGATTCACCCGGCCAAATTTGGCGCTTCCCTCTCGGGGCATCTCAAAACCGTGTACCGCCAGGGCCTGGCCAATCGCTACGGTAAGCAAATGCAGGTGATTTCAGGGGTGCACTTTAACTTTTCCTGGCAGCATAGTTTTTGGGAGCGCCTGCACAATCGGGTGCGGGATCATCGCCGCCTGTCGGTGTTTGTCTCTGAAAATTACCTGGCTTTGCTGCGCAATTACTCACGCCTGAGCTGGTTACTGGCCTATTTGATGGGCGCTACCCCCGCCATTGATGCCTCGTTCTTAAAACGTCAACCCAAAGAACTGTCGGGGTTTAAATCCCGTACCCTGTTGGGGCCCTATGCTACATCTTTGCGCATGAGTCGCATTGGGTATGTCAATTCTTCACGTTGTACCAGTTCGGTGAACTACAACAGTTTGACCGACTATTTAAGCTCCTTGTACCAGGCCATTACCACCCCCTGTCCCGGCTTTGAGGTCATTGGCCTACAGAACGATGACGGCACTTACCGCCAGCTCAATACCCACCTCTTGCAAATCGAAAACGAACACTATGCCCTGGCGCGGCCTAAACAGCCGGTGTCCGGTGGTGAGCGCCCCTTCCGGGCCTTGCGTGAGCGCGGGGTGGCCTATGTGGAAGTACGTGCCCTCGATGCACAGTTTGATTCGCCCATTGGGATTCACCAGGAGCAAATGCAGTTTATTCGGTTGTTCTTGTTGTACTGTCTGCTGTCACCCAACCCTCCCATTGATAAAACTGAAGAGCTCGAACTGGCATACAACCACCAGCAAGCGGCGCTCTATGGGCGTCAACCCGGTGTTGAACTACAACGCAAGGGCGAGTCGGTACTGTTAGTAGACTGGGCCAAACGGGTTTTTGAACAGATGGGCTTGCTGGCCCAGACCTTAGACAAGCATGTGCCGGGCTCAAACTACACCGCCATGCTGGATCGCTATGCCCGCTATTTGGAACAGCCTGAACTCACCCCCTCTGCGCGGGTGCTGGCAGAGCTTGAAGGCCAAAACTTAGAATTTTTAGACTGGGCCGCGCAGTGGTCGGAGCGCCATGAAGCCACCCTGAAAAACCTGAGTATTTCTGCGGATCGTCAGCAGGTGCTTGCTCAGTGGGTCGAGGAGTCGCTGGCTCAGAAACAGGCCATTGAACAAGCGGACAGTGGCACCTTTGCAGAGTATTTGGACCGTTTTAGCCACAGCTTAAAGGCTTAGACCGCGACAGTGACCGGTGCGCCCTGCTGCTTCATCGACTGCTGCAGGGCGCTTAAGACCCGTGCCACGCCTGCCGCAAAGTGACCATCGGATCCTGTTTCTGAGCTCTGATGTATCGCCCCTAAGAAGGTGTTGAAGACCTCTGCCAGCGGCTCATGTTGTACCAGGGCGGGCATGTGCACGGCGCCGCGCTGGGGCAAGAGCTTGAATTGCCCAAAGTCTGCGTAATAGGGCTCTGGTGCCACGGTGGCCTCATAAATGCGCAGGGGTTCCTGGGGATGCATATCGTCCCAGGTGAGCATTTTTTGACTGCCCACCACGGTCATTTGCCGCACCTTGACCGGGTTTAACCAGCTGGAATGCAGGTGAGCCACCACACCGTTGGGATACCACAGGCTGGCAAACACCACGTCTTCAAGATCATGGGGCAAAAAGCGATGCCCGCTGGCCGACACCTGCTGCGGCAGGTCGTTGAGCAGCCAGTTAAAGATCGCAATGTCATGGGTGGCCAGATCTGCCAGTGCCCCCACATCCTGGCGAATGGGTCCCAGATTGGTGCGGGTGCTGGTGAGGTAATACAATTGCCCCAGCTCCTGAAGCTGCCCTTTGAGGGCGCGAAGACCCCCATGAAACAAAAAGGTATGATCCACCATTAAGGCCTTTTGCTGCTGTTTTGCCTGATGTTGCAGCGCCAGACACTGCGTTGCACTTAAACTCAGCGGTTTTTCACAGAGCACATGACAACCCGCAGCCAACGCCGCTTCCACCAGTGGAACATGGGTGTGGGTGGGCGTGGCAATGACCACGGCATCGATGCTTTCGTGGGCCAGTGCTGTTGCAAAGTCTGGGTACACCCCCACCCCAGGGTACGCCCGTTGCGCCGCTGCTTGTCGCTCGGGGCTCGGGTCAATGCAGGCCACCAGCTTTGCGTCTGTGTGCTGATGCATCAAACGGGCATAATTGGGGCCCCAGTGACCAAAGCCCAGTAAAGCAAAGCGGGTGGGGGTTAACGTCATGATTAGGCCAGGGCTTTAGAGACAATCACCTGGGCTTCTTCCAGAATTCGCTCCAGGTGATCGTTGCCCACAAAGCTTTCGGCATAGATCTTGTAAATGTCTTCGGTGCCCGAAGGACGGGCGGCAAACCAACCGTTTTGGGTGGTGACCTTGAGTCCACCAATGGCTTCGTCGTTACCGGGGGCTCGGGTCAGCTTTTGGGTGATGATCTCACCGGCCAGTTCTGTGGAACTCACTTGCTCGGGTGACAGCCCCTTTAAACGGCTTTTTTGCTCGGGGGTGGCCGGGGCTTCTTTGCGCTGCGCCACAGGCTCGCCCAATTTCTGGGTAAGTGCCTGATACAATTGCCCCGGATCCTTGCCTTCTCGGGCCGTCATTTCTGCCGAGAGCAGGGCGGGAATCAGGCCGTCTTTATCGGTGCTCCACACCTGACCGTTATGGCGCAAAAAGGAAGCACCGGCACTTTCTTCGCCCCCAAACCCTAAGGCGCCGGTTAACAGGCCATCGACAAAGTATTTAAAGCCCACGGGCACTTCGTACAAGGGACGCCCCAGCTGCGCGGCGACGCGATCAATCATCGATGAACTCACGAGGGTTTTGCCCACGGCGGCCGTTTCGGGCCAGTCGCTGCGGTGGCGGAAGAGGTAATCAATGGCCACGCTCAGGTAATGGTTGGGCTGCATGAGGCCCACACTCGGCGCCACAATGCCGTGACGGTCATGGTCGGTGTCGCAGGCAAAGGCAATGTCGTACTGGTCTTTGAGATCAATGAGGCGGTGCATGGCGTAAGGTGACGAGGGATCCATGCGGATACGTCCATCCCAGTCAATGCTCATAAACCGAAAACTGGGATCCACCACGGTGGAGAGCACGGTCAGGTTGAGGTGGTAATGTTCGGCAATGGCTCCCCAATAGTGAACCCCTGCGCCACCGAGTGGGTGCACGCCCACATGAATGCCACTGTCCCGTAACAGCTGCATATCGATGACCTGGGCCAGATCAGCCACATAGTGTTTCAGGTAATCGTGGCGGTGGGTGGTGCCTGCGCGCAGGGCTTTTTCAAAGGCCATGCGCTGAATGCCCGACAGGTTTTGGCCCAGCAGTTCATTGGCACGGTTTTCGACCCAACGGGTGATGTGAACATCGGCAGGCCCACCGTTGGGGGGATTGTATTTGAAACCGCCATCTTCAGGGGGATTGTGGGAAGGGGTAATGACAATGCCGTCGGCCAGGCCGGTTTGGCGGCCCTGGTTATACGTCAAAATAGCGTGAGAAATGGCCGGGGTGGGGGTGTATTTTTCGGCACCTGCGAGCATGACTTCGACCCCGTTGGCGGCCAGCACCTCTAAAGCACTGGCAAAAGCCGGCTCCGACAGGGCGTGGGTATCCATGCCCAAAAACAGGGGGCCTGAAATGCCCTGGGCTTTGCGGTATTCGCAAATGGCCTGGGTGGTGGCCAAAATATGGGCTTCGTTGAAGCTATTGTGCAGGGCTGAACCCCGGTGACCCGAGGTGCCAAAGGCCACCCGTTGCAAGGGATCGCTGGGGTCAGGCTGGTGGGTGTAGTACGCAGACACCAGACGGGGCAGGTTAACCCAGATCTCGGGGACGTTTTCGGCAAGCTGACGGGCAAGTGGGCTAATGGACATGGAAGCTTTCTCCTTGAAGGGTGTTTTCCTGACCATTGTAACTTATTCAGCAAAGACCTCAGCGCCGGTTTTCTTGTGGGTGGGGTTGGCGAAATCGTAATACGTAGGCTTTTGCTCCACAAAGATTTCGTGGTCCAGCACCAGGGCGTTGGGGTCCAACTGATCAAAAAGATCCACGGACATAATGTGCCGTTGGTTTGCTTTCAGGCGATAAAACAGGTGGGTGCCGCAGTGCTTACAAAACCCGCGTTCTGCCCAGGCAGAGGAATCAAAGCATTGAATGGCGTCTTCGCCTTCAAACTGCACCTCGCTGCCACAGTCTACGCTCAGAATAATGCCGCCGGTCCATTTACGGCAGGTGCTGCAATGACAGGCTCCCACATGGTGATCCAACTGTTGGGCGCTGACTTTGACCTGTCCACAGAGGCACTGGCCGGTATAGGGGGGGGTGGCATTTGACATGGTGAGACTTCCTTGAAGCATTAATTGTATTCTTTTGTATAATAACAAATCAAGGTGGGGGTGGCAATGAGGGGGTTTAAATTCTTGTTTAACCTTTGAAAGGTTACGGCTCAATCGATAAGAAGGTCTGCACCTCAGGGCATTTTGTTTTATACTGAACCCCATGACTACACCAGATGCCCACACCCTTTACACCCAGAGCCTGCAATGGTTTAAGCAAGGCAAATCCCACCTGGCCCTCTCGGCCCTGCAAGAGGCGGTAGCCCAGCACCCGACGGAGCCGCAGTACCCCTTACAACTGGCGGCTTTTCAACGGGAGTTGGGGCATTTAGACCAGGCCAGAGAGACCCTGTCTCTGGCTTTGAATCACTGTCCTGAACACGCACCGCTGTACTATGAGTTGGGCTGTTTGTTTCATGTGGCGGGCCAGCTGGAGCACGCTCTCAATTATTACCGGCAGGCCCTGCAATTTCAGCCCGCGCTGGCCGAAGGCTGGCATCAACTGGGCCGGCTCTTGCAGCAGCTTGAACGCCCTGAGCAGGCCTCAGATGCCTATGCTCAGGCCTTGCAGCTGGCCCCTGAACAGGCCAGTTTTGCCAACAGTGCCGGTTTACACGCTTATTTTCAACGGGATGCCGCCACCGCCCGCCAGGCCTTTGCGCAGGCCCTGGCCCATACTCCCACCACCGCCAATGAAACCCGTGCCCGTTATCTCTTTCATGCGGCTTTGGCGCATCTGTTAGAGCCCGTCGCCTTTGAGCAGGCCTTAGAAGCATTGGCCCAGGCCTGTACCCTCAAACCCACCTACCTCAACGACATTTTGCAGATGGCCGAAGACTTTTTACACCAGCACAGCTACGCCATTGCCGAAGGCTTTTTACGCCTTGCTCTGCACCACGCCAGTGATCTCGATACACGCTTTCAGATTCACCTCAAATTGGCCCATTGCTACCACCGCCTGGGGGCCATGCAATCGGCACTGGATCATTATCAGGAGGCCCTGGCTCTGCGGCCTGACCGCTGGTTGATTGAGGTGCAGGCGGGTTTGCTCCTGCCCCAAATTTACCCGTCGGTAGAAAGTGTCTTGCAGTGGCGCGATCGCTATGCCCTGGCCCTGCAATACTTTTTAGAGAAGGTGGCCCAACAGCATTTTCCCCGCAGTGTGCAAAGCCTGGCCATTGATGCCCCTGCTTTTTTGCTGGCGTATCAGGGGTTGCACCACAAAGAACTGTTGCAACTGACCTCCCAATTGTGGCGTCAGCTTTTACATCTGCCGGAGCAACCCCCGCAACCGCTGCCAAAGGCTGCCCCTCACGCGCCGCGCAAAATCGCCATCATGAGTGCGTTTTTGTTTGACCATTCCCTGTCAGGTGTGTACCAGGGACTGGTCGAACACTGGGCTCAGCGTCCCGACATTGAACTGCATTTTTTTGCCCTGGGGCCTTTGCATCGCGATGACTTTACGGCCTATTTACAAACCCTGGGGGCCTTCCATTTTCTGAATCCACAGCAAACCCTGCCAGAGCTGGCTGATCAGGTGCTGCAGGTGGCCCCCGATATTTTGCTCTATCCCGAAGTGGGCTCCGAGGCCCTAAGCTATTTTCTCGCTCACCTGCGTTTGGCACCGGTTCAGGCGGCGTTTTATGGGCATCCGGTGACCACGGGTATTTCGACAATTGACTATTTTCTGTCGCCTGAGGTGCTTGAAGTGCCCGAGGCCCAGGACCATTACAGCGAAGAGCTTGTACGCTTGCCCCATGTGCCCTTCACCTATGTGCATCAGCCTGAGGTAGAAGCCTTTGATCGTGAAGCACACGGCTTGAGTGCTGAAGACCATCTGTATCTGATTCCCTCGGCGCTCTTTAAAGTGCATCCCAAAATGGATGCGGTGTTTGCGGAGATTTACGCCCGTGATCCCCAGGCGGTGTTCTGCTTTATTGCGGCCACTGGCAATACCTGGCGTGAGCAGCTGCAGGCCCGTTTAAGCCACAGCTTACCGGCTTCTGCGGTGCGTTTTATTCCCCATTTGGCCCGCCCTGCCTTTTTTGGACTCTTACAGGCTGCCGATGCGGTCTTAGATACCTTTTATTTCGCTTCGGGCAATGTGACCTATCAGAGTTTTGCGCTGGGTGTGCCTTTGCTGACCTTACCGGGGCGTTTAATGCGTAGCCGTACCACGGCGGGCACGTATGAATGGCTTGAAATTTCCGATTGTACTGCCCGCAACGAAGCGCATTTTGTAGAATTGTGTGTGAAGATGGCAACGGACCCTGACTTTAAGCAGGGCATTCAGGCCCAACTCAAAACAGCGGCTCCCCGTCTCTTTGAGATTGCGGACGATGTGGTGAAGGCTTGCCATAGAATTGAGGCTTTGTATGCATCCCATTGATTGGGGAATTTTGATTCTGGTGTTGTATAACACCGTGTCGGGCTTGTTTTCGGGCCTGTGGCGCTCGCTCACCAATTTGGCGGCGCTGGTGTGCGCCTTTTTATTAACCCCGGTACTCAAACCGGTGGTGATTGATCTGGTGGCCAACTTTTTTCAGCTCAATCCCTATCTGGCGATTCCGCTGGGCACCTCGCTCACCTGGAGCGGGATCTATGTGGCGATTTCTTTTGCCGGGCTGGTGTGGAGTAAAATCCTGGCCAAAACCCCCTTGCGCATTGTGGACCGTCTGGGCGGCTTTGCCCTGGGCCTTGTGATTTCGGCACTCCTGGTGCTGGTGCCTCTGGCGGCCATTCGTTCGCTGCCCTTTTTGCAGACCTATCCGCCTGTGCAACAAACCCTTGAAAAATCTGCCTTTATCCCCCTCCTTGAACCCGGTGTAGAATTTGTGCGCTTGACCGCAGGCCCCATGATTCTGAACTATTGGCTCAAGCAGCAGGAGCAAAAAGACATGCAGCCTCCGGCGGCTAAACCTTCTGCCCAGCCTTCAGCAAAACCGGCTAAAAAGCCCCAGGCTCAGCGGTGAGTCAGGAGTGCCCCCTGCGGGTGCTGTACACCGCCTTTGATGTGGTGCCAGCCCCCAAAGGTGCCAGTGTGCGCATTCAACAGATGTGGCGTCACCTGGCCCAATTGGCTGATCCCTGTCTTGAGGTGATGGCGGTGGTCCTGGGTGAACCAGGATACCCGACGCAGGAGACCACTCCTGAAGGGGTGAAAATTCACCGTCTGATTTTACCCCATGCGTCGTTTTTAGAGCGCACGGTGGCCTTCGCTGAGGCCGTGTTGGCGGCCTGTATTGACTTTCAACCCGATGTAGTGCAGTTTCGCTCCCTTTGGGATGCTTATCCGCTGTTGCGCTGGCGGGCCCAGAGCGCGCAGTCTTTTCGTATGGTCTACGAGCTGCACGGCTTGCCGGAGTACGAGTTAGAACACCATTTTGAAGACTTGGCCCCGGCTTTGCTGGCCAAAATCAAAGCACAGCAGGCGGCGGTTTTTCAGGGGGCAGATGTGATTTTGGCGCCCAGTACGGTGCATCTGGATTATCTGGCACAACAGGGGGTGCCTGCAGCGCGCTGTTTTCAGGTGCCCAATGGCGTGGATACCGAACATTTTGCGCCAGCCACGCACCCTTCTGCTAACGCCGAGATCTTGCAATTGGTTTATGTGGGCACACTGGCCCCCTGGCAGGGCCTGGAGCATTTGTTAGAAGCGCTGGCGCAGGTGCCCACGCCTTTTCAATTGAAGCTGGTAGGCAAGGGCCAGCGCCACTGGGTACGCGACCTGCTGACACGGGCTTTTCAATTGCATGTGTCTCACAGCGTGGACCTGGTGGGGCCGGTGGCCTACGCTCAGGTGCCGGGCTATTTGCAGCAGGCTGACATTGCGCTGGCTCCGCTGGATCGTTCAGATCGCAATTGTGTCCAGGGTTGTATGCCCCTGAAAATTTTAGAGTATATGGCCTGCGGTTGTGCCATTATTGCTTCTGACTTGCCCGTCAATCGGGCCCTGTTGCGCCATGGGCACAATGCCTTGCTGTATGCCCCTGAAGATCCGGTGGCCCTGGCGGCTGCGTTGCAGCGTTTGGCTGAGGATCCGGTGCTGCGTCACCGCCTGGGAACCCAGGCCCGCCAGGACGCCGAACAGCATTTTGCATGGCGGCAGGGCTTTGCCCAGATGGCGGCGATCTATCGGGGTTGTGTTCCCCTCTCTGCCAAGAGTCCGTTATAATAGGGCTCAGAACTTTCAGTGTAAGGACATCGTGCCCATGGATTTTTCACAGTTAAAAGATCGTCTTCAGGCGCTTAGCGTGCGTTATCAAAAAACAAGGGGGTCTCTTTGACCTCGCTGACTTAAAACGCCGCATTGAAAGTATTGAACTCGAAACCCAACAGCCCGGCTTCTGGGATAACGCCCAGCATGCGGCACAGGTCTCACAAGACCTGAATGCCCTGCAAAGCGAAGCTGAAAAAATCGAGAGCTGGGATCGCACCTTACAAGATACCGCCATGATGTTGGAATTGGCCCAGGAAGAAGGCGATGATTCGGTGCTGCCGGATCTGCTGGAAGGCTTAACGTCCATGGATAAAGCCCTTGAGTCCTGGGAAGTGGAAAAAATGCTCGGCGGCCCTTACGATAAATCGCCCGCCATTTTAACCCTGACCGCCGGGGCGGGGGGCACAGACGCTCAGGATTGGGCTGAAATGCTCTACCGCATGTATACCCGCTGGTGTGAGAAGCGCAATTTTAAAGTAGAAACCGTGGCGCTGTCCGATGGTGACGAAGCGGGCCTAAAAAGTGCCACCTTGATTGTCACCGGGCCTTTTGCCTATGGTTTATTGAGTGCCGAAAAAGGCACCCATCGTCTGGTGCGTATTTCCCCCTTTAATGCCAACGGCAAGCGGCAAACCTCTTTTGTGTCTTTAGACGTCACGCCCGTGATTGACGATCAAATCGAAGTGGAAATTTTGCCCGGCGATTTAAAAATTGACACCTTTCGTGCCGGTGGCGCAGGCGGACAGAACGTTAACAAGGTGGAAACCGCCGTGCGCGTTACCCACTTGCCCTCGGGTATCGTGGTGTCTTGCCAAAACGAGCGCTCACAGCTCATGAACAAAGAGACCGCCATGAAAATCTTACGGGCCAAGCTCTATGAGCGGGAACGTATTGCCCATGCCGAAAAACTCGACGATATTCGCGGTGGCTATGACGATGCCAATTTTGGCAGTCAGATGCGCTCTTATGTGTTCCACCCTTATAAAATGGTGAAGGATCACCGTACCTTACACGAAACCGCTAACATTTCTGATGTGATGGATGGTGAGTTAGATAGTTTTATTGAAGCCTATTTGCGTCAAAGTTTGGCCAAATCTGAAGAAGGAGCCCTGGCATGAGAAAAATGCCTGCCCTGGTGGCAGCCCTGACCCTGAGCGCCTGGATGGCCACGACCCCGGCTCTTGCCTTTGTGCCGCCCACAGCCTCGGTGCAGGTGGCTCAGTCTAACTCCCCTTTTTATACAGAGCCCCAGAGTTTAAGCCCCGAAGAACTCAATATTCAGAAGTTTAAGCTTCAGCGCCTGCGCATTCAGAACGCCCACCGGGATTGGTACATTACCCGTGGCGTGAACGAGCGGATTGATGAGGTCACCCTGCTCAAAATGACGGGCCAGGCTGAGCGACTGAGCCAACGTGAAGTGAACCGAAATATTGGCAATAGCATGAGTATTGGCGGGCTTTCGCTCATGGCGGTGGGGGCCGTGCTGTTGGCTAATCTGGTGAAGTTTGATGGCTCGTTCTGGTATGGTCTGGGCGCTTTCCTGGCGGGGGGCACCCTGGCCCTGGTGGGCGAGAGCTGGGCGGGCAATCTCAATGAACTTGACGGACATATTTTGGAGCGCTATGAAGCAGAGGCGCTGATTAAGCAGTACAACGATGAACTCAAAAAGGAAATGGGTGTAGAAGGCATTTCTGATTTATAGCCGGTACACCACAGTTTATGACAAAGCACAACGAACATTTACTCGGTATTTTAAAAAAACTGGCCCATCCGCGGGTGCTCTTAATTGGGGACCTGATTTTAGATGAATACATTGAGGGCGAGATTCAGCGGATTTCTCGGGAAGCCCCGGTGCCGATTGTGGAAGAAAAACGCCGCCATTACAAACCCGGTGGCGCGGCCAATACCCTGGCTAACCTGGTGACCCTGGGGGCTGAAACCACCGCCATTGGCGTGGTGGGTAAAGACCTCTCGGGCAAGGCCCTTGTGGAGCTGCTCAATGAATGTGGCATCAATACCGTGGGGGTTGTGGAAACCCATGAAGTGCCCACCACCACCAAAACCCGTATTTCTGCCCAAAGCCGTCAATCGGTGATGCAGCAGGTGTTGCGTCTGGATCAAATTCCCGATAAGACCCTGTCTCAGGACCTGCATCTCGCTTTGCAACAGCAATTGCAGATACTGGTGCCTCAGGCAGATCTGGTGATTATTTCAGATTATGGTCGTGGGGTGGTGGTGCCTGAAACCATTGATGTGGTGCGCCAACTGGCCAAAACCCATCACAAAATGTGGGTGGTGGACTCGCAAGAGGACTTGCGTTTGTTTGCGGGGGCCACGGTGCTTACCCCCAATAAGCCGGAAGCCGAAAACAATTTAGGCTACCGTATGGATACCGAAACGGAACTCCGTGCCGGGGGCGAAAAACTGCTGGCAGAGTGTGGTGCTGAGGCTCTGTTGATTACCCGCGGCGATGAAGGCATGAGTCTGTTTCAATCTGAAGGCCGTTACCATCAGGTGTCTGCCCTCAATAAAGCGGATGTCTTTGATGTGACCGGTGCCGGAGACACGGTGGTGGCCACTTTATCGGTGGCACTGGGCTCAGGTTGTTCTCTTCCCGAAGCCATGGAACTGGCCAATTTGGCGGCCAGCATTGTGATTCGCCGCCACGGTTGTAGCACCACAACGCCCGCCGAAATGACCGAAACCCTCTTAGAAACAAAGGATAGTTAAACCCATGCTCGATACGCAAGGCAAATTGTGGGGACGCGTCAATATTATTGATCTGTCTCTGGTGATCATTTTAGTGGCTGCCCTCAGCGGCTTTTTATACATTGTGATGGGCCAATCGCCCCTCGAAAAGAAGATTCAGGCCCGTGGCGAAGCGTCCGTGACCATTGCCATTCGCGGAGCCCGTGTGCAAGACCCCACGATTTTTAAGGTCAATGAAAAAGTCTTTTTGACCATTCGTAATCAGCGCTATGAGCCGGTGGTGGTCACCGATGTGAACATGATGCCGCGCAAAACGGTGTTTTTAAACAGTAAAGATCAGCCCGTGGCGGTCGAAGATATCAGCTCCCCTGAAGTCAAAGACATTGATATCACCTTTAAGCACAATGCCGAAGTGACCGACGAAGGTGTGGTAATGGGCGGGCATTATCTGAAGGTGGGCAATAGCGTTGAACTCGACGCCTTTGGCTACCGTTTTAATGGGTCGATTATGAAAGTGGACTTTGAAAATTAATGGGCGCTTCTTTGCAACGCTGGAGCTTGCAATCCGCTGATGCGGCCGTAGAGCACGGCTTTGCTCACAGCCGTCTTCTGGCTCCTGTGCGGGGGCCTCTGGCCTGGATTCAAAACCGTTTACAACCCTGGGTGACGCACAGTTATACCCAAACCTATTTGCCGCAGCTGGCTTTGCTGATGACCTGTGTGCTTTTGTTTTCTTTGCCCTTTACCTCTTCAGGACAAAGTGCGCTGTTGGTACTGGCCTGTAGTGGCATGACCCTGTTGCGGGTACTGCTGATTAAAGAACGTTATCCTTTTGGGGCCCTGGTATTGGCCGTGTGCTTTTTTGTGGGCTGGGGGCTTGTAGCTTCGGCCTTTTCACCCTTTTTAAAACTGTCTTTGTACGGCTATGCCAAGTCGCTGACTTATTTTTTATGCTATCTGTGTTTCTTGATCAACCTGCGCAGTTTAAAAGCCATGCAGGGAGCCATGTGGTCCATTGCGGTGAGTGCCGTGATTGTCTCGTTGTATGGCCTTTACCAATGGCATATTAAAGTGCCCCCGCTGGCGCTCTGGGATGATCCAGAGTCCAGCTATACGCTGACCCGCGTGTATTCCTTTTTGGGCAATCCTAACCTGTTGGCGGGTTATCTGTTACCGACCCTTTCCTTTACGGTGTTTTTTGCCTTTAATCGCAATCTGCTGGGCAAAGTGCTCCTGGCGGTGGCTGCGGTCTTGCAGGTGGCCTGTATTTATTTTACCTATTCACGGGGGGCCTGGATTGCCATGGTGGCCTGGGGAGCTGCCGCTTTCTTTTGTTATCTGATGCTTTTTTGGCACCGTTTGCGCCACCACAAGCTTTTAAAAACAGTGCTCTTTGGGGGCGTCGTACTGGCCATTGTGGGGGTGATTGGTTTTGTGTTGACCAATCCCGCCCTGTTAGAGCGGGTGCGCTCCCTCTTTAATACCCAGCACTCTTCGAATAACTTTCGTATGAATGTGTGGCACAGCAGCATTGAAATGATTAAGGTGTATGGCTTGACGGGTATTGGCATGGGCAATAAGGTCTTTGTCAAAATGTACACCTACTACATGGCCACCGGTTTTCGCGCCCTTTCCACCTACAATATCTTTCTTGAAATTTGGCTCGAAATGGGTATTGTGGGCTTTTTGCTCTTTCTGGGAGTACTCTTTACCCATGCCCTGCGCTGTGTGTGGGGCTTTTTTACCCAGGGCCCCATGCCTTTGCGTCTGATGTTGGCCGGGGCTTTTTGCGCCTCTGCAGCGCTCTGTGTGCACGGTATGGTGGACACGGTCTTTTTCCGTCCGCCGGTACAAATTTTATTCTGGTATGCTCTCGCCCTGATTACGGTAGCCAGTCAAGCGCTTACAGAAACGGAAGGTTAACCCCTTATGCTCACTCCCGAGGAAGAACAACTGGCGTATCAATTGGGTCAATTGGGGCAAACCCTTGGCTGGGTGGATAACATTGGAGTCACCGGTAATCAAAGGGATCTATACTATTTGATTGATTTCTTTACTTACCTGGTGGATCAGGCTTATCCTCAGATTCCCTGCCCTACCGGCTGTTCTCACTGTTGTGTAGACAGCGGTCTGCCTCGCACCTCTTCGCTGGAATGGCGCTTGATTTATGCCTACCTTTTGCGCATGCCTGAGCCGGTTTGGCAGCGCATTAAGGCTCAAAACGAAACCTTTCACGGGCATCAGATGGCACTTTTTCTGCAAGAGCAAAAGCGGATTGCGCGACCCGATAGCAATGTGCCTTTACCGGATTTTGACTGCAAAGCCTGTCCTTTTTTACTGGACGGCAAATGTAGCATTTATGAAGTGCGTCCGGCCATTTGTCGAGGCTTTGGTTATTTCACCTGGCGACGCAATGGCCTGGCGGAAGAAAGTCAGCTTTTTGCCTGTCGCATGGCGGCGGATACCCTGTTTGCGGCTTTGAAAGCCCGAGATTCTGAGCAGGCGGTATTACCGGTCTGGAACCGTATTTCGGATCATTTGTATGCGCTGGAGCAAGAGTTAGGCACCAATACCTTCGCCACATTGCCCATGTGGTTGTCGGTTCATACTGCGCCCGAAGGATCCCAGGAGCGCTTGCTGGATTTGGAGCTAAACCCTGATTTTCCGGCACTTCTTCACCTTGTTGAGGATGAGGATTCCGTCGGCGAGTAAAAAGGGGTTTATTCGCCGCTGCGGCGTCCGCCGGATCCCCGACCGCTGTCGCGAGAACGGGGGCCACTCAGACGACCTGAGGGCTGACGGGTGTCTCCGAGCGGGGCTGCTGCGGGTGTGCTCTGACGCACCCGAATATTGGGTGTTGCTGCCGGTGTGCTGTTGACACTGCGCTCTCGCACTTGTTGCTGGGCTTTATCATTGCTTTCTGCTGCTCTGGATTCCCGCACGGCAGTGCCTTTGACATTGTATTTGCGCTCCCGCTTTTTGCGAAGACGAGGCGGAAACTTTTCGGGTTTCTCGTCTTTTAAAATATCCACCATGAATTCTCGCCAGATGGGTGCACAAAAGCCTCCACCAGTGGCGCCAAACATGCGTTCAGGCTTGTCGTTACCCACCCACACGGCGGTCACATAATGGGGCGTGTATCCCATAAACCAGGCGTCCTTATGAGACGAGGTGGTCCCCGTTTTACCGGCGATTTCATGACCGGGAATGCGGGCTGCAGCGCCCGTACCGGCGCTGACCACTGAAACCAGAGACGAGTTCAGATCGCGAACCACGTCTTCGCTGAGGACCCGCTTACCTTTAGGCTGGGTATTGTCTAAGATCACGTTGCCATATTTATCTTCGATTTTTAAAATCGGTGATTCGTCTTGTAAAATACCGTCATTGGCAAAGGCGCTATAGGCATGGGCCATTTCTAAAGGGGTAATTTCAGAAGCTCCCAGGGCCGAGGACAGGAAAGGGCGCACTTCACTTTTAATGCCAAGACGTCGGGTCATTTCAACGACTTTATTAATGCCTACTTTGTCCATTACCTTAACGGCCACTACGTTAATCGAGCTCATCAGGGCCGAACGCATGGTCACCGTGCCTTTATAGTTGCGACCGTAGTTTTGTGGGCTCCAGCCCTTGTCGCCATCAGGATAGGTGACCGGCCCATCAACTTCGGTGGTCTCAGGGTAATATCCGTTTTCAAAGCCGGTGACGTACACAAAAGGTTTAAAAGAAGAACCGGTTTGGCGCTGCGCCTGATAGGCGCGGTTGAACTCGCTGTTACCAAAATCTGTGCCGCCTACCATGGCTAATACATGGCCGGTTTTGGCATCAATATTTACCAGAGCACCCTGTTCAACGTTGGCGCGTTTGAGGTTTTCTAAGTGTTTCCACAGGACCCGTTTGGCAATGTCTTGTTTTTTGACATCTAAAGTGGTGTAGATACGCAGACCTTTGGTTTCCAGTTCACTCTCAGAATATTTTTGTTTTAAATAATGCAGGGCATAGGTGGTGAAATAGGGGTATTGTAAGCCACGGCGAATCCCGTAGAGTTTGATGGGGGCGGTTTTGGCCGCTTCGGCAGTGGCTTTATCAATGAACTTGTACTCTACCATTTTATTGAGAACGGCGGCCTGGCGAATTTTGGCGGCCTTGTAGTTGCGGTAAGGCGAGTAAATTTCAGGACCGCGAATGAGACCGGCAATCATGGCGGCTTCATGCAGTTCAAGTTCTTTTGAAGGTTTGCCAAAGTAGGTTTCAGAAGCAGATTCTGCACCGTAGGCGTTATGACCGAAATAGATCTGGTTCAAGTACAGTTCTAAAATTTGTTCTTTTGAATACATTTGATCCACTTGAATCGACAACACTGCTTCAGCAGCTTTACGGGCATAAGAGCGTTCGGGGGTCAGGTAGAGATTTTTAACCAATTGTTGGGTAATGGTACTTCCCCCCTGTACCGTGACCTGACTTTCCATATTGGCTTTAAAGGCCCGTAAGATGCCGATAGGGTCTACACCGGTATGTTTTTCGAAGCGAGCGTCTTCAATGGCCATGACGGCCTTTGCTAAATTGGGCGAGATCTCTTTGTAACGCACCACTTTGCGGTTTTCTTCGCCAAAGATTTGCTTGAGTACAATCCCGTCAGCGGTGACCAGTTCAGAGCGCTCGTTGGGATCATAGTATTGTAGTTTGGCCACATCGGGTAAGCTTTGCACCCGCATGTAGGCGCTAAGTCCCACACCACCTACCACTGCGAGGGTAAGTAATAAAAAAGCCACCATGAGTTTTAAAAAGGTAATGAGCAGAAATAACAGTATTTTTTGGCTCTTGGGGGCGGGTGTTGGGGTGCCTACAGAAGGGGCCGTGTGCATGAACTTAACTCTTTGATCTCTTACTTAATAGGTTTATTATAGCGCAGTGAGCGTGTAAAAATGGTGATATACCCCCCAGGTTGGCAAATCTTTCAAAGAAACAGCGGGGTGAAAACAGCGTATAATGATAAACAAAAAGCGCAAGGAACATCATTGTATTTATGACGGAACGGACAGCTTTAATTGAAATAGAGAACTTACATAAAACCTTTTACACTGGGTTTTGGCGTAAAAAAAGTGATGTCTTAAAAGGGGTTGATCTGCAGGTTTATGCGGGAGAAACCTTTGGCTTGCTGGGCCCCAATGGCGCAGGGAAAACCACCACCATTAAAACCCTGGTTGGGCTTGTAAAGCCTGGGAGTGGTGTGGTGAAAGTGATGGGGAAGAGTCCCTGGAATCCCAGTGTGCGCCAACATATGGGTTACTTGCCCGAACACCCCACTGTATATCCCTACCTCACGGGGATTGAGTTTTTGCATTTGTGTGCCCAATTTTTTAATGTGCCTAAAAATCTCTGCAGGCAGCGTATTCCTGAGTTGCTGACACAGGTTAATCTCAGTGAAGCTGATGCCCGTAAACAAATTCGGACCTACTCTAAAGGCATGATGCAACGTTTAGGGTTTGCCCAGGCCTTGATTCATGACCCGGATATTCTCTTGTTAGATGAACCTATGTCGGGTTTAGATCCTCTGGGGCGCTATGATGTTAAAGAATTGGTGTTGAATTTAAAAAAGCAGGGAAAAACCATTCTGTTTAACTCACACATTCTTTCAGATGTGGAGTCGATTTGTGACCGGGTGGGGATTTTGGTAGATGGACGGGTGGTGCTGGTGAAACCTGTGCACCAATTGCAGCGTCCTCTGGATAATCTGTTCCACTTGCGGGTGCAACGTCTTGATAAGCTAGGTGTTACGAATCTCAAGCGTTTGTCTTTGCGCTGTGTGCACAAAAAGGGTATGGTTGAAGCCAGCTTTAACAGCTTAGAACAGGCTCTAAAAGCGGTGTCTGTGGTACGTCAGTCAGGTGGCGACTTACTGGAGTTGAGAACCCATTTTCAAAGTCTTGAAGAGGTTTTTGTCAAAGAAGTGAAAAAGGCGAAGGAAGGAGATGTTGTATGAAATTTTTACCTTTGGCGATGAATACCTTGCGGGAGAGTATCCGGGATAAGCTCCTCTACGTCATTCTCTTTTTTGCCCTCATGATGATTGGCTCAGGGGTTGTACTGTCTTCTTTAAGTCTGAATCAACAAACCAAAATTGTGATGGATCTGGGCCTGTCTTCGATTTCTATTTTTGGTCTCATTTTAACGGTCTTTGTAGGCACCAGTATGGTCAGCAAAGAAGTCGACAAAAAAACAATTTATTTACTGCTTTCAAAGCCGCTACGTCGTCGGGATTTTATTCTGGGCAAGTTTTTGGGCTTGAGTTTAACCCTATTTGTTATCTTTTCGGCGATGGCGCTGTGTTTTTACGGGGTGCTGGCTTATCATAAAGGCTTTGATATCGCTGCTTTAATGCCTCTGTTGCCGGGCACTGCAGCTACCTTGCTGCTGATTTACGTGGAAATTTTGCTGCTCATTGCCGCTGCTATCTTTTTTTCTACCTTTGCCACGCCCGTGATGAGTGCCATGTTTACCCTGGCTGTTTATTTGATTGGTCATGCCAGTAACGATATTTTAGCTTTTGCAAAGGCCAATCAGGGGAACGGATTACAGCGCTTGCTAGAGATATTGTTCATGGTTCTGCCTGATTTGGAGCGGTTAAACTTAAAAAATACATTTTTGCTTGAAGGGGCCTTGAACAGCGACATTCTATTTGCCAGCCTGGGTTACGGAGCGCTATATACTTTATCGTTGCTTTTACTCAGTATGTTTATTTTTGAAGGTCGAGAGTTTTAATGCGTGGAATATTGCTTCTCTTCTGCTTGCCTATCTTTTGGTTGACCCATGTATCTCATGCGCGTCTGATTGAACTCTTGCCTTTCAAAGATGACGCCAATGCTTCGGTATCTTTACCCCCTGCGGAGTTCTTACAGCTGACCAGTCTGGGGCATGACACGCTGGCCGCTGATATGCTGTGGCTACAGTTAATCCAGTATTATGGCGCGACGGTACAGCAAAAACAGCCGGCCAATTATCTGTTTCAGTACTTTGATACCCTAACCACCCTGGCCCCTCACTTTGAAAATGCATATGTCTTTTCTGCTTATCTCATGCCTGAAGAGCCAGAGCAGGTGATGACCTTACTCAAAAAGGGCATGCAAAACAATCCCCAAAGCGCCGATATCTTTTTTCAGGCGGGCTTTATTGCGTATTTACAATTGAAGGATAATGCCCTGGCAGCCCAGTACTTTCAAGAGGCCAGTGAATTGCCTGATGCACCTGCGATTGCAAGTAAACTGGCCGCTGATTTATACGCCAAGACCGGCAAGCAATCCCTTTGTGCTGCTTCTCTCAGTTTGCTCGAGCGAGCGGTACAGCAAGCTCCTGACGATATCTCGAAAGAGCGTGCCATGCGTCAGCTAGTGGAGCGGCGCAGTTTGTGCGAACTCAGGGTACTAAATCAAAAAGTGCAACAATACGCTCAACTGGCGGCGCAGCATTACCAGGCGCCGGAGGTGAAAGACGGTGAAAAATCTCCTTCAAAGCCTTCTTTTTTACCCCCCAATCTGGCGGAGCTCACCAAAGCGGGGTTGATGCCAGGTCAGATTTCAAAAAATGCAGAGGGTTACCCTCAGGATGCACTGGGACGACCTTTCGTTTATGAGAAAGGGCAGGTAAAAATACAACCCTTTGCCTGGGGCGTGAAGTTTGAAGATGAGTTAAAGGCGTATTTGGCGTCTTAGCTCAAATGGTACAAACCCTTTTAAAACAGGCTTTTTCGCCTGCTCTGCGTCTGTGGTTTTTGAAGTCTTGTCTTACCTCTTCAGAAGAAGTAAAGCGCTTTCAGCCTTTGCTTCAAGAGCTTCTGGGTGAGACTGAACTTGAGGACGCACAGGACTTTGTTTTGGCCTTGTCACAGGTGCTAGCCCATTGGGTTTTAACAGCACAGTGGATTCCTTTTGTGCAGACCTTTGAAATGATGATACAGTTTTTGCAACGGGATGATAAGTCTAAATTGTTAGATACACTTCAGGAGCAATGGCCTCGAGAACTCACCTTATCAGATCAGGGCTTTTTGTATTATCAGGAAAAACCCGTGCTAAAGTATTTATCTGAGCATCGTGTGATATCACCAGGCTCTGAAGCAGAGGGAGTGTTACCGGAGGTATCGTTACCAGAGGTTTCTCGCAAAGCAGCGTTTCAGAAAATTCGCCAGCACCGTTTGCGCTTATTAAAAAATTGGGAGAGCATATGAGCAATTTAGAGGGATTAAAAAAAATAGCGAAGCCACTATATGCTTTTGTCTATAAGTACTTCGATAAACTAACCCCTGAGGACTTTAGTCATTTAAAATACGAGTTTGTTTTAAGTCCTTTAGAGGTCTATGAACGCACCCTTCAGGTTTACCAGGAGGTCAATCAACTGTTTAAGAGTACCCACGAAGAAAAAGAGGTGATGGCATTATGGGCCCATCAGGAATTGGTACTACAATGTCTGGTGGTTTTGAGCAATTTGTCGGTGATGTATGAGCCCTTACAACAGGCCGGAAAGCTCAATGAAGCGGTGCAACTTCGCGATAGCATTATCGATAGGCTGACCGAAAAATCCATTGAAGATCCTGTGGTGATTCATGCCATTCAAACCGGAACCCTTGAAGAAGAAATTGAAAAACGTCGTGAAGCCCGTGAGCTTTACAATTTTAAGCCTCTTTTTGAACAAGAAGAGTCTTTTGTGGTGGATGTAGACGGTGTGGAGTTTCAGGAGATTCCGGAGAACTTTTAGTTTTTCTTTACAATAAAAAGCCCGCAAATGCAGCACATTTGCGGGCTTTTTACGTTGGAATTAATTACATTCGTTGGGGCGCTTGGTAAGCGTGAGGTCTGGAGCCAGGTTGATTTGACCTGCTCTGACGTTCAGCAATACTGAAGCATTCGGAATATAGCAGTCTGAAATTCTACCGTCTTCGTCAACGGAGGCTGCAACCAGCATAATACGAGAGCCCGTGGGAACGTTTTTCAGGTAGTATTCACCCGTGGTTGGATTTACAAGGGTATTAGAACTGCTATCATTCAAGCTTTCCTGAAGTTGATCAAACAATTCGTCACCAATCGTCTCTCCTGCTGAAGGATAGATACTCAGGTCTTCGCTAACATCAATGTAGGCGATACGTACGTCGTTATCAACGTCGGGATCAATTCCTCGAATGATACCCTGAACATCTCCCACTGCGGTTACAGGGGTCACGCGGTAGAGCGTAATACGCTCGGTAGAGATGGTGTCACGGGGGGGAATAAACACCGGAATGCTCTTTTGGGTTTGGTGACCAGTCATGGAAATGGTGATGTTTTGGGCCCCGCCGGGGACATTTTCAAACATCACGCTAAAGACGGGGTTTTCAGCAATCACAGCCTCGTCTAAGGTCACTAACTCACCCAGGCGGTCGGTTCCTCTTAGGGTTAAGAGAGGTGCAGGAGGATAAACCACAGTTTGAGAAATATCTGTGCCTTCAATGCGAATGGTTGCCGTTAAGGGCTCGGTTACACCCAGGGTATTGTGATAATAGGCTTCAGACTGGTCGTTAACCACATCACCGTCGCCACTCAAGCTAGAGAAGGGTGGGTTAATGTCGTAGCGACGACAGTTATAAGCAGTGCTGCAGCCAAAGGCGTTAATGCCTTTAACGCTCTCTGATGTGAAGTTGACCTGCAGGGTGCCAATAGGGCGCAAGCTAATGTTACGGGTGATGCTCTCGGGTTTGCCGTCCGCACCCAGGGTAGCGGGGGCGAGCTGAACATTGGTTTTAGCATAGCCAGTGTTAGGTGGGGTAATTTCCAAAGAAACGGGGCCTAAGGGCACGCCGTTGAGCACATAATTGCCGTTACGGTCTGTGGTGGTCGAAGTGCTTCGCCCACTCACACGCACTACCACATTTTCCAAAGAGACATTAGAGTTTGTGCTGTCTTTGATGGTGCCCTGAACGGTACGAATATTGTCACTGTCGATGGTTAAGACAGGATTATTTTCTAAATCTTTGGAGTTAAAGCTAATAGGAGGTACAGTGTCACTAATAACCACCTCCAGGACTTCACTCAGTGCTTCTAAAACAAATTGTCCGCTGGAATCTGTTTGTGTACTCAGGTAATCATAGTTTTTGTCGCGTACGGTGACGTTGGCGCGGGGGTTACCATCTGGGTCAATTAGCGTGCCCGTTACCGTGATGGGATTGAGGTTTTCGGAGCTTCCAGTAGTCGATTGTAAGGCGATATTTGAGAGATCTTTAACCTGTCCCGCAAACAAAATCTCCTGGCGATCTGTAGGGGTTGCACCGGGAATATTGATAATATAGGAGGTGCCTGAATCGGCTGCTGGAATATTTGAGATGTAGAAACGGCCGCGACTGTCTGTGCGACCCCTTGCCACTTCTTGATTGTTTTCAGAAACCGCTTTTACGGTAATCAGTATCGTGTTGCTGGGAGGAACCAAACGCCCGTCACTACTGCGACCAATGGATACAATACCGCTAATAGCCGCTCGGTTTTCAAGGACTAACCCTTTGGTTTCGGCGTTGGTATTACCCGTTGCAGCCACATCGGGGGTTTCTGTGTTGGGAGAAGTACACGACACAGGTAGTGTAGTGGCCAACAGAAAAGCCGCCAGAAGAGACGGAGATGCTTTTTTAAATAATGACATGGGCAAAACGTATCCTTAGTTATTGTTGTTTGAATTCGGGTTTGAGCTTGCTGCGGGTTCAGGACTCGCAGAGGGCGCAAGCACAGGAATGCTGCCTGAAGAATCATAAATAATACTCGAAAAACTGAGGGGAACGCTAATGGGGACGGTGATGTCGTAGCCATTCTCGTCTTTTCCGAAAAGCTCAACTTCCGCTACACCTCGGGTGACGCGTGGGGCGTTATTGCCCACGTAGACGGTTTCACGAATATCGGTATCGCTGCTTAAAATGGGGAATTGGATATCTACCTGGCTAGTGATAACCACAGGTATAGGGACACCCGCAGCTGCTCCACCTGCCGCGCCGCCTGCAGCTGCTCCACCTGCCGCTCCACCTGCCCCGCCTGCAGCGAGAGGGTTAACACGGGGCATTCCTTTGTTCAAGTCATACTCTTTGGTGGGAAGTACAGTGCCGTCAGCCAGCGTGATTTGTGAACGGAAGCCGGTAAAGTTTACAAGGGGATAGCCCTGGATCAGCTCTAAAGTAACCACTGGATCTGTATAGGTGTAGAGGGTAAAAGCCTGACCATTTTCCTCAGCGGCGGACTGTTGAATGCCGATAAAGTTATTCTCGTTATCGTCTCCACCGCCGGTTGATGAACCCGTAATGTCCAGGATGCGCACCTCGGCTCGGGGGTGAAAGGGGTTGTTGAGGGTGCTCAGGTCTCCGCAAGCAGAGAGGGGGACCAGGGCTAAACCTGCTATTGACAGGCCCAGGGAGTGCTTTATCGCTCGAATCATGCGCTAAATTCCTTTTCGGGTGTTTACATATCTTCACATTAACGGATCGTTTGCCGATATGCAATAATTTTACTTTATTATTTCAAGTTCATTTTAGCACGTCAAGCTTTTTGATCACACTCAGGTAGTGTACCGTGAATCCTCGCTCTCCGCTTGATTAAGCCATAAAAAGATCTATGCTAAACTAGAATGAGTTTAAAATAAGGTCGCAAAGAAGGTTGCTATCTGTGAAAAACGTATCCTCCACCTGGTCTTCTGCTCTGTTTTCAAGCTTAGAGCAAGGCTGTATCCAGGGATTTGATCTGCTTTCCCATGTGAGTATTTCTGCACTGGATCATACCCATGAAGTGCTTGATCACACCGAGAAATTTGCCCGTCGCTTAGCTGGCGTCAAAGATAATCTTGATAAGTACACCGAAGAACAACGCCTGGTGCTTAAACAGCAGTTAATGGCGGTGTGTCGAGATTCGGTGGAATTGGGCACTGAAGCCATCCATAGCGTGGCAAAACTGTTGCATCTTATGCTTGAAGAAGCACAAGAGTTGCAAAGAAATAGCGATGAAGTATGGAAAGAATTCAAAACAGATTTAGAGATTCCCAACCCTTTTCGTACCAAACCAGGCACTGTCGCTAAACAACCCACAATTATACCGATTTCAATACAAGATAACTAAGGAATTTGAATCATGAGTCAAGAGACCAAAGAATTAGCTTTGATCCTGCGGGATCGTCTGCGGGAAAAACAAAAGCTTTATGAATATCACCGCCATGCGGTATCTTACCTTTTTAAAGTATTTGAAGAAATGGTCAATGAATTAAAGGTCGATCTTCAAGGCTATGGGGGAGATCCCAATCAGGTCAAAATGTACAAAGCTCCCTCAGGGGATTATGTGGTTATCAAAATGGGTGATTCTCTGACCACCATTTATGCCATGCCAGAAATTAAACTGTGCTCAGTGGACGTACAGGGCCAATCCGGCTTGTGTGGTCGTGTGGTGGTATTTCAAGGAGATTATCGCAGTCTGGAGATTGATGACCCCGAACAATTGGCCACTATTGAGGAAGATTCGCTCTTTATCTTCCCCGATTCCATTTTGTATCATATTGTGTCGCCCGTGGGGCTCCACCGCACCGACATTCCGCGTTTTGCCCATTTGATTTTGAGCAAAATGATTCAAAAAGACGATTCTCATTACAGCCCTATGCTTGAAGAGATTGTTTCTCAGCAGGAACAGAACTACGCCTAAGCGTTTTATTTCTGTTTTACAAACCAGCGTGTTTTACCATCTTCATGGATGATGGTAATCACGCCTTTTCTTTTGAGGGTGTTTAAAAAGGACATGATGGTGGCACTCATCATATAGAAGTTGGGAATGGTTTCTTCAATGCCAAAAGTCGCAAATAAAAGCGCCACCAACTCTTCTTTGGTATGAGGCATTTGCAAGTGCAATTTAATCGCTTCGGCGATCATATCCAACTGGCGCTGGTGAAAGAGCACTTCATTGCTAATACTAAACTCTAAAGGTTTGCCGTGACTGGGCACAAAGTGCGAGTAGGGTGTTTCTAAGAGTTCTGCTAAACTTTTTTCGAACAGTTCGACGCTCTCGACGTGGGGAATGGGTTTTTCGCTGAGTTCGTCAAAGGTGTATAAGGCATCCGCAATAAAAAACACTTTATCCGGCGTGACAATACCGTACTGTCCCATCACATGTCCCGATAAATCCACCACAGTAAACACCTGACCCGTAGACATCACAAAGGGTTTTGTGGGGCTTAAAATACCATCTGCACGGCAGGGTTGGGGCACAATCACTGATTTTTTCGGTGGAGCTTCTGTGGCTACAGCGCCTTTTTCGTTCTGGGCTTCTTTTGTTTCTGAAGCCTCGCTTTTTTCCTCTTCGCGCTCTTTTTCGACGGCGGCTTGCACCATTGAAATGTAGTTGGAGCCCTTGGGGTTTTCCAGAGCTGAGCGTTGGGCTGAGCTCACGTAGACCTTGCATTGAAAGCGTTTTTTTAAATAAGCAGCTCCTCCGCTCACGTCGGGGTGGGCATGGGTGAGTAAAATGGCCTCGAGTTTGATGACGCTGCTTTCGAGTAAATCGCCGATCCACTGGGCATCGGCCTCTGTATAACCACTATCAATGAGAACCCCTTTTTTCTTGTGCACGTATAAGCCCACATTACTATGTTCAAGGGCAAGATAAGAAGTGGAACCCTGGATACGGGTAAAGCGATTCAAGTTAGTCATGGCGTCATTATATATTAAAATCTCCCCTCTCGTTAAACAAAAGGGGAGACTTTGTTGGATTTGTTAATCCAGCTTTATGAGGCTGCGTCACCCTGGTTGATCATGGTGGTGTAGTGTTTACTGGTGAACTCACCGCTTGCGATGAGATCCAGTTGCTCGGTGGTTAAACCATTTTCCTGGATTGCTTTTCCAAGCTTTGCGGCATTATTGCTGCTGTCGATTTCACCCATAAACTTAAAGACGTTCATCATTTCGTTTTTATCAAGTTTGCTTTTGGCAAATTCCAGGACGCTTTTTAAGGTGTCGTTAGGGTTTTTGCTGTTGGCAATAGGAATTTGTTTACCGTTGGCGGCCTTTTTGAAGGCATTGATTGCGGCTTCAGGATCTTTTTTCAGGGTGGCAAAAGCGGAGCCGACTTTGGGTGGGGTTTTTAAGTTCTCCTGGGGTTTGAGCTCAGCGGCTGCACCTGCAGCGGCCCCGGCCACAGCTCCCGCTCCAATGCCTGCAGCACCCGCAGCGGCTGCACCTGCGGCAGCTCCGGTGTTGTTTTGGGGTTTAACTTCGTTCATCACATCTCTGAGTTTGCCGAACTTACTGCCAATATTCATGGTTTGGATCTCCCTTTGGTCACTTACTTGACGTATTCCATTGCTCTATTTATAGCCGATACACCATGCATTCATGCTTGGATTTAACCAGATTTAACGCAAGTATAATAAAATATCAGGTAACTTTGACCACCACCAGGGTCATGTCATCCTCCATGCCCCGGCCCTCAATATGCTGCTCCCAATCTGCCTGCAACTGGTCTTTGATCTCCTGGGCCGAGAGGTGGTGATGCCAGTGAAGCATTTGCTCTACCCGCTCAAAGTCATAGGCCTGTCCATTGGGGTTTTCTGCTTCATGTAAACCGTCTGTGAAATAAAGCAAGATATCGCCTTTCTCCAGGGTGATTTCATTCGCTGTACATTTAAATTTATCGGGCGGGCGTTGACCTAAAGGAAAAGTTCCTTTGAATTCAGGATAATTGGTCAGTTCACCCGTTGCCGCCTTGTAATGGTAAGGGAACCAGTGGCCTGCAGAGGCCAGTGAACAGCGCATGGTTTCTGGGTTAAAGTAGCTATAAACAAAAGACATGAGCTTGCGGTTACTACGGTCAGTTTGACGGGTGATTTGGTTGATCGTCCGGTTGAGGGCTGCCATGGTATGAGGCACATCGGGCTGCATTTCAATTTGATTTGACAAACAGCTCTTGGCCATGCTCACGATCATTGCCGCATCAATGCCGTGGCCGGTAACGTCACCAATACCCATCACAAAATGTCCGTTATCGAGCTTGTACCAGTCGTAGTAATCGCCACCGGTTTCATCGGCGGACTCTGAAAAACCCGTCATTTCAAAGTGAGCGAGCTCAAGCTCTTGCTCAGGCAACATTGAGCGCTGAATAGCACGGGCTTTGAGTAGCGTCTGTTTAATGGCTTCTTTCTCGGCCACTTCTTCCGCCAGTTGAGCGCTGTGCACAGTTAAAGCCAGTTGTTGCCCAATGCTTTGAAACAACTGGCGATCTTCCACGGTATATTCCATCTCAGAACGCTTTTCGCCCAGGGTAAGTAGGCCAATCAATTCTTCTTGCGCAGCGCCCCCATCCAGAGAAGCGGTGCGTACCGTTAAAGGCAGAGTCAGACTGTTCGCAATGGCTTCGCTTTCTTCCAGGCTGGGCAGCTCAGAGGTAATGCGCTTGGCCAATAGAAAAGGAATGGGCGAAGGTGTGGGACCATTTTGGCTGGACATATTTGGTGTCAAAACACCCGTTAAGCGGCTGGTCAGATTTTTGCGGGGCTTGAGCAATCCCATGGCCGACAAAAGGACGGCATCATCCATGGGAATTTCATCTTTGATTTTGACGCTCAGACCGTGGCTGTAAGCTTGTCTGAGGGAGTTGGTGGCAGGGTTTTTTAAGAACAATAGCACGTGTTTGGGATGAATGGTTTTTTCCACCACCTCCACCAATTTTGGGGTGAGTTCTTCCACATCGATGGTCGAGCGAGCGCTATCAATAAATTCGCTAAGGGCCGTGCGGAAGTCGTATTTGGTCCGAAAGAATTTGCGATCAATAAACTGACGAATATTGAGCTTTAAAGGCTCAAACAGTAAAATCGTGACGCCGGTGGTGATCATGTAAGCGGTAAGGTCTCCATTGCTCACCATGAGCGGCGTGAGGAGATTTTGCAAGGCGGCAGCCAAAGCAATATACAGACTTCCCAAAAGTACCAGCAGGCTGGTATAGGTCATACTTTGTTTTAAGACAAAGTCGATGTCGAACATACGGTGCTTGATAATGGCATAGGCGATCGCCAGGGGAAACACCACAAAAAGCAGCCAGCAGAAGGTCGAGATCATCGGGGAAGAGAAGACATGAAGAACTTGATCTAAAATGACCCAGAAAATGGTCATGGGTAAATAGGCTACGACAGCTCCCAAAAGTGCAACCTTGGCCTGATTTTTAATCACCTGGCTTTCGGCGGTGATGAGCGAGTGCAAAATCATACCGATTAAACCCATAAAGCCCACAATGAGTGACCAGGC
This sequence comes from Candidatus Sericytochromatia bacterium, assembly GCA_964229355.1. Taxonomy (GTDB): domain Bacteria; phylum Cyanobacteriota; class Sericytochromatia; order UBA7694; family UBA7694; genus CAXRDE01. Next base: position 34,831 of record CAXRDE010000011.1, on the reverse strand, counting down.
TAAAGATAAGTCATTCAGCTCAATATGTAAGCCAAATAGGTCTGTAATGCCCTGTTCCTGGTAGCCAAAATATCCCATTTTACGAAAGGCGTATTGCCAGGCAGCCAATAAGCCAAAACTAATCACGTAGGGAATGCTAACGACCCAGGGATGTTTAACCAACAGTTTTTTGCGTTGCGGGAAGTAAAAGCCCAGATGCAAGCACGCACCTCCGGTTAGCGCGACACTACTGAGCCAAAAACGAGGAAACCACATGGTCGTGTCATAATCGCTCATGAGCGTGGTGGTTGCTCCAATGGCAATGGTCATAAAGAGGTGTGCCCGTGCAGCGGGGTTTTGGGGGCGTACCAGGTAAGCAATAGCGCCCACAATAATGTGCAGAAAACCAATCAGGTAAAACAGTAAAAAGCCGCTTAAGAAGTCGGATAGGCTAAAGCGTTGTACAGGTACTTCGACCGTTTTAACTTCATCCACGCCTTTGGGCAATAATTCGTAGGTTAAGATATCTCCCGGTTGATGTGCGCGAACAATTTTCTTGAGATCCTCAGGTACTCTTAAGGCCTGGCCATTCACTTTGAGGAGGCGATCATAGGTTTTAAGACCGGCCTGAGGGCCTGTCCAACTGGCGTCGTTAACGGCAGATACTGTGAGGGTGGGTTCAACGCGAAAGCCGGGAAAGCTTTCTCCGATCATGCCGATGTTACCCAACAATCCAATCATGGAAAGTGTGAGTGAAACAACAATCAAAGCCAGACAAAACCAACCACGGGGCTTTTTAAACTCTTGCCGTGCCTCAGGGGTTAATAACTTCATGACCCACCGTCCTTCGTGCTACCTGTTTGTGCGAACGCGATAATTAACCCTGTCATTGTAACGTATCAGCGCTCTTCTTGACTGTCAAAAAGTGGGGCCTGAGCAGAGCGCATGTGATTGTATGCAGGGGACAGCGGAGCAGCGTCTTCAGGGTCTTTGCCTACAAACCAGAGAAAACCACCCAGGGACAGGGTTCCCGCCAGCACCAGGGGATAGGGAGAAATGCCTGCGGAGGCAGGCAGATAACACACCAGTGCCGCGGCGATCATGGTGATCAGGGCGTAGGGCATTTGGGTTTTGACATGGTCTAAATGATCGCTGCTGCAGGCCATGGAAGACAAAATGGTGGTGTCGGAAAGGGGAGAGCAGTGGTCGCCGAAAATAGCGCCATCCAGGACGGCACCCATGGCAATAATCATCAGCGTAAAGCTGCCCAACTCGTAGGCCAGGGGGACGGCCACGGGTATTAAAATCGCCATGGTGCTCCAGGAAGATCCCGTGGCAAAGGCCACGGCACCTGCCAAAAGAAAAATCAGCAACGGCAACCACAAGGGTTGTACCACATCACGAATCACCGCAATTAAAAAGGGAGCGGTGCCAATATTACTGGAAACATCATTGAGCATCCAGGCCAGCACAAGAATCACAGAGGCCAACCCAATTGAGCTCACCCCTTTGCCCCAGGCCACAAGCAGTTCCAGGGGGCTCAATAAGCGCTGAATGAGCACCAGAAGGGCTGCCACCACGCAGCCTGCCAGTGAGCTATAAAGCAAGACGGTGCCACTATTTGCTCCTGAAAAAATAGTACCCAGGGTTTGAATGCTGAACAGTTGAACGGGGGCATAGGCGGTGCCACCGCCACTGATAAAAAGCCCGATGAGGGTGGCACCAATCACGGTGAAAACTGGAATGGCGGCATTGACCCAACGCAGGGGAATGCCGGCCTTGGCATCTAAACCATTAAAGGTGCTAGAGGTGAGGGGAGTGGCTCCTTCTCTAAGAATTAAACCCTCACGAATGGCGCGTACTTCGGCGTGGTACATGGGACCAAAATCCCGTTTGAGCCAGACCACCAGACCCACCATGATTAGTGTCAGAATGCAGTAAAACCGATAGGGTAAAGCCTGTACAAAGGCCTGATACCCCCCCAACTGGACGCCTTCAATGGCACCCAGCGCCTCTTGAAAAAGCCCGACTTCATAACCAATCCAGGTGGAAATGATCGCCAGACCTGAAACGGGCGCTGCGGTTGAATCCACCAGGTAAGCGAGTTTTTCACGGGATATTTTTAAGCGATCGGTGACGGAGCGCATGGTGGTCCCAATGACAAAGGAATTGGCATAGTCATCAAAAAACACGAACATCCCCATGACCCAGGTCACGGCCTGGGTAGAGCGGCGTGTGGCCACAAAGCGCTGTAGGGCCTGAATAACGCCGCGGGTGCCTCCGCTGACGTTCATAATGCCCACCATACCCAATAACAAACCGGCAAAGAGCAAAATTTGAATATGAAAGAAATCGCCGATGGCATGCACGCCGTGGATGCGCACCACGTTGATTATCCCTTCTACGGGGCTAGCCGGAGTGGCTAAAATACTGCCACAGACAATGGCTAAAAAGAGCGAGAGTACCAACCGTTGGGTTAACAGGGCCAGCGTGACAGCAATTAAGGGCGGAAGGGCTCCCGTCCAGCGTACTTTTACCCGTTTCTCCTGGTAAATTTTACTGTGGGTACTCATACTGAGGTGATCAAACCAGCGATCACTGGACCATTTGACCTGTACGACGATCGGGGCAGAGCCAGTAGGGGCTTGTTCACGGTTCCATTTGGCAAGTTGCTGCTGCAGCGGACTTTTGAGGGCATCTGGCCAATATAAGGTTTCGGCTTGAATAGCCGTGGCCGGAAAATCCGCTTGCACCTGAGGAAGTAGCTCTTTGAGCAAGGCTTTAAACTGCTGCTGACGCAAGTAGTCGGTGTCCGGTTGAAGCTGAGCCAGGGTCCAACATAAGCCTAAAAAACCCAGTACAATACCGGTGCGTTGTAGCCATTTCCACATGTGTTTTATTCCACGCCTCTTTTGCAATTGCCCTGTAAACACCTTTTAGGTACAGGGGTAATCACGGTATAACACACATATTTACTTTTTGCTTTTTAACCCTTTGTACCCAAGGAATTTTGCATGCCTGAGCCCTTACGTTTTCAGCGCCTCTCCCATCTCGCAGAACATCTGTGTTACCGGTGCCAACCCCTTTCGGTTCCGGGGTTGACGGGAGAACGCCCTCTGTCCCTCTACCTTCCGCCGGATTACTTTAAAGAGGCGGAGCGCCCCTGGCCAGTCGCTGTATTCTTTGATGGCCATAATTTATTTGATGATGAAGGCACCCTCGCCGGAGGCTGGTATTTGCACCAGGCCATGGCTACACGGCATGCTCAGGGCTTGACGGTGCCCGTGGTCATTGGGATTCATCATGGGGACGATCGCGATGGGGAATTGTCGCCCTGGGAACTCTATGAGGGAAAACCCGGTTATGCAGTGCAACTGCTGAAATGGTTTCATGAAGCGATCTTGCCCCGTCTGAAGCAGCAACTGCTGTTACAAACCACAGAAATGTTGATTGGCGGTAGCTCTCTGGGAGCCCTAACTGCGTTATATGGGGTCTTACAGTATCCTGAACGCTACGACAAAGGCCTTTTGATGTCGCCTGCTTTGTGGCCAGACCGATTTCGTATTTTTGAAGCCATAATGGGCTCGTTGGCGTGGGGAAAGCAGCGACTGTACTTTGATCATGGTCAGAAAGAAGACCATCCTGAGCTGGGAGATATTTTATTTCAGCAAACCGCCATCCTGGTAGAGACCCTCTCTATCCTGGGCTTGACACGGGAGCAGAATCTGTTTTGGCGTCCGGATCCAGAGGGGGAGCACAATGAAAGCAGCTGGTCTCGCCGCTTGCCTGAAGCCTTAGGTCTAATTTATGAAGGAGTAAACACATGAGTGTAAAAAAACGCTGGGTCATTAAATTGGGAACCCGTGTCTTGAGTGATAACGCCGATTGCTTGAGCCGCCCACGCATTGTGGACCTGATGCGTCAGATTGCGGAATTAAAAGCGCAGGGCTATGATGTAACGCTGGTTTCTTCCGGGGCCGTACTGGCTGGCTGGGAGCATTTGGGCTATCCGCCCCGCCAGCATACCCTGGCTGAAAAACAGTTTTTGGCGGCGGTGGGGCAGTCTCAGCTTATGTCTCTCTATACGCAACTGGGCGCGATTTACCAGCTAAAAGTGGCGCAGACCTTGCTCGTGCGCAGTGATTTTAGTGATCGGCGACGCTATTTGAACGCCCGCAATACCTTTGAGGCCTGTTTTGCGAACGGGGTGATACCTGTCGTAAACGAAAACGACGTGGTGGCCATTGAAGAAATCAAGCTGGGAGACAACGATAATTTAGGGGCTCAGGTGGCCTCGTTGGTGCAGGCTGATCGTTTGGTGTTGTGCTCAGATATTGATGGGCTTTACACTGCGCCGCCTCAGCAAAATCCCCAGGCGACTTTTATTGCAGAAGTCCCCGTGATTGATGAAAGGGTTTATGCGCTCGCGGGTGACCCCGTCACTGGCGCTGGCACTGGTGGCATGCGAACCAAAATTCAGGCGGCGGATATTGCCACCCGTGCAGGGGTGGAGATGTGGATTGTCAACGGTGCCCAGCCCGATATTTTGCTGGCGTTGATGGCCCAGGACCAACAGCTTGCCCCGGCCCCGCGGGGCACCCGTTTTTTGCCTCAACAAGAACGGGTGTTGGCTCGCAAACGTTGGATTTTATCCGATACGGTCATGGATGGACGACTGATTGTGGACACAGGCGCGGTTCAGGCTGTGCTGCATCAGGGTAAGAGCCTTTTGCCCGCCGGCATTTTAAAGGTGGAAGGCAGCTTTGAAAAAGGCCAGACCGTGCGGGTTTTTGATGCCGAAAATCACGAGCTTGCTCGCGGTTTGATCCGTTATGGTCATGAAGAGTTACAACGGCTTGCGGGGCATCACTCCCGAGAAATCGTGAATATTCTAGGGTATACTGAGGGGGCTGAGGTCATGCATCGCAATGATATGGTGCTATTTGATAAACCTGCCTCACCCAAGGAGTGACATCATGAACTATTACAGGCATTTCCTTGTTCTGCTGAGCCTGGGTACGATGATGACCACAGGCTGCAGTTTAATTCAAGAGACCCGCAACGCGGGGCAAGATGCCGCAGGCAATACCGTCAAAGAGATCACGCGCAGCACCGCCATGTCGGATCTGACCCAAACCACGGCTGCGCTTCAAGAATATTATGTCTTAGAGGGCAAATACCCCGAAGACCTGGCTCAACTGAAGCTTGAGCTGTATCACCCTGAAGATCTAGATTACGATCCAAAAACGGGCAAATTACGGAGTAAAACCTTCCCCGATCTGTAGGGAAGCCAATAGAAGAACATGTCGAATCGCGTTAAAAAGTGGGTGTATACCCTTGGGGCAGGCCTGGGCCTGCCTATCTTAATTTTTTTTGGGCTTTACGTGAGCACCTGGGGACCCACCCCTGTACCGGCCACAGTGTCGGAGGATGCCCAGTTGCCTCGCCTGAAAACCCCAACCTTTGAGGTGCATGGTGAAATTCACGGCCCAGAAACAGCACCCCTGGTGGTTGTTCTACATGATGGCCCGGGGAGTGACTATCGCACGCTATTGCCTTTAAAGCAGCTGGCGGGAGATTATCGGGTTTTGTTTTATGACCAAATGGGTGCAGGGCTTTCGCCCCGGGTTTCGGAAAGCGAGCTGACCATTGAAAAAAGTTTAGCGCGCCTTGAGGCTTTGATCGCTACCTATGGAGGGCAAAGCCCTGTGCGCCTGATTGGACACGGCTGGGGTGGCATGTTAGCTACTGCTTATGCAGGCAAGCACCCCAGGCAGGTCGCACAACTGGCCCTTTTGGAACCCAATTTTTTAACCGCAGAAATGGCAGGGCAAGTTTTGCCTGCTCTGAGTCGCTCGACGCTGGGATTTATCGCCAGTACCACCCGCCGTTGGGTACAGGGACTTCATGTGAATGGCCCCGATGCGGATGCCAGAGAAGACTTTATTTTTGCCCGTGTGCGGCACCAGCCTTTGTTCTATTGTGATCAGCAAGTGCCTGAAAATTGGCAGAATTATAACTGGCGAGTGGGCTTTCGCGCCTGGAAAACCATCACCCAATCTACCCTTGATGAGCGAGGGCAATTGCATCTGGATTTTACCAAAGGGCTCGAAGATTACTCGCCCCACGTGCTTGTGTTAGCGGGCAGTTGTAATGCGGTCACCGGAAGAGCGTTTCAGGCGCGCCAAACCCGTCTTTTTAAACAGGCTTCGGTAGCGCAGATTGCAAAGAGTGGCCATGAATTATTAATGGACAACCCCCAGGAAACCCTCAGTGTTTTACGGCGTTACTTTGCGGGCACCTATTTCTCAGAACCCCCACCCACGGGCGAGGACGGTTGACGGCTCAACGCAGGATCCGGTGGGCCGCTGCTGAGGCTGCGTAAAAAGGCTTCCAGATCCTGCATGTCTTCGGGGGTGAGTTGTAGGGGCTGCAAGGTGTCTTCTCGCTCACCGAGGGCGGGCGGGGCAACGGGGGCATTGTAAAACTGAATGACTTCTGCCAGGGTTTTAAAACGACCATCATGCATGTAAGGACCTGTTTGGGCCACTTCCCGCAGTGAGGGGGTGCGAAAGGCGCCCAACATGTTGGGATCTGTTTTTACGTAGTGGAGCTTGTCATTCCAGGGATCATCGGCAGCGCTGTCACTGAAGGCGCCAAGTCCATTCCAGGGGCTGTTTTTGACTTTTGTAATGCCGTCACTGCGACCGAGATCCTGGAGGGAACCGGGCAAAGCGGGCAGGCCAATATTGTGAAAAGCGCCGTCACTGAGTAAAGGGCCCTGATGGCAGAGTATACATTGGCCTGCGCCAATAAACAGTCTTAGCCCTCTTTGGGCAGGCACTGACAATTGTGTTGAGGCATTGGGCTCCTGATTTCGCAGGGCTTTGACAAAACGATCAAAGTCACTCTCGCCGCTGATGATTTTACGCTGATAGGCTTCCAGGGCCTTGCCAATATTGCTGACAAAACGGTGAATGTCTTGCGGGCCTTTCACAGAAGAAAGTGGGCCAAAAACAGCTTCGTAACCCTGTTTGAGCTCAGGGGTTTGTAAAAAACGTTGGTATAAAAGCTCGGGAGAGGCTCCCATTTCATGGGCGCTAAACAGAGGGCCCTGGGTTTGAGCCCACAGGCTGTCGGCACGGCCATCCCAAAAAAGCCAGCGCTGGTAGGCCACGTTCCAAAGGCTGGGGCTGTTGCGTGTACCCGTGCCCATTCCCTGGGCTAAAGGGCGTTGGTCGCTCCAGCCTAAACCGGGGTTATGACAGCTGGCACAGTTGATTTTTTGGTTCTGAGAGAGCCGGGGATCAAAAAACAGATACTGTCCCAGATGGGCGGCCTGTGCGCTGTCGGCGTAACGGTTGCTGGGGTTGGGTGGCGGCGAAGGCAGAGGAGATAAGGCATACATTTTCGTGCGCTCATCAGCAGTAAAGTCGGGGCTGCCATTTGCGTTTTGCCCTGGCGGCCGACAACTGCTCAGGCCGGTACTCAAACAGCCCATGAGAAGAGTTAACATCAAAGAAACAGATGACTTATTCATGTTCCTAGCATAAACCCAACTCTATCTATCTGAGTATGAGATGCCTTTAAAATCTCCGAGCGTTTTTGTACGCAAGAAACCCTGTCTCCCCCGTATACTGTAAACAGTCGCTATTCTTTTTTTGGAGTGTTTTTATGACGGTGCATGTACCTTCTGCAGATCTCTCGCAAATTGCTGAACGTGTGGAACAGCAAAAAGCCTATTATCACCGCGGGCACACCCGTTCTTTGGACTTTCGTTTGGGGCAATTAAAAGCCTTGCAACGGGCTGTACAACGTCATGAACCTGAAATTTTGGCGGCGCTGGCACAAGATTTGGGAAAGTCAGCTTTTGAGGCCTATGCCACGGAAGTAGGCTTCGTGCTGGATGAACTGCGTTTTATTTCAAAACATCTTTCCGAGTGGATGCAGCCTGAGCGGGTAAAAACCCCGCTGGTGCATCAGCCGGCCAGTAGCGAAGTGGTTTACGAACCTCGGGGTGTTACTCTGATTATTTCTCCCTGGAACTATCCTTTTCAACTGTTGATTGACCCTTTGATTGGTGCCATTGCTGCAGGGAATTGTGCCATTTTAAAACCATCTGAACTCACTCCTCACACTTCTGCTGTGCTGGCAAAGCTGATTCAGGATACCTTTGACCCCGCTTATATTACCGTGATGGAAGGGGGCGTTGAGGTAAATCAAGCCCTGTTGGATCAGCCTTTTGACCTGATTTTTTTCACGGGCAGTACCCGTGTGGGTAAAATCGTAATGGAAAAGGCTGCCAAACACTTGACCCCGGTGATTCTCGAATTGGGAGGGAAAAGTCCCTGCATTGTGGACCGTGGCGTGCCTTTGGCGCTAACGGCGCGACGTATTGTCTGGGGGAAATTTTTAAATGCCGGGCAAACCTGTGTCGCCCCAGATTATGTGCTGGTTCCGCGTGAAGATATGGAGCCGCTTCTGGAAGCGATGGCCCATGAAATTCAGCAATTTTATGGTCATGACCCCCACCTAAGCCCGGATTATGGTCGCCTGGTCTCTTCAGAACGAGTCACGCATTTGCAGCAGCTCATGCAAGGGGAAACGGTTTTTTGTGGGGGTGAGTCAGATGCTAAAGCACACTATTTTGCCCCGACTTTATTGCAAGATGTGGATTGGCAAGCCCCGATAATGCAAGAAGAAATTTTTGGCCCGCTGTTGCCGGTGGTGGCTTATGACACCCTTGATGAAGTCATTGCCCGGATTCAAGAACGTTCTCGCCCCCTGGCTCTGTACCTATTCTCTGAAAACCCGGCTCACCAGGAGATGATCATGCGTCATTTGGATTTTGGGGGGGGGTGTATCAACGATGCCATGATTCATTTGGCCACGCCTCATTTGCCTTTTGGCGGTAACGGAGGCAGTGGGATGGGGGCTTATCACGGCAGGTACAGCTTTGACGCTTTTTCTCATCGCAAGGCTTTATTAAAACGCCCCTTAAATCTCGATATGCCATTGCGCTACCCCCCTTACCCAGCCTGGAAAGAAAAAGTTGTGCGCCAGGTGATGAAGTAAAGAAAAGATCAAGATTAATTTAAATTTTTAAGCAACTTTTTTCTTTCTTTGCCGATATGAAATAATAAGAGTATACGACGATCCATGTCGAACGATCAGGAGTAAAATCATGTCAGCCATATCCAATAACCCCGTCAATGCGGCCAGTGCCTCTTTAGCGGTTGAAGCGAATCGCAGTCAGGTACAGGCTGCTGCACCAACCCAGGCGACAGCAGCTCCCGCGGCGGTCAATTCATCGCTGTCTCAGGGTGAAAGTGTCCAGCTTGAAACCTATCAGGTCAAAAAAGGCGATACGCTATGGGATATTGCGGATCTCAAACTGGGCGATCCCATGAAGTGGAAGCAAATCCACGCCCTCAACAAAGAGCAAATTAAAAATCCTGATCTGATTTATCCCGGGCAGACGCTGACCTTGCCCAGGGAAATCAAAGTGGCTCCCACACCTCCACCTACCAATATCCCTTCTCCTGTAGATACTGAACCTCCTACGCCTCCTGTGGCAGCACCTCCAGCTCCCGTTGAGCCACCTGCGCCGCCTGTGGCTGAAGAGCCTGTATTGCCCCCTGTGGCTGAAGAGCCCAGTGCGCCTTCTGAGCCTCCGGCCGCCCCGCCTGCAGACAAACCTTTTCTACGTCCACCCGGCGAGCTGCCTTTCCCCGAGCCCAAATTACCCAACGTGGCAGACCCCAAACCCAGCCAGCCTGTGGTGAGTGAGCCCACGGCTCCTGCGCAGCCCAATGTACCCGATGCCCCTGCAGTCCCTGATGAGCCTGTCGCACCTCCAGTTAACACCACACCCAATAATCCTCCCCTATCGAGTATTGGGCAGCCTACCGCAAAGAGCAGCTCAGGCATTGGTAAAGCGGCTGTTATTGGCGGCGTTGTGGGTACAGTAGGTACTGGCGCAACCTTGATTGCCATGACCCGTACCGCGGGTAACCTGGGCGGTTATCAGACGGCACAGGTGGTGGCCAAAGGCGTGAACAGCGTGATTGGCAAGGTGGGCTTAGAAGTGCCCACAGGTCCTGCCTTAAGTAAAATCATTAAAAAAGTGGGTGGGCCTAAAGTGGCAGGCTCAGTGACCGCGGTGACCGCCGGCCTCGTGGTGGCGGGTGTGGCTGCAGGCACATATGCCATTTACCATAAAGCCACCAGCAAAGAGGGAACCGTGGCCAGCTTGCAGCAGCCTGAACCTGCTGCCAAAGAAGCCGCGACCTCTAGCCCTGGACCCACTGCTGATCTAAGCCCGCAAAAAGCCCAGCTCGATAAATTGCTGGACGACAAAAAGTACATGTTTTTTGGCGGACCTAACCAGCCCGAAGAAATTCGCGGCACCGCTGTACAAATTTGGGAGCAAGGCAGCGTGGCCGATAAAGTGGAGCTTGCCAATACCCTGGTATCTAAAGGTCAGTCTGAAGTGCTGGGGCGTATTTTAACGCATCAATCCATTGACCCCATGTTGACCACTCAGATTATGAGTGAGCCCGGTTTTCCGGTGGCTGAGTTTATGAATAACATTAGTGATAATGCTGCTTTTGTGGTTCTTGATAAACTGGCGACTGTTTCAGCACAGTATGGCGAACCTAACTCTGCAAAATTGCTCGGACAAATTGCTGAGTCTTTTGACGGGACCTTTAGTGATCGTGAAAAGCCGTTCAGTCAGCTCCGCCAACAACATCAGGCCAGTGGTACCTGGGCACAATTGCCCCCCAGCGTAACCCAGCAGATTGACAAGCTTTTGAAATAGCCAGCGTTCCAGAGCCTTCTGTTAGCGGGCTCCCGCCTTGACCAGCAAATCCACCCAGATTTGCTGGTTTGCTTTTTGGGCCATCGCCAAAGGCGTTTGCCCTTCGTCATCACGGGCGTGTAGATCTGCCCCCGCGTTCAGCAAAAATTGAAGCCGTTCCTGGGGCGCAAATCCATCGGGTGCAAACTGCACCAGATGATGAAGCACTTGCTGCCCCTGCAGGTCCCGTATCCGAAAGTTGGCGCGGTACTGTTGCCAGCGTTCTAGCCCCTCACGCCCCTTGTGCCGGGCTAAAGTGTATAAAAGCGGTATTCCGTTGGGATGCAAATGATACGTGTCCGGTGAGACACCCTGATCCAGCCAATAATCCATACGTTGGACGTCTTGCTTTTCCACGGCTTCCGCCAGGCTTTGGGCTTTGGCGAGTGCCTCATAAATGCGCTCACCTTTGGCATAGGCAAAGGGTGCGCTGCGAATCTGGTAATCACTCAAACCCGTGGGTTTGTATTTTTCAAGCAGGGGTGTCAACGGTGAATTCTGCTGTTGCGCCAGCATGAGGGGGGTATTTTCATTGCTGTCTTTAAGGGGTAAACAAGCCTCTCCATGAAAACGCAGGAGCAAAGGGAGCAGACGAACTTGTTGGGTATCGGGGAGCATCATGAGCATGTGCAAGGGGCTTTGCTCTTGCCAGTGTGGTTCCTGGTAAACGCTCTGGGCATTAAAGCGTAGCAAAAGATAGCTCAGCTCATATTCATCGGCAGGGGGCTCTAAAGGGCCATTGCGGGGCAGGCGGTAGCGCTGCTGGCTGTGGAGTTGGGTCAGGACCAGGCTGAGGGGGCGCATGGGACTGTCAGGGCTCCAGCGCAAGGGAGCGTCCAGATCCGGTTTTTCTTCAGCGATATAGGTTTCTATAGCGCTGCGTTGTCCAAATAGCAATGCCCTTGCAAATACTGAGTCTGAGGTGCTGTCATAATGCTCCAAAGCCAGTGCAGGGGGCATGAAACCCATCAGGCAAACTGCAATAATACCGTATTTAAATCTGTGGCGCATATTGCAGCTTCAATTGTTCTGCAACACTATCCCACAACAGCAGGCGGGCTTTAAGGGCGCTTTCCGCTGTCTGGGTTGCCTCTTCCCATTTGGAAGCATCGTTGCCGCACAAGTGACCGAGCATGCGTAAGGCCAGAGGGCCATGGCTATCTCCGTCTAAGGCGATGTGTCGCTCCAGATAAGCCACAAAATCCAGAAGCTCAGGGTGGGCTTGTTGGTAACGGCTCACGATTTCGTGAAACATCACGGGGATAATATCTTCGCGGCCAAGGGTAAAGGCTGCTGCGATGCGGTGGGGTTGTCGTGTAGCCAAAATAGTCCAGGTGGTTTCTAAAAAGCGGTAAGTCCCTGTGTGTAAGTAACCTGCTTCATGCTGCTGCTTTAAGGTCTCAAGCACGGTTTCTTCCGTGAGGCGTTCGGGACAACTTTGCAACGTAAGCAGGAGTCGGTCAATATTGCTGGTGCTGGCTCCACAGCTTTTCATGGATTGATAATACCATTCAAAATGGCTGATCACCTTCCCACTGGACAATTCATCGCTTTCTTCAGCCAAAACGATTTCATTGATCAAGCGGCGACTCACGGGATCAGCGGTGGGAAACCAGGGGGTGGTGACGCAACTTAAGTTCTGCTGCAAAGCTTTGAGCAAACTCATAAAATCCCAGACGGCAAAGACGTGCTCGGACATGAATAAGCGGATGGCTTCAAAGCTTTGCAGTTGGCTATACAGCGGGTGGTTTTGCAATTGCTGACGTAGAGGGGCAATGCGTTCCAAAAGGGCGTGTTCCATCAGAGGGTGCTCCATTACGGTTTGCTGGCCACGTGTACCGGCATATCCAGCATGACTTTTTCTTTCTTAAGATCGCCCAGTGTCAGAGTTTTTAGCAGGGTATCATGCACTTCAAACTGGACTTTGTCTTGAAGATCGGAGTTGTAGAAGTGTAGCGCCATACGGAAATAGCCTTTTGCATCGGTACGGGTGGCTTCAATTTGGCCCGTTTCAGGGTGAATGAGCAATACATCTTCATATTTGGCCGGCTGTCCGCCGTGGGTTAAGCGGCCCTCAAAATCCATGGTGGTTTTGGCCGGTGCATTCGGGTTGACCATGACCGGTAGATTCATGGCTTTCCAACCCCAATAGCCTTCGTCGATGACTTTAACGTTTTTGTAGCCCCGTTTGATTAAAATATCGGCGCTCATGCCCGATAAGTGGTGGGGGCAGCCGCAGTACAGCAGCATGGCGCGGTTTTTGTCCACAAAGGGGTAGTTGGTGGTGGACTGAATGGCGCGGAAAGGGTAAGACAACGCGCCCACGATGTGTTCGGCGTTATACTCTTCGCGGCTGCGTACGTCAATCAATAAAGGGTTTTCTTTTTTGATGAGTGCATAGGCCTGCTGGGATTTAATCAAGAGTTGGGGATCGATTTCTTGAGCGTGGTTGTGGCTGTCAGGGGCTGTGTTTTCACGAAAAGGAGCCTGCGCAGTGGCGTGCAGGCTTCCCAGGGTAATGGCGGCAACGATGCCTAAGCTCCAGGTGATTTTCTTCATAAGGTCTATGGCTCCGTGAACGGTTTTTAGCCATTATACCGAATGTTCTAACTTCACTCAAAGCACATGAGCAGGTGTTATTGCAAAACCCGAATGGCAATGCTGGTGTTGCAACGGTATCCTACACCTCTTACGGTTTCGATATAGGGGGGGTGATCGGGATGAATATTAATTTTTTCTCTGAGACGACCAATGTGAACATCCACGGTGCGATCGCTGACACCGGTGTCGTTGTTCCAGATCACATCTAAAATATGTTCGCGGGTAAACACCTGTCCAGGTCGTGACGAGAGGAGCACCAGAATATCGAATTCTTTTTTAGTGAGGTTGACTTCTTCTTCCTGCACAAAGACCTGGCGTTTGGGGATGTCGATGCTAAGATCCACATGGGCATCAGGATCTACTTCGACAGGAGTATCGGGATTGCTCTTGTTTTTTAAGCGACGCAGCACCACTTTAACGCGGGCTTTGAGTTCTCGTACGCCAAAGGGTTTCGTGATGTAGTCCTCTGCACCCAACTCAAGGCCGAGAACCTTGTCAAATTCATCGGTAAGTCCTGACAAGAAGATAAAGGGCAATTGAGGGTTGTTTTCTTTGACGAGCTTAAAAAAGTCCAGGCCGCTCATACCGGGTAAGTTGATGTCTGCGATGACCAAATCAGGCACAGATTCCTCAATGCTACTGAGTGCACTTTCAGCGGTATCGGCTTCGCTCACCTGATAGTTTTCTTCTTTTAGAATACGCGCCAACAAATTGCGCACATCAGGCTCATCATCAAGGACTAAAATCTTTGGGCGTTCAAACACGACTCAACTTCCTCATTGCTTAATCTTTGATAATCAGAATAACAGGTATACTGTTAAGTGTTAAGCCTGAAAAAATGACCTTGTCTGATTTTGGCTTGCTTTTCAACATTTTTTTGATGATTTTAGTATAAAAAAATGACCCAGTTTTTAAAGTAAGGATTTTTGAATGACACGTTACGCGGTAAAGTATTGGCACGAGCAACTTCAAAAAAATGCAGTGACGCCCACCGACATCCAGCAGCACTACGCCCAACGCACCCTGCGGTATGAGCCACGGGTTCAGGGGTTTTTAGATTATTATGAAACCCCGGTGATGTCTAAGCCTTCAGTCTGGAGTATTCCGCTGGCGCTCAAAGATAATATTGCCTTAAAAGATCACGGGTTGACCTGTGGTTCAAAAATGTTGGCCCATTATGTATCACCCTTTGACGCGCATGTCAGTGAGCGACTGAAGGACGCCGGTGTCATGGTGGTGGGTAAAGCCAATATGGATGAATTTGCCATGGGTTCCTCCACCGAAAACTCGGCCTTCCAGCAGACCCATAACCCCTGGGATTTGTCCTGCGTTCCAGGCGGCAGTAGTGGGGGTTCAGCCGCTTTGGTGGCGGCAGATCTGGTGCCCTGGAGTCTGGGGTCGTCCACAGGGGGTAGCATTCGTCTGCCCGCTTCTTTTTGTGGTGTGGTGGGCATGAAGCCCACCTATGGCAGGGTTTCTCGCTATGGTCTGGTGGCTTATGCGTCTTCTTTAGATCAGATTGGTCCCATGACCGCTAATGTGGAAGACAATGCCCTGCTGTTGAATTTGATTGCCGGAGCGGACGCCCGCGATTCGACGAGTGACCAAACCCAGTCTGCTGAGGATTTTACCCGTCTTTTGCGCACGTCTATTGCGGGCAAAGTTATCGGCGTCCCCAAAGAAATGATGACGGAAGGGGTGAGCTCTGAGGTTCGTACCGTCGTAGAGAAGGCCCTACAGCTCTACACAGAGTTAGGGGCTCAGGTTATTGAAGTCTCGCTGCCTACACTGCCCTATGCGCTGGCCACTTATTATCTCATTGCCACCTCCGAGGCCAGTTCAAATCTGGCACGCTTTGACGGCGTCCGTTATGGCCACCGCAGTGATCAGGCCCAAAACCTGATGGATCTTTATTTGAACTCCCGCTCTGAAGGCTTTGGGCATGAAGTGAAACTGCGGATTATGTTGGGCACCTTCGCCCTGTCTTCAGGATATTACGACGCCTATTATCTCAAGGCCCAGAAAGCACGGGCGCTGTTGATGCGAGACACCCAAAAAGCCTTTGAACAATGCGATGTCATGATGGCGCCCACGGCACCGGTCACGGCTTTTAAACTGGGAGAGCGTATGCAAGACCCTTTACAAATGTACTCCACAGATATTTTAACGGTCATGGCCAATCTCACGGGCATTCCCGCACTTTCGGTGCCCTGTGGCTTTGTACAGGGGCTCCCCGTTGGCTTACAAATTATGGGCAAACCCATGGCTGAAGCAGAGGTGTATCAACACGCTTTTGCTTATGAGTCGGCTGCGCAGTGGGATCTTTCTCAACCCACAGGATTAGAAAAGGAATAAATACCATGAACGATAGACTGCAAGATCGCGACTTTTTATTGTGTGAAGAAGCGCCGCCTCAGCAATGCATCGAGTGTGATGTACTGCTACCCGATTCAGAAACCTTTCCGCTGATGATGATCAATGAGACCGGTGAGGCCGTGGTGTGTAACGGCCCTGTGGTATTGTGCACCCGTTGTCGCAATGCCTATGCCCAGGAAAACTTTTTTAGCCGGGTGGCCATGCAATTTCAATTTAACCCCTATTTGTTGGTGGGCTTTATTGATTTAGAGCAAATTCCCGAAGACAAGCGTCACCTTCCCCTGGGGGAAGACCCGGCTTTACCGGTACCCCTGGTGGAATTTGCTTCTTTTAAAGCCATGCGCCCTGCTTCTTTTGAAGATGATGAAGTCACCCAGGCTTAGGCCGGGCGCTGGGTACAAAGCTGGATTTGCGCTTCTGCTTCAAGAGAGAGCCAAAAATCGGGCTGTTGCTGAAGCTGTTGTGTCAGACTTTCTTCAGGAAACGTCAAGGGAAGACGTGAGGCTTCAGCATGGGCCTGTAAAATAATTTGATGGTTTTGCAAGGCGTAAAAATGGGCCGTATAATACAGCGGGTACAGCGTATCTTCGGGAAGAAACCGGGGAATCTCGGGCCGCGTCTCGCGCTGGTGCTTTTTAAAGGCCATGTTCGCGGCCAGAAAATCTTCATAGGCCTGATCCAGATCTTTAATCACCTGTTGAAGAGCACTCAGGGGAATTTCATGAAAGCGCATGTCCAGAGCTTGAATGTCCTTGATTTCCTGGAGTTGGGTGTCGGCATTGGCCTTGCCCCAGGAGTATTTGTTGCGACGCTGTGTCATGGCGGTGTTCCAGAGTTCGGTGCAGCAAAGGGCCTGCATGCGTAAGGCATTGTAAGTTTCAGGGGAAGCTTGTAAAGCAAAGGTTTTCATGAAAAGGTCAAAGGCTCCTGATCTATCGTTTCTTGTGTTTAGCATACGCCTGAAAGTATTAAAATTTTATAAGCATGTGCGCATTGCCCTTTGTTTAACATGGGATTACTTTATAATACCTGTATCTTAAGATTAATCAAAATAGCGCAACGGCCTTATGTCTGACCTCCAAAGCGGCAAGCTTTCCATTCACTTCTCTTTGCTCAACGGCTTTCTTTTTCTGCTCCGTTTTGTTTTTTGGATGCTCGCTTTACTCTTTTTTCTCTGTCTGCTTGTGCTGTGGCGTCCTCCAGCCTTGCTGCTTGAACCCCTTACGGCGTATATCGAATCCATTATTTTAGCCCAGACCGGTCTGCCGGTTCAGATTGGCAGTGTGACCGAACTGCGCCTGCGTCTGGGATATCAATCCATTGAGATTCGCAATTTACATGTGTACGGCTACCGCGGGGCCGGAAAACCCTTTTTGGTGATTCCTCAGCTGACCTTTGAGAGTGATCTTCTCGCCTATTTGCGTGGGCGGCCTCAGGTGGCCCTGGTTACGGCGCAATCTGCTTATGTGCGCGCCATTCGCGACGCGCAAGGGCGTCTCAACTTGCGCCCAGAGCTAAAGCCCAGCGAAGACAAAGATCCCAATGCCGAACCCCTGGTTTTGCCCCGCATGAAAATCGCCATCAATGATCTTTTTGTGAGCTATCAGGATCTGGGTGAAAAATTTGCCTTAAAAGATCACGTGATTGTGCCTTTTGTCCGAGGCGATATCTATGATGGTGCCCATGCCCTGTTGAACGCCCGTGTGCGCAATCCCTTACTGTCCTTTTGGGGCAAGGGTCAGGTGCATCTTTTTGAGGGCGAAGGCTGGGCCTCGGCCGATGTGAATACCCCCGACTTAACGTCGGCAAACCGTTATTTAGATCTGGTGAGCCAAACCAACGATGCGCTGGATGACTTTCGTTTTATTTCAGGAGCCATTGATGGTCAGTTATACGCCAATTGGGACAGCTGGGCTTTTGGTAAGTTGCGTTATACCCTGGGCATTGATTTTGACCAGGTGAATGCCTATGTGCCCTACTACCGTGACCCTCTCTTGCTCAATGGCCGCACCACCCTTAACGAAAAGAGAGTCAATATCCCCGGACTCGATTTAAAAACCGGTGACTCTCAGGTTCTACTCACGGGTCATGTGGGCGAGTACCTTTCGAAGCCTGCTTTTGATTTGCGGGTTCGCACGCCAGGTCTTTACATTCAGCCCATTGTCAAAGCGGTCAATTATCCTTCTGTAAAAGGCCTTTTGCGAGAACTTAACCCTGCAGGTGTCGTGCGTTCTGATGTAAGGATTCAAGGTTTTCTTGATAAAATCAATGCCTCTGGATTTGTGGCCTTGCCTCGCTTTACTATGAAAGACGTACGCGTTAACGACGCGCTGGCCAATTTTGATTATAACCCGCAGGCCGCCCAGGCTGACCTGCGGGTCGCCTCAGCGGCTTACCAGCAGATTGATGTATCGGCGTTATCGTCCCGCTTAACGTATACCCCCGACTTGCTCACTGTCCATCGCCTGAATACCCAGGTCTTTCAAGGGAGTGTGTTTGCTGAAGGCCGCCTGGGCTTAAAAAATAACGCTTTGCGTGCCCACGTCTCTGGGCAAAACTTGTCTTTGCAAGATATGCAGAAGGATCTCGGTTTACGTCTTGATCAAGATATTCGCCCTGCTGGACGGGTTAATTTGACTGCCGATGCTGCAGGAACCCTGAGCAATCCGCGAGCCACAGGCCTGCTCTCCAGTCCTGCGTTGTCCTTCCCTGTGAGTAAAACGCTTCACCCCATTTATGATCTGCAAACCCGTTTTCGTTACAGCAAGCCCCTGACCACGGTGGCGCTGCGGGCAAACTCTACCGATGCCGGGCTGGTCAAAGGCGCCTTGACATTGCGCAATATGGACCGTTTAGATGCCAAGGTTGAAGCAGAGCAGGTTGATCTTACCCGGGTCAATGCCTTTGCTCCGGATCGTTATTTTGAAAAAGGTACCGCACGCCTGGCGGCTTCGGTGCAGGGCTCTTTGCAGCGCATGCAGCGCAACTGGACCGCTTTTAATGGAAGCCTCAATTTTGAGGCCAACCAGGTGGATCTCAATGTTCCCCTTAAAACCCAGGAACAGGTGTTGCAACACCTGGACCACGCCATTGTACAGGTGAATTGGCGGCAAGGACTTGCGGATATTCAGCGCTTGAGTTTAGAAAACGAGGACTCCTTTGTGCGAGGCTCAGGGACGGTCTCGGTGCCTGTTTTATTGTCGAAGCAAAGTCCTGAGGAGGCTTTTCGGGGAAAGCTCAACGGCGAACTGGACGTGACTGATTTCCCGATTTTGCAACTGTATGATGTCTATGGCGGCAAAGTTAAATTGGCGGCTTCGGCTTCAGCTCAGCAAGGTGGTGTCAAAGCTGAGCTGATCAGTACCGCAGATAACCTTAAAATTCAGGATATCGACTTGGAGAAAATTGCTTTAGACACCCGGCTGGACCGCAAAGTGCTAACCATTCGAGAAGCCCGTCTTGAGGAGCAAGGCGATCACTTGAATGTCAAAGGGAAAGTGGATCTGAATCCCTCAAGCCCAGTGTTGGATTTGGTGGCGGAGGCCGATAGCTTTTCTTTGGCGCACCTGGTGGCCCTTTTGCCTGAGCGCCTACGGGCAGAAGCGGAAAAAAGTGTTCAGAAACAAATGCCGCCAGCGGATACCCTACCGAAAACTTTTGAGCTTCCCAATGTGCGTCAACGGCAGCTCTTTCAAATGGAGGGCGCGCAGCAGCCCTTGTCATTGCGCTGGAAAGAGGTTTATGACCATTGGGAGCGTTGGAAGCTACAACCCAACACCGAGCCTGCAGAGAGTCCTCAAGTAGAGCAATCTCCCTTAGAAAGCCTGCGGGGCGATTTATCGCTCAATGCTCAGATTAAGGGATCGGTCTCAGCACCTGAGGTAAAAGCCCAGGGGATGGTGCAAAACCTGAAGTACCAGGATGCCGAGGTGCCCGAAACCTTTTTAAATGCGGTCTACAAAGATCAGAAAGTGGATCTCAAAAAGTTTTATTTGATTGAAAAGCAGGGGGGTACTTTAGAGGTTCAGGGGCTTGTGGATCTGGCCAAAGACCTCAACTTAGAGGTGCGTGCCAAAGGGCTTAAGCTGGATAGTTTAAATCCTTTTCTGCGCAATTTAGATACGCGTTTAGACGGTAGTCTAAGCGCTTTTGCGGTGGCTCAGGGTCCCGTGAAAAACCCCGAGGTTACGGCGGAGCTCAAGCTGAATCGCTTGCTCTTGAATCAAATCTTTTTTGATAGTCTGGCCACTCTGACTGATTACCGGGATGGCTATGTCCGCGATACACGGGTGGAATTAAACTATGGTGACCAACAGGTGGTGGCTTACGGCGATGTGCCGGTCACCGATTTAAATAAACCCATGGATGTCACCCTGCAATTGCAAAACGATAGTTTTGGTCTTGTTAACCTTTTTACCAATGCCATTGACTGGCGGAAAGGGACAGGCGCCATTTTAGTCAATGTGCTGGGTAGTCCTCGCAATCCACAGCTTGAGGGTACCTTTTCCATGAACGATACCAGCATTTATATTCCGGCCTTACGGGATATGGTCAGCAATTTAAGGGTGCGTGGACAGTTGAAGCGCAATACCGACGAAAATGGTGTCATTCAGCAAAATGTAGCTATTGAGCAGGTGACCGGACGTTTTGGTGGCGGTGAAATTCTGGCTACAGGGACCATGGACCTCTTGAATCTTAAGCCCTCTTATTTAAATCTGAAAACCCAGATGAAAGACGTTTTATTTCAGTACAATAATTCAGGACTTTTTCAAACCCAAACTCCCATTGAACAGGCAGAGGTTCGGATTCGGGGCTTAATTCAGCAACCCATTATTTCTGGGCGTATTGCCCTTGGTAAAGGGGGGGAAACCTTCTTTCCTTTCTTACGAGATACTGCCAGTATTCCCACCTCCAGCAGCTTTGCTTCAGAAGGTGACGCCACCGCTGAACAACCCCGCTTTTTGTTCGGCGGGTTGAATGTATTGATGCCCTTTGATTATGAGTTGCATTCGCCGATTTTTGATATTCCCATTTTCTCTGAATCGGGTCTGACCCTGCAGCATAAAGCTGGTACCTTGCGTATGGCTGGTGCAGTACAGGCTACCGAAGGAAAACTTTACCTGTTAGGGAATATTTTGAATGTGGATGAAATGAATGTAACCTTTGATCCCACCTTGAAAAGCTTAGACCCCCGTTTTAGTGTCAAAAGTAGCTTTAATGTTCAGGGCGCGGACGCCCCGGTAGAAGCTTTGATATCAGGTACCTTAAGCGATGTTAAACGCAATAATTTGCGCTTTGATTTTAACAATACCCAGGGCTTGAGCGATACTGAAATTTTTGCGCAATTGACAGGCTTTCGCACCGTGCAAGGTTTATCTCAGGGCGATATAGGCGGTGTGGCCACCCAGTTCTCTGACTCTGTTTTAAGGGGACTATTTGACCCCTTAACCTCGCGTCTGGCAAGTGTTTTAGGGCTCGAAGAGCTTTCTTTTGGGATTGCCGGTCAATCGATCAGTGGTCCCACCTTTAAATTTGAGTTGCGTTCCAGTCCTTTCTTCTTTCTCGATGAATATGTAGAGCAAAACTTAGCGCAACTGGAATATCTGAATCGGGTGAAGCTGAGAGGAACCGGCTTTATTGACGGTAACACCACCACCTATGAACTGGGTGCCAATTATAACCTGAACCAAAACTGGGCCTTAGACTATGAGTACGAACAGCTGGGTGCCATTCAAAACGTTAAAATTACCGGCAATTATATGCTGGATAATGTGTTGCGTTGGATGGACGCGGTGCGTAAGAAATATTGGGGTTACGAAGAAGAAGCCCCGGAGCCCCGTCAAAAGAAACAAATCGGAAACGCCGCACAATCAGAAGAAAGCCCTGATACGCTCACCGAAGAGATGAGTACACCAGGGCCCTCGTTGTGGTAGTTTACTAAAGACTTATAGCGGAGCGTAAGGATGCCGGCTTTCAAACAAAAACGGTGTTGTTGAACTGCACAGAGGCAGGACCTCTTGCTTAAAAGTAAACGCTTCCTTGTAGAATTGATACTTGGTATCTAAAGCCTGCTGATAAATTTCTGCACTCTCCATGTGCTCCCACTCTTGCCACAGGCGGGCAGAGCTGCTTTCAAAAAGCATTTTTAGCAATTGCTGTACCGGCTGAATGGGAAACGCTTCGTCAAAGAGCGCATGGTATTTTTGAATGACTTCTCTGGCCATTAAAAGCCACACTGAGCTAATATCCTCTTGCATAAAGGCACTTTGGTTATCGAGGGTTACTGAAGATAAAATATCGTTGGTACAGGCCACCTCATACAGGGCAATAGCAAAAATGTGCGAAAGCGTGTCGTGAAGACCATATTCGGCATCTGAGGGAAGATAGGGATCCGTTCTTCCCAGAGACTTAAAGACGCCTTTGCGGGCGACGAAGTGCGGCGTGGCGGAACGCATGGGAATAATACGTTGCAGTTCGGTGTGGGGGTTAATGATTTGATCCTGCTTATAATAGGGGCCCACGGCGTGAATTGCTTGTCCCTGGGAAGAAACCAACTGCTTACCACTGTAGACCATGCCCAGCCAGGGATATTTTTTAAATAGATTCAGGGAGCGTTGGGCATGTTGGGGCCAGACATAGTCATCGTCGGCACAAAAACAAATCAGTTCAGTGGGAGCCTGCTCAATAACGGGTTGAAGGTGTTTAAAGATTGACTTTACACCTGTATTGGTATCTTGACGGTATACCTGAATACGGTCGGGGCGCTGCCGCTGAATGGCTTCAATACAACGCTGCATTTCAGGTTCTGAACCATGATCAAGGATTGAAAAATACCATTGATCGCAGCTTTGGTTCAGAATATGTTGAGCCGCTCTTTGAAAGCCTTCAATGCGCTGATAGGTAGTTAAAATATAGGTCAAGGCATTTTCTTGCAAAGGAGGCTGAATGCGCAGATATCCAGTGTGCTGGGTTTGCCAGCTTTCGAGCAAAGGCCTGATGCTTTCAGGAACGCTTGGGTAATAGCGTTTAAAAAGTGATAAACCCAGGTGGGCTCCCTCGTGTTCAGGGTTTGACATCAGCGTGTGCAAAGCTGGTTCTTGAATTTCTTTTCGCCAGGCAAAGTGAAAGCCGTATTTGTTTAAATCACAATGTTGCAGGGCCTGATAGAGCTGATGTTGTGCTGCCGTAACCTTCTCACTTTTTACAAGCGCAAGAATTTTATCCCGTATATCATTTTCCCAGGCTTTGCGATAAAGCCACTCATGGGTAGTGGGGGTTTCTAAAATTTTTTGTAGGCGGTCTTCTTCGAGTATAAGCCCCTGTTGCTCAAGCTGCTCTATTTTTTCTAGATGCTCATCACAAAATGCCAAAACGGCATCACCTTCAATACTTTCAAGGGTGTCTGGTGTTGGAATAAAAACGCCTGTGGGCGAGGCCTGAAGGGATTCAGGAGTATGCCAGCCTATCTGTAGGCTGTGAAAACGTTCAAAATAGCCATGGTCGTAAAGTATTTTGACCACATTCATATGAACATCGGCCTGGTATAGCGCATGATGGTTGCTGTAAAAGTTTAGGTCTAAGGGCATGTGCTGCTGGGCCAAATAATGAAAGCAATGGGAAAGAAACCGGACGTCTTCTCCCAGGTATAGATTAAAGCTCAGGGGTTGGGTGTAGGTGTTTTGACTCATTGGGCCTCTCCGATGATCTGCACAATATTCTGACACACGTAGGTCAGGGCAGCTTCTGATAAGCTCAGGGCACTGGGCAGATTAATGCCACGGGGAGAAAGATCGTAACTCACCATGTTGTCCTGACGGGCTCTGGCAGTGTCTGTGGCCCGCTCGTAGGCTGGTAGGCTGCTCAAAGGGTAAAACATGGGGCGTGTATCAATTTGATAGGCCAGAAGTGCTTTTTGAAAGCTTTCCTTGTCGTGGTTGACCTCGGGATTTAGGAGCAGGGAACTCATCCAATAAGAATTGTATGTTCCCGAAAAATCAGGGTTAAGTTGAACGGGAAGATGCTTTAACTCCCGGGCATAAAAAGCAAAAATAGCACGCTTTTTTTCCACCAGAGCATCAGCTCTTTCCACTTGTGCCAATCCAAGGGCCGCTTGCAAACTGCTCATTTTATACTTAAACGCAATTTCCTGGTTCCAGAAACTTTTATCCTGAGGGTGCCGTCCATGATCCCGTAAAATGAGTACCCGCTGAAAAAAGTCTGGGTCATCGGTAACCAACATGCCGCCTTCACCGGTAGTCATGGTCTTAGAGCCATGGAAGCTAAAAGTGGAAGCCAGGCCGAAGCTTCCGGCTTTTTTTTCCTGATACTCGGAACCAAAGGCTTCAGCTGCATCTTCAATCAGCGGAATTTGATGCCGTTCGGCGAGAGCGATCAGCGCTTCATACTGGGGCATATGCCCATAAAGGTCCACGGCGATGATCGCACGCGTTTTCGGTGTAATTAAAGCTTCCGCAGAACGGGGACAAAGACACCAGGTTTGGGGATCTACATCGGCAAAACGAGGGGTTGCCCCCATGTAAGTGATGGGAGCGCTGGAGGCAATCCACGTTAAATCAGGCACAATGACCTCGTCACCCGGACCAATATGAAGTGCCGCCAAAGCCAAATGAAGGGCAGAAGTACACGAGGGCAAACTCACTGCGTAGCGACGCCCGACATAGGCGGCAAAGCGCGCTTCAAAGCGTTGGTTGTACTTATTGGCATTTTGATACCAGGCTGTCTTCAGGGCGTCTTGCACATATTCTAGCTCTAAATCGGTAATGGAAGGACCGGCAATAGGGATCGGAAGACTCAGGGTTTCTGACATTTTAAGTAACCTCCGGGTGCAGCGGAGATCAACAGTTTATGGTCAATGCTTTCATCTACCGAAAAGTGTGGGTTGTGTTTTAAATATTCTGTCACTGCTGTTTTGGGGTTGTTACCAATGCCCCAACTGCTATTGGCAAAGAATTCTGTGGGCATGAGTTCAATGACCGTATCCATAACAACGCAGTAACTACCATGACTGACCAGGGGACCGTAGGCTTCAAGCTCCTTGAGTACATGCTCATGGGTGTGATTAGAGTCCAAAATGACCATGATTTTCTTTTTATCGGCAGCATGTTTTTGGGCCTCTTGAATGACCTCAGGGCTTACCGAAGAACCCTCCAGCAAGCGCACGCGATGGAAGTAAGGGTGGTTTTCTATTTCAGCCCGATTGTGCTCACGAATATCGATATCAATGCCCAGAACATAAGCAGGCTGCTGCGGGTGGATCAATTCTAGTAAAGAGGCGTAAAAGAGAATGGATCCACCGTGGGCCACGCCGGTTTCAATAATAAGGTCGGGTTTAATTTGCCAAATAAGCTCCTGGGTGGCAATCATATCTTGCGGAAATTGTATGGCAGGGCGTCCGAGCCAGGTGAAGTGATATGCGTATTTGTGACGGGTAATTTCACGCAACCAAATGCGGGACAATCCCTGTACATCATGGTCTTCACCGATACCTTTGATTTCGGCGTCACAGTCTTCAAAAAATTCTTTAATTTTAGGATGCATGGCAAATCTCTTTCCAATCTAAAGTTTTGGGGCAGAAAATCTCTTTTCCTTCAGGGCCCAGGTTCGCAATTAAATCCAGGGTAGATACATAGGGGTTGAACACTTGCGTGCTAATTTGTGGATAGGCTTTTTTTGCGTAATCCATGTAACGAACCTGGATGTGATGAGTTTCAAATAAAGCGTGATCGAGATAATTTAATGCGCCATGTCCCGTTATATAGGTTTTTCCTTTACAGGCCTGGACGATTTCCAAAAGTTTTTCACTTTTTCCCTGAACCGAACCGTCTTGTATTTGAGATGCGAGCCTAAAGGATGAATCGATATCATAATATTGGCAGATAGCTAGCATGCTTTTAATGATTATAGACATGGCTGATTCTTCGTTAGCGGAGTAAACATGGTGCACCAGTTCTAACATGTCTGTTTTAAAAGGAGCTTTTTGATATACGTCTTGCAGAAAAGCGATGTGTTTGGCTTTCCAGTTATGTTCTCTGGAGATAACAAGGTCTCGAATAAGTGTTCCACGTGAATGTTTTACCACAGGTAATGTTAACCATTTTGTGGAGTGTGAATGCAGCGGGATTTGGACACGATTAATAAAACTTCGCCTTGCAAACGCCACGTTATCATAAAAGACGCAAACCTCAGCCAGTTGTAGTTGCTCAAATAATCCCACCCAGGGAAATAGCATGGGCTGAGTAATAACTATTTGTGTCATGACAGCATCTTCTCCATGAGAATGACATCAAAATAACGCCTTTGATAATAAAAGTGTGCTTTGAGCAAGCCTGCTTGCTGATAGTTGATCTTGCTGTAAAAGCCCAGAGCCTGCTCATTGTCACTTCTGACGTACAAAATCAGTTTGCGTAGATGAAAGACATCGACCAGATATTGCTCAAGTAAATGGCAAGCGTTGCGACCATGTCCCTTTTGCTGGACTGTGGGAGCCAGACAAATACCTAGTTCAGCATGGCCATGAAGGACATTTATTTTTTGTGCTTGAATGAACCCCAGTGGGGCTTGCTCAAGGTCGGCAATGATAAATAATACTCCTTCGGTATGGTTTTTGGTTTGGGCCCATTGGGCCACGTTTTCCAGTGAGTTTGCCCGAGCCTGGCTAAGCAGGTTCGCTTGCAGGTCAATATCGTTGCGCAAAGTGGCTAAAAAATCCAGATCTGTACTGCAAAAAGGCCTTAAGCAAGTATTTTGGTAAACCAACGGCATCAGAGAAAACAAAACTCCACTTCTTTGTGTTGCCATAAGGGCATAGCTGCTATGGCCTGACGGGAAATCTCAGGATTTAATCCCACATAGACCACCTCCACGTTATCTGGGATCTGTTCAGGAGCCAAAATGGGTTTGTCTAGCAGTTGTTCACCCTGCCGATGGGGGTTTTGATCCAAAAAACATGTGATATTGTCCAGGTGTTTGAGACTGCTGGCAATGTACGACCCATAAAACCCTGAGCCATAAATCGCGGCGACCTTACCCCTATGTTTTGCCTCAAAGTCTACCAATCGAGTGTCCAGGGTTTGCCAGTACTTTGCAATAGAGGCAATGTGCTTTACTAAATCCGCATTGGGAGAGAGCTGGGGTGATTTGAGGGGCATTTGGGACTTTTTACCGATGGCAATCAGGCCCCCATAGTGGCTTTTGGTGTCGACTTCAACCCATTCAAAGCCTGTGGACTCAAACAGGTACTGGAGAGAGTCTTCGGTAAAATGGTTGACGTGATCCACGACAATAAAATCGGCGCGGTTCACCAAAAAGTTGGGCACCAGAATGTAGATCAACCCCTCAGGCTTAAGCATATTGTGAATCTGTTGCATGGCAGATTGGATCTGTGAAAAGTGTTCAAAGGCATAAAAAGAGGTTACCAATTCAAATTGATTGCGCCAGTGTTCAGGCAATGAAAAGATGGCCCACTTACTGGTATTGGGTGTGATGTTTTCCCAGAAGGGGGTGTAATTTTCGCTCACGTCAAACAGGTGGAGGTCAATATCAGGCTGGCTTGTTTTGAGAATACGCCAGGTGGAGCTTTTTGCACAGCCATAGTCTAGCACCTTTTGTCCGGCAGTAAGAGGGACTTTTTGCCGTAAGGTTTTCGCCTGGTGTTCAAAGCGAAAAATAGTTGTATTGCCTTCTACTGTATAGATCTGATCTTCATCTTCACTTTTGATCAAAATATTGTAGTCATGAGCATAATACGCTTCAAGATCAGGAATCTCTTCAGTTTGGACATGGTGGCATTGCGTGCAGAAGAAAACCCGTGTGGGGGAAGGATGCGATTTACAGAGGGTGGTAATCGACTTTCCGATTGACGTATAAACCGGTTGCATGTGGGGATTTTCGCAAACATAACATGACATGGTGTATTTTCCTTATTCTGGGCTAGCGATGAGTTCAGGGCAATAGTCTTTGAGGTGTTTTCCCTCACCAAAGAGTCCGGGCCATCCGGTGCGGATACCAAAAGGATGCTGATAATTAAAGTAACGAATTTGCAGACTCCAGCGAGAACGGTTGCTGCGGTTTGTCCCGGAGCGATGAATGGTTAAAAAATCGATAATGATTAAATCGCCCACCTGACTTAAAGGGGCTATTTTCGCATATTGGCTGAGATGCTGCGCTTCTGCTTGAAGGCGCAGAGCGTAAGCGCCGGTTTGTCCCGTTGTGCGCTCTGAGTAAACTGGAATGGCCCCTTGCCGGTGAGAACCCTGACAAAACTCTACGGGCCCCATTTCAGGGGTTACTGCAATTAAGGGACTCCAAAACACCAGCCCATCAGGACTTTTGAGTTGAGCCAAATAATCCTGATGCCAGGGAGCCTGGTATTGGGTTTCGCCGGGGTTGTCAATGCGTATGCCACAGCCTTTACTGGCGATGCCGGGCAGGCTCCCTGGGCGCAAGTTTTGCAACAGGTTGCTGTAGCCAGGATGTGCTGTGAGGCGGACAAAGGCCGGTATTTGCTTGACTGATTCATAAACAATGCCACCCAGCTGACGATCTTTTGCTATAAGCGCCTGATAACCCGCATCAAAATGTGCTGCATCAAAATCAGTGCATAAATCCTGCATACCCTGGGCTTTTAAAAGAATTTGCAGAATGTCATAAATGCCTTTTTGAATGGGTAAGATATCTTGTTCCACATCATAAAAGCCCGGAATTCTTAAAAAGCCCTGTGCATGAAATTGCTGTTGCATTTCAGGGGTTATATTTTTCATCGATGTAACCTTTCCCACTGCTGATCGCGTTCGCTAATGACCTGGGGATGTGCTGGCCAGGGAATGTTTAAGGCCGGGTCATTCCACAAGAGCCCCCGGGCGGCTTCCGGCTGGTAAGGGGCTGCACCCATATAATAGGTTAATTGCGTCTGATCTGTCAGGGTTAAAAAACCATGGGCAAACCCTTGCGGAATATACAAGAGCTGAGGCTGCGCGCTGTCCAGGTTGAGGGCCAGATGCTGGAGATATGTCTCGCTTTCAGGACGAACATCCACAATGACATCGAAGACTTGCCCCTGTACGCACTGTACCATTTTGATCTCGGCAAAAGGCGCTTGCTGGTAATGCATACCTCTTAGGGTGTGACGGTAGGTATTAAATGAAGTGTTAAATTGGGTGAAGTCGCTGGTTAACCCCTCGGCTTGAAAACTCTTTTTACACCAGTTTCTAACAAAATGCCCCCGCTCATCGCTGATTTTATCCAGAGTAATGACATAAGCCCCCTGCAGGGGTAAGGGCGTAAAAATCATGGGTGTACCGTCAATGAGGGAATGGCAGTGACAAACTGGGCGCCCCACTCACGGCAGGCGGCAAGTTGTTCGCTAATTTCGGCCTGTAGGTTCCAGGGCAAAATCAAAATATAGTCGGGCTGGTCGGCATAAAGGGCTTCGGGTGCCAAAATGGGAATATGGCTGCCGGGTAAGTAAAGACCTTGCTTGTGGGGGCTCTTGTCGACACAGAAGGGTAAGAGCTCACGGCCAATACCACAGTAGTTTAAAAACGTGTTGCCTTTTGCGGGGGCCCCGTAGGCAGCAATGCGTTTACCCTGCCGCTGCAGGTCAATAAAGAATTGCCAGGTTTCGAGTTTGAGAGCTTTGACCCGCGCGGCAAAATCCAGATAGGTTTGTAACTGATCTAATCCTGTTGCCTTTTCACTTTGCAGAGCTTCGGCCACGCTGGGGCGTGGGGTTACACTGCGGTTTGAAGTCGGGGTGATGGAAAGGCGTAGCGAACCGCCATGGGTGCTGAGGTGTTCGACATCATAAATGCTGAGTTGGTGTGCCGCAAAAATTTGCTGTAGGGCCAGTAATGAGAAATAAGAGTAGTGTTCATGGTAGATGGTGTCAAACTGGTTTTGGGTATACAGATGCAGCAGGTGAGGTACCTCAATACTGATGGTGCCCTGGGGGGTTATGAGCAAAGCGAGGCCCGCCACAAAGTCATTGAGGTCGGGTACATGGGCCAGCACATTATTGGCCACAATGAGATCGGCGTGTATGCCTTCTTCACGTAAGTTCTGGGCCGTTTGGGTGCCAAAGAACACCGCCCGGGTTGGGATGCCTTTTTGACGGGCCACTTCTGCCACGTTTTCGGCGGGCTCTATGCCCAGGCGTTGAAAATCTTCGGGAAAATATTGCAATAAATAGCCGTCGTTGCTGGCGATTTCTACCACATGAGACTGGGCATTCAGCTGGAGTTTTGGAATGACCTGAGTAACAAAATCTTTGGCATGGGCCAGCCACGAACTCGAAAAAGATGAAAAATACGCATAGTCTTTAAAAATGTGTTCGGGTGCGGAAAAGGCAGCGATCTGCACCAGTAGGCATTGCGAGCACACATAGGCATGGAGCGGGTAAAAAACTTCTTCGTCATTGAGCTGTTCGGCTTTGACATAGGCATTGGAAAGCGGAGACATGCCCAGATCCACAAAGCTATGGGTTAACGGGGTGTGGCAAAAACGACAATTGACGCTCATGAATGGAGTTTTCCTAGGTAATCTTGTATATGTTGCTGAACCAGATCAGGTAGACCTGCCTCTGGAGTCAGATAGCCGCTCACGGTCCATTGCAGGGTTTCTTCAAGATTGAGCTGGGGCTGCCAGTGCAGCTGCTTCTGGGCTTTGGTGGTATCAATATGAAGAAATTGAGATTCGTGGGGCTTTTGCCCCGGATCTACAGTCCAGTGCAGCGGACGATGGGGGTTTTGCTGTGTGATATAGCCATTGATGCGTTGACACAAACTTTCGACGCTCAGGGCATGCTCTGCAGGCGGACCAAAATTATACGCGCCTGTGAGTGTGGGCTCCGCAGTGGTTTTTTCTACCAGCAAGAGATAACCAGACAGCGCGTCAAGCACGTGTTGCCAGGGACGGGTCGCCCGGGGGTATCGTAAGATCAGCGGCTCTGATTGATGATAAGCACGAAAGATATCCGGCAGTAAACGGTGCTCTGAAAAGTCACCGGCACCGATGACATTGCCAGCCCGTGCGCTGGAAATAAGGTGTCCTTGTGCGCTTAAAAAGGATTGGCGATAGGCGGCAGTTAAAATTTCGGCCATGGCTTTGCTGGCTGAATAAGGATCGTGGCCCCCCAGCGGGTCCGTCTCCGTAAAGGACTGGGCCTGTTCGGGATTGAGGTAGCATTTGTCGCTGGTGACCACCACCACAGGGATAGGGTTTTTGAGGGTTTGACGGACACTTTCAAGCAGGTAAAGGGTACCGTCTACATTGGTGTGAAAGGTGCTGATGGGATCCGTGTAGCCGGTACTTACCAGGGATTGGGCGGCCAAATGAAAGATCACCTGAGGTTGAGCAGCATCAATGGCCTGGCTCAGTGCCCGTGCATCTCGGATATCCACCAGCCCATGATAGGCCAATGTTTGGGGCAGCTGGGCCAGGGTGAACAGCGGAGAAGACGGTTCAACGCGCAAGGAAAGGCCCTGGACTTCTGCACCCAACGCCTGGAGCAAAAGACAGAGCCAGGTGCCTTTAAAACCAGTGTGCCCCGTGACCAGGACTTTTTTATCTTTCCAGAAATTGGGGGTTACCATAGCTTCCAGGGGGCCTCATCATGACTCCATAGGGTTTCCAACTGATTTTTATCCCGCAGGGTGTCCATGGCTTTCCAGAAGCCGGTATGTTTATACGCGGTGAGTTGATCTTCCTGCGCAATTCGGTTGAGGGGCCCTTGTTCCCAACTGGTGTCATCACCAGCGATATAGTCCAGAACTTTAGGCGAAAGCACAAAGAAGCCCCCATTGATCCAGCCCCCATCTCCCTGGGGCTTTTCTTCAAAGTCGGTGATGGTGTCTCCCTGGAGTCGAAGGGCGCCAAATCGGCCGGGGGGTTGAACCGCTGTTAACGTGGCCAGTTTTCCCTGGGCCTGATGGTGCGCGATCAGTGCCTGGATATTGACATCGGCCACGCCGTCGCCATAGGTGAAGCAAAAGGCTTCTTCTTCGGCCACATAGGGAGCCACCCGCTTGAGGCGTCCGCCGGTGAGGGTATCGGCTCCCGTGTCGATTAAGGTGACTTTCCAGGGCTCTGTGTGCTGTTGGTGCACCTGCATTTCATTGGTGCGCATATCGAAGGTTACATCAGACATATGTAAGAAATAATTGGCGAAGTATTCTTTGATCACATAGCCTTTGTAACCGCAGCAGATGATGAAGTCGTTAACGCCGTAATGGGCATAAATTTTCATGATGTGCCATAAGATGGGTTTGCCGCCCACCTCAAGCATTGGCTTGGGTTTTAAATGGGTTTCCTCGCTGAGACGGGTACCCAGTCCACCCGCTAATATGACCGCTTTCATCACTACCGCCAACTTTGTATCTTGCTTGAGAACGATGACTCAATAGTAACATAAGCAGGCAAGAAAAAAGGCCCTGTTGCCAGGGCCGCTAAGCTAGAGTTGTGATGGGCTAACCAGAGTTGTTCATCTCTTAATTAAATCCATGTTTAGAATGTAACATGCTTTTTTTACGGCATGATGACTCTCTCTAAAACTCTCGCACAATTTTCGTTAAAATTTAGGCGGAACACACTTCCCCAGTTTGTAGATCAAACTGAGATGTGTTTGTCATTTCCTGGCCATATATATGCAGGCTATAGCTCATTTCATTGCTGCTGTTTTGCACACAATGGATTTCATTGTCAGGGCTGGTCAGGTATACAATGGCTCCGGCATGGGCTTCAAAGGATTCGCTGTGTTTCACATCAAAACGATCCGCCGTGTTCATTTCAAGATCATATTCTGTCACATGTAAACAATTGTGCATCACCCCCATAATCCCCCAGGTGTTGTGATTGTGTACGGGGCTCTTGCAGCCGGCGGGCCAGGCAAAGAATTGAATATAATAGCCGTGCTCTGGGCTGGTGTACAAACGACCTTCGTCTTCGCCATGGGTCACGGCATGGACAAAATCAGGGTTGAGAAAATCGGGGTTGCTCATGAGCTTCCGGAGGCTGCTAATACCAGCTTGAACCAGGGCCTTCTGATCTGAGCCATACTTCTCCACAAAAAAGTCCATATCGTTAATAAAGCGTCCTAAACCATAATGGGACATGGGGTACTTCCTTTTCTTAGTGTAATGAGGCGCGCCAGGGCAAAGCAGCGATAATTTCAGCTTCTGCTGCCAGCAGGGGATCTAAGCGCTCATAGATTTCAGTCTCGCTAAAATAGTGACTGGCGAGATTGGCAAACAAATGTCCGTGTTTCATTTCTGCAGCCCACAACTCTTTGTAAAAGCGCTTGAGGTCTGGATCGCTCAGTGCATCGGCAATAATGCCAAAGCGTTCAGCGCCGCGGGCCTCAATAATCGATGAGATCAACATGCGATCCAGAAAGCGCTCTTCGGGCTGGCTGCGGCAATGGGAGAGCAATTGATTCACATAAGGGTCTTTTTCTTCTCTGCCCATGGGTAAATTGCGTGCTTCCATCAAGGCGTAAACCTCAGCAAAATGATCCAGTTCTTCCTGGGCCAGACGAATCAAATGGGGAATCATTTTTTTGCGATCGGGGTACTTCATCACCATGCTTAAAGCCAGGGCTGAAGCTTTGCGCTCGCAATTGGCGTGATCTTGCATAAATGCGTCAAAATTATCCAGAATGACGTTGACCCACTCCGGGTGGGTGGCAGATTTTAAATTTACTTCTATTCGAGTCATACCATTACCTTTATCTAAAGCACATCTGCGGGGTGTAATAAGGGCTTGTGATGCAGATGAGCACAGTCTCCAGTATAGCAAATTCGAAAAATGTTCAGAAAATTTAACGCATCTACTAGGCATTTAAGGTACAGATTGCCTATACTAGTTTCACGTTAAACGACGCGGCGTGGAGCAGTTGGTAGCTCGTCGGGCTCATAACCCGAAGGTCGCAGGTTCGAGTCCTGCCGCCGCAACTTTTCATTTTTTGGGCTTTTTACCTTGAGGAACGCTTCCCTGTGAAAAAAACCTTTCAACTCGAAGACGAAACCCCCCTCGATTACTTTACCCAAATCACCCAATTTATTTACGATCCCCATTATGCCCGTTATTTGCGTCGCATTGCAGCGCAATATAACCGAGAGGCCCTGCCTCCTGATTTAGAGCTCATGCCCTTTTTTGTGGATCAACTCATTTTTAACACCTATATTGACGGACAGACCCCTTTAGATCACTTTATTGCTTATTTTCAGCACGTGATGACCCCTGCGCAGCGGGCGGTATACAAGGGGTTTAAGCGCTATCTCTTTGATTGCTATCAGGTGTTATCCCATGTGCCTCCCGACGGAGTACTTTTGCAAGATGTGCTGGATCACAGTGAAGTGCTCTTGCGGGATCATGACGCCAAACGTTTGCTATTTCCTCAGTTTTATACGGTGGTGCGTCTCTTGCCCTTTGATAACGCCTATGTGCCCACAGGAGCTTGTGCCCTTTTGAACGTGAAAACGGTGCCTCAGGCCATGGATATCGCCAGGCTTCTCAAGGTGCCACCCCTGCATATCGACACCTCTGCCGATGCCCGTTAACCCTTCAATGCGTTTATTTTCCCGGCGGCAGTCCGCCCAGCTGTTTAAGCAAGAAGGTGTTCCAGTCCTTGAGCTGGCGGGGGTTGTCACTTTCGTTCACAAGGGTTTCTAAGGGTTTTGCGGTGGTGGGGTTGCGCAGATTTTCAGCCCGCTGAATCAGGTTCAACAATTCGTTTAAGGCCTGAGGGTCCGGGGTTTTGCCCTGCAATTGCCCCAGCAAACGCTGCACGTCGCCCAGATTGCCATCCTGGGCAAAAATAGAGCCCCGCAGCAATTCGGCAAATTCGGCCACGGCCACGCCCAGTTGAAACGAGGGGGAGCTGTTGCTAAAGGCCTTGAGCTCCCCGGCGAGCACGGTTTTACTCTGTTCTTTTACCGTAAAATTGTCTTCCACATCTTCATAACGTAAAAAGACGGTGGCCAGCGGATTTTCGGTGGTAGC
>CAXRDE010000010.1:0-28313 GCA_964229355.1 Candidatus Sericytochromatia bacterium | reverse complement strand
ATGAGAGCCCTGCTCCAGAGCCTCCAGATCCTAATGAGCCAAGTCCCTTTCCGAGCCCAGCGGTCTATGAGCCAGAGCCTGCAGTCACACCGATCCCGCAGGCCAGTTTACCACCCACCATGGAAGATATTAGTTTCCGTTTGCAGCAAACTCGCTCTCCACAAGAGCCGCTTTCAGAGTATTTTGTTACTTTTTTGCCCGAGAGTAAAGGAACCTGGGCCATATTTGCAAGATACGATAAGAATCAAGGGGTCTTACCTCCTAAGACATATTTTAAAGTGAAGCTTGAAGATCTTTCTGTAGAAAGGATCTCAGCACAAGATCTGAAGGTGTGGTGGTCCTCAAATCAGCAGGCCGTGTTTCAACAGGGGGCAGACAATGCGCTGTATGTGATGGATGCGCAAGGGCAAAACAAGCGCGAAGTGTATCGGGGAGAAGTTGACAAGATTCACTGGAGAGATGACGAGATGGCTTTTTTGTGTAGCCAGGAAAATGATAAAACCAAGTTGGTAACCTTTGATCTCAAATCACAGCAAACCCATCAATTCCTTTTTCCAAATTCCCTGTTCTATCATGAGCGTTATGAGTATAAGCTTTGTCCTGATCTCATGGACGTTTCTTCGGATGGCAAACAGGTTGCGATTCAAAGACGAGAGGTGAGTATCGATGGTCCAGATGTTCGTGATTTGTATCATCTGAATGCTGAAACATCAGAAATTCATCATTTGGCTCAATCTTATTGGTGGGACTGTTGGGCAAGATTTCTACCTGATAATCGTTTGTTTTTTGTTAATGGTAATGATGTAATGTTAGATATTTTCTTTGATTCAAGAAAAGATACAGCCACTGTACGTGAGAACCTCGGACAATATCTGAATAATATTGAACCGGGTTTTCAAACGAGAAATGTTCATGAATTTAATTTGCTTGAGACATTAGAATCAGAGCCTATCTCTTTGTATGAAGTAAGAGAGAGTTCTAAATACATAAATTCTTTATCGGATGAAAAGCAATGGGTATTTTTAAATGATTCGCGATTGTACGCGATAAATAAAGCCGATCTGTCCTTGAGTCGTGTACAAGATCCTGGTTGGATGAACGCTGTGAGAGGCTATACCTCAGACATGAAGTATGCGTTTTTATGGAAGAATAACTGGTTAACAACTGTGAATCTCGCAACCGGTGAGCGTTTTGAAATTTTTGAAAGAGCACCCCATTATGACTATGACTATTGGGAAATTTATTGATAGCAATGGGTAGGCATAATGTTATTTTGTGGATGATTCTTTGGTTTGGGTTTAGTGCCTGTCAATCTGAGAGCGTGGCTTCCTTGCCCTCAGCATCTTTACCTTCAGCCAAGGTTTCTTCGAGTCCAGTGAGAGCTCAATGCACCGTTTGTACCAGGCTGACTTAGAAACGCAGCAAATCCATGAGCTGGATACGTTGGACTTTAAGGCTTGTGAGCGCTTCAAAATTTTTGAAGAAGCCCCCTAATCAACGGTGGATTGACGATTAGGGGGCTTCCAGGTGTTTTACGCAGCCAACAGCTCCATCAAATACAGGGCCGCAATTTTACAATGGGTATAGCTTAAGCCCCCCTGTAAATAGCCAATGAAAGGCTCTCGCAGAGGGCCATCGGCGCTCAGCTCAATGGTAGAACCCTCTGAGAAGGTGCCCGCCGCCATGATCACCTGATCGTGGTAGCCTTCGGTGGCATAGGGCTCGGGGGTGACATAGGCATCAATGGGGCAGGCCTTTTGAATGCTTTGACAGAACTTGACCAGCTTTTCGGGGCTGCCAAAACGAATGGCCTGAATAATGTCGGTGCGCAATTCTTCGGGTTCAGGGCTGACGGTAAAGCCCATGCCCTGTAAGACCTTGGCGGTGAGCGAGGTGCCCTGCAGCGCCTGTGATACGGTGTGGGGTGCAATAAACAGCCCCTGATAAGCCAGGCGGTTAAAGCCCAGGGTAGCACCAGCTGAGGAACCCATGCCCGGTGCAAAGACCCGGCAGGCCACGCGTTCAATGAGATCTGCTTTACCGGCCACATAACCGCCGGTGGGCACAATGCCCCCGCCGGGGTTTTTGATCAGCGAACCCGCAATGAGGTCCGCGCCCACGGCACAGGGCTCTTTGTCTTCGACAAATTCGCCGTAGCAATTGTCCACAAACACATAAATGTCAGGGCGGCGGCTTTTGACTTCGTTGATCAGGGCTTCGATCTGTGCAATAAACAGCGAGGAGCGCCAGCTGTAGCCGCGGCTGCGCTGAATCATCACCACGCGGGTTTCGGGTTTGAGCCAGGTGTCCCAGGGGCAACTGGCGGCGTCGGCATGGTCGCGCACGTCCACTTCGCGGTAGTGCACACCCCAGTCCTTGAGGCTGCCCATGTTGTTGTCACCGCGTACGCCCACCACCTCTTCAAGGGTGTCGTAGGGGTGGCCCGTAATAAACAGCAGTTCGTCGTTGGGGCGCAACATGCCGAACAGTGCGGCGGTAATGGCGTGGGTACCTGAGGCAATGTGCGGACGCACCAGAGCCGCTTCGGCTCCCATGACCTGGGCAAAGATTTTTTCGAGGGTTTCGCGGCCCAAATCGTCGTGGCCGTACCCGTGGGTGCCATGCAGGTGGTGTTCACCCACACGGTGTTCTTGAAAAGCTTTTAAAACCCGTTGTTGGTTTAAAAACTCGTAATGTTGGTAGCGAGAAAAGAGCGGGGCAAGTTCCCGCTCGTACTGATTTAAACGTTCGAGACTCATAACTTCTTTCTAAGTGGCTGCTAAATCGATGGTGAGACCATCGTAGGCCCGCTCAATGTCTAAGTCCTGGGCTTTGAGCATGTCTTCGCCCATATGGGTCAGAATCAAATGGCGGGTTTTGAGCTGGGGCAGGTGGGCCTTGAGTTCTGCATAGGACAGATGGGCCACGCCCTCCACGGGCTCTACAAAGGAGCATTCGCACACCATGACATCGGTGTCACGGGCCAAAAGCTCCAGGTTACTGTTCCACGCGGTGTCTCCGCTGTAGGCAATAATTTTTTCTTCGGGCAAATGCACCTGGTAACCCAGGCACAGGCTGTCGCTCTGGTGCTTCATGGCAAAGGGAAACACCATAATCCCCGTGTGGGGAATGGAGCGGGGGTGGTCTTTAATATCTAACCACTGCAAGGCAAAGGGCAGTTTTTCAAGCAGCCGGGGGTAAAACAGTTCGCAGACGCTTTGCACCTTGTCGAGCACTTCAGCAGGCCCCATCATCCACAAGGGTTGCTTGCGTGCGCCGAGCATAAGATCCAGCAGAATAAAGGGCACGCCGCCAAAATGGTCGCCGTGGCCGTGGGTGAGCAAAATGCCGTTCAAATGCAAGGGGTTGAGGCCCAGTTGCTTGAGTGCCATTAAGCTGGTGGGGCCACAATCCATTAAAAACTCGGCCTCTTCACTGCGCACGTGCAGACAGCTCTGGTGGCGGGTGCCGGTGCACACCGCTTCGCCCGTGCCCACAAAGGTGAGAAAAGGTCCCCGCTCAGGGTCATACTCGTCTTGAATCCAGTGCATGCCGCCGGGCATTTCGGCACGGGCTTTGTAAGCCTTGACCACGGCCTCTTGAATATCGCGGGCGCGCCAGGAGACAATGTACACCTCGCTCTGGGCCGCCTCTTTGAGCTGAAAGAGCACTCCCGAATCATCTTCCTGGGCACAGGCCACCACCAGGCAGTTCTCGATCTGCATCAACGGGAACACGTCGTGGGACTGGGCCAGACGGGCGGGGATTTTATTGAGCAGTTCAGGGTCCAGCTGCCAGTCACTCAGGCGGGTGGAGGTGCTCAACAGCTTTTGTAACTCCAGGATCTGATCGCGGGTGTGCTGGTTTAAGTGTCCGTGTTCAATCAGGATCTCGCCCAGATAGGGAATGGGGTCGCCACTGGGGGCTTTGGCCACACGGAGGGCTTCTTGCGCTTCTAAGGCTTTGGTGAGTTGGCTTTCATTGAGGCAGTTTAAAGCCAGCAGCCACTCACCAAAGCGGCGTTGACGTTGAGACATCAGGGATTCTCCTTTGTAACGGGACCGGCCAGGGCAATGTGCAAGGCCTCGGGATGAATGTGGGTGTGTAGCGCGGCTTTGACTTCAGCGAGGGTGATGCGCTGAATGTGGGCTGCCCGCCGTTGGAAATAGTCTAAGCCCAGTTGGTATTGCTCCACCTGCAAGAGGCGAGAGGCAATTTCGGGATAGGTGGTCAAATGCACCAGATAAGAACCGATCAGCGAAGATTTCGCTTCTTCCAGCTCCTGTTCTGTTAAACCCTCGCTGACGGTGGCTTTGACCACCGCTAAACTGGCGTCAATGGCGGCTTCTACATTGTCTGGGTGGGTGGTGACCCCCAGCAGCCAGCCGCCGCCGATGCGATTGACGTCGGCAAAGTAGCTGTAAATGCCATAGGTGAGTCCCAGCTCGTCGCGGACTTTGACGCCCAGACGGGAGCTGAGGGAGCTTTGGCCCAGCACATGATTGGCCAGCATGGCCGCGTAATAGTCGGGATCTGTGCGCTTGAGTTGGGTGCTGTGTCCCATCACAATGGAAACACTGGCTTTGTCCGGCATGGGGTAAACGCTACGTCCTGCTGCTTTAGGTGCCACATCGGGGTAGTGCTTCAGGGTGTGGATTTTCGGGTTCCAATCGCCGTAGTCACTGGCAAAGCGTGCGATCAGGGGTTCCGGGGCCAGGGCCGCCACACAGGCAATGCGCATGCCTTCCACACCGTAATGCTGGGCATAAAAGGCTTTCACCTCGTCGAGCTGGGTGGCTTCGGTCTGGGCAATCAGCTCGGAGACCTCGTCCTGGTAATGGTAATGGTCCACGGGGTAGATTTCGCGGTACAGGGTATCGTAAGCCATGGCATCGGGGCTTTCGAGACGCTGTTGCAAGCGGCCCACCCGCTGCCGCTTGAGCTTTTCAAACTCATCTTCAGGGAAGCGGGGGGTTTTTAGCAGTTCAGCCAAAATGTCTAAGGTGGGTTGCAGCTGGGCTTGCAGACAACGCACCGTAAAGGTGAGGGTGTCCATGCCCACCTGGAAGTCAATCGTAGAACCCAGCTGCCCTAAGGCATCGTCTAAGGCGTTTTTGTCGTGGCTGGCACAGCCTTTTTTGAGCATGCTGGCACAGAGCTGGGCCAGGGGCTTTTTGTTGTCGGGATTAAAGCTCATGCCCGCCAATACCCGGCCCTGAATGGCCACGGTGTCGTCTAGCAGGTTGACCTGCCCCAGCACATAGGCGTTGTCGCCAAAGGCCTCCCGGTAAATTTCACCATCGCGGTCCCGCAGGGCTTCGGGGTCGTGGAGGGCGTCGCCAGAGGCGCTTTCGCTTTGGCTTGCAGGGGCCAGTGCTGTACGTTCATCCACGGCCACTTCGGTGGGTTCTCCCGGTACAAACCAGCCCACCGTACGGTTGTCGGCCTGGAGGTAGGTGCGAGCCACCCGCTGGACGTCTGCTGCACTCACGGCGTTGAGGGCCTCTAAATAGCGCACCATATGCCGCCAGGAGGCGGCCGCTTCGTACTCGGCCAGCAGGCTGGCCAGTTGACGGGCTCCGTGCCGCTGATACGAAAAGTGGGCGTGCACCTGGTTCTTAATGCGCTGCATTTCGCTGGCGCTGGCCAGGTTCTCTTGTACATCGGCAATGGCGCCCAGTAAGGCGGCCTCTAAGTCTTCATGGCTGACACCGGGGGCCAGCTTGGCATGCACAATAAACAGGCCGGGATCGCGCAATTGCAGGTTAAAAGCCCCCGCATACAGGGCTTTTTCGGTGTCTACCACCTGCTGGTGCAGGCGGCTATTGACCCCTTCAGAGAGCAGATCTTGCAAAACGTCTAAAGCCTGGGTATCGCTGTGCTCCATGGGAGGCACATGCCAGGCCATTTGCACCAGACCCAGTTGTCCGGGACGACGCAGCACAAAGCGCCGTTCGCCCTGTTGGGTGAACTCACGGGTGTACATGGTGGGAATGGGGTGCTCTGAAGCGGGCAGCGCCCCAAAGTAATGCTGGATTTTTTGCAGGGCCGCTGCGGTATCAAAGTCACCCACCAGAATCAGGCTGGCGTTATTGGGATGGTAAAATTCCTTGTAAAACTGCTCCAGGCGCTCCGTGGGCATGCCCTCTACATCGGAGTGCCACCCAATGGTGGGATGGTGGTAAGGATGGGCCAAAAAGGCGTGGCCAAACAAATGCTTCCACATCACGCTGTCAGGGCTGCTTTCGTCGCGCTCCATTTCGTTGCGTACCACGGTCATTTCTGCCTGGCGGTCGGCATCGTCAATGATGGCGCTGTGCATGCGCTCAGACTCGATCTGCAGGGCCAAATCCAGCTGATCAGCGGGCACGGTTTCGTAGTAGGTGGTGCGGTCCACCCAGGTGGTGGCGTTAAAGTTCGCGCCCACCTTATTGAGCACCTGGGCAATTTGGGTGCCCTTTTCTTTGTTAAAGCTGGGGGTGGCCTTAAAGAGCATGTGCTCTAAAAAGTGGGTGGCACCGGTGTGGCCCACGGCCTCATTGCGTGAGCCCACGTGGTACACCACCTGAACGGTCACCACGGGTGCGCCATGGTTTTGCACCAACAGTACCTTAAGGCCGTTATCGAGCCGGTATTCGGTAATACCGGCCTCGCTGTGAAGGGGTTGCAGACTCATACTTATTCCTCAAGCTTTCCGGCCACAGAGACCGTCAGGCGCGCCGGGTCAAAGTAGGTGCGAATGGCCTGGTTGACCTGATCCAGGGTGACCCGCTCAATGCGCTCCGCCCGATCGGTGAGGTAATTGTCGCCCAAACCATAAAAGGCAGCGTCGGTGTAACGGCGGGCCAAAGCATCGTTGGTGGTGGAGTACACCAGGTACGAGCCGATCATGGCGGACTTGGCCTGTTTAAACTCCTGCTCAGAAATGCCGGTTTCGCGGTATTTTTTGACCACTTCCTGGGTGGCTTCAATGGTCTTTTTAATATTTTTAGGGTTGGTGGTGACGCTAATGGTCCAGGGGCTCGCGCCCACGCCTGCCTCGGGAAAGTACGAGAAGATGCCATAGGTGAGGCCCAATTCATCGCGCACCCGCAGGCCCAGGCGAGAACTCAGCGAGCTTTGGCCCAGGGCATGGTTGCCAATCATGGCGGCGAAGTAGTCCTCAGACAGCATTTTGACGGGGGTTTGCACGCCCATGACAATGGTGGTATTGGCTTTGTCGGGCATGGAGGTGTTCAGGCGGCTGCCTTTGCGCTCAGCGGCCACATCGGCAATGGTAAAGTCCACCTTGCGGGGGGTGCTGGGCAGGGTTTTGAGCTGGGCAATCAACGGGCCGTGTAAATCCTGGGCCTTGATGGCACCGGCCACCGTAAAGATCATCTGGTTGCTATCGTAATGCTTGGCATAGAACGCTTTGACATCTTCCAGGGTGAGCTTTTCCATTTGCTTGAGCTTTTCGGCCGTGCCCATATGCAAGGGGTGGCCTGTCGGGTAGAGTTTGGCGTAGAGGGCTTCTTCGGCCATTACGTCAGTGTTTTCTAAGCGCTTTTTGAGCCCGTCGATGGACTGGGTTTTGAGTTTGTTGAACTCTTCGGCATCAAAGGCCGGGGTTTTGAGCATTTCAAACATCAGCGCCAGGGTGTCGTTCAGGTTTTCGCTCAGGCTGCGGCCGCTCACGGTCATGCGCTCCGTGTTGGCCGAAAAGTTCACCTTTGAACCCATGGCATCCAGGGCATTGGCCAGAGCCAATTTGTCTTTTTTCTGGGTGCCGCGATCGAGCATGGCGGCGGTCAGCTCGGCGACGCCGGCTTTGCCTGCGGGATCAAAGATACTGCCCGCATACATATTGCCCTGGAAGGCCACGGTGTTGTCCATGGGGTTTTCGACGAGAATCAAACGGCCACCGTTGCCAAAAGGATAGCGCTTGACCACGGTTTGGGTAGCGCTGTTGGCCTGGGCAGGGGTCTTGCTGCCTTCGGGATATTCTAGGTCTCGCACGTTAAAGGTCACGGCCTCTACTTTTTGAGGCACAAAATACCCCACGGTGCGGTTGGACTTTTGGAAATAGGTGTTGGCCACCCGTTGAATGTCGGCTGCGGTGACCGCTTTAATGCGCTCGGGGTAACTGACGCGATAACGCCAGTCGGCGCTGGCTTCGTACTCGCTCAGTTCGCTGGCCAGTTCGTGGGTGCCGTGACCGCGGAAGGCAAAGTCGGCCAAAATTTGCTTTTTGGCGCGCTCTAAATCGGCGGGGGTGGGGACCTGGGTTTTAAAGCTTTCAATCACCTCGGTCATGGCCTTTTCGGCGGTGGCATGATCGGTGCCTGAGGTGAGTTCAGCGGTGACGGTAAACAGGCCGGGGTCCCGCAGTTGAGCGGCCCAGGAAGAGGCGCTGACCGCCAGTTGCTTCTCGACGAGCCCCTGGTACAAACGGCTGCTGACGCCACCCGACATGAGCACGTCAAGCACGTCAAAGACGGCGCTGTCTTTGTTTTCCATGGGCGGAATGTGGTAGCCCATATTCACCATGCCCAATTGACCGGGGCGATGAATTTCAAAACGGCGCTCGCCCTGTTGGGGCGGTTCCTGGGTATAGACGTCGGGAATGGGTTTGGGTGAAGGCTTAATGGGGCCAAAGTACTTGCTGATCTGGGCCAGAGCGGCCTGGGGCTGAATGTCGCCCACCACGATCAGGGTGGCGTTATTGGGGTAATAAAAGTCCTCGTAAAACTTGCGCAGGCGCTCGGTGGGAACGCCTTCGACATCGGAGTTCCAGCCAATGGTGGGCACCCGGTAGGGGTGGGCTTTAAAGGCCTGGGTAAACAGGGTTTGCCACATGACGCGGCCGGGGTTGTTCTCGCCGCGCTCCAGCTCGTTGCGCACCACGGTCATCTCAGACTGGCGATCGCTATCGGAAATAAAGGCGTTGCGCATGCGATCAGACTCTAAGT
This sequence comes from Candidatus Sericytochromatia bacterium, assembly GCA_964229355.1. Lineage (GTDB taxonomy): Bacteria > Cyanobacteriota > Sericytochromatia > UBA7694 > UBA7694 > CAXRDE01. The sequence goes on along the minus strand of CAXRDE010000010.1, from coordinate 19,362 downwards.
GCAGGGCCAGTTCAAGCTGGTTGCTGGGCAGGGTTTCAAAGTAGTTGGTGCGATCCAGCCAGGTGGTGGCGTTAAAGCGGGCGCCCTGGGCCTGTAAGGTGCTGGCAATTTGGGTGCCCTTTTCTTTGTTAAAGGTGGGGGTGCCTTTGAACAGCATGTGCTCTAAAAAGTGGGTAGAGCCTGTGTAGCCCACCGCTTCATTGCGCGAGCCCACGCGGTAGACAATATTGACACTGACCACGGGCGCGGCGTGGTTTTCGACCAGTAAGACCTTTAACCCGTTGGGGAGTTTGTACTCTTGAATGCCCCCGGCAGCGCGGACAAAGGTGGCGTCGGCGGCCACGGCGTGCTGTAGGCTGGCAGGCAGCAGCGGCGACAGGGCCAGGCTGGCGCTGGAGCTGAGGAGTAGGCTGAGTGCGGTGCGGGTTAGAATCTTTTTCATGGGTCTACCTTTCAGGGCTAAAATCAGGGCTAAGAATCCGAGAACACTGTATTTTAGCAAAAGAAAGGTTGCAGCAGCGATTTTTGGCGCGGATTATGCTATGCTAAGGGGCATAAAAATTGACGGGAGTTAAGTTTCTTCCTCATGTCCTACCCGTTGTCCTTGCAAGCGGCCCATGAATTAAGGGCTGTAGAAAACCTAAGCAAATACCGCGCTAAGGCCCAGTGCGTGGTGCGGGAGGTGGTGTTGCCTCAAGGGCGAGAAGCGCTCTGGCCACTGCTTTGTCACACCGACTTTTTAAATCAGCAGGTGGGCATGAAAGCCACCACCAATTTTTTTATGGCCCTGGCAGAAGGGGGCAGTTTGATGCATGCCCAGGCCAAAAACGGCCCTTTTCAGGTGGCCTATGAAGAGTTCCCTTACATTTGGGAAGCGCCAGCGGTGTATGCGGTAGAACGCATCTTTGTGAAAGGCCCCGTGCACTATCTTCAGTTCAAAGTGGAGCTTGAAACCACAGACACAGCTTCGCAAACCCGGGTAAAATGCGCAATTCACTTTGTGTCTAAGCTTCCGTCAGCGGTTGCTAAACTGGTGATTGGGCAAGAAATCGACAAGTTTATGGCCAGTTTTCAACGCCTGGCGCGGCGGCTTGAGGCCGGAGAAAAAGGACTGTTGCCTTTTTTTGCGGTGCTTCCTGAATCCCAACTGGCGCCCGTGAGCGACAAGTGGTCGGCCTTTACCGCCGTCCCCGGGCTGGCCCGGGATCTGGCCCATTACTTTCTCTGTGCGCCGGAGCGGCTGAGTTATCGTCTGCGCCCCCGCGAGTTTGCTGCCTGGTATGATCACGATCCCCTTGAGGTGCTCAATCTCTGCCTCTACCTGGCTTACCAGGGCGATCTTCAGATGCATTGGGACTGCCGTTGTCCGGGGTGCAAGGGCCCCAAAGAGAGCTATACCCAATTGGCACAACTCAAAAATATGGGCTATTGCGCGTCGTGTGCAGCCCATTACGGGCTGGCCTTTGACCAAAATATTGAGTTGACTTTTGCACCGTCATCCCAAATTCGGGACGTCAGTGACGCCTTCTTTTGCGCCGGCAGTCCGGGGAATACGCCCCACGTGGCCTGGCAGCAGATTGTACCGGCTCACACCACGGCACACTTGACGGTGCAGGCGCCCCCCGGACGGTATATTTTGCGCTCTTTAAACTTTAGCCCTGAAAAAGAGCTGACCCTTGATGCTGCTGCACCGCAGGCCGCTCTGGAGTTTGCCCTGACCGCACAAGGACTGACCGCAGAGCTTGAGCCTTTAACCTGCGCGGCCTTGACCCTTCACTTCGAAAATACGCGGGATTATGCGATTACCCTGCTCCTGGAAGATGTGTTTTGGGATGACCTGGCGGTGACCGCGGCCCAGGTGCAGTGTGTGCAAATGTTTCACGATGTGTTCCCCGCAGAGGCGCTGGGAACCGATGTGAGCTTGCCCCTGTCTCATCAGGTGTTTTTGGCGGTGCACTGGACAGACGCAGACCCTGAGTTGTGGACCTGGACGCAGTTTCAACTGGGTCAATTTCAGGGCGCCCTGCTGCAGGCCTCGGGGACTGCTGAGCAGCGCCGTTGGATTTTTGCTTCGGCTTTTGACGCCCTGGCGGCCGCCTGGAGTTTACAAGAAGCTTTTGGTGAAATGGCAGATTTTTATGGAGACAGCCAACGCCTGACGGTTACCCTGGCGGCAGGGCCTTGTGAGGTGCAGTGTCAGGCTGAACAGCTGCACTATACCGGTCCCGCCCTGGAAGAATTAGCGGCGCTCAGTGACTGGCAAGGCCAGCTTGCGGGACATAATATTCTGGTGCCTGTATCGTGGTTTGCGCAGCCCGAAATGACGTCCTTTTTAACCCAGGCTGAGCAGCAGGCTGCTGTAAACACTTACCGTTTGTCTGCATCGCCTGCCGCAAGCCCTGCAGACGGTTGTGTGCAATTTCAGTGGGAGGCTCACCATGGATTTTGATCCCAGCAGCCTCAATTTTGGTGCAGCGCAAAAGCTCCCGCCCCGCGCAGAGTCATCACATATTGCGGTCCTGGAACGTCAGGCCCGTCAGGCGGAACACCGGGATACGCCCCCCGTGGCCCATCAGCTTCGTGCCCAGGTAGAGCAGCATCAGCTGCAGCGCCGCGTGGCGCGTTTGCAGCAAATGCAACAGGCCATCGCTTCTGAAGCGTCAGCCCATCGTTTAATGCAAGCCCTGGCCCTGGTCAAAACGCTATACACCGCAGAGGATGCACCCACCGACCTGGCCTCAATCAGTCTTCTGCAACCCATTTTGCAAGGCTTACAACCCAAATGGGCGGCCCTGAAAGCCCAGGCGCAAAGCGCGCCTGTACTGGCGGTGGACTACCAGCGCCTGGATAAGTTAAAGCAACCCCACACCCGCTTACACACCGCAGAGCGGTCAGCGCTGTTTAAGCTTTTGCACACGGTGTATAAAGCGATTGAAGCCCTGTACGGTTCACAACCCCAACGCGCTGAGGTGAAATCCTTAAGTGCGCAGGATTTGGGGCTGCGCAGCCAGCTTCACCGGGCCAGTTCTGAGCGCGAGAAACAGCGCTTACAGGCTGAGATTGCTGAATTGCAGACCGCCCAGCAGCGCGACTACCACGCACAATGTGTGCACGCCCTCAGGCAGTGCCAGATGCACATGGCTCAGGTGGCCTCCTTTGCCGAAACCCCACGCCCCCGTTTACTGCAGCAGCTCGCTAAACTCGCGCACCAGTGGGAAAACAATAAATGTCCTGAAGCGGCTTACCCGTTGGTGCCTGAGCTCTTGCAAGGGGCCGGGCGTCAGCTGGCTCGCATTGGTGTGGCTGATGCCGATGCGTTTATTCAAACCCACAATCTTGGGGTGCAAGAACGCTTGCAAGGCCTGGGCAGTGAACATGCGCTGTTTACCCTTTTACAGACCTGGCAAGGGACCTTTGCCGAAGCCCTGACACGTTTGCTGGTGTCTCAACACGCGGCTCAGGCCTCGCAGGCGCTTAGTCTTGCCCGGACGCAATCTCAACAGCTACAGGCTCAGCTTGAAAAATGGCCAGCGCACCATGCCGACATTCAGGCCCTTGAACACAGGTTTTTAACCCTTGACCCGACCTCCGGCGCAGCAGCAGAGATACGCACAGCTTTGCTGCAACACTACGGTCAGGTCCTGCTGAATCTGCCAAAAATAGGAGAATAGGATCATGATGAATACCGCGACTGCCCTGGGGCGAAATCTGTCTTCAAATCTGTGGAACCGCACGCCTGGCGCGCAAGGCGCTGCTCTCCCGCCTGCGCTGGCCAACCTGCCTGCGTCGCCGGTGCAGCAGGCCCCTGAATCTCCCCCTGACATCCAACCGTCTGACGTTTTTGTGACCAACGACACGCCTGAGCAAACCCAGCAAAACTTAAACCCTGTGTTTAGCGCCTTAAGAAGCCAGTCGGGTTTGGGACCCAGTGCTTCAGATCAGCAGGTGCTCGACAATTTTCGCACCGTGATTATTCCCGCAGGCCTTGAGCAGCTCAGTCAGCGCATCACCGAGCTGGAGCAGGCAGAAGCCACCCCTGATAACCGATTGGCTTTAGAAAACGCCCGTGCCAGTCTGGCCTTATACCAGCAGGCCAATCAAATGCTGCTGGATTCGCCACTGCTGGCTCCACCCCCGGCGGCTTTGAGCCCCGATGACATTTCAGCAGCGGTTCAAACGGCCATCATTCCCGCTCAGAACCGAGACAGTTATCGCGCTGGCCTTTACGATACCTACATTGAAACGCCCCGCTCACCCACGACCTTGTTTAACCAGCGCAAAAGCGCCCTGGATGCGCAAATTGCCGTGCTGCAAGACGCCGCGGTCGGCGCATCTCCTGAAGAGGCCGCAAAGTACCCGCGCATTCAAAACCTTTTACAAGAACTCTCAGATTTGTACGGCAGTTTTCCGGGGTACACCAAAACCGGGGATGCGTTTATGCAGGACGTCGAAAGCCTGACACAGCGTATTACCGCTGTGACCGCGGCATTAAACGCTGCCAGTGGCGATTTAAGCGAAGGCGATGCGGCAGCCATTGATGCACAATTGCAAGACTTTTCAACACTGGCCACGGAATTGGCCATTATGCCCAACCGTCCGGGTAATCTGGGTTATAGCATTAACTTTACCTACAAGCGGGTGGGTGAGATTCAGGCGGGCAAGCGCACCCGTGAAACGCCAGATATTTCAGGGGCTTTGACCAGTTATGTGAATGACCGCAAAGACATGGCGGTCTTTGTGTCGCGTTTTGGCGACCTCAGGGCGCAAATCCGCAGCGGTAACTTACGTGGGCAAGATGCCATTGATCTCGCCATGGCGCAGATACCCGGCACCTCGCAGGCCTTTAAAACCGTCTTTACTCAGCTGATTCGCGCTGAACTGGAACTGGCTGAAGCGGCCCGTTTGCGGGCTTCAGCGCGGGCTGACGTGGCAGAGGGCAACCGTCAGGCGGCCCAGGGTGAGAAAAACGTCTCGGCTGCTCGCACCAGCAATGCCACCGGTCGTCAGGCGGGTGCTCAGGCCCGAGAGGCCGTGGACCGCGACGATTACGACGGCGCCAGAGGCTTTAACGGACAAGCGGTGACGGCCCAGCAACAGGGCGCGGGTTATCTTGGCCAGGCCAGGGGCAATTTGCAGGCCGCAGAAGGATTCCAGGCATCGGCCCGACGGAAGGCAGATACGGCAGATCGTTTAGACGCCAGCGCCGATCGGCGAGCGGACAGCGCGGCGCTGAGTGCCTTTGCCCCTGATTTTCAGGAGCCCATTCAAAGCACAAGACAAGGCGTTGCCCGTTCACGGGCTGACGGAGCCAGTCTGCAGGGGGAAGTGGGGGCTTTAGGTGCCCGTACGGCGGCCTTGAGATCAGACATTGCCGAGGTGGCAGCTGAAAACGCTCAGCTGGAAACAGACAACACCGCCGATGCCACCTACATCGATGAACAAGAGGCCGCATATCTTGCGGAGCAGGAAGCCGCCAACGCCCGTACGCAGGAATTGCTCGCGGCATCGATTCTGAGTGGCGGGGCCAACACCAAATTTGAAGAGACCTTTTGGGTTAAACTGGGTTCGGGCGCCAAGGTGGGCGAGGCGGGGGCCACCATCCGGGGCCAGGTCAAAGTGGGGGTCAGTGGTGAAATCAAAGCAGACGGCTCGGTGGCTCTAGATGTGGCCATTGACGTGGGGGCTTCTGCGGAGCTGAATGTCTTTTTTGCGGAACTGAAAGGGGCTGTGGAGTTTGGGGGCAGTTACGGCTTGCGCTTTAGTCCTGAAAATGCCGTGGAGTTTACCCGTTTGCTTAACGACATGGTCACGGTGGTGGGCAATGAAGGCATTTCTATGAATGCCGAACAAGCCCGGGCCCGCCTGTTTCGCTTTTTAGAGGCGAACTCTCGCACGGAGGCCAGGGTCACCTTTTCGGGCTCTGGCTCGGTGGGCAGTGGCAACGACAAATACGGACTGGGTGCGAAGGTGCAGTTGTCAAGGGTGGTGTTGAACAGTTCAGTGGACTCCAACGGTAACCAGCGCTTTGATGAGAGCGATGAGGTGACCACGCGCACCTCTTACGAAGCCGCGTTAACGGTGGATGTCACCCTTGAGGGCCACAAGTACACGGGGAAAATTGTGGGAATTTACGACGCCGATACCGGGCGCGTAAAGGCCCCCACCTTGACGGTGGATTCTTTAGGCCGTACCTTGCCTGCGGGCGTGACTGAACGTATTATTGCCCAGGCTCAGGCCCAGGGGGTTGTCGATCCTGCGGTGCGTGGACAGGCGGTTGCTGCTTCACTGGCCCAGGCCCAGAGCTCCGCTCCCCCACCCCCGGTGGGAACCCGCACCACGCAGCCTCTGAGCCGCGTCGTGGTCAATTTTGACTCTGGCGATCTGACGTATACCCACGGCACACGGGTCAGCCACGAGACCAAAGGTGAATTGGGCACCAGTAGTTACCAAAGCGCAGGCTATATCGAAAGAGGGACTCAGGCGAAGGTGAACATTTATGGACGTTAGACATTACGAACAGCTGTATGTAGAAGGGCACACCACCTTCACGCTGCCTGCAGGGGCCTTTGCGGCCGATTACACCTTGCTGGCTGAGGGCACAAAAGATACCGAACAGGCTGATTATGCGGTAGAGAAGGTGGAGCTGCGCTTGCAAATTACCCCTGCGCAGCTGCCCTGGCTACACCAATGGCAGCCTGAAATTCCCGCCGATTGCCGGGTACTGGTACTCGTGGGCACACCGGCCTTGCGAGAAAACCTGTGGCTTACCGCTGACGCGACCCCCGAGAGCTGGACAAAGACCTATGGTCACCGGCTTTTTAATCTTGAGCTGTACGTGTGGCGGCAGGCCCTGGGAGCTGCAGAAGCGTTAAAATAGCTTTTGCACGTTTTGCATGACCCCCACCAGCTTCTGGGTTTGATCAGGCAGCAACTTTACATTTTTTTGAGTCATATCGCTGGCTTTACCCAGGGCGCTCTGGGCTTCGAGCAGCAATTGCAGCTCAGGTCCCATTTGCAAGGCATTCATGGGGTTAGACTGAATGTTTTTTTGCACCCGGTTCACTTCGGCGGCCACCTGTCGGGTTAAGCTGTCTAAGTCGCCGGGCACCTGCTGGCCGTAGGTGGCGGCTTTCGACACAAAGTTGCCCAGCGAGAGGGTCACCAGTGCCAGTGCTGCTTTGTCTTCGAGCGACAGTTGCCCGGCTTTGAGCTTGCTTTCTAAACGGGGCAAGAGGCTGTTCTGGGTTTCAATGGCCGCGTTTATAAAATGGGCTTTCATGAGCAGTTCATTGGTTTTGCTGGCCAGGGGCAAACGGCTGTCGAGCTGTTCGTATTGCGGGGCCTTTTCCAGGGCATACGCTTTTAAGCTGCGGATGACGCCTGCACCCTGCGCTTGTACCACCGGGGCCACAGATTTTTGCAGGGCGTTCATGGGGCCCTGAAGCAGCGCCGTGTTTTGACCACTGATTTGTGCGCGAGTGGCGCTTTGGAGCTTTTCGTTGCTCAGATCACCGGTCATAAACACCAGACCGGTTTCTAAGTCCGTAAACGCTTTCCACTGGGCTGCCTGGGCCGGTGCGGCGAAGATCAAGAGGCTCAGGCCAGTCAGAGCCCACTGTTTAACACTTTTTTTCATGGTTTTGACGCTTTCGTTGAGATTGATTGCATTGAAGCACGCTTTTTCACAGGCGTCAATTTGCCAGGCTGGCCTGAGGCGGTGGCTAATACTGGGCTAACTTAAAGCAAAATATATTTAGTGTTGTCACTTCCCATTTTGGGAAGTATAATAAAGGTATAAGCTTTGATCACAGAAACAAAATTATGGAAATACTCGGCTTACTTAAGCTTGATAAGTTCAAAAAGAAACACGCAAATGCTGTAAATCCGATCAACGCTTGGATCCTTGAAGTTCAGGCTGCAAAATGGGAAACTTCACAAGATATCAAGAATAGATACGTCACAGCAAGCTTTCTGGCAGATAATCGCGTCATTTTTAATATAAAAGGCAATGACTATCGCCTTGTGGTGAAAGTTAAATACCAAAATGACAAGGTCGTGATTGAGTGGGTGGGAACTCACTCAGAATACGATAGGCAGTCATTTTAAATCGGGAAAAGAGGAGATTATCATAATGTCCGCTATTCGTATGATTAAATCAGAATCAGATTATGATGTGGCTATGGAACGCCTTCTGAATTTAATGGATCAAGAGATTGTCCCAGGGTCAGACTTAGAAAATGAGCTGGAATTGCTTTCTCTTGTGATCAAGACTTATGAAGAAAATGAGATTGAACCGATTCATGTAGATCCCATTGAGGCCATTCGTTTTCGTATGGATCAACAACAGCTTTCTCAAAAAGATCTGATTCCTTATCTTGGGACGGCATCTAAAGTTTCAGAGGTGTTGTCTGGCAAGCGAAAACTGAGTTTAGCGATGATTCGCAAACTCCATAAGGGATTAAGCATTCCGGCAGAATCTCTTATTCAAGAAATTGTACATAAGGAGCTTTTTCAAGAACAGTATCTCCGTAATGCTTGATATTCCCTGTTAAACAGGGATGATCCGTGTACAATGCTCAACTTTTTAAGGGAGAGCAACCCTTTTCCCCATTATATGGGGACGACTTTTAAATTATGATCTGCGGCATATTAATATAAATTAAAAAACGAAGTGTACTATGTCAAATTTTTTAACTGTTTGACATGTGAATTTGCTTGGCGTATAGTATAAAAATGAAAAGCCCTCGGGAAGTTGCAGCTTCCCGAGGGCTTCGAAAGCCAAGACGAGAGGCCTTGCTTTCATGGTTCGAATGAATACATTCTATTTTCATTCTATCACCATTCAAGCTTCTCTAGAAATGAGAACCTGTGTAATGGGACGATATATATTTGTCACTTACATCACCACCAAAGATGGCCAGCGTATTTATGCGCGTGACTATGGTTTAAAAGCTTTTCGCATTTTCGTGAAATTTTAAACTTACGTGTTCAAGTAGAGTATCTAGGATTTTTACGCAAATTTCTTTAGATACTCTTAACTTGACAATTTTTCTTTGGTTGTTATACTTTTTTAGTCTGTGATTATACAGGTGGTGTAAGGATGATTTTATCTGAAAAAGCCCTTTCAATATGGGCGAAAAGCAGTCGTAAAGATGGAACCGTATGGCATCCTTTGATTGCGCATATGTTAGATGTCTCAGCTTGTGCGGAAGCTATTTTAGAGTTAGAGCCTGAGTCAACCCGGCAGTTATATCAGAAAGACTGGGGTTTTACTTCCTGGCAATCTACTTGTGCCTGGCTGGCTGCCACTATTGGTCTACATGATTTGGGCAAATGTTCACCGAGTTTTGTAAATCTTTGGGCTTTGGGGGCTGATCGCGTAGAGTCTACCGGGCTGATTGTTGCCGGTATTCGCGAGCGCCGTATTTTAGGGCGAGGTTCAAAGAAGTACGAGGGCGTAGCGTATGTTCACCACGGTTATATTTCTCAGCATGCTTTAGCCACGTTGTTTCAAGGTAAAGGCTGGAGTTTCGATTTTGCAGAAAAAATAGCGGATGCAGTCGGTGCTCATCATGGTTTAAGGGCTACACCTCGAGATATACGGTATGTAGAAAATTCCCGATTTGTTGGGGATCATACATGGGAAGAGGTGCGAGAAGAGTTATTTGAGGCCGTCTTAACTGTGGTGGGTTGTGATAAACCGTCGCTTCAAGATGACCTATCTGCTGAAGGCTTTATACGCCTTAGTGGTTTAACCAGTTTTGCGGATTGGATAGCATCTAACGAGTCCTTCTTTTCGTTTCATTCTGAACCCGGAGATTTAGTTCAGTATTACCAGGAGCGTTTGGCAAGGGCCAGGAAGATTCTTCCAAAAATGGGCTGGCATCCACGATCCCCCTTACAAGAGGAACAAAAGCCATTTTCTCAATGGTTTGAGTTCCCCCCTCGCCCCTTACAACAGGTGATGATCGAATTCACGCAGCAAGCTTCTCAGCCTATGTTGTTGGTGGTGGAAGCACCCATGGGAGAGGGAAAAACGGAGGCTGCCTTTGATGGGCACTTGCGTTTGCAGCATCAATTGGGGCACCGGGGAATGTATGTGGCATTGCCCACGCAAGCGACGGGGAATGCGATGTTTAAACGTACATTGGAATTTTTGAAGCGGATGTCTCATCAGCACGGCTTAGATTTACAGTTGGCGCATGGAGCGACTTTATTAAATCAAGATTTTCAAAACATACTGCAATCGGGTATTTATGAGGGGGAGGATTTAGAAACACAACATGTGGCCCAGGTACAGGCTGCCTCATGGTTTACGCATCGTAAACGGGCTTTACTTTCAGCCTATGGCGTAGGAACCGTAGATCAGGCCTTACTCGGTGTGCTGAACACGCGACACTTCTTTGTGCGTTTATGGGGTTTGGGAAATCGCACGGTGGTGTTAGATGAAGTACACGCCTATGATGCCTATACTTCTCAGCTCATTTTTATCTTGATTGAATGGCTGCATGCAATGGGGAGTTCTGTCATTTTGATGAGTGCGACATTACCGCCTCAGCTGCGCAAAGCTTTACTCAGGGCTTATGGCGGGGGAAGTACGATGTCTCTCCCTGAAGCGCCTTATCCGCGTATTACGCAGATGCAAGGCGGACAGGTCCAGGTACGCTCTTTTGAAGCTTCTCGTCAACAAAAATTATGCATTAAGCCATTGTCTACTGAACCAGAAGCTTTGGCTCAGCACTTAATACAGTTGGTTAAAAACGGTGGGTGTGCTGCGTGTCTTGTGAATACAGTGACAAGAGCACAGGCTGTTTTTCAACAGTTAAAAAGCTTGGAGGCAGAGCTGAATCTGGGTGTAGATTTGGAGCTTTTCCACGCCCGTTTTCCAGCCAGTGACCGTAGTCAGCGCGAAGCGCGTGTTTTGCGTAAGTTTGGTAAACCGAACAAAGAAGGGGAGAATCCCGAGCGACCCCTTAAGTCTATTGTCGTAGCGACACAGGTCATTGAGCAGTCCTTAGATCTAGACTTTGATGTGATGGTCTCTGATTTGGCTCCCATTGATTTATTACTGCAACGTGCAGGCCGTATGCATCGTCATGCGATATCGCAGCGATGGGATTATCAGGGGAAGTCTCCCACCCTTTACATTGCAGGTCTTTCGTTCGAAGAAAACCTGCCCCAGTGGGGAGCTCCACTCTTTTGGAATGCTATTTATGATGAAAATGTCTTGCAGCAAACGTTTCTTTATTTGCGCGAGTCTCTTTTAAATGCTGAAAACTTTGCTTTTCAACTGCCTGAAGATATAGATAAAGCCGTGAAAGATGTCTATGAGAATCGCTTAGAAATTCCTGAGTGGATTCGCAATGCAGATGCGGTTTATGGAGATTCTCTGGGTAAGCAGAAAGCCATGCGTTCTCAAGCTGAGGATGTATCGATTCAGCATCCCTTTAATGCCTCGTGGGTTAATCCACCTGCGCGTGAAAAGTTTGATCCAGAAGACGATCCGCTTGTGGCTGAAGCATTTATGGCGAAAACCCGTCTGGGTGACGCGCTGACCTTTATTCCTATTGAGCAGAATGAGGCGGGATATTGGGTGGGAGAATATGCTTTGAATCTAGAGGTTGACTTAACGACAGACATGGCCAAAAACTTTTATTTGCAGCATATCAAGGTCAGTAAAAAATCTGTGTTAACGCATTATCGCCAGGTCAAAGGATTAACAGACGCCGAGGAACAGATAAGAAGTTATTGGCAAGCGTCTCCCTTATTGCGGCATTGTTTTCCTTTGATCTTACATGGGGGAACTCTACAAATAGGCAAAGTAAAAATGTTGTTATCTCAAGAACTGGGGTTAGTTATTCATGATTGAGGAGAAAAAAGTGAAAGCAAGTTTTAATTTGGTAGATGAACCCTGGATTCCGGGGGTGACGGTTGCTCGGGAACGGGTCTTGTTAAGCCTATCGGATATTTTTGAAAGTTCTCAGAATATTTTGCGTATCGAAGCTGATAGCCCTCTTGAAACCGTGGCTATTTATCGTTTTCTTTTGGCGATTCTTTACCGGGCTTTAAAAGGGCCTCAAGATGTGAAGCAAAATGCACATTGGTGGCATCAAAAGAGTCTTCCTCTGGAGCTTATCCAGACATATCTCAAGACATATTATGATCGCTTTGATTTATTCCATGCGCAGCATCCTTTTTTTCAGTTGGCTGATCTGCCCTTAAGCGATTATGCCCAAAACTGGCGAAAAATTTCAGTAGCGGAAGGCCCCAGTAATACAACGCCCGTTTTTAATCCGGCCCTGCGGCGTGGGGCTCCCTCACAATTTATGGATGGTTTAACGCCAGCGCAGGCGGCTCGCAAACTCTTAGAGCATCAAACTTTTGTCCTTGGCGGATTGATTAAAAAATTTATTACTTCAGCACCAGGCGGGCCTTCTGCCACCCATGCTTTGGTAATACTGCAAGGCGAGAATCTTCTGCAAACCCTATTATTGCAATTGGTTCCTTACGTCTATCAGGAGGATTGGGATCAGCCTGTGTGGGAGCAAGAACCCTACAAAGTGGAGTGGTTAAAAAAAGATCCCTCTGTACATATTAATCACTATGCTCAATTGTATACCTGGTTCTCGCGCTCTATTCGCTTTGAGCCCGAATGGGTAGACGGACAATGGATCGTACGTCAAGTGGCGTACGCCTCAGGGCTGCGGCCTCAATGGATACATGACGACAAAAGCGATCCCATGGTGGCGATGGTAATGGGTAAAAAGGGATACTACCCTCTGGGCCTAAAAAGTGACAAAGCCTTTTGGCGAGATTATCAGGCATTAATTCCCGATGTGCAAGATACGGCTGAGCATATAACGCCTCAGGTGGTCAACCACGCTCTCACCTTACTCAAAAGAACGGGTGAATCCAGGGTTCTTAAATATCAGATTTTTGGGCAATATAACGATCAAGCCAAAGTCCTATTTTGGCGGCAAGAGAATTACCCGATACCTGCCGCTTTATTTGAGGGTACGGCAGGAAAGTCAGTCTCTCGTACCGTAACGGCAGCCCTTGAGGTGAGTGAAGAAATTTTCAAAACCCTTGCTTTTGCAACACAGAAATTGGCCTTTTATTTGCTTTGCCAGAGTGGAAGAGAACCCGATTTAAAAAAAGATGTGAATCCCATGCGAGATAGCTTTCCCTTTTACGCGGTCTACTGGTCTCAGTTGGCACTTTCTTTTGATAAATGGATTCAAACCTTAACCCCTGGGTTTGATGAGGATCTTTGTCTTATGGATTGGGATCGACAGGTTCTTGAGGCCGGAGAAAAGGCCTGGACAGCGACCGTCAAGGTTGTAGGGCAAGAGGCGAAAGCGTTGCGGGCTGTTGCATTGTCTGAAGATATTTGGGGAAAACAACGACAAACACTAATGAAAAGGAGTGCGATGACCATGAAAGAGGAGGTAATGAAGTGACATCAACATATACTGAACGGCTTATTGATTATTTGAAGCAGTTGGACAGCCGAGGGTATGCCGTTTTGCGCCGTGCTTTGGCAGAGTCTCAGCCCCATGATTATATTCCCGCATTTGCTTATCTTGAGCCTTTTTTGAACGAGGAACCTGAAGGCGAAAGCTCTTTTTTTCGCAGGACCGTTTACTTGTTTGCCGGTTTGTATTGTTTGGTAAATCGAACGAATGAAGAAAGTTCTGTGTTAACTGAGACCTGGCAAAACTTCGGGTATAGCGTGGGGCGTTTTCACAAAGAAAAATATCCTGAGCACACATATAAGGGACAGTCAAAAGACTTGACCAGTTTAGAACAGCGATTTTTGGTCTTATTAGACAGCGACGAAGAACAGCGGCCTTACTTTCTTCGCCAAATGTTGATGATGTTAAAAGGTGAGGCTATTCATTGGCCACAGCTATTTAATGACCTACAGTATTGGTCCAACGGTACCCCTCAGCGGTGGGCCAGACAATTTTATAAAACCATACATTAAAAAGGAAGAACGATCATGAAACAACTTTTAGAAATCCATATCTTACAAAACTTTGCGCCATCAAACCTCAATCGCAGTGATACAGGTGCTCCTAAAGATGCCTATTTTGGTGGACATCGTCGTTTGCGTATTAGTAGCCAATGCCTAAAACGTGCGATGCGTGATTACGTTTATGATCATGGCTTGTTACCGGCAGAAAATATGGCCCAACGTACAAAGCGTGTCACATCAGCGTTAGCTGAACGATTGGTTGAAAAAGGATACGATATGGAAGAAGCCAAACTCAAAGCTGTAGAAGCATTAAAAGGGTTGAAGCTCAAAACCAAGGATGGTGACAAGACGGAGTATATTCTATTCTTAGGAAATCAAGAAATTCAACGCATTGCGGATATTATCCATGAATACTGGGATAGTTTAGCTATTTCAGAATCTGATCATGCTGAGGATAAACCCAAAGCAGGCAAAAAAAATGCCAAACAAGACAGCAAAAATGCCCTGCCAAAAGAACTGGTTAAAGATCTTAAAGAGGCTTTAAACGGAGGGCGTGCAGTCGATCTTGCTTTGTTTGGGCGCATGTTGGCAGATTTTCCGGGTGGTAATCGTGAGGCTGCTTGCCAGGTTGCCCACGCTTTGTCTACCGATCGGGTGCAACGGGAGTTTGACTTTTACACTGCGGTAGATGATTTAAAACCCGAAGAGACGCAAGGTGCAGATATGATGGGAACCCTTGAGTTTGGGTCTGCTTGTTTTTACCGTTATGCTGCTTTAGATATCGAGACATTGACGCAAAACCTGCAAGGAGATAATGACCTTGTTGTAAATGGTTTACGCGCTTTTTTAACAGCCGCTGTTAAAGCGAAGCCATCAGGTAAACAGAACAGCATGGCCGCTCATAATGATCCCGAATACGTCGTCTTTACGGTGCGTGAGAATGCTGACCCCCGCAGCTTAAGCAATGCTTTTGAAAAACCCGTTCAAGCAAGTCCAAAACACGGTTTAACAGGATCTGCTGCTGAGCGTTTTGAAACCCACTGGAAAAAACTAGAGCAAGCCTATGGTCAATCAGGCTCTTGTTTTGTTATGAACTTAACGGACTTTGAAAGTAAGCTAGGGACAGCTTGCCAAAGCTTAGCACAATTGATTGAGCATACGGTGGAGCAAGTCTCCTCTTCTCAAGGAGCTTAGGCATGGCTACTTTGCTTTTGCCTTTGGCTGGACCCATGCAGGCCTGGGGTACACGGAGTCGCTTTGATCAGCGAGATACAGAGCTGATGCCCTCTAAATCTGGAGTGTTGGGTTTATTGGCTGCGGCATTGGGCATTGAACGTTCAGATTGGGCCCGTTTAGAACCATTAACCCATCTCAAAATGGGAGTGCGTGAAGATAAAGCGGGTTTACTGAGCGTGGATTATCATACTGCTGAAGAGCGAGAACATCCAGGAACGTTAGCGAAAGCCTATAAAACAGCGATCTCAAAACGTTATTTTCTGGCAGATGCTGTATTTTTGGTGGGTTTGGAAGGTAATCGCCAGAACTTAACAGCGATTTACGAGGCCTTAAAAAACCCGCGTTGGCCCTTGTTTTTAGGGCGCAAAGCTTTTGTACCGGGTTACCCGGTGTACTTTGCAAAGATAGAAAATGCTTTGCATGATGCGCCTTTAGAAGAAGTCTTGAAAGGTTTTCCCTGGATTGGCGGAGCATTTTTACTGGATTCAGTGCAAGACGAAAAAGCCCCAGAAGGTACTTTGCGCTTGTTTCTGGAGCAAAGCGAAGAAAGTTCACCGGCACCTATTGTTTTACATGTTCAAGATCAGCCGGTGGCTGCCTTCTCTGAGCGTCAGTACCGTTATCGCCAAATCAATGTCTATACGGTAGAAATAGGAGGTAAATCTTGATGTATTTGAGTCGTGCAGTATTAAACCCAAGAGTAAAAGAGGTGCGTCGGGATATTTCTAACCCGTACGAAATGCACTGCTCTTTGGCCCGTGTTTTTTCTGAACAGTCTGAACGTTTTTTATGGCGTTTAGAAACGCAAACTCACCGACCCGTATTGCTTTTGCAAAGCGCTAAGCCACCGAATTGGGACTTACTTGGCATAAGCCATTACTGTTCTCATATAGATGCCAGCCATTACCTGACATATCTTGATGCTTTAGCTATAGATCAACGGTTTCGTTTTCTTCTTAAGGCGAATACGACCGTAACTCAGGGCAATAAACGAAAGGGCCTTAAAGATATGGAAAGTCAGCTGGCCTGGTTGCAACAGCGTGCGGAGAAAAATGGATTTGCGCTCATTGGAGCTATGGTGACATCTTCTGAACAAGAACGGTTTAAGCGCTCTGAAAAATCAGATCAGAAGGAAATGCAAATTTATTTACAGGCAACCACTTTTGAAGGTCATTTAAAAGTTACGGACCTGGATTTATTCAAGCACGCTCAAAAACAAGGACTGGGCCCGGCCAAATCTTTGGGTTGCGGGCTACTCACGTTGGCAAGGGTGTAATACAGTGACAAATCCGCC
This sequence comes from Candidatus Sericytochromatia bacterium, assembly GCA_964229355.1. Classification (GTDB taxonomy): domain Bacteria; phylum Cyanobacteriota; class Sericytochromatia; order UBA7694; family UBA7694; genus CAXRDE01. Next base: position 2,854 of record CAXRDE010000010.1, on the reverse strand, counting down.
TGAATTACCGAAGCTCAAACCGATCCCGATCAAAGAGCGCATTTCTTTGTTCTTTGTGAGTCCTGGACATGTAGATATTCAAGACGGTGCCTTTGTGCTCATCGATAAAACCGGTATCCGCAAGCAATTGCCCGTAGGTGGGGTTGCATGTTTACTGCTAGAGCCAGGTACACGCATCTCTCACGCTGCCATTGCAACGGCAGCGCGGGTAGGTACCCTAATTTTGTGGGTGGGTCGAGGTGGCGTGCGCTTGTATTCTGCTGGGCAGCCAGGAGGTGCCCGCTCAGACCGCTTGCTTTATCAGGCAAAATTGGCCCTTGATGATCAGGCGCGCTTAAAGGTTGTGCGTAAAATGTATGCTTTGCGCTTTGGAGAAGAGGCTCCCTCACGGCGCAGTGTGGATCAATTGCGTGGGATTGAGGGAAGCCGTGTGAGAGCCATATATAAGCAATTGGCGAAGCAATATGGTGTCCCCTGGAAAGGGCGCAAATATGATCCGCACAATTGGATGGCGGGTGATTTGCCCAACCAATGTATTTCTGCGGCAACAGCAGCATTGTACGGCATTACAGAGGCCGCTGTTTTGGCCGCAGGTTACTCGCCTGCCATTGGCTTTATTCATACCGGAAAAGCACTCTCATTCGTCTATGATATTGCCGATGTGGTGAAGTTTGATGAGATTGTACCGTTGGCCTTCAAGATTGCAGCCAAACGGCCAGATAATCCAGAGCGTGAGGTGCGTTTGGCTTGTCGAGAGATTTTTCGCTCTTCTCGCTTGCTCAAAGATCTCATCCCTCTGATTGAAGAGGTTTTAGCTGCTGGTGAAATCGCCGTGCCAGAGCCTGCACCTGAAAACATATTGCCTGCGATTCCTGCTCCGAAAGGTATTGGTGATGTTGGTCATCGTACTTGAAAACGTACCCCCGCGATTACGCGGGCGATTGGCGTTATGGATGGTCGAAATCCGTGCTGGTGTATATGTGGGGAATTATGGTGCGCGGGTCAGAGATATGTTATGGAAAAATGTCACTGCTGGCATGGGTGAAGGAAACGCCATTATGGTGTGGAGTACAAATACCGAGTCAGGTTTTGACTTTTTAACCTGGGGAAAAAACCGCCGCATGCCAGCGGAGATGGATGGACTCAAACTGGTGGAATTTTTCCCGCTAGCACCTACAGAAATGCGGGAAATGATTCCTGGCGAGTGGTCAGATTGAACTGTCGTTGGGTTATTTACCATTTGTGCTTTGGTAGATTATTTTTAAATAAGATATCGGGTATTGTTTTTGATTGGGTAAAAACCTTACTGTGCCTATCTTTAGCGTACCTTGACAACTTAATACAAAAATGGGATGATGCACCGTGTTATTTCGGTGGCTTTTTTAAGTCATCGTTTTTTCAGACTATTCCTGGCTTCCAGGGGTAGTCTGTTCCCCGCGCCAGCGGGGATGATCCGCTGATTATGTTTTTGGATTTTGCCGAGGGGAACTGTTCCCCGCGCCAGCGGGGATGATCCGGAAATAACCAAACTTTTTTCAACTAAAAAAAAACTGTTCCCCGCGCCAGCGGGGATGATCCGACGATGTGAACTTTAGAAGCATGTCCCTCAGTCTGTTCCCCGCGCCAGCGGGGATGATCCGTCATAACGGACACTTACAGCCAAAACCGCGAGCTGTTCCCCGCGCCAGCGGGGATGATCCGGGACAAATTTTGCCGACGCTATAACTTCAGCCCTGTTCCCCGCGCCAGCGGGGATGATCCGAATCCATCAGCGCGTTTAAATCTATCGCTGACCTGTTCCCCGCGCCAGCGGGGATGATCCGCCATCTCAAACCCTGCCGTGCTTTTAAGTATGCTGTTCCCCGCGCCAGCGGGGATGATCCGTGTTGAGTCATTAAACGATGCGGAATTATTAGCTGTTCCCCGCGCCAGCGGGGATGATCCGAGAAAAAAAGAACCCCAGGGCCAAAGGTGTACCTGTTCCCCGCGCCAGCGGGGATGATCCGTACGCCGAGTACCTGAGCACAATTCTGGGCCCCTGTTCCCCGCGCCAGCGGGGATGATCCGTTGAAACGCGGTAGAGATGATGGACTTATTTTCTGTTCCCCGCGCCAGCGGGGATGATCCGTCAACGGCGGAACACGCACAGGCAGAGCACCGCTGTTCCCCGCGCCAGCGGGGATGATCCGCAACCTGCAATTGAGCTCAAGTGGTCATATCCTGTTCCCCGCGCCAGCGGGGATGATCCGTGACATTGCTTTGGGGTGATCTCAACCCTGAGCTGTTCCCCGCGCCAGCGGGGATGATCCGGTGGCGGTTCGTTTGTTCTTCAAACATATTCACTGTTCCCCGCGCCAGCGAGGATGATCCGGAATCGTTACGCGACGATATCGATGCGCTGAACTGTTCCCCGCGCCAGCGGGGATGATCCGATCTTCAGCGAGTTTTTGCTTTTGCTCTTGCTCTGTTCCCCGCGCCAGCGGGGATGATCCGTGCGGGGGATCATTTATGCCTGAAGTATTCGCCTGTTCCCCGCGCCAGCGGGGATGATCCGAACCCATGATACAAATTGAGCGCACCACGCAACTGTTCCCCGCGCCAGCGGGGATGATCCGTAAATACCCAGGAGACAAGCGCCCACGCGCAGCTGTTCCCCGCGCCAGCGGGGATGATCCGGAGCCAGTTTGTGGGTAAACCCTTCACTGAGGCTGTTCCCCGCGCCAGCGGGGATGATCCGTCGAATAATAGAATCCTCTTTTTTATCAGATTCTGTTCCCCGCGCCAGCGGGGATGATCCGAGATCGAGCGAATGAAGCAAATCGAGCAGGTGCTGTTCCCCGCGCCAGCGGGGATG